>NZ_JAEHOK010000017.1:31456-75415 GCF_016236915.1 Salegentibacter maritimus
TATAAAACTCCTTATGAAGTAGAACAAAAATTTTATCAATTTAAAAATGTAGCATAGGTCTTAGAAAAAATGTCCGACTTTTTCTTGCAAGTCCACACAAAACGAACCGAAACAACTGGCACAAAACGATCCGAGATATCCAGATTTTTTTGAAATGAATAATATCTCTCCCAATGAATTAATGGGGCCAAAAATGCAAACTCTGGAAAACCTTATTAAAAAAAGAATAAATGCAGTGATCGCAATCTTGAAGGATATGGAGAAAAACAAAGTAAACCCAACTTTAGGAATCCTGGAGTCTTTGATGGAAGCTGCAGATCCTAAAAATAATTACGAGAATCGAAAAAGGGATTATGAGGAAGATGACAGCGATCCCGACTTTTATAAATAATTCTCCGATCTTACCCCTCGAATTTCTTAATAAAAACCTCCTTCCCTACGCCTTCCCTTTTGATGTTAAAGGAACAAGCTTTAAAATTCCCCGGAGCGCATAAACCGGCGGGCTATTTATAGCTCCTTTATAATTTTAAAGCCTAATAATAAATCACATCAAAAGGGAATGCGATGGCGCTGAAAGAAGTAAATGAAATGAAGGGTAGAAAATGATCTTTCTTCGCTACTTTTTGCTTGTTTTCGACATCAAAAAGGAAAATGCTCCAGATGAAAAAAGTAAATGGTTTTAAAGTCAGCATTTTAATTAGTGCGTTTTGGGATATTTTGTGATCCTAAAAGCTAATTTCTAAGTTTTGTATTATCAAAATACATCAAATAGTATCAAATTTATTTTCCTAAAAAAAATAGCTCTTAACTTACTTAATATCAGAATATTATTTAATTTTAAAGAGCAAAGTACTTACTTGCCCACCTTTTGATTTGACTTCGCCGGTAAGAGTACCTATCTAAAACATCATTTTTAGAATTTATTGACTCTAAATCAGTATTGGTTTGAGGCAAACTACTATGATTTTTTAATCCGTGAAGGCTTTGAAAGATTAATAACCATTAAACTGAAAAAACTATGAAAGAAAACACGCATCCATTTTTAGTAAGTATGCATTCCCTGGAAACTAAAATAGAACAGCTCACCAGGGAATTCAGGATACGGCAAATCAAAGACCCAACACTTATTCTTCTGGATAATGCCGATTTTATACAATTATTTAAAATTAGCGCTAAGACCGCACAAAATTGGCGGGAAGAGAGCCTTATTGAATTCGCCCAGGTAAAAGGTAAGATCTATTACAGTCTAAAGGATATTAAAGATTTTATCAATCGGCATAGAAAAAAACAGACTTAGCCTTATAATTCTTAACAAAATGATTTCGGAAATCTCTGTTCCCATTCAGCTATTTATAGATGCACAGCAACAAGGCTATGCGAAAAAGCTCCAATTCTTTTTAGCTTTAAAATTGCTTTATAAATGCGGAAAAACAGAACTGGATGATGGCGAGCTTTTATTTTTAGAACTCACTGAAGAGATCGGCTCCCGGAAGACCACGCTCAAATACATTGAATTCCTTTTGAGAAAAGGATGGTTAACTTATAATACAAAAACCGGGTATTATATCATAAAATCTTTTGACAGAATACGAAGTGAGAATAACTGGAGGGTTCGGCTTTCCTATCCGGTAGATTTTAATTCTTACCGAAACATTAAAGCAATTACCGGGGCAATTATTTATGGATATCTTCATAAAGACTTCTGGAGAGAAGTAAGGAGAAAGAAAAGCGTACAGATAAAAGGCAGTACCTATCATTTTCTATCTCCTCACTTTAATTATAAAGAAGCTCCTGCGCCCCTTTCTGTTTTGGGTATTGGTAGTATTTTCAAAATTTCAGCAACCACAGCTTCCCGACTTAAAAATTACGCCTTAAAGCAAAAGCTTTTGGAGGTCAAAAAGAACTATGGGGCAATAATTCCAAACAAAAAAGCGATGGAACTATGTTTAGACTACAATGATAAGCCAAACAATATTGTGTTTGTAGAAGGAAACTACCGTTTTCAGCTAATTGATACTATTTTACCTCTTTTTCTTTTTAAAAAACGGAAAAAGCTGAAAACATAAAGAAAAGGTTTATGGAGAAAATTAAAATTAAACAAACTTGTTGGCCAAAGTTTGATTTGTTTAAGCGCGATAGCGCCTTTGTTCCTCTTTGGGGCAAAACCGTAACAAAGCTAGTTTACAACTAGTTTGTGGCTTGTATACTACTTGTTTCTTACTTGTCCATTTTTTGGACTAGTTGAATTTATTCGTACTATATTATTTAGAAGAGTACCAAATGGAAGCGTAACAATAGATCTTGACAGCAAAAAACAATAATCACAATTTATCAGCTGTTGCCTATGAGAAGAAGATAAACAAAACGGAAAAAAAGCTTTGCTAATCTGTTTTAACCTTTCAATAGCCAGATTTTTTTAATTTTTTTCTGTTAACTTTAATAATCAGTAAACTACCTCGGGGTATTACACCATTTGGCGGTGCCAATAAAGTCATTATGCTAAAAAACAAACAACCAGAACAATCTCCAAAAAATGAAGCGGTACTTCATTCGGGTGGGAAAACATTATTTTTCAATAAGGAGTATATAAGTGAATTTGTTTACGGAGGTATAGATGGAGCCATAACAACCTTCGCTGTCGTAGCCGGTGCCGAAGGTGCCAGCCTCGGGATCTCTGTGGTGATTATTTTGGGATTAGCTAATTTAATAGCAGATGGATTTTCGATGTCGGTAGGTAATTTTTTTTCTACTAAAGCCGAAAAAGACAATTTTGATAAACACAGGCAGGTAGAATATTGGGAAATTGAAAATTTAAGGGAAAAGGAAGTTCAGGAAATAAGAGAAATTTATAGCGCGAAAGGTTTTAGTGGAGAATTACTGGAGCAGGTAGTAGAAGTAATAACAGCCAATAAAGATGTTTGGGTAGATACTATGATGAAAGAGGAACTCGAAATGGTTAGGGGTGAAAAAACGCCCTATAAAACAGCCGGAGTCACCTTTATAAGTTTTATAGCAGTTGGCGCCGTTCCCTTGCTTTCCTATGTATTTATGAGTAATGATACCACCAACCTAAATTCTCAACTTTTTCTTTACTCCTGTATTCTTACCGCAGTGGCACTTTCAATTGTGGGAGCACTAAAAAGTTTGGTAACTGAAAAAAATGTAATAATAGGAATTCTAGAAACGCTATTATTAGGTGGAATTGCAGCTTTTCTTGCTTATTTTGTAGGAGATGTACTGGAAAAAATGTTTTTATAAGTGTTTTAATGAATACGGTTTGATTAGCAGAGTATTACTTAATTTGAATATTTAAATTCATTTTAGGCCAGGCCATCCTCTTTTTTCTGGCTTTTTTGTTCCATCCAAAGTTGTTCCTGCAACTTTTCCATATCCCTTTCTACCTTCTCATCTAAAACCTTAGCATAAATTTGAGTTGTTTTAAGTGACCTATGTCCTAACATCTTGCTTACAGACTCAATAGGAACCCCTTTAGATAGCGTTACAGTGGTTGCAAAGGTGTGCCGGGCTAAGTGAGTTGTAAGATTCTTTTTAATGCCACAGGCATTTGCTATTTCTTTTAAATATGAGTTATACTTCTGGTTTGATAAAATAGGTATTACCCCCTTACCTGTCTTTACCCGAGGGTGATCTTTATACTTATCCAGGATCGCTTGTGCAACATCCAAAACAGGTATACTACTAAGCGATTTTGTTTTTTGTCGTTTTGTTTTAATCCAATTTTTACCATTTATATCAGGTATAATTTCATCTTCCGATAGTTTTTCTACATCGGCAAAGGCCAGCCCGGTATAGCAACAAAACACAAAGGCATCCCGAACCATATCCAGGCGCGGTAAGTCAAATTCCTTTTCCACCACGCACTGAAGTTCTGCATCTGTTAAATATTCGCGTTCTGAAGATTTCCATTTTCCTTTCCAATGGAAAAAAGGATCTTTTTCTATCCATTGGTTCGCGTAGGCAATTCGGATAATCTTTTTAAAATTTACAATATACTTTTGCGCTGTATTATGAGCACAGTCCTTTTCTGATTTTAAAAAATGATCAAAACCGGTAATGAATTGATGATCTACATCTTCTACTGGAATATCTTTAGACCTATACCTAAATGCCAGATAATCTTCAATGTGCTTCTTGCAGGCATTATATCGTTGCAAGGTTCCTTTGGTATAGCCTTTTCCAATTAGTTTTTCCATTTCATCATTATGATCCTGGAAAATTTCAACCAACATATATTGTTTTTCCTCCTTGCCCAAATAGATATCTTTAATAATCCTGGCAGAAATCTTTTTACCTTCTCTTACCAAACGATCGTGAATCTCATATAAGGAAGCTCGCATATCATCAAGGTATCTTTTTAATGCTCTTGCTTGCACGGAATTCCCCCGGGCGCTATTGGTTTGACTATTCCATTTACTCGCATCAATTTTTCTGGATGTTGTAAAATCTGTACGCTTACTATTGTAGGTAAGACGAGCGTAAATAACAGCTTCTGTACTTTGTTTAGAAGTCGTTTTCTTTGGATAAAAAGTAATAAATAGTGCATTGATCATCGGTGCTTGTTTTAAATATGCACCTCAAGGTATAAAATTAAAGTGTTAAGAAAACGACGCAACTAATTTATTAACAGGTCATTAGGAGTTTCGAGGTGCATATAAATTTGTAAAAAAATATGCACCGAATTCAGCACCAATAACTTAGGTGTTTTTGTGTTATTTTGACATTTCTGGGAATAAAAAAAGCCTCTAAATGACTGATTTAGAGGCTTTTGAGTGATTTTTGGTGCTTTAAAAGCGGTCTGGACGAGACTCGAACTCGCGACCCCCTGCGTGACAGGCAGGTATTCTAACCAACTGAACTACCAGACCGTTGCGTTATTGCGAGTGCAAATATACACCTGTTTTATAATTACACAAACCTTTTTTAAAAGTTTTTTTAAGTTTTTTTTCGGCGAATTAGGCAAACTTTTGTCTTTCAACAAAATAAGCCATCAAAATTTTATCGAAGTTTTTATTGATGTCGGCTTCTACATAAGTAATTTTATATTTAGCACATTCCAATTTAAGGTCTTCAACATATTCTTTCACCGCTTTTTGATAACTTTTCTTAATATTATCCGAATAGAGATCTATTTCTGCTCCGGTTTCCACATCGGTAAATCGTTTCGGTATATTTTCAAAATCAAATTCCAATTCACGCTTTTTATCCATAACATGAAACAACACCACTTCGTGCCTATTATACTTTAGGTGTCTTAACGCTTCAAAAAGGGCCGCTTCTTCGGTATCGGCCTGGAACATATCGGTAAATAAAAAAACCAGGGAACGTCGTTTTAATTTTTCAGCAATCTGGTGAAGAAACGTATAAGTTTTGGTCTCTTTGTGCCCGGTTTTCACCTCCAGGCTTTTGTTTAAGGCATCTAGCAGCCTATATTGTTGCCGGTCACTGCCTTTTTCAGGGGAATAAAACTCAAATTCATCGCTATAAATACTAAGGCCCATAGCGTCTCGCTGGCGCTTTAGCATTTGCATAATACTGGCAATAGATAGCACAGAAAACCCAATCTTATTAAGTGAATTTATAGAGAATTTATTCACCTGGGGATAGTGCATGGAAGCCGAATTGTCCAAAATAAAATGGCAACGTAAATTGGTTTCCTCTTCGTAGCGTTTTGTATAAAGCTTATCGGTTTTGGCAAAAAGCTTCCAGTCTATATGCTTGGTGCTTTCACCATTATTGTAAATCTTATGTTCAGCAAATTCAGCCGAAAACCCGTGAAACGGACTTTTATGAATTCCCGAGATATAACCTTCTACAATTTGTCTTGCCAAAAGCTCTAACTGCATAAAACCCCCAGCCGAACTATATATTTCTTCCTTTAAATTCATAAGCCTCTAATATAAGAAAAGCCCGGGTTAAAGCACTGCAGTTAAAACCAAATAAACTACCTCGAGGCAAGCCCACAACACATTCGCTGAAAAAAAATTAATTTTTAGGCAAGCTTCGGGGTATTACACCCTTTGGCGGCACCAATAAAAAACCCGGCACAAGACCGGGTTTATCATTATAAATGCTAAAACTTATAGCAATTCATCTAAAGCTTCAGCATACGTGTTTTTTGGCGCAACGCCTACCTGGCGGCCTACTACTTCACCATTTTGAAAAATAAGTACGGTAGGAATATTTCTTACTCCATATTTCGCAGCAAATTCCTGGTTGGCATCAACATCTAGTTTTCCTACAACAGCTTTCCCGTCATATTCAGTACTAATCTCGTCAATGATTGGGCCTACCATTCTACAAGGTCCACACCAGGCAGCCCAAAAATCTACCATAACAGGTTTTTCGCTCTTTAGCACCTGTTCTTCAAAATTCGCATCAGTTATTTCAATAGCCATAATTGTTTATTTTTTTCTGTTATACTTAAATCACAAAATTAGTCAATTATTTTTGCTTTCCTTACACAAGTGATATTGTATTTGGTTATATACTTATTCAAGGGATTTATTTGGCGGTTACCCCAGGCTTGTAGCCCGGGGTCGGGCTTTCAGCGCTACATGGTAGCCGGCTTCAATCCCTAACCGGAAAAATCAGTGAGCAGTTGGCTGGTTGGCAGTAAGCAGTTACAGTAAAAATAATTATTATTGAATACGTGACCTATATAGACGACTGCAAGTTCCCAAAGAAATTAAAATAACAGAGAACAAAAGATTGCCACACCCACAACTCACAACTCACAATTCACAACTGAGAACTGAAATCAATTCAACTTATACATAACCTGTTCTTCTTCCAGCGTATGTAATAGCTCTTGCGATATTTTCACCTTTTGCTTTTTACTGGGCATATGCAGTTTCACCTGTTCTTTCATCTCATACACCACAAAATTCAATTTATGATCTCCCCTATGGGTTCTAAAAACATCTTTAAACCAATCGATTTTTTCTTCCTGAAGATCGGCAATATCCAGCTGTATAGTAAGCTTTTTAGCAAACTGGTCCATCACATCATGTAACAAGTAAATATTGTTAAATTGAATACGTGGCTCTCCTTTTTTGCCTGTTTCCTTATTAGTCCAGCCTTCTTTCACAAAAATCTTGATATGCACAAAAGAATTTGGAACCAAGAAATGCCTAAATTTGAGATATTCTTCTCCAAACATCCTAAATTCATATGTATCGGTATAATCTTCTACCGTAAACATAGCCCAACCTTTCCCCATTTTTGAAACACGGTGCTGCACATCGCTTATCACGCCTCCAAAAGTAAGGTCTCGATTTACGCATTTTTCAAGATCCTGGAATTCTCCCAGCTTAGAATTGCAAAAATAATTCATCTCATACTTGAAATCGTCCAACGGATGGCCCGAAATATAAATCCCTACCACTTCGCGTTCTTTTCTAAGCTTCTCCATAGTACCCCATTCTTCACAAGGCGGCACTACCGGTTCTGGGATTTGCACCTCACTGGCTTCCCCAAACAAACTTACCTGGGAAGAATTTTCATTCTCCTGAAATTTGGCCGCATATTTTATCGCCTTTTCAAGAAAGGTGATTCCATCGCCATCGTCGTGAAAATATTGTGCACGATGGGTATCTCCAAATCCGTCAAAACCACCCGCGAGCGCCAGGTTTTCAAAAGCTTTCTTGTTGGCCGCCCGTAAATCTATACGTTTTGCCATATCAAAAATAGATTTGTACGGTCCGGCTGCGGTTTTTCTGTTTTCTACAATAGTTGCCACAGCGCCAGAGCCTACTCCTTTAATAGCTCCCATCCCAAACCTAACCGCGTTATCTTTATTCACCGAAAACTTATAAAAAGACTCGTTAACATCGGGGCCAAGTACCTCTAGTTTCATGCGTTTGCATTCTTCCATAAAAAAGGTCACCTGCTTAATGTCATTCATATTGTTTGAAAGCACCGCAGCCATATATTCTGCCGGATAATGTGCTTTTAAATAAGCTGTCTGATAGGCTATCCAGGCATAACAGGTAGAGTGCGATTTGTTAAATGCATAGGCAGCAAATGCTTCCCAGTCTTTCCAAATCTTTTCCAAGACCTCTCTTGGGTGGCCCTTAGATTCTCCACCGTCCAAAAATTTTGGTTTTAGTTGCTCGAGTAAGGCAAAGATTTTCTTACCCATGGCTTTACGTAAAACATCGGCTTCACCTTTACTAAATCCCGCCAGTTTTTGCGAGAGCAACATCACCTGCTCCTGGTAAACGGTAATCCCGTAAGTTTCTTGCAGGTATTCTTCCATTTCGGGTAAATCGTAGGAAATCTCTTCGTCTCCATGCTTACGTGCAATAAAACTCGGAATATATTCCATAGGTCCCGGACGGTAAAGAGCATTCATGGCAATAAGGTCATCAAAAACCGTAGGCTTAAGATCCTTCATGTGTTTCTGCATTCCCGGCGATTCATATTGAAAAATCCCTACCGTTTCCCCACGTTGGAAGAGCTTATAGGTTTCTTCATCATCTAACGGGAATTCATCGGGTACCAAATCAATATTATGCCTGCCTTTTACTATTTGAACGGTATCTTTAATTAGGGTTAATGTTTTTAAACCCAGGAAATCCATTTTTAGCAGTCCGGCATTTTCCACCACCGAGTTGTCAAACTGGGTTACATAAAGATCAGAGTCTTTAGCGACCGAAACAGGTACATAATTGGTGATATCACCCGGGGTAATAATCACCCCACAGGCGTGAATACCGGTGTTCCTAACCGAACCTTCCAGGATTCGGGCCTGATTTACCGTTTGCGCTTCCAGGTCGTCTCCTTCCGCAATATTTAAAAGTTCATTTACTTTTTCTAAATCCTCGCTCCTAAATTTCTTTTTAAGGTCTTTGTCGTCCAATCCAAAGATCTTTCCCAGCTTGGACATAGTAGGGATCAATTTAGAAATCCTGTCGGCATCACCTAACGGAAGGTCAAGTACCCTGGCAGTATCCCTAATGGAAGATTTTGCGGCCATGGTACCGTAGGTGATAATCTGTGCAACCTGGTTAGCACCGTATTTCTCAATTACATAGTCCATAACCCTGCTTCGACCTTCATCATCAAAGTCAATATCAATATCGGGCATACTCACACGATCTGGGTTCAGGAACCGCTCAAAAAGCAAATCGTACTTAATAGGATCTATATTAGTAATTCCCAAACAATAGGCCACTGCACTTCCCGCAGCCGACCCACGACCGGGACCTACCGAAACATCCAGGTTTCGGGCCTCCCTAATAAAATCTTCCACAATAAGGAAGTAACCGGGATACCCGGTATTTTCAATTACCGAAAGCTCAAAATTTAGTCGTTCTTCAATATCTGGTGTGATTTCCCCGTAACGCTCTTTGGCACCAACAAAGGTAATGTGCTTTAAATAAGCATTCTCTCCACGTTTACCACCGTCTATTTTATCTTCTTCTACTAAAAACTCCTCAGGAATGGTAAAAGCAGGTAAGAGAACATCTCGTGCCAACTCAAAAGGCTCAATTTTATCTACAACTTCCTGCACATTACTAATAGCCTGGGGCAGATCTTTAAAGAGATTTTTCATCTCTTCGTCACTCTTAAAATAGTATTCCTGGTTGGGTAAACCATACCTATAACCACGTCCGCGGCCAATTGGCGTTGCCTGTTTTTCACCGTCTTTTATACAGAGCAAAATATCGTGGGCATTGGCATCTTCTTTTGCGCAATAATAGGTGTTATTAGTAGCTACCAGTTTTACGTTATGCTTTTTGGCAAAATCTACCAGCACTGTATTTACGCGATTTTCATCTTCCTGGTCGTGGCGCATAATTTCAATATAGAGATCGTCGCCAAACTCTTCTTTCCACCATAACAAAGCTTCCTCTGCTTGTTTTTCACCTACATTCAATACCTTGCTGGGAACTTCCCCGTAAAGGTTTCCGGTAAGCACAATAACATCTTCTTTGTATTGCTTTACAATCTCTTTATCTATTCGGGGCACATAATAAAACCCGTCGGTATAGGCTTTAGAAGACATTTTGGCCAGGTTGTGGTAGCCTTTTTTATTTTTGGCCAGCATCACCACCTGGTAACCATTATCTTTTCTGGATTTATCGGCGTGATTCTCACAAATAAAGAATTCACAACCTATAATAGCTTTTAATTCCCGGGCGTCTGCAGGTTCGTTATTGGCCAGGGCAGCTTCGTTTTTTGCTTTTACGGCTTTGTTATAATCTCCTACTTCTTTTACAAAGTGAAAAGCCCCCATCATATTCCCATGGTCGGTAAGGGCTACAGCAGGCATGTTTTCTTTTCCTGCAACGCTTACCAAATCTTTTATACTTATGGTTGACTGTAATACGGAAAACTGGGAATGGTTATGTAAATGTGAAAAAAGGACCTCATCAAGTTTTTCGAGGTTTTCTTCAATTTCTTCGGTAGTAATTTCCTCGGAAGGCTCCTGTTTCTGAAGCTTTTTCCTTATTTTATCGGAAGCTTTTTTAAGATTGATATGCTTTAAGCCAATAAGCTTTATAGGCTGCGGATTGGCCTCTGAAAAATTTTCAAAATAATCATCAGCAACATCAAGCTGCTCGCTGGTATAGGCTCTTTGGCGCACCAACTCTAAAAAACATCGGGTAGTAGCCTCTACATCGGCAGTAGCGTTATGCGCTTCTCCAAAAGGCTCTCCAAACAAATATTCGTGTAATTCGGTTAGGGTGGGTAATTTAAACTTACCGCCACGTCCGCCGGGAATTTTACACATTTGGGCGGTCACCTCGGTACAGGTGTCTAAAACCGGTAATTCCTGCAGGTTATTTTCCATGGTTTCCCTATAGAATTCGGCACCCATTATATTAATATCGAACCCCACATTTTGACCAACAACAAACTTTGTTTTACTCAAAGCTTCCTGAAACTTCTCCAACATTTCGCTAAGCGGAATACCTTCTTCGGCGGCAAGCTCGGTTGAAATCCCGTGTACCTTTTCGGCATCATAAGGAATATTAAATCCCTCGGGCTTCACCAGGTAATCCTGACTTTCTATAAGCCTACCCATATCATCGTGCAATTGCCAGGCAATTTGAATACATCTTGGCCAGTTGTCAGAATCGGTTAAAGGGGCGTCCCAACGTTTGGGAAGACCGGTAGTTTCAGTATCAAATATGAGGTACATGTATGGTAAATATTAGGAATTAATCTGAATATCAGTCGATTGACCCAGGAATTCAAACCAATTGATTTGAGGCTAAAATTACATATAATTTAGCGCAGCTTCAAGCTTATCTTTCAGGATTTATTAACGACTTCCATAACATTAGTTTTTAGTTGCTTTTAGAATTTAGCACAAAAAAACCTCACAGAAACCGTTGAACGATATACTGTGAGGCTCATACGAACACTAAAAACTACTACTTCAATCAAACATCTGTTCGCATAATTTTTATTTTTCTTATCAGGTCTGTAATTTTATTCCTTTTAATTTATTGAGGGCTGCAACAATTCCGTTTTTTTGCTTCAGCAATAAATTTGCTGTAGTTGGTGGTATCTCCGGGTTTTTTAAAACTTCTTCATATTCATTTGCCGCCACCTGCTCGCCCCTAACCGCCTCTTCCAGGGCAGCTTCATCTTTATTAGAAGATAGGCTGCTCTTAAGGTTCATCCAGGTACGATGGGCGTCTCCGGCCAAACTGCTGCCCCTTTCAGGGTTTTCACCAAAATCGCGAATCTCAGTTTCAAGTTCGTGCCCAAAATCGTAACGTTCCTGGGCCCGTTCAGAGAAAAATGCTTTCAGTTGCGAATCTTGTGCGTTTTCAGCGGCATATTGATAACCTTTTTCGGCGTCCTTGTTCTTTTTCAATAATGTATTTAGCTCGCCGGCAACTTTTTCAGAATAGTTCATAGGCAATCTTTTTAACGTAAAATTGAACCCTAAAGATAAAACGCAATTCTTACAGCAAAAAGCTGTTTAACAGGCTTTAGCACTAATTAACTGCTTTTAACAACTATGTTACTTTTGTAGAAAAAGTATTTCTTGATTTTTCTGGTTCTATGCCAATTTCAAGACTATAAATTTATTTACGGCCAACCTCTTGTGTGTTAGAAAAATATAGTATCTTTGCGGCCTTATTAATAACCGGGGTCGGGAACCCCACAATTTAATTTTTATGCCAGTAAAATTAAGATTACAAAGACACGGTAAAAAAGGAAAACCTTTTTATTGGATCGTAGCCGCAGATGCGCGTGCTAAAAGAGATGGTAAATTTTTAGATAAAATAGGAATTTACAATCCAAATACCAATCCTGCAACTATTGAGTTAGATGTAGACAGTGCGGTAAAGTGGTTAGAAAATGGTGCACAACCAACCGATACGGCTCGTGCTATCCTTTCTTACAAAGGAGCTTTACTTAAAAAGCACCTTGCTGGTGGCGTTAAAAAAGGCGCTTTAACTGAAGAAGAAGCTGAGAAGAAATTCGAAGCCTGGTTGGAAGAAAAAGAAGCTAAAATCGCCGCTAAAAAAGATAACCTAACTAAAGAAGAGCAAGAAGCTAGAAAGAAAGCTCTTGCAGCTGAAAAAGAGGTTAGCGACAAGCGTGAAGCTGAGGCTAAAGAAGCGGCAGCTGAAGCTGAAGCAGCAGCAGTAACCGAAGAAGGTGAACCAGAGGCAAATGCTGATAAGGAAGTTGATCAAGAGACTGCCGAAGAAGCAAAAACCGAAGAGAAAAAAGGCTAAAACCTTAACTGGCGATGACTAAAGACGAGTGTTTCTTTTTAGGTAAAATCGTTGGTAAATTTAGCTTTAAGGGCGAGGTGCTTATTAAATTAGACACCGATGTTCCCGAAATGTATTTAGAAATGGAATCAGTACTCATTGAATATAATGAGAACCTGGTTCCATTTTTTATTGAACGTAGTAACCTGCAGAAAAGTAGCTTACTGCGTGTTAAATTTGAAGATATTGAAACTGAGGAGGATGCCGAAGACCTGGTAGGCGCCCTCACGTATCTTCCGCTTACTATGCTTCCGGAACTGGAAGACGATCAATTTTACTTTCACGAAATTATAGGCTTTGACGTAATAGATGCCACTCACGGCAATATTGGAAAAGTCACTTCTGTAAACGACAGTACAGCACAAGCTCTCTTTGAAATAGAAAAGGATGGCAAGCAAATCCTTATTCCTATAAACGATGAGTTTATAGACAAAATAGACAAAGAAAATAAAGCTATTTATGTAAGTACCCCTGAGGGTCTCGTGGAATTGTATTTGAATTAATTTTTTGCTTGCTACAAACTAATAATTATTTAGCTGGTTAGTAAGTATTCGAGGTATCCTGCTTTTACTATAATAGGTATGCATAATTCTAAAATGCATTATAAAGCCATTTTAACTTTAATACTAAACCCTATTTTAATTGAGAACTCCTGAACCGCAGGATCTCCTTGTCCGGTTTTCTTATTGCCCCACCTGGAAAACAAGAGGCCTTTTTATTCGCACCACCACAGGGTATAATACCCCGGGGCCTGCCTCGAAATTAAAATTTGTTTCCAACGAATACCTCGAGAGGCTCACCCCGTGATAATTTGCTTTTAGAAAGTTTACTACACAAATCTGCTATATTAAAGCACTTATCCATCTGTTAAAGAATAAGCAAAAAGAACCACAAAACCAGCTTAAACTATAAACTTTAATTGTGTTTAAGGGTGAAAATCAGCAGTTGTATAAAAAATCAGGTTATTTGAAGGAATAATTTATAGTTAGAACCCATTGCCACTGATTTTTTTGCTTGCTTTTCTTTGAAATTAAAGCCCCGTTTTCTTAATAATTTGTTCAACACTTTGTAATTTAGTTTCCTTAAATCTAAAGTAATAAAATGTGCCTCTAGAATTTTTCAAAGAAAACGAGCAAGTATTTAATACCTTATTTGAAGCGGCCTCTGAAGGTGTTGTGGTTGTAAATGCAAAGCAAATAATAGTCACGGTAAATACAGCGGCCTTAGAAATGTTTGGCTACAGTAAAGATGAACTTTTAGGAGCGCACCTCAACATTCTTATTCCAGAAAAGTATAAGGCTAATCACTACGAACATTTTGATAGTTTCATGGAACATAGCGAAAAGCGAAGAATGGGCCATGGCAGGGAATTGTTCGGAGTGAAAAAAGGTGGAGAACAATTTCCGGTAGAAGCAGGATTAAATCCGTTTAAAGTTGATGGAGAATGTTTTGTAATGTCTTTAATAGTAGATATTACAATTAGAAAAGAGAATCAGCGTCAGATTAGAGAATTAAACACTGAACTGGAAGGCAAGATAAAAATTAGAACCCAGGAGCTTAGCAACACAGTTGATAACCTTGAAAAAGAAATCGCCAAAAGAAAAGAGGCAGAAAAGCGTATTAAACTAGCTTTAAAACAGGAAAAGGAACTCAACGAGTTGAAAACAAAGTTTCTCTCCCTGGTTTCGCATGAATTTAAGACTCCGCTTAGCGGGATACTTACGTCTGCTCTTTTAGCTGAAAAATACACCCAAACCGAGCAACAGACAAAACGAACCAAGCACCTTACCACAATAAAAAACAAGGTGCATTATCTAAATAATATTCTTAATGATTTTCTTTCACTGGAACGCCTGGAATCAGGAAATGTAAATTATAAATACACAGCCTTTAGTCTCAACAAATTAGTGAATGAGGTAATTTACAATGCCAATGTTACGCTCAAGTATGGGCAGGAAATAGATTATAACATTGATATGGAGGATATAACCCTGTATCAGGATGAAAAAATATTAGAGCTTATCTTATCAAATTTAATTGGAAATTCTATAAAATACTCACCAGAGGATTCTACTATCTATTTTAGGATCTATTCAAAGGATAAAAAAATTATTTTTGAGGTAGAAGATGAAGGCATGGGAATTCCCCAAAAAGATCAAAAACATATTTTTGAGCGTTATTTTAGAGCCGAAAATGCCTTATTAAATCAGGGTACGGGTATTGGGCTTAATATCGTTAAAGTACATGTTGAAAATATGGGGGGAACCATATTTTTTGAAAGTGAAGAAAATAAAGGTTCTAAATTTACCGTAATACTACCCAACCAAAACAGATAAATATCGTCTGGGTGTTAATTGAAAATAGCTTAAAATGAAAAAAATACTTTTAATTGAAGATGATGTAACTGTAAGAGAGAACACTGCAGAATTATTGGAGTTGTCAAATTATGAAGTAGTAACTGCCCCCGATGGAAAAAAAGGGGTAGAAAAGGCTAAAAAAGAGATCCCCGATATTATTGTTTGCGATATTATGATGCCAGAACTTGATGGCTACGGAGTACTCAACAAACTGTCTGAAGATCCGGAGACGAAAGGCATTCCCTTTATTTTTCTTTCGGCAAAAACAGAGCATAAAGATGTAAGGAAAGGGATGGACCTTGGCGCAGACGATTATCTCACCAAACCTTTTGAAGAGGAAGACCTGGTAAGCGCTATTGAGAGCCGGTTGGCTAAAATAGCAATTATAAAAGCACAGAAGAATACTAATGAGAAGGAAGCTATCCAGAATTTATCGGCATTTCGAAGCATGATGAAAACCAGGGAGCAGGTACATTTCAAAGCCGGAGAAAATATTTATGAAGAAGGAAAATCTTCACTTCATTTTTATATGGTGGGCCGCGGAGTGGTAAAAGCTCATAAGTTTGATAGTCGTGGAAAAGAAATGATTACCGAATTATATAAAGAAGATGATTTCTTTGGAAACCTAAGCTTTAATAAGAATTCGGCTTATGGAGAATATGCTACCGCGATGGAAGATAGTTTGCTATATGTGGTTTCTAAAGATGATTTACGCGATATATTAAAAAACAACAGTACTATTAGCATAGAATTGCTACAGGAAATGGGAGACCATCTAATGGGGGTAAAAGAACAATTAATGGAAGTTGCTTATGCTTCGGTAAGAAGAAAAACAGCACGCACCATTTTATTATTTGCACATAAAATAAAGAAAAACCCGTTGCATAGTATTAGGATTTCCCGGGCCGATCTGGCGGGGGTAGCGGGTATTGCTTCAGAAACTTTAATAAGAACACTTTCCGATTTTAAAAAAGAAGGACTTATAGAAATTGAAGGAAGAAATGTAAAACTACTGGACGCTGAAAAACTGGAGCATATTAGTTAATTTCATAAAGACCTGACGGCAATCATATTTGGGATTGATCTTTCACGCTATTTTTGGCCAAAATTTAGTGCTGAATTTCAAGCTCATGAACGTTTTAATACTTACAGATTTTTCTACTCAGGCATTTCATGCTGCCAATTATGCCCTGAACTTAAGTTCTGGGAACTCCCATTTTTACGTGCTTCATGCATCTAATGGGGAAGGTACACAGGTAGAGGAATCACTTTTAGCATTAGTAGATAAACTTAAAGAGCAACCTGAATCTGAAAAGCATCGTTTTTCGGCACTTCCTTTTTCAGACAACCTTATTTATGCAACCCGTAAGGCTGTTATAGAAAATCACATAGACCTTATTGTTATGGGGGCCTCAGGGAAAAATACGTCTAATTTTCAAGGGCTTGGCGGTAATACCTGTAGTGTGGCCAAAAAAGTGAAATGCCCGGTTTTGGTAGTCCCTAATTGCGATTTTAAAGAATGGGAAAAACTATACCTTCCATTAGACTTACGCTTCCCGGTGAATATCGAAGCTTTGCAATTACTTGAAAAACTGCCGGTGGTAAAAGATGCTGCACTAAACGTATGGGGCTTTGATTTAAAAGATTCTGGTATAGAGATAGATGATTTTAATTTGATTGACTACAAAATAAACCAGCAAATTTTAAAACATGAATCAGATTTTCTGGAAAGTTTTTGGCCCGAAGCCACTTCAAAAGCCAATTTAATCTTATTTTTTGCCCGTCAACTCCATATAACAGAGAAGCTTTTAAATAGGCTTTCTACGGTAGAAACAAGAAAACAAGACCTTCCCGTGCTTATACTTCATGAGTAGACTTTTAAAGTTTGGTTAAAGTTTCTCACTAGCTTATTAAAATATAGCTTTTAGATAATTGTGCTTTTGCAATTTATCAGAGAAAAACCTAAGTTTATGCGCGTTTCCTAAAAAGAAATATTGCTTTTATTTGGAAGAAAAAAATGAAAGCTGATACTTTTGGGTACAGGATGTTAACTTTATATAACCAAAACAATGAAGATTAAACAAATTTTTGAAAACAATAAGGAATGGATTCAGGAAAAACTAAAGAAAGATTCAGATTACTTTAGCAACCTTTCTAAAGGTCAGGATCCAGATATTCTCTATATAGGATGTTCAGATAGCAGGGTTACGGCTGAAGAATTAATGGGTGTAGCACCAGGCGATGTTTTTGTACATAGAAATATTGCCAATATGGTACCGAATACCGACTTAAGTGCTATGTCTGTAATAGATTATGCTGTTGCACACCTTAAGGTGAAACACGTTGTAGTATGTGGTCATTATTATTGCGGAGGCGTAAAAGCCGCTATGCAATCTCAGGATTTAGGTATTTTAAATCCCTGGTTAAGAAATATTAGGGATGTATACCGTATTCACCAGGCCGAGCTGGACGCTATTAAAGACGAAGAAGCAAGATATAAAAGACTTGTAGAATTAAATGTACAGGAGCAGTGTATTAATGTTATAAAAACTGCAGAAGTACAGAAAGCGGTTTTAGATAGAGGTATAGCCGTACACGGTTGGGTTTTTGACATTCATTCTGGTAAGCTGATTGACTTGAAAATTGACTTTTCAGAAATCCTGAAAGATGTAATGAAAATCTATCATTTAGATAGTTAGATATTTTAATTATCCGCTTTTCTTTAGAAAATAATTATTTAGATTAAATTCTAGGGGAAACAAACATTTCTAAAAAGCTGTCTGGGAAAAGTTTAAAATTTTTCCAGACTGTCTTTTATGCTTTACTTTCCCTTGCCTGAAATATCTTTAAATATAAATGTGAAGACATTTTTCGGGCATTATTTTTAGCCCGGTTTGCCAGTTCTCCACTAAATAATTGGTCTATAGTTTCAAACCACAGGTTTAACCATATTCCAAAGTGATAAGAAGCAATTTCCTGATTGTTTTCCTTATCTACCTTTACATGGACTTTTTGCGGATTTCCCTTGTACAGGGCCTTAAAAAAAAGGTTGCTTTCCCAGAAATCGGTTAATTTTTCAATATGTGCATCCCAATCTCGTATAACTTCATTAAAGAAGTGACCAATCTCAGGGTCTTTTCTTACTTTTTTATAGAAATTGCAAACAAGTAAATAAACATCTTCCCGGGTTTTGATATCGGCTGGCATAAAAAGCTTTTAAAAAATATTAATAATGATAAAGATAGCAGATGTTGCCAGACTTATTAATAAGGAATTGAATATGATTTTTGGTTTAAATTGAGCTAAAACCAAAGCGTTATAGCCCATACAAACACTTACAACAATAAATAGTTGAAACATATCAAAAAGCGTATGTCCCTTCATTAAAATTAACATAGCAGCTACAGATCCCAGGCAACTGGAGGCAATAATCCCCAAGGCATAATGGGCTAAGCTCAATTCTTTAAAATCTCTCAGTAAATTATTGTAAAGTTTCATAATTTTTTGATTTGAGATCAAATTTACGGCATGAGCAAAACCCGGCTTATGAGTGAAATCATAAGCCAAAAAAAGGCCTGAAAGAATATATATTCTTTCAGGCTTTAAATTCATTAAAAAAATGCTTTAGTTAAATTGAGTAAACGACTCCCTTTCTAGTTGCTCCCTATGATCGGGATGCGCTATAGAGATTAGCTCTTTAGCCCTTTGCTTTAGGTTTTTTCCATAGAGGTTAACAACACCATATTCGGTTGCTATATAATGCACATGAGCTCTTGTGGTGGTTACACCGGCACCCTCTTTTAGCACAGGTACTATTTTAGAGATTCCATTTTTGGTAGTTGAGGGCATCGCAATAATAGGTTTTCCACCTTCAGAAAGAGCAGCACCTCTTATAAAATCCATTTGCCCTCCAACTCCAGAATATTGATATTTACCAATGGTATCGGCACAAACCTGCCCGGTTAGATCTATCTCTATAGCCGAATTAATAGCGGTCATTTTTGGGTTTCGCCTAATAATAGCAGTATCGTTGGTATACGCTGCTTCTTTAAAATGAACTATGGGATTATCATCTATAAAATCATATAAATTAGGCGATCCCAACGCAAAGCAAGTCACCAGTTTTCCGGTTTTTATTTCTTTATTGGCACCTGTGATTACACCCGATTCAACAAGAGGTAAAATTCCGTCAGAAAACATTTCAGTATGTATACCCAGGTTTTTATGATTTTGGAGATTACTTAAAACCACATTGGGAATACCTCCTATTCCCATTTGTAGGGTAGCACCATCTTCAATTAATTCAGCTACGTGTTTACCAATTTGCCTTTCAATTTCGGTGGGCTCTGTAATGCTTTTAGCAAGAATAGGTTTATTAACTTCAATGGCAGCATCAATTTTGCTACAGTGAATAATGCCGTCGCCGTGCGTTCTTGGAACTTTTGGGTTAATTTGGGCAATAACTTTTTTTGCTGTTTGAATGGCCGGAAGCGTAATGTCTAGAGAAGCGCCAAGTGAGCAATAACCATGTTTATCGGGTGGGGAAACCTGTATAAATGCAACATCCAGCGGAAGTAGATTTCTTCTGAAGAGATTATGAATTTCACTTAAGAAAATAGGAATGTAGGCACCTTTATTAGAATTAACAGCATTTCTAACATTTCCGGCAACAAAACAGCTGTTAATATTAAAAGCCTGTGAATACGGAGCTTCAGTGTATTTCGCCTTTCCTTCAGTATGAATATGAAAAATTTCTACTTCTGTTAACTCCTTATAACGTTCGCACAAGGCATCAATTAGCGTTACAGGGGTCATTGCAGCACCCTGAAAAAATATACGATTGCCAGACTCTACCATGGCAACCGCTTGCTGAGCTGACAATATCTTAAGGTTCTTCACGAATTTAGATTTGAATATTCAGGTTAAAATTGATCTCAATTTCTTCGTGTATTACAATTAAGCCAAAAATTTTACTGGGGGCTTCCAAATTAAAATCTTCTATATTTAACTGCAATTTCCCGTCAAAACAAAGTTGTTTATCCCGGGTAATCTCAACCGGAAATTCATAATCCCTATCTATTCCTGCTATATTGAAAGTTAATGTAACCATGGCATCTTTCCCACGGCTCATGTCTATTTCTTTCAGCTTTAATAAAATTTTCGGATGTTTTTCAGTCTTAAGCAGGTCATGAAAATCTTTGTTTATTTTTCTATTTCCACAATCAAAATTGATGTTCTCTAAAGGTAGAACGCTATTTTTAAAGTAGAGAATATTGTCGTTTTCTGAATAATGCACTTTAAAACTGTCATTTTTAAAGCAAAGTGTATTAAAAGCACATTCAAAATCGGTGATATTTGTAGTTCCGGTAATGCTTAAATTACTATTAGGAAGAATTGATATTTCTTTGGTTTCAAAATTGGCCTGTGCTATACCAGGGATAGCAAAAATTAGAGTGAAGAAAAGTATGAAGTAAGTTTTCATCCTGATTAAATTAAGGCATTTGTATAAAGATACGCAATAGATTCTGTATTGAAAACTTGCTAAAAACAGAAAATAAAAAGCCCCGGGGAATCTCTTAGAGATAACACCCGGGGCTCAACATTCAACTTAAAAACTAATCGCTGCTTCTAGCGTAATTCCGTTGAATTGACCTCCATTGTTTAAGTTACCTGCAGGGTAGTCGTTGTACTCCTGGTTAACATACTCCAATTTTGCAAGGATGTTTTTGGTTAAGAACCAACCAGCACCTAATTGGAAGCGGTTTACGCTAATATCAGTACTGTTGTCAAGTTCACCATCTACAGTGCTGTAACGACCTCCTAGGTAGAAATCTTCGTTTGAACCAAATCTGTAGATAAGCTCTCCTGCATAGTGATTGTATGTTCTTGTATCAGTATCACCTTTGTCCTGTCCGCTTATGGTTTCAATAACTCCAAAGAACTCAAGTCCGCCATACTTAATAAATGGGTTGATCATTACAGAAGTCATCTCGTTTTTGAAAGATGGGTTAATACGTCCGGCTCTAAATCCAGGGCCATTTCCGTCAACATCAGTCATTACGTTGTAGTAACGAGTACCTGCACGGTCTCCTGTGTATAGGTAGTTACCACGCCCGTAGTTATGCCCACTGTGTAAAAGAGATCCTGTTAATCTAAATCTAAAATCTTCATTAAATTGTTTGTCATATCCTAATTTAGCAAGGAAAGAAGGATCTGTTTCACCATCACCGGCAGTAGATTGGTTTAATTTACCGTTTGTAAATCCTACCATCCCTAACCATGGGCCACTAAAATAGTATACTTCGGCACCTACTTCGGTAGTAAAGCTATCCATTAAATAGTTTCCTACAAATGGGTTGTGAAGTGAGTGAGCGTTGTCTGTTCTTCTAAAGTGAGCATCACCATAGTTGTTTTCCATGTGACCTATTTTAATTCTTAGGTTATCCATAAGTCCCTGGGCAAAACCTTCGCTTATAAAGTCTAATTTATCAATCTGGATATAACCTCCCTTTACATAAGCTTCAGTATGGTGCTGTGAAGAAAGATAAGTTCTTAAGTGCATTCTCACACCATCATAAAGCAATACATCAAGATCCAGGTTGGCAGTAGCCAAGTTAAAGTTTGCTTCCAGGTTTTGAAGTTCAGCAGCATCAGATTCATGATCTAAAGACTGGAACTGGATAGTAGATGCTCCACCTAATCTTACCTGTACCCCATCAAACTCAGTGTCGGTATCTTTTTTAGCTTCAAAATCATTGATGCCTCGTTGATCGTTCTCTCTAAAATTAGGAAGGTCTCTGTCCCATATAGTTTTTCCTTCTACTTCTTGTGCTTGTGCCTGAAAGCCTGCGGCCATCATTAAAGCAATTCCAAAATATTTGATTGAATTTCTCATTGTAGTAATTTTTAAATTGAATAGTTATTTAGTAAATGTTGATTTGAATTTAATAGTTAGTTCTTCTCCTGTTGTAATTGTTCCAAACATAGCCGTAGGGGGATCTACTTTGAAATGCGTCATATTAATTTGTTGTTTACCATTAATTTGTAATTTATTTCCACTTAATTTTACCGTAAATTCTACCGGAACCTGCTTGGTTACTCCTGAAATTTTTAAGGAAGCAAGCCCTTTTACCTGATAGGAATCGGCAGCTTTATCTTCAATATTTTTAACTTCGTCTAACTGGAACTCTATATTTTTATACTTGTTAGTATTAAGTGCCTTGTAAGCATTTTTGTCCATCCCACCTTTTCCGCTATCTAAACTTTCTGCAGGAACTGTAACTTTTAAGCTAGGCATGCCGGTAAGTTTGCCTTCCTCGGTAGTAATTGTGGCACTACCATTTTTAGAATTAGCTTTCATTTCCCAGTCATGGATATTTGAAGTTCCTTCAACGATAATTTCTGATGAACTATCCATTTTAAAACTTTGGCCAACCATACTTCCTGCGGTTAACAACATAAAAAACACTCCTGTGAGCAGCAACTGATATGATTTTAAAACTTTCATGATATTAGGTTTTTAAGTTGATACAAAGTTGGGGCAGAAATTCAGCAATAATTATGACGAGAGTCAGGTTTTTGCAGTTTTGATTTAAGACTTGTCTAAACCATAAGAAATTTTAAAAGACTTATAATCAAATTTTTACACAAGCTAAAACGTTTGCGATTAGCCTATTTTAACATTTGTTCACGCACAAAACTAATAAAAATGATGTAGGAATTATGTAGGAATTCTGTGAATTTTAGAGCTGGTTAAAACCGCTTAATAATAAAGCTCGTCAGTTTTTAGGTTTAAAAACCGTGAAGTGGCAAAAAATGTACTTATCCAGGTAATCAAGATCCCCATCGCAAACACCCCAATAAATAGGCCGGCAAGTATTTTAAGGTCTGAAGTTAATGCAAGCTGGGGAAAACTATTATTAAGATAGTATAAAGCACCTGCCATTCCTATCAAGGCAATTATAGCTCCAATAATGCCCAGTTTTATGCTCTGCCAAATAAACGGCCTGCGAATAAATCCTTTGGTGGCACCTACCATTTGCATTGTTTTTATAATAAACCGCTTAGAATATACCGAAAGCCTTATAGAGCTGTTAATAAGCAAAACTGCAATAAACGTAAAAACTCCACTGGCAATAAGTACCCAGAAACTAATTTTCTTAACGTTCTCATTTAAAAGTGCAATAAGTGGTTTGTCGTAAACCACCTCATCTACAAAATTTTTAGAAGTCAGTTCGGCTGCAATGGCATCTACCTGTTCGCCCGAGACAAAATCGGCATTCATATAAACATCTATAGAATTCTGTAAAGGATTATAACCTAAAAATCCCATAAAATCTTCCCCTATCTCTTTACTGTGGGCCTCGGCAGCTTCTTCCTTAGAAACATAAGTAGTAGATTTAGTGTAATCGGCCATAGCCAGGCTTTTTTTGAGTTGTTCTATCTCAACTTCCTTGGCATTATCTTTTAGGTATACGGTAAGTGCAATTTGTTCTTTAAAATGATCGGCTACTTTTTTAGTATTTAAAACCAGCAATCCCAGCATTCCCAATAAAAAAAGTACTAAAGCTATACTTATCACTACCGAAAAATAAGAAGATACCAGGCGACGTTTCTGGTATTTTTCAAAGGATGTGCTCATAGGTCGATTACAGTTTTTGTGTAAAAATAAAAAAGATAAACATTCAATGCCTTTAAAACGTTTAAAGTTTGAAAAAATTAGCAAAGACAAAAATTATTTTCATTCTAACCCTGGATAAACTGAACTTGAAAATTTCTAACTTCGTTAAGCTAAATTGGATTTTACAGCTAAAAAGTCTAGCGACTTAATTGCTTGTAATATCCCATATTTTATAAGCAAAACAAGTTAAAACATTTTTTAGCGATGCTTTTTAATTTTCTTTAAAATAAAACAGAACTTATGAATATTTTAATCTTTGGAATTGGAGGTGTAGGTGGTTATTTCGGCGGGAAACTCGCCAAAGCAGGTTACAATGTTAGTATGATTGCGCGCGGAAAACATCTTGAAGCCATTAAGAAAAACGGTCTCGAGGTAACGAGTATTCACGGTAGCTTTAAGGTTAAACCCCGGCTAATCACTAATGATTTAGCTGAAGTTCCCACGCCCAATCTCGTGATTTTAGGTGTTAAATCCTGGCAAATTCCTGAGGTATCTAAACAACTGAAGACTGTCATTACAGCTGAAACTATGATCTTGCCTTTGCAAAATGGTGCTAATAATGTTGAAAAATTACTGGAGAACTTTCCAAAACATAATGTATTGGGCGGACTATGCCATATTGTAAGTTTTGTAGAAAGTCCGGGGAAAATAAAGCACGTTTCCTTTGAGCCAAGAATTACTTTTGGTGAAATAGATAACTCAAACTCTAAAAGAATTCAAAACTTAAAAGTAATTTTTGATAAAGCCGGAATCACTAATTTTAACCCTGAAAATATTCAACTGGAAATCTGGAAGAAGTTCTTGTTTATCGCTACAATTAGCGGGCTTGGTGGCCTAACCCGGGTTTCTATAGATAAAATTAGGGAAAGCGACTATTTGTTCGATTTGTTATTAAAAACCGCACAGGAAATAAAATTGTTGGCAAATGCCAAAGGTGTTCCATTAGCCAAAGAACATCTGGAAAAGGCTTTTAAAATTATTCAAAATCAACCAGCAGGCACTACCGCTTCTACACAGCGAGACCTTATGGCCGGACGGCCTTCAGAATTAGAAAATTTCAACGGGTTTATTGTAAAAGAAGCTGAAAAGTTAGGGATTGAAACTCCGGTAAATAAAATGATATATGAGTGTTTACGGCCTATGGATAGATTGGCCAGAACTTCATAATTAGCCCCGGCCTCCTATCAATAAATTTTGTCGCAGCTATTCCTGGCACATTTAGATTTCGGTTAATAATAGGTCGCTTAATCCATTGGCTGTAAATTCCCATAAGTGGTTTAAAATTGTAAATTTGCAGGCATTACATAGAAAGTCGCATAGCGCGTAATTAGCAGGTAAGAAAAATAAAATAATGAGTTACAACTTCAACGAAATTGAAGCCAAATGGCAAAAATACTGGGCAGAAAATCAAACTTTTCGCGCCAGCAATTCATCCAATAAACCTAAATATTATGTACTGGATATGTTTCCCTACCCATCGGGGGCAGGGCTTCACGTAGGGCATCCATTGGGTTATATTGCCAGTGATATTTATGCACGCTATAAACGCCATACCGGGTACAATGTATTGCACCCACAAGGTTACGATAGTTTTGGCCTGCCTGCCGAACAATATGCGATTCAAACAGGACAACATCCGGCACTTACCACGGCAAAAAATATTAAAAGATATCGCGAACAGTTAGATAAAATTGGCTTTTCTTTTGATTGGAGCAGAGAGGTGCGTACTAGCGACCCCGAATATTATAAATGGACACAGTGGATTTTTATTCAACTTTTTGAAAGTTGGTATGATCTGGAAACTGAAAAGTCACGCGCTATTAATGAACTGGAAGATATTTTCGCTTCAGAAGGGAATTCTCGTATAAAAGCAGCTTGTGATGATGAGGTTGTGGAGTTTTCAGCAGATGCCTGGAATGCGTTTTCTTCAGAAGAAAAACAACAAATATTATTAAAATACCGACTAACCTATTTAGCGGAAACCGAAGTGAACTGGTGTCCGCAACTGGGAACCGTTTTAGCTAACGACGAGATTGTAAACGGCGTTTCCGAACGTGGCGGTTATCCCGTGGTTCGTAAAAAAATGACGCAATGGAGTATGCGAATTTCGGCATTTTCAGAACGTTTATTGCAAGGTTTAGATCAACTGGACTGGACCGAGAGTTTAAAGGAAAGTCAGCGCAACTGGATCGGAAAATCGGTTGGAGCGCACGTAGATTTCAATGTTCAGGATTCCGGTTATAAAATTGGTGTTTTCACCACGCGCCCCGATACTATTTTTGGTGTGAGTTTTATGACCCTGGCGCCTGAACATGATTTAGTACAGAAGATAACCACACCGCAGCAAAAAGAAGAAGTTGAGGCCTATATTGCCGCCAGTGCCAAACGCAGCGAACGCGAGCGTATGGCCGATGTAAAGAGTATAACAGGAGTTTTTACCGGAGCCTATGCCGAGCATCCTTTTACAAAAGAACCTATTCCAATTTGGATTGGGGATTATGTGCTTGCCGGGTATGGAACCGGTGCGGTAATGGCCGTGCCTTGTGGTGACCAGCGGGATTACGATTTTGCAAGACATTTTGAAATTCCCATTCCTAATATTTTTGATAATGTAGATATATCTGAACAGGCTTTTTCCGGAAAAGAGGGAACAGTAATCGCAAATTCTGATTTCCTTAGCGGACTCGAATATAAAGAGGCACTGCAAAAGGTGATCTTAGAATTGGAAAAAACAGGTCACGGCTACGGCAAAACCAATTATAGGCTGAGAGATGCGGTATTTAGCCGCCAGCGTTATTGGGGAGAACCGTTTCCGGTGTATTACGTAAACGGAATGCCGCAAATGATAGATGCACAACATTTGCCATTGCAGCTTCCAGAAGTTGAAAAATACCTTCCTACCGAAACCGGGGAGCCGCCTTTGGGAAATGCAAGTACCTGGGCCTGGGATACGCAAGCTAATAAGATAGTGAGCAATGAAAAAATTGATGACGAAACGGTATTTCCATTAGAATTAAACACCATGCCCGGTTGGGCAGGAAGTTCCTGGTATTTATTCCGCTATATGGATGCCGCAAATAAAGAAGAATTCGTTTCTAAAGAAGCCCAGGAATATTGGGAAAATGTAGATTTATATATTGGGGGTAGCGAACACGCCACCGGCCATTTATTGTATTCCCGTTTCTGGACCAAATTTTTACACGACCGCGGCTATCTTTCGGTTAAAGAGCCTTTTAAAAAGCTGATTAACCAGGGAATGATTTTAGGGCAAAGTGCTTTTGTTTACAGGCTGGAAGGAGAAAATGTATTTGTTTCTAAAAACCTTGTAGGAGAAAATAATGTACAGCCTATACATGCCGATGTTTCTTTGGTAAATCATTCGGATGAATTAGATATTGAAGGCTTTAAAAAATGGCGTCCCGAGTTTAAAGAGGCTAAGTTTTTGACTGAAAAAGATGGTGCCTATATCGTTGGTCGTGAAGTCGAAAAAATGTCGAAATCTAAATACAACGTGGTTAATCCCGATGATATTTGTGAAGACTACGGCGCCGATACTTTAAGGATGTACGAGATGTTCCTGGGGCCGTTAGAGCAAGCAAAACCCTGGAATACCGCGGGAATTACCGGTGTGCATAACTTCCTGAAAAAACTTTGGAAACTCTATCATAATGGCGAGCAGTTTGAAGTTTTAGAAGAAAAAGCTTCAGCCGATTCTTTAAAGACTTTACATAAAACCATTAAAAAGGTAACAGAAGATATTGAGGAATTCAGTTTTAACACCTCGGTTTCTACCTTTATGATTTGTGTAAATGAGCTTTCGGCGCAAAAGTGTAAAAGCAGGGAAGTATTAGACCCCCTTGCAGTGCTTATTGCTCCTTATGCCCCGCATATTGCCGAAGAATTATGGAGTAAATTAGGGCATTCAACATCTATAGTAACTGCCGAATATCCTGTTTTTGAGGAAAAATTTTTAGTGGAAAGCACCAAAAATTATCCGGTTTCCTTTAACGGAAAAATGCGTTTTACGATAGAGTTACCATTGGATATGCCAAAAGATGAGATTGAAAAAACAGTTATGGCAGATGAGCGCACCCAAAAACAATTGGATGGAAGAATCCCTAAAAAGGTAATTATAGTGCCCGGTAAAATTGTAAATATTGTAGGTTAGAAAGCAATTGAGATTATATAAAATGAAAAAATCCGTTCCCAAGTAGGAAACGGATTTTTTATTTATTCCTTTTTAAGTAGATGTAAAAGTTCTTTTTGGGAAAACCCTTATAATAACAAAAATTAAAGAAGACTCATTACAGTCATTCTGGTTAGGGCTATCTATTTGAACAAGGATTAAAAACTTCTTTAAATTCTGGAGAAATCTTAGTTTTATACAAGGAAGCTTTTTATATATGCTGAATTGTTATTAGTAGCAGTAATTCAAAAAACAAAACTTATGAATAATAATCGAATATATGGTATTGGCGGAAGCTCGGTTGGTGAAGAAATTTTAAAGTTAAAAGAACCAGGCCACAAACCTGAATCAATTAAGGATGAAGAATTTCAAAATAGGATAAATAAAGCATGCGAAGCCTTGAAATTAAACGGCCTGGATGCGCTTTATATAAATGCCGGCACCAATTTATATTATTTTACCAATACAAAATGGAACCCTTCAGAACGTTTGGTTGGGGCTTTGCTTTTTGCCGATGGAAGCCTTTATTATGTGCTTCCTGAATTTGAAATAGGCACTTTTAAAGATTTCATCGGAATTTCAGGAGAGCTTCTTCCGTGGCTAGAACACGAATCTCCTATTGAAAAGATAGCTGAAGTTGTAAAAAACAATACCCGTTTAGCTATTGATGATTCAACGCCTTTTAACCTGGTTTCAAAATTTCAGGAGCATCCAAAACTTGAAATTTCCAGCGGCGAAAAAATAATAAGGGATATTAGAATGCTGAAAAGTGAAGGGGAAATAGCCCAGCTTCAGTACGCGATGGATTTAACGATGCAGGTGCATAAAGCCACTGCCAAGATTCTAAAACCCGGAATAAGTACCGCTGAGGTAGAAAACTTTATTGATGCGGCCCATAAAAAACTGGGGATTGAAAGCGGTTCCTATTTTTGCATTGTATTGTTTGGTAAAGATTCTAGTTTTCCTCACGGAGTAAAATCTCCAAAAACCCTGGAAGAAAACGATATGGTATTGGTGGACACCGGCTGTCAATACAATGGTTATATCTCAGATATTACAAGAACCTATTGCTATGGGGAAGCCACTAAGGCTGAAAAAGATATTTGGCAATCTGAGAAATTGGCACAAATAGCCGCTTTTAATGCTGCACAAACCGGTAAACCTTGCGGATATATAGATGACCAGGTTAGGGTGCAATTAGAAAAAGACGGGCTGGGCCCCGATTATAAGTTGCCCGGCCTACCTCATAGAACGGGCCATGGTATAGGCCTGGAAATTCATGAGCACCCATTTATTCTTAAAGGCAATGAAATTAAGATACAAACGGGAATGACTTTTAGTATTGAACCCATGATTGTGGTGCCCGAAAAATTTGGGGTTCGTTTAGAAGACCATATTTATATGACAGAAAAAGGCCCAAAATGGTTTACAGAGCCTGCCCACAGTATCGAAAATCCGTTTGGCGTAGTGGCCACACAGTAGATTACTTCCTGGTAAGTTAAGGAGGCAGTAAACCTTAATTATCGAGTAAAGCTGAAATAGCTTTAAAAGAATTTTAATTAGTAGAAGACCTAAAAAATGCTGAAAACCATCATTTTTTAGGTCTTTCTTAAATAAATGGGGAACATTAAAGTTCTTTCTTGCTCTTCGGATTTTTAAAGAAAGGAACGTCCTAAAAACTATAGATTAGGTTGGCATATAAATTCCTGCCCGGCCTTGGTATATTATTCCAATCTGAATAGGTTGAATAATATTCATCAAATAGGTTTTCCCCGCCAACTTTTAAAACCATTTTTTGAGTGTTGACATACAATATTTTTGATAAGGCCAAATTCACCACCGAGTAAGCAGGCGTTTGATTTTCGCCAAATTCGGGGCTATAATCAAATTGTTTGGTAGCGCTTTCTACATTTGCTTCTGCATAAAAAGAATTCTTCCTGTAACGCAAGCCGGCTTCAAAAGTGAAGGGTTGTACCAGGGGTAAATTGGTATTTGAATCATCCCTCCCCAAACGATAAACCGCTTTCGCTTTTGCCGTAAAATCTTTTAAAAAGCTATATGTTATCTGTATATCGTTACTCCATAATTTTGCGTGTGCTAATTGCTCATACACTTTAACACCGTTTATCCCTATATTCATTGGGGATAGGCTAGGATCGGGTTTTCCTATTATATAATCTGAAATATGGTACAAAGAGGAATTAAAACTTAAAGAAAAAGACTTATGCTCATAATGGGTGGAAATATTTATTTCTGAAGATTTTTCATTACGCATATTAGGGTTTCCTATATAATCAAAGCCATCAAAACTGTTGAATAAGTAAAATCCATAAGCTTCAGAAACCGAAGGTGCTCTTTCGCCATAGCCCAAACCAATACTAAGCGTCCAGGGGTGAGTAGAGAGATTTAGTTGTGCCCCGGTATTCAATAAAAAACGGGTGTTTGAATCTTCCATTTCAGGATAAAATATACGTAAACTTTCCAGCCCAAACTTATTTTGTATGTTGTTGTTATGTACTCCCATGCCCAGGGAAATTTCTGTCGAAAATTCCTTATTTATTTGGTATAGATCTTTGCCAAAGAAACCTGTATAAATAGTATTTACGTCGGGCCAGGTTAACATAAACATATCTTTTTCATTTGGATCTTCGGGGAACATGGTCATTTCGGCCAAAGACTTATTAAAATGCCCATTTAAAGATAGATCCCAGGTATGCTTTTTAGTAGTTCCCTTTAACTTAGAATACATTCCTGCGGTTTTGCTCCAGCCGGGCATATCCATTCTTATAGGCACATCGGGACGCTGGGAGTCGTCCATTATATGGGTTACATCGTTATAATAAATCTTGGTTCTCCATTCTTTAAAAAAACCATATTCGGAATTGGTTATATATTCTAAAGAACCTATATATGCCCTTGCCAGGGAAACATCCATAGGTAGTGCGGGATAACCAACATCTCGGGCTTCGTCAAAAATAAATGAAGCTTCTATGCTTTTATTTTCTTTTAGCTTAAATCCGCTTGTTGCCGAAAAATTATATTTGGTAAATTGTGAGTAGTTGATTTCTTTATCCCCGCCGGCTTTGTAATTTTCGGCATCCCTATACATAAAATCAATATCGGTAAAAACTTTGTTCGAAGCATATTGCAGGGCAGCTCCTAAAATTTTTTGTTCGTTGATGCTCTCTATTCCAGATTGGGCATTTCCGCTCCAGCCGGTATTCTCAAACTCACTTTTTTGGCGCTCTAAGTCTATGGCCCCACCAATGGTAGCACCATTTTCAGCGCCGGCCTGTCCCTTTTTAATTTCCGCTTTTGCCAGGTTTGAAATCTCTACATAAGAAGTTATAGGATCCATCTTATCTGTACAGGCTGCATAGATGCGCATACCGTCTATGGTTACCACGCTTCTTTCTGATGCCATGCCCTGAATCATTGGCTCCCAGGCATAAGCGCCTCTTTTTATAAAATCTACAGCATTTGCTTCTTCTAAATAAGTTTCAATAGTGGCCAAAGACTTATTTTCAAGATGGTGTTTATTTGATTTCTTACCAATTAGAATAACTTCTGTTAATTCCTGCGGAATTATAAGGCTGTCTTGTTTTTTAGCATGTTTTTCCTGGGCTCTAATTCCAAAACTGAATGTAAACACGAGCCAAAATATAAGATACTTTTTCATGGCTTTTTTTAAAAAATTGGCTGTCTGAAAAGGCTTAAAATTTTTGTATTATTCTGATTCCCTGGTAACTTCTAGAGTTTACCCTCATTTCTTGTATTAACTGAAATATGTTTTTCGATCAATAAACATATTTGAGACTGAAACGAATTTGGTTTCCAAAAAATAGACTTCCCAGACAGCCCGGTTAATTAAAATTCAATTTCAAAGTAAATACTACTCGATTCATTGGTCTCAGTGACTTCCTCGCCTTTTAATACTTCTCCGGCTTCATTGAGTAATTGCAAGTTGATTTTCCAATAACCCGACATAGTGAGGCTTAATTTTCCGTGGTAAAAATCATCTAAACCGGCCTGAAAAAGGTCTTCGTTATTTGGCGAACTATGGTTCCCCATACTGGGCATACGCGGATCAGTCTTTAAAGTATAACTGTTCACCATAGGGAAGCTCATCATATTTTCCATTCTAAAAATAGCAGCAGAGATATCGTTTACGGCTACTTTTGGGGCTTGTGGTTCAATTAAAACCGCGATATAGCGAACACCATCACTTCCTGTAAATACACTTACCCGATTTCTTTCGGTTGGTATTACCTCAATAATATCTTTTGCGGAATATTCCTGGCCGGCAACACTATAATTGAAATCAAGCTCCCAATATTCGGTATTGTTTTGGGCCATTTGAAAAATGATATAGCCTTCGTAAAGAGTTTCTGTGCCAGCCTTTTTGTTAATTTCTGAATGAGGGCCACTATGAGACATGGCTTCCATATGCATTACCGGGGTCCAGCTAACTTCGGCATTAGAAATAAAATCCTCTTCATCTTTTATCTGAAAATAGATTTTGTTATAGCCTTGTTCGAGCTTACCGTCTTCGGTGAAGATTTTAATGCTGTGAGCTTCGTTTTGTATTTCCTGAACAAGAATTAAATCCTTGGCTTCATTAATTTGAATTGGGGTGTCGTCGTTAAACGAGCAAGAGAATAATATTGTTGCAGCAAAAAAGCTGATATATTTTAAGAGTTTCATCGTATAAAAATTTGTTGTAATTAAATATGTATCCCTGCCAGAGAGAAAACTTTCCGGTTAACAGGTGGTTTTAGAAAGAAAACTTATACGATGGGAGGATCTATAAAATCTGGAACAAAAAGAAAGTAGTAATTATTTAAGTAGGCATCATTCACAAGAGAATTTTGCACAATATTTTTAGGTATCGTGTTGTAAGCACTGGCATAGAATAAAATAATTTCTTTTTGAAGAATATCCAAATAGCCTGGTTTTTCTTTGGAAGTATCCCCTTCAGCAAGTTTTGAAAGTTCACACTTTCCGTTACATTGCAATTCTGGCTTTTCTTTATTCACACAAAACAATTCCACAAAGTTTTTAGTATCTACCATATAAAAACTTATCATAATCCCACTCTTAATGCTATTGAAGAAGATCAATAACACAAAAAGTGAAACAATTATGGATTGCCGGTTCTTCATTCAATTTACAAAGATAAACCTCTGGCTAGCATAATTGATATGATTTCACTCATAAATATGCAATGACCGATCAAAGCTAAGAATTAGTCCATTTACTCCCTCCCTTTATATACGAAGTGTTTCTGCATGCCAGGGAAACAATAGGCTGTGAAAAAGAATAGTGTTGAATTTGGTACGGTTTTGCTCTAAGTTGGCGTTAAGGAAATGTCTAAGTGCCGATTTAATAGTATTTAAGAGCTTTAAAATAAAACATACCTCAGAAAAACAGCCTTTTTAGAGAGCGATTTTGTTAAATAACTGTTTAATATTTTTAAAAGCTTTTTATGAAAAGAGTTGTGAATATGATTTTAAGGAAAGGCGTAACTAATTAATTTTTACTGTTATAATTATGTGAAAGAAAACAGCCTATCTTTAAATCAATCCCAATTAAGATGCCTCCGTTCGGGTTGTTTATAAGAAATATTCAAAAAACCGGGCGCACGCTGCATTATTCTACTATTTTAGCGTTTTAAATTTTTAAAACTATTATAATGAAAGAACTTGTTGAAAACATCCAGAACACTTTTGAAAATTTCCAAACGGAAGCTAATGCACAATTAGAAAGTGGAAATAAAAGTGCCGGAACCAGAGCTAGAAAATCTTCTTTAGAGTTAGAGAAGCTTTTAAAAGAATTCCGTAAAGTTTCTATTGCTGAATCTAAAAAGTAAGGCTTAAAAGATACTGTCTGAAAAGTTCCAGAAGAAGTCAAGCTGGCGAAAATAAACCTTTCAGACAGTATTCTTTCATTAATTGTTTACACTCTCTGTTTAGCACATCTATGCCAGGGGAGTTCTATAAAAATTTCCGAGACCTTAACCCGGAAATTAAGCTTTTTATTAATCTGAAGCTATAAAAAAGACCACCTAAATTACTTTTTCCGCTAAATAGCGTTGTACTGCATAAATATCAATGCTTTTATTAAACTTTTTACTTACGCTAGGAACATTTTCACTGGAGATCCAAATCTTAAGTTCGGCATCAAGGTCAAACGTACCGGCTGTTTCCAGGGAAAAACGGGATATATGGCGATAAGGAAGCGAGAGGTATTCTTGTTTCTTTCCTGTTAAACCCTGAACATCTATAAGGATAAGGCGTTTGTTGGTAAACATAAAGATATCACGTAGCAAGGAAAAACCCAATTCAATCTCTTCAGATGCAGTAAGTAATCGCCCATATCTTTCGTCTAATTGTTCTTTAGAAATACTGCCCGCATTTCCCATAATTTTATTTAGTAAACTCATATTATCTGATTTTTGGTTGTTAAAGATAAATCTATTTTAATTTATGATTGTACTTATTTCTGGTCTTCAGTGAGATCTTATCACCAAAATCAATTTCAATTTGATGATGTACCAGGGATATCTGGAAAAAATAGCCTTCAATTGTTTACATTTAAATCCTAAAGCGGAAAAACTTTATATGAGCCTCCAAGATTTTCTTAGAAATATTGTTCCTTTTACTTCTGAAGAGTTAACAGATATTACTGCTCATTTTGAGCGGGAAATTGTTTCAAAAAATCAAACCCTGGTAAAAGAAAACCAGGTATGTACCAAACTTTTTTTTGTTGAAAAGGGTGTGGGAAGAAGTTATTATTTAAAAGAAGATGGGAAAGAAGTGACGCAATGGTTTTTTATAGAAGGAAAATTTATGTCTAGTATAGAAAGTTTTTTCCAGCAAACGCCAAGTCTTTATTATTTGGAAATGCTGGAAGATTCTGTTCTTTATAGCATAACACGAGAAAACCTCGATTTGTTATTTGCACGTTATCACAATATGGAAAAATTAGGCCGATTATTATCTACCGAAATGCTAACCCGGGTAGTAAATAAATTAAATGCCGTTCAGTTCCAGACCGCAAAGCAACGCTATGATTATATGCTTACTGAATTTCCATCTATCTCAAGCAGGGTCCCTTTAGGTTCAATTGCTTCTTACCTGGGTATGACACAGGAAACCCTTAGCCGAATTCGGCGAGGTGGTACTTCAAGAAATTCTTGAATTTCACTATTTGATATAGGTCAAAGGAAAGCTTTCTTTTAGTAATGAAATTTGCACTAATAATAAATTGGTGTAATGAAAATGAGATTACTAAAAACAAAGTTGCTATGCGTTTTACTCACCGGCCTTATTCCGGCCATTGGTTTCTCCCAGGAGATAGATCCGGTCCTGGATATGCTTATCCAAAAAGCGCTTGAAAAGAACCACGGTTTGAATATTAATCGATTGGAAGGCGAGCAGGCCAGGATAGACCAAAAACAAGCCAAAGCGGTGTTTCTACCCGAGATTACTTTAAATGGAAGCTATACCAGGCTTAATGACGATATAACTTTTGATGAGGATACCCAAAAGCTATTGATGTCTACTCAGAAATTGCTAATCAAAGAAGCTGCCGGACTTCCTTTTAACGCTGCTTTTCCAGAGAATGTTCCACTGCAGCCGGCAAATAATCTTCAGAATAAAAATATTTTAAAGTCTTCGGTAGATTTAGACTGGGTACTTTTTAGCGGATTTGAAGCGACAAATGCCCGAAAAGCTGGAAAACATAAAGAAGCATCCCTAAATTATGCGGGTGAGGCCCAAAAGGATAAGCTAGTTCTAAATCTTATTGAAACCTATAACAAGCTAGCTCTGGTAAATGCCTCTCAAGAAGTACTGGCTGCTTCAGAAAATCAGCTTCGGGATCAGGAACGCTTTGTCAAGAAGGCAATAGAAAATGGTCTTGCTACTCCTATAAGTCGGAAAAAGATCGAATTGGCTCAACAGCAACTAGAAGGAAAACAGCTTGAATTTAAGCAGAACAAGCGCTTGCTTATTGAGGTGCTACATCAGATTACCGGTGAAAACAGGGAAGTTTTGCGTTCGCTTTCTCCCCAACTAAGTGCTATTTCCTCTACCGGAAGTGCAGCTGAAAAGAGGGCAGAAATACACGCATTGGAAGAGGCTGAAAAAGCTGCAAGCTTCAAATCTAAAATGGAGAAAAGCAATTTTATTCCGAAGCTGGCATTGAAGGGCCATTATGAATTTCTGGAAGATGACCTTTCGCTGCTTGACCCGCAATGGTATGTTGGGGTTGGCATTAAATGGAATGTTTTTGATGGTGGGAAAAATGCCTTAAAAAGCAAGAAATCTCAGCTAGAAGTGCAAAAATATCAGGAACAAATTAAAGAAGCTGAAGAGATGATCTCTTTAAGTATTGTGAAGGCACAAATGTCTTATGAGGCTGCACTTCAAAATACAAGAATTGCAAATAAAGAGATTGAACTGGCAGAGGCCACTTTTGAAATGCTAAAGAAACAGCATAGAAATAATCTTGCTTCTATAAGCGAAGTGTTGGATGGGTTAAGGGACCTGGAAAGTGCAAACTTTAAGCTTCAGGAATCTTATTTCGCTCAAAACAAAGCTGCCACTACACTTATGCATGCAAAAGGAATACTTAATTACTAAATACATCATAAAAAAAGATATGAAAAACATTAAAATTGGTTTTATACTGCTTGGTCTTTTTAGCCTGGCATCTTGCAATAATCAGAAAGAAATTTCTCCGGTAAGAGGAAAAGTGAAATTTGAAACTATTTCAGTAAGCAGTAAGCTTGCGGGGCGGGTTAAAAAGTTATTTGTTGCTGAAGGAGATGAAGTGCGCAAAGGAGATACCCTGGCATTTCTGGATATTCCGGAAATCAATGCAAAAATGTTACAGGCCGAAGGAGCTATGAAGGCTGCTAAAGGGCAGCTTACTATGGCTAATATGGGGGCAACAAAAGAACAATTAATTCAGATAGAAGGGAAATTGAACGCAGCAAAAGCAGAACAGGCATTTGCCCAGGAATCCTACAATAGGCTTTATAACATGTATAAAGATTCGCTGGTAAGTCTCCAGCAACTTGATGAGGTAAAAATGAAGTTACAGATGGCCAATGCCCAGGTAAGCGCTGTGGAAGCCAAACACCATGAGGCCGGGAAAAGAGCCAGGACAGAAAAGATAGATCAGGCGCAAGGACAACTAGATAGGGCACGGGGCGCAAAAGAAGAGGTATTGACAGCCTCAGATGAAATGTACCTTATTGCTCCTGCCAATATGAGCATTGAAACTATTAGCCTTTTGGAAGGAGAATTGTTAAGCCCCGGCTATACCCTGATTAACGGGTATGAAAAAAGCAAGCTTTATTTTAGGTTCACCATAAATGAATCTAATATCTACGATTTTAAGAAAGGAGATGAACTAAACCTGGTAAACCCATACACCGAGGAGGAGTTTAAAGGAAAAATAGTAAGCATAAAACAGTTACCTCAATATGCAGAGATTACAAGTACCGCTCCTTTATATGATCTTTCGGAATCTGTCTATGAACTTAAGGTGATCCCAACTTCAGATGTTTCGGGAAGTAATTTTTATACCAGTGCTACTATTCTATTAAAAGACTATTAGTATGAAAAAGTTTTTCGACTTATTAAAAATAGAATTCAAACGAATTTTCTCCAACTCTGTACTTTGTGCTATTTTTTTTGGTGCACCAATACTTTATGGGGTGTTGTTTGGGTATGTTTATCAGCAGGCAAAAGTGGTAAATTTACCCATTGTAATAGTAGACCAGGACAACAGCCCGCTATCCGCTAGTATAATTGATGCTTTTGAAGATAATGAAGCACTTCTGGTAAAAGACCGTAGGTATACTCCTGGCGATATACTGGAAGAGATGCCGGTTGAGCAGTATGTAGCTGTAGTGACTTTGCCTTCAGGATTTGAGGAGGATATACTTCAAAAAAGATATCCTGAAATAAGGGTAGATCTTAATATGGCCAATATTCTTAATGCAAATATTGCCAGTAAGAACATTCAGCAAGTGTTAATGACCTTAAATGCGGGCATTGAGATAGAAAGCCTCCAAAAGCAGGGTGCATCTCCAGATCAGGCGAGGGCAAGTTATGAGAGTTTTAAGGTGAATTTCAACAAACTCTATAATTCTACAGGTAATTACTTAAGCTTTATGCTTCCGGGATTATTAGGGGCCATTATGCAGCAGGTAATTTTTCTGGCAATGGCGTTAGTGTTCTCTCGTGATTTTGAAGATGGCTATTTTAAAAGCCTGGTCCAAAAGAATAAACCATCCTGGTATCTTATTGTTTTAAAAGCAACTCCTTTTCTGCTATTTCTTCCGGTGATGTGGTTTGTAGTAAGTAGACTTTTCATTTTCTTTAATGTAGAAGCAGCAATTTTTAATACACCTATGCTAATATTGATTATTCTATTGAGCTTAGCCTCTATGGGAATTGGTATGTTGTTCTCGGTGATAATTCCAAATCAATTAAAAGCTACCGAACTTTTAATGGTAATCTCTACCCCGGCATTTATTTTAAGTGGATTTACCTGGCCAAGTCTTGCAATTCCTGAATTTATAAATGGTATTGCCCAGTCTATTCCGGTTACCCATTTCTTAGCAGCTTTTAGAAAAGTAGCCTATTATGGAGGTGATATTAGCGATATATTTCCAGAAATTAAAATGTTGCTAATAATTATTATTATAAGCTTTGTGGCTATGTTACTGTTACTACAGCTTAAAATCAATAAAAACAAAAAGCAAATAAGCGAATAGGGGCTTATATATGCCCCTTACCAAAGCTATTTTGTCTCTATTCCCGGTTCCTAATGAAGGCCGGGATAGAGTTTCTGCCATTAGGAAGCAGGCTATGTTTTACAGAATTCTAAATTAATCTTAGGTCTTTCATGATGCCAATAAGATGCAGATTGGTGCTGGCATTAAACTCTTTGTGAAATCTTTAAAACATTGTTTCCTGGCACTTCTGCTACAAAACTTTTTCTATGTTTCATACCAGATCAAGCTCATTGAGAGATATTTTAAAATATTGATTTCAGAATGATGAAAATTAACAAGATTTTGACTCTAGAGCGCTTTTTAGTCTTAAGCCGGCTTTATTGCAGTCTTGTAAATGGGCTTTAGAAAAAATACATTTTTAGGCATCTTGCTATTTTAAAATTTAATTGCTCTATCCCAATGAAATAAATATAACGGTTTTACAAAACTCGCTTGTTTTTGGATTAGCTAAAAGTATAAAGCTACTGAAAATTATGTTATTGATAATTTTCTTTAGTGTTTTTACTAAAATAAACAATCTAAGTTTTGATAAAACCTAATTTTTTATTTGTTTAATAGAAATAAGATGTTGTATATTTGCCAGCCTTGTTTTAAAACAAGGAGCGATTAAAATTTAAAACGAAATTAGCATTTAAGTGGTAAAAATCACCGAATGTTGATATAAGAGTAAGATTAAGTTGTGTTGTTTGTCCCGCATTTGTCGGGATGTGTAGTTAGCCGGTTAATATCTTGTGTTGTGAAGATTTAGGCTAGCCAATGAGAAGCTTTTTTCCGTGTATTCGGGAAGAGGCTTTTTTCTTTTATAAGTGGTGGTTGCTAATCATGTTTTCTATGATTTTTAAACACAACTTTTGAGATTGATCCCATAACCATCCCAAAGAAAGCTGGACTGCCAAAGACATTGGAATGAGTGGTGTAAGTTTGAATCTTGTGTTTAATAATAATTAACCATCCCCCAGAAATTTCGTTGAGACTGGGCTCATGTGTTGATTTTACTGGTGTTTTCAGGTGTTTCAAAATAAGAGAGCCGTTTAAAAGGTGGTATATTGTTATTGCAAAAAAATTACCAACCTTAAAAACAGTTTGATGAGCAAGATACTAACAAAAAAGATTCAAATCCAATTGATCGACTATTTTTCTAATAGCACATCACTTACTAAACCCGAGACGCGGTGCTTCAAGGAAATGACCTTATCATTGCGCTTTTACTTATTTGTTCTAATCGAGCTTAGATTTTTCTTATTTTCGTTAAAAGAAATTCTTGGTATGCGACCAAGGTTATCATAGATTAAAATCTATTAAAATTTCTCCTTCTGTAGCTCTATATGGATCGAACAACAAAGTTACAGGACCTTCTCCATAATAATCGGTTTGTACTAATAAAGTGTCCACCTCTCCTGTAAGAAAGAAATCAGTATTCCCATATAAATTATAATTTATTTTAATAGTATCATTAATTTGCCCCTTAATATGGATTTTCAACATCGCATAGGGTTTCAATTTATATGGTGTCAACGTCACTTCTTGTTTTTTAGAAAAATCACTGATTTTTATTTTAACTTTATCTTTGCCACAGGAAATTAAAATAAGTGAAATTAAAACTAAAACTATTTTTCTCATCTTTATTGATTAGTTGGTATTAATACAGAATTACTTGTAGCTTTCCAAAATGAACCTGTGAACTCTAAATTACTTAAATACCCTAACTCTCCATTATTTTTTGCATTTTCAACTAATTGAAAAAATACGGCAAAAGTTCCTCCATATTGATTACCTAACTCTATTCCTTTAGCATTATTATATAAGTCCATCTGTTTTTCTTTGTAATGGTTTTGATAACCTGAGTCAAAAGTAATTTCTTCGTGCGCATCAGTAAGTTGTTTTGTCAAAGTAGCTCCAATATAAATTGTAGAGAGTGCATTCCAAAGGGTATGTTTAACTGCATCTCCTTTTCTATTTCTTACCGGACGCGGATAAAAAATCTCTGCATATGTATAAGCCTCTGCAGCGGCTTGCAAATACAATGCTTTCTGCATTGGGGTTAATGTATCAAATAATGCTAATTCACTTGATGACATTCTATCTTTTAGAAAATCATTCAAGTTAGGGTTATTAATTAAACGAGTTTCAAAATCCACCTCGCCATCGTTTATCCAGGCTCTAACTGCCTCCGACGCGAAGGCATTCTTCTCTACATTAGTACCGCTGCCCACGTAATTGCCAAGCTGGTTTACCCGCTCATTGGTAAGGCTGGAGATTTCTTGCTCCGTCACATTGAGTTTCTGGAATAGTTCATACCTGGCATTATCTTCCAGGGTACAATTGGCATATTCACAAATTTCCCAGCAATTATCACCCCCAAGGCTGTATTTGCATTGATTGTATAGCTGTTGGTCCTGGTAAGGATCTCCAGCACAATCATAACCTGCAATACAATCAAATCCGCCACCGGGCTGGGTGGGGTCGTTAGGGTTAGTGGTAGGATCTCCCGGTGAGCCCGAACCTCCTCCACTGCCGCCCCCAGGATTCCCTCCTGGATCGGGATCGTCATCAAGTGTGGATTCCTGGCAAACCTGTCCGTTTATACTCAAAGTATATGCAGGATCACAATTAAGGTCGGATTTCCCACATTTACAACTGGACTCACCAGGCCAGTGTCCAGCCCCTGTGCATTTCACCTCTACATAAAATGTAGTGGGTGTACAGGAGGACCGGGTAGTCAAAGGAGAACCATTGCCTGGTGCCTGTGAAAATATAAAGGGTACTATTTCTACTTGTAAGTCGTGGGGATTATCTGGATAATCTGGTCCTTTGTTATATTTTAATTTAAAAGGAATAAATGAGCTTTGTGTTTCCTGAACATACAAATTATAAAAGGCTGCTTCTGTATGGTATTTATAGGGAATGGTATAATACCTGGTGCCTTTCTTTTCATAAATCACCGTTTTCTCTAAAATAAGGGAATCAAGTAAGGAAGGAGTACCTTCCAAGATGGAACGCTGGTTTAGTGTATCATTCCTGCTCCTATTCCTATAAAACTGATAAAATTTTGTGGTGGCCAAGTCGGTCGAATCAGTAAAAAAATACTTTGGTATACCAGGCCCCATGCCTTCCCCTTCTAATTCATTACGCTCTATCCCCTCAATCGGTTCTAGGGTATCATCCTTTTCACACCCCATAACAAGCAATAAAACAATCCCTAACAGCAGGTAAATTTTTCTCATAAAATTAGATTAGGGTTAAATAAAATTTACTGTATTTTATAGTAGGGATTGAAAAATACTTTGGCAATATATTTAATTTTATTTTTAATAAAAAACAAAATTTTAATATTTATTCATTTATTTATCTAAAATTTATGAGAATAAAGTGATTTTAACTTTTTTGTCTTTCCTCGTAGTTTATGCGAGATCCAGTCCCTTGAAATGGTCTCTAGATACAGTTGAGACTTTAAGGGGTTACCAGGAAGGATGATAATCTTGCGGCGGACATACCCTTTGGTTGTCTAGGTGAGTTTCTTGCTCCTTCCCAGCCCTTTTTGATTATAATTTGTAAATTTAGCCTTAAACAAGCTGAGGCCAAACATACGAGGTGAGGGTTGAATTTTAACATAAAATCAAAGATTTTATTTTTTTTTACCAAAATTTAAAACTTTAACTTTAAAAAAGAATTCCTTTTACTTATTGTACACCTTTGTTGTTTTACTGCTATCTTCTTGTTCAAACGAAAACATAGATGAAAACCTTTCAATCCCACCGGAGAATCTTATTTCGGAAATATCTACTGATCCTCTTTTTAAAGAATTTATAATTCAGGAGAGCGGACATTTTAATAAGATCCAAGATCCCACGAGAGTATTAAAGATTACCCAGAACAACAATAAACTTTCCTTAATGGAATTATTAGATTTATCCAATGCTATGGGTTATGATAATCCAGAAGAATTGGTTGATTTCTATGAAGAGCAGGATGAAAGGATAAAAAATCTTAGTTCTAAGTATGGACTGACCAGTAAAAATATTGTAGATTTGGAAGCCCCGATAATGGAAGCTTTTGTTTCAGAGGGTTTAAATGTAACTACAAAATCAGCAGGGTCTACTTGTGGAGATCGTTATAATAATTGTCTGACAAATGCATTTGCAGTTGCAGGCCTGGAACATATCGCGTGTGGTATAGCAGATGTTACAGTGATTGTAGGCATAGCTTGTCATGCGTTAGTAACTACTTTACATATTACAGCAAACAACGAATGTGGTTATGCAAAGGAAAATTGCGAAAAGGATCAAACAGTAATAGATCATTTAGGATAATGGAAATATTAGATAGAATTAATAATAGGACACTCAGGTTAATTCCTCTTTTTTTAATAATTATTTATTTTGGAGTTATTGATCGCATAGGCCTTATAAATGAAGAGAGTAAGATATATTTGCTCTCAGGGTTTATAGCTTTAGCGGCAATTATTTTAATTAAGAGGAAAGAGTTAAAACAGAATAGAGTCATTATTATGGCTCTTGCACTAATAGTGAGCTATGTGATTTTCACCTTTTCTGTGTAGCATATAATTTAACCATCTAAACTAAACAACTCTGCACTAAAAGTGCAGAGGTTTATTAATACTGGGGACTGAAAGTCCCCTTTTACTATTCCAATATAAAATTGGAATTATCACTCGAATCTCGACGGTGATGTTCCAAATATTCATTGACCATTTTATCCGTAATATTCCCAGTACTCCAAACTCCATAACCGCTTGCCCAAAAATGTTGCCCCCAATAACGCTCTTTCAGTTTTGGAAACTCTTGTTGAAGTTTCCTTGAAGTTCGTCCTTTGAGTTTTTTCAATATGCTACTTACATTCAATTTTGGAGTATATTCAATGTGCATATGAACGTGATCCGAACTCACTACTCCTTTCAGTATCTCTATACCTTCAGCTTCACATATTTGGATTAAAAGTTCACGACAACGAGTTTGAACATCTCCTCGAAGTACCTTGTACCGATATTTTGTAACCCAAACAATATGGCACGTTAAATAACTTACCGTATGAGAGCCTTTTCTTTGATAACTCATAGTACCAAAATATAGATTTTTTCGCACTACTAAAGTACTGCAATAAAATTGCAGGGTTTAAATCCCTTTTTTGAGACCAAT
>NZ_JAEHOK010000018.1 GCF_016236915.1 Salegentibacter maritimus
CATACCGCTGTAGACGGTACGGAGGTGATTATTGATGCCAACACTACTTCAGTAAGTGTAACCGATGGGGTATATACTTTTACAAATGGTAATGGTGATGTAATTACGACTATCGATACCAATGCAAGTGCTTCCGGTTATGACAATACCAATTCAGGTTTAACCTCTACCAATGTACAGGATGCTTTGGATGAGATTCAGTCTAACCTGGATAATACTACCGATGTTTTAGTTGCTAATGGCAACGGCACCTATACGCATACCGCAGTAGACGGTACGGAGGTGATTATTGATGCCAATACTACTTCAGTAAGTGTAACCGATGGAGTTTATACTTTTACTGATGCTTCTGGGAATACTATTACAACTATCGATACCAATGCAAGTGCAGTTTCCTTCGATAATACGACCAATATATTGACAGCAACAAATGTTCAGACTGCAATTGAGGAGTTGTTGGCCACAGTAAATACCAGCGAAGGAGATTTAAGTCTTGATGGAGGTCTGGAGTTTATAAGCGGGACAGACGGACTTTCGAAATTGTTGGCAGATGCCGGAATACAAGTAGCAGATGCTGGGATTTCTACAGCTAAACTAGCCGATGGAGCGGTTACTACAAATAAAATACAAGGCGTAGGTAATGATCAAATAATGGCTACCGATGCTACAGGAAATGTAACCTGGATAGATAAATCTGGAGTGGGTGAAATCCTGGAAGCTAAAAATGGATTGACGAAATCTGCCTTAGATATTAAATTAGGAGGAGCTTTAATTGAGCCTACAAGCATTACGACCGATGCAACAAACACATTGGCAGTAGCAGGCTTGCAACCGGGTACTGCTAACGATCAATTGGTAGTTGCAGAAGCTGATGGTACTTTAAGGCAAGTGAAGTCTGCAATGCCAAAGTTTTTCTATATGCCAAGTGTAGTTTTTGATACTTCGACTCAAGGTACAAGCTTTACACGTAATCTACACCAGGAATATGTGAATCAATTTGGCTCGCCAATGGTTAGCAGTGCAGGTGCTTCAGCAGCAATCCCAACTTTACCGGCTAACGAGTTGGAATATCATATTACTTATTACGATACTACTGTGTTTGCAAATGTAAGTGTAGATGGCAATGGTGTACTAACTTATGATATTATAAGCTCTACAAACAGTGCAGCATCCTTTATGAACATTGTATTTGTGGTGAAATAGTAGTACAAGATAGAGCCTACAAGGTTTTTGGAAGCCTTGTAGGTTTGTTTGAAACCAGAAATTTAAAGTCAAATTTTAAAATTAACAATTTGAAAAACATAATACATATACTAATTACTGGTATTGTTTTTTTGCTCGCCACTTCTAAGGTTTCAGCACAGTTTACCATTACAGATGACTTTAAGGGCAGTGGTTCCCCCGATGTCATCCTGGGTGATGAAGCTTATCTAACATCAGGTGTTTCTGACCCTGTAAATGCTGGTTGGTTGCGTTTAACGGAAGCTTCGGAAAGCCAAAAAGGTTATGCCTATGTCAATAAATCCTTTCCGTCAACTTTGGGTGTGTTGGTGGATTTTGAATTTACAATGTGGCGAGACCAGGATGATAATACCTATAATGGAGCAGATGGGTTTAGTGTCTTTTTATTCGACGCCAATTACGGCCCTGGAAATTTTGCTTTAGGTGCCTATGGAAGTTCTTTGGGATATGCAAACAATACTGCTACCAACCCTAGAACTCCTGGTCTTACTGGAGGTTATGTGGGCATTGGTTTTGATGCTTATGGAAACTATGTAAGAAATTCTGAAGGAAAAAACGGAGGATCATCACAGCTGAGTCCCAATTCTGTAGCACTTAGAGGGCCAACTACTTCTGCGAATCCAGATGATCCTAACACTAATAAATATTTAGATGGAGTAACAATTTTAGGTAATGGCAATATTGTCGATGCTCTTAATCAGCAAGGAAATGCTCAAGATGATGTAGTTGACTATAATACTACGGTAGGCTCTCGACCAAGCTATGCCAACTTTTATCGTCGAATTCAAGTTGAAATAACTCCTACTGGAAATAGTACTTATAACATTACCGTACGCTGGGCAACAACTCAAGGAGATGTTTTTACAGAATTGATTAATTATACTACTTCAGATATTCCACCAGAGTTATTAAAATTGGGCTTCGCAGCTTCTACTGGCGGTGGGTTCAACTATCACGAAATTCGAAACCTTTTGGTTACAACCCCAGGGAATTTGAGGGTGAATAAATTGGCAGATAAGAATGTGTTGCGTTCTGTTGCCGGTTCGGGTAATGAGAATGAAATTACCTATATAATAGAGGTAAACAATGATACCCCAGCAGCAATTTCAACTATTGATATAGAAGACCAACTTACTGATGGGGAAGGAAATCCTATTCCCAACGGGATGCTTAATATTACAGACATTAGCCATAGTGGTTTCACCAATGCTAATTTACCTACACCTACTTCTGGAGCACCTATAACTTCCGGGAATTTTAATGGAACCGTAGGTTTGCCGGCAAACAGCACCGGAACTATTACGGTAAAAGCCATTTTGAACGAAATTCCCACTGGGAACTTACTACAAAACACGGTCAATATTGGTAATAATGAAGTTACCGATCCCGATTTGGGTAATAATACTTCTACTGTAAACACCCCTGTTATAGCAGAGGGTGTGGACTTAACCATCAAAAAAGATACCGATCAGCAGTGTTTGGATGCCACCAATGGTAATGATTTTATTATAAGGGTTTCTAACTTAGGAACGGAAGATTTGAACTACAGTAGTACCAACGATGTGGTAGTGACTGATGAAATACCGGCAGGTGCAACACTTACCAATAACAGTACCGGTTGGACGCATAGTAGTAATGGTAATATTCATACATTTACTTTAAATGGTACTGGTACTTTAGGCTCAGGAAGGTCTGCACCGCCAATTATGTTTACCATAGATGGGGTTTCTTCCGGTTATACCAATACAGCACAAGTAGAATTTAATGGTTCAGGGAGTAATATAGAGCCTCCAGAAAACCTTGGGAACAATAGTTCTTCAATAAATATAGCCTCACAGCCTAATGCTCCTAGTGTGCCGGAAGCCGGTTATATTGAAGTTTGTCAGGGGGAAACCATTCCAACAAGTAATATTGCTGATCCCGGATATACCCTTACCTGGTATCTGAACGAAGGAGGTTCACCAATAATTCCTGATACCTCCACACCGGGTTACAATACCTATTATTTAAGTCAGAGCGAAGGGGGTTGTGAAAGTGAATTAACCGAAATATTGGTCCTGGTTAAAGATGCTTCTCTTCCCGAAAGTATGGGGGGATGTGATACGGGATGGTGCGTGGAAGATGTTGAAGGGGAAAGTTTTAGTTTATCGGATGGAGAATCGGTAACTTTTAATCAACCAGCTACTAATTATGGTTTCCAGTTTGATATTTATACTCTAGACAATTCATTTAACCTGGAGATTAACGATACCAAATTGGCTGTGAACGAACTTGAGTTTCAATCGAAAGACACAAACGGAATCAACGTTCGTTTTGCCGATGGTGATGAATTTGAAACGGACACAGAAGGAGATATATGGCAAATGACAGGAAGTGCATCAGCCCCTCTTATACGGGTGGTTATAGGTCCTACTGGCTCGGTAGCCCTCTATGCGAGTAAAGTTTCGGGAGGGCCGTTGTTTCCTTTGGTTTTAATCAATGATAACGAATTTAATAATATACCATGGAACTCCACAGGTACAAATACGATTACTGGAACACAAAACGTAGTAGGAGCTACTACTATGACGGGCTATGGTAGTGGGAAAAATAAGACACCCTGTTTAATAATCACCAATCCTATGTTGCCTTCAAAAGCAAGAAACTAATGAATATTCTAAAGCACATATGTATGGCTAAGGGTTTTTATGAATATCGGAAGAATATCTCTCTCTTAAGTAAGGTAAGAGATACCACATTTTTAATATCTGGAATAGCCGATTTTATATACATAGGCTATATGCTGCCCGTGGTAATAAAAAAACAACATAGATATATCTATTGCTCCTGTTCTCTATAAATTATGAATATAAATGTAGAGATCAACCCGCCTGGACTTAGAATGAAGCTAATGGGGCCGGAACTTTTGTAAGCTGAATGTTTTTTTCAAACAATGAAAAATAGAATAGCAAAAAATAAAGAATTTGAATATCTAATGTGTCTGGTATCAATGGCGGGCATATTTTTAATATTAATCTACCTTAAATTATGCGCTTATTAATACTTATAATACTGGTCTTTCCTTTGGGAGTTATTGCTCAAACAAGCAACAAAGGAACACTCTACGTAAGTGAGGGTACTGAGTTTTCAACAGTAGAGCGTTTTAACAACTTAGAATATGCTGAGTTTTATAACGATGGCGAATCATTTATCTACAGTCATTTTAACAATGATGGTGTTGTAGATTTTTATGGTGAAACCGGTACAACCCGGTTTACCGGGAATAATCTGCAGCAAATTTCTGGAGGGGAAACAAGTTATTTTTACAATGCCATTTTTGAGAATAGCAGTGAGGCTGCTCCCTTCCAATTATCTGGCGATATACACATAGCCGGGGAGTCCAATTTTTTTCAGGGGATTGTAGATAATGATAATTACGGTGGAAGCTTCACTTTTGGCGAAACTGCAGGCCATACCAATACCTCTAATGCCAGTCATGTAGATGGTCATGTAATTCATTATGGAACCGAAGATTTTAAGTTTCCAATTGGGGATGGAGGCTTTTATCGGTTTGCAGGTACAGCCGAAATGGAAAATACCAACAGTATTGTAGAAGCTAAATACTACCTGGAGAATAGCAATGCTTTATATCCACACGATTTACGTTCAGAATTCGTGGAAATAATTAATGAGAACGAGTATTGGACTATAGAAAATATTGGCGATTCAGAAGAAATATTCATCAGTCTTTCGTGGAACGATGAAACCACGCCTTCAGAGATTCTGGCCACACCCCGGGAGGAAGCAATTCATATTGTAAGATGGGATGAAATGGAGAATAGATGGGTAGATGAAGGAGGAATAGTTAATAATGCTAATCAAACTGTTTCTACCATGGTAGATAAATTTGGCGTTTTTACCCTGGCAAGAATCAATGAAGTAAGTGTAATTCCGTGTCAAATTGCAGTTTATAATGCAGTTACTCCAAATGGGGATGGAGTTAACGATTATTTCTCTATAACCTCTGGAGCTTCTAATACATGTACAGAGAATATTACAGTAGAAGTTTATAACAGATGGGGCGTGAAGGTTTTTGAAACCGATAATTATGGGGAACAGGGAGATTTGTTTGATGGCTACTCCCGCGGAAGACTTAATGTTAATGGAAATGAACAATTGCCTTCAGGTACTTATTTCTACATACTCAAATTTGATTATTCAGTAGGGAACCAAGAAATAGACACCTTTAAAAAGGCAGGTTATTTATACCTAAATGCTAACTAATTAATGGATATCCCGGGAGAAGTTTCCGGGAGATTGGCCAGGAAATTATTTGTGGTTTCGAGGTATGCTTCGAAACAATTAAACCTCAATTATCGAGTAAAAAAAATAGAATGGGAATAAATATTAAAAGAATACTTTTTTTCTTACTGTGTAGTATTGTTGTTTGCCTCCAGGAGGTAAATGCCCAGCAAGATTCTCAATATAGCCAGTATATGTATAATACGGTTAGTATTAATCCGGGTTATGCAGGTAGCAGGGGTATGTTGAGTACATTTGGGATGTACCGTAACCAATGGGTAGGGCTTGAAGGAGCTCCTGAAACTCTTAACTTTTCTGTTAATTCCCCAATTGGAATTAAACGAGTAGGGGTAGGGCTAAGTTTTATTAGTGATCGTATTGGGCCTTCTTCGGAAGATATTCTAACCGCCGATTTCTCTTATTCAATTCCCGTTTTTAATCCGGAAACAAAACTTTCTTTCGGCTTAAAAGCAGGGATCAATATGTTTAGCCTTGATGTTAACAAATTGGATATCGAAAATCCAAACGACGTGAACCTTATAAATAGAAACCTTACTTCTCCGGTAGTAGGAATTGGTTTTTACCTACACTCAAAGAAGTGGTATTTTGGAGTTTCAACCCCAAATATGCTTGAAACCGAACATTATGATGAAATCGCTGTTTCAACAGCTACAGAGAAATTACATTTTTATGCCATTGGAGGCTATGTTTTTAACTTAAATCAGGATTTAAAATTAAAACCTGCTTTTTTGGTTAAAGCGGTTTCAGGGGCGCCTTTGGCCGTAGATGTTTCAGCCAATTTCCAACTTTATAATCGTTTTAGCCTGGGAGCTTCCTACCGCTGGGATGCTGCTATAGGTGCTCTTGCCGGATTTAATGTTTCAGATAATATTATGATTGGTTATGCTTACGATTATGACACTACGCCTTTACAACGGTATAACTCCGGCTCTCATGAGATCTTTCTAAGATTTGAATTAGGAACACGCGTGCGTAATAGTGTTAACCCAAGATTCTTTTAATTAGTTAATAGCCCACTTTATGATTAAGAATTTTCAATACCTGTATATATTTTTCTTTTTGTGTTCAACTTCCACGGTAATGGCCCAGGAGGCGAAACTGGATAAGGCTAATGAAGCTTTTAATGAATATGAATATATTAATGCCCGCGACATTTATTTGGAGGTTGCTGAAAAGGGGTTTGAGTCTGAAGAACTTTTTCAAAGACTGGGGGACTCTTATTATTTCAATGCAGCTTACGATGATGCCGTTAGCTGGTATGAAAGGTTGTTTGATTTTGAAGAAGATCAGGAAACATCCTATCTAAGGCGGTATGCCCAGGCTTTAAAAGCAACCGGGAATGATGAGAAAGCGAAGCATTATTATAATTTGTTTAAAAGTAAAAATGGCGGGGCACAGTCTTCTAGCGTCGAACTTAGTGCTGAAGATTATTTAGAATTAATAGATAAGAATTCTGATAGGTATCGTATCAAAAAATTAAAAAAAATTAATTCTGGTGGAATTGAGTTTGGGCATTTCTATCAGGATGGAGATTTAATCTATGCCTCTACCAGGGATACCGGGGTTTTTGTAAAGAGAAAAAGTGCCTGGGACGGACTTAGCTTTCTTAATCTTTACTCGGTAGCGATTAAAAAAGATTCGGTATTAAATAAGCCAAAAAAATTAAAAAGAGGTATTTCCGGGAAATTCCATGAATCTTCTGCAGTGATAAGTAAAGATGGCGAAACCATGTACTTCACAAAAAACAATGCAGATGCCAAAAATAAATCAGAGAGTAAATATTTAAAGATTTATAGAACAAGAAAAAAGGATGGCAAATGGCAGGAGCCCGAAGATTTGGCTATAAATAGTGATGCCTTTTCTACGGCGCATCCGGCACTGGATAGTGAGGAAAAATACCTTTATTTCTCATCTAATCGTCCCGGAGGTTTTGGCAATTCAGATTTATATAGGGTTGCAATCCTAAAAACAGGTGAGTTGGGAGAGCCCGAGAATTTAGGTGCAAAAATTAATACAGAAGGTAAAGAGACTTTTCCTTTTGTGTCTAAAAACAACGAGTTATATTTTTCATCTGACGGGCATTTCGGATTAGGGGGATTGGACGTTTTTTATATTAAGATAGAAAACCCTGGCTTTGGAGATTTATTGAATGTTGGGGAACCAATTAATTCTTATGCCGATGACTTTTCGTTTGGTGTTGATACCCAAACCAAAAACGGTTTTTTTAGTTCCAATCGTACAAATAATGGAGATTTTGCTTATGCTGATATCTATTTTCTTAAGGAAAACTCAGAAATAGTAAATTTTTATAAAGCTACTATTACAGGGCAGGTAAAGGAAGAAGGAACAATGAAGCCTATTCCCCATGCTACCATCACCCTATATAAAGATGATGATAGTGTCTATAAATTGGTAAAAACCGATAGTGAAGGGAATTATAGTGTGGTAACTAATTATTTTAATTCTTATAGGCTTCGTGCCCAAAAGGAAAACTTTGATGCCAGGGAGTATACAAGTGAAGCAAAAAGAGAATCCCAAAAAATCGATTTTCAGTTGAAGCGTAACAGCCTGGCATTAGTTCCGGGAACCGATATTAGCAAGGTGCTAAATATTAAGCATATTTTATTCGATTTTGATAAATGGAATATAAGAAAAGATGCCCGGGTAGAACTTGAGAAGCTTCTTGCCGTTATGCAAAAGTATCCAAAGTTAAAAATTGAGATTAGATCGCATACTGATAGTAGGGGGTCTGATGCTTATAATAAAAAGCTGTCTGAGAGAAGGGCGAAGTCTACCATGGAATATCTTATTGAAAACAATATTGATGCAAATAGGTTAAAGGCAAAAGGATATGGAGAAGAGAGGCTTTTAAATGAATGTAAAAACGGAGTGAACTGTAGTAAAGAAAAACATCAGGAAAACCGCCGATCGGAATTTATTATACTCGAATAGGAAATGAGCCTTCCGGGTGTATAAATTAAGAAGCTTGGAAGGCTATTTAATAAGCTATTTATTGTCTGTATAAACTCTGACGAAATTCTATATTTATTTAAACCACAAATACTACTAAATCTTCATAAATAAGCTATAGCTTTGTGCCTGAAATGGGGTGCTTGCTTTAAGGCAGGCTGAGATGATACCCAGGGAGTTTTACTCGACATTTGAGATTAATTTTTTTCTCGAATCAAGATTCATTTTCTAAAATGTTTCTTTGGGCTTTGTCCCAGATGTATTATACTCTGAACCTGATCTGGATAATGCCAGCGAAGGGATTTTTCAATGCTGATATTGTATTTCTGCAATTTTAGTTATCTCACCACCTCATTTCATTGTAAAATTAAATTACCATGATAGAGGATTTCTTTACAAAAATTGTTTGGTTGCAAGCTTTGGGGACTACTTTTGGAGTGGTGCAGGTACTGTTGGCAAGAAAAAACAATATCCATAATTATTTATTCGGAATTGCCTCTATCCTAATAGGCCTCTATGTTCTTTACCAGTCAAAATTATATGCCGATATTCTTTTAAGCCTTTATTATTTGGTGATGAGTATCTATGGCTGGTTTTTTTGGAAATTTGGCCGCCAAAAGGAGGAAACCCCAATTTCTTACGCCAGTAAATTAGAATATGTAAAAGCCATAGGAATTGTTATAGGCTGTTTTAGCTTAATGAGTTATTGGCTGCGTTTTTATACCAATTCTGATGTTCCTTTTTGGGACGCCTGGGTGAGTGCATTTGCCTGGGCAGGCATGTGGCTCATGGCCAAAAGAAAAATGGAGAACTGGATTTTCCTGAATATTAGCAATATTATTTCTATCCCATTGCTTATTTATAAAGATTTATATGTGTATGCAGCATTAACAGTTTTCTTGTTTATTGTAGGAACTTCGGGCTATTTTAAATGGCGAAAAATTGTTAAAACCAAGCAGGCGCAATTAGCAGCATAATAAACAACCCTATAATTTGCAATCCATTTTAAAGAATATGAATTTAATTTTCTAAATTTTTGTTTCATGATACAACCGCACCAAGAGCTTACCAAATTGTGTTTAGGGAAAGACATTTTTCCGGAAAAAGTTTTAAACTGGCTGGCCAAAGAGAATCTTTGGAACATTTGGGTACCCAAAAATTACGGAGGACTTGAACTTTTGCTTTCTGAAGGACTTTCCAGGCTTCAGGAACTGGCAAGAATTGATGGTAGCCTGGGTTGGACACTTACACTTTGTAGTGGTGCCAATTATTTTATTGGAAACCTAAAACCGCAAGCGGCAGGCGAAATATTTCAAGGTTCTAAAGCTCCTGTTTTAGGAGGTAGCGGAGGTGTTTTTGGCAAAGCTGTAAAAATTGGGGATATGTATAAAGTATCTGGTACCTGGCGTTATGCTACCGGTGCAGAGTACCTAAGCCATTTTACTTTAAATGCCGAAATTCACGAACATGGTAAAGCTGTAAAGAATGAGGATGGTTCACCAAAAGTTCTGTCTTTTGTGATTCCCCGGGAAAAAGTTAGCATAGTGAAAGATTGGAATAGTATGGGTTTAAAAGCTTCAAGCACTCACTCCTTTATCGTTGAGGATGTTTTGGTCTCTAAGCGGTTCAGTTTTATCTATAATGAGTTTCACCAGCCGCAGGATATTTTTAAAATTCCTTTTTCGGTATTTGCCGACCTAACACTTTGGGTGAATTATATTGGTATGGCAGAACATTTCCTGGCTGAAGCACATAAAATTAAAATGAATAAAAGCCTGGAGTCTTTGGCCAATATACTCTCTGTATCTAATTCAAAAGTTGCCGGGTTTGCAAAAACAATAGAGTCTAATATTAGATGTGAGGTGGAGATTCATCAAAAATATAGGGAAGAAGTACATATTTCGGCGTCAGATTCGGTAAAAAACCTGTCAAAAAGTATAATTGAAATATATCCCTATTTGGGAGTTAAAGCAAGTAGGAATAACGAGCCTTTAAATCAGGTGTTTTGCGATTATTTTACCGCCACACAACACCATATTTTTACCAGGTAAGCTCAGAGTTTTGTCCTGGGGTAATTTGCTTGAAATTCAACTTAACACTCACTTAAAAATCAGGTGCTAAGGTTTAATTTTTAATTAACCTATACCAGTTTGTTTGCGATTAATTTTGCTTAAAATAATAGTAAAAAAAATACTCATGAATTTAAGTGAAAAAAACAATTTAGCGTTAGATACCTTGAAATTTCCGGTTAATTATGACCATAGAAATCAAACTATTTGGGATGCCAAGGGAATGATGGTTTGCGATATTCGCGGATGGGGAAAGATTCAGTTTATGAGCAAATCTGAAGACCGTCAGGATGCCATAGGAGAATTAATAGCCAATTTACTCAATAAATACCATAGAAATATAAATGCAAAAATAGACGAGGAGCTTTTTAGAATGTTGGCTTCTTAATCTCAGGATTTTTAATTTTCCAGTAGAGTTTCAAGGAAATTTAACTCCTTGAAATTCAATGAACTTTTTAAAGCTTGTGAAAATCGTTGATGATTACCAATTTTGTTGTTATCAGCGGTAAGCCTGCTAACCTATTTATTTCTTTAAATGATACTGTGCCTGAACAATAAAAGCTTCGAGTCGTTTGGCAATAATAAAGAACAACTTCAGTATATTCGGCATCACAAGAACAGCTATTGTAGCTATAAAAAATGAACTTAAAGAATAATTAATAATCTTAGGTTCTTAAATTTCCCTCAAATCCATAGAAGCACTAAGCTGCTTTGGTTATGGTTTTTCTCCCGGTCACTTCTTGCTTTAATCTAAAAACAGTATCTTTTTCGTAAGCCATAAAATAATATATTACAAAGAACAAGAAATACATAATCATTGATTTTTGCCTTAGGATGATTCCTAAATTAGACATTACAAAGGTCATGGCGAATGAGCTGGTGAAAAACAGGATTAAGCTCAATTTTACGTTTGCCGGAGCGGTTTTTAGAAACCCAAAGAAACTCTTTTTAAATAGTTTACCAAACAATATCAAATAGATTAAATTCTCTATTGATACAATTATGCCAAGAATTCCCGGCGCATCAAAAAATAGGGGCCTAAACCAGAAGGTAAAGAATTTTTCTACTATTGAATATTCGGTCATGGGTACGCCCGAAGTGGCATTGTCTAAATCTTTTGCCCTATTTTCGGTAAAAGAAAGAAAATCGGCGATTAAGTTTTGAGAATTTCCAAGGTTCATTACACCAAGAATTTGTTTGTGGAATAACAGTAAAACACCGGTAATTGCTCCTACAAAAATGGCTTTTTGTTTTAAGCTGATTTGATTTTTATTTAAAAAAATACTTAACATTCCTGCTCCGGCTAATAATAGGAACATATGTGGCCTAATAGCAAAGACCAATAGCGACCCCAAACTTAGACTAAAGAATCTTGTTTTTGGTTCTTTAAGTGCATAAGCAAATAACATTAAACCCAGAAAAATAGGTGCTCCCTTACCTAAAGAAGCTGTCCAGAAATGCATGTTGGGCAGAAACAGAATAAGCGTGAGAAAATCTATTCTTTTAAACAATTTTATATTTAAAGAAATATTTTCTTTAAAAAACAGGTATGCGTAAACAAAGCCCAGAAAACCAATCCAGCTAAATAGTAGCATCATCATCTCATAGCTAAATCCGAAGAAATTTATAAAAGGATAGGATAGAAAATCTATAAAAGATGTTCCGGTATCCAGAAAGCCGCCCCAGGTTTTGCCTTCTGTGCCGGGCACACGAAAATACCTTTTAGAATCTGAAGGATTAAAAAAGGCATAACTATAGTAAATCCCGGCAAAGACTAAGTGATAAAAGAAAAGTTTGTTCATTAATCCTGTAGAGAAAAACTCGTGCTTTCTGCTTAGCTTTTTAAAAATTTCCTGATTTAAAAGATGCAAAAATGGGATTAGCATTAATGCTTGAAGTAGGTTAAGTATCAAATTGGTTTCTGGGGCCATGATAAAACTGTTTATCTTCTTGAAACCAATATTCTTACCTAATTACTCAAATTAAGATAGCTTTAAGCTTTGTGTTAATAATTAACTGAATTTTAGATGTTTGTGCTTAATTATATTTAGAGGTGCTATTGTTCTAATTTTAGAACCTGTTGTTTTCTACATTTTTATTTCCACAGGTTTGTGGAAATAAGGAATATGTTTTTAGAATTTGAACCCAAGAGTAAAGGTTAACCTTCCTCCATCATCACCATAATAATAACCGGTATTCGCGGTAAATGCGTTAAAGCCATTAATCCAGATAGAGCCTCCATAGTTGTTTCGCCATTTATCTGAATTTGAACTTTCGGTCCAAACCCTACCGTAATCAAAACCTGCGCTTACACCAATTTGCAATGGAATAAAATTAGTCTTAAATCGGCTTACACCAACTCTAAGATCGGTAGAGTGGTAGAAAGATCGTTTTCCGTTAAAACGTTCCCAGCGATAGGCTCTAAGATTATTGTTTCCGCCCAAAATTGCAGCATCATAATATTCGTAATCATTTCCAATAATTACTTTTCCGCCAATTTTGGTGGCCAATACGGCAATACCGCTTTCGTGCAGGGGGTAATCAATAGCTAAAGACGGACTTATATAAGCAAATTCGTTATTATGTTCATCAATATTGGTTTTATAACCTGTAGTAAGATCAGCTTCAAATCCGCGGGAAGGATATGCCGGGTTATCCCTGTTTTCATAACGATAGTTTAATTCAGCACCGGCATAAAGTTGCTGATTAAAAAGATCGTTTTCTTTAGAAAAAGCGTCGGCAATAAAACGTTCTTCGTCATAAGACACTTCTTTAGATTGCAGCATTGGTTTAAAATAAAAGCTTCCACCAAATTTTCCACGCCATATAAGCGATGGGGCAAATTCCCATTGTTCAATTCTCACCCTGTTATAATCGCGTCCAAAGCGGTCTCGCATATTTTGCGATTCTATACCTTTTCCAAAATAGTTTAATGCGAAATTAGGACTGGTATAGCGTGCCTCTATTCCCAGGTTCCAGTTGTAAAAAATATGTGCAAACTCTCCTTTATAGCCTATTTCAAAACCCCTGGTTGCAAAATAATAGGAAGCATCAAAACTATGTTCTGTATTAAAGGGATTATTGGTTAGCCCATAGGTGGTGTAGGTGTTTTTTAAGCCTAAAGAAAGTCCCTCGTCACCATTATAGTCTATTTGCGGCAAAATTTTATTTTCAGTCTTTAACCGCTTGTCGGGATTGTATGTGTTGATCTCGTAATCATCTACCAGCCATTTTTTAGATTTTGGATTTTTTATGGTGTTTTCCTTGCTTTTATGATCGTAGAGTTTAACTTTTTTGGTGTTCTTAAAATCGTAAATGTCATTTTCTTCCCCACCAATAACATTGATTCTAATTGGGTTTTCTTCATCACCGGTAACTTTAAAAGTATCTTCTCCATCAAGGCCGTAGATCCAAATCTCATCGGTAGCTTCAGAATTATAAGATTTACTGAAGACTTTTTTTCCGTCTTCATTAATCATTTCTATCGCAGTAATACCGTTTTCTTTTCTTTCAATATGAAATATGTCATCTTCTTCGGTTCCTGTTAATACCTGGAATTCCTGGAGGTAGTTGTAATACCGCTTAGCAATATCGCCTAAATTATCTCTCCTGGCCTTAAGCTGTGCTTTAATGTCTTTAATCGTTTCATCCTGAACTGCTTCGGGTAAAGCTTCAAAAGCAGTTTCTATTTCTTCGTTGGTAAGCCGGGATTGAATAAAGTTCACCTGCTCCTGCCAATCTTCCCAATCTAAAGTTTTCAATAGTCGCTGGTCTAAAGGATATCCAGAAAGGTTAAACCATTTTACATTATCTACATTCTCATCGTAGGTTTCCATTTTGCGTACTATTGGCAGACCCAATTTTACCAGGTCTGGAATAAAACCATCGTAATTAGGAAATGCAAAGTCCCTATCTCTGGGAATTGGTTTATAAAGCTTAATGCCATTGGGTTGTGTATACAGACCCCATCGCCATTGGTCGTAGTGCCTATCCCAGTCACCAATTAACATATCTACCAACCTATTTTTTATAAATGCAACTTCATCTGACTTAACGTTTTTAGACTCTTTTAATTCTGCCAGAAGATCTCGGGTACTAATAATATCTTCAGGGGAGCCAAATTTTTCAAAGCCTTTGTTTTCATCGCCCACGTGGGCTTCAAACATATACAATTCGTCTCCATAATCGTCGTTATTTAGCCCCAGTGCTTTTTGCTTTGGGATATAGAATATTTGAGGTTTTCCGGCATTTATTTCAAGTAAATCATTAATATGTTTTAAAGAGTATCGTGCATAAGGGTGTGCTGTGGTAAAAAGGTCTTGCGCATAGCGCTGCGCCACCGTATTATCTATATAATCTTTAATATAGTGATCTTTTATAGCAGCCGATTGCAAAAAGCGGGTAGCGCTTTTTTTAAGCGCGCGAATGGTAAATTCGTTTTTATCATCGGCTATAAAACGCAGAGATCTAGACTGCATGCCGCCGCCTTCTTTTAAAGGCTCAAGATTTCCATCCAGGGTGTCAAGAAACAGTACGGGAGCCTTAATTTTCTTGCTGTAAACTTCCCTGTAAAAATCCCCAAAAAGAGATTTGTAAAGCCCAGATTTATCGGTTTCCTCCCTGGTGTAAATAGAAGCACTTATGCTATCCCCAATTTCCTCTTTGGTCTTAAAGTTAATTTCATTCCAGTTGGGTTCGTCGCTTTTAATATTTTTGCTGAAAATAGGATTTTCTGTATCTTCTATGGAAAAGAATTCGACTAGGGTTTCGTTGTTTTTATAGAGTTTTATTTTTGCATATCCGGGCTTAGTTGTTCCGAAGTGTTCATTTTCCTTTCTAATACTAAGCTTTTTAGTTTTTCCAATGCTTCCACTTATAATTTGTGGAATACCATCATCTTCTAGATATTGAAGGTTTTCATCTTTCCCGGAAACAAAAATCACATTATCAAACTGGCTTGCCAGGGTTTCTAATCTTCCCCGTAAATAACTATGCGCATCGTTTTGATAATCTTGTGGCGTAAAACCACCAATTTTTTCGGCAAAAGATTTTTTTGAATTACTCATTACAGGATGCTGCATAGAAACTATAATTGTTTTTCCATGAGCATCTTTAATATCATCTTTAAACTCGGCAAAAAAGCGTTCTCTGGTTTTAATATCACATTTTGTGTTCATATTAGGATGTTCGTTCCAGTTTTCCAGGTACCATTGTGTATCTACTGTTACAAGAACTACTTTGGGTGCAATTTCTTCACTTTCAATAGGGCAGCCGTCATCTGGCCAAACTTCTACATTAGATTGGTTATCCTGAAGAAAAGACTCTAAATCGTCTATGGCATCCTGGCCTTGTTTGGTCCATTCATTTTGCCCGGGAGTAAAAACCACGGTGCCATTAAAGTCTTGAACTCTATTTAATAACTGTTGCTTGAGAAATTGCTTTTGAGCTTTACGTTTAGCATCGTTTTTTTGAAATCCTTTGGGCGGAAGAAAATTCCCGGGAACTAAAAGTGTTGCTTCTTTGTCTTTTTTTGAAGCTCTTATAATTGCTTTGAGTATTTTTTGGGCCTCATCGGTAAGATTATTGCCCAGGTTTGCTGTAACATAAAAAGTATGCTCTAAAGATTTAGGTTCTTCTTTATTGGGAGTAACCTGAGCATTTGCTGTTATTCCTAAAAACGAAAAAAATAGTAATAATTTAAAAATTGTATTGTAATTCCCCATAGATGCGTAAAACGAAAATTATTGTTATAGAATCACAAATTTTTAGAAAAAATGCAACTTAACAATAGTTTTTAACGCATTATAACACTTGGTGTTAGCAAGTCTTTAACGTAAATGTTGTCCACTTAATTTAAATTTCTTTTCTCAATAAAGAAGCGTTTTAATAAAGTAGAAGCTTCTGTTGCTAGGATACCCGATTTTACCTGGGTTTTAGGATGAAGTGTTACGCCGCTTTTGCGATAACCGCGTTGCTTGTCTTCTGCAGCGAAAATAAGTTTTGAAATCTGACTCCAATACAAAGCACCCGCACACATTTGGCAGGGTTCCAAACTAACATACATACTGCAATCTTTTAGATATTTTCCGCCAAGAAAACTAGCGGCAGCCGTTATGGCTTGCATTTCGGCATGGGCAGTAACATCGTTAAGGGTTTCGGTTAGATTGTGACCGCGTGCAATAATTTTATTGTTGATAACTACAACAACGCCCACAGGAATCTCGCCTTTTTCAAAAGCTTTTTCAGCTTCCTCCAGGGCTTTTCGCATAAAATATTCGTCGTTGTAGGGTTGTAACATCTTACTTTTATATTTCTTTGGAAAGATAAAATTATAAAATTAGCTTCTGAAGAAAACCTTATGAGAAATATATTTTCAAAGCTTAACTTTGCTTACTATGAATACCAATATTTTAGAAGATATATTTACTCCCGAAGACTTAAGGCAACTTCCGGCAGAAAGACTGCAGGAAGTTTCAGCTGCGCTTCGCAAGTTTATTATAGACATTGTAGCCACAAAAGAAGGGCATCTTGGCGCCAGCCTTGGGGTGGTAGAATTAACTATTGCGCTACATTATGCCTTTAATACCCCTAAAGATCTTTTAGTTTGGGATGTAGGTCACCAGGCTTATGGTCATAAAATTTTAACGGGTAGACGCCTGCAATTTCATACAAACAGAAGGCTTAATGGCATTAGTGGATTTCCAAAGCGGGAAGAAAGTGAGTACGATACTTTTGGGGTAGGGCATTCCTCAACCGCAATTTCTGCAGCGCTTGGGATGGCAATTGCTTCCAATTTAAAAGGAGACTTAGATAAACACCATATAGCGGTAGTGGGAGATGCTTCTATTGCAAGTGGGATGGCTTTTGAAGGATTAAATCATGCCGGAGTGACCAAAGCCAATTTATTGGTTATTCTTAATGATAATGCTATTGGTATAGATCCCAGTGTGGGAGCTTTAAAGCAATATTTAACCAAAGCAAGGGTAGGCTATAAGCCAAAGCAAAGCAATATTATAGAAGCTTTAAATTTTAAATACTTCGGGCCCGTAGATGGGCATGACATTGGTGGATTATTGGAAGTTTTTGAACAAATGAAGCAAATTAGAGGGCCAAAATTTCTTCATGTTATTACCACTAAAGGTAAAGGTTTAAAGAGAGCAGAAGAAGACCAGGTAAAGTATCACGCCCCGGGAAAATTTAAGCCCGAGACCGGAGAGCTTTTAACTTACGATACGGCCGGACTGCCGCTAAAATACCAGGATGTTTTTGGTCTTACTCTAGTGGAATTAGCCAAGAAAAATGAGAAAATTATAGGAATTACCCCTGCAATGCCCACGGGAAGCTCCCTTAAATTTATGATGCAGGCTTTTCCCGAAAGGGCTTTCGATGTTGGTATAGCCGAACAGCATGCAGTAACACTTTCTGCAGGAATGGCTACTCAGGACTTCGTGGTTTTTTGTGCTATTTATTCAACTTTCCTGCAACGCGCCTACGATCAGGTAATTCACGATGTAGCATTGCAAAAACTGCCTGTTATTTTTTGCCTGGATAGGGCAGGACTGGTTGGAGAAGATGGTGCTACCCATCACGGTGTTTTTGATATTGCTTATTTAAGATGTATACCAAATCTTATTATTGCTACCCCTAGCAATGAAACAGAACTTAGAAATTTGCTTTATACCGCTCAACTTGGTATAGAGTTACCTTTAGCCATAAGATATCCTCGTGGAAGAGGGATTCAAAAAGTTTGGGAGACTCCTTTTGAAGAGGTAGCAATTGGGAAAGCAAATTGTTTGCAGGAAGGTGATGATCTTGTTGTTTTGAGTATTGGGAATATGGTTTATAATGCCAATAAGGCGATAGAAAAGATAGAAAACAAAAGCATTGGTCATTATGATATGCGTTTTGTAAAACCTTTAGACGAAGAAGTACTTCATACTATATTTAAAAAGTATAAATATGTTGTTACGATAGAAGATGGGGTAGTGACAGGTGGCTTTGGTTCTGCAGTGACAGAATTTGCCGCAAAACACGATTATAAAGCTAAAATTAGAAGTTTAGGTGTGCCAGATGAATTTATCCAACAAGGAAAAATAAAGGAGTTACAAGAAATTGCAAAAATTAACGTTGAATATATTGAGGAAGTGATAGTCTCTCTTCTTCAAAATCTTTAATTTTGCAATTCCGAAAAAATCTAAATTAACTAATGAAAATCAAAGTCTTATGTCTCCTGGCTTGCTTAATACATCTAAATTCAACCGCAAAAAATCTAAATTCCTATAATTACCCTCATTATTATAAGGATACGGTAAAACCTTCAGATTCTATTAAAGTAGAGCCGCCCGAGAAAAAGGTGGACTCTGTGGTTGTTACATTTTGGACACAGAAAAATGAAGTTGGGGTTAACCTTAGCGAAGTGGCCTTTGTAAATTGGAATGCCGGTGGAAATAATTCAGTCTCGGCCCTTGTTTATGGTAACCTGGAGAGAAATTATAAAAAAGATGATCTTTATTGGCGCAATAAGATTGTGACACGTTATGGTATTAACTCTCAGGAAGGCCAGAAACTTAGGAAAACTGAGGATGAACTGCGTTTAACTTCCTCTTTTGGATATAGAAGGGATTCTACCTCCAACTGGTTTTATTCAGCAAAACTCAATTTTAATACACAATTTACCAATGGATATAAGTACCCCGATACTAATAGTCCTATCTCGAAGTTTATGGCACCTGGTTATTTCTTTTTAGGTATTGGTACCGAATATTCTGATCCTATAGAAGATTTTAAAGTATATATTTCACCACTTACACAAAAATCAACTTTTGTTTTAGACCAAAGATTGGCAAACGAAGGTATGTTTGGTGTTACCGGCGCAGTTCGCGATACACTTGGTAATATTGTGGAAGAAGGAGAGAAAGTACGAACAGAAATAGGGTTTCTTGTTACCAGTGATTTTTCAAAACAAATCTTTGAGAATGTTGAGTTAGATAGTCAGTTAAGCTTGTATTCAGATTACCTGAATAAATTCGGAAATATTGATGTGGAATGGCAACTAAGGGTAGATTTAAAAGTAAACGATTTTATAAAAGCCAATGTGGGCTCCCACTTGCGATATGATGATGATGTGAAGTTTAAAGAAGATACAAACGGGGATGGTAAACTGGAAACTACCGGTCCCAGGGTGCAATTTAAGCAAATGTTAGGTGTAGGGCTCGTCTATGAATTTTAAAAATGCCGGCTGTCTAAGCCGGCATTTTTGTTAAAGATGGTAGCCGGTAAGCATAATTGTTTAACTTTTTTTAAGGTCCTATAGTTTTATGCCTTTATATTTTTCAAAAGAAGCCACGGTAAAGCCATCGGTTAATGAAGCGGTATGAGAACAAATTTCCAGCAAACGTTTATAAACAGACGAGTTTTCCTGTAAGCCAGATAAGTTTGGTACAGATTTTAAAACCAGTTTATTAAAATTGGAATTATGCTGATCTTCTTCTGGAAGCAAGGCCTCGGTATAGGTGTCTAACAGGTGTGATAGCATTTTATAGCCTGCAATCTCTTTATTGATTACTTCTTCGCTTTGGTAAATTTTTTCAACACTAATTTTAATAATATCGTCTATTTGGGCTTCATATTTGCTCTTGTCCAGTAAGCTCTGATGAAAATTTCCGGCAAGAATGGCATCTTCGTTTTCCAGGAAAATTTCTACTGCCTCTGTAATAAGTCTATTAATGGCTAGTGCCCTTAAATAGCTAAGCCTATCGGCAGTATTGGTAAGGCTATTGTATTTGTTGGTGTTTATATTGTCTTTAACTAGTTTTATAAGATATTCAAGTGCATAATCTTCATCTATAAGGCCAAGGTTAATGCCGTCTTCAAAATCGATAATAGTATAACATATATCATCTGCTGCTTCCACTAAAAACGCAAGGGGATGTCTATAATAACTTATATCGTTATCTTTTCCTGTTTTTAAAAGGCCAAGCTCTACGGCTACTTCTTCAAAGATTTCCTTTTCGGTTTGAAAAAAGCCAAATTTTTTGTCGGCTATATTCGATGTGGGTTTGTGTGGCAGAGATTCTTTTGGGTATTTGATAAAAGCACCTAAAGTGGCATAAGATAGCCGAAGGCCACCATAGATTCCGGGTTTGTTTTGGGTTAGTATTTTAAAGCCATTGGCATTCCCTTCAAACTTAACCAGGTCCTGATATTCTTTGTTAGAGAGTTTAGTTTTAAAGCGTTTTCCGTTTCCGTGGCTAAAATACTCTCCAATTGCTTTTTCTCCCGAATGTCCAAAAGGCGGATTTCCAATATCGTGAGCAAGAGCAGCCGCAGCTACAATGGCACCAAAATCGTTCATTTTATAAGCGTGTATGTTGGCCAGGTGTGGATGTTTTTCCAGAATTTTCTGGCCTGCCAGCCTACCTAAAGAACGTCCTACTACCGATACTTCTAAACTATGTGTTAGTCGGGTATGTACAAAATCGGTTTTAGAAAGAGGTATTACCTGGGTTTTGTCCTGTAGACTTCTAAAAGCCGAAGAGAAAATAATACGATCGTAATCTACTTCAAAGCCCAGTCGGGTTTCGTTTTGCTCTTTCCTTAGCCTTTTATTCGTGTCTCCAAAACGTTTTAGCGAGAGGAGTTGCTCCCAGTTCATCATAATTTTATCCTTAGTTAAAAGCTGAGTTTGAATTTAGTCCCAAAAATAGAAAAAGCCTTAAGATTACAAGCTAGTTCCTAATGAATTGCTGAAAGTAAATTTTAAAGAAAGACGCATGCGGTTTAGAGAGTAGTAGTTTCGGCAGCAGCTTTGCTTAAAAAAGCTGAAACAGTACCACATTGGGGAATATGGTACTGGTTTCAGTTTTACTCGATCCTCGAGATTTAAAAGTTTCTGTTTTAACCAAAACTAAAATATATAATACCGTTTTCGTTAGTTATGTATAATTTTCTTAATCTGTTTTCTTTCTAAGATTATTATAATCTTTGTTTTTTTCTAAGTTTTTTGAAAGGTCTTGTGCTCTTTTTTTCAAAAGTTTTTCGTTGCTAAATGCCTTTTCGTTTAAACTTTTATTCACCATTAAATCTGTAAAAAGCCTATTGCTTTCATAATCCAGGTATTCGTCTAAAGCTTTTGTGGTAAGGCCAATTAAATTTAACGGAAGAAAATTATAAATAACTTCTTTTTCTATAGCCACAGCTTCCTCAATTATTTGCTGAACTTTTTCATCTGAAATATCTTCTAATAGATGATCTTTAAATAGGAGCGTTGCAAAATCGCGGTGAATAGCTTTATCGCGATAAATCACCTCATAGGTGTAACCTAAACCATGCATTGATCCACAGTTTTTAATCCAAAAAAGGGCTGCAAAGCAACTATAGTTAAAAATACTTTTCACGGTAGCCAGTGCAACCAGTTTTTCGGCAAAAGACGAGCTGTTGGTCCATTTTTTAATCCATTTTTCTCTTGCCAGAGTAGCTGGAAATGCTTCAATTTCTTTAAAAACCAGGTCTTGTTCTGCTGCGCTTAAAAATGTGTTTAAAAAGATACCGTAAGATTCAGTATGTGTATTTTCCATTACTGTTTGAAGGTCCAGGAAAGACTTTACTTCCGGCAACTCTATATTTTTATTAAGACTAGCTATAATTTTTCCATTTAGTTTATGTTCTGAATGAAGAATTAGTCCAATTACCTTACGGAGGAGCGAACGTTTTTCTTCACTTAGGTTTTTCCAATCCTCCAAATCCTGATTGATATCTATCTTATCTGCGGTCCAGAAATTAGCCTCAATTGCTTTGTAAGCATCCCAAATATCGTTATGTTTTACAGGAAATATTATAAACCTGTCTTTATTGTCTCGAAGCCTGGGGTTCTGTTTATCCATAAAAACGATATTGTTAATGTATAAATGATAATTATTTAATAAATATCGATAATTATTAACAATATTTTATTGGTTTATTGTTTAATGTTTCCACAAAGTTTTCAACATAAAAAGTTTATAATTAGGGTGTTACGTCTATATTTTTTGCATTTTATCGATATTTTTGAAACTTATGAAGAAAACATTCCTTTTTATATACTAATAAAATTTCCCGGTACCGTGAAAGGGTATATTACCCCGAAGCTTACCTCGAGGTAGTTTGCTGAAAGGTCCGGATTTAATGTTCTAAGATGGCTACCAATTGAAAAGTCGTTTAATTTCTGTTCAAAGCATGTCCAGATAGCTCCCAGAGTAGATAAAGATGTAATCTGTTGTATGTAGGACTCTTTTTCTATATTAAAAACTCTCTTAGTCTATATTCTCGCTTTTTAAAAAGTGTTTAAAATTTTCGTAAAACAATATCTATGGGACTTTTCCCCTTTTCTAATTCCTTAATTTTGTTTCAATAAATTATTTAGATTAAATATTAGCCCTGGAAGGGAAGTGAGGATATATTGATTATATATTGGCAAACCACTTCTCGAATTGCTGGCCAAAAATTGGTACGGCTTTGGTTTTATGGTTGATTGCATTAATAAGCCCCATTACCCATAAATACAATAGAAAAATAGAACCCAGAAAGCTTAATATCCATCCTAAAATTGGAATCATACCTATAATAAAAAGTCCGAGGCTAATTAATATCAATCCCAGAGATTGCTTTATATGAAAAGCAGCAAATTCATCTTTTTTCTCGTTGTTTAAAACAAAAGCTACTACCAGGCCAATTACGGTTAAATAAGCAATGATAGCTATGGTTTTAGGATCGAATGTACTTTTAGATTCGTTGGTGTGCGTGTTTGAATTTTCCATGATATTTATTAGTTAGGTGAGCCTAATGCGGCATAATCTTTTTTATTTATTGAAAAGGATTTTTTCTCCAAACCGGTACAACGCATATTGGCATTGCGATTAGAATTATTTTTATCTATCATTTGCATCTCCATCATCAAAGCATCGCCTTCTTCCAGCCAATCTGCATTCCAGCCTTTCGGAATATTACTTTTTTCATCACTATACATATTGGCGAAAGTTATAGGTGCCTCACGTGTAATATAGAATGTAAATTTATGTTCTTCGGTTTCGGCTTCATAGCCCTGGCATTCATATCCCATGATATTTTTAGTTCCAATTTTTTTAAGCTCTGTATCCTTATAAGGGTTGGAATCTTCCTGGGTATTGTTAAGGTCGCTTATTTTGGTGGCGGTAATAAAGTTATTTTCACCGGAAGAAAAATACATAATACTAAGTTGTTTAGTCATATCCATCACCATAAACATGTTTTCTACCTGGGGCATTCGTATACCAAAATATGGAGCATCTTCTTTTAAAAAGTACGTCATGTCCATGTTCCCTTCTTTGGTCTCCAAATATAATTGGTATTCCCAATTAAAATTATAAGCTTCCGGCACTTCGCTAATATCCACTCTATTGGCCCCCATGGGAATTGGGCTGTTTTTAAGTTGTGTGTCCCACATTTTATCTAGAGACTTATTAGCTTCGCGCGCAGCTTTGTTCGATATGTTTTCGGTTACCGCATGTTCCACTTTTTTTTCGACTTTTTCTTTTAATTTTTTGAGAAATTGAGCCTCCATCGTGGAAATACAGAATAGGAGTGCAAACCCCATTAAGATTGGTTTTTTCATAATGTTTGAGTTTTAAGATTATCAAATAAGCTGTAAGCCTAAAAATTAAACTATGGGGCAGAATTAATTAAAAATGTAGGGGATTGTTTAAATACCGATGTAAGGGTTAAATCGGTATTATAGGGTATGAAAATTGAAGGTTAAATATACAAATTAATTTAGAATATTAAAAAATATAGTTCTGAAAGTCAGTTGCTTGAATTTGGTTGGGGTGAATTATAAATCTTTTGCAGCTTCTTCTAATTGGTTATACCAATCTTCACCAAATTTCCTTATAAGCGCGTCTTTGGTAAATTTATAAACAGGTACCTGAAGTTCGGCTCCAAGGCTGCAGGCATCATCGCAAATTTGCCATTTGTGGTAATTCACTGCTGAAAACTCTGAATATTCCTGAATTCTTATTGGATATAGATGGCAGGAAATAGGTTTTTTAAAGTCTATTTCACCCTGGTTGTAAGCTTCTTCAATAGCACAAAGCGCTGTACCTTTCTCATCAAAAGTTACATAGGCGCAATCGGCACCATTTATTAAAGGTGTTTCAATTTCATCAAGATCTGTGGTTATATAGGTGCCCTGTTCCTCTATGGCATCTATTCCCTTTTGGCGTAAGTATGGTTTTACTTTTGGGTATATTTCATCGAGAATTTCCCGCTCTTGAGGGGTTACCGGAGCCCCAGCATCGCCATCTACACAACAGGCTCCTTTACAGGCTGAAAGGTTACAAACAAAATCTTTGGTCAAGATTTCTTCCGAAACTATGGTTTTTCCTATTTGAAACATTTGGCAAATATAGCTCTATCGGTATTTTTACTGAAAAAAAACAGGCTTAATTTTAATAAAATTTTTACCTGCTAATTCCTTGATACTGTGTTTTTAAAAATTACTTTTGCGCAATATTTTTTAAAATGGTAGTTATGTGGGAATTACTAGATGTAAAACAGATTTTTACAGCCGGAATGATTCTTTTTGCGGTAATTGATATTATTGGAAATATCCCAATTATTATAGACCTGCGTAAAAAAGTTGGGCATATTCAAAGTGAAAAGGCTTCGGTTGTTGCAGGTATTATCATGATTGTGTTCTTATTTGTAGGGAAAGAGATTTTAAACCTTATTGGGATAGATGTAAATTCGTTTGCTGTGGCCGGCGCATTTATTCTATTTTTTCTAGCCCTTGAAATGATTTTGGGAATAACGCTTTATAAGGACGATGAGCCGGAAACAGCTTCTATTGTTCCGTTGGCATTCCCACTAATTGCGGGTGCGGGTACGCTTACTACCTTGGTATCGCTACAAGCAGAATATGAAGCGATAAATATTATTGTCGCTATCCTAATCAATATTATCTTTGTATATATGGTGTTAAAATCCTCTAATAGAATAGAGCGGGTTTTAGGAAGCCAGGGGATTAGTGTTATAAGAAAAGTATTTGGTGTAATTTTACTGGCTATTGCTGTAAAATTATTTGCCACTAACATTCAGAGTTTATTTACATGAAGTTATTTATTTATACCGTAATTTTTTTAGCTGTAGTTATTATGGGCTACAGTACAACCGCGTTAGATTTTGACGATCTCTTAAAGGGAGATAGTGGAACAGCTGTACTTGTAATAGTAGGAAGTCTTTGTCTTATTGTGCTTATGGGCATTTTGTTGACCTCAAGGAGTATTGCTGAAAAGCATAATTCGTAAGATGAAATTTGACACTATTATTATAGGCGGTGGAGCTGCAGGAATGTCTTGCGCGCTAATTTTGGGTTCAGCTATCCATAAAGGTGTAGTTCCGGGTAGGCAAGTGGGAATAGTTATGCATCAAAAAGCCTCTCATCTAAACTCGGCTATGCTGAATAATGCTTTGGGTGTGGTTCCAGGAACTACGGGGAAGCAAATTATGGAAGAAGGCGTTGTTCATTTAAAGGAGCAATATCCCGATATTGAACAAATAGAGGGAGAAAAAGTTAAGGAAATTGTTACTTTAGACAAGGGTTTTAGGGTAGTTACCAATAAAAATAACTATCAAACTGAAATTGTAGTTGTAGCCACCGGTTATACCAGCCCGTTTAGAATTCAAGGATTGGAAAGCGAAGTGATACCGCATCAAAAAGCAAAGGTGTCCAAAAATCGTATTCAGCTTAAAAATAAAGATCATTTAGTAAAACCGGGTATTTATGTAGCAGGTAGCCTTGCCGGTTGGAGAAGTCAATTTGCTATAGCCTGTGGAAGTGGTGCAAGTGTAGCAACAGATATTTTAAGTTTATGGACGGGAGAGCAAACTAAGGTACACGATAAAATACTATAACATATAATATCCTGTAAACATAAGTGGTATAGAAAAAAGCATTAAAATTAGACACGTGTGGTGTACTCTTCTGTAGAGCAGAGCCAGTTTTAATTTATTTTTAAATTCTTTATCGTCTGTAATTTGTATTTGACTTTTTATACAACTTATTGAAACATTAGAGGAGTTAACGAGAATTTCTTTCTGTAAAAATAGCAAAGCGCTGTTATCCAATAACCTAAAGCTTACCGCTATAATGAAGAAAAATAGCGGCGAAATTGTAAAGAAAATTATAAGATTCTCATTAATTGCAATCACAACTGCAATCTATTGATTTTTTTGCGATAATTCAAGCACTTTTTTTATTCCTGGGTCATTTTTGTTGATTAATTTTTCAAAAGCATTGGTGCCGTATAATTGTTGGGCAATTACAGCTTTTAAATATTGTTTTACCAGGCTTTTTTGATTCTGTACATCAAGTCTAATATTTGCATTGTTTACAAAATCAATGAAATCCTGTACCATCTTATCTGAGATAATTACTTCACCCTCAAAATTCTTTCGTTGCACATTGTTATAAAAACTTCTATTTTTCTCCAGTACATTAAAGATAAACCTACTCATATACCCACCTTGCAGAAGAAGCTTAATGTTATTCTTTTCGTTATCGCTATCTAGCGGAATAAAAATATCGGGAATAATTCCACCCCCTCCATACACTACTTTGCCTTTAGGGGTTTCATACCTAAGGGAATCGTCTACATTTATACTATCGGCGCTGTTGAGTTCGCCATTCTTGTAACGGCGCATATAATCCTTAAAGTAACTTTCGTTTCCGTTATTGTAAGGTTTTTGGATAGAGCGGCCTGTTGGAGTATAGTAACGTGCAATGGTTAACCTAACTGCGCTACCGTCTCCTAATTCCATTTCACGTTGTACAAGGCCTTTCCCATAAGACCTACGACCTACAATAGTGCCACGATCGTTGTCTTGTAAAGCGCCGGCTACAACCTCACTGGCAGAGGCTGAACTTTCATTAATAAGTACATACAAATCTCCATTCTCCAGAAGTCCTTTTTGTCTTGAAAAAGTTTCTTCAATTGCACCATTTTTGTTTTTTGTATACAGTATAAGCTTTTCGTCTTCCAGGAATTCATCTACAATTTTAATAGCTTCAGAAAGATAACCTCCGGGGTTGTCTCTAAGGTCTAAGGCAATTTTATTAGCTCCTTTTTTCTTAAGGTTCCTTAGTGCATCTTTAAATTCTTTATAAGTAGTTTCAGAAAATCTATTTATTTTAATATAGCCCAGCTCAGGCGATAACATATAGGCCGCGTCTACACTTTTTAATGGAACCCTTCCTCTTTTAACTTTAAAGGTTAGTAGATCTTTAATTCCTTTTCTTTTAATTTTAAGGGTTACCTGAGAATTTTCTTCACCTTTTAAGTGTTTAGTTAGTGAATCGTTACTAATGTTTTTATTGAAGAGTGGTGTGCCGTTGGCATAAAGGATGCGATCTCCACCACGTATACCTATTTTTTCGCTAGGTCCGCCTTCCAGAGCCTGAATTACCACAACCGTATCGTTTACATTATAAAAGCTAACACCAATTCCTACAAAATCCCCTTGCATATTTTCTATGACTCCTGCATATTCTTCTTTAGGTATGTATACCGAATGTGGATCTAGATTTTCAAGAATTCTATTCACTGTGAGATCAACTATACTGTCGGTATTCACATCATCTACATATTCATAGTCTATGTAGTCTATAAGTCGGTTGAGCTTTTGCTTTTTTGGGTTGGAAGAGAAAAGTGCGTCAGAAGAAGAGAAATCCAGTTTGGCGCCCAGCAATACGCCCAGGGCGCAGGCTGAAGCAAGAAAAATAGGAATCAATATTTTTTGCCTGGTATTCAATCTTCTAAATCATTTATTTGTTCAAGGCTTACCCCGGCTTTTCTTAGAAATTCCAGGCCTGAGTTATCTTTATAGTCTACATGATAAACCAATCTGGTAATACCCGCTTGATGGATTAATTTACTGCATTCTTTGCAGGGTGACATTGTAATATATAATGTAGCGCCATTACAAGATTGAGTAGAGCTTGCAACTTTTAAAATAGCATTGGCCTCAGCGTGGAGTACATACCATTTGGTGTAGCCTTCATCATCTTCGCAATAATTTTCAAAACCGGTAGGGGTGCCGTTAAAACCGTCAGAAATTATCATTCTATCTTTTACAATAACTGCGCCAACCTGTTTTCTTTTGCATTGCGATAATTTACTCCATTCGCGAGCAATTCTCAAGTAGGCTTTATCGTATTTTAATTGTTTTCTTTTATTCATTATTAATATTTTCCGGCTTTTTAAGGTGCCATTTCGCTTTTGTTAGAGCGTTCTAATTTAAAAAATAGCCTGAAAATTCTTTTGAAGTATAGGCAAAATAATACCGATAACTATTGCCGAACTTATTAATACCCAGTCTCTTTTAGATACCGAAAAGATGTTTTGGGCAATAAAACCAAGAATCATAACAGCAATTACAACTATAACCTGGGCTGTTTCTATTCCGAGGGCAAACTCTAGAAGTGGTAAAAATTTATTTTCAATATTGGCAGAAGCCATTTTGAAATAGCTGGAAAAACCAAGACCATGGATTAAGCCAAAGAAAATGGTAGTAAAATATAGAGGATTATGGTTTTTGTTACGATCTTTTTTGCTGGCAGTTACTAAATTGTATAAAGCTGTAAGAATTATAGTCACCGGAATTAGGAGTTCTACCCAGGCAGCGTCTACTTTAACAATACCGTAAACCGATAAAAATAATGCAAGAGTATGACCCAGCGTGAACAGGGTTACCAACCAAAGAATTCGTTTCCAACTGCTAAAGGTGTAGGCTGTAACCAAAACAATTAAAAACAGAATATGATCGTAAGCCTGCCAGTCTAGAACGTGTTCTAAACCCAATCTAAAATACAGCCAAAATTGAGACATATCTAATTATTTAGAAAGACCCGAAAGTACAACTTATTCAGAAATTCGCAAAAGCTTTAGAAAGGCCTAATTAAAGCCATTTCTAGCTTTCTTTTTATCTTCAAAAGCTTGCCGTAAATATTAGATTTTAAAAGTATTTGCTCCTTTATTGGCACCGCCAAATGGTGTAATATCCCGAGGTAGTTTACTCTATTTTCTGTACTTCTTTAAATTATTTGGTAATCGGTCTCCTTTTATATTATGTCTAATATTTCAGCTAAAAACTCAAACATTAACGTTAGTTTAAAGAATGTTTAGTGGACTTTTGGTTAATATTGCCTGTTATATTGATTTTTAAATTTACTCAGTTACAGGGTTTTAGTGTCCCAGGCCTTGCTTTTACGTCCAGGTGTTTCCACCTAAGAATATGCAGGCTTGTCGTGTGTTTATTGGCACCGCCAGAGGGTATAACTCCGAGATAGTTTATTTGTATAATAAAATTATTGTAAGCTATTTTTTAACCATTTTAAAAAACTGTAGCAAGAGCGTATTTGTTGTTAAAAGAAAAGATTATGAAGAAAAACTTTATGAATATGCAGTCTCTGGATATTTACCTTTCCTCTCTTAGTTTGGAGGAATCCAGGGCAATAGAAAATGAGATAAGGGCTTCTGAAATTAAATTGATGCCGCTAAGAAGTTGGGATATTTATAATGATTATTACTCGAGGCAGTTAGTAATTATAAGGCAACAGAATAGTATTAATAGTTTTAAAGAATTGGCGGAGAAGTTTGAATGGACTAACGATTTAGATGCTATTTTTAAGGGAAAATCTTTTGATGCCTTAGTGGTAACCAATAAAAAGGCTAAGATCGAATGGGTGAGTGAAGGATTTACTGAAATGACGGGATATAGCAGTACATATGCAATTAATAGAACTCCACATTTTTTACAGGGAGAAGAAACCGATCCGGCTGCTTTAGAGAGAATAAGATATAAGTTAGCTAAGGATGAACCTTTTACTGAGGTTTTGGTTAATTATAAGAAGGATAAAAGCACTTATAAATGCGAGATTAATGTTATTCCTTTAAAAACTCAAAACACAACCCATTATTTGGCCCTGGAAAGGAAGGCAGGTTAGTATGGTGCTTTTATAAGTTTTCCAGGCTCTCGTATTTCATTTGGACAAGCGAAGGTTCTGCATCATTTACTTCCATTATGGCGTTTTTATAGCTCTGGGAAGAGTTGATCACCACCCCGTTTTGATGTTTCTTTAGCGTAGAGAAAAATTTTACTTCAAACCAAACTTTATTTAATAAACCCTGCTCTGTTGTAGTAAGTTCTTGATCACCACTAATCAAATTATTCATATGCTTTTGGGCAACTTTTTTAATCTCATTAGCTGCTTCGTTTTGTGTAGGTAAGTTGCGAATAGCCCCAATGATAAAAAACATTTTTCCATACCCCAGCTTGGCTACATACTCATTTCCGTATTTAAGCTTATAAAGTTCCGGGTTTTCATTATAGATCTTCCTAAGTGAATCTCTTACCTGCCAATTATTTTGAAAATGCTGGTAGCCATCCTGGTATGATCCGCCGCCAATTAAAACGCCTTTTTCAGTTATTGGGTATTGCTCAATAACCGATTGGTATAATTCGGTGCTAACAGCAAATTTGGTGGCAAAGTAATCTCCGGGATTGTAGAACTCATCAAATAACCTAAACGGATACATAAATTCTATGGGGTTGGCAGTGGTTTGCCAGGTTGGGCTTTGAGAAAAGGATTGATTTAGGGTGTAATATGAAGCTTCAGTTGTACCAAATGGATTGGCCACCGGGACATGGTTACCTGTGTAAATTCCCGAACCAACTTGTTCTTGATAAGGGTAGGTTTTGTTCAATATGTCCTGTCCGCTAAGATTAATAGATACATTACGTGTTCCGGCTGCTTTGTTATAGGTTGTTTTGGTGGTGTTACTATTGTCTGCTGAGGTAAATTCAACAGAGGTTAACTCAGCATTGGTATAGGAATGTATGGCAGTACCTTTATCGCTATAAATCTTTTTAACCAAAGGAAATCCGTTTTCATATTTGGTTTCAAACCACAGATTTCCTTCCGGCGTATAATATTTAGACCAAAGTGGTTTATTGGTTTCACTTCGGCCCACCTCCATATAAAGATGCTGCTTTGGATAACTCGCATATACTTTAGCAGTTTTTATGTAGCCGTTTGCGTAATATTCAAATTCAGCCGAAGGTTCCCCAGAACGTTCATATTGCCCTTGCTTTATCCATCCATTTTCATGCTTACTGGTTAGCTCAAAGTTTGAATTAGACTGGATAGAATAATCAGTTTTTGGAGTATCATTCTCTTTTTCGCAGGAAGAAAGCAAAGTTATAATTGCCAGTAGGATAAATAGTTGTTGAGCTATACGCATTTTAAGGGCTAAAAATTGTTGATTGTAAAAATTATGCAGCCAAATTAAAGATTTATTATTAATTTTTTGGTAATAAACATGATTGATATAGGGGTAGCCGAAATTTTTTACACTCCCTTCTAATGGCTCTTAGTGTGCCGCTAGAGCCGTGAATATAGAATAATAATTAAAGCCGGCTTATTTTAGTTTAAGACCCCCGAGCCGAACTAATAGTAATTTTAGTAATAATTGCGGCTTAATGCTATGCGGTTTATCTAAAAGTAATTTGCCTACAAAACCCGTGTGGAAGGCGTCTTATTTATAGGTTTTTACAACAAAATTGCTGAATAGAACCCTGGCTCCATGATTTTGTCTTAATGGGCTACTAATGTAAAAGTGTTTGGCTTTTTCATTATTAAAAAGTTCGGTATCGGCAATTTTTGTCTTGTCTAAATATATTTTAACCCTATTTTGGTTTACCTCTATGGCTACATGCATTACCTGGTTGGCGTAAGTTTCCAGGTCAAATGAAGAGGACTGGTAAAGGTCATTTGCCCTACTGGAAATGTTTATGTCGTTGTTATTCATATACTCCAGTTTTCCTGCCCAGATATTTTCGTTAGAAATCCAACCTCTAATACTATTATCTTTAGTGAAGCCAAAGTATAAGGAAGATAAATCGTTAACTTTATCGGCGGCTACCAGAATATCAAATTCCAGGGTAAAGTTGGTAGGGTAATAGATGTTTTTGTTGAGCTTATAGGTTGTTCTTTCCCCCATTTTAAGCCATTTGCCTCCTATTTCATTTATACTAACTACTTCACCGGTACTTGTGGTTTTCCAATCTAATGGCATAGCTCCACTAGGTATAGAGTTGAAATTGGAAGCGAAAATTGTAGAGTCCCCTGGTTTGAAGTCATAAACTTCTTCTAGTGTTATTTTACTTTTGCTTTGAGTTTTACCTTCTTTGTTATCTTCCTTTTTACCATTTAGCTTCTCTTCAACTATTTCGGCTGCTTTGTTTTCAAGCTTATCCTTAATTTTTCCGAATAATTGTGCCTGAACAGGCTTGGCAAATAAAAATAAACTTAAAATTATAAGAAATTTAGAAGCTTTCATGATGCGTCTATTTAGAGTAATTTATGAGCAAATGTAAGTATCAGCTCAATAAGCAAATCCATTGGAAATAAAGAATTATTATTCTATAAGCTTCGTTTAGAATTCCACCTTCCTGGATTAGTATTCGTTGAATAGTTCCAGTAGTGATTGCCTTTTTGATTGCGCTACTGGTACTGCAATATTATTTGCCAGTTGAACGCAGTGTCTTTTCTTTTGATAGGATAAGATATGCATAGTGTTTATGAGATGCGACTGATGTACCCTCATGAAATTAAATTTTTGCAGCTCTTCTTCAAAATTCTTCAAAGATTTAGAGACTAAGATTTGGCGACCGTCACATAGAAAAAAAATAGTATAATTATTATCGGCTTGTGCCTGAATAATATCTTTTAAAGGAATGATATGAATATCTTCAAGAGTTTTTAAAACTATTTTTTTCTCGGCTTTCATTTGTTGGTTGCTAAAGAGAGTCTCTAGTTTTAAACTATAACGATGGTCTTTAAGTGATTTTATAGTCTTTTCAATGGCGGAAATAAGATCTTGAGGGGAAATTGGCTTTAGAAGAAAATCCAGGGCACTTAGGCGAAAAGCTTTTACCGCATAATTTGAATAAGCTGTGGTAAAAATAACCTTTATGTTTTTATAGCCTTTTTGGAATAAATTCTCCAAGAAATCCATAGAATTTCCGTCTGGGAGGTTGATATCCAGGATAAGAATATCGGGAAGGAAATTTTCAAAGGCTACCTGGGCTTCTTTGATAGTTTTCGTAGTTTCTACCAAACAATCCTTAAAGTTAACCCTAATTAAGCCGCTAATCATATCTAAAGATGCATGATCATCTTCCAGGATTAAAATTTTTACATCGTTATTTATTTCTTTCATAACCTGCAAATTTAGAATTCAAGATAGGGTACTGTCAAGGTCACTTTGGTGCCGGGAAAAGCTTTGTCATTGCATGCTCTTTCTACATTTAGTACAATATGTGACTTATTCATTTTATTAAATTCTTCTACTCTATTTTTTAAAATTTCCCTTCCCATAGAGCGATGAAGTTTTTTATGGTCTTGAGACCTGTCTGTCTGAATGCCTTTTCCATTATCTACAATTTCTATGTAGAGGACTTTTTTCTTAACATCTTGCCTGAACAGAAGTTTTACCTTACCATTTTCTCTATTCTGTCTCGCACCGTGAATTACGGCATTTTCAACAAAAGGTTGCAGTAGCATTACCGGTATTTTAATAGTTTCCGGGTCATGAACATCCTTATAAATAATGCGATATGAAATTCCTTGATTTTCAGGGGTTTTTTGAAGTTCAAGGTAGTTGGATAAAATTTCCAGTTCGTCTGTTAAATTTATATATTCTTCGTCTGAATGTTCTAAAATAAGCCTTATTAATTTGCTGAAATTATCTAAATACTGCATAGAAGTATTAGGTTCATTTTTATAGATGTAATACTGAACCTGTTGGAGCGCATTAAAAAGAAAATGCGGATTTAATTGAAGTCTAAGGAATTTACTACGAAGTTGCGACTGCTGTAAGGCTTGTTTTGTTTTAAGATGGTTTATTCTAAAGAAAATGATTATCAATATTAGAAGAAAGAAGATACCGCCCCCAAAAATTAGCCAGGTAATTTTTTTGTTATGAGCTTTTTTTTCGGCCTCTAGATTGGCAATTTTTCTTTCTTTTTCAGCAGTATCATAAAATGTTTTAATGGCAGCTATTTTTTCTTCATACCTTTTTTCTGCTATTTGATCTTTAATGCTATCATACCGGTTATAATAATCTATACCTTTTTCATAATCTTTTATATTGATATAGGCATTTTGTAAGTTATAGAATAATTGTTGTAGTTCTTGGGAAGAAGCCTTTGCCAGGGCTTTCTCATAATAATTGATTCCCTCCGGTACTTTGCCCGAATTTACTAATGCATAGCCTAGATTGTTATAAGTAATAACAGATAGAGGCATTTGTAAACTATCCCTTATCCTTAAACTTTTATTAGCAGTGTTAATGGCCAATTGCCATTGTGATTCTTTGATGTATTGATTACTAAGATTCGTTAAAATAACGACTTCAACTTTAGGTTGCTCAATTTCTTTAGCCAACTGCAAAGCCTCTTTGTAGACCTTTATTACTTTGGGGTCATTCTTTTCCATATAAACCCCGCCGAGGTTAACCAAAGTTTTAAGGCGCCAAAAATCATTGTTTTTATAGCCCAATAATGCTTTTTTGAAGCTTTCTTCGGCGCTGTTAAAGTTTTTGGATCTTGAGTACACTATTCCAATTCCTGAGAATAGTTCTACGCGATCTGTTTCAGATAACAGTTCCAGGTGCTTTTTGGCATCCATATAATTAGACAGCGCAATATCCAGTTCGCCCTGCAATAGGTTTATTTTCCCCAAATAGATGTGTGCCCTGCCAACAGTTTGAAAATTCTTAGGTTGTTTCCTGATAATTTGAAAGCTTTCTTCTTTAGCTTTTTCCAGGGCTCTATTCTGAATTAGGGAGTCAATACTTTTAAAGTCCTTGGGGTTTTGTTGTATTCCATAACTAAAAGTAAAAAGCAGGTTGAAAAAGAGTACTATTGTAAATTTTGTAAAATAATGCATGAAGTTTAATTGGGGGGTAATGCTGTGGGATTCTGCTAGATTGGCGCTGTTTAGTGCGACAAAAGTATTACATTCTTAAAGGATAAAAAATGTTATTTTACTCGATAATCGAGATTTAAAAAATCTATGGCTTGTTACAAGGTAATTACTTTTCTAAGCCAATACGTTTGCAAAAGTATAGTATTAATCTTGTTTTTGCTTTTAGCAGAAATCAATTTAAGGTTTAAGGCATCTTAGTCTACCGATTTTTGATTTTTAGAAGTATTTTTTAGTTTGGCAGATGGACGCGGGAAGTTTACAAATGAGCTTAAGCTTATAGGTTTATCCTTATATAAAAACAATACTATTTGGAGCTGGAAAAATAGTAAAGTTCTTATATAAGGATAAATAAAGGATATTATTAGAGGCTTTACTCGGTCATAGATAGATCTAAAGCTCCTTTGATTTCCGTTGATATCTCACCAAGCCAGCCAACATTTCCCTGCGCCCCTGTGTAGACGCTTATAAAATCTACACCTCTTAATGCTACGGGGTTCATATTATCATCTACTGCCCAATCCAAATCCATGGCGTTTCCGGCATAAGTATTATAATCAGCATCAAAATTGTCTACATACCCCCATTCAAGTGCATCTATAGAGGCAAATCCTTCCAGGCTCACCTTAGGGTAAACCCGGGTTCCGTTAAAACTCATTTTATCCTTTTCTTCAATAAAGAGTGGATAGTAATTTTGGGAGTGGTAGGGATTAACCATTACACTGTCTTGATCTTCCTGGTTATCTTCCCAGGGTACATTGGCGTACTTTTTTGGATTGGTGTAGGTTAATTGATAATTCAATATAGTTTCTTCTTTTTGATGTGCACTTCCTGCTAGTTCATACCAGGTGTCATCTGGTAAGCCATTACCATTCTCATCAAAAGAAACCTTTACAATACCGGGTTCAGAAAGTCCGCCCATTGCATTACCATAAACTACAAAGTCTTTAGCATCTTCTCTATTTTCAATGGTATGATCAAAAGTGAAGGTTACGTAGCCTCCCCATGCTCCTAAAGATAGAATGGCCGATTTTCCACCCACTAATTTTTCTGCGCTTTCCAAAGAACCGTAGGTTTTATTAATATATTGGCCGGGTGCAGGTTTATATTCAATAATTTCAGAAATATATTTACTGCTGTTTTCTGTTTTTGGGCGGAAATAAAGCTGATAAGGATCATTTACGGTAACTTCATAAGAGCGCAGCAGAGAGTCGTTATTCGCCAATGCTTTAAATTGTAGTGCAAATGTGCCAAATTGCTTGGGGGCGTAATGAAGGTTTTGAGCTTCAGAAACTTTATCATCACCTAGTTTCCAGCTAAAACCTGTCCCTTCCGGTAAATTTAGAATTTCAGGATTAATAGATAAAGTATCTCCCAGGGTTAATTCGTAATCTTTCTGGTAATTTAGATCCGCAAACTCCATAGGAATTATGCCTGGGCCGTCATCTTTGCTACAAGATGAAAAAAGTAAAATACCTCCAATAAGGATTAATGATTTAAAAAATGATTTTTGTTGCATTTGATTTGTATAAAGGTTAATAATTGGAATTAACTTATTTTACAAAACAAAACAGCAGGGGATATAGTTAGAATAGAAGACCTACCCAAAGCAATAACTCCCGAAAGCTTTGTTCCTTATGTTTCCGGCAGGTTTTCTGACTTCTCCCTCTTTTTAAACCTTCCCGTCCCAAAAGACAGTGGTATCAATAAAAAGATTTTCCTAAAAATTAAGGAAGGGATTTACAGCAGCGGGAACTGTTCAGGATTTACACCTGATTCCCTTTTAATACAATACCTTAAAAGCATTGTAACCGAAAATCCCGGCAATATTAAGTTAAATTTCTGGTTTGAGAATCTTAAAAACTGAATTTATCTTTACTTCTTTTTAGTTATAAGCTCAATGAAAGTCTTGAAATTAAATAAATAATCCCTAGTTTTATCCCGCATAAGTTCTTTAGCATACTTCATCAAACAGAAAAGGTTTTACTTAAGGTAGATTAATAGGGAATCGTGTGAGAATCACGAACTGTCGCGCAACTGTAAGTAACATAATAAAGCTACTGTCTAAAGAATTATCCACTGCATAACGCGGGAAGGATGACAGCAGCCGTTACAAGTCAGGAGACCTGCCTATTCTGATTGGACAATGCTTTCGCGGTTTGAAGCTTAGGTCTTAGAGATGTACCCGTTATAATACTTTTTATTTTACAGGAGAAGTATCTCTTTTTGGGTGTATCTTCTTTCTCCTTTTTTTCTTATCGCCTGGCATTACGAAGCATTTATAAAGACTTTTAAAACAAATTGTTTAATTATTAAAAGTTAGAAATGCAAACGCACATTCTTGGCTATCCGCGAATTGGTAGCAACAGAGAACTCAAAAAAGCCTGCGAGCAATATTGGTCAGGCAAAAGTGAACTTCAGGATCTTCTTCAGGTAGGAAAAAAAAGCCGCCATGAAAACTGGAAGCTTCAAAAAGACGAAGGAATTGATCTAATTCCCTGTAACGATTTTTCTTATTATGACCAGGTTTTGGATATGAGCCTTACCGTAGGAGCTATTCCTGAACGTTATAGGGAGATTGAAAGTAGAAGTGACTTAACCAATCTTGATTTATATTTTGCGATGGCCAGAGGCTATCAAAAAGATGGCTTAGATATTACCGCCATGGAAATGACCAAATGGTTTGATACCAATTATCATTATATCGTTCCTGAATTTTCCAAAAATCAGCACTTTAAGCTTAACTCCAATAAGATTCTTAACGAATTTAAGGAGGCAAAGGAAGCTGGGATTCATCCTAAACCTGTAATTATTGGACTGGTTACATACCTTCTTTTGGGAAAAGAAAAAGAGGGAGGTTTTGATAAAATAGACCTTGCAGAAAAATTATTGCCGGTTTACCAGGAGCTTTTAACTCAATTACAGGAAGAAGGAGCACAATGGATTCAGTTTGACGAGCCTTTTCTAGCTTTAGACCTAGATGAGAAAGCCAGGGATGCCTACTCTTTTGTATATAATGAGCTTAGAAAAAAATTCCCTAAACTTAGATTTGTTCTCAGCACTTATTTTGAAGGCCTTAACGACAATCTTGCCCTGGCTCTAAAGCTTCCGGTAGATGTGTTACACCTGGATTTGGTGCGATGCCCATCACAATTAGACAGGGTGCTTGAAGAAATTCCTGCTAGCTTAAATTTATCGCTCGGGATAGTAGATGGACGTAATATTTGGAAAAATGATTTTGAAAATTCCCTTCATCTTATTCAAAAGGCACAGGATAAAATAGGTTCTGATAGATTGCTACTGGCTCCTTCCTGTTCGTTGTTACATGTTCCATACGATCTTGATTTGGAGACTGAAATAAACCCTGAAATTAAGAACTGGATGGCCTTTGCCCGGCAAAAAGTAGGAGAATTAAAAACTCTTCGGGCTTTGGCTACCGGTAGTACTGAAGCGCCCCTTTTAAAGGAGTTTAAAGAGAATTTAGATGCTGTTAAGAGTAGAAAAACTTCAGAGGTAATTCACAACAAAAAGGTGAAAGATGCGGTGAGTCAAATTTCAGAAAAAGACTCACAAAGATCCAACTCCTTCAGCATAAGAAAGATTGAGCAGCAGAGAGTATTGGATTTGCCTTTGTTTGCTACCACCACCATTGGTTCGTTTCCGCAAACCAAAGAAGTGAGGAGTTGGAGGGCTCAATTTAAAAAAGGAAAATTATCAGCAGAAACATATGATAGTTTACTAAAAAAAGAAACCCAAAATGCCATAAAATGGCAGGAAGAAATAGGTTTAGATGTTCTTGTACATGGAGAATATGAGCGTAATGACATGGTAGAATATTTTGGAGAGCAATTAGATGGTTTTCTGTTTACCAAAAAAGCCTGGGTACAAAGTTACGGTAGCCGATGTGTTAAGCCTCCTATTATATATGGAGATGTCTCCAGGCCAGAAGCCATGACGGTTTATTGGTCTCAATATGCGCAATCTTTAACCGATAAATGGGTTAAAGGAATGTTGACGGGGCCTGTAACCATCTTGCAATGGTCTTTTGTTAGAGACGATCAACCAAGATCTGCCACTTGTAAACAAATAGCTTTGGCTATTCGTGAAGAAGTAAAAGATTTAGAGCAGGCCGGGATTCAAATAATTCAAATTGACGAACCTGCCATTAGAGAAGGATTACCGCTACGGATATCCGGCTGGAAAGAATATTTAGATTGGGCGGTTACTTGTTTTAAATTAGCATCGGCAGGGGTAAAAGATTCTACTCAAATTCATACACACATGTGCTATTCTGAGTTTAATGATATTATGGAGAGTATAGCAAATATGGATGCAGATGTGATTACCATTGAGTGCTCCCGATCGCAAATGGAGTTGCTGGAAATTTTTTCTGATTTTGAGTATCCCAATGAAATTGGTCCGGGGGTTTATGATATACATTCCCCCAGGGTTCCTGCCGCCGAAGAAATGCTTACTTTGCTAAAAAAAGCCGAAAAAGTAATCCCTGCAGAACAACTTTGGGTAAATCCAGATTGTGGTTTAAAAACCAGGAAATGGGAAGAAACTGAAGCTGCATTAAAAGCAATGGTTAGCGCCGCAAAAATGGTAAGAACTGCTTTGGTGGAGAATTAAAACCAACTTTTTTTATAAATACCCATGAAGCACGAAGAAAAATACTGCCCAAGATGTAAAACAGCCTTTGAATGTAAAGTTGGCTCTATAGAACTTTGCCAATGCTCTCAAGTGGTACTGGATAATGAAGAACTGGAATACATACATAAACTTTATGAAAGTTGCCTTTGCGCTAAATGTATGAAGGCTTTAAAAACAGAGTATCGCAACCAAAATTTACAGGAAAAATTAAAGGCTATTCTGGGTGTATTTTATAGGCCGCCAAAAAATAATAAAGGCGGCTGAAGAGGCTTAGTTGGAATTTTATTGACACTGCCAAAGGGTGTAACACCCCGAGGTAGTTAACTGAAAAAGTATATTTGGTTAACAATAACAAATTAAGGCTGTCTGAAAGGTTAATTTTCACCAAACTGGATTTATTTCAGTTTAAAAAGCTCAAGGTGAATTTTTAAGGCTTTTCAGGCAGTCTTTTTATATCATGGTATCTCAATCTGCCAGGTTTATTTTTCAGTCCGGAAATTTTAACCGGTTACTTACAACCCACTTTAGCCGATATTAATAGCTGTTGATTAAAATGAGTAAAATTTGTTCAAATAAAAAAAATGATTCTTTCCAGTTTACATCTCTTGTTCTTTTTATGACTTTTTTACTTAAGTGGGTTTACGCATTGTTAGCAGGGTCTTCTTTAAAGAAAATATAAATAGGTTCTATAAAACTATTTATATGGCATATAAATTTTCCTCAATTTATAGCTTTTAGAAAAATAAAATAAAACTTTGGAAATAGTATATTAGCATTTTGTTAACTATTGCAAACATTATGAGTGCCTATACCTGGCGTAAAAGGTTTAAAAATGCTGCAAAAAAAACTGAAGGACGGAGATTCAAAAGCATTAGAGGAAATTTACAACCTGTATTTTTCTAAAGTATATGCCGTTGCCATAAAGTTTGTGAAAAATGAAAGTGTTGCCCTGGACCTGGTGCAGGACTCCTTTTTAAAAATATGGAAAAACCGTAGTAGCATTAACCTGGAACTCCCTCTAGATCAGCAGTTGTATGTTATTACCAAGAATGTTGTTTTTGACCATTTTCGAAAAAAAGTAAACGAAGAAAAGCTATTGAGGGAATACAAATTACACCAGGAGCAAGCCAGGAACCCTACAACTTCTAGTGAAAATGATCAGCTAAAAAAATTGAATGGCCTATTAGAGCAACTCCCTAAACGACAGCAAGAAATTTTTAAATTAATTAAATTTCAGGGATATACTTATAATGAAGTTGCTTCTAAGTTAGGTATTTCTAAACATACCGTTTCCAGCCACTTTTCAACAGCCATGAAGTTTTTAAAAAAGAATAGTAGGCTGTTTAGCTTTTTCTTTCCAATACTATAAAAACTTAAAATTTTAACATTTGGAACTAGTGATTTTCTAGTTGGGCATCGTAAACCTTATAGAAACACTTGTAACCAATGTCTCAAAATATTCACATTTTATTAGAAAAATTCTTTGAGGGTAATTGTACTCGTCATGAAATCAATGTTTTAAAGAATTACCTCGAAAAGGATTCTTTTGAAGAGCTTGAGGCTTTTTTGCTGGATGAATGGAATAATCCTAAGCCTAATGATTTACCCCGTGAAAAAAAGGAATTGGTTCTGAAAGAGATTATGAAACAGGTGAGTGTTGAAAAACAGTCACGTTTTAAATTGACTGCATTTTTAAAATATGCAGCCATCTTTATTGGAATACTTGGCGTGTCAATCTGGTTTTTTAACCTGCCCGCTGATACGCAAGATAGTCCTGAAATAACCATTGAGTTGGAAGATGGGAGTATAAGAACATTAGATTCACAAGAAGACCTGGTAGAACATTCAGATTTTACTTATAAAAAGGGGAAATTGTTGTATACACCAAAAAGCAAGCCTTCAAATGAAAAGTTGGAATTTAATACCATACGTGTGCCTTTTGGAAAATCGGTAACATTGGTTTTATCTGATGGTTCCACGACTATAATTAATGCGGGGTCTTCTTTAAAGTATCCAAAAACTTTTCTAAAAGGGAAAGGCCGTGAGGTTTACCTTGAGGGGGAAGCGTATTTTGAAGTGGTCTCAAACCCCGACGAACCATTTATAGTAAATTCAAATCATACCAGAACACAGGTTTTAGGGACAAAGTTTAATGTTTCGGCTTATCCTGGCGATAAGGATGAGAATATTGCATTGCTGGAAGGTTCAGTGCAGGTTTCTACAGAGGGATTACAGCATACAAGTGTGCTTAAGCCTAATGAAATGGCTGTATTTCAAAAATCCAAGAATTCTTTGCACAGTGTTAATACCAATGCCACCGACCATATCGCATGGACTAAAGGAATTATGCTTTTTAGAAACGAAAAGTTTAGCACAATTCAACGTAAACTTGAAAGACACTACAATGTTAGTATAGATTGTAAAAATAAGGATCTATTAAAGCAAAGCTTTACCGGGCGTTTTAGAAATGAGTCTATAGAAGAAGTTTTTAAAACCTTTCAGAGAGCCGCCTCCTTCAATTTTAGTATAAACAACGATAAAGTTACCATTAATCCAAAAAATAATTAATATGACATAAGGCTACAAAAAGAGAAAATCGGAAAATGCTGGAACATTTCCCGATTTAAAATACAAATTATTTAAAAATTTCCTCAATTCTTAAACTAAAAACAAAATTATGAAAAAAATATTAGCTTTGTTCGGAGCTACCGAACCAAAGTGTAAAAGGTTATCGCTTAAACTTTCCTTTTTATTTTTCATGCTTTCTCTTTTCCCAATTAATGCCAATACTTATGGGCAGGAAAAAGTTTCAATACATCTGGAAAAAGTCTCTCTGGCACAGGTGTTTGAAGAGATAGAAGCAAAGACTTCTTATAATATCTTTTATGAAAACTCTATAATTGATTTAGAGCGAAAAGTTTCCTTAGATGTTTCAAATCAAGAAGTTAAAACCGTTCTGGAGATGCTGTTCAAGAATACAGCTATTAATTTCGAAATTTTAAAGGAGCAAATAATTCTAACCAAAAAAGATATTCCGTTAAAGTCTAGCTCCCGGGAGCCTCAATCGCAACAAAGGGAAATTAGCGGAAAGGTTTTAGATGAAAAGGGAATTCCGCTATTGGGCGCTACAATTACTGTTAAGGGTATGAACCGCGGTACTACCGCTAATTTTGACGGTGAATTTAGCCTGGCAGTACCAAATGAGGCTGTTTTAAATATTTCTTTTGTAGGTTATAAAAGTAAAGAAGTTGAGATAACCGATAATGATTTCTATGAAATAACCCTACAAGCAGATCTTGGTAATCTAAATGAAGTGGTGGTAGTAGGATATGGTACTACAGAACGACAGAATTTAACCGGTGCGGTGAGTACGGTAAATATGGAGAATATTCGAATGCAATCTCCCAACATAAATCTAGACCATGCTTTGCAAGGTCAAATTCCCGGAGTTTATGTTTCTGGAGCTACCGGGCAACCCGGGGCACCTGCCAGGATTAGAATTAGGGGAACAACTTCCTTACAGGGCTCAAATCAACCGCTTTATGTAATTGATGGAATTCCGGTGGTTCCTAATAGTAATATCCCGGTAGGTGGTAGAGAAGGCCAGGGACTGGGTGGTGTGCTGGAGGCGCAAGGCCTAAATACACCCATTGGAAATATTAATGCGAACGATATTGCTTCTATTACTGTATTAAAAGATGCATCTGCCGGGGCCATTTACGGTTCTCGTGCAGCCAATGGGGTAATAATAATTGAAACCAAATCAGGGAATTTCTCCCAGGCTCCCCGATTTAATATAGATTATTCTTTAAGCTCGCAGGAAGCCAAAACCCTTGATGTTTTAAATGCTGAACAATTTAAAGCAATTACTACTACTGCGGTAGAAAACGGAATCTTAGATAATTCTTACACTAGAAATGTTTTAGATGGTTCTTATTTTGGAAATGCCAATACCAATTGGGAAGAAGTACTTTCTCCTTCTAGTTCGGTAATCTCGAATTTTAATTTAAGTGTGCAGGGTGGTAGTGAAAATACCCGATATTTTTCAGCAATAGGAGCCAATACACAGGAGGGGGCTTTTGAAGGATCAAACTTCGATAGGTATTCGTTTAAGCTTAATCTGGATACTAAAGTTAACAATGCATTGAATATTGGAGTTCAGTCTAGCATTTCATATACAAACCAGGATGCGCTTGATAGATCATTAATTGATAGAATGTACACCTTTAGACCAGATTTGCCAATTTTTGATACTGATGGGAACTATTCTTTTTCCAGTGGTTATGCAAGCGAAAGCCCGGCAGCTTTAGCCCAGGCTACCAATAATAACCAAACCCTATTACTGCTTACTTCTTTATTTGCAGAATTGGAAATTACCGATGGTTTAACTGCAAAATCCCTTATTGCATTAAACTACAACGATGGTTCGCAAGCAAGTTTCTATCCAAAATTCACATTTAGAGGTGGGTGGAGTAGTTTTACAGGAGAAGGCGATGGATATGCCCAACAGAGCTCCAGTAAGTTTTCTAACCTTATGTGGGAAAATACATTAAGATATGATAAAGTCTTTAATGAAGTTCACCAAATAAATACAGTAATTGGTGCTTCATTTGAGCAAAATAAAACTTCTTTGCTTAAAGGCTGGGGAACCGGTTATTTTAACGATGTACTTACCAACATTTCCAGTGCTACAGTAAGTAGGGATGCTTCCTCTAATAAAACGGCTTATGGTTTGCAGTCTTATTTTGGAAGATTCAATTATAATTTTGATTCCAGATATTTACTAAGCTTATCGGCCAGGGTAGATGGTTCTTCCAAATTTGCCAAAGAAAATACCCACGCTTTTTTCCCTGCGGCTGCAGTGGGATGGAGACTTTCAGAAGAAGCTTTCCTTAAAAACTCTAATACAGTTAATGAGCTTAAGTTAAGGACTAGTTGGGGTGTTACGGGACAACAGGACTTTTCTCCTTACCAGTGGAGAACGCTTTATGCAACAGATGATTATGGAGATATGCCCGCTATTGTACTTAACCAGTTAGGAAATGATCGCTTAAAATGGGAACGCAGTAAACAATTTGACCTTGGAGTTGATTACTCCCTTTTTGATGATAGGCTTAGCGGTACTATTGGTTATTATGAAAAGAATACCGAGGATGCTATTTTTACAGCCATTAGTCCGGGTAGTACAGGTTTTTCTTCTGTACAGGCCAATGTAGGTAATACCAGTAACAAGGGTGTTGAGTTTGAAATAAATGCCGATATAATTAGATCAGATGACTTCAACTGGCGCCTTGGCTTAAATGCCAATAAAAACAGAAATAAATTAACCGAAATTTCTGATGACTTTAAAGATGAAGATGGTTTTGTATCTGGCTTTGGCGGTGGAGGTTTACTTAGGGAAGGAAGCCCAATAGGACTTATCTACGGTTATGTGTCAGAAGGTATTTTTCAGGAACAAAGCGAGATTGATGGGCTAAATGCTAATTCTCCCACCGGAATTTACCAAGAGGCCGGGACGTCTCTAGGTGACCTTCGATTTGCAGATCTTAACAATGACGGAGTGGTGAATGCCCAGGACCAGGAGGTTATTGGTGATACCCAACCCGATTTCTTTGGAGGGTTTACCAATACCTTTAGCTATAAAGGCTTCTCACTTACTACCTTATTCAATTTTTCAGTAGGGAATGATTTACATTGGTTTAACCAGGCAAGGTCTATAAATTTTGCTAATTCATATTTTGGTGAAAATAAGACTACTGAAGTGCTTAATGCCTGGACCCCAGAAAACCCAACCAACCAGCCAAGGGCAGTTTATGGAGATCCAAATAATAACGATCGTATTTCAAGCTATTATGTATATGATGCTTCTTTCCTACGTTTAAAAACCGTAAACCTTCAATATGTGTTTTCTAAGGAAGCTTTGAACAAGTTTGGGTTTGTAAATAGTGCTACTATATACGTTACCGGACAAAACTTGTTAACCTTTACCAACTACCCTGGTGCAGATCCTGAAGCTTCTAACTTGTATAATAACGATATAAGTGCAGGAAGAGACAATAACAGGTATCCTATATCTAGAGTATTTACGGCAGGAGTGAAAATTGGATTTTAAAAACTATATGATGAAAAAAATAATAATACCTATATTATCAATATTCCTAATGGCATCCTGTGAACTAACCGATGTCTTAGATCAGGACCCACCAAATAATTTGGTTCCCGAGAATGTAGTGAAAAATGAGAATGACGCAAAAGCATTATTGAATGGTGTTTACAGTACAATAATTTCTTTCTCAAGTGCGCATTATTATATGTACTCAGAATTAGTTCCCGCTGGCCTTAGCGGATCTATGAGCTACATTGGTTTTGGTGACGGAAATTCAGCTTTTGTGACCAACAGCGTTCTTTTTGACAATAGTGAATTAAAAAGTTTCTGGCAAATTAAGTACAAAGTACTGGATGCAGCTAATAATACCATAGCTCTTGTAGAGGAATTGCCCGATGAAGAATTTTCGGGGAATACCAAGTCTGAAATTATTGGCGAAGCTCATTTTTTAAGGGCAATGAGTAGCTTTGATTTATTAAGGTATTTCGGTGAGTTCTACGATTTAGATAGTGAATATGGAATTATTATTCGTACAGAACCGGTAAACTTTGTTACCCGTAATAAAGCTAGAAGCAGCGTGGCCGCTACCTACGAGCAGATATTGTCAGATTTAGATTATGCCATCGCTAATGCTCCAGATTTTTCGGTAAACCATAGAGCTTCTAAAACTGCGGCTAAGGCATTAAAAGCTCGTGTGCTTTTGTTCATGGGGAACTATAGTGGTGCAGCCAGTATGGCAAACGAGGTTATAGAAAGCCAGGTTAGGCAGTTGGAGCCAGATTTCCCTACAGTGTTTAATAATGGATTAAATTCTTCTGAAATTATTCTTCTTACCCATAGAAGTCCAGATTCAGACACTGAAGACAATAACCGAAAGCGATTTTATTCAGGAAGAACCGGTAACAGCTGGTATCCTGAAATGATGGAAGGAGACCCCAGGCAGGAGTTTACCTATGAAGGGCTTAAAATTCTGAAGGTAAATAATGAGGAAACTTTTAGGCCTACTTACTTTCTTAGATTGGCTCAAATGTACTTAATTAAAGCTGAAGCCCTGGCATTTGAAAATGCTGCGCTTGAAGATATTCAGGAACCACTTAATGCAATTCGTTTAAGAGCAGGTTTGGCACCTTCTGAAGCAACTACTATCGAGGCTGTAAAAGAAGAGATCTTTCAGGAATATGTGAAAGAACTTGCTTTTGAAAATGGTACCGAATGGTTTGCTGCGATTAGATTTAATAAAATTATGGAGCTAAAGCCGGAAGTAACAAATAAAAACCAATTCATTTTACCAATACCGGAAGATGAAATTTTTGGAAATTCAGAATTAAACCTTTCAGACCAGAATCCTGGTTATTAATAATACAATGCCCAAAAAGTAAAAAAAAGCCTCTATATCAAAGGTGTAAATCTGCTTTTTGGGTGTTTATAAAAATCATTTTTTAAAGATAAACTATATGAGTAAATTAAAATTCCTTACGGGGATACTGCTTTTTTGTGCCCTAACCAATCTAGTTGCCCAGGACCTAACTAAAAAGGTTCCTATAGATCCTTCTATAACTACTGGAAAGCTGGATAACGGTTTAACTTACTATATTAAACATAATCCCAAAACAGAGAACAAAGCAGAATTACGCCTGGTTATAAATGCAGGTTCCTTACTGGAAACCGAAGAACAACAAGGTCTTGCCCACTTTCTTGAGCACATGGCATTTAATGGAACCCGTAATTTTGAAAAAAATGAACTTATTGACTACCTGGAAAATCTGGGAGTACTATTTGGTGCCGACCTTAATGCGCACACCAGTTTTGATGAGACCGTTTATAAGCTAACACTGCCAACAGATGATGAAGAGGTTTATGATAAAGGTATTGAGATTTTAAGAGACTGGAGTGATGGTATAACCCTGGCAGAAAAAGACATAGATGAGGAACGTGGCGTGATTGCAGAAGAATTGAGAAGCGGACTTATAGGTTCACGCCGACTTTTTAACAGTTATATACCTTTAATTACAAATAATGCCCGGCACGCCGAAAGGCTTCCTATTGGAAAATTAGACGTTATTCTTAATGCTGATTACGAAGAGCTTAGAAAATTTTATAGAGATTGGTATAGACCAGATCTAATGGCTTTAATGGTAGTTGGGGATATTGATGTAGAAGAAACCAAACAAAAAATAATACAAAATTTTGGGGACTTGAAGAACCCAACCAGTCCTAAGCCACGAACCCAATATGGTATACCTGATAATAAGGAATTAAAGGCCGGTATTTTTACAGATCCCGAGGTATCATCCCTTAAGTTTTTTGCTTATTATAAAAAACAGAAAAACAACACCGAAACTTTAGAAGATTACCGCAAAACCTTAGTGGGTAGGTTGTATACCGGTATGTTAAACTTACGAATGGAAGAGGCCAGGGAAGAAGGAAGAGCTCCTGTTATTGAAATTAAAGGAGGAATGGGGAATTTTCTAGCCGATAAGAATTCATATTTTGTAAGTGCTACCCTTAAAGAAGACCAGATTAAAGAAGGTATTATTGCTACGCTTAAAGAAAGTGAACGGGCTAAACGTTATGGCTTTAACCAAAGTGAATTAGATCGCTATAAAAAACAACTTCTTAATCGTGCAAACCTGGTTAGAAAGGAAGAAGGAAAAATAAATTCTCGTAGTTATGTTGAAGATTATGTAGATCATTTTATAGAAGGTGATCCAATTCCGGGTAGTGAATTTACCTACAATTTTTACAAAGACCAGCTTCCTACAATTAGCCTGGAAGAAGTAAATGCCTTAAGTGAGAAATGGATAGGCGATGAGAATATAAGCTTAATCCTAGCAGGACCGGAAAAAGATGATTTAAAACTTCCGGGAGAGGAAACTTTGGTACAGTGGTTTGAATCTGTAAAAGATTTGAAATTAGAACCCTATGAAGACGATTTAAAAGTAGATGAATTAATGTCCTGGGAACCAAAACCGGGAAAGGTTAAAAATACTTCTTACAATAAAGATATTAATGTTACCGAATGGGAATTATCAAACGGGGTAACAGTAGTTTTGAAACCTACAAAATTACAAAATGATGTTATAAGCATTAGTGCTGTTCGTCCCGGCGGTAGTTCTTTAGCTCCCGATGAAGACTATATATCTGCACGTTTTGCAGCAGGTATAATCAATAAAAGCGGTTTAAATAATATTTCTGAAAGCGGATTGAGAAAACTGAATATGGGAAAGACAGTTTCAGTTAAAAATTATATAAACTTTTATGAAGAACTAATCTCTGGAGAGAGCTCTACTAAAGATTTAGAAACGATGTTAAAAATGATACATCTTTCTTTTACCAATCCTAATAAAGACGAAGCTGCCTTTTCAGTTTTTAAAGACAGAAGGGTTTCAGCCTATAAAAATAACGAAATCACCCCTTATAGCTATTTCCGTAAGAAAATCGCTATTGAAATGAGCGATAACCATCTTAGGGCTGTTCCGGTAGAATCGAAACAAATTAAAGATGGATTGAATTTAGATAAAGCTTTTGATTTTTATAAAGAACGCTTTGCTTCTGCCAAAGGCTTTACCTTCTTTATTTTAGGAAATTTTGAACTGGATTCTATAAAGCCTTATGTTGAAACTTATATTGCTAGTTTACCTTCAAAGAATATAAAGCAAAAGAGCAAAGACATTAAATTGCGCTATACCCAGGGGAATAACGAAACCTTTTATAAAGGACAGGAAGATAAAGCTGAAGTGCATCTTAGGTATACAGGTAAATTTGATTTTTCTACAAGAAAAAGAGATTTATTAAGTGCACTGACGCACGTTATAAGGCTTAGGTTATATGAAGAATTAAGAGAGAATAGAGGAGGGGTTTATGGTGTTAGAGTAGCTTCATTTGCTACAGATATACCTTACAAATGGTACCGCCAAAGCATTGACTTTACCACTGCTCCAGATGATGTTGAGGACCTTATAAAGGCCGTACACGTAGAATTAGATAAAATTAGAAAAGAAGGCGTGACCCAGGAAGATTTAAATAAGGTAAAAGAAGCTTTACGCTTAAGGGGAAAAGAAGGCCTGGACTATAATAGTTATTGGTCTATGAAGCTAAAAGAAGCTTATAAATACAACCTGAACCCTTCTAAAATTCCAGACTTTAATTCTTTTGCCGATGAATTAAGCTCAAAGGAGCTTCAGGAGCTTGCCAAAGAATATTTAATAGAAGATAATTATTCTCAATTTATTCTTCTACCTGAAAAAATGGAAAAGAAAGCTGGGTAATTTCAGTGATTTGATTGAGTTAGCAAGAAAAACCGTTTCGTTAAAAAGAAACGGTTTTTTTTATGACTTTTTTACAAGCTCTTTAATCCTTCAAGCTTACATAGCCAATGAATAAGCTTTGATAATAAACAGAAATTTAGAAATCATTTTACGCTTATTTCCCGGTAATCTGCACTGCACAAAACTGGTGTGAAAATACAGTTGTGGTGCCGGAACAAATAAGAGCATATTACATTAAAATTTGTTCATTCTATTCTACTAAGCTTTTTAGGTTTGAATGGAAAAGTAAAGTATTTAAGGTGAAAAAATAAATTACCTCGTGACAAGCCAATGGAGCATTAAATGTAAAGTTTTTTGATTTCAAGGCGTGCCTGAAAGTCTCAATAATCTCGGGATAAAGGATTATAGAGTAAACTTGTAATTGCCTTTAAGCTGCGCTCGCCTTAGTTTTCTTTGATATCCTCAAAACAGCAAAAAAAGCGGTTAAAGAAAGTAGTACCCAAAATACATCAACTACAAAAATTTGGGTATAACCTTTTTGAAGGGAAATCCATATCCAATTACCCGTGATTATACCATTAGCAACCGGAACCAGCATACCGAGGATACTCCCTAAGACTAAACAGGTTTTATTAGTGAAATGATTGTCTCGTTTTATGGTGAATAAAATGCTTAATATTAACCATCCCCAAAAAAACACCTGGTAAATAAGATCCTTTCGTACTCCCCCTGTATCTGCAACATAACTTTCTCCAAAAACCTTCATAACTATAAAAATAATGGCAGTTATTGGTAATAAACTTAGGCAAACAGAGGTATAAATAGTGACCAGCCAGTTATTGAAGGTTCTCTTGCTTTTTGAAACACTTTTTTTATTTCTGGCAACTAGCCATATATAAACCCCTGAAAGAATTACAAAACATGTAACAAAACCCAGAACAAGGTAAATTAGTTTAAGGCCATACCCACCATAATCACCATAATGCAATCGGCGTAAAAGGTTAAAAGTTCCCTGGGCGTAAGAAGTGGGGGAGTCGATAGATTTTTCGGCGATAAGTTTAGCGTCTGCTATTCTATAGGTTTGGGAGGCCCGGTCTAGCAGATTTTCATCAAAACCGGGAGAACCGCTTAGTTGTACATACATATTGGCGTCGCCATAATTTATAATTTTAAGCTCACTAAGTTTTAGGTCGGGCCATTTTTTCAGGATCTTCCCTGCAAAATGATTAATTGAAAAGTCTTTTTGTATTGGTGTATAGGTGAATTCCATGTTGTCAACTTCTTCTTCCAGGTTTAGGATGTTTGCTATTTCACCGGGTTCATCTGGAAACAGGTAGCTTTCTACGGGCGGGAGCATTACCATATATCCAATCATTAAATAGCAACCGGTAACTGCAAAAATAAACTGGTAGGGAAGTCCAATTATACCCAGTGCCACATGGGCATCAGTCCAAATAGTTTTCCATTTGGCCATGGGACGGAATGTGTAGAAGTTGGAGATTATTTTTTTCCAATGTACCAGCACACCGGTTATTATGGCAAAAAGAAAAAAGAAAGCAACTAAACCTGCCAGTAAATAACCAGACCTTCCAAAAAAGTTAAGCTGTGCAAAAAAGTGTAAGCGATAGAAGAATTCACCAAGTGAATAATTAGACTGATAGTCCTTTTTTTCAAAAGAATCCATATCCATAAAAAGATAATTAGATAATCTTCCGCTATTTTCATCAGTAAGGCTAGAGTCTTTGGAAGGCGTCATAGAAACATTTACTTCCCGCTCAAAATAACGATGAGAGTAGGAAATATCTCTTCCATAGAGATTTTTATTTTCTTCTAATTTCTTTAAAGACCTATCAAAATTAATGGTGTTAAAGTAATTTTCTTCAATAGGTTTGTTATGCTCCCAGGCACTTATTTCATCTCGCAAAAAAGCAATAGAACCGGTGAAAAAAATAATATATAAAAGTGCACTTATAATTATACCGCTAATGGTGTGGGTATGAAAGAGAATATTGTAAATTCTATTGGACATTTTGAAGGGAATTTAGGGAATGACATAAATAAGCAGAACGAAAAATGCGGATAAAAGAAGGTATATCCCCCATATTTTAAAGCCATTTTTAGCCAAAAAGGCGATTATCATTAACGCAACCCATACTATAAAACCTGCAAATTGTAAGGTAATGAGCGATGCGGCATTTTTAAAAAATTGGATGAAAATCATAAAAAAGCTTTGCGTGAGGATAAATCCACCAATAAAACCAGCCGTAATTTTTAAGAGACGTTGCCACGTAGAGGAGAAGTGTTTTTTATTTGCCGGCATAATAAGAGAGGTAAATTTCAGTAAGTAAGATTAGTGCAATTAAAACGCCCCATAATTTTAGAGACGGAATTTTTAAAGGTATAAGCAGTATGCTTAGACTCGCTGCCAGGCTTAAGATCATTAAAAAATAAAGAGATCCTACTAACCAACCTAAATGTAAAAAACAAATGCACAGACCTAATACCATTAATAAAATCCCTAGATAATTGGCATTTTTGGGATGATTTTTTAGCCATTGTTGCACAGGATATTTTACATTGAATTTTGCTCTCTTTGAACTATGATAACAGGAGATAAAACCTAAAAGCGTTATTAAAAAGGCGAGTGAGATCATCTTTAAATTTTAATAGTAGGCCTCATAAAATTATGAGTTATAAACTATATTAGTAAGGTGAGCATTTCGGCCCGAAGGCCGAAATGTCTCTGGCTTATTCAAACTGGTTTACTAATTTACTTTTACCGGGCTAAGCTTGCTAATAGCTGTTATATTACCTCCCTTTACTTCTAAGCCTTTTGTAGCAGTTGCAGTTTTAACATTAATATTATAAACATAACTGCTTTCGGTTGTGGTAATGCCAATGTGTACAGTTCCATTAGCATCTACATAGTTATTACTGGTTACATTTTGTATGCTTGCTGCCTCAGGGACTCCATCTAACCACTCAAATGTTTTATCGTAAACATTGATTATCGCCAAATTCGTGCCTACGCTATAAGCTGCTTTTTCTTTTTTCATCATCACAACAAAGTCTCCATCTCCGCCATAAATATGATTGGTAACGTAGTAGCCTCCTGAGGCTTGCTCCAGATCAAAAAGGTAAGATTCATCGAATTCGGTTTCTCCGCTGTTTATCCTGGTAACTGCCGAAGGTTTTGTAGAGGTTATATCTCCATTAGATGAGCCAAGAGATGATGAAAATGCATAGGCATCTCCCGTTTCGTCTACACTAAGCCCATTGGTGAAATACCTGCCAATAGAACTTGTCCTATCGTCATTTATAACTTTTTCCAGTTCCATTTCAGGATAAGAATACACGGCAATCCAGGCCTGGTTTGGGTAATTGGTTCCAAACCTATCATTACAACAAGCCTTAATACTATAAAAAGGAGCAAAAACTTTATCGCCTACCTGGGTCATCCAGGTAAAAAATGCCTGTTCCCCTTCGGGCGCAAGAGCAGCCGTGTTAATTTCACCTTCGTCCACAAACTGGCTGTTGCCGGTATCTAATCGGTACCAGCTTGCCACCGGCGATTCGCTGTTTCTGGAAACCCGGCTCATAAGAACGTCATCTCCTACATTAGTAAAAGTATGTACAGTTTCCGATTGGAAATCTGATATTTTATCTAAAGCTCCATTTTCATTTAACTGGTAGGTGGTTACTGCACCGGGGTTTCCCTGGCCATAGAGCAAGCTAAAAAACTTATTATTGGAAGTAATATAATAACGGTAAGTGCCGTCTTGTTCTACTCCGTTTCCCTGAGTGCTTATTGTGCCTTCCGTAACACTTTCTGCAGTAAGTAAATAGTCGGCTACTCCTTCTGAAGCTACCGGGGTGGCTGCAATAATATATTTATCTGTAGCGGTTTCTCCTTCTCCCGGAACATCGGGATCGTCTTCACTGCAGCTTACACTAATTAGAGCTAAACTTAGCATGGCGAGAAAATTAAAATTGAACTTTTTCATATTGATTATTGTTTTGGTGTTAGTATTAGATTAAAATGAATATCTTATTTTGGCGGTAAAGTTTCTACCGGGTTTCTGTAAGCTAAAATTGTCGTATAAGTTGGCATTTGCCAGGTTTCTTGCTTCCAGGGTAAACTGAAAGCTGTTCTTTTTCCCAAAACTGTAAGTCATGCTCAAATCGTGCGCAATTTGTTCGGGTACTTCCAGCTTTGTGCTTCCTAAGCTGGGCCAATACAAATAGAAAGAATGAACATATAACAGATTGTAGCCAAAGCTGATACTGTTATTGGAGTTAAAAGGGCTCTCTATGGTGTAGCTGGCATCAGCATTGCCGTACAGGTAGGGTATGTTGGGAATTCTATCTCTGTAAACAATACTTTCCTGGGTTTGACCATCTTCAAACTGAGTGTTGTTTCTAAGGTTTTGATAGGTTAAATTCGCTCCCGCAGAAAATTTATTTTTATAAGAATAACGAGCTTCGGCTTCTATTCCCAGATTGCTAACATCTGCAAGGTTATCCATTACCTGAAAAACCTGATTTTTGTTGAGCCTGGGCCTTATAAAATCTTTTGCATCACGGTAAAATCCATTTGTGCTTAGATTAAGCTGGTGATATTTTTGAATTTTGAATAGATATTGAGCACCAAGGTTATAATTATAACTTGTTTCTGGCTTTAGGCTACTGTTTCCCTGCAACAATACACCGCCATCTCCAAATAATTCGTTAGGCTGCGGTAAGCGGAAACTTTTCTCAAAAGAAGCTTTTATCTGAAAATTATCTGTAAGGAAATATGTACCGGCTGCTCCATAACCTAAACTATTAAATGTATTCTTTTTAAAGCGGTATGCAACGCTGCCGTATTCTGAACCTTCGGGCCTGTAAGCTTCTTCAAATGTATTAACCTGGTTGTAATTCTTTAAAAAACCGGTAATGCTCCAATTTTCTTTCTCAAAGGTATAACCTAGGCCGGCCACATTTTTAGTGGTTTTTTGAGGTTGATTATAGATTTGTTCCTCTTCCGATAGCAGGTTTTCCCTCTTTCTGTTAAAACTGGTATATACATTACTAATGGCCAGTTTGTGCGTTTCATTAATGTTATAGTTAAGGTTTGCATTTGCAATACCATTATTATTCTGAAATTTTAAATGCGTATAATTTAATTCTCCTCCCGGGCTGTCATATTCAATAAACTCCCCAAACCAATTATAACGTCGGTTTACTGTATCTACCACTTCTTCTTTTCCGAAATTATAGTTCGCATTTAAAGTGACATCCAGGCCTTGGGTAAAGAGATCTTTTTTTTGATATTTTAAACTGGGCATTAGAATATTTCCCTGTCTGTGCCTATTGCCATAAACGCTAACCTGTCTGGCACCTGTTTGAATTTCATTGTAGTTTTGGCCCACTGTAAAACCAAGTAATAGCTTATCGGCATAAGATGTATTTACAACACCTATATTTCCAATTATTATTTCGTTGTGGTAATTATCATTAAAGCGCTTAACTTCCTGGTTTGGGAAATACTCTCCGGTTTCCAAATCGGCTACATCAACATTAACAGCGTAGTTGTTATCAGAATAGTTTTGAAAGGCATTTATTCTTGCAGTGAAACCCGATTTTGCCGTGTATATAGCATTAATGTTGCTACGATGCGTGTTAAAAGAACCATAGGAATAAGAGGCATCTAAATGATTTCCAAAGTCACTTTTTGTAACTATATTGATAGCACCACCAAGGGCATCGGCTCCTAAACCAACAGGAACCACACCTTTGTACACTTCAATACGTTCAGCCAGGTTAATAGGGATATTGTTTAATTGAAAAGAAGAACCAAAATTCTCCATCGGGATTCCGTCAATAAAGACTTTTACCTGGTTTCCCCTAAAACCGTTCATTGAAAGTTGCATATTTGAACCTACGCCGCCACTTTCCCGAACCCGTATTCCCGAAACCCGGTCCAGGGCATGCCCAATGTCTAATGAAGTATGGTGTAGTTTTTTAGCATCTACTACATCTACATTATACGCCAGTGCCTCAATTTGTTGAAGTTTACTTTTTGCGGTAAGATTTACTTCTTCCAATTGGGTTGCTGATTCTTTTAAACGGATATCAAAAAAGTTATAAGCTGGTGTAATTATGCGTGTTTCCGGGACATAGCCAACGAATGAGATGTTGAGGTTGAGATTGCTATTATTGGAAGGTATCGCTAAAGAAAAATAACCTTGAGGATTTGTTGTAGTCCCTTTAGAAATTTCAGAAATCCAGATGGTCACCCCAAGTAGAGGGTTTCCCTTGGTATCGGTTATTTTTCCTTCAATTTGCTGCTGCTCCTGGGCACATAAGTGGCCGCCTATAAAGAGGCATAGCAAAAAAAATCCACGCAAAGTTGTATATTGCATTGCTTTTTAATTGTAAGAGGTTAAAGAGTAATCATGGAGTCATACAGTTGCCGCTGTATGGCTCTTTTTTTTGTTTAAAATCAATACATAATTATTAAGACTGGTTCTAAACTGGAGCAAATGTAATTATTTTTCTTAACTGGAAAAGGGAAATTCATATTTTATTTAAAATAAGTCTAAATAAGTTTTGTAATTCAAAAGCTTAGCCTATGTTTGCACTATCGATAATCATTCTAAATAATTAAAATGAAAAAAATTACGATTTTAATCTTTGTACTACTGGTTCAGGCCACAGCTTCAGCTCATTATTTATGGATAGAAACAGCTGCCAGTGGTAAACTAAATAAAGAACACCTGGTGAAAATTAAGTATGGAGAATATACTTCAGGAGCAATTGAAAAACCGGGAAATGATGCTTTTAATGCAGTTAAAAATTTTAGTTTGTGGTTAATAGCTCCCAGTGGAGAGAAAAAGGAATTGAAAATAAGCATGAAGCGTGATTTCTACCAGGCGGTTTTTGTTCCCTCTGAGGAAGGAAGCTATGCCCTGGTTTTAGATAATAAGAATGTGCAGGTTTTAGATTATACAGCATATGATTTTGGAATTTTTAAACCTCAATATCATGCAAAGGCGAGGGTTACAGTAGGGAAGAACCCTGAAAAACTTGCAAAAACTAATTTTGAGGGTATTGAAATTCTAAACATAAGTAATAAGGTTGCAAGCCATAAAAGCGAAGTAAACTTAAAAGTTCTTTTTAAAGGGAAATGCTTAAAAGAACAGGAAGTGATAATTTATATTAGCGACCAGTGGTCGAAGAAACTTACCACCGATAAAAACGGAGAGGTGAGTTTTAAACTCCCATGGGATGATACGCTATATACCATAGAAACCACCCATAATGAAGATATCACAGGAACATTCGATGGAAAAGATTATGATTTTATATGGCATTGCGCTACATACGCCATTGCCCTGTAATTACCTTGTGTTTTAGTTTTGAGTTTTGAAAGTCCCTGCCTTGTGCAGGGATTTTTGTTGTATGGAATTCTACTTTTTAGGGTTTTAATGGATAAGGAATAAAATGTTTAGAATAACAATAATAAGTTGTGAGTTGTGGTTGTCGGCTGAATGCATTTAAGCTTTTTTTATCTCAATTTATTGTCCATGCCAATGCGGTAATTCCTGCTTTCCAAAAACTTAAACTAAATACCTTATTTTAAATCAATTTAAGGTCTTTCATAATCCCAACAAGATGTGGATTGGTCTCTGCACCAAACTCGTCGCGTAACTCTTTTAAGCGTTTTTCTATGGCACTCTTACTGTTAGGCTTTATGTTTTTTTCTTTCAATACTTTTTCTATTTTATCCTGAGTGTAACCTTTAGAAAGGAATTCAACAATACTAATTTCAAAAGTATTAAGGCTAATGAGGTTGTTTTGTGATAATGCTTTTTCAATGGAGGGTGAATTATAGGTTAACCCCTTATTTAAAGCTAGAATTGCCTGTTTTAAATATTTAATTCCATGGCGGTCTTTACACACGTATGCATCTATATTCCCTGAAGCCCAGAGGTTTTTTACGATTTGCGGATGATCTTCAATAGAATGTACAATCACTTTTAGGTTTGGGTTTTCATTTTTTAATTTAGAAATAAGTTCCTCCCCAGAGGTGATTTTTTCTTCTCTATAGTCCTGCTTAAAGGAAAGATCGCAGATAAGCAAATCGTATGGATTGTTATTAAGCAGTTCTTTTTTAGCCATTAACCAGGCCTGGTCGCAATATTGTGAATGAGCTACATTGGTTATTCCGAGATCATTTAAAAGTATGGCCACAGCTTGATTAATACTGTCTATATCTTCCGCAACAAGGACTTTTTTAAGCATAATTTTCTTATAATGGAATAGCGATTAAAATTTTTAAGCCTTTTCCTTTTTCTGTTTCAAAAGTAAGTGTTCCATTTATAGAAAAAATACGGTTTTCCACATTTTGAAGTCCATTTCCATTTTTAATAGCCTCTTTTGCCGTGCCTATACCATTATCAGAATAATGGATTTTTAAATATCGGTTTTCTTCATTGAAAACCAACGCCACTAAGGATGCCTTACTGTGTTTTTTCATATTTACCATAAACTCCTGCAAGACTCTATAGATCACTAATTTTTTTTCGCGATTTATAGTGCTCCAGGGAATATTATTTTCTCCACTTATAATCAAACGGATATTAGCCGGGCAAATATTGGAAAGTAAAGCCACTAATTGTTTTAAATACCCTGATCCTGTATCAATCTTACTATTTTCTCTTGAAATATCCCGGGTACGGCTATAGATACTTTCCAGCTTATCTATTATTTTTGTAGGAACTACCGCTTCAAGGCCGCTCATTATATTATAGATGTCGTTCGCTAGTTCGTCGTGAATCTTTTTTGATATTCTGGTTTCAGTATTATAGATTTCTATTATTTTCTCCTTTTTATGTTTTTGTCTGTTATAATAAAAAATGAAAATTGCTAAGGCTATGGTAAGCATAGCGACAAACATCAAAATATAATTCCGGGTTTTAATCTTCTGGTTTTCTATGGTTTGTAGTGCTGCGGAAGCTTTCAGGCTGGATATCTCCTGTTGCTTGCGCTCTTCATCAAATTTTATTTTGGCAAAAGTGTTTTTCGCCCGTAAGTTTGTTTTTTTTAGACTATCGCTAAGGTGAATATATGCGGAAACATAACTTGTGTCGCTGGGGCTAAGAGCCAATAATTGTTTCAAGGCGTCTACTTGGGAGTGTAAGCTTGTATTAGTTTCACCGGTTTCAAGCCAATTTTTTGCATAATCGATAGCTTTGATCTTGTTACGATTTTTATAGAACTCTGATAAATGAAAATAGCTCGTTGTTAAACCACTTTTGTCATTGTATGCTTTTCGCCACTGTAGCGCTTGTTGTAATTCTAAAGAAACATCTAAATGCTTATTCCGCAACCATTTTGTAAAAGCGAGATTATCCAGATTTCGTGCACGCGACCTGTAATCATCTTGGGGAACCTCTGAATAAATTTTCTGGAAAATCGAAATAGCTTTTTTATATTTTTTTTGATCCTGATAGACCAGGCCTATATTATTTTGATAAATTAAACTATCCTCTAAGTTTTTTGAATATCGAAGTGCATTTTTATATTCGTTTAAGGCATCATTGTAAAAGCCCTGGTTGCGATATGCGATTGCTATAATATTATGAGCACTGCTTAAATACTGCCGATCTTTTTCCCTATTAAGATAGCGCAAAGCTTCAATAGCTGATTCCTGGCTTCCCGTATAATCCTGCATTCTACTTTGGGCTATTGCCATTTCCAGGCTTCTACGTGCAGCTTTTGTGCTATCCCCTATTTGAAGGTAGTGTTTACGTGATTCAAAAGCATTTTTAAAAACTGCTTCCTGATTATCTAAATAGCGATGTATAACTGCTTTTCTGTAAAATGCAAGTGCAATCCAGTTTGTATCTTTCCTGAATGTTGCCAGGCGTTCAAGGCTATCTGCGAAAAAAAGCGCACTATCAAATTCCTCTAAACGATTATGATAATATATTTTATAGTCTAAAAGCAGTGGGTAAAGGCTGTCCTTTTTATTGTGAAGCTTAGATAATGATTGATTTAAATTTTGAATCTTGGCACTTATTTTCTCTTCATTTATAGCCCGTTCAAAAAAATAATAAGCTGAATCATTTTCAATACCCATATCCAACTTATCCTGCATTTTATTTCTACAAGCGCTAGATAAAACCAGGAACAGGAGACAAAAGATTAGAGGGGGCAATTTCATAAGGCGAAAATAAAAAAAGCCGCTCTAAAGCGGCCTTTTAATTATACATAAATAAAATTTAATCACCTCCGGGCTTCTCTATTTAAGTGTCTTAGCTTTAAAGTATTTCTTTATTAACTATGTAAGCATTATCTTTTTTTGTGATTATGCTGCAGTGATTTTCATTTATATTTTAGTAGATAAATCTTTTAATTCGATAATCGATATTTTATGCTCTGGGACTTGTCTCAAAATAAAAAACCCCGTAAACATTGAGTTTTACGGGGTTTTGGTTTTGTTTGAAGTCTTAACAGTACTCGAGGCGGGAGTGCTTTAAATCTCTTGTATCCTGCATTTATAATGGGTTTCGGTTAGATCATTTTGGAGTGTCTCCGAATTAGACACCTTTAACTTAATATTAACAAAAACATAGCTAGAGAGTAAGTGATAATCATATTGAAAAGTTAAAGGTATTTAGCATTTTTTAAGCTTATTGAGTAAATTAACTATGTCTTGAAAAATTCGTTAAATTCTATCTTTTTGTCATACGTTGGTGTTTTTATGTTTTATTGTTTTAGGAGAGACTGCAATAACAGTAATTAATAGCTAAGCTTAAAATAGTAAAAAAGGCCGTTTTTTATTTGTAAATACTTGTTGTTCCGTTACAAGTCCAAAGAGTTTCACCATTATCGTAAGCATTAAATGTATTAGTTCCGGTGAAATTTCCATCAGTTTCTGAATAGATATAGCTTCCAATAAATTCTCGTGTACTACCTGACGGTAAAGTATAATTTGTCTCAAGTGTTAACTCATTTCCGTTTAATTCATAGTAAGAACTTGTTAAGTGTCCAGGATCAGTGAAATTAACTGTATTATCTGTTAAAAACCTAAACTAATATGCATCTCCTTCTCCTAAATCAAATCCATTTGAGCATACTTCTCCGTGTCTTTGGAAATTTCAAGTGTTTTTAAGGATTTTTTCTTCTAGACTCATTGTTTCGAGGTTATCATCGTTTGAAGAACAAACTGCATGGGGAGAAAGTGCTGGGCAAGCCTTCTAAAACGGTCTATCATTCCCTTAATCGAGCTTTAAAGAGTGTTCAGGTAGAGATCAAAGTACTAGAGACCCGACTCACTGAACTAGTAAAAGAGGAGCAACAACAACAGCTCACTTTACTAAAAAGCATTCCTGGAATGGGGAATAAAACAGCTATTATGTTACTGGTTTTGACGGATGGTTTTTCCAACTTTGAAACTGCCCGGCAGGTATGTTGCTACACGGGAATCACACCAACCATACGGGAATCTGGGAAAAGTGTGAAAGGTAAAAGTAGGATCAGCAAGGTAGGTAACTCCAAGCTCCGGAACCTGTTATTCATGTGTAGTTTTACAGCCTGTAAACACAGGGATATCTATGAACGAATAATCGCCAAGGGAAAGAGCAAGAAACTGGCATTGATTGCAGTCTGTAATAAACTTCCTAAACAAGCTTTTGCGATCGCGAAATCAGGCCTGCCTTATGATGAAAATTTTGTATCAAAAATGGGATAGTTTACTTGGAAGTTAGCTCAGTTCTTTATTAGCAACTTTTATTTTTTTACGATATGTCCATTTCTATAGTTTATAACATCAAGCAGTTTTCCATCTATATCATAAAGTTTCATTGAACCATTTCCATTTTTCAAAGTTCCTTTATCCAATTCGTTTCCAGATCCATCATAGCTGAAAATTATCTCTTTTAAACTTCCGTTTTCCCATAATCTTTCCGTAAATGGATTTCCATTTTCGTGATACCACTGCCATTTTCCAATTCTCTTTCCCTTTACTAATACCCCAATTCCTTGTCTATTACCATTTGGATGGAAAAAAATCCATTTACCGTCTTGTTTTCCATCTTTAAATTTTCCAATTTGTCTTATCTGACCGTTTTTATAATAATATTTCCATTCTCCATTTTCTTCTCCTTTGTGAAAATTTCCTACTCCTTTCAATTCTCCAGATTCGTAGTATGTTTTCCATTTTCCACTTTTTCTATTATCTGATATATTACCTTTTTCTTTCAGATTTCCATTGAAATAATATTCTTTATGAACTGAACAGGAAATAAAAATTAAGGAAAGGAAGAAGAGTTTAATTATTTTATTCATCTCTTATATTTACTGATTTCGCTTAAAAATAATTGTTGCTAACAGTTTCGCTTATCGCAAGTGTGCGGAATTTAGCACACGGAGTTGTCGGTTTATTGTTTTGTTCTTTAGAGTTCTAATTTATCGATTTTGTTCGAGTACCGCATATTTGCGATGAAGCGGTGTTGTGCATAGTTTTTCTAGAAAGGCAACTCATCATCATTTAAAATCGTGTGATTTACCTGGTCATCTTTAGCTTCTTTTTCCAAATTTTCTTCAATGGATTCTATAAATTTAATTGTGTTTGTCACATTATTAAAGATTAATAAGCTTTCTCCATAGTTTAAAACAGGATTATCATGAGCAAAACTTCTATTATTCCGAATATCGTTAAAGGCCTCTATTACATTAATAGAAAACTTTAAAATCTTTTCAGCCATTTTGGACTCAACATAATCTTCTTGAACAATAAATTTTACGTATTTGCCAAATACAGCATTTAGGGATTCTTCTTTTTTATATTCTACTTTGTGCTTATCACACAATCTTCTTATCCACTTTACTAAATATGTATGTAATCTATCCAAACCTGTTTCAGGTTCATGTTTCTCTATACTCTCCTTGATAGATTTTGCCAATAAATGAAAATCTCTATCTTCTTCACTTTCCTTTATTACATCAATTTCTTCTACTAAAATATCTTTCTTTAACCTTTCAGCTATCTTAGAACATTCTTGATGGAGGTCTTGATCTCTATAGTCAAATCCTTCTGCACCGATTTGATATTGAGCTACCCAATAATCAAGAAGATTTTCTAAAAGTAATCCCACTTTATAATTAGGTTCATTTTGAATAAAGGCTCTTAATCTATTTGCTTTTGAACCACTATTAAAGTCATATTTTTCATCATAAATATCAATCTTTAAAGTATCGAAAATGAATTCTTGAAAGGTTCTATTTGAAAAATCCATTACATATCCAGACGCCATTCCAAATAATTTTTCAATTATTAGCTTTTCTTTATAAGTAATTTTCGCCATCTATTTAATTTCAAGGGATTTAAAAAATTTTAGATAATCTTCTTTAGTAAGATCATTTCTATTTTCTTCTGAAACTGAAGCGGTTATAGTATAACCTAAATTACCTTTGTTGCAGAAAAGAAAATAAGAGTAGATTTCTCCATTTTTAGAGTTTATTTCAAAATCATAAAAAGTTTCTCCATTTATTTTCTGTTTTCCTTTTGAAATAGCACTTACCTCTAAAGACTTAGAATTCTCCATACTTTTTAAATGCTCATCTCTTAAAGTTTTCGAGCTTAACTCTGACTTATAATCATCAATCATTATTGATATCACACTGTTGTTAAGTGCTGAGGAATCTTTTTCTTCATTTTTGAAATATATATAGCTATCGATTTTTTCCCATTTCCAGTTTTGAGTTGGTAGACATATATCAAATCTTTGGTCAGAGTAGAAATTTTGACAAGCCACTTCTTCTTTTTTAGAATTATTTATACAGCTAGTCATAAATAAAATTATGAACGACAATATTAGTTTATTCATGTTCGAAAAATTATGCACAACGGTCTCCTTTAGTTATGTCGATAATCAAAGTCGAATTCAAAGTTTTGGTTCAAAGTATCGATAGATTTTACAACAAATTTCATTTCTCCTTTTTTATAAGGCGTTTCACCCACATAATCAATAGGCTGTATATAATATTTCCTGTCTTTCCAATCAAAAAATCGAACAAACCCATAGTGATATGCCGATGGAACATTTACCCAATCCGTTTGAGATTGTTTTTTGACTACTTCACAGGTAAGAACGGTATCAGGTAATCCGATTGTAACATTATTTAAATCAAAATTAGTCGAATTATGGAGCCTGAATTTTAAATCTTTTCTAAGCTCGGTTATTTCCGCTTCTTTTTTGTCCGCCTTTAATTCTTCATTTTCTACATTATCTTTCTTTTCCATTTTACAACTGCAAAATAAAAGTCCGATTATTAATATAAATTGAATTTTTCTCATAATTAAAGCCAACGGCAGTCTGTCTCAAAACTACCTGTATTTTCATTAAAAATAGGTGTAATCTGGTTTTAATCCAAAATTTAGTGTTATCAGGTTTTTTATCTTCCAAATTACCTGCATTGGGTTTTGAGGCTTGATATAGACTAAGAACAGGGTTTTGGTGCCAATAATAGCTTTTTGAAGGAGTTCTTTAAGGCCAATACCTGTATTGATTAAACGGGTTAAATTATAGGCCAATGCCATAAGCCCCAGATCTGCCGAGGCTACTTTCATTCCTTTTTTGGTTATGATATGGTCAAAGCCCCATTGCCGTTTAATAGTTCCATAAGGATGTTCAACCAGTGCCTGCCTTTTCCTATAAAGTTGCCCACTTTCTGTTACACGCCTGGCATTGGCCTGAATATTCTCTGTAAATTCCGTTCGCTGGATGACTTTCCCATTGACTTTGGAGGTGGTACATTTGTGCCTAACAGGGCATTTTTTGCAGGCTTTGGTTTTATATTGTTTAAAGGTATAGTTACGGGCTTTGTAATGGGATTGATTGGAGGTTAGGTTGTTTCCCTGTGGACAGGTGTAAGTGTCGTTTGTTTCGTTATAGCTAAAGTTTTCTGCATTGTACCTAGGATGGGGCGCCTGGCTTTTTCTGCCGATTGCAGGAATGGCCACCAGGGTTTTTATGCCTAAGGTGTCGGCTATACAAAATTCACTTCCGGTGTGGTAACCTTTATCGTATAGTGCGGTAAAACTAGTATTTCGCAATATGGATTTTGCCCGTCTTAGCATCATCCCCATAGCTTTTTTGTCATTTTGATTGGTCAGTTTATAATCGATCAGGAACTTATGTTTGGCATCTACAGTGGTTTGTGCTGTGTAGCAAACCTCGGTAATGGTACCTCGTACAATTTGATGCCGACTATCGGGATCTTGTAGCCTTCCCTAAAAATGTAGCCTTCCCCAATTTAAGACAGGGCTAAATTCAATAAATTTTCATTAATATCATTCGATTCGGGGAAGAATTCTTCCCCGAATCGAGGTTTGTACTCCCTTGGTGATTTATTGCCCAGGGATTGATGCGGATGGTTATTATTGTAATCTTCCATCCATTTATTGCTTAAAGAACGCAATTGATGTAAATCATTAAACCAGTAAGCATCTAATATATCTTCTCTATAAAATCTATTTAAACGTTCTATATACCCGTTTTGCATTGGCTTACCTGGCTGGGTATACCGTATTTCCACACGTTTTCTATTGCACCATTGACTGAATGTTTTAGAGATAAACTCAGGGCCATTATCACAACGGATAGTTTGTGGTAATCCAATTTCTTCTTCTAATTGTTCTAAAGTCTCCACTAGCTTTCTAGCAGGATAGTTCAACCCTGGATCTACAGCCAGTACTTCTCGGTTGCAATCATCAATTATATTTAAGACACGTACCTTTCTGCCATCAGAAAGGACATCTGACATAAAATCCATACTCCAAACCTGATTCAATTGTTCAGTGGTCTCTAAAGGATGTTTTACCCTACCTGTAATGCGCTTTTTATGTTTGCGCCTTAGCTTAAGCTTCATCTGCCGGTATACTCGTAATACCCGTTTCCGGTTCCACTTATGGCCTTCGCGACGTATTCGTTTATAGTATTCATCAAAACCTCTGGTGGGCAACTCAGTGGCCAATTCAGAAAGTTTATCGATTACCTCATAATCGTCTCGCTTAGTCTGATAATACCACATCGAACGGGTTAAACCTACTACATTACAGGCTCGTTTTATGGAGACCTGGTACTCCTTGATCAAATAAACCGCTCTATGCTTCTTGTCGGAAGGCCTTAGAACTTTTTTGACAGTATATCTTTCAGCATTTGGTTATCTAGACTGGCATCGGCATACATCTGCTTGAGCTTGCGATTTTCTTCTTCCAACTCCTTAAGCCGTTTTAGCTCACTAGTTTCCATTCCACCATATTTCTTACGCCAATAATAGATAGTGCTTTTATCAATACCCAGTTCTCGAGCGATATCACCAACAGCTCGGCCTTGTTCGTTTTCTTTCAAGATCTTGATGATCTGACTTTCTGTAAATCTACTTTTTTTCATCGGACAGTTTATCGTTTTTAAAATTAACAATTTCGAATTTTAAACTGTCTTATTTTTAGGGAAGGCTACA
>NZ_JAEHOK010000019.1:0-60261 GCF_016236915.1 Salegentibacter maritimus
AACGTATAGGTATAAACGCACGTTTTAATTGCGTTTATACGACGTTGTGTGCAGTAATTTAGTATAAATTTATTGATTATAATGAATTTATCTCAATTACGTAGTCATCACGAATTGGAGATAGAGAATTTTAAAAAGCTTTTTATTTTTTTAGTTATTCATTTTATCATCCGATAAGGTGAGTTGCTAAAAAAAACCGCAGGATTCAACCAACTTTAGATAGCTTGAAAATTAGCAGAAAAACCCCCATAAAAAATGTGGTCTTTTTCTACTAACTTTATTAAACTTTTTAACGTGTCAACGTTATGATAGTGCCACTATCAACGATGCCAATCGCAAAAGTTTAGAACAGAAATCTTTATTTTCTGTTTGAAACTATCTAAAGTTTCCTTTTTCTTCTCCTGCATAAAAATCTTTTTAATTTCCTGTTATTCGTGATTATTGCATACAACTCGTTATATCCTTCACAATATACTTATTTAATCAGAAATATTTCGGGATAAACGCAGGTTTTCATCACTTTTATCAGAATTTGATATGGCTTTTAAACTCACATCTAACGGACTCTTAATCTTCATCAGGTCTTTCTGGGTAACATGCGTATAAATCATAGTGGTTTCTGGTTTAGAATGTCCTAGTAAACTCTGTATATGCCGTAAATCTATTCCATTTTCTAACATATGGGTGGCAAACGAATGCCGTAAAGTATGTGGCGTTACCCTTTTCTTAATATGAGCCAATTTGCAAGCATGATGCAAAGCCGCTCTTATACTCGAAGAACTGTAAGGACCGCCTTGCGGACTCTCTACAAAATAAGTTCGGGGCCGGTAGGTGCCCAGGTAGTTTAAAAGTAGCGGAATAAAACTTTCGGCCATAATTACTACCCGGTCTTTTCGGCCTTTTCCTGAACGTATGGTAATTTGTCTACGGTCTATATCTATATCTTTTTGCTGTAGGTTAATAGATTCCCCAACTCTAAGCCCCGAAGAATATAACAAGGCAAAAACTGCCCGGTGCTTTAAATTTCTTGTGGCTCTTAAAAGGTCTATCACTTCTTCTTTAGAAAGCACTACCGGTAAATATTTGCTTTTTCTAGGACTCCAAATTTGCTCAGCTTCTAATTCGGGAAAACGATGTAAGGTGGCAAAATGCTTTAAAGCACTTACACATTGCCGGTGTGTACTAATAGCGTAATTTTTCCCGGCAATTTCTTTTTCAATAAAAAGCTCAATGCTACGATTGGTAATGGTATCTAAATTGTCTTTTTGAAATTCTAGAAACCGTTGTACAAAGGTGTTGTAGGTTTTTAAGGTACTTTTGCTTAATCGCTGTCCCAGCAAATAATTCTTAAATTCCTCCAGGATATCCAATTGTTGGGCATTTAAATTTGAACTCTTTTCCTTAGGAGCTGCTATTGCCGTTACTTTAAGATTTTTTAAGGCCGAATAATCTATAATAGACCCTATTTTTTTTAAATTATAATAAATACGTTTTTTATTGTTGACCGAATATGGTAAATAAAAGCAAGAATAGGTGCGGGACCAGCGCATGCCTGCCATATTTTTAATGAACTCATTGAGCTCAAAATCAAATTTGTAAGTGATTCCAATTTGTAGTTCGTCTCGATGGTGAAACGGAAAAAGCCTAATAGTTCTCATAAGTCTATTTTAAACAAATAAGAAACTAAATTAGTTGGGTGAAAACCCTGAAAATTACGAAGAAAACTTAGCGAAAAAGGTCTTTATATTCCATAAAAAAGTCCTCCATTTTCTCCATGTTATCATTTAAGAACTTCATGGCTTCAGGCCATTGATTTCGGTTATGTATGCTAACATTATCTAGTTGCACATATACCCGGGAAATTATTTTTCCTTCAGGAAGTTCATAGGCTTCGTCAAAAATTGCTTCAGGTAAATATTCAGAAAGTAGAATGTTTTTTAAGGAGAGCAGCTTTTCGAAATAATAGGCTCTAATTAGCGGGTCTTCATCCAAAACATCTATAGAAACCTGGGCAAATTTTCGGTTAAAAGTAAATTTTAGCTGAAGTTCTTTTATGCCGGTATTATAAAGTACCCATTTTCTTCGGAAAACAATACCAAAACTGGTCCAGAACTGTTGCCTTAATTTTTTACTTTCAGCTTTGCTAAACATAGTATACCAATTTAATTTTGTACAGTCGCATAGAAAGCAAAGTTGCTTTTTTGTTCTATGAGCAAGGAAATAGAGCGTAAAATAAACGACTTTGAATGCGGCATTACATTGTTAATTTGGTATTAGATAAAATAAGCCAGTAAAATACCACCAACAATTACCGCAAGTTTAGAAATATTGAATTTATGGTTTTTGGAGGCTTCAAATAGAATGGTGGTAGAAACGTGTAAAAAAATACCAATTACCAGGGCATTAATGTAAACTGAAAGGTCCTTAAATACACTAAATTCAGATTTAAAAAAGCTTCCTAAAGGTGTCATTAAAGCAAAAATTGCCAGGAATACACCAACTTTTATCTTGCTTAAGTTAGAATGAATCAGGAAAACCGAAAGTATTGTGGCCACCGGGATTTTGTGTATTACAACGCCGTGTAGTATATGGTCGCCTTCATCCATAGGGAAGCCTTCTAAAAAGGCATGAATGCTTAAACTTATTAAAAGCAGTATTGGGAATTTATTCATAGACTCCTGGTGGTGTAAGTGCCCGTGTTCTACCCCTTTTGATACAAATTCCAGGATAATTTGTAATAGTAGCCCCAGCATGATAAAGATTCCCACTTCGTTTGTGCCGTTTAAATAAACCTCGGGTAACAATTCAAAAACAGTAACGGCCAATAAATAGGCACCACTAAAACTAAGTAGTAATTTAAACCCCGTAGAAGAGGAGGGATTTAAGAAAGTAGCAATAAGGTATCCGGCAAGAACAGAAACAAGGGGTAAAATATAGATCATTAATTACGTAAAAATATTATTAGAAAACCTAAGTCGTAAAAGCTTTTAGAATATTTCAGTATCCAAAGCCGGCAATACTATTATTCAGCAAAATTACCCTATTTTTGTGGACTGTAAAAAACCAATATGGAAAATAATTTTAAAATGATCGCCAAGACCATGTATGGTTTTGAGCCGGTTTTGGCTAAAGAACTTCTGGCTCTTGGCGCGATGGATATAAAAGAAGGAACCAGAAATGTAAGTTTTGTGGGAGATATCGGGTTTATGTATAAAGCCAATCTTTGCCTTCGAACTGCTATAAAAATCCTGAAACCTTACCGGAGTTTTAAAATATATTCTGAAGAAGATCTTTATAAGCAAATCTATGAGTTGCCCTGGGAGGATTTTATGGACGTAGACGATAGCCTGGCAATAGACGCTACGGTACATTCCGATACGTTTACACATTCTAAATATATTTCCCTTAAAACAAAAGATGCTATTGTAGATCGTTTTCGCGATAAGTTTGGCAGGAGACCCAATGTAGACCTGGATTTCCCAACTTTGCGGCTTAATATTCATATTGAAAAGAATTTTTGTAATGTTTCTTTTGATTCCTCTGGGCAGTCGCTTCATAAACGGGGATATAAATCGGCTACCAATATTGCCCCTATAAACGAAGTTTTAGCTGCCGGCCTGTTATTGCTTTCCGGTTGGGATGGGCAATCTGATTTTATGGATCCTATGTGCGGTAGTGGTACTATTTTAATTGAAGCCGCTATGATTGCCTGTAATATTCCTCCTAATTTAAACCGAAAGGAATTTGCGTTTGAACGTTGGAAAGATTGGGATGAAGATTTATTTGAAAAAATAGAAGCTTCGGTATTAAAAAAGATGCGGGAATTTCATTTTAATATCAAAGGTTACGATACTTCGCCATCGGCAGTACATAAAGCCATAGATAATATTGAAAATGCAAATCTATCTGAATTTATAAAAGTAGAAAGACAGGATTTCTTTGCTTCACAAAAGGAAGGTGAGCGGCATTTGCATATGTTGTTTAATCCGCCTTATGGAGAACGATTGGAAATAGATATGCCAAAATTTTATAAAGAAATAGGAGATACCTTAAAGCAATCTTACCCGGGGACTGATGCCTGGTTTATAACTTCTAATCTTGAAGCAATAAAACACGTTGGCCTAAGGCCTTCCCGAAAAATAAAACTTTATAATGGAGCTTTAGAATCGAAATTGGTAAAATATCAGATCTACCAGGGATCAAAAAAAGCAAAGTTCCAGGAATAGGATTCGGGAATCGGGAGTGGTTGATTCGTTGCTTTGATGGGGAGATTGCTTCGGTTGTACCTCCTTCGCAATGACTTTGTTTCAAAAGGAATTGTCATTGCGAGACCCAATACAAAATTTGAAAAACGCTGGTATTGACGTTTCAAAGCAGCGCTTTGGAATCTTTTTCCGCAGTATAAGTTTTGTTTTGCGTGAAAAAATCTTGAAGCCTTGGAAAGATTTTAGCAAAACAAAACTGGTTTTCAGCTTTGCTGAAAAATACCTTGGAAAAAGCGCCTTTTCTTTTTTTTCGTTTTCTTTGGGCGAGCAAAGAAAATGAAAGTTAGGATGCTTAAAGTCTTTTGTTAAGTTGCTGTTATTTAGATATTTAGTAAATAACGTTAATGATATCGACACCGGAGCCCGGCAATCTCGCCCCGTCTTTGCGAGGAGCGCAGCAACGCGGCAATCTGTCGTTGGTTTTCGATCTGTCGATTCAAGTTTAAAACCAGTTAATGCAGTTTAATTTTCAATTCCCCTATTTCTTATAAAAAGGAATTAGATAACTAATAGTGTATCCATAACCAACTCCAATATTACTATCGTCGTAAGTACGGTTAAAACCGGGTATAGCCAGGTTATCAAAATTATTTGGGGCAGACTGAAACAACCTGCGCTTTAATTGAACATTAACCGAGAGGTATAAATTATTCAATACTTCAACCTTAATCCCTGCAATTAACTCTATCCAGCTAGCGGTTAGACCGGAATATTCAATATTATCGGTTCTAATATCAGGTTCAAAAAAAGGATTAGTGGTGTAGATTTGGTATTCTTCAACTTCCTGGGTAAAAGTGGCAAAACCATAGCGCGCACCTACAAAAATAAGATTCTGCATTCCGGTCCAGTTTTCGTAAGCATTGTAATCGGCTCCCAGTTTTATATAACTTCCTCGGGAAGTTAGTCGAATATTGTCTTCTTCGTAACCTATACTCTCATTACCCAATTCGGCTGCAGCATAGTAATTTTTATAAACCCTGTAATCTCCAAGAATTTCAAAACCTGAATAATCTTCCTGAAAAGCCGTTCTTGCCAGTTTACTAAGATCTGTGCCCACGCGTAATCCAAATTTTTCGCGCTTGGCAAGGCTATCCTGTACTGTTGTTTCCTGGCTAAATAGGGGAGAAGCCAAAAACAGAAAGGAAAGACTAATAAAATATACTAATATGTGCTTGTGTTTCATCTTCAATGTTGGGTTCTTCAATAATATAAGAATCAATCCATTGTCCCTCTTCACCGCCTTCAATGGTTAGCTTTAAACTATTATAAATTACTTTATAAGCACAGGCGCGGTTTATATATACCTCTTCGGTGCCGTAAGTAAATGTTAAGGTGTCGGTATTTGGCGTAAATTCATCATCTTCCTCTTCTTCGTTATCCGAATCAAAAATAGTGAAAGAATAGGTAGTGGCGTTTTGGTTTGTCCTTAAAGGAATTACAATACTATTCTGATTTATTCGTCTGTACAGGGTCTTAACAGAGTCGTGTACAATAGACCTGATGCTTAAATTGGTGGGCCTGGCAGGTTCATCACGATCACTTGCATCATAAAACCGCATGACCATCATTGGGGTGGTTTGCGTTGCTTCAGCGCAAATATCGTCTCTTTGGCAGCTTGAAAAAAGCATTAGCAATCCACCGATTAAAAAGAGGTTTTTAAGATATTTTGTATTCATTTATTTTCTTTCTAAACAAACAACATTTTCTACGTGATGTGTTTGCGGAAACATATCTACCGGCTGTACTTTAGTTACTTTGTAATATTCGTCTAGCAAAGAGAGGTCTCGCGCCTGGGTAGCCGAATTACAACTCACATAAACAATACGCTCTGGCAATATACCAATTATTTGAGCAACTACATCTTTATGCATGCCGTCCCGGGGAGGGTCGGTAATAATAACATCGGGCTGGCCATGTGTATTGATGAAAGATTCAGAAAAAACCTTTTTCATATCGCCTACAAAAAACTCGGCGTTGTTAATCTGGTTTCGTTCCGCATTTTCTTTAGCGTCTATAATAGCTTCAGGTACCACTTCAACACCCACTACCTTCTTTGCCTTTTTCGCCACAAATTGTGCAATGGTTCCTGTTCCGGTATAGAGGTCATAAACAATTTCGTCTCCCTGTAAATTAGCGAAATCGCGGGTTATTTTATAAAGTTCGTAGGCCTGCGCCGAATTGGTTTGGTAAAAAGACTTGGCGTTTATTTTAAACTGAAGTCCTTCCATTTGCTCAAAAATATGATCGCGGCCTTTATAGCAAATTACTTCCTGGTCGTAAATAGTATCGTTGCCTTTTTCATTGATCACGTACTGAAGCGATTTGACCTCGGGAAACATTTCTGATACCGCCTCTAATAGTAATTCACGCTTTTCCCTGTCTTCATAAAAAAACTGGATTAAAACCATAAGCTCACCGGTAGAGGAGGTCCTAATCATTAAAGTTCTTAAGAGGCCTTCCTGTTTACGGGCATTAAAGAAACTAAGCTTATTATCGGTTGCGAATTCTTTTACAAAGTTTCTAACAGCATTACTGGGATCTTCCTGTAGATGGCATTTTTTGATATCCAGGATTTTATCCCACATTCCTGGAATATGAAATCCCAGGGCATTCTTATTGTCAAAATCCTGTCCGCTGTTTATCTCCTCGGGGGTTAACCAGCGGCTATCGCTAAAAGAAAACTCCATTTTATTACGGTAGAAATAGATTTCCTTACTTCCTAAAATGGGAGTAACTTCAGGTAGGTTAACTTTCCCAACACGAATAAGATTATTTAAAACTTCGTTCTGCTTATATTCCAGTTGATATTTATACTCCATATTTTGCCATTTACAGCCTCCACAAGTTCCAAAGTGCTGGCAAACAGGTTCTGTACGTTTATCTGAATATTGATGAAAATTTACAGCTGTTCCCTGGTAGTATGATTTTCTTTTTTTTGTAGTTTTAATATCGGCTATATCGCCGGGTACTACATTATCTATAAAGATTATTCGGCCATCTGGAGAGTTCCCGATTCCTTTTCCTTTTCCACCGGCACCGGTAACTTCAACGGCCTCAAATACCTTGTTTTTATTCCTTCTTCCCATAGCGCAAAAATAAGATAATTGTAAAGATTTATTCCCTGAGTTGCTTAAAATTTCGGCAAACATTTAGTAATTTGCCAAAACTTGAATTTTGGATGATTTCTCTCCCTTGCTGCCTGAGTTTTTAAATAATTGGGAGCAAAAGAAGGAATTGTGAAAATTAACAGTTAAAAATTAAATGAATGCCATTAACAGAAATTAAATCCTCAGAAGAAGCTATTAACCTGGAAGATAAACATGGCGCCCATAATTACCATCCGCTTCCTGCTGTTTTAAGCAAAGGGGAAGGAGTTCATGTTTGGGACGTAGAAGGAAAAAAATATTACGATTTCCTTTCTGCGTATTCCGCGGTAAACCAGGGCCATTGTCATCCTAAAATTGTAAATGCTATGTATGAGCAAGCCTCGAAATTAGCACTTACTTCCCGGGCTTTCCATAACGATGTGCTTGGTGCTTATGAGAAATATGCCACCGATTATTTTAAATTCGATAAACTTTTGCCCATGAATACAGGGGCAGAAGCTGTTGAAACCGCTATAAAAATTGCCAGAAAATGGGCCTATGAAAAGAAAGGGGTAAAAGAAACAGATGCACAAATTATTGTTTGTGAAAATAATTTCCACGGAAGAACCACCACCATAATTTCTTTTTCGAACGATGAAGGCGCCCGTAAAAATTTTGGGCCATATACCCCCGGGTTTATTAAAGTAGCTTATGACGATCCTGATGCACTGGAAAGAGCCATCACAGATAATGATAATATTGCCGGATTTTTAGTAGAACCCATTCAAGGGGAAGCAGGAGTTTATACCCCGGCAGATGATTATATGAAAAAAGCCAAAGAAATTTGTAACAAGCACAATGTCCTTTTTATGGCCGATGAAATCCAAACGGGTATTGCCAGAACAGGTTCTTTACTGGCCGTTTGTGGAAATTGTACCTGCGAAGGCCACTGTGAGCGACAGGAAACCTATACAAGACCAGATATTTTGATATTAGGAAAAGCACTTTCCGGAGGTAACTACCCGGTATCTGCAGTACTGGCCGATGATGAGGTAATGAATGTAATTCAGCCCGGTCAACACGGCTCTACTTTTGGAGGAAACCCTGTAGCTGCTGCTACAGCCGTTGCCGCTTTAGATGTTGTGCGAGATGAAAAACTGGCCCTTAATGCCCGTAAACTTGGAAATCTTTTTAGAAGATTAATGAACGACTATATTAAGGATTCTAATATTGTAGAATTGGTAAGAGGTCGTGGGCTATTAAATGCCATTGTTATTAATGACTCAGAAGAAAGTTTTACCGCCTGGGATATTTGTATGGCTTTAAAAGAAAACGGACTTTTAGCTAAACCAACTCACGGTAATATAATTCGTTTTGCGCCACCACTGGTAATGAACGAAGAACAGCTTAAAGATTGTGTAGATATTATTATTTCTACATTAAAGGAATTTGAAAAGTAATTTTCTCTAAAATGCATAAAGAAAGAGGCTGTTTGAAAAGTCTATCCTCGTCAAGCTGAACTTGTTTCAGCTTCTAACATGTTTTTAATTACCAACATGTTAGATCCCCGATAAAGAATCGGGGCAGGCTCTGAAATAAATTCAGGATGAGGGTTTTAAAACCTTTTCAAACAGCTTCTTTTATGTTTTAAAATAGCTTGTAAAAGCTGATAACTTTTGGAAAATGAACTCTTTTTAAGCTTTATCCCGAATTTCTCTCGTAGTATGACAAAAGGCTTTTAGAACTTTTTAATGCAATTGTTTCTTATTCGATAATAGAAATTTTTATGGCTACTTATCGGCATTTTGAGCTGCAAAGGGCTAAGTCCTTAAGCCTCTTTATTTTTAACGTAAATAAGTTTAAACTTACTGTTTTGGTTGGTTCGTGATTCAATTTCAAATTTGTCTATAGAATGAATCATGGGGGTTAGTTTTTGAAAGCCGTAATTACGAGAATCAAAATTGGGTTGCTTTTTCTGGAGTAAACTTCCAACATCTCCCAAAAAAGCCCAGCCATCTTCATCGGCCACGTCTGAAATAGTTTGTGATATAAACCGAATAACCTTAGGTGTGATCTTGTCAACATTTTTCTTTTTGGAAGCTTTCCCACCCTTACCGTTATTTTGATCGCTATCTTCTTTATCTGTATTCTTTAAAATTTCAATATAAATGAATCTGTCGCATGCTACAATAAATGGTTCAGGGGTTTTCTTTTCGCCAATACCAATCACATTTTTGCCTGCTTCGCGCAGCCTTGTTGCCAACCTTGTAAAATCGCTATCACTGGAAACCAGGCAGAACCCATCTACTTTATCTGAATATAAAATATCCATCGCATCAATGATCATGGCCGAATCTGTTGCGTTTTTTCCCTGAGTATAGCCGTATTGTTGAATAGGATTAATAGCATTTTCTAGCAGTACATTTTTCCATTTTGCTAAATGGGGTTTCGTCCAGTCACCGTAAATTCGCTTAATCGTTGGATTGCCGTATTTGGCAATTTCTTCCATCATTTCTTTTATATAGGCCGAAGGGATATTATCGCCATCAATTAGTACCGCGAGGTTAGTTTCCATAGAGTTTTATTTGAGGTAAATATACTTGTTTTACTCGATAATCGAGGTTTATTCCAATCGTTTTCGGGACTTCGAGGCTAGTCTCGAAATAATAAAATATTTTCATTTAATTGCTACCTGGCTTGCCCCGATTTAATTTATACAAAAAGAGGCTGTCTGAAAAGTCTATTCTCGTCAAACTGAACTTGTTTCAGCTTCTAACATGTTTTAATTACCAACATGTTAGATCCCCGATAAAGAATAGGGGCAGGCTCTGAAATAAATTCAAGATGACGGTTTTAAAACCTTTTCAGACAGCTTCTTACTTAATTGGCACCGCCAAAGGGTATAATACCCCGAGGCTTGCCTCGAAATTAAAAATTTGTTTCCAACGAATGCCTCGTGGGCTTGCCCCGAGGTAGTTTACTAATTAAAATCTATAAAGTGCGTTCATTTTTGAATTCTTATCTGGCATTTGTGCTTCCGGTATAAGAAACACATGTCCACCTTGTTTTAGAACTTCCCTGGCACCCCAATTCATCAATGAATAATTTCCTTCTTTTTGTGCGTCATCAATAGTAACGTTCATATTATCGGAATTATAGGTCCCCCAAATTTCACTTCGGTTTTCCAGAAACAGGCTGTCTACTTTTCCCTGTTGAATTGCAGGAAGAATATCGGTAACTGAAGCTCCGGTAGTATCGGTATTGTTAAGTTCATTAAATTTTTTAATTCTTTCCTTCTTGATCTTTTCCAGTTCAGGTTCTAAAACCTGTACGGCTTTCTCGTGTAATCCGAGCATATCACTATCTGATGGGTTACCCGGAATCACTGTTTTGATTAGATGCTTATAGGTATTCACTTTTTCGTAAATAGGAAATAAATAATCTTGGGTAGCCACTACCAATGAAACGCTTTCACTATTTAACACCGTTTCCAGACCTTTATCTATAGCTCTAAAATATTTGTTGATTTCTTCTTTGCGTACTTCATCGCTAGTACCTCCATGCCCGTGGAAAATGGTGTTTTCCCCGCCTGAATTTTGAGTTTTAAAATCCAGGTGTTTCTGTTTATAATCAAAACCTACCCTTTCTTCCAATTTGGAAGGAACAAGATCATCTACCACCACTTTACCTATACTATATCTTGTTGCCTCATAAAGCGCTACATCTTCCAACTGAAGTGCCAGCACATAAAAGCGGCTGTCTTCATTAAACATGGGGACCAATGGCTTTATATAAAACTCTTCCGAAATATAAGTATGCGCATCAAAATTTACGGGAAGTGTATATTTTTCAAAGAAATCTTCTGCCGCAAAAATTGCCAGACCGTCGCTTTGGTGTCGCCAAAAAGATTTTTCATTGAGTAAAGCTTTAATAGGTTCTCCTATTTTTTCAATCTTACTTTCCGGTACCGCTTTTTCTTTTAGTTTTGTAGCGACTTCTTTCCATAGGGATTTTAGATGTGTTTTATTTTTTTCTTCCAAAACTTCCTTGCCTGCACGTTGGGTAGGAATAAAAATAGAGACACAGGTAGTGTCTTTTACGTTGGTTAATTGCTCCAAATCCTTTTCATTTATCAAACTCATAATGTCATTATTTTGGTTAATTATTAATGAATATAAGTTGATTTTAATGGACCCCAATAGGATTTAGCAGCGCTTTAACGCTAAATCTTTCTTAAAGAATTTTATTCATATTCCACATTGGGTTCTACGTGAATAAGAACATCAAAAATTTCGGGAAGGTGGGTGAGAAGTTCGTTTTTTACCCGGTGGGCAATATCATGTCCCTCTTTAACACTAATGTGTGCATTTACAATAATATGAAGGTCTACATGGTAAATCATTCCTGTTTTACGCACATAGCATTTTTCAGTATCTAAAACTCCGGGCACCTTAATACTTACTTTACGAATATCGGCAATCATATCATCATACATATGTTCGTCCATAATTTCTCCCAGGGCGGGCCTTAGAATAAGATAAGCGTTATAAATAATAAAGCCAGAGGCAAATAGAGCCGCCCAATCGTCTGCGGTTTCATAACCCTTTCCCATAAAAAGAGCTATAGAAATGCCTATAAAGGCCATTAAAGAAGTAATTGCATCGCTACGATGGTGCCAGGCATCAGCCTTTAAAGAAGTGCTTTTGGTTTCGTTTCCTTTTTTAGAGACCTTTCTATAAAAATATTCTTTAATAATTACAATTGCTCCCAGTACTATAAGCGTATAGGGTTCCGGTACTTTATGCGGAGTTTTTATATGCTGAATGCTCTCGTAAGCAATTACAGTTGCTGAAACTATTAAAAAGCCTACCACGGCAAAAGTCATAAGGGGTTCAGCTTTTCCGTGACCATAGGGGTGATTTTCATCGGGTGGTTTACTGGAATATTTGAGCCCCAATAAAACCAGAAACGATGAGAATACATCAGTGGTAGATTCTATGGCGTCGGCAATAAGGGCATAGGAGTTTCCAAATATTCCGGTTACAAATTTAGCGACGGCCAGTACAGCATTTCCTAAAATGCTGAGCCAGGATGCTTTTATCGCTTCATTTGTGTTTTGGTTCATAGAAAGCATTTTATTAGAAATGTAAATTTAAAAGTAATAATATGATTTCCCGGAATAATTGAACTTTAAAAATGTTTAGAAAGCCGTTTATGTTTACCACCAAACTACAAACAAACGCTCATAATTGTTCCCCGGTTTTTTTATCCATAATAATGGTGCTTTTTTATTACTAAGCACTATTTCTATCTGTTTTATTATTTCTGAATGGCTAAACCAGGTTGTGCCGTGTTTTGGCAATATAGGCCAATCTTGTTTTTTAGGCGCATAATAATTAAAATCTCGATAAGCAGAGGTATTAAAATCTTTAAAATGCAACCAGGTACCGGTTATACAGCTATTGTTTACTTCCGGAAGTTGTTTAAATTGAAATTCCCTGGGAACAAAAAGATTTGCCTTAAAATAAGTTTGTTGAATAATTTCTTCTGATTTTAAATTTAGGCCTTCCAAAAGATTTTCTGTTTCAGGTCTAAATAGTAAAGGAAACTGTTTTTCCTTTAGCTTTTTAATTTTTTGCAAAAGACTGTCTTTTCGGTTTGGGCCAATCCAGCGCTCAGCTTCTATGGAAAAAGAAGGATCGTAAACATAGAATTTGTAAACCATTTCTATGTGATACACATACTTTTGGGTAAGCTCTTTTAGTAGAAAATCGAGTTCCCCCAGGGTGATTTTGTCCCGACTTACCTGAATGTTTCCGGCCAGTAAATTGTAAGTTGGGTTCTGCTGAATAATCCATTCAAAAAATCGCTCAACACGTTTACCCATCACAAAATTTTCTGCAAGGGAAGGCAGTTGTGCTATTGTAGGTTTTTGTTGAGGGGCATTTACTTCGGGTAATTGAAACTGTTGTATTTCCTGAAAATCTTTTTCCCATAAAGGAGGTGTATTTAAGAAACCTTCAAATTGTTTTGCGATACGATTTTGCATTATAAAAATTTAGATTAACTGCTTTCAACAATCGAAAATAGACATTTACTAAAGCTGTAACCAATAATAATTAAAAAGGTTTATATGCCAGACGCTGTAAGTTTAAACTATTAAAAAAACCAAAAATCTCTTGTCCTTATTAGTAATATAGACCTTTATTGATATGAAGCTCAGTATTTATGAGTATACTTCATTGAAATAACACTATTTGAATAAGATTTATAAGAACCTGATCTCCCTCATATTAATTAAAAAGTAACTGAAATATTTTTGTAAAAAATTACATTGTCTATGTCGTTGAACCTAATAAGTAAATATAATGTGCCGGGACCAAGGTACACAAGTTATCCTACCGTTCCTTACTGGGAAGACAATAGCTTTTCTATGACTGCCTGGAAAGAGAGTTTAAAGCGTAGTTTTAGCGAGAATAAAGAAGTTAGCCTGTACATTCATTTACCTTTTTGTGAGAGTTTATGTACTTTTTGCGGCTGTAACAAGCGAATTACAAAAAAGCACGAAGTAGAGTCTCCTTATATTGAAACCCTTTTACGAGAGTGGGACCTTTATCTGGAAATTCTTGGAGAAAAGCCCACAATTAGAGAGGTACACCTTGGCGGGGGAACTCCCACTTTTTTTGCTCCTGAAAATCTTAAGTTCTTATTAAATATGATTTTCCGAAAAGCCAATCGGGATTGTGATACCGAATTAAGTTTTGAAGGCCACCCTAATAATACAACTAAAGCACATTTAGAAATGTTTTCAAAATTGGGCTTTAAACGTGTAAGCTATGGGGTACAGGATTATAGTGCAAAGGTGCAAATAGCCATTCATAGAATTCAACCTTTTGAAAATGTAAAAAGGGCTACAGAAGAGTCACGAGAGGCCGGTTTCACCTCTGTGGGGCACGATATTATTTTTGGTTTACCCTTCCAAACCAAGAAAGATATTATTGAAACCATAGAAAAAACAAAATTGCTAATGCCAGATCGTATTGCTTTTTATAGCTATGCACATGTACCCTGGATAAAAGGAAATGGGCAACGCGGCTTTAAAGATTCAGACCTTCCAGTTGCAGATGTAAAGCGCGATATGTATGAAATAGGCAAGCAAATGCTTGAAGACGCCGGTTATGTAGAAATTGGGATGGACCATTTTGCATTAAAAACAGATTCTCTTTACAAAGCTTTGCAAGAAAAAAAATTACATAGAAACTTTATGGGTTATACCACATCTTCGGGAGCTTCCATGATTGGTCTAGGCGTCTCGGCCATAAGTGATAGTTGGTATGGCTTTGCACAAAATGAGAAATCGGTAGAAGCTTATCAAAGTCTTATTGCTGAAGGAATTATTCCTGTTTTTCGCGGTCATATTTTAAGTGAGAAGGATTTGGTAATACGAAAGCACATTCTAAATTTAATGTGCCATTTGGAAACCAATTGGGTGTCTTCTGATGATTATTTTGAAGAATTACCTGAGGTGCTTGCTAAATTGCGGGAAATGGAAGCCGACGGACTTGTAAACTTTTTTGATAAGGGATTAACGATTCCGGAAAAAGGAAGACCATTTGTGCGTAACCTTTGTATGGCTTTTGATTTAAAAATGCAGGCCAGAAAACCTGATACACAACTTTTTTCAATGACGGTTTAAATTTAAGTGTTAAAACCGAAATGTAATACCTCGCGGCAAGTCCGCGAGGTATTTAAATATAAGTTTGGTGTAGTAAAATATTAGAGGTTTCAGAAAAAAGTCCGTTATGAGATTTCTTAACGGACTTTTCATTTAAAAAAAAAACTGTGTTAGGAATAATTTTTTTAGTTGTAAATACTAAATGTTATCATCTTTTAAAATTCATTTTTGAATAAAAGCTTTGTTCCATAATCGATATTTACCCCAATAATTAGCGGTTCTCTGAGATTTAGGCTTTAATTCAAGAGAATTTGTATAATACCCGGTTTATTAAAAGTGACTTTACTTTTTGTCTTTACCGCCGTTTATCATATTTAAAACAATAAGAATTAGGCCGACGCAAACAACGCCAAAAATAGCAATAAGGAAACTTCCCATTTCCCAATTTACCAATGCAATTGTGTTTAATAGTTTCATAATCAGTGTGTTTTTGGTTAGTGGCAACTTTGTGTTGCAGTAATTTCCGGAGTTATTTCCATAGGGGAGAGGTAAGGAATTCCAAGCCCCATTCCTCTAAGAATAAACAGCAGCCCCATAAGAATTACAAAAACAGGAACTGCTTTTCTAATTTTAGATCTAATATTGAGGTTTATAAAATTCCCCAGATAGATGGCGGTGGTCATTAACGGGATTGTTCCAAGCCCAAAGAGAGCCATATACAAGCTGCCTTCTAGAGCGGTTCCCGAAGCCATAGCACCAAAAACCGCCATGTATACCAGTCCGCAGGGGAGAAAGCCGTTTAGAAAACCAATGGTATAAAAAGTGTCTGGTGATTTTTGCTTTAATTGTTTACCAAGATTGCTTTTTATTTTTGAGACAATTTTAAAAATTTGTTTTGATCCATTATACCTGGAAAACTTTTTATAGGGGAGAAGGATCACCAAAATCATTAAAGCTCCTACCAGGATAGAAAGTTGCTGCTGAAGCCCAAAAAGGCTAAAGCTTTTGCCAAGTAACCCGAATAAAAGCCCAATAATAGCATACGAACTTAGGCGGCCAAAATGATATAGGGAAATTTGCCCAAGCTTTTTAGCATTGTTTTTATGATCTACCGGCAATAAAAATGCTATAGGACCACACATTCCTACGCAATGAAAACTTCCCAGAAGCCCAAATATTAGTGCCGAGATTAACATTTAATAAACTATTTCGTTTTTGTATAAATACGGTGTATTCTCGTATTCCCAATGAATGTTAATGTTCCATCTGCCATCTACTAACTGCTCATCTTTAATAAAAATCTGATAAGATGTTAGTTTTAAAGGTATATTAAAATCTAATTTTTGATTAGACGGTCGATAAAAATGAAGGTTTCCTGAGATTTTTGAAAGTTCCAGGTTTTTAGGGAATTCTATAAGCCACCCCCCTTTAACCCTTCTGTCCTTAATGTTTTCTTCTAGCGAAAAAGCATTGGTTTCGGCATCAATTTCCTCCTGATAATGTAGTTCTTCCTGATAATATTCTTCAGTAACCAGGTCGTGATCAAACTTCGAATCAGTAAGCATGTTTATCACTAAATACATAATGAAACTTATAAAAAGTGCCATACCAATAACAATTCCTGTTCCCCAATTAAATTTCATAAATTCCTTTTTTTAGTTAAAACTACGAGGTCCCATAAACATAGTGCTGGTAGTTTCTATTAAACGATCACCGCTGTAAATACCAATTTTTAATTTTTCCTTTTCATCTTCCAAAGCAGCAGTGTGAATTTCTATAAACAAGGTACCTTCAGTTAATTCCTGTCCGGGTACTGTAATATTTGATTGTTTTACCGGTTTTATTTCCCCCTGGTGCGATAATAACTTAAACTCGATATTCTCAAAATCGGCTGTTGTTTTATTCACTAGTTTATAGGTGAAAACATTGCTTACAATATTATCGGCCTTTTTTTCATATAACTGTCCCGGTAACCTTAATATTCTGGCTTCGACCTCACTTCTAATAAATAACATTCCCACCAGGACAGCGGTTAGAATTCCCAAAACTATGCTATAGCCTTTTAATCTTGCAGTAAATTTAAATTTGGCCTTCTTTTCAATATTTTCTTCACTGGCATATCTAATTAAGCCTTTAGGCAGATCTACCGCCTCCATCATATCGTCGCAGGCATCTATACATGCAGTGCAGTTTATACACTCCAGTTGGGTACCGTTTCTAATATCTATTCCTGTAGGACAAACCTGTACGCATTGAAAACAGTCTATGCAATCACCTTTTCCGGTGGCGGCCCTATCTTCGTTCTTTTTAAACTTTGCCCTGCCTTTTTCTTTTTCTCCGCGTTTATGATCATAGGCAACAACTATAGATTTATTATCTAGCAATACACCTTGAAGCCTACCGTAGGGACAGGCAATAACGCAAACCTGCTCTCTAAACCAGGCAAAAACAAAATAGAAAACAGCAGTAAATATTAATAGCGATATAAAAGTGCTTAAATGGTTAAATGGGCCATCGGTTACATATTGTATAAGACGGTCACTTCCCATTAAATAGGCTAAAAAAACATTTGCTATTAGAAATGAAATTATAAAGAATATAAACCATTTTAGGCCACGTTTTCTTATTTTTTCAGCATTCCATTTTTGTTTTTCTAAACGTATTTGTTTTCCGCGATCTCCTTCAATCCAGTATTCAATCCTGCGAAATACCATTTCCATAAAAATGGTTTGTGGACAAAGCCAACCGCAAAAAATCCTACCAAAGGCGACGGTAAAAAGAATGATAAAAACCACTCCAAGTACCATCATTATTACGAAAATATGAAAGTCTTGTGGCCAGAAAGGAAATCCAAAAATATTGAAACGCCTTTCCAGGATATTGAACATTAAAAACTGATTGCCGTTTATTTTTACAAATGGAGCGGCGAAAAGAAAAATGAGCAATACATAACTTACATATTTTCTATACTCGTAAAACTTACCTGATGGTTTTTTAGGGAAAACCCATAGTCTTTTACCCTCGTCGTCTGCCGTGGCTATTTTATCCCTGAATTTTTCTTTATTATCCAAAACCTACGTGTATAACTATTTTACTTATTCTGTTTCAGGCTCCCAAATTTCACCCTCTGGTGCTTTTGCATCGGGAGGGTTGGTTCCTTCCAGGCTTATAACATAACTGGAAACCTGGGCAATTTCCTGGGCACTCAATTCAGATTTCCAGGCTACCATTCCTTTCCCGTCACGGCCTCCTTCAGATACTGTTTGAAAAACATTGCTAATACCACCTCCCAATATCCAGTGTTTATCGGTAAGGTTTGGGCCAATACTACCACCACCATCGGCTTTATGGCAGGCCATACAGCTGGTCATAAATATCTGTTCTCCTGCTTCAAGATCAGAAGCCTCGGTTAAGAGTTCTACCGAAGAAGCATCTATAAGATCTGGATTCGCTTTTTTGTAAGCTTCAATTTCCTCTTTTGCCTGGGCTACCTCGGCAAGGTATTCTTCTGCCTGAGTTTCTCCATCAAAAATGTGGTAATATCCCATATAAACAAATGCGAAAATGATACTCACATAAAAGCCATATAGCCACCAGGAGGGAAGATCGTTGTCCAGTTCTTTGATACCATCATAATTATGATCCAGAAGAATTTCATCTTCTTTTTCCATAGGTTTCTGGTTCAGCATCTTTTTATATAATCTCTTTATACCCGAAAATTGCTTTTCTGAATCTTCAGCTTTAAGATTTTTATAGCGTTCCTGTGCATCTGGCTTTAAACTACGGAAAACCATATTCTCCAAAGCCGTAACTGAAACTTCTATAGCGATAGCAATTACCAGTACAATGGCAAGAATGCCCCAAATAACCGGATATTGTTGAAATGCCCAGTCGGTTTCTGCCTCTATGGTTAATTCTATTAAAACCAAGGCAAGGATTAAGAATCCAGCTATTCTTAAATATGAGTTATTTTTCATAGTTATTTAATTTCCTGGTTAGTGTCTAGTGGTAATTGGCTTACCTCTTCAATATCTTTCTTTTTTGCGGTAATTACCCATAGGAAAAGCACTACAAAGAAGATGAAGAATATAAGCAAAGAGATAAGCGGATATATCATAACCCCGTCTATGCTTTCCATATGGCCTTTTACAAATTTAAACATGCTTAATTGTTTTTGGTATTTGAAACTTCTACATCTTTAGCTTTAATATCTGTGCCCAGTCTCTGCAGATAGGCGATAAGCGCTACAATTTCTCGATTTCGCATTTCTACGAATTCTTTCCCATTTTTAGCGGCGAATTCTTTTTCGGCTTCATAGGTTTCAACAAAATCCGGATCTGCATAAAGGTTTTTCTCTATTTGAGTTCCCTGCTCAGTCATCCATTGTTGTGCATTGTCAATTTCCTCCTGGGTATAGGGTACACCAAGGGTACGTAGGGCTTCCATTTTCGATTCGGTGTCGCCTTTGTCCAGCTCGTCTGTGATTAGCCATTTATAAGCCGGCATAATAGAACCTGCTGAGGTACTTTGCGGATCGTACATGTGGTTTAGGTGCCAGTTATCAGAATATTTACCACCAACCCTCATAAGGTCTGGCCCTGTACGTTTACTACCCCATAAGAAAGGGTAATCATACACATACTCTCCGGCTTTTGAGTATTCGCCATAACGTTCAACTTCACTTCTAAATGGTCTAATCATTTGCGAGTGGCAGGACACACAACCTTCTCGTATGTAAATATCTCTACCTTCGAGTTCTAGTGGGGTATAGGGTTTTACGCTCGAGATTACCGGTACATATTCATCTACCATTAATGAAGGCACAATTTGTACTATACCACCAATTAAAATTGCGATAGTGGCAAATATGGTAAGTTTTACAGGTTTTCTTTCTAACCAAGAGTGGTAAGCTTCTCCTGCGGTTCTCTTACGAGTTACTTTTTGTAGTGGTGCAGCTTCTGCTAATTCATCTTCAACTTCACTTCCCTGTCTAACGGTTTTTACTATGTTATAAAGTAAAATAAAAGCTCCCACAATATATAATGTACCTCCAATGGCACGCATCCAGTACATTGGAATAATTGAGGTTACTGTTTCTAAAAAGTTTCCGTAGGTAAGGGTTCCGTCTGGATTAAATTGCTTCCACATAGAAGCCTGCACGAAGCCTGCTACGTACATTGGCAATGCATAAATAATAATACCTAGTGTTCCTATCCAGAAATGGGCATTTGCCAATTTGGTAGAGTATAGTTTTGTTTTAAACAACCTTGGTACAAGCCAGTAAACCATACCAAAAGTTAGGAAACCATTCCAGGCAAGTGCTCCCACGTGAACGTGTGCAATAATCCAGTCACTAAAGTGTGCAATGGCGTTTACGTTTTTAAGAGAAAGCATAGGCCCTTCAAAAGTTGCCATCCCGTAGCCGGTAATCGCTACTACGAAAAATTTAAGTACGGGGTTTGTTCGCACTTTATCCCATGCACCACGCAGGGTTAAAAGTCCGTTTATCATACCACCCCAGGATGGGAACAATAGCATTACAGAAAAAGCTACCCCAAGGTTTTGAGCCCAGTCTGGTAAAGTTGAATACAATAAATGGTGTGGGCCTGCCCAGATATAGATAAATATAAGCGACCAAAAGTGTATAATAGAAAGCCTATAGGAGTATACCGGCCTGTTAGCTGCTTTTGGCACAAAATAATACATTAAGCCCAGGAAAGGCGTTGTAAGGAAGAATGCCACCGCATTGTGTCCATACCACCACTGTACTAAAGCATCCTGAACCCCAGAATAAAAAGAATAACTTTTTAATGCAGTAACAGGTATTTCAATATTGTTTACAATGTGTAATACAGCAACGGTTACGAATGTAGCAAGGTAAAACCAAATGGCCACATATAAGTGACGTTGTCTTCTTTTAATCATGGTTCCAATAAGGTTAGCTCCAAAAGCAACCCAAACCAAAGCAATTGCAATATCTATTGGCCATTCTAATTCAGCATACTCTTTAGAACTGGTGAAGCCCATAGGTAAGGTAATGGCCGCTGCTACAATTATGGCCTGCCATCCCCAGAAGTTGAAATTACTTAAAAAATCGCTATACATTCTGGCTTTAAGCAAACGTTGGGTAGAATAGTATACCCCAGCAAAAATTGCGTTTCCAACAAAGGCAAAAATCACCGCATTGGTATGCAATGGCCTTAAACGACCAAAACTTAACCATGGAATACCATCGGTTATGTTAGGGAATAAAAACATAAATGCGAGCAAAAGCCCTACACTCATACCCACTATACCCCAAAAAAGGGTAGCCATAGTAAACTTTTTTACGATTTTATTATCGTAATGAAACTGTTCTACTTCCATAGTTAATTAGATTTCTTGTTTTTGGTGGAACTGGATTTACTTGATTTTGGTTTTACTAATTCATCGTCAAATAACATTCTTACTGAGGGTGTGTAGACATCGTCATATTGTCCTTTTTTTACTGAAAAAATAAAAGCGACAAAGAAGATGAGGGCTACCAATACACTTAAAGCCAGTAAGAGGTAAATGATATTCATGTTAATTCAATTATTTAGCAAACTTAAAAATGTGTTAAAATCTAAAATATGATTTAAATCAGGTTTAGCCTAATACCGTTTTAATTTTTTTCCGGCCAGGTTGGTTGCTAATGTTGCAAAAGCTACTATACTAATTGAGCTTAAAGGCATTAATATAGCAGCAATAACCGGCATTAAATTGCCGGTTACAGCAAAAGCAAGGCCTATTGCATTATAACATAAACTTAATACAAAGCTCCATTTTATGATTTTTATTCCTTTTGCCGAAAGTTGAAAATACTTGCTTAATTGTGGAAGGTTTGAAGCTTCTAAAATACCATCACAAGCCGGAGAGAAAACGTTAATATTTTCTGAAATAGCAATCCCAACATTACTTTGTGCCAGTGCGCCGGCGTCGTTAAGTCCGTCGCCTATCATCATAACCAATTTGCCTTCTTCCTGAAGTTTTTTAATAAAAGCAAGTTTATCGTCCGGTTTTTGGTTAAAGTAGAATCTGGTCGTTAAAGGCAACATTTTTTCAAGCCTTTCCTTTTCACCATCATTATCTCCCGAAAGAATAAACAACTTTTTGCTTTCGCCCAGTTCTTTAAAGAGTTGGGCGAGGCCTTCTCGATAAGAGTTTTTAAAAACATAACAACCTTTATATTCTTCGTTGCTACTAATATGAACGCTTGTTTTATTAAGTTCTTTGGTTTCTGTGGAAAAATCCCTTACAAAAGTTTCAGAGCCAATCTTTATCCTGTTGCCGTTAGTTTCGGCACTAATTCCTTGCCCTGTATATTCCTGAAATTCATCCAAACCCTGTATATTATTTTTATCCAGAATTTGATATAATTGTCTGCTTAAAGGATGGCTGGAAGCTCTTAAACTGCTACTTAATAAGCTTTGTTCCTCGGTGTTTAATTTTAAGCCCTCATAGAAAATCTCTGTTTTATTGTTTGAGGTAATTGTTCCCGTTTTATCAAAAACTACACAATCTATTTTGGCTATTTGTTCAATAACACTCGCTTCCTTTAAGTAAAATTTATTCCTTCCGAAGATACGAAGCAAATTTCCCAGCGTAAATGGGGTAGCAAGAGCTATAGCACAAGGGCAGGCAATAATTAATACCGCCGTGAACACATTTAAAGCTTTTGACGGATCGTAGATTAACCAAAACAAAGTAGCTGTAAAGGCAATACTTAAAACCCCGGTGGTGAAGCGCTTACTTATTTGATTGATGAGTGTTTGAAATTCGCTGTTTTTATCTTTATCAAATACTTCATTACTCCAAAGTTTTGTAAGGTAACTTTGGTCTATGGCTTTTATGGCTTCAATTTCCAGAACGCCTCCCTGTTGTCTACCACCGGCATAGAGTGTTTCTCCAGATTCTTTTCTAACAACTTCGGCCTCTCCTGTTACAAAACTGTAGTCTATATTTGCCTGGCCCTTTATTAAAACCGCATCTATTGGTATTAATTCGCCATTTCTTATTAAAATACGATCACCGGCTTTTATTTTATAAACCTGTATTTGCTCTTCTAGGCTTTCATTGGAGTTGTTTTTTGTTAAGCGCGTAACGGCCATGGGAAAATAAGATTTATAATCCCTTTCAAAAGATAGGTATGAATAAGTTTTTTGCTGAAAAAACTTTCCTAAAAGTAAGAAGAAGACCAAGCCCGTAAGGCTATCAAAAAAACCGGTTCCCAGGTCTAAAAGGATTTCTGTAGTACTTCGTATAAAAAGAACGGCAATTCCAAGGGCAATAGGTACGTCTATGTTTAGTATTTTAGCTCTTAATCCTTTATAGGCCGAAACAAAATAACCTGAGCCCGAATAAAAAACCACTGGTAGGGAAAAAGCAAACATTAGCCAGCGAAATAAATGTTTAAATTGCTCAAGCCAAAACTCTTTTACTTCAAAATATTCGGGAAAAGAAAGAAACATCACATTCCCAAAAGCAAAACCGGCAACTCCAAGTTTGTAGATTAGACTTCTATCTACTTTATGATCTCTTTCATCGTAATCTTTTAGGGAAATATAAGGTTCATAACCAATTTTACTAAGAAGATAAACCAGTTCCTTGAGGTTTATCTTTTCGGGAGAGAAACTTATACGTACAGTTTTTTTTGGAAAATCTACTTGAGCCGATTTAACCCCGTTGTTTAGTTTTCCAAGATTTTCTAAGACCCAAATACACGAGCTACAGTGCATAGAGGGTACCAGGAAATTTACAATTTGTGTATTGCCTTCATTAAATTCTAATAACTTTTCAGCTATTTCCTTATTGTCAAGAAAATCGAATTTACCTTCTGAAGTCACCGGAGAGATCCCTGGTTTTTCCTGAAGATCATAATAATAAGTAAGATCGCTTTCGTTTAAGATTTCATAAACAGTTTTACAACCATGGCAACAGAAATCTTTTTCCTGAAAAACAAGGTGCTCATTTTTACATGCTTCACCACAGTGAAAACAGTTTTTCATACAAACCGAATTTTAATTGCAAATTTCGTGAAATTTCGACCATTTAATATGACCGGAATCAGGTTTACCTAACTAATTGCTATTGCTAACTTTTCGTAAGTAAAAATAACCAATTATTCCGGCAAGTAAAGAGGCCAATAAGATTCCAATTTTTGCCTGAGACATGTAACTTTCGTTTTCAAAAGCAAGGTCGGTAATAAATAAGGACATAGTGAAGCCAATGGCCGCTAAACAGGCAATACCATATACATGCTTCCATCTTACCTTTTGGGGCAGTGCTGCAATTTTAAGCCAAACCATAAGTTTTGAGAATAAAATTATCCCGGTTAATTTTCCTAAAATAAGTCCGCTAACAACGCCAATCAATACAGGACTTAAAACAGCATCAAAAGAGGTTTCCCCAAGGCTAACTCCTGCATTGGCAAAGGCAAATATTGGAAGAATTACGAAGCTTACTAATGGGTGTAGAGCATGCTCCAGCCGTTGTAGAGGGGGAGTGGCATCTTCGGTTAATGAAGAGAATTTTTCAATAGTATAAGTAATATGTTCTTCAGCTTCTTTAGGATCTTTTTTTCTATTCCTGAATTCCTGCTGAATTTCGTAGCCTAGAAGTTTAGCTTTTCTAAGGAATAGTGGGGTATTAATTTTTTTGGTGTTAGGAATTGCGAAGGCGGCCAGAACGGCAGCTATAGTGGCATGTACTCCTGAAAGTAAAATTGCCAGCCACAAACCTCCAATTCCCATAACTGCATAAAAAAGGGTATTTCTAATGCCAATTAAATTGGCTGCGGCAAGAATTAAGAGAAAAACCCCTGCAATTCCCAGACTTTGCAAGGAGATATCTGAGGTATAAAAAAATGCAATTACCAGAACAGCCCCCAGGTCGTCTACGATGGCAATAGCGGTTAAAAACACTTTTAGAGGTAAAGGAACCCTGTCTCCCAAAAGATAAAGTATTCCCAGTGCAAAAGCAATATCTGTAGCCATAGGAATTCCCCAACCCGATACAGAATCAAGGCCCGTATTAAAGTAATAAAAGATAAGTGCAGGAAAAATCATGCCTCCAATCGCGGCTCCTATAGGCAGCATAGATTTTTTTATGCTTGAAAGCTCACCTTGTAGAATTTCCCGTTTAAGTTCAAGTCCAACCACAAAGAAAAAGATAGACATAAGTCCGTCGTTAATCCAGTGCAGTAAATTTTTTCTTATCACAAAATCGTTTATTCCCAGATGAATGTATTGTTTCCATAAGCTATGGTAGGCATCAGCAAAAGGGGAATTAGCTACTATCATGGCTAGTAAGGCCGAAAAAATAAGCAATAAACCTACCGATGTTTTTTTCTCAATAAAATTCTTAATTGGGAGTATAAGATAAATGTCCAGAGGTGATTTTTTCATAGTAAACAGTTGCTAAAAATAGATGTAGAATACTTGATAATAAAGCTATTACCATTTTAGGGATGTAGATATGATAAAACTCAGTTTTTGGGTTATTCATAAAGTATAAAGATCATGAATTCTAATTTGTTTTTTGAAACTGCTAACAACAAAACATTACCCGGTCATCCAGGTTTAATTGATTGGAGCTTAGCTCGAAATAAAAAAATATTTCCGTTTATTGCCTGTTGGCTTGCCATAGGGTAATTTATTACCTTTAGGGCTATAAAGTTTAAATATGGTAAAAAAGCTAACCCAAAGTTTACGCAGGCCTAAAATGAAGTCGGTTAACCAACCTCCCGGAACAGTTACTTATGTAGGAAGAAAAGAGTCTGGTGAAACCAAGCTGGAAGTAATAGATTACAATAAAAATAATTTCGAGAAACTTACATCTTCCACTACCGAAGATGCTTTTAAATTTGAGGCAGAAGACCGTATTACCTGGTTTAATATAGATGGACTAAGCAATACCGAAGAAATTGAAAAGCTTGGTAAGTATTACGAACTGCATCCATTAATTATTGAAGATATAGTAAATACCACACAACGACCAAAGATAGATGAATATGAAGATTATTTATTTATAGTTGCAAAAATGCTATATCACCAGGATGGAAAATTAGTACATGAGCATATAAGTTTTGTTTTAGGTAGTAACTATGTGTTAACATTCCAGGAAGCTGGTGGAGATGTATTTGATGGGGTTAGGGGAAGGCTTGAAAAATCGTACGGGCGTATTAGAAGTAATGGCTCTGATTATCTTGTGTTTGCGCTTTTAGATGCTATAGTAGACCATTATTTCCTGGTAGTAGATGAGTTGAGCGAGAAAGTTGAAAGCCTTGAAGAACAATTATTTGAAAGTAAACCGGGCGATGATATCACTGCTGAAATTCAGGATCTTAAACGATCTATTTTAAGAGTTAGGCGAGCGGTTTTTCCCCTAAAAGAAGTTATATTTAGGCTTCAAAAAATGGAAAATGAGCTTATAAAAAGCCGCACTAGAAACTATATAGACGATCTACACGATCATATACTACAGGTTTCAGAAAACATAGATCTCTACAGGGAAATGGCCTGGGGACTTATGGATATGTATATGACCACCCTTAGCAATAAGATGAACGAGGTGATGAAAGTTTTAACCATTATGGCCTCTATTTTTATTCCCCTTACTTTTATTGCAGGAATTTACGGGATGAACTTTCAACACATGCCAGAGTTGCAATGGGAGTACAGTTACTATGTGCTTTGGGGGGTGATGATTGTGATTTTCCTCTTAATGATTTTTTATTTCAAGCGAAAAAAATGGTTATAACTCAAATAATAATATGAAAAAAATTACTTTAATTGGCCTTGCTTTGTCCTTTACGTTAAGTTGTACGGCGCAAAAAACAGAAAATCCGGTTTACATTGGTACTTATACCAAAAAGGAGGGGCATGTAGATGGAAAGGCCAAAGGAATATATTTGGCAATGCAAGACCCTGAAAACGGAAGTTTACAACCCCAAAAAACAGTTGCCGAAATTACGAATCCTAGTTTTGTAAAAGTCTCAAAAGATGGTGAAAACCTGTATGCCGTAAGTGAATTGGGAAGCGGGAATATAGATTCGGTATTTATTTATTCGTATAAAAGAAAGGAAGACAACAGCCTGGAAGAAATAGGAAAAATTTCTACCGAAGCTTTTGCGCCCTGCCATATTGAGATAGACAAAACCGGAGAGTATGTTTTTGTATCGAATTATTTAGGAGGTGTTGTGATGCTTTATAAAAGAGATGAAAACGGAAATCTTTTAAAACAGCAAAAGCTGGAGTTAGAGAATCCAAAAGAATCTCATGCACATTCGGTTTCAATTTCTTCCGACAATAAAACAGCTTATATATCAGATCTTGGGAACGATAGAATATGGATTTATAACTTTAATGAAAAGGAGGGGAAACTAAGTCCTAAAGAGCAATCATTTGTTGAGTTAGAAGAAGGTTCGGGACCAAGACATTTCGATATTTCTAAAGACAATAATTTTGCCTTTTCGCTGAATGAGATAAATTCTAGCATTAGTGTTTTTAAAATACAAAAAGAGGGTAAACTTGAATTAATACAGAATATTTCAAGTTTGCCTGAAACCTTCAACGGAAATAATTCGGGCGCAGATATTCACGTACATCCTTCCGGAAAATATGTCTATGCTTCTAATCGCGGCCATAATAGCATTGCGGCTTTTAAAATTAACCCAAATTCAGGAAAAATAAGCGTAATTGGCCATTACCCAACCAGAGGGGATACGCCAAGAAATTTTGGGATTTCCCCAGATGGAAAATTCCTGTATGCTGCCAACCAGGACACTTCAACTATTAGCAGTTTTAAGGTGAATATGGAAACCGGCGAACTGGAAGAACACTTGCTGCCTGTTGAGGTTATGTCTCCCGTTTGCGTAGAGTTTGCTGAAGATTAATTTTTATAAAAAGACCTCACTAATTTTAAACTGTGAGGTCTTTTAATCTAAAAATATATTCTGAAATGAATTCAGAATGATTTAAAGTTAAAATTGCTGGATTCAATTACTTACATCCACTTCTTCTATTACAAAAAAGCCATCATTGCCCTGTGCCTGGTACAGCGGCATAAAAATCCTGGCATCCCATTTACTTTTAACTTCTTCGCCGTTTTGTATCGCCAACACTTCTCCTTTTTCAATTTTTTGAAAATTTTCATAGCCCGGTTGCATTTTAAAAGAATCAGAATCTTTTAAACCGTGCCTATGTATCAGCTCAAAAGTTTTTTGTTCCGGGGCATTCTTTTTAGCAAAACGATCTACACATTCGGGATAGGTTTCAATTTTGGATAAATCCAGCTTACAGGCTTCTTTTAAAGCAAGCCAAATAACCCCTTCGTGATTTTCAACCGAAGTTTTATCTTCGTGCTGCCCGGCTTCAAAAACAAAGCCCGTCATCCCTATTCGGCTTAGATAATGATCTATATCCCCGGTTATAATATCACTAAACCCACGTACTATAAAAGTTGGGAAATTATGTGCCCAGGCGTCATTATCGTTCACTTCCTGTACAGAAACATAGGGCAAACTTGCCGATGAGGTAGTATGGCAATCCAGAAAATATCGTTTTGTATACTCCTTTTCCGGGTATTGATTTAAAATCTCAATGATTTCCCACATTTCTTTTTGTTCATGGGTATGCTTCTTTTTTTGTTTGATGTTTTCTTCGGTCCAAACCCTGTTTAAATCCTCATCTATATAACGTTTGTTTTGATTTAATGCTTTATGGTTTCCAGAAACTCCAACCAGGGTTCCTTGAATTGTGGGATTTGTCTTTTTTAATTGTTTAAAAACTTCTTCAAGAGCCTTTACACCACTGGGTTCATTGCCGTGGATTCCCGCGGTAACAAAAAGTAAAGGTCCTTCTTTATTACTGCTATATTCTCCAATTATCCTGGGAATATTTTTATTTGGTTTGTTGCTCATAACACGTGGTTTTTTATTGGCACCGCCAAAGGATAAATTACCCCCTAGGCTTGCCTATAAATTAAAAATTTGTTTTTACCGAATGCCTTCTCGGCTTGCCCCGAGACTTATTCCATACAGGCAATTTCCCTGTTGGTAAATTGATGACCATAAAGGTTTTTGTACTCAACTTTGCGTTCTATCGCCTCAATTACTACATCTGAGAATTCTGGTAATCCTATATCTTTAAAATGTTCCATCCCACCGGGACTTAACACATTAATTTCAATCAATTTATCTTTTACAACATCAAGACCCACAAAGAAAAGTCCGTCGCGAATTAGTTTTGGGGCAGTAAGATCTACAATTCGCTGCATCTCGGGAGTAAGGTCACTGCTATCGGCAGTGGCGCCCAGGGCAAAATTACTTCTAAATTCACCTTCCCCGCTTACTCGCCTAATAATAGCCTGTTTGCCGTCCTTAACCATTACACGACCGTTCATTAGAATTATTCTTACATCACCATCTTTGACGGCCGGCAAAAATTCCTGGGCAATAACATATCCCTTCTGGCTAATTGTTTCAATTATCTGATTAATGTTTTTTTCGTTTTCATCTACCAGAAAAACATTTTGCCCACCTGAGCCTTCCAGTGGTTTTAAAACAATCTTTTTATTGTTATTTTCCCAGAACTCCAGGATATCCTCTTTTTTTCGGGTAATAAGCGAGTTGGGTTTAATTTCTGCCGGAAGCTCTTCAAAGTATAACTTATCAATAAATGCATTAGAAAGAGCATAAGCATCGTTTAGTACCAATACCCCTTGCTGTTGCATCATTCTTCCAAAGGCAACCCCGGCTTGTTCTGCCCACTTTCGACCAGATTCTTCTTCGGTGGGATTATTTCTAATAAATAATACATCTAAAGTCTTTGCTGTGATCTTTCTTTTTCTGGCTTTAGAGCTTTGTAAAGCTTCCAGAAATTTTTTTGGTGATTTGGTTTTGGTATTCTTGGGTACCTGCGTGCTGTTTATGCTTATAGGCGCATCGTGGTGAAAATTAAAATCTCCCACTCCCATAGCATACACTTCGTGACCTCTGGAATGGGCCATAGTCATTAACATTACGGAAGTTCCGCAACTTTCGGTTTCAATATCGTTTAATACAAAGCAAATTTTCATTGGGTTATCATTTTTGAAAGGGGAAGTCCCTCCCTGATTAGGTTTAATTTATTGGTAATATTTTCGGTTAATAAATAACTGGGGCGCAACGCGCTTGTTTTTAATACTTTTCTTTCGGTTAGTTCTTCAATAATTTTGGTATGTTCTAATCCAAATTTTCCTGCTAGTAAAGGCTCATATTCTCCGCCATTTTGTAAATAATCACGAAGTTGTACCAAACCTTTTAAATAAATTATATCTTTTAGAAATCCGCCTCCCTGCATAATCCTGGAAGTAATATTAAAAGCCCTGGATGCAGAGAATCCGTAATCCATTTTTAATAGTCTAAATAACTGTGGAAATTCTGCTCCCTCAATTAAAGCTGAGCCCGCTATTACACGTCCGGCCAGTGTTCTAAGTCTGTTTGCCGTTAAGCCATCTACTAAATACTCAGACATTACGGCCAGGCCTTCCTGTAGCGGATCATAATCGGCAAGACCACTACTTAAAAGTTGCAAAGGCTGCCGGGTTCCGTTGTAATGGGTAAGCACATGGGTACCAACTTCGTGCTGAATTAAGGCCATTGCTTCGGTTTTATTCATTTTATAATCTGCCGGAACATAAAGCTCACCATTATTAACCATCATAATGTTCACATCTTTGCGAATATGAACTTTACTTTTAAAGTTTTCATCCTGTTCGGCGAAATAATCGAATTCTCTACGAGCCAAACTACTAAAGCCTTTGGCATCAATAAACTCGGCATTTTCATCTTCTTCTGTTTCATCAAGCTCTCTTAAAATTGTTCCTGCTTCTTCGCTTAATTTCGGACTTAAGCCTTTGTAAAGTCTAATGCTATTATAGAAAAAATTTGATGTACCTCGTTCGCTTAACATCGTAATTTGCTGATCCAGTTCTTCTCGTTTTTCCCTAAAAATATGGGACATAGCAGGATCGTCTATTTCTTCAATTTTTAAATTATAGAGTTCTCTTTTTAATAGATCGGGATCTATGGGAAGCAACCTATAATGGTAATCCAAAACTTTTTCGTACTTGCTTTCAAAAAACGTGTTTTTTATATCCTGAATATTAGCCGGTGAAATAAGCCATAGAAACTGGTAAGAACGTTCTATTTTTGCCAGGGCTTTGTCTACCTCAAAAACTTTTTCTTTTAAGTGTTTTCTTCCCAATGCAAGATAACTGCCTACACCGCTGGTAGTTTGTACACGCACATAATCGTAGATGGCTTTGTGAATACAGGTTATAAGGTAGTCCTTAAACTGCCTTAAAAAGACAGGATAAATTTTGTTGTCTTTATCGCGGAAAACAGGTGGAATTTCAAGGCCTACAACTACAGCACCTGATTTTTTTGCCTCTTCAATACTCAAAATTTCCTGATCGCCTTCTTTTTGTCTATTTGGGGTGTCTTTTATTTCAGCTTTTAAGTATAATCCACTAAAAACCTGATTGATATCATTAAGCTCTTTTTGTAAAACTTTTATAGAGGTAGGGAGCTTTTCAGCCGGAGCCTTTATAGTAAAACAATCATTGGGCTCACCCGTATAGATTTCAAAAATCATATAAGATTTAAAATCTGTTGAAAGTTTATCTGCTAAAGCATAAATAAGTTTTCGATAGGCCTCAAAAAACTTATCTCCAATTAAAAGATAGGAAGCTTCACTAACAACTATTCGTTCGGTACCTTCATCCTTCTGTCTTTTTCTGTATACTATCAGGTAAGGTAAATTGTCTTCTATATGTATTAAACCTCCTCCTGGAAGTGAAGCACTTAGTTTGCCATCTTCTTCCAGGATTGTTAAAATTTTTTTAATCGATTTTTCCGATAAATCAGATATATTCAGCATTTTGGTTTTCTTCTAAAAGTTTACTCGTTAATCGAGATTTATGCTTCGAGGTTTAGCCCGAAATCAAAAAATCTTTTCATTTAATGCCTCGTTGGCTTGCCATGAGGTAATTTACTTGTTCTATGTTACTAGAAAACCACTTTTATGTAGCACTAAATTGAACATATAAGTGGTTAAACTTGAAATAAATTTAGAAAGAAAACCAGTGAATATTAATTTGTAAACCTACTTTGGGTTTTATTTAAGAGATATATAGAAAATTACTTAAAAGCCTTTAAAATTAGCCGAAAGCACTTATTTGAGATAGAATGCCTGATGAAATTTGTTAGTAGGCGAAAAATATATTCACTTTTCCTTTGATTTTTCAACCTGATTACGGGCGCTTTTAATTTCCTCTTTCGTGGCAGGTTTTGGTTTTTGTTCTGCGGCTTTTTCGGATTCTAGATTGAGTTCTATATATAACGGCAAATGATCTGAATCTATTTTGCTTCCCAGTTTAAAATCGGATACTCTAAATTCTTCGGTTACAAAAACGTGATCTAAAGACCAGCGCATCCAAAAACTGTTAGCATCGAAAGTGTTATAAAAACCTCGGCCAATCCTGGTATTTAATAATCCGCCAACCTTTTGAAAGAGGGCAGTAGTTGAAGACCAGGCTACATCGTTAAAATCTCCGGCTACTACAACCGGTAATTTAGAGTCTCTGGCCATGAGGGCTACTTTCATCATCTCTGCATCCCTATCGGTAGAAGAAGGGTTATGCTGCGGCATGGGAGGGGTAGGATGGATGGCGTGAAACATTATTTCTTTACCCGATCTTAATTCCAGGACGCTATGAATAGAAGGAATACTATCATCTACTAAATATCGCAGTTGGGGATTTTTGAGTGCTAATTTTGAATAAAGTAACATCCCATAAGTATTATCCAATGGCGCTTCAACTTTATAGGGGTAAGAAGCAGTGATTTTAGAAAGATCATTTTTCCATCGGCTATTCGTTTCTGTAAAAAGCAATATATCGGGATTTTGCTTTTTGATATCGGCAATTATCAAATCGGGATTTTCGTTTTCCTGCAACACATTGGCCGAATAAAGGCTAAATTTATTACTGGTATTTTCTGAGGAAACCTGTCCAACCTCGTAGTTTTTATGGGGAAAGTAGGGATATATTTTCACCACCTGAAAAGTAAAACAGGCTATAAGCACCCCCATAAAGATATAGTCTTCAATTCTTTTAACCTCAAACCTAATAAAATAGGCAGCGATTGCGGTAAGGGTAAGCAGGCTTAATTGAATGTGTAAATAATCAAAGATTCTTATCCACCAATAGTCGGCTGCAATTAATGGAACTAAGGTCATTACCACTGCGATAATCCCAAAAACCTGAAGAAATCCTTTTAAAGTCATATTACTTTATTGGTATCGCCAAAGAGTATACCCGAGGCTTACATCGAAATTAAAAATTTGTTTCCAACTAATGCCTCGTTGTTTTGCCTTTGGAATTTTACTAATATTTTGATGAAAAATATGATAAGTTAAATAAAATTAAGCATTTTGATTTCTTTTTAGCCAATAATTGAGAATTAATGCTTAAAAGCTTGCCGATGGATAAAAATCTTTCCATCTAAGGCGTTTGATTTGCCACAAAATAATTTATACGCTATTTGAAATTTAAATAGACTTAGATTGATGCGGGCTAAACTATTTTTTCGCCTTGTTGGTAGATCCACTTTCAATTTGCTTATTTAAATAATCTCTTAAATCATCACCTGATGGAGCCTCAAACAATTGAAGATCAAAAAATGATACCGCGGCTATTACATGATCAAAGATGTCGGCAGTGATATACTCGAAGTTTTCCCAGCGTTTATCACGGCTAAAGCATAGAATTTCTACAGGAATACCGTGTTCGGTTGGTTGTAGGTGCCGTACAATAATGTACATTTCTTTATGAACCGCAGAATGATTGTTTAAATAAGTATCTATATATTTTCTAAAAATACCCAAATTGGTTTGGTTTCTTCCGTTTAATGGTAAGCTGGTATCAATTTGGTGACTAGCGTTGTATTCATTAATTTCATCCTGTCTGTCTTTAAGATAAGTAGAAATTAACTGGATTTTTTTATACTTTTCAATGTCTTCAGCGGTAATAAATTTAACCGAATTCTGCTTAATAAAAATCGCCCTCTTAATTCTTCTTCCCGGAGATTCCTGCATACCACGCCAGTTCTGAAAAGATTCAGAAATGAGGCTATAGGTAGGGATAGAGGTAAATGTATTGTCAAAATTCTGAACCCTAACCGTAGCGAGGGTTATTTCGGTTACGGTACCATCGGCTCCATATTTACTAAAAGTTATCCAGTCGCCAATTCTAACAATATCGTTTACACTAACCTGAATAGAAGCTACAAAGCCCAGGATAGTATCTTTAAAAATCAACAACAAAATTGCTGAGGCAGCACCAAGGGAGATAATAAAATTAATAACATCTTTGTCGGTAATTTCAGCTACAATAAAAAGCACTGCAAACAACCAAACAATAATCATCACTACCTGAATATAACTTTCAACAGGTTTGTCGTGAAAAGATTCTAAAGTTCTTAAATAGGCTTTTGTCCCCCTTAAAATGCTTCTTATAATCCAAACAATAAGAAGTATTATATAGATGTCTACTACAAAATAGAACGACTTAATGGCCAGTGGGAAGTCTACCAAGATAAAAGGTACGGTAATGTATACAATGAATATAGGAAGGATTTGCCCTATATATTTTGGAAAATTGGTTTTTATAAGAAAATCGTCAAACGAGGTTGTGGTTTTATTACTGAAACTTTTAAAAGCTTCTATCACAAAATTCTTTATCAGGTAATTAACCCCAAAAATTATTAAAATAAGAATCAGGATATTTAATAGCAGGTTAAGGTAAAGAGCCACCGTAGTATTTACCCCCTGATTAATTAAGAAATTTTCAAAAAGACAGATAAGATTCTTAAATCCTTCTTCTAGATCCATAGTTTAGAGATATTTTTTTTCAACATAAAAAGGACCAAATGGAACCAGGGAACAACCCAATATCACAAATAGTTCTTTAAAGTTCCAGTTTAGGGGTTTAAATAACCAAACAGCACCTAAAACATAGGCAATAAAAAGTACCCCATGAGCCATTCCTACTTGTTGTACCATTGCTGGCATATCCCAAATATATTTTAGCGGCATGGCGATAAATAATAACAATAAAAATGAAAGTCCTTCCAGGATACTTACATACTTAAAAACCTTTTTTTGCTTTTCTAGAGACATAGTTTAAAATTTAGATTGCAAAGATAGTTTTTATAGAGAATCTGGTAATTTATAATGGCTTTTTCCTTGAAATATTTAGCGGTGAATTTATATTCTATAAGAAGGATTAGCAAATTGAATTTTATTAATTTGCATTTTAATTAAAACAAAAGAAATGAGCTCAAAAATATTGGTAACCGGCGGACTTGGTTTTATAGGTTCACATACCGTGGTGGCACTTCAGGAAAAAGGTCACGAAGTGGTGATTATAGATAATTTGTCTAATTCTTCTATAGATGTGCTTGCCGGAATCACTAAAATAACCCAAAAAACACCGGCTTTTGAAAATATTGACCTTCGGAATAAAAATGAGGTAAAAGAATTTTTTGAAAAGTACCCGGATATTGAAGGGGTTATTCATTTTGCTGCTTCCAAAGCCGTGGGAGAAAGTGTTGAAAATCCATTGCTTTACTACGAAAATAACCTTTCGAGCTTAATTTATTTACTCCAGGAACTACAACAAAAAGAAAGTGCCTATTTTATTTTTAGTTCTTCCTGTACCGTTTATGGACAGGCCGATGAATTACCAATTACCGAAAATGCTCCGGTTAAAAAGGCCGAATCTCCTTACGGAAATACCAAGCAAATAGGAGAGGAGATAATTACCGATACGGCTAAAATCAATAAAAACTTTAAAGCGATTTCACTTCGGTATTTTAACCCTATTGGGGCTCATCCATCGGCTGAAATTGGAGAACTGCCAATTGGTACCCCACAAAACCTTATTCCTTTTATTACGCAAACTGCTATTGGAAAAAGAAAAGAACTTTCGGTATTTGGTGACGATTATCCAACCCCCGATGGAACTTGTATAAGAGATTATATTCATGTAATAGACCTGGCCAAAGCGCATGTTGTGGCTTTAGAACGTCTTCAGCAAAATAAAGAAAAAAGCAACTTTGAAGTTTTTAATCTTGGAACTGGGAAAGGAAGCTCGGTGCTGGAAGTTATTAATTCATTTGAGCGCTCTACCGGAGAAAAATTACCTTACAAAATAGTGGGTAGGCGCGAAGGAGATATCGTAGCAGCTTATGCTGATACACAAAAGGCTAATAAAGAATTGGGTTGGAAAACCGAAAAACATTTAGATGAAGCTCTAAAAAGTGCCTGGGAATGGCAAAAAGAAGTGGTGAAAATAGAGGAGAATAATTAATTTAACTGATGTATATATAAAAGAGAGGCTGTCAAAATTTAAAACAGCCTCTCTTTGTATTTATAAATACCTACCGTGTACCATTCACAATAAAAGCGTGAATTACCCCCGGAACCCAGCCCAGGGCAGTTAGTAAAAGACTTATTAGAAATGTGACCCCTAAACCATGTTTAAGAAATACAGATAGTGGTGGTAATAGGATATTTAAAATAATGGTTAACATAATTATATTTTTTTGGTTATTACTATCGAAATTACATAGAAATACCAGTCTAATAATTAGATTTAACGAGTTCTTGGTAGGGGTTTAACAAAACATCAGGCTTTAAATTTTCTATATCTGGCCAGCATAAATACATAAATGCTGTAGCATACAAAGCCCGCAGCAACTATGCCCATTAACCACGAGCCATATTGCGATTCCTGTAAGAATGAAAACGCATCAGTAGTACCTTTCATATTAGAGGTATTTGATGCCAGCGCAGCTTTAACAAAAATATAGGCAAGTATAAAAAATATGATGCCCCGGGCAATTAACCCAAGATAGCCGGTATTTTTAATGGTTTTTCTTTTCTTTTCGTCACTAATAGAATCATAACCAAAATCCTGTAAAAATTCTTTTGTTTTGGCTTTTTTAAATTGAAAGATACCTGCAATAGCCAGCCCAATACCAATTACAGCAAATACAATTACACCGGCAGTACCCGAAAGTCCCGAACTGGAATTGCCGCTACCAGAAGAAGCAGCATTAATTAAAGTCATAAATGCATAAACAGATAAACCAAGGTAAAGTATAGCACTTATAAAATATGCCAGTCTTTTCGCTTTCGCTTTTTTATCATCACCAATATTTTCTGGATCTTTTAAAGATTGGATAAATCTCCATACCGAATAACATAAAAGTCCAAGACCAAGTAGAATTAGTAAAGCATTTCCAAAGGGCTGCTTTTCCAAAAATTCAATTATCTGTAATTTACTGGACTTTTGCCCGCCCATATTAAAAGCAGCCAAAAAGGTAAGTACTCCTGTGATGCCATACACAGAAGCTTTAGCAACATAGCCAACACGGGCTACATTTTTTAGTTTAGAATCCATATTAAAATTTTAAGGTTAGTTCCTTAAAATTAGTTTTTTGGAATTTAACAGCAGTATTCTTGGGAAAAGTTTAGTGTTTACACCATTTCAAAAATTACCAGGGCATACAAATAAAAACGCACAAACCTAAGTAAACCAAACAATAAATAACTCGGGAATGGAAATTTTATAATACCTGCTGCAATACTTGTCATGGCAAAGGGAATAGGTAGTAATGCTCCTACAATAATTAAAAAGCCACCCCATTTTCTGGTATTTTTAATATGTTGAGCCATTTTCACTTCTATTGCTTCGTGAACAGCCGGGATTTTGGTCATCCATCTTCCCATAAAATAGGAGATCACACCGCCTAAATAAGATACAAGGGCTAATAATGAAAGATATAAAATAGGACTGGCCGATTTACCTGACCATGCAATAAATAGTTCAGGAGGAATTAAACCAAGCAGGGATTCTGAAGCAAAGAAAACACTAATAATACCCAAAGGGGAATAAGTCTCGGTTACCGTAACCAACATGTCCTCAATATCAAGAACAAACCTATCTATAGCCCAAAGTGCAGCTATAAATAAAACGATTGGTAAAATTGCTTTCTTTATGCTGTTCCAAACAAAACTGTAAAAACCGGTATAACTATAATACTGGTGTAACAAGCGTATGCGCGACTTCTTTTTAGATTTCGCATCTTTCTTCATCAAATTCTCCTTTAGCAATTTACTCACTAAGTAAGTTTATAAAACTTCGATATTGTATCAAAAAACTATATTACCTTACTTAATGTCCCGGAACAAACCCGAGATGGTTTCTTATTGAGGTATTCAATAAGATTTGCCCGATACCTTTCAAATATCAGGCCGTAATATTCATAAAAGTTACGATCTAATTCTCTTCTGCATATTCATTGAATGCGTTTACGTATTCACGCAACTCAATTTCATTTACACGATTTGAGGGGTCGGCCATTAGAGAAAGTAAATAATCCAGACTTTCCTGTCCGGTTGTTTCTTCCTGTACCGGTGCTTCCTCTCCTTCTTCTACCGCCTCATCATCAGGAATGGCAATATTAAAAGAATCGTAAGCCTCTACGTGTTCAAAGGTTAACCTAATTACTTTTGCTAATAAAGGCTGCCCTTCTTCTACTACAAGGGGTCTTAAGTCTTTGAGGTCGCTTATCAACGTGTTGGTGATTATTCCGTTGCGCATTAAATCACGCTGAATCTTGTTTAGTAATTTTTGGGCTTTTATATTGTTCAAGAGAAAATAAGTTAATCAGGTTATACTATTTTTTGCAAATGTACTGCTTTCGTCGTTTTATGAAACATTTTTGGAAAAAAATAAGTAGAAATTCAGATAAATATATTTGGAATTATATGACTGCTAATTTAAACAGATGGTTCTTATGGTTTTGATAAACAGATTTTTATATGTTGTTAGTTTAAAGCTTGGTTTAATATTAACAATATCTTAGTCCTTAAGATTTCAGCAAAATAGCATTGTTTAGTAGATTTAACTCAATCAAAAAAAATAAGAAATACTATGAATTCATTAAAAGGAAAAGTGGCATTTATAACCGGTGGAAGTAAAGGTATAGGTTATGGAGTAGCCCAGGCGTTGTTAGATTTAGGGATGAAGGTAGCTATTACAAGCAGATCTAAAGAGGCTGCTGAAAAAGCTGCTAAAGATTTAAGTGCAACCGATGCCTTGGGTCTCGAAGCCGATGTAAGAAATTACGAAAGTCAGGAAAAGGCTGTAAAAGCAGCTATAGATAAATTTGGACAAATGGATGTGATGGTAGCCAATGCCGGAATTGGGCATTTTGGTTCCATAAACGAGTTATCACCAAAACAATGGCAGGAAACGATAGACACCAATCTTACCGGTGTATTTTACAGTGTTAAAGCTAGTTTAGAAGCTCTAGAAAAATCTAAAGGATACCTTATTACTATTTCCAGCTTAGCCGGAACTAATTTTTTTGCAGGAGGAGCTGCTTATAATGCCAGCAAATTTGGCCTAACAGGATTTACACAAGCGGTGATGCTAGATCTTAGACAAAAAGGAGTGAATGTAAGCACCATAATGCCCGGATCTGTAGCTACTCATTTTAACAATCATACGCCAAATGCTGAAGATGCCTGGAAGATACAACCTGAAGATATTGGCGAGTTAGTAGTAGATCTTTTAAAAATGAATAAGCGTACGCTACCAAGTAAGATAGAGGTAAGACCATCGCAGCCACCAAAAAAATAATTTTTTATTAAGTTATATTTAGAGGCTGTTTTAAAAGGTTATTTTATCGGTTATTTTGAATTTATGTCAAAATCTAAGTGTCTTATTGAAGACATCATAGACACAGAAAGAAATTTGGCTTAACGACAATTAAACTTTCCAAACAGCCTCTTTTTTTATCGGTTCATTTATCGTAATATTGCAATAAACAATTTATATGGGGCTTACAAAATCTGAAATGTTTACAAGGTCGCAAAACGAACTTGCTGGTATCGCTAAAGTACTGGGCCATCCCGCACGGATTGCAATTTTGCAAGAAATAATAAAATCTAAATCCTGTATTTGCGGTGATTTGGTGCAGGAAGTAGGGCTGGCGCAACCTACCATTTCCCAACATCTAAAGGAATTAAAGAATATTGGGCTAATAAAGGGTGATATTGAAGGTACGCGCGTGTGCTATTGTATTAATACTAAAAAATGGGAAGAGGTGAAGCAGCTTTTTCATAGTTTTTTTGATACGCATATTCCAATGAATGATGATTGCTGCTAATTCACTTAAACTAAATAAGCATTATTGTTCTTTCTAAAAATTTTAAATTTTCCTTTTAGGTAAATTACCTCTGGGCAAGCCCAAGAGGTATCCGTTGGAAACAAATTTTACTTTCGCGGCAAGCCTCGGGGCATTACACCCTTTGGCGGTGCCAATAAAAATTCTATCTGTTTATGACTCAAAAGAAAATGGGATTTCTCGATAAATATCTAAGTTTATGGATTTTTCTGGCCATGTTTATAGGGGTGGCTATTGGTTATTATGTTCCGCAAAGCGCCGGTGTTATAAATTCGTATAGTGTAGGTGCTACCAATATTCCTATCGCCATTGGATTAATTTTAATGATGTATCCCCCTTTGGCTAAAGTAAATTATAAGTATTTACCGGGCATTTTTAAGAATATAAAGATCCTTGGTATTTCCTTATTACTTAATTGGATAATAGGGCCTTTATTGATGTTTTTTCTAGCTATCATTTTTCTTCAGGATCATCCCGAATATATGGTTGGGCTTATTTTAATTGGGCTGGCCCGTTGTATCGCAATGGTTTTGGTATGGAATGATCTTGCTGAAGGTAGTAGCGAATATGGCGCCGGTTTGGTGGCTTTAAATAGTATTTTTCAAATATTCTTCTATAGTTTTTATGCCTGGGTTTTTATTACTGTTTTACCACCCTATTTTGGGTTTGAAGCTGCCATTGTAGATATTTCAATAGGAACCATTGCAGAAAGCGTTGCTATTTACCTTGGTATTCCTTTTCTGGCAGGCTATTTAAGTAGGGTGTTTTTGGTTAGGGTCAAAGGCGAAGACTGGTATAAAAACAAATTTCTTCCGGCAGTTTCTCCACTTACCCTTATCGCATTACTATTCACCATTTTGGTTATGTTTAGTTTAAAAGGAGAAACCATAGTAAATATTCCGGTAGATATTGTTTTAATAGCTATTCCTTTAGTGATTTATTTCGTCTCAATGTTTTTTATAAGTTTCTTTATTTCGAAATATTTTGGAGCTGGTTATAAACAAAATGCCTCCATTTCTTTTACGGCAACAGGTAATAATTTTGAACTTGCTATTGCGGTAGCTATTGCGGTCTTCGGAATAAACAGTGGGCAGGCCTTTGCAGGTGTGATTGGGCCCTTAATTGAAGTTCCTGTTTTAATAGGCCTGGTTAGCGTGGCATTTTGGCTGAAACAGAAATATTATCCGAAAGAAAAATTAGGCTAATGGCTGAAATCTATGATGTAATAATAATTGGAGGTGGGCAAAGCGCACTTGCCTGTGCTTATTACGTGAAAAGAACAAGCCTGAATTACCTAATACTTGACGAGCAGGAAACTTGCGGCGGGGCCTGGCAAAAAACCTGGGATTCTTTAAGTTTATTTTCCCCGGCAGAGCACGCTTCGCTTCCGGGTTGGTTAATGCCAAAAGCTAAAGATAAGTTTCCCGATAAAAACCATGTAATTAACTATTTGTGTGCGTATGAAGAACGATACGATTTTCCAATTAAAAGGCCGATAAACGTCACAAATGTGGAAAAAGAATTGGCTGTATTCAGGCTTAAAACTTCGGAAGGGGAATTTTTTTCAAAGTCAGTAATTTCGGCTACCGGAACCTGGAATGCACCTTATATACCCAAAATTGAGGGAATGGAAACTTTCCGCGGAAAACAAATTCATTCATCGCAATATAGAAATACAGATAAATTAGAGCATAGGAAGGTACTTGTTGTTGGGGAAGGAAACTCTGGCGCCCAAATTTTAGCCGAAGTTTCTAAAGTGGCACACACCAGTTGGGCCACTTTAAAAGAACCTGAATTTTTACCAGACGATGTAGACGGTAGCGTGCTTTTTAATGTGGCCACAGCTAAATATAAAGCTGAAAAAGAAGGGAGGGAATTTAATCCCAAAAATTATAATCTTGGCGATATTGTTATGCTTCCTGCCGTTAAGCAAGCCAGGGAAAGAGGAGTACTTGTAAGTAAAGGTAAGTTAAGCGGATTTACGCAAGATGGCGTGATTTGGGAAGATGGAACACGGCAAGTGTTTGATATTATTATTTGGTGTACCGGTTTTCACTATGCTACTAATCATTTAAAAAATATTGCCCATTTGGATGAGAAGGGGAAAATTAAAACTGAAGGGACAAAAGCCAAACAAACAGAAGGACTTTGGCTGGTAGGTTATGGTAGATGGACGGGGTATGCCAGCGCTACTTTAATTGGGGTTGGTAGAAGCGCCCGGGCTACAGTAAAAGAGCTAACCGAATATTTAAAGGGTCTTTAATTTATACCTATACAATAATAAGTTGAACAACCTAAAAATTTACTGTATTATTGATATTTCATGCTTTGGCGGTGCCAATAAAAAAGGAATTTTTTTAGGAGGCAATGAACTAAAGATATTCTTCTAATCAGGCTTCTATGATGGAGTAAATGTTATGATTTCTTAAAGAAGTGCGAAAAAACCTATAATACACCGTAACTTTACCGATAAAAAAGCATCAAATTTGCCCAATATTATTCCCAATTACTGGCAGGAATTCCTGAAATACCTTAGAAGTACCGACTTTTCTAAAGCTATGGTGCTTACCTTGTCTATTGGTTTGCCGGTAGGGGTTTCTATTTGGTTGGGGAATTCTGAAATAGGTTCGGTATTGGCAATGGGAGCTTTATTAAGTTCGCCCAGTGATATCCCCGGTAGCTTTAGGCATCGCAATTTTGGAGTTATTATAGCAGCCTTGCTGGCGGGAATAGTTTCGATAATTATGGCCTATGCATCAGCTTATCTCTGGCTGGTTTTCCCGCTTTTGGGACTTTTAATGTTCGGGATAGCTTATTTGGCTGTTTATGGATTTAGGGCTTCCCTGGTTGCTTTTGCCGGACTATTTGCCATAGTGTTAAGTTTTGCCAATATTTCTACTGAAATTCTTCCCTGGGAACGCGGACTTCTTATTACTGCCGGTGGAATTTTCTATTTATTATTGAGTAATCTTTGGACTCTTATAAAACCTAAACAGCATACAGAACAACTTTTGGCCGAATGCCTCGAGCTAACTGCGCAGTACCTTAAAACAAGGGCACATTTGCTTACTGAAACAGGGGAGCGCGAAAAACTTCAGAAAGAATTATTCTTGCTACAAAGCGATCTTAACGAGAAACACGAAAGCCTTAGAAACCTTCTAATAAATGCGAGGCGGGCTTCCGGAAATTCTAATTATGCACGTAAGAGATTGCTTATTTTTATAGAATTGGTAGATATCCTGGAATTGGCCATGGCCAATCCCGTAGACTATAATAAAATGGATGAAGTTCTAGGGGAAGACCGGGAACTGCTGCATCGATTTAAAAAATTAATTAAGAAGATTGCTTTTCAACTGGATGAAATTTCTATTGTTATAGAAAAGAAAAAAGAAGCTAGCTCCAAAGAAATTAGGGCGTATTTAAAAGGGATAGAGAAGAACTTTAAGGAAGTTCGTGGGCTTATTGCTTCCGATAATACCGAAAAGGCCTTTTTGCTTCAAAATCTATTTGATTATTTAGAAAAGCAGGGACAAAAAATTAATACCATTATTAGGGTATTGCATAATTTAGATACCCGGGAAACTACTTTGTTAAAAAATAAAGAAGTTTCGCAGTTTATTACCCCACAGGATTATGACCCCAAACTTCTAATTGAAAATTTTAATTTTGGCTCGCCAATTTTTAAACATTCATTAAGGCTTGCTATCGTTGTTTTAGTAGGTTTTGGTATTGGACTATATTTTTCTTTTGAAAATGCTTATTGGATAATTCTCACTATAGTGGTAATTATGCGCCCAAATTACGGGCTTACCAAAGATCGTTCTAAACAGCGAATTCTAGGAACCCTAATAGGTGCCGTTATTGCCCTGGGAATTGTTTTGGTAGTTAAAAACCAGGTTGTGTACGGTGTTTTAGGCCTGTTTTCGTTAACCCTGGCATTTTCCTTATTGCAGCGTAATTATCGTACTGCGGCTGTTTTTATAACCTTAAGTATTATCTTTATTTACTCCCTTTTAAAACCCGATGTTTTTAGTGTGATTCAATTTAGGGTGATAGACACTGTTTTGGGGGCCGGCCTGGCTGCGTTGGGGAATATTCTTCTTTGGCCTGCCTGGGAATCACAACATATTAAAAGTGTGATTGCCGAAAGTATAAGGGCCAATAAAACTTACCTGCAAGAAATTGATGCTTTTTATCATAAAAAAGGCAGTTTGCCAACTTCCTATAAGCTTTCCAGAAAAAAAGCATTTCTGGAAATGGGTAATTTAAGTGCCTCTTTTCAAAGAATGACGCAGGAGCCAAAATTTAGACAAAAGGAATTAGGGCAACTTTATAAAATTGTAGGTTTAAACCAAACCTTCCTTTCTGCACTGGCCTCGCTAGGAACTTTTATTCAAAACCATAAGACTACGGCTGCTTCAAAAAATTTCGAGATTTTTGTTTTTCATATTAGCACCAATTTGGAAAATGCCAAAATGGGCCTTGAAGATATCAGGCAACTACAGGATGTTGATCCTACCCGAACTCAAAAAGCAGCTTCAGAGTTGTTTAAAACCTATAAAAAACTACTTCTAGAAAGAGAAAACCAGTTAAAAGAAGAATCGGGAAAAGGTCAAAAAGAGGTGCAGTTAAAATTACAGGAAGCGCAATTAGTTAGCAGTCAATTACAATGGTTGTTGGAGATTTCAGAAAACCTTCAAAAAACTATAGCGAAAACAAAATTCAGCTAAATGAGTAAACGCCAGTTAAAAAAATACCTTCAGGATTTACCAAAAGAAGAATTGGAAGAACAAATTATAGACCTTTATGAGCGTTTTAAACCCGTAAAGGTTTTTTACGACTTTGTTTTTAATCCACGAGAAGAAGAACTTATACGGAAGGCTAAATTAAAAATATCTAAAGAATATTTTCCGGAAACCAGGCGTAAACCTAAAGCCCGTAGATCTATAGCTCAAAAAGAAATCAAGCATTTTCAGCAGCTTGGTGTAGAACCACATTTAACAGCAGACCTTATGCTTTTTAATATTGAAATTGCCCAAACATATGCTGAAGAAAAAAATAATTTGAAAGAAGCATTCTGTAAAAGTATGTTTAAATCTTTTGAAGAAGCGGTAAAGTTTATTTTAAAAGAAGGTATCCTACCTGAATTTAAGCTTAGGATCTTAAAGATTGCATCCGAAGCCGAACGACAAAAATGGCCTAATTCATACAGGTTTGAAAAGATAGAAATGCAATTTCAATAAATACCTTTTATAACTGACTTTTATATTTGAGTGGATATTTAGAGAGAGGCTTTTATAAGTAGAAGAGAACTTAATATTTTTATTTCGTATAGAAATTAAATAGGCTCATTGAAAGCATTTATAATAAATTAGGTAGAATTTGATTTGCTATTGTTTACTTTTGGAATAAAACGAAAAGTACCTTTCTAAAAATTGCAGTTTTAAATGAGCCAGAGTGAAGTTATAGAGAAAATAAAGGCACAAAAAAATTTACCAAATTTAAAATTCAGTATTAAGGAAAAAACTGAAGCCTTTACCAATAACCTATTTTACACGTTGTTTGATGAAGAAACGCCTGTAAAAGAAAATATTAAAAAGTTAGGAGAAGATTTTGAAGAACTTGCAGATTTGGTGTGCTGGGAGCCAGATACCCCCTGTAGGGATATTTGGCAGGAATATTTAGATAGATTGCCCGAAATTTTAAAAAAACTACATAAAGATGCCAGGGCAATTTCAGAGAATGATCCTGCAGCAAATTCCATAGAAGAAGTTATTCTTTCTTATCCCGGTTTTTTCGCTATAGCTATTTATCGTTTTAGCCATGAGTTTTATAAATTCGGTCTTCCACTTGTGCCACGTTTAATGGCCGAGTGCGCACATGCCCTTACCGGAACAGATATTAACCCGGGAGCGCATATTGGTACACCTTTCTTTATAGATCATGCCACAGGAGTGGTAATAGGTGAAACAGCGGTTATAGAAGATAATGTAAAGATCTACCAGGGAGTAACCCTGGGGGCACTTTATGTAGATCGCAATTTAAAAGATGTAAAAAGGCATCCTACCATAGAAAAAAATGTTACAATTTATGCGAATGCTACTATTTTAGGAGGTGAAACAATTATAGGGGCCAATAGTGTGATAGGAGGAAATGTATGGTTAACGGCTTCTGTGCCTAAAAACTCCATGGTTTCACATAATCCACAAATCAATATAAAAAATACGAATAGATAATGAATAATTCTATATTAGATTTAATAGGAAATACACCTTTGGTGAAAGCCCAAACTTTAGTTGAAAACCCAAAGGTGGAACTCTACTTTAAGCTTGAAGGTCAAAACCCGGGAGGAAGTGTAAAGGATCGTGCAGCCTATAATATGATTAAAAGTGCACTAGATAGGGGAGACATAACCCGGGAAACTAAACTTATTGAAGCCACAAGCGGAAATACCGGTATAGCCCTTGCTATGGTAGCTAGGATATTTAAATTAGATATTGAATTGGTAATGCCCGAAAATTCTACCATAGAACGTGTACAAACTATGCGTGCATATGGAGCTAAAGTTACACTTACAGATGCCGAAGGGGGTATTGAAGGAGCCAGGGATTATGCAGAAACTAAAATGGCCGAAGGTGATTATTTTATGATCAATCAGTTTAGTAATAATGATAATTGGCAGGCCCATTATCATACTACCGGACCAGAAATTTGGAACGATACCCGGCATAAAATATCGCATTTTGTTTCTTCTATGGGAACTACCGGAACCATTATGGGAACTTCTACCTATTTAAAGGAAAAGAATAATGAAATTCAAATTGTTGGGGTGCAACCAACCGATAACTCCAGAATTCCCGGAATTAGAAAATGGCCCGAAGCCTATCTTCCTAAAATTTTTGTACCTACAAAAGTAGACCGAATACTGGAGGTAAGTGAGGAGGAAGCTGTTTCAATGACTAAAAAACTGGCCGAAGAAGAAGGGATTTTTGCCGGTATGAGTAGTGGAGGTGCCGCTGCTGCCGCTCTTAGACTATGTAATGAATTAGAGGAAGGTGTTGTTGTTAGTATAGTTTGCGATCGTGGGGACCGTTATTTATCGTCTCATATTTTTGATTAAAATAAATACTCCGGAAATTGAAAAAAAATTTCCGGAGTGAATATAGAAGCTATTTAAGTGGCTTTGTTGGCAAAACCAATGGGTATAATACCCGGCTGCTTGCCTCGAAATTGAAATTTGTTTCAATAAATTTCTTTTGAACTTACCCCGAGGTGTTTTACTCTAAAGTAGCTACAGCATAACCTGTGGCGTCTCTAGTAACATTCATTTTTACATTTTTCTTGTTTTTACCATTTTCAAGTTTCACTTTATAATATTCTTTATCAATAGTCCATCCAGACTTTGTAAATGCCAAATGTTTGGTTCCTACAATACTGTAACCTTCATTAGCTCTTAAGATTTTTACAAGGGTTCTATTTGGTAAATTAACGTCTACAAAGCGTTGGTTACTGGAAATAACCTCACCATTTCTATTATAATTTACTTTTAGTTTACCTTTATTGGTAATAAAACTTACGGTATATTTATCGTAGCCTTTATCCTGATTGGCCTCAATAAAATCTTCAATGCTAAAATTTTCTCTTGCATATTTTAAAGGATTAGCGTGAAATTGTCCAACGTAGTCTTCACTAACCTGAAATGTTAGTGAATTTGATGTTTCGTCAATTTCCAGAGACTTTGGATTAAAATCCATCCTTAATTCGTCTAGCTTAATTATGCCTTGTGAATATACCATTCCCACAATGGTGAAACACAATAGGCTTAAGATTAACTTTTTCATAATATTTTATTTTAGAGATTAATAAATAATTATATGCCAAAAGTAATCTTCTCTTAAGCCCAATAAAACTACCTAAGTAGCAGTATTTCAAGCTTTAATAGTTTTTAACGGTTGTTTATTAATTAGTTGCTTTCTTTAAAAGTAGTGGTAAGTTAATTACTTCCATTTTTTTTCGGCTTATTTTCAAAATACCTTCCTTTTTAAAATTTTGGAAATGCCTGTTAACTACAGCTCTTGTAGAGCCTATTAAATTTGCTATTTCGTCGTTAGAAAGATCATGTATATACTCTAGCTTTTGAGATTCATGATTCAGGTTTTTTAAAATTAACCTTGCAAGACGTGCCGGAATTTCGAAAAAAGTATGATTAATAGCATAGTCTTCAACGCGTAGAAGCTGTTTCCCTATGTATGTTAGCAGTTTTTCATTAAGCTCGGGATATAATTTTAACCATTTTTGCATGGTAAAGGTAGGGGTCGTTAACATATGTACTTCCTCTAAAGACTCGTAATAAATTTTATGATTACAATTATCAACTAAAGAAATTACATCAAAAAAATCGTTTTGCTTCAGTAAAAACAGGGTAAACTCCCTACCAGTTTCTTTGTTGGTTTGATATACCTTTAAACGTCCTGAAATTATAATATGAAATTTATGCTTTAAATTTTTGCAGTTGCTGCAAGTGCGTGCCGGCCAAATCTCCTTTACAAAGTTAGAGGCGATTTCAGCCAGAGTTTCCTGCTTAAAATCATTAAAAAGAAGGTTATTACCTATAACATCTAAGCCACTCCTGTTTGTACTACCGTTCTTATTCATAATCAAGCAGTTTGAAAAAAATGAGTCAACCGGGGAGAGTAGAAATAAGTTCTAAATTTAATAAATTCTTCCCTTTTAATTCGTATTTGTTTCCTAAATATTTCTTTAAACCTAAGAAATCAGCTATTTTTGCAAACTTGCAGATTTGAACAAAAATTATGGCGGTGGAAACCTTTGGAATAGAAGATAAGAAAGTAGATAAACAACTTTATGACTATCAACAAAAAGATATAGACAAAATCTTTGGTGTGATAGATAAGCATCCTGAACATTATAACCTTCTTTATCAGTTGCCTACAGGCGGTGGTAAAACGGTTATATTTTCACAAATGGTGCGGGAATATATTCAACGAACTCAAAAAAAAGTACTTATTCTTACCCATAGAATCGAGTTGTGTAAACAAACCTCTAATATGCTAGATGGGTTTGGGGTACGTAACAAGATTATTAATTCTAAGGTAAAGGAATTACCAGACCAGGAAAATTACATGTGCTTTGTAGCCATGGTAGAAACCCTGAACAATCGTCTACACGACGAGAAATTGGAGATTCAGGACATTGGTTTGGTAATTATAGATGAAGCCCATTATAATTCATTTAGAAAACTATTCAAATTTTTTGAAAAATGCTTTATACTTGGAGTTACGGCTACACCACTTAGCTCCAATATTAAGTTGCCTATGAAAGATAATTACCGCGAATTAATTGTAGGTGATTCTATAGGCTCTCTTATTGAAAAAGGCTTTTTGGCCCGGGCAAATACCTTTAGTTACAACGTAGGCCTTACGAGTTTAAAGGTAGGAATGAATGGAGATTATACCGTAAAATCTTCTGAAGAATTGTATTCTAACATTTCTATGCAGGAAAAGTTGTTAAATGCCTATTACGAGCGTTCCCGCGGTAAGAAAACACTTATTTTTAATAATGGTATCAATACGTCAATAGAGGTCTATGAAACCTTTAGAAATGCAGGTTTGCCTATTCGGCACCTGGATAACACCACTAGTAAACAGGATAGAAAGGATATTTTAAAATGGTTTAAACATACGCCTGACGCTATTGTAACCTCCGTTAGTATTCTTACTACCGGTTTTGATGAACCTACGGTAGAAACTATAGTTTTGAATAGGGCTACAAAATCATTAACCCTTTATTTTCAAATGATTGGTAGAGGATCAAGGGTCTTACCGGGAAAATCTGAATTTAACGTGATAGATTTAGGTAATAACCTAGCAAGATTTGGCGAATGGAGTGCCCCGGTAGACTGGAAACAAATTTTTAGAGCCCCAGATTTCTATTTTGAAAATTTATTGAGTGATGAAGAAATAGAGCGGGAATTTAAATATGTAATGCCTCCCGAAATACGAGAGCAATTTTCTAAATCCGAAAATGTAGATTTTGATGTGGAAGAAGCTTATGATGAGGTTATAAAAAAAGGATTAAAATCGAAGGCGGTTTTAGAATGGTCTATGGAGCAACACGTAAAAATGTGCGTAGAAAATTCTGAAGATGTTTTTGATGCTCGAATTTTGGCCAAAGAACTAAAAGACGATATTGCTTCAAGAATTAAACAATACTCTTATTGTATTAGTAAAAGTACCAAGAATTATCGCGATTGGCTGGAAGAGGATTACTCGAGAAAACTGAGAATGGCCATCAATAAAGAATTTTAGAAGCAAATTACCTCTCCTGGTAAGCTTTAAATGCATTAAATCTCGAAGATCGAGTGCATGGGCATTATTAATTAAACAATATTTAAATAAATTGTTTAATTAATAATGCCTTTTTTACAATTTTATATCAGCTATGGACCTTTTATAGTACTTTAGTAAGTTTGTTTTCTATAGCTTCTAGTCTTTATCTTTCCCACCAAAAAGGCGTTTAAAGAAGCCTTTCTTTTTCTCTTTTTTCTCCTCTTTTTCAGGTTTATCCTTATCGCTTCCACCAAATAAACGTTTAAAAAAACCGTCTCTTTTTACCGGATCGCAATCCAACATTTCACTAATTTCAGAAGAGATAGGAGCAAACCGGGCTTTTGTGATATCGTTAAAGCTGGTATCCATATTCAGTTTTTGCATGAGTTTAGCAAAAATTGGTAATGCCGAATTTGCTCCCTGGCCAATATAGGTGTTTCTGAAGCCTATTCTATGGTCGTCGGCACCAACCCAGGTAACTGCAAGTAGGTTGGGGGTAATACCCACAAACCAGCCATCTTTGTTGTTTTGTGTAGTACCTGTCTTGCCCGCAATATCATTCCTTAATCCGTAAGTGGTTCTTAGCCTGGTGGCCGTTCCCTGGTTTACCGTAGCTTTCATCATGTTTATCATGATTTTTCGGTTGGTTTCAGAAATAGATGGGGCCTCTGAAATTTCAGGCTTAAATTCAGCTAAAATGTTTCCCTGGTCATCTTCAATTCTGGAGATATAAAAAGGCTTACTCGTTTTTCCATTATTCACAAATGGCGTATAAGCCTTGGTTAACTCGGTTAGACTTAAAGAAGCCGTTCCCAATGCGATTGATGGAACTTTGGGGAGTTCAGAATTTATACCCATAGCTTTTGCCTGGTTCACTACCGCTTGAATTCCTGTCTCCATAAGTACTTTAACGGCAATAGTATTCATAGACTTACTTAGCGCTTCCTTTAAGTTATAATTTATATGCGGATCTTCTTCATCACCTCCTGAATTAGAAGGAGTCCAGCCATTGGCATAACTTACTTCTCTTGCCGAAAAGTAGGTGCATGGATCCATCCCATTCTCAAGGGCTGCGGTGTAAACAAACGGCTTGAATGTAGAGCCTACCTGGCGCTTACTTTGTGAAACATGATCGTATTTAAAATATCTAAAGTCTATGCCGCCAACCCAGGCCTGTACTGCACCGGTTTGTGGTGTAACGGCCAGCATCCCTGCGTTTAGGAATTTTAAATAATGTGCTACACTGTCTTTAGTGCTAATATTTCTAGTTTCAACTTTATCGTAATCAAAAAGTTCTATTGATTTTTTTCTATTTAAAATTTCCAGAATTTGGTTCTCACTTTTGCCTTCCGTGGCCAGTTTTTTCCAGGTCGAGGTTTTCTTAAGGGCTTCTTTTACTATGTTTTGATTTGTTAACCAGGGGGCACTCTTTCCCCAGGCTTCTTCGTGCTGTTTTTGAAGAGCCCGCAAATGTTCTTTTAATGCCTCTTCGGCCAAACTTTGCATTTTATAATTTAAGGTGGTGTGTATACTTAAACCATCTCTATAAATATTAAACTTTTTACCATCCTTGTTTTTTAATGTATCCAGGATTTTACTCAAGTCTTTTCTTATTTGCGCCCTAAAATAGGGAGCCAATCCTTTATCGTGACCATAGTTTTTGTAATTAAGAACCAATGCTTTTTGCTTTGCTTCATTTACTTCGGCCTCTGTTAAATAGCCATACTTTCCCATTTGTTCTAAAACAACATCCCTTCGCAACCGACTTCTTTCAGGGAAAATTCTTGGATTATAAGAATGGGATGCTTTTAATGTGCCTACTAAAACGGCGGCTTCTTCAAGATTGATTTCTGAGGTATGTTTCCCGAAGAATTTCATAGAAGCACTCTCTATTCCGTAGGTATTATCACTAAAAGGTACCGTATTGAAATAAAGTTTGAGAATATCTTCTTTTGAATAGATATCTTCCAGCCTTTTTGCGATAATGGCTTCCTGAAATTTATTGACAACAATTCCAAGCGGTCCATAATCTTTTCTTCCGTAGATATTTTTTGCCAATTGAAGGCTAATAGTACTACCACCACCGGAAGAATCGTCCTGAAGTAGAATAGATTTAAAAAGCACCCTTAGAAGACTGCGGTTATCAATTCCGTTGTGTTCAAAAAAGCGTGCGTCTTCAGTTGCGACCAGTGCGTTAATTAAATGACTGGGAAGTTCTTCAAATGTAATGGGTTGCCGGTCAAAAACATAAAATTTCCCAATAAGTTCACCATTATCGGCCAGAACCTCTGTAGCCCTGTTTTGTCTGAGTTCTTTTAATTCGGTAGAGGAAGGGAGTTCACCCCAGGCTCCAAAATAAATGCTGGCAAAAAATATTATAAAAACGCTAAAAAGACTTACCAGAGTTATGAAAGCCCATTTAAGCCAGGGTTTCCTTTTAATTTTATTGAGCATAGTAAATTTTATTGTTACAAATAAACAAATACCATATAAAAAGGGTTTCCTATTTAAAGATTTTTTAAGTTTTTAAAGTGCAGGTTTTCAGGTGTATCTAAAATTGGCTATAAAAAAGCCGGTCACAAATTACATTGTGCCGGCTAAGGAATAATACATTTCATAAAGAATTTATTTTAAGATCAACACATAGGTTGATGGTTTAAATGCCAGTTGTTTCTTGTAAAATTTTCCTGAAATTTAATATTTGGCTTTTTCCCATATAACTGGCAATCTCTTACGCTTCCAAAATTTCGGTTGATATATTCGTGGATTTTCATAATGTTAAGTTTTTTTAGTAACGACGTTTTATATCCCAGTTACTACGATGGTTTGATTTTAACTGATTTAAAAAAGGACGATTGTTTTGAAAGGTTTTCATAATTTCTAGGTTTTAGGATTATCTTAAATAGCGTCTTTTACTATTCCAGTTTTTCTTAGTACTATTTTTTTCCTGATTAAAAAATGCTCTGCTAATGGTTTCTGAAGTTTTCATAATTTCTAGGTTTTAGGATTATCTTAAATAACGTCTTTTACTATTCCAGTTTTTCTTAGTACTATTTCTTTCCTGATTAAAGAGTGCTCTGCTAATGGTTTCTGAAGTTTTCATAATTTCTATAATTTAAATGTTATACCTAATAGACTGTTAGTAATCTTGTTTGTTACAGTACTATGTTATAAACAGTACTAAATTAACTTATTTTTAACAAATTAGGGGGTTTTTGACGGGTTTTGGACTTGCTTTTTAAGCTAATTTTTAAATTCGTCTGTTAATAATATTTAATTATACAGGCAAAGCTTAGGAATAAACTTACTTTAGGATCTTATTCTAGAAACCTTATGAAAATGAATAGAATAATTTTGGGGATTATAGCTGCAATTTTTATTGTAGCCGGACTTATATACTGGATCTTTAAGGACAATAGTTATATTTCTTTTGATGATGCTAATAAAACCTATTCTATTGAAAAGAAGTGGGAATTACCACCCATTCTAGAAGAAATTTCAGGTATCAGTTATTTAGGAAATAATGAAATGGCTTGTATCCAGGATGAAGATGGTACCATCTTTATTTTTAATTTGGAAACCTCAAAAATTACATCGCGCATTGAATTTGGAGAACCTGGCGATTACGAAGATATTGCTGTTCTGGAAGATACGGCTTATGTACTTAGAAGCGATGCCAAAATTATTGAGGTTAAAAATTTTAGGAGTAAAAGTTTTAAAACGAATAGTTATCAGGTATCGGGATTAGATATAAATGATGTAGAAAGTTTGGAAATAGATAGAGTAAATAATCGTTTGCTCTTTGCTGTAAAAGAATATAATAATCGTAAAGCTATTAAGGAAATTTATGCTTTTAATCTTTCTACTAAAACTGTAGAAGAGCAAACTTTTGTAAGCCTGGATGGTGAAGCTAAAATCTATAAAGATTTAGTAGGGGGGAAGGCATCACAGGTAATTAGGCCCTCTGCCATAAGGTTTCATCCAAAAACGGGAGAATTATATGTTTTAGAGGGAAATCAACCAAAACTTATTATCCTCCAAAAAAATGGAACAGAAAGTAATATTCATATTTTAGACACAGAGACTTTTCCGCAACCCGAGGCTTTAGATTTTGATGAAAAAAACCGCTTGTATATTTCTAACGAAAGCCGAAGACAGCCTGCAAATATTTTAAGAGTTAAACTAAATAGCAAATAAGGTTTATGGCCGATTCTATAGAGACCACTTCAGTTAAGAAAAGTAAAGCACCCCTAATAGTATCAGGAACTATAATAATTGCCCTTGTTGCGGCTTATTTTTTTATTCCCGGAGTTAAAGATTTTTTTTCAGAAGCCTGGAGTGTTTTAACCAGTAACGATGAAGAAAGAATAACCAATTGGGTTTCAGAATTTGGATGGCTGGGACCAACAGTTCTTATTTTGGCCATGGTGGCACAAATGTTTTTAATAGTAATTCCATCGGTTGCGTTAATGGTAGTCTCTATTCTGGCTTACGGACCTATCTTTGGAAGCTTAATTATTTTTGCTGCAATTTTTTCGGCTTCTAGTGTAGGTTACTTTATAGGAAGGTATTTTGGTCCTGTGATCGTAAAGAAATTAATTGGCCCAAAGAATGAAAATAAAATAGAAGATTTTATTGAAGATTATGGCTTTTGGGCAGTTATTGTAACCAGGATAAATCCGTTTCTTTCTAACGATGCCATTAGTTTTGTAGGTGGCATTCTTAAAATGGGCTACTGGCGTTTTATTGGAGCCACACTGGTTGGAATCGCACCATTAACTATTTTTATAGCCATTATAGGAAAAAGTACAAGTGGTTTAAAAACCGGTCTACTCTGGGGGTCTATTGTAAGCTTAATAATTTTTATTTTATATGTTTGGTGGGATAAAAATAAACGAGGGAATAAAAATTAGCTCAAGTATTTAATTTAGAAATTATTTACCTGGTAACCTAAATTTATTGCTGAGAGGTTTATCTTGAGACCTGAAAAATCTACTAAATGGCCATCTGGCTTTAGCATAAAATAATTTATCTCCTTCAAATTAAGTATTTTAATTTCTATCACTTATCTTTGTAAAAGTTTAAGCTGTATCCTAACAGGGATTCTTAACTTTCTTTACATATAGATGGTTATTAGCCTTGCCACTACCGGTAATCTCTTCAGGTAATTCCAAGCTTACTCACCTAATTATTAATTAAACATAACTAATGGGCAAATCGCAGCAGACATTTAGTAAAACTGAAAAAGAAAAAAAGAAAATAAAAAAAAGAAAGGAGAAGGAGCTTAGAAAGCAGGAGCGAAAAGAAAACTCAAATAAAGGAGGTAGCTTTGAGGATATGATCGCTTATGTAGATGCAGATGGTAATCTTACTGATACACCACCAGATCCTTCCCAAAAGGTTGAAGTTGAAGCCGAAAGTATAGAAATTGGTATTCCTAAGAAAGAAGATTTACCAGAGGAAGATCCTGTAAGAAATGGAAAGGTCTCCTTTTTTGACCATTCTAAAGGTTTTGGATTTATAATCGACTCAGAAAATAACGAAAAGTATTTTGTTCACGTTACCGGATTAATCGATGAGATTAATGAAAATGATAAGGTAAGCTTTGAACTTGAAAAAGGAATGAAAGGTATGAATGCTGTACGAGTAAAACAGCAGTAGACCTATAATAACAATAAGGTTTGGTAATGCATATTGCTAAACCTTTTTATTTTTCCCAATCTTTAATAAAAGTTTTAGGCTTTGTGGTGGAATAAATACGAAGTGCTACAGTGTTTATTTTTACATTCAGGAGATTGTAGTTTTTTAGAATTAAAAATTAGGATCAGCTTGATACTGAGCCATTAAAATTAGTTTTAAAACTTATAGGCTACGATAATACCGTGACTATTTCCTAGTATCCCATTTTTTAGGCCGAAGTTATAGTAGTAAACAAACTTAAAATTTTGTAAGGCATAAATTCCACCTAGAAAATTTATAGAATGGCTACTTCTATATCCAGTACCAATTTCAAACTTATTTTTAAAATTTACGGCAATATTCGCATCTATTTGTAATGGTGCTCCATTTTCATATTTTAAAAGTGCGCTAGGTTTAATCATAATTTTCTGAAATCTATTGGTGAAAAAACGATATCCGAAATAACCATAAAACGGATTACTCAGGTTCAAATCATTTCTTGATGCTAGTTTATCGCCTAAAATATTGGGAGCTGAAACTCCCAGATAAAAGTTTGCCCTATTGTATAAAATACCCACTCCCATTGTGGCAATATGGGCATGTATGTTTTCATCAAACTTAGGATCATTGGTAATGCCCAAATCCAATAAATTTTCATTAAACTGTTGCACGCCAGCGGTAATACCAAAGGACAATACATTCTGATCGTATACTTGCCAATAAGGCCGATTATTCTCCACATCGAAAAATATTTTATAAGAATAGGCCACAAATGCTCTTGTACTGGTGGTTACCCCTATTTTATCGTGCAAAACTGCTGCTCCCAAACCCATTTTATTGTTGTTAATGGGTGTATGGAAACTAAAACTAAGTGTTGTTGGGCTCCCTTCTATATTATTTAAATACCCATAATTGCTTATAGACGCTTCAGGGCTTTCAGCAATTCCGGAATAAGCAGGATTTAATATAAAAGGATTGTAATTATATTCCGGGAATAAAGCGGTTTGTTGTGCACTAGAAATATAGGTGCATATAAAAACAATAAAACAAGTGGTTATGGCCGTTTTATATTTTTTAGTCATGTAAACTTTCTGAGCCATTTATTTCTATTTAGTTATTTGAATAGTAACAATCATTTTTCTTAAAAATCCATAGAGGATCTTTAACGCTTTAAGACTAGAAAGCCTTTTAATTTTTTAAGTCGATGGTTTTTAGTGATATTTTCAATGGTAAAGAAATACGTGCCTGAAGGTAAGTTGCTACCTCCAAGTTTGGTTGATTTGTTAGCTATTCCTCTAAAAACATTGTTTTGATTATTATAACCTTGAATACGGAATACAATATCTCCCCAGCGATTATATATGGAAACTATATTGTTAGGATGATTCTCTATTCCCCCAATAACCCAATAGTCGTTAATACCATCATCGTTAGGTGAAAAGCCATATTTTGTTTCGCTTACAATAATATTAGTAGTTTCTGTGGTGAAGCTTATTTCTGTACATCCTGTAGCATTACCAATAGCATTAAAAGGAGTAACCGAAACATAGATTGTGGTATTTTCAGGGAAGTCGGTTGTAGGGCTATAACTAGTTGTTGTTGTCAGCTCGGTATTATTTACCAGATCATTTCCTCCTGGATTTGTACCAATATTTATATAATATCCATCGGCATCTTGTACAGCATCCCAGCTAATATTTTCACTGATGCTAACCTCGGTTGTACCGTCTACCGGACTGGTAATTGTAGTACAATCCGGAACGCTCGGATTTGCGAAGCTTTCTGTGGTAAAACTTATTTCTGTACAAGCTGTGGCACTTCCTATCGAATTATACGGGATAACCGAAACATAGATAGTGGTATTTTCAGGGAAATCGGTTGTAGGGCTATAAGTTGTTGTTGTCAGCTCAGCATTATTTACCAGGTCATTTCCTCCTGGATTTGTCCCGATATTTATATAATATCCATCGGCATCTTGTACAGCATCCCAGCTAATATTTTCACTGATGCTAACCTCGGTTGCACTGTCTACCGGACTGGTAATTGTAGAACAATTTGGAATGCTCGGATTTGCGAAGCTCTCTGTGGTAAAACTTATTTCTGTACATCCTGTGGCACTTCCTACCACATTATAAGGAGTAACCGAAACATAGATAGTGGTGTTTTCAGGGAAATCGGTTGTAGGGCTATAAGTTGTTGTTGTCAGCTCAGCATTGTTTACCAGATCATTTCCCCCTGTAGTTGTCCCGATATTTATATAATATCCATCGGCATCTTGCACAGCCTCCCAATTAATGTCCTCATTGGTGCTAACATCGGTTGCACCGTCTACCGGACTGCTAATTGTAGTACAATTTGGAATAGTAGCTATAGTTTCCGTGGTAAAGCTTATTTCTTTACAGCCTGTGGCATTTCCTACCTCATTATAAGGAGTAACCGAAACATAGATAGTGGTGTTTTCAGGGAAGTCGGTTGTAGGGGTATAACTAGTTGTTGTAAGGTCGGTATTATTTACCAGATCATTTCCTCCTGGATTTGTTCCAATATTTATATAATATCCATCGGTATCTTGTACAGCATCCCAGCTAATATTTTCACTGATGCTAACCTCGGTTGCACCGTCTAGCGGACTGGTAATTGTAGTACAATCCGGAACGCTCGGATTTGCGAAGCTCTCTGTGGTAAAACTTATTTCTGGACATCCTGTGGCATTGCCAATAGCATTATAAGGAGTAACCGAAACATAGATTGTGGTATTTTCAGGGAAATCAGTTGCAGGGCTATAACTTGTTGTTGTCAGCTCGGTATTATTTACCAGATCATTTCCTCCTGGAGTTGTCCCGATATTCACATAATATCCATCGGCATTTGGTACAGCATCCCAGCTAATATTTTCAGTGATGCTAACATCGGTTGCACCGTCTACCGGACTGCTAATTGTAGTACAATTTGGAATAGTAGCAATAGTTTCCGTGGTAAAACTTATTTCTGGACATCCTGTAGCATTACCAATAGCATTATAAGGAGTAACCGAAACATAGATTGTGGTATTTTCAGGGAAGTCGGTTGTAGGGCTATAATTTGTTGTTGTCAGCTCAGCATTGTTTACCAGATCATTTCCCCCTGGAGTTGTCCCGATATTCACATAATATCCATCAGCATTTGGTACAGCATCCCAGCTAATATTTTCACTGATGCTAACCTCGGTTGCACCGTCTAGCGGACTGGTAATTGAAGTACAATTTGGAATAGTAGCAATAGTTTCCGTGGTAAAACTTATTTCTGCACATCCTGTAGCATTGCCAATAGCATTATAAGGAGTAACCGAAACATAGATTGTGGTGTTTTCAGGGAAGTCGGTTGTATGGCTATAAGTTATTGTTGTAAGATCGGTATTATTTACCAGATCATTTCCTCCTGCAGTTGTCCCGATATTTATATAATATCCATCGGCATTTGGTACAGCATCCCAGGTAATATTTTCACTGATGCTAACATCGGTTGCACCATCTACCGGACTGCTAATTGTAGTACAATTTGGAATAGTATCAATAGTTTCCGTGGTAAAACTTATTTCTGTACATCCCGTAGCATTACCAATAGCATTATAAGGAGTAACCGAAACATAAATTGTGGTATTTTCAGGGAAATCGATTGTAGGGCTATAAGTTGTTGTTGTAAGCTCGGTATTATTTACCAGGTCATTTCCTCCTACAGTTGTTCCGATATTTACATAATATCCATCGGCATCTGGTACAGCATCCCAGCTAATATTTTCACTGATGCTAACCTCGGTTGCACCATCTACCGGACTGCTAATTGTAGTACAATTTGGAATAGTATCAATAGTTTCCGTGGTAAAACTTATTTCTGTACATCCCGTAGC
>NZ_JAEHOK010000019.1:60311-66866 GCF_016236915.1 Salegentibacter maritimus
GGAATAGTATCAATAGTTTCCGTGGTAAAACTTATTTCTGTACATCCCGTAGCATTACCAATAGCATTATAAGGAGTAACCGAAACATAAATTGTAGTATTTTCAGGGAAATCGCTTGTATGGCTATAACTTGTTGTTGTAAGCTCGGTATTATTTGCCAGATCATTTCCTCCTGGATTTGTTCCAATATTTATATAATATCCATCGGTATCTTGTACAGCGTCCCAGCTAATATTTTCACTGATACTAACATCGGTTGCACCATCTAGCGGACTGGTAATTGAAGTACAATTTGGAATAGTAGCAATAGTTTCTGTGGTAAAACTTATTTCTGTACATCCTGTAGCATTACCAATAGCATTATAAGGAGTAACCGAAACATAAATTGTAGTATTTTCAGGGAAATCGGTTGTATGGCTATAACTTGTTGTTGTAAGCTCGATATTATTTACCAGATCATTTCCTCCTGGATTTGTTCCAATATTTATATAATATCCATCAGCATCTTGTACAGCATCCCAGCTAATATTTTCATTGATGCTAACCTCGCTTGCACCATCTACCGGACTGGTAATTGTAGTACAATTTGGAATAGTAGCTATAGTTTCTGTGGTAAAGCTAAATTCTTTACAGCCACTGGCTGTCCCTTCAGCATTGTACGGTAGTATGTTAACATAAATTACCGTATTAGAAGGTAAGTCTGAGGGGATATCGTAAGAGTTATTATTTCCACCGGTAATATTTATATTATTTACAATATCGGTATTTCCTGCACTGGTGCCAACACTTAGATAATAACCATCTGCACCATTTACACGAGTCCATTCTATATGAGTACTCACAACCACATCTGCAGCCGATGGTGCTGGCAGACTAAGTTCGTTACATTCAGGAATTGTAATATTGCCTCCGGTGGTAAAGGATTGAATAGTACATCCAGAGTTTAATGGTCCATCAGAGAAATATGGTACCACAATAACATTATAGGTAGTATTAGGAGCAAGATTATTGCTAAAATTGTAATTACTGGTTTTTCCTACATCAATATTGTTTAAAAGGTTATTGGCCTCAGCATTGGTTCCTACACTTAATAGGTAACCACAAGCGCCAAAATCATCTTTCCATTCAAGTACTGTATTTATAGGGACACCGGTTTCATCATTGGCCGGATTAACCACACTTGTACATGATTTGTTTGTACCCTGCACATCTACAGTAATATCATTTCGTATTAAAAGTAGGTTCTTTCCGTTGGTTCCGGGGGGATTACTATTTTCAAATGGCACCAAATCACTTGTGATTTCACAATGGTATACACCATTATCACATTCGGACACATTATATAAAATTAAATTAGGCTCATTTGGTGCATCGGGAATTGCTGTACCATTTTTAAACCATTGATAATGATTTTGATTTCTTCTAACTGTAGTATTCAATGTAATAGTGTCATTAACATTGGGAGTATACGATTCTACTGAATTTACTTTTGCTTGTGGAGCGTAGGTATATTTTCTAAAAAGGACAATGGAAGGTATTTTTGTCCAATATGTACTCAATAATTGTACATAGGCATTATGTTCATCTTCAAAATCTCCAAAATGAAAGTGGTTGTTATCAAATTTTAATTCAAAATAATTGGTTTTTCCATCTAAGGCCAATGAAGCAAAATCTGGAATTTTCCCCGACAAGAGATTATAACTTACATCCAGTTCGTCTGAAGCTCTTAAAGCCCCGTTTGTTTGCCAAATGTCGTGATATTGATCTATAATATTGGTTCCGGTAAAGAGGTTATGGTGTAAAACCAGATTCCCTAGTGAACTATTTTTAGTAATATTAAGTGATTCAATTTGATTGTTGGAAGCATCTAGAGAGCTTAAGGCAATATTCTGTGTTATATCCAGACCCGTATCGGTAAAAAGATTATTAGCTATATTAAGATTTTGCAATTCCCTGTTTTGAGTAACATCAAGATTGGCGATCTCATTATTTGAAAGTGCTAGCCTTCTTAGAAGTATATTTTGCCTAACATCAATGCCTGACAGCATATTATAAGATGCTGTTAATTCTTCTAAAACTTTATTTTTGGTAACATCTAGTGATGTAAGTTGGTTATTCTGAACATTAATATCGGTTAATAAACTATTTTGGCTTACATCTATATTGGTCATGTCATTTGAACTTGCCACTAAAACTTTTAATTGTGAGTTTTTTGTGATATCGATATTTGTGGGGGAGGAGCCACTTTTATTTTGAATATATAAAGTCTCCAGCATAGCGGCATTTTCAAAAGAAATGGCATTAATTAAATGATTGCTTATTCGTATGTCCTTAAGCGAATTTGTTTGTGGTAACTGTATTGTTTGGGTGTTTGTAGTTTGGAGTCTTAGCTGTTCTAAAGCAAGAAAATTAGAAACGTTTACATTGGTAATATTTCCGCCCTGGCAGCTTAGCGTTTTTAAGCTGTTTTGGTTGTTTGGGAGTAGGGCATTAATTGTTAATGAATTATTGAAGTTGGTGCTCAAAAAAAGATGTTCTAGGTTATCATAGTCTGAAAAATCTACATTGATATTAGAACGTAGTAGCATATATATATCCCTAACGGTATTTGTATTGGGATATATGACGCTAGATAGATTAAAGAAGTTATATATTTCTATTTCTTCTAAAAGAGTGTTTGAAGAAAGGTCTAAAGTAGTGATAGGCGCATTGTTGGTATGGCCATTAGAGCGCGCAATAATTATTTTAAGTTGGGTATTTGCAGAAAGATCTAGATTTGCGAGGGCCATATTACCGCTAAACCTCAATTCTTCTAAATCAGTTAATGTACTTAATGGTAAAGTTGCAAATTGATTTCCGTTAAGGTCTAATGAAAGGATATTTACAAAAGCCTCAAGTCCTGAGAAATCTGTGATGTTGTTCACAGAGACATCTAATGTTGTAACATTAGCAGCATCTGAATTTAAAATATCTCCGGTAGTTCCATTTGTATCTATACCCTCGGCAATTAAAAAAGCTTCGAAATTGGCATCGGGCACAGGCGTAGTTTGTGCAGTCAACATTGTATTAATTATAAGTATAAAAACGGAGCTGAAAATATATTTCATCAAAACAAAACTTATTCAATTCAAATGGTTATTGTTAATTCTAAAAATGTTGAATGGCTTAAACCTTTATTTAGCGCCTAAGTGATTGATGTAAAAGTCAACATTAAATAGAAAATGAGGTCTATTGAAAACGTTACATAGTATCTACTTTATGAATTTTGTATATACATACTATCTACAATTATTTTTAAGTACTGATAAACAGTTATTTGAAATTATAAATACGATGGAATAAGTGACCATTTTAATTGTTTTAAGCCTGATTCTTTTCTATTAGTTTCTATTTTTGTAGATACAACGCAGCATATCATTAAATGAGGATTTTTATATTTCTAGCCCTTTTATTATCTGGAACGCTGAGCAGAGCGCAAAATATTTTGGAAAGCACAAGGCAGGCACTCGATTCTGTAGAGTTGCTTCAAATGCAAAACAAGACGCAGGAAGCAATTGAAAGCTTAAAGAATACGATTTATAGAACCAATTCGGCTGACGACCTTGCCTATCTATATGCTTATCAAAGCGGCCTTTACGTTTCCAGAGATAGCCTTTTAATGGGGAAGAAACTATTGGATCTTAGTTTCGAAGCTGCGGAAAAGGCAAAAAATAATACTTCTAAAGCTGTAGCCTATAGAGCCAAAGCTTATCTAAACTATCATCTTAATTTGCCCGATGATGTGGTGAAAGATGCTCTAACCGGGTTGCAGTATCTAGAGGGAAATAATACCGATTTAACAACAAAATACTATCTAAATTATCTTTTATATAGCACCTACAGTAGGTGGGGGGATGAAGAAAAGATGGAAAAATACATCTTAAAATGTAAGAAATATGCTATTGATGCAAGAGATATCAATTTACAGGTAAATGTAAATAACGGAATGTCCAGTATGTACCTGGCACGTTATAGAGAAACCAGGAAAAAAAAATTGTTAGATAGCACTTTTCAATATCTAAGAAAATCATTTGAACTTCAGCAATCTAACCCAAAAGAAGTAAGTGGCGATACATTTGTAATCACCTGTATCAATATTGCAAATTTTTATCTTGAATGGTCTAGCGAACCCATGGAAGTTCGTAAGGAGAAAGCATTTTATTACCTCAAATTTGCCGAAGATAAACTTGAAAAAGATGAAGCTTCTTCAGAAAAATGGATCAATGTACTTGGTATAAAGAGTGGCTTTGCCAAAAAAGAGGGAAATGTAGGGCTTGCAGAACAGTATCTTTTGCAGGGCTTGACTTTACTAATGAACGATAAAGGAAATTATTTTAAGCTGGAATACAGGATAAACAAGGAGCTTGCAGCTATAGCCTTAAAAAGAAATGACTTAAAATCGGCTTTAAATTACCAGGAAAGGGCAGAAGAACTATTGAAGAAGTCTTTTGACGAACAGCAGTTGCTAAATGCTCAAAAGTTGGAAATACAATTTGAAACAGAAAAGAAAGATCAGCAGCTAAAATTGCTGAAGGAACGCGAAACATTTCAAAAAAGACAAAATTATCTCTATGGTGGCATTGCGCTTGCATTGCTTTTTGGGCTTGTATTTATGTTTGTATCATATCATTTTAAGTTAAAGTATTCTATTGAACGTGAAGAAAAACTGAAACGGGAAAAAGAAGAAAGCGAACATAGGGCAAATTTGAAGCTAAAATTTGAAAAGGAAGAGCAGTCCAGATTAAAGGCCGAACAGGAACTTTTAAATATTAAGCAGCAACAGTTAGAAAAAGAATCATTGGCAAACTCTTTACTTATCGAGTACAAAAACGATATGTTGCAACAAATAAAATCGAATATTCAGGAAGGTGATACAAAAAAAATACAAAAGTTACTAAAGGAAGAAATGCTTTTGGCTGCTGATTTTGAAAATATTAAAACACAAATACAAAAAGTTCATCCCGATTTTTTTAATCAGTTAAATGCATTGGCTGTAAAGAAGCTAACACCCTTAGATCTAAAATATTGTACCTATCTGTACTTAAAAATGACTACAAAGCAGATTGCACAAGCCTTACATATAGAACCTCAAAGCGTTAGGATGTTTAAATATCGTTTAAAACAAAAATTTGGTTTGAGTAAAGATATTGACCTGGATGATTTTTTGGCTAACTTAACGAGAGTGTAAAATAAACTCTGTCTGAATTGAATTATTTATTAATTTCATTCATACAGAATTATGGCAACAAAAGAACAACAAGAATTCGAGAAAAAGGTGCTTGACCAGTTCATGTCAGGCAAAAGCCTTTTTGGTGCAGACGGTGCTTTTGCACCGATGCTCAAGAACGTTATTGAGAAGGCCCTTCAGGCAGAGATGGACTCTCATCTAAGTAGTGATGAACGCTCCAAAGGGAATAAACGCAATGGCAAGGGAAAGAAAAAGCTTAAAAGTGGCTTTGGCTCTTTTGACATTGAAACCCCTGAAGACCGTCAAAGTAGCTTCCAACCGGAACTGGTTAAAAAGCGACAGACGATTCTGGCTGATAATCTTTCAGAAAAAATTATCGGTCTTTATGGACTTGGAATGAGCTACCGTGACATCTCGGGTCATATCAAAGAAATGTACGATACCGATATTTCCCATACGGTTTTAAGCCAGATCACCGATCAGATCATTCCTGATATCAAAGCCTGGCAAAGTCGTCCTTTAGAACCCCTTTACTGTATTGTTTGGCTTGATGCCATGCATTATAAAGTTAAAGTGGATGGAAAGATTGCCCACAAAGCACTTTATAACATCCTGGGTATTACCAAAGAAGGGAAAAAGGAAATCCTGGGGATGTATATCTCTGAGAGCGAAGGTGCTAATTTCTGGCTACAGGTTTTAACCGACCTTCATAACCGTGGATTACAGGATATCTTAATAGCCTGTACAGATAATCTCAAAGGCTTTACACAAGCCATCTTAAGCGTTTATCCAAAGGCTCAGGTTCAGCTTTGTATTGTACACCAAATCCGTAATTCATTGAAGTATATTGCCTCTAAAGATCAAAAAGAGTTTATGAAAGACCTGAAAAAGGTCTATAGGGCTGTCACTAAAGATGTAGCCGAAGATGAGCTATTGAACCTGGAAGGGAAATGGGGTAATAAATATCCTGTAGTTATTGAAAGTTGGCAGCGTAACTGGGAACAGCTATCCCAGTATTTTGAGTATACAGAACCCATTAGGAAGATTATTTACACCACTAATGCCGTAGAGGGCTTCCATCGGCAAATCCGGAAAGTTACCAAAACCAAGGGTGCTTTCACCACTGATATGTCGCTGCTAAAGCTAGTCTACCTGGCCACACGAAACATTGAGAAGAAATGGACCGCTCCTTTGCATAATTGGAGCCTTACGATTCAGCAATTTTATATTAAATTTGGAGACCGGATACCGCTGGACATAAACGCCAATTCCTCTGGGGCTAGCCCCAGAGGAATTGAAACATCAGACAGAGTTTAATTTACAGACCC
>NZ_JAEHOK010000002.1 GCF_016236915.1 Salegentibacter maritimus
TACAGAGGTCAGTAGTTAGTTACTTATAATTTGGGATTGATATATGACATTGCCCTGAACCATTTTTGTAATCAGCTTATTGAATATAGTAGCTTTGCTCTGAGATCGGTTGATCCTGAAACAGAATTCGTTAAAATACCTGTTCAGGTTTTTATCGCTTACCCAGGAATAAGTGGTTCTAATCCAAGATTTCACTTGGTGTATCATGGTGTGAATTGCCTTAAAGTTCAATCCCTTATTGCTTTCTATTTGTGTAATGTCATATGCTTTGGAAATTGGCCTATAACCACGCCATTTATCAGTGGTTACCTTAGCTTTGCGGCTTATATGGTTGATAAAGATGTACTGAAGGGACTGGGCTGAAAAATCTTCAATTTTCATGGTATACATCCGCTTTACCTTTCCATCTTCGGTCAACTGCACTGCCGTGATTGCTTTCTTTTTCTTACCATCATAACTTCTTCCTATTTTCCCCTCGTCCCTGCCGCCCATAACAAATTCATCCACGTGAACATCGCCATCCATAGGGTCATTCCCACTCGAAGCCATAGCTTCTCTAACTTTCAACATAAATAATCTCGCCGTTTTTTCAGTAACCCCATAGCGCACGGCCATATAACTTGCTGATAAACTTTTGGTTGTCGTGGCCATCTCAAAACAAATAAAAAATGCTTTGCGAACACCAAATTTAACCTTGTGAAAAAGGGTGTTTGCGGTAGCGGATTCAATATGGTGGCAAATATTGCACTGCCTGGCAAAATCCTTCCGTACTTGGCAAGCAGTGTGATTACATCTTGTACATTTAAAGCCGGTTTTGGACTTGATTGAAGCAAGGTATTTCTTGCAATCCTCATCGGTTTTGAACCGATCAGAGAACTCCAGAAGGTTTTGACCCTTAAAAATATCCATATTTTTATATATTTACTGGTAATAAAGATATGTATTTAAATACTGACCTCTAAACTTTTATTTTTCGCATATAATTTTACAGAAACCAGTTTTCAATTATTGATTTTTCATAAAAAATTAAGTTGGGGGCTTTTCTTCTAAATTTATTTTTCTTTTGTCTTAAGAAACACAATATTGAAGCTAAGCTTACTACCTTTGTAATTAGCAGAAAAAATAAATTATGAGTAATAATCCTAGAAAAAGAAGAGAGGCTTTGGTATATCACGCAAAGCCAAAACCAGGAAAAATAGAAGTTAAACCAACCAAGAAGTACGCCACCCAAAGAGATTTGTCCCTGGCTTATTCACCCGGAGTTGCAGAGCCCTGTCTCGAGATAGAAAAGGATAAAGAAAATGCTTATAAATATACCACAAAAGGCAACCTTGTTGCAGTAATTTCTAACGGGACTGCGGTTTTAGGTCTTGGTGATATTGGCCCTGAGGCATCTAAGCCGGTTATGGAAGGAAAAGGTTTGCTCTTTAAAATCTTTGCAGATATAGATGTTTTTGATATTGAAGTAGATACCAAAGATGTAGATAAGTTTATAGAAACCGTAAAAAACATTGCACCTACATTTGGTGGTATTAACCTTGAAGATATCAAAGCTCCTGAAGCTTTTGAAATTGAACAAAGATTAAAGGCAGAACTTGATATTCCCGTAATGCACGACGATCAGCATGGAACAGCCATTATTTCGGCTGCAGCCTTGCTTAATGCACTAGAGCTGTCTAAGAAAAAGATAGAAAAAGCAAAAATCGTGATAAGTGGTGCCGGTGCAGCAGCGGTTTCCTGTACAAAACTCTATAAAGCCTTTGGAGCGAAAGCAGAGAATATTGTAATGACAGACAGCAAAGGCGTAATTAGAAAAGACCGTCCGGGACTTTCTGAAGAAAAAATGGAATTTGCAACTTCCAGAAAAATAGATACACTCGAAGAGGCCATGAAGGGTGCCGATGTTTTTGTAGGCCTTTCTATTGCCAATATTGTTTCTCCCGAAATGCTAAAAAGCATGGCAAAACGTCCTATTGTTTTTGCCATGGCAAATCCGAACCCGGAGATAGATTATCAATTGGCTATGGATACGCGTAAGGACATTATTATGGCCACGGGAAGAAGTGACCATCCAAACCAGGTGAACAACGTACTTGGCTTTCCTTTTATATTCCGTGGAGCTTTAGATGTTAGGGCTACTAAAATAAATGAGGAGATGAAGATGGCTGCGGTAAAAGCTCTGGCCGAGCTGGCCAAAGAAGCTGTGCCGGAACAGGTAAATATTGCTTATGGTGAAACCAGACTTAATTTTGGTTCAGATTATATTATTCCCAAACCTTTTGATCCAAGATTAATTGCTAAAGTACCGCCGGCCGTTGCGAAAGCAGCAATGGAAAGTGGGGTGGCAAAAGAACCCATTCAGGACTGGGAGCGCTATGAAGAAGAGCTACTTGAAAGAATGGGCAGTGATAATAAAATTACCAGGTTATTGCTTAACCGGGCTAAAATGAACCCTAAACGAATTGTTTTTGCGGAAGCCGATCATTTAGATGTACTAAAGGCAGCGCAAATAGTTCAGGATGAAGGAATCGCTATTCCTATTTTACTGGGCCGACGTGAGGTGATTAAAGAATTGATGCAAGAAATAGACTTCAATGAAGATGTTCTTATTATAGATCCTAAGGCTGATGATCAGGAAAATCAGCGAAAAGCATACGCAAAGGTATATTGGAAATCAAGGAGTAGAAGTGGGGTTACCTTGTATGATGCTGAAAAATTAATGCGTGAGCGCAACTACTTTGCAGCCATGATGGTTAACGAAGGAGATGCCGATGGCTTGCTTTCTGGTTATTCAAGAGCCTACCCAACAGTTGTAAAACCTATGCTTGAACTTATTGGAATGGCTCCAGGTGTAACTCGAGTGGCGGCTACCAATATTATGAACACCTCTCGAGGTCCACTTTTTATTAGTGATACTTCTATTAACATAGATCCTCCTGCAAAAGACCTTGCTAAAATTGCACAAATGACGGCCAGAACAGTAAAATTGTTTGGGATAGAGCCGGTGGTAGCCATGATGTCTTATGCAAACTTTGGTTCATCCAAAGATCCTCATGCTGTTAAAGTAAAAGATGCTGTTGCTTACCTACATCGTTACCAACCAGACTTAAATGTAGATGGAGAATTACAGGCAGATTTTGCACTTAATCGTGAAATGCTTCAGAATAAATTTCCATTTTCAAAATTGGCCGGAAAAAAGGTAAACACTTTAATATATCCAAACCTGGATTCTGCCAATAGTACTTACAAGCTTATAAAAGAGTTGAATAACGTAGATTCTATTGGCCCAATTATGATGGGAATGCGCAGGCCGGTACATATTCTTCAACTTGGGGCGAGTGTAGAAGAGATTGTAAATATGACGGCCATTACGGTTGTAGATGCTCAGGAAAAGGAAAAGAAACAAAAAAAGTAAATAACCTCGTGGGCAGTCAACGAAGCAATAAATAGGAAGAATTTATGTGTTTCGTGACAAGTCACGGAGTCCCGATAATTTAATTATAGGGATAAATCTCGATTATCGAGTAAAATAAGGTGGAAATATAGCATTTAAGCCCGGGACAAAGGTTTCGGGCTTAACTTTTATTTACTACATTTGAATCCTTAAGTTAAAATTATATGATTCATCATCTTAAGGGGCAATTAATAGAGAAGAATCCTACCTACTTAGTTATTGAATGCAATGGTGTTGGGTATATGGTGCATATATCCTTACATACCTTTTCGCTAATTCCAGATTCCGAAAATATAAGTATTTATACCCATTTGCATGTAAAGGAAGATTCCCACACGTTATATGGTTTTTATCAAAAATCAGAGCGGGATATTTTTAGGTTATTAATATCGGTTTCGGGAGTAGGTACCAGTACAGCAAGAACAATGTTGTCTTCTTTAGAGCCTAATCAGGTAAAAGAAGCGATTGCTAACGCCAATGTGCCTACTATACAAAGTGTTAAGGGGATTGGTGCTAAAACTGCCCAAAGGGTGATTTTAGATTTAAAAGACAAAATATTAAAAGTCTATGGGGAAGACGAAGTTTTTGTTCCTCAGGACAATACAATAAAAGAAGAAGCGTTATCTGCATTAGAGACTCTGGGCTTTGCGAGAAAGCAGGCTACCAGGGTAGTAGATAAAATCATGAAAGATTCTCAAGCCCCTACCGTAGAATCTATTATAAAAATGGCTTTAAAAAATCTGTAAAGAATTGAGGTACAATTACTTGAAATTGTCAACTTCGGTTAGACTCAGCTTGTTGTTGTCATTGATAATTTCATTGAGTTCCAATGCACAGGAAACCCCTCAGGATACAACTGACACGGGGTACACTCTTAGTGAAATTTCCCTGCCAGATTCACAGCTTATTTCATCTTTTTATGAATACGATCCTATTCTGGACCGTTATATTTACCGGGAAAAATTAGGGGATATAGATCTTTCAATTCCGCTTATTTTAACTCCTCAGGAGTATGAAAATCTTGTGCTGGATGAAGAAATGCGCAATTATTTTAAGCAGAAGATAGATGCGCAAGCAGGTCGAAAAGAAGGTTCCGAAGAAATACAACGAGATTTATTGCCCGATTTTTATGTTAACAATAACTTCTTTGAAAGTATTTTTGGGGGTTCAGAAATTAATATTGTTCCGCAGGGAACCGTAGAAATGGATCTCGGGTTGCTTTATACCAAACAGGATAACCCGGCTTTTTCCCCAAGAAATAGAAGTAATCTCACTTTTGATTTTGATCAGAGAATAAGCCTTAGTCTTTTAGGGCAGGTTGGGGAGCGTTTGCAAATTACTGCTAATTATGATACTCAGTCTACCTTCGATTTTCAAAATCAATTAAAACTTGAATATACTCCTACTGAAGATGATATAGTGCGAAAGATAGAAGTAGGTAATGTGAATATGCCGCTCAACAATGCTTTAATGCAGGGTGCACAAAGTTTATTTGGGTTTAAAACCGAATTGCAGTTTGGGAAAACCAGGATTACGGGGGTGTTTTCTGAACAAAAATCAGAGCGTCGTACTGTAAATGTTGAAGGGGGTGCTGCCGTTGAAGAATTTGAAAAATTTGCCCTGGATTACGATCAGGATAGGCACTTCTTCCTCGCTCATTATTTTAGGGATCATTATGATGAAGCCCTCAAAGATTATCCGTTTATCAATGCAAATATTCAAATTAAAAGAGTTCAGGTTTGGGTAACTAATCGAACCAATAATGTTCAAAACCTTACCGATACCCGAAATATTGTAGGGATTCAAGATCTTGGAGAAACCAATATCCCCGGAAACATCGGACTTGACAATGTGCCTGCCGGATTTTTTAACCAACCGGCTGGTAGCTTTCCAGATAATGCCAATAACGATTTTAATCCTTTTGGGATAGATGGTTCGGCCCAATCGGTTTTAACTCCGGCTATTCGCGATGTGGCTACGGTAGATAATGGCTTTGGAGGAGTACAGGTTTCAGAAGGTTTGGATTACGTAAAACTGGAGAATGCACGGCAATTACAACCTAATGAATATAACTTAAATACTCAATTAGGATACATATCTTTAAATCAGAGATTAAGCAACGACGAAATTCTAGCGGTTGCATTCCAATATACTGTAAATGGTGAAGTTTATCAGGTAGGGGAGTTTGCTAACGACGGGGTAAATGCCACGGGAGATAATAATCCTGCACAAAACCCGGGTGGCGAGCCCGGTGCAAACCAGCGGGTAAACCAAAACCTAGTGGTAAAAATGCTTAAAAGCACCATTACCAATGTAGATGAGCCTGTTTGGGATTTAATGATGAAGAATATTTATAGTCTTGGTGCGTATCAGTTAGAGCGGGACGATTTTAGGTTGAATATTCTGTATACAGATCCGCAGCCTTTAAATTATATAAAGCCTGCAGGAGATGGAGCGGTGGCCCTCCCGGAAGATGTCAACGAAACGCCTTTGCTTCGTGTGTTTAATTTAGATAAACTTAATAATAACAACGACCCCATAAACGGTGGCGATGGTTTCTTTGATTATGTGCCCGGTTTAACAATAGATCCACAAAGTGGGAATATTATTTTTACTACGGTAGAACCTTTTGGGAAACATCTGTTTGATAAATTAGATAATTCGCCAAACTCCGGAACCGAAGATTATAATATTCTCGAAACCTGGAATGCTAACCAGCAAAAATATGTTTTTAGGTCTTTATACCGAACCACAAAGACTCAGGCTGAGCAGGAAGATGCCGATAAAAATAAATTTCAGTTAAAAGGAAGGTATAAATCGGGGGAAGTTGAAGGAATACCAATTGGTTTTAATCTCCCGCCCGGATCGGTTACCGTAACTGCAGGAGGAAGGGTCTTGCAGGAAGGGGTAGATTATGTGGTGAATTACGAGTTGGGAAGAGTGCAAATTCTGGATGAAGCTCTATTGGCTTCAGATATTCCTATTCAGGTAAATACCGAAAATAATGCTTTGTTTGGGCAACAAACCAAACGTTTTACCGGTATAAATGTAGAACATCAGTTTAATGAAAATTTTTTGGTGGGAGCAACGTTTTTAAACCTAAAAGAACGGCCACTTACTCAAAAAGCGAATTATAGTTATGAGCCTATAAACAATTCTATTTTTGGTTTCAATATAAATTATTCTACTGAAGTTCCTTTGTTTACCAGGCTGGTGAATAAATTACCAAATGTAGATACCGATGTCCCCTCTAATTTTTCTGTTACCGGGGAGTTTGCATACCTGCAACCAGGAGCACCCGCAGTTAACGACTTTCAGGGAGAGGCGACAACTTATATAGACGATTTTGAAGCTTCACAAACTACCATAGATATTAGCTCTCCCCTTAGCTGGGAGTTAAGTAGTGTGCCCCTTGGTTTTGGTGGCGAACTAGCTAATGGCGATGCTAAGGTAGGCTATAGACGTGCAAGTTTGGCCTGGTATACCATAGATCCTATATTTTATAGCAGTAGACGGCCAGACGGAATTACAGATAACGATATTTCAAATTACGCCACAAGAAGGGTAGCACTCAGTGAGATATTCCCAAATACCGATGTAGTGCAGGGGCAACCTCAGGTGGTATATACTATGGACCTGGCTTATTTCCCAACCGAGCGTGGTCCTTACAATTTTAATCCCCTGGCAACACAGGGAGACTTGCCAAATCCTTCTCAAAATTTTGGAGGAATAATGCGTGGAATAAACACCACGAATTTTGAGCAGAGCAATGTTGAGTTTATAGAGTTTTGGGTGATGGACCCTTATATTTATGCTGAAAATAATGGCAATTCTGGCGGAACTATCAATTTTAATTTAGGGAATATTTCTGAAGATGTTTTAAAAGATGGTAGAAAGCAATTTGAAAATGGCTTGCCGGCCAGTGGTGGATCAGAGAATACCATAGAAACACAGGTGGCCAAAGTTCCTGCAGACCAATCTTTAATCTATGCGTTTAATACTGAAGGCGAAGAGCGTCGAAATCAGGATGTGGGTTACGATGGGCTTTCAGATGAACAGGAAGCCGCGAAATTTCCCGAGTTTAGTAATTTTCCTGATCCTGCAGCCGATAACTACGAGTATTTTTTAAATACCACTGGAGATATTGTTAGCCGTTATAAGAGGTATAATGGTCCCGATGGAAATTCACCACCGGAAGTTGGGAATACCAATAGGGGAAACACCACTTTGCCTACTACAGAAGATGTAAATCGTGATAACACGATGAATACCATAGATAGTTATTTTGAGTATGAAATACCATTTTTTCCGGGTATGGGTATTGAAAATAATCAATATATAACCGACGAAAAAGAGCTTACTACTACCCTTAGAAATGGAAACGAACTACCCGTGCGCTGGCTTCAGTTTAAAATACCAATATACGAGCCAACAGATGCTAAAGGGGGAATTGCAGATTATAGGTCTATACGGTTTATGAGAATGTTCCTTAGTGGGTTTGAAGAGAAGACCTTATTGCGTTTTGGAACTATGGAGCTGGTGCGTGGAGACTATAGACGGTATAATCGTGGTTTGAGGGATAGAAGTGTACTTCCTGAAAATCAGAATACTCTTTTTGAAGTTTCAGCGGTAAATATTGAAGAAAATGAAAACCGGGAACCCATACCTTATGTGTTGCCTCCGGGGGTGATTAGAGAAGAACTTTTTGAGAATAATACTAATATTAGGCAAAATGAACAATCTCTTTCTCTTAGGGTTTGTGATCTAGAGCCACAAGATTCCAGGGCGGTCTATAAGAACTTTCAGCTGGATATGCGGCAATATAAAAAACTGGAAATGTTTTTGCACGCCGAATCTTTACCGAACAAGACGCCTTTAAAGGACGGCCAATTGGTTGCTTTTATTAGAATGGGAACCGATTTTACCGATAATTACTATCAGATTGAAGTGCCTTTAAGCCCCACTGTTTTTGGAGCCACGACAGCCGAAGAAATTTGGCCTGAAGGTAATAGAATGGAATTGCCTTTAGATTTATTGCAACGTGTAAAAACCAGTGTGCTTGGCGACCCTGCTTTAAATGCCGGTAAATTAAACTTCTTTTCAGAAAGCCTGGAGCTGGTAGATGAAGAAGATCCGTATGAAATGGATAAGCTTCGTCTTGGGATAAAAGGGAATCCCAGCTTTGGAAATGTTAGGGTGCTAATGTTAGGGCTAAAAAATGGAACGCCAACCAGCGGGGTGCAGGATTTGTGTGGAGAAGTTTGGTTTAATGAGTTAAGGCTTTCAGATCTTGATAATGAAGGAGGCTGGGCAACCATAATTAATATGGATACAAACCTGGCCGATTTTGCAACGCTGGCCGCTACGGGTAGAAAAAGCACTGTAGGCTTTGGAACCATAGAGCAGGGGCCAAACCAGCGAAGCAGGGAAAATTCGCAGCAGTACGATGTTGTTACCAATATTAATGTTGGCCAATTGCTTCCGGAAAAATGGGGAGTTAAAATTCCTTTTAATTACAGTAGGGGAGAGGAGCTGGTTACACCAAAATTTGACCAGGAATTTCTGGATTTAGAATTGGAAACCCGCCTGGCCGATATTGTAGATCCAGCAGAAAGAGAGCGCGTAAAAAAACAATCTCAAACCTATACAAAACGCCAAAGCATAAATGTTATTGGCTTGCGAAAAGAACGTACAGGTGAAGCAAAGCCTATGCCCTATGATATTGAAAACTTTGCTTTTACAACTTCTTACAATCAGGTAGATCACAGGGATTTTGAAATAGAAGAATCTTTAAGTCAGAATGTGCGTGCAGGGGCTACTTACGAGTTTAACTTCGAGCCTAAACAAGTAGAGCCTTTTAAAAATATTTCGGCATTAGATAGTAGCGATTATTATTCTTTGGTAAGAGATTTTAATGTGAATTTATTGCCGTCTAACATAAATGCAAGTTCTACCATTTTAAGACAGTACAACGAGCAGAAATTTAGATCGCTGGAGCTTTCAGATGAAGATTTAGGAATTCCTACCCTTTACCAGCGAAATTATTTGTTTAACTGGGAGTATGGTATAAACTACAACCTTACAAATTCATTAAATTTTGCTTTTAATGCCTCAAATAATAGAATTGTTAGAAACTATATAGATGAAGAAGGTTTTGCCGATAACACTATTGGGGTTTGGGATGATTTTTTCAGCATAGGTACTCCAGATTTACATTACCAAAATTTACAGGTAAATTATGACCTTCCTTTTGATAAAATTCCGGTACTGGATTTTATAAATGCAACATACTCCTATACGGGTGATTTTCAATGGCAACGTGGCTCCCGTATTTACGAAAACCTGGAAAATATTCCTGATATAGGGAATAGCGTGCAAAACTCGAGTTCCCATCAAATAAATGCCAATCTTGATATGGAGTCTTTGTATTCTTATTTAGGGCTTGAAAAGAAAGAAGGCAGGGGTAACAAGACCATAAAGCAGCGTAGTGCAGGTGTGCCTACTTTAGATGGGGCGCCTCAAGATAGACAGGCCGGGCAGAATGCTGAGGTGGTTAAAAAAACAAGTAAAGGCTTTAATACTTTTGTAGATTTTGTAACGGTGTTAAGTAGGTTGCAAATAAACTATAGGCAAAATGAAGGTACTTTTCTTCCCGGCTATACCCCTAGTGTTGGCTTTATGGGAACTTTACGACCCAGTGCCGGTTTTGCTTTTGGTTGGCAGGACGAAATTAGGTACAATGCTGCTAGAAGAGGTTGGTTAACCTTATTCCAAAATTTTAATCAGCAGTATTCTACTTTAAAGAACGAGCAATTAGATGTGCAGGCTTCCCTTGATATTATCCCAGACCTTACTGTAGATGTTAGTGCGAGTAGGAATTATTCAGAAAATTATTCAGAAAATTATAGGGTAAATCCAACTACGCTTGAATATATTCCCTTAACACCATATAATTATGGGAACTTTAATATTTCTACAATTCTTATAAAAACTGCATTCAATCAATCTAACGAGCAATCTTCAGCAACATTTGAAAACTTTAGGGAAAATCGTTTGACCATTGCAAGAAGAATAGCCAGGGAACGTGGTTTAGATCCTAACGATGTAGATGAAGATGGTTTTCCAAAGGGAATAGGAAAAACAAGCCAGGCTGTTTTGCTTCCTGCTTTTGTTTCAGCTTACGCGGGTAAAGATCCTGAAGATGTTAAATTAGGTGCATTTAGGGATATGCCTTTGCCAAATTGGAATCTAAAGTATACCGGGTTAATGCGTATTGGTTGGTTTAGGGATAAATTTAGAAGGTTTTCAATAAATCACGGTTACCAATCCAATCATACTATTAACCAGTTTCAAACCAATTTAGATTATGACCCGGATAACGAATTTGATACTAACCAGGCAGGGGATTTTAAAAGCCCTATGTTGTATTCAAATATTGTTTTAACTGAATTGTTTACACCATTATTTCGGTTAGACCTGGAAACTAAAAATGCCATTCAATTGTTGGCCGAAGTTAGGAAAGACCGAATGCTTTCTTTAAGCTTTGATAATAACCTGCTTACTGAAACTACCGGAAATGAATATATTTTTGGCGCAGGCTACAGAATAAAGGATCTAAAAATCGCAACTGGTCTTGGTGGGCGAAATAGAATTTTAAGCAGCGACCTTAACTTTAAAGCTGATGTTTCTTTTAGAAGGAATAAAAGTATTATTAGGTACCTTGATTTGGAAACCAGCCAGGTGATTGCCGGGCAGGATATTTGGCGCCTTAATTTTACTACAGATTATGCCATTTCCAGCAACTTAACAGCTATATTTTATTATGAGCATAATTTCTCTGAATATGCTGTTTCTACCGCTTTCCCGCAAACAACTATAAGATCGGGAATTACACTTAGATATAATTTTGGAAATTAATTGAGCCTTGTTTGAAGTATTGCTTTAAAAAATTAACTTTGCTCCAATATAAAATAGAACCAATGAATATTCCACAAGATTTAAAGTATACCAAAGATCACGAATGGATCAGGGTAGAAGGTGATACTGTTACAATAGGTATTACAGATTTCGCTCAAAGCGAATTGGGAGACATCGTTTATGTAGAAGTAGAAACCCTGGATGAGACCCTTGATAAAGAAGAGGTGTTTGGTACTGTAGAAGCGGTAAAGACCGTTTCAGACCTGTATTTGCCAATTTCTGGAGAGATTATTGAATTTAATGAAAGTCTTGAAGACGAGCCTGAAAAAGTGAATTCAGACCCTTACGGAGAAGGTTGGATGATTAAAGTGAAATTTTCTGATGAATCTCAGTTGGAAGAACTTTTAAGCGCAGATGCTTATAAAGAAATTCTTGGTAACTAGAATTGCTTTATTTGTAGCTTGTTCCTACACAGTTTTACTAACGGTTTCGTCTTTGGTGAAACTTGGTAAAATTAGTGTTGGAAGTTTTAATCCTACAGATAAACTTTTACACCTTGTAGCTTATTTTGGGTTATTGGTATTGTGGAAGGTATATTTTATGTTGAAAAATAAACCTAAAAATACTTATAAGAGTAACCTTTTTAAAATTGCAGGCCTTGCAGTGCTGTTTGGTATGTTAATTGAGCTTTTACAAGGAGTGCTCACCAGTTATCGTCAACCAGATTGGTTTGATATTTTGGCTAATACCACTGGTGTTTTGCTTGCTGTTATTATCTTTCTTTTCTTTGAAAGAAGTCTAAAAAGGTTAAATAGCAAGATTAATTTAGTTTTTTAGAAAAAATATTTATTTTAGCAATCCTTATTAATCAATAACCAATTATGGAACCAAAGAAAAATCCAAAAGCCGATTTAAAGAGAAAGAGCGTGCTGTTTCTCCAATTGGGGCTTGTCCTGGTCCTATTAATTACCTGGCGTGCTATTGAATGGAAGACTTATGACAAGGAAGCCATTGATACCGGCCAGTTAAGTATGGACGATTTAGACGATGAAGAAATCCCAATTACCGAGATGCAGAATACACCTCCGCCACCACCTCCGCCGCCTCCAGCGCCAGAGATTATTGAGGTTGTAGAGGATGAAGAAGAGGTTGAGGAAGATGAGATTGAATCTACAGAAACAAATCTTGAAGAGATTGTTGAAGTAGAGGAAGTTGTTGAGGCTCCTGTAGAAGAAGAAGTGGCAGATGTGCCTTTTGCTGTTATTGAAGATGTGCCAATTTTCCCAGGTTGTGAAAACCTGAAAAATAATGAAGAGCGCAAGCAATGTATGAGTAAAAAAATCAGTCAGTTTGTAAACCGTAACTTTGATACAGATCTTGGTGCAGAGCTAGGTCTTTCGGGTGTAAATAGAGTGATTGTTCAGTTTAAAATTGATGAAAAGGGAAATATTACTAACGTAATGTCTCGTGCACCGCACCCAAGATTAGAACGTGAGGCTGCAAGAGTAATTAATAAATTGCCGAAAATGCAACCAGGGAAACAAAGAGGAAAAGCGGTTGGAGTTATGTACTCGCTACCTATTGTATTCCAGGTACAGGACTAAATAAAGTTTTTTTTGATATTGAATCCCGGGCTTGTTCCCGGGATTTTTTTGTTTATACCGGTTTACTCTATTCAAAAAAATGTATATTTCCAGAGTGTAACCAACCTTTCTTCAATTTGAGTATGAAGAGCTATTTGTTTCTTCTGGTTTTATTAATTATAAATAATTTTAAATTCCAGGCTCAAAGCAATGTTCAGCGCTTTCCTGAATTTCCGCAATGCTCCACCGTAGATTTTGAAAATAAAGAAGCTTGCTTTAAGAATACTTTACGCGAGTTTATCCTTGCTAATTATACCGTTCCTTCTAAAGTGATTGATGAGGATTATAGGGGAGAGGTGAAGGTGGTTTTTGAAGTTGATAAATTTGGTGATTTTCAGGTACTTTATTTAGATGCAGCCTACGTTGAGTTGAAAGAAGAGATGCAGCGTGTTTTTAATATGCTTCCTATAATACAGCCGGCTACTTACAATGCCAGGCCCGTTTTTGCTCAGTTTAGAATGCCGGTTAAAATTCCACTATCTTTAAACCTGGAACAATTTCAACAGGCTTATAAAGGGAATCATAAAAGCGAATCGGTATTATTTCAGACTGATAATGACATTGATAATGAATATGATGAAATTCAACCCGGCAAATTTACACGGCCTAGGTATGAGAGCCAGATAAATATCCCGCTTTCTCATGAATATTATAGTCGGTTTGATGCTGAATTTAATAGGATTGGCGTCAATATACATGCTGCTTCAAAACCGTTACTTTTTTCTGAGGTTTCTAAGTATTATAATTTCAAAAAGGAAGAAGATACTCAGCTTAAGAAGGTAAATTCATGGTTAGGTCGCAAATTGCTTAATGAGCATCTGGCGCAATTTCAAACCGAAGATTATTGGTTTACTTTAGATTTTGCTTTAGATCTTCAGTTAGGTAAAGATTTTCAGCAAAAAGACTTCGATTTTACCTATAATAATACCCGGGCGCTAGTTTTTCAGGGTGGGTTAGGTAAGAAGCTTAATTTTTATACCGTTGCTTACGAGAATCAAGGTAGGTTTGCCGACTATTATAATCGTTTTGCAGAATCTTTAAGGCCAGATGGGGGAGATCCTGCTATAATTCCCGGTAGAGGTATTGCTAAACCTTTTATGGATGAAGGTTATGATTATCCTGTAGCCGAAGGATACTTGTCTTACACGCCCAATAAATTTTTTAATTTGCAGTTTGGACACGGCAAGAATTTTATAGGGGATGGCTATAGGTCGCTTTTAATGAGCGATAATGCTTCGCCTTATCCATATTTTAAACTGAATACTACATTTTGGAAGCTGAAATATACCAATACCTGGATGTCTTTGCGAGATGTGCGGCCAGAAGTTACGGCCAGTGGTTCTTTTAGGACAAAATATATGGCAAGTCATTATTTAAGCTATAATGTTACCAAAAGGCTTAATATTGGTTTGTTTGAATCTGTGGTTTGGGAAAATGATAACAACCGGGGCTTCGATTTAAATTATTTGAACCCGGTAATTTTTTATAGGGCTATTGAGTTTTCTACCGGCGCCAGGGGTGGAAATGCTATTATTGGGCTTTCTTCAAAATATAAGTTTTCAAACACTATAAACGCGTATGGCCAATTTGTAATAGACGAATTTTCTACTTCCGATGTATTCGGAGGGCAGCAAAGCTGGAAGAATAAACTTGGTTACCAACTGGGGGTCAAATATTTTGATGCGTTTAAGGTGCCGGGGCTTTATCTTCAGCTTGAATATAACCAGGTGCGTCCTTATACATATTCGCATAATACCGGAGTTTTAAATTACGGCCATAATAACCAATCTATGGCTCATTTATGGGGTGCTAATTTTAGGGAAATACTTGCTATTGCTCGTTATAAGAAAAACAGGTGGTATGGAAATGCTAAAGTGATTTATGGTAAACGCGGTTTCGACTATACCGATGCGCAGGCTTATGGTGGTGATATTTATAGTAGTGAACGGCAACGTCCGTTTGATGCTGGAGTGAAAGTTGGCCAGGGAAATACCACTAAATCTTTGTTTGGTAGTATTGAAGCCGGTTATATTGTAAACCCGGCAACGAATTTAAAATTATACGGGAGCTTTATATATCGTTCTTTTAATCCTCGTTTAGATACAGCTTCTTATTTTGATAATACCACAAGTTGGTTAAACTTTGGTATAAGAACCGATATTTTTAACTGGTACTACGATTATTAAAATCTGATTTCTCTGGTAAATCTATACCCACTACCGGAAGTCGTGAGTGGTAATTATCTTTCAATATTTCAGCAAATCCTTAAGTGCTTAAAATTAACATTTTTGCCCCCTTGCCAAAACCTAATTAAGGAGTATCTTTGCGCCAATTTAAAAAACTATTTTTGAGCAGCACCGGCGTACATACTTCCTCGGCTTCTATCGTAACAGACTTTAAAGAGATTACCAAAGTAAGGCTTGCTGTAAGCGTTGTTTTTTCATCGGTAGCAGGATATTTTTTAGGAGCCGATAATATAGATTTTGTGACCGTTTTCCTTTTGGCTGTTGGTGGTTACTTTATGGTTGGAGCGTCAAATGCCTATAACCAGATTATAGAGCGTAATTTAGACGCCCTTATGGATCGTACTAAAAATCGTCCTATTCCGGGTGGAAGAATGTCGGTAAGTACTGCTTTTTTAATTGCCAGTGTTTTTACTATTTGCGGACTTGTAGTCTTATATATTATTAACCCAAAGACTGCGATGTTTGGGGCAATAAGTATTTTTATATATGTAAGTGTTTATACGCCTCTTAAGACTAAAACCCCATTATCTGTATTTGTAGGAGCTATTCCCGGGGCAATTCCTTTTATGTTGGGTTGGGTTGCTGCTACCGGAGATTTTAGTATAGAGCCGGGTACTTTGTTTATGATTCAATTTTTTTGGCAGTTTCCGCATTTTTGGGCAATTGGTTGGTGGTTGTACGACGACTATAAAAAAGGTGGCTTTTTTATGTTGCCTACCGGAAAACGGGATAAGGGAACGGCTATACAGATTATTCTTTATTCAGTATGGACTGTTTTAGTGTCATTAGTTCCGGTATTTGGGGTTACAGATAAACTTTTTCTAACTCCCGTCGCAGGTGTCGTTATTCTTTTACTTGGTTTGGGAATGCTGTATTATGCGATAAGGTTGTATAAAGAAAAAACTGCCCAGGCCGCAAAAAAATTAATGTTTGCGAGTGTATCTTATATTACGCTGCTACAAATTGTATATGTTTTAGATAAATTTATAAGACAATGGATTTAACTCAAGGTGAAGAAAAGCATAAATATGACAGGGCTAAGAAAATGATGCTCTGGTTTGGGATAATAAGCATGATCATGACCTTTGGTGGATTAACAAGTGCTTATGTTGTGAGTAAAACAAGGCCAGATTGGCTAACAGAATTCGAATTGCCATCTGCTTTTTTTTGGAGTACCCTTGTAATAGTTTTGAGTAGTATTACTTTTATTCTGGCAAAACAAAGCATTTTGTCTGGAAACCGAAGAAATGCCTCGGCGATGTTGATTGGCACCCTGGTCCTGGCTGTGCTGTTTATGGTGCTGCAATTTAATGGGTTTTCTGAGATTATAGCTAAAGGCTATTACTTTACCGGAAGCGAAAGTAGTATTACCACTTCCTTTATTTATGTGCTTGTTTTAGTGCATTTAGTGCATTTGGCTGTAGGTGTGATCACGCTTTTAGTGGTAATTTATAACCATTTTAAACAAAGATATAAAAAAGGTCAAATGCTTGGTATTGAGCTAGGTGGCACTTTTTGGCATTTTCTTGATCTTATGTGGATATACCTGTTTGTATTTTTATATTTCTTTAAATAATAAAATTGCGTATTTTTGCGCAATACTTAAAAATTAAAAACTCTTCTATGGAAGCTACTGTTGTTAGAACAGGCACCGAAGGTAAAACCTGGGGTGGTGGAAATGAGCCTTTAAAAGCTAGCTATGGCAAAATGATGATGTGGTTTTTCATCGTTTCTGATGCACTTACCTTCTCTGGTTTTCTTGCAGCTTATGGATTTTCCCGATTTAAATTTATGGACTCTTGGCCAATTGCCGATGAAGTTTTTAATCACTTTCCTTTTTTACATGGTGTAGACGCTCCAATGTACTATGTGGCGTTAATGACCTTTATTCTTATCTTCTCGTCAGTAACTATGGTTTTGGCAGTAGATGCTGGTCATCAACTCAAGAAAGGAAAAGTTACATTTTATATGTTTCTTACTATTATTGGTGGTGTTATTTTCCTTGGTTCTCAAGCCTGGGAATGGAAAAACTTTATCAATGGTACTTATGGTGCTGTTTATACAGAAGGTGGTAATATACTGCAGTTTGTAGATAGTGAGGGCCATCGTGTAGCACTTTCTGATGTAGCTGCTTCTCAGGCTTCACCCAGAGTAGAGCATGAGGCGAGAAACGGGGTTTGGTTTGAGAGCGAAAAATCTTTGCCTTCTTACTCTATAGAAGAAGTGAAAGCAGGCTTTGGAGAAAATTCAGATCTTCTTATAAGAACACAAATAATGAACGAAGAGGGGGAGAAAACCATTCTCTCTCGTGAAGAATCTATTACTAAGTTAAACAGTGAAGCTGTAGGTGTAATAGAGGGAGCTAACCTTACCCGTAATGAATATGGCCCGCCGTTGTTTGCAGACTTCTTTTTCTTTATTACCGGTTTCCATGGTTTTCACGTATTTACAGGAGTGCTTATTAACATTATAATTTTCTTTAATGTTATTTTGGGTACTTACGAGCGTAGAAAGAATTACGAGATGGTAGAAAAGGTTGGTCTTTACTGGCACTTTGTGGATTTAGTTTGGGTATTTGTTTTTACATTCTTTTACCTGGTTTAATTTTAGAAATAAATAAAAATGGCACACGATACAGCACATCAACACGAATCTAATACAAAAAGGATTTGGACGGTATTTGTAATACTTTCCATAGTTACAATTGTTGAAGTTGTTCTGGGGATTTTTAAACCCGAATTTCTAACAGATACTTCTTTTTTGAGCATGTCGCTCCTAAACTGGATTTTTATTATCCTAACTATATATAAAGCCTATTATATTGCCTGGTCTTTTATGCATTTAGAAGGAGAAACTAAAGGTTTGCGAAGAGCTATAGTATGGACGGCAGTTTTTCTTATTAGCTACCTTATATTTATCCTTTTAACTGAAGGGGATTATATTTATGAGGTCTTTAATAATGGTTATGTATCCTGGGATTTCTAGGACAAAGAACTTAAAAGTTAAAAAAGTACAGAAAGGCGGTTTTGTTAAACCGTCTTTTTATTTTTGTGCCACTTTTAAATATAGGATATGAAAAAGTTTTTTGTGCTTTTGGTACTCTTTGCATTACCTATTATTGCTTATATGTTTTTTGCTTCAGGGCAAAATAACTTTGCGAAATTGCCTGTTTTAACCGAAGAGGTTAATGACGTTTCTGAATTTCAAGACCTGGAAGGAAACACAGTTACTTTCAAAGATAAAATTAGTATCGTTGCTTTTTTTGGTGAAAAGCTCGATGACTTAAAAGGGAATACCTTTAATCTTGATCAAAAAATACTCGAGAAATACTACGAATTCGACGATTTTCAATTTATTGTAGTGCTTCCCGAGGTAGCGCGTGAAGAGGCCAGGAAATTTAAAGAAGAATTCAGCGGTATTTCAGAAACTCAAAAATGGAGGTTTGTTTTTGGTACACCTAAGGCTATAAAAGAAACCTTTAATAGCTTTAAGACTCCGCACACCCTGCAAGGCACTTATACTCCCTATGTTTTTATTGTGGATAAAGAATTTAATTTAAGAGGCAGGGATGACGATGAAGATTTTGGAAAAGTTTATGGATACGATTCAAGGTCTGTTGCAGAGTTAAGCGATAAAATGAATGATGATGTTAAAGTGATTCTTGCTGAATATAGGTTAGCTTTAAAAAAGAATAACGCCGATAGAGAAAATAATTAAAAATGAAGAGAAAATATTCTTACATAGGCCTTTCCCTAACTATTTTGATCTTTGGGATTATTTTTATTCCTAAAATTGTAAGTACCATTGCCGGGGATGAAGTGGTGAAGGCCGATAGGTTAAATGTTAAGGGCGCAGACAAGACATCTAATAACAGTAAACCCTTAACTTATATAGAGGTTAACGGTAAAAAGAAAAAAGCACCAGATTTTCAATTGATAAATCAGGATGGAGATACCATAACCAATATAGATTACTTGGGGAAGGTATATGTGGCGGAGTTCTTTTTTACTACCTGCCCTACAATTTGCCCAATAATGAACCAAAATTTGGTTGAAATTCAGGAAGAATTTAAAAATAAAAATGATTTCGGAATTGCTTCCTTTTCTATAGATCCAAAACATGATACCCCTGAGGTTTTAAAATCTTATGCAGAAAACTATGGGATAAATCATCCTAATTGGAATTTATTGACCGGCGAAAGAGAAGCTATTTATGGGCTTGCCAATGGTGGTTTTAATATTTATGCAGGAGAAAATAGTGAAGTTCCCGGTGGTTTTGCGCATCAGGGCTTGTTTGCCTTGGTAGATAAGGAGGGTTACATTAGATCGCGCCTGGATAGGTTTGGAAATCCTATAATTTATTATCGTGGATCTGTAGAAAGAAAGAAATCTGTAGTAGAGGGTGAGGAAGAGCCTCAAATTGATATTTTAATCGAAGATATTAAAAAGCTATTGTGAAAAGAACACTAACAAAAGTAGATAAAATCGCAGTACCGGTAATAATTGGTTTATCTATATTGGTCCCAGCCCTGGTACTTGTTTTAATGTATTTACCTGAACGCTATAATATATTTGGCACCCAGGCAGGCACTTTCCCATTTTTCCATGCGGTATTAAATGGGTCTACCGCCATTCTGTTAATGCTGGGGTATTTCTTTATGAATATTAAAGAATATAAGCTACATCGTAATGTTATGATTACTGCTTTTGTGCTTTCAGCTATATTTTTGGTGAGCTATGTAATCTCAAAAATAAGTAATGATCCTGTCCCGTATGGCGGCGAGGGTATTTTGCGACCTGTCTATTTCTTTATTCTTATTACGCATATTGTACTTTCGGCTATTATTGTACCATTAGTACTTTTTACAATGTACAGAGGTTTAACGGGAGAATATGAAAAGCACGCAAAAATTGCCCGATGGACCTTCCCTATATGGCTGTATGTAGCAATTACAGGGGTGTTGGTATATATTTTTATGTTTCCCTATTATTAGTAGTCTATCTTCTTCTTGAAGAAATTAAGACTTAACAGCTATACTAAACAGTTGTTTGGGAAAATTCTTAAATTTGTAGTCTGAAATTACCATTATGAAACTTAAGTTTTTAATTTTTATCTTCCTGCTAATTCTAGTGCCCGAGCTGGCCAATGCACAATGTTCTATGTGTCGTGCGGTTCTTGAAAGTGATACCGACCAAAGCGCAGCTAAAGGTATTAATAATGGTATCCTTTACCTCATGGCATTTCCATATTTATTGGTTGGTGCTTTAGGTTTCTTTATCTACCGATCTAGAAAAAAGGCTAAGAAAATTCAGAAAGTTTAAGAAAGCCTAATTTTTTTTCTTAAAAATATTGTAACTTTTTCATTGTGATAGAGTCTTATTGGTAACGCTTTTTCTAAAAGTTAGTAACCTGTAATTTTATTTCAATGATAGAGATTAGAGATCTTCATAAGTCTTATAAGATGGGTAGCAGTTCGCTACACGTTTTAAAAGGGATTAATTTTAGCGTTGCCGAAGGAGAACTCGTTTCTATTATGGGGTCGTCTGGGTCTGGCAAATCTACTTTTCTAAATATTTTAGGGATGTTAGATGAATTAGATGAAGGCTCTTATACCCTGGATGGCGTACCTATTAAAAATCTTAATGAAAAGATAGCTGCTCGTTACCGTAATAAATTTCTGGGTTTTATTTTCCAGTCATTTAATCTTATTTCTTATAAAAGTGCTTTAGATAATGTGGCTCTGCCCTTGTATTATCAGGGGATTAATCGGGGCGAGCGCATGGAAAAGGCGATGGCTTATTTGGAAAAGGTGGGTCTTGCTGATTGGAGTGGTCATTTACCGAATGAATTGTCTGGAGGTCAAAAACAGCGGGTTGCTATTGCAAGGGCGCTGGCCAGCGATCCAAAGGTGCTTTTAGCCGATGAACCTACCGGGGCATTAGATTCAAAAACATCTTATGAAGTAATGAACCTAATCCAGGAAATTAACGATGAGGGTCGAACCATACTTGTGGTTACCCACGAGCCCGATATTGCTGCCATGACCAAGAGGATCGTTAATTTAAAAGATGGTAAGATAATCCAGGACACCAGGGTTAAACAAATAAGAGCACTGGAAAATGTTTGATTTAGAACGTTGGGAAGAGATTTTTGATACTATTCGTAAAAATAAATTACGAACCTTTTTAACTGGCCTTTCGGTAGCTTCAGGGATTTTTATTCTAGTAATTCTTTTGGGAATCGGGGAGGGGATGCGAAACGGTATTTCCCAGGAATTCAAAAGAGATGCTGCTAACATTATTTATGTCTACACAGGTGTTACCTCGAAAGAATACAAGGGGCTAAATCCCGGTAGGAGAATTCAAATGAAGAATGAAGACTTCAACTATGCCTCATTGAAACATCAGGATGATTTAGAGTATAAATCTTCTATTTTTAGAATTTGGAACGGTATAGTTAACTACAGGAAGGAGTCGGGCTCTTATCGGGTAGAAGGGGTTTATCCAGATTATCAATTTCTTGAAAATAGTGGGATGGTAGAAGGCCGTTTTCTCAATTATAAAGATTATCATAATTATGAGAAAGTTTTAGTGGTAGGCAATAAGGTTAGGAACGATCTTTTTAAAGACAATAAGCAACCAATAGGGGAGTATATTCAGATTTCAGGTGTAAATTTTAAGGTTATTGGAGTGTATACCGATCCTGGTGGAGAAAGGGAAGAGAGTCGCGTGTTTATGCCACTTTCTACCGCACAACGTGTTTTTGGAGGTGCGAATAATATCGCCAATATGGCTTTTACTTTAGAGCCGGAAGAGAGTTTTGAAAAAGCACTTGCTGCTTCCAGTAGTTTTTCGGCAGATATAGAAAATCAATTAAAAGAAACTCATACCATAGCCCCAGATGACGAAAGTGCTGTTAGTATTAATAACTCCCTGGAAAATGCCAAGCGTTTTTACGATTTGATGGATATGATCAAATTTTTCTTTTGGGGGGTGGGGATCTGTACCATAATTGCCGGGGTGGTGGGCGTAAGTAACATTATGCTAATTATAGTAAAAGAAAGAACCCGGGAAATAGGGATCAGAAAAGCCCTGGGGGCAGAGCCGCTCTCTATTGTGGGAATGGTTTTGCACGAGTCTATTTTTGTAACTGCAATAGCCGGTTTTGTGGGTTTGATAGCCAGTTTGCTATTGCTGGAGTTTGTTGGCCCGCTTATAGAAACTCCCTACATTGCTAATCCTGCCGTTAATTTTAATGTAGCACTTACCACCGTTTTTATCTTGATACTTGCCGGTGCCATAGCAGGGTTTTTTCCTGCCTGGAGGGCTGCGAGAATTAAACCCATTGTAGCACTAAGAGACGAATAGTATGTTTAGCAGGGATAAATGGAGTGAAATAATTGAAGCATTAAGCTCTAACTGGTTTAGGACTATCCTTACTGCGTTTGGCGTAATGTGGGGTATCTTTATTCTTGTTATTTTATTGGCGGCAGGAAAGGGACTTGAAAATGGTGTAAAAAAAGGTTTTGGGGGCATAGCTACAAATACCATGTTTATGTGGACGCAAACAGCCTCTAAGCCTTATAAAGGTTTGCCTAAAGGAAGAAGGTACAATTTTAAAACAGCAGATGTAGAAGCGCTTAGAGAGAATGTTCCCGGTCTTAGATTTATTTCTCCAAGAAATCAATTAGGTGGTTTTGGGGGAAATAACAATGTGGTTAGAGGTCTTCAAACCGGTGCTTTTAATGTCTATGGCGATTATCCTGAGATTATTCAACAGGAGCCCATGGATATTACTTCCGGAAGGTTTATAAACTATTTAGATATTCAGGAGAAGCGTAAAGTAGCCATTATTGGAGAAGGCGTAAAACGGGAACTTTATGAGAAAGATGAAGAAGTTTTAGGGACTTATCTTAAAATTAATGGAGTAAATTTTATGGTAATTGGAACCTACAAGAAAAAAGGTGGTGGAGGCGGAAACGTAGAAGAAGCTCAAAAACAGATCTATGTTCCATTTACAGCCTTTTCCCAGGCTTTTAATATGGGAGATACCGTAGGCTGGATGGCGATTACCGCAAATGATGAAAACTCTATTACCAGTTTAAAATCCAGCATTTTAGATCTTATAAAAACCAGGCATTCAATTCACCCTGAAGATGACAGGGCGGTAGGGAACTTCGATCTATATGAAGAGTTTAATAGGGTAAACGGTTTGTTTTTAGCACTTAAGGCAGTGGCCTACTTTGTAGGTATTTTGGTGTTGCTCTCCGGTATAATAGGAATTAGCAATATTATGCTAATTGTAGTGAAAGAGAGAACGAATGAAATTGGAGTGAGACGTGCTCTTGGTGCCACTCCATGGTCAATAAGGGGGCAAATCTTAATGGAGTCTATTTTTCTGACTATTATTTCGGGAATGGCCGGTATTATTTTCGCTACCGGAATAATTGCGGGAGTAAATTATGCTTTAAGTGGAATGGATACTTCCGAAATGATGTTTGCAAACCCAAGTGTGGATTTAGGAGTTGTACTTACTGCCCTTGCTATTTTGGTATGTTCAGGTTTGTTAGCAGGGCTTATTCCGGCTCAAAATGCAATTAAAATAAAGCCTGTAGATGCGTTAAGAACTGAGTAAAGAAAAGAAGATAAATACAATCAAAAAATGAAAAAAACAGTTACCATTTCAATTTTAGTATTGATCGCCGTGGTCTTTGTCGGGGCATTATACTATTTGTTTCAGAAAAACCAGGAAGATCCCAGGGTTTATGAAACCGAACAGGCTTATGTAGAGACCATTGTTAAAAAAACCGTAGCTACCGGTAATATCGTACCCAAGGAAGAAGTGCTTATAAAACCTAATATTTCCGGGATTATAGATGAAATATACATTGAGGCCGGAGAAAAGGTGAAAGCTGGAGACCTTATCGCAAAAATAAGGGTTATTCCAAATGTAAATTCATTGCAAAGTGCAAAAGATGCGGTAGCTACAGCTAAAATCAATTTAGATAATGAGAAAAAGTCTTTTGAGAGGCAGAAATCCTTATTTGAAAAAGGTGTGATTTCTCAAAACGATTTCGATAATGCCGAAGCCAACTATAAAAGAATGCAGCAAAATTACCGTTCTGCTCAACAAAACTTTGAAATTGTACAAACAGGAACTACCAGTGGTATAGGGAGTGCGGCTAATACACTTATACGCTCCACGGTAGACGGAATGGTACTTGACGTTCCTGTAAAAGTAGGGAACCAGGTAATTGAAAGTAATAATTTTAATGACGGTACTACCCTGGCTACCCTGGCCGATGTGAACGAAATGATTTTTGAGGGGAAAGTTGATGAAAGCGAAGTAGGTAAAATTAAAGAAGGTTTACCTTTAGAAGTAACAGTAGGTGCTATAGAGAATAAAACTTTTAATGCTGTTTTGGATTATATAGCCCCAAAAGGTGTAGATGAAAATGGAGCCATTCAGTTTGAGATAAAAGGAACCCTAAATAAAGCCGATACGACTTTTATTAGAGCCGGTTTAAGCGCCAATGCTTCCATTATTTTAGATAGGGCAGATGAGGTTTTGGCCATTAAAGAAGCACTTGTTCAATTCGATTCTAAAACTCAGGATCCTTTCGTGGAAGTAGAGACCGGAGATCAGCAATTTGAAAGAAGGGATTTGACGTTGGGAATTAGTGATGGGATTCAGGTAGAGGTGAAAGAAGGAATTTCTGAAGACGATAAGATTAAGGTTTGGAACAAGGTGCAACCCGGACCTGAATTCGCCGGAAAATAGATTTTTACTTCAAAATGTAACAAGTTAAGAATTTCGCAGACTCATCAACCACAATCCCGATTATGAAAAAATATAACTTATTAGTCATACTGTTATTCTCTGGTTTATTTGTAAAAGCTCAGGAAAATAACAAATGGACACTTCAGGAATGCGTAAACTACGCATTAGAGAATAATATTTCAGTAAAACAAAGCGAGCTGGATGTAGAACTTGCCGAATTAGGAAAAAAAGATGCGTTTGGTAACTTCCTGCCCAATGTAAATGCTTCGGCTACCAATTCCTGGAATACAGGGCTTACACAAAATGTAACCACCGGGGTGTTACAAACCCAGACTACCCGAAACTTTTCTGCGGGGATTACCGCCAGTCTAAACCTTTTTGACGGGCTAAGAAACTTCAAGCAATTACAACGGGCAAAAATTTCTAAACTGGCCAGCCAGTATGCGCTTGATAAAATGAAGGACGATATTACCCTTTTTGTTGCAGATGCCTATTTGCAAGTGCTTTTTAATAAACAGAACCTGGAGATTCTTAAAATGCAAAACGAGGTTACCCGTGAGCAAATGCAGCGCACAGAAGAACTGGTAGAAGCCGGTTCTTTGCCTAAAGGCGATCTTCTTGAAATTGAAGCTACTTTTGCCGATGAGAAACAGCGTATAATTGTGGCTCAAAACAATATTAGAATTTCACTTATTAATTTAGCACAAACGCTGCTAATAAAAGATTACGAGAATTTTGATATCGTAGAATCGGGTTACGATATTTTTGGAACCGAAATTTTAGACAATCCGGTAGAAGATATAGTAGAGCGGGCCAAAGAAGAAAGATCTGAAATTAAGATTGCAGAAGCTAATAAGGAAATAGCCCAAAAAGATGTAGAAATTGCTAAAGGAGCTTACTACCCAAGCGTGGGTGCCTTCTTTAATTATAATACCCGTGAATCTGGTCAGGGAAGAGTTGTAGGGGCAGAAGTAGATCCCAACGATCCTACTCGTGAAATAGGGGTAGTTGAAAGCACCGGGGATATTGTAGTTGCTCCCAATGTTTTAACTACTATTGGAAGTCCTTTGCCGTTTTTTGAGCAATTACAGCGCAACGATGGTATAAGTTATGGTGTTCAGGTTAGTGTGCCAATTTTTAATGGCTTAGCTACAAGAAACCAGGTTAGAAGAAGCCAGGTAAATGCAAAGCGGGCCGAGTATCAATTAGAGCAGGCCGAATTAGATCTTGAAGCGAATGTGTATCAGGCGTATGTAGATGCCGAAGGAGCTTTTGAGGCTTATGAAGCTTCTTTGGTTGCAGCAAATGCACAAGAACAGGCTTTTGAATACTCTACACAGCGATTTGATGTAGGGATTTCTAATGCTTTTGAGTTTAGCCAGGCAAAATTAAGGTATGAAAATGCACAAAGTGAAGTGCTTAGAACCAAATACGATTATATTTTTAAACTAAAAGTACTTGAACTATATTTTGGAGTACCGGTGACCGATCTTAAATTTTAAATCATGAAAAAAAAGACGCTTTTTATAATTATTGGAATTGCTGTAGCACTTATTCTATTGCTAATAGTGGGAAAAAAAGCAGGCTGGTTTGGAAAAACCGGTAATTTTAAAGAAGTAGAGATCACCAAAATAGAGCCTATAGATATTGTAGAAACTGTATCGGCTACGGGAAAAATTCAACCTGAGATTGAAGTTAAATTATCTTCGGAAGTTTCGGGTGAAATAATAGAACTTCCTGTGGTAGAAGGTCAGGCTGTAGAAAAAGGGGATTTATTGGTTAGGGTAAACCCAGACATTTATCAATCTAACGTGAATAGGGCACAGGCAGGCCTTGAAACTTCTCGTGCAAATTATGCCCAGGCTCAGGCAAGTTTAAAACAAGCGGAAGCAAATTATAACCGGAACAAAAGTCTTTTTGAAAAGGGAGTGATTTCGAAAGCCGAGTGGGATAGGGTTGTTTCAGAATATGAAGTAGCGAAAGCCAATAAAGAATCGGCCTATTACAATATGCAAAGTACATCGGCTACTGTAAAGGAAGCGCAGGATAACCTGGGGCGTACAAATATTTACGCACCTATGAGCGGTACCATTTCAAAATTAGATGCAGAATTGGGTGAAAGGGTTGTTGGGACCCAACAAATGGCGGGTACCGAAATTCTTAGGGTTGCCAACCTTACCAACATGGAGGTAGAAGTAGACGTAAATGAAAATGATATTGTAAAGGTTGAGGTAGGCGATTCTACTATTGTAGAGGTAGATGCTTATTTAGGAGAAGAGTTTAAAGGGATTGTTACCGAAATTTCAAATTCGGCCGATGCTGCACTTACCACCGACCAGGTGACTAATTTTAAAGTGAAAGTTCGTATTTTAGAGGAATCTTATAAAGAGCTTTTAAAAGAAAAACCTGATAATTATTCTCCTTTTAGACCCGGTATGACCGCTACAGTAGATATTATTACCAATAGAAAAGATGCTATTATAGGGGTTCCTATTAGTGCAATTGTAATAAAAAGTGATACTACAAAGACCAAAAGCGAAGAACAAAAATACGAGGCCGTTTTTCTAAAGGATGGAGAAAAAGCTCAAATAAGAAAGGTTTCTACCGGAATTCAGGATGATAGTAATATTGAAATTACCGAAGGTTTAACCGAAGGAGAAACCGTAATTACAGGGCCCTATAATACCGTAACCAAAAGCCTTAAAGAAGGCGATGATGTTGAGGTAATTAAGAAATAAGAAAACATAAAACATGGCTTTAATACTTTGCCTGGAAACCGCTACCACCAATTGCTCTGTTGCACTTTCAAAGGATGGGCAGTTATTAGCTTTAAAAGAAGATAAAAGCAATAATTATTCGCACGCCGAGAAGTTGCACGTTTTTATAGATGAAATTTTAAATGAAAACAATTTAGGTGTTCAGAATCTGGATGCAGTGGCCGTTAGTAAAGGTCCCGGTTCTTATACAGGCTTAAGAATAGGGGTTTCTGCAGCCAAAGGACTATGCTTTTCCTTGAATATTCCTTTAATTGCCATCCCAACTTTAAATTCGCTTGCTGCACAAGTTGAACTTAAAAAGGGCTTTGTTGTTCCCATGTTAGATGCACGCCGAATGGAAGTTTATGCCAGTGTTTTTGATGAAAATCTGGATGAACTAAGAGAAACTAAAGCTGAAGTCCTGGATGAAAATTCTTTTAGTCATTTTCTTGAAAAGAATACAACGATATTTGTAGGAAATGGGGTAGAGAAATTTAAAGCAATTTGTACCCATTCAAATGCCAGGTTTATTTTAGATAAATTACCATCGGCAAAAGAAATGTGTTCATTAGCAGAAGCTAAATACAAAATAAGCGACACCGAAGATGTCGCTTATTTTGAACCTTATTATTTAAAAGATTTTATTGCCGGTTAATCGGCCTTGTTTTTGGACCTCTTTTCTACCGTACCGTTCATTTTAGTTTGATCGTAAAGATAAACATCTCTTTGGGGATAAGGAATTGTCATACCGGCTTCTTCCAGTCTTATTTTTCCTTCTTCAATCATATACCAGTGTAGATCCCAGAATTTACTGTTTTCAGCAAAATACCTTACTGAAAAATTAACTGAATCGGCGCCCAGTTCAGAAACAATAACTTGCGGTGCCGGATCTTTAAGTACATCTTCCTGCTCCTCTACAAGGTTTCTTAAAACTTCCTTGGCTTTCTTTAAATCATCATCATAAGAAATTCCAAAACTTAGATTTTCTTTTCTTGTACCATTATAGCTGTAATTAATAATATTATCATTACTTAATTCACCATTTGGAATTACCGCCCGCTGATTTCCGAAAGTATCTAGTTTGGTGTAAAACAACGATATCTCAACTACGGTTCCAGAAACTCCCTGTACTTCTATCCAATCTCCAACTTTAAAAGGTTTTAAAACTATTAAGATAACACCGCCGGCCAAATTAGAGAGTGATCCCTGCATAGCTAAACCAATGGCTAAACCAGCAGCACCAAGTGCGGCCACCAACGAGGCACTTTGTACACCAAGCTGTGTGATAAAGAGAACAAATAATAATATTCTAAGTCCCCACCTTAGCGCATTTAAAGTGAAAATTTCTAAAGTTTCGTCGTAATCTTTCTTTTTGAATAACTTTTCTACATACTTTACAATTAAACCTATTACCCAAAGGCCAATTATTAGGAGCGCTAAAGCGCCTATTAAAGTAGGTAGATAGTCAATAAATTTGTCTGCGTATTCTTTTGCGATATCGCCCCAATCGTCAAGTTGTTCCATAAGGTAAAATATTTTTAAGGCAAATTGACCAATATTTTTTCATTTAAAAGAACTTTTCTTGTTTAATTTTTGTTAAAATCATTTTAGTTTTTCAATGACTTTTTCAACAGAGTTTAAAGGAAGATCGCACTTTCCGCCGCTACAGATATAAATTAAGTCTTTATTATCTCTAAATCGGTTTTTTAGAATCGAAATTTCTGATGGCCTTGTGGAACCTGCAAAAACACAGTTTGGAAGGAACTCTTGTTGGAGTTGCTTTTTTATAGAAAGTGCATTTTTGCCCATAATCGCTATTTCATTAAAAGACTCGGTAAAATTTAGCATCAAATCCAGCCAGTTTGCATAAGACTGCGGATGGGTTTCTATTTGAGGTTGAACTATTCTCAGCATTTTCTCCGATAAATCGTAATACTCCCTATTTCCTGTTATACAGGAAAGTTTAAATAGATTTTTGGCCATGACTGAATTTGAAGCGGGTATCACATTATCATTCAATTCATAGTTTCTGGTAATTAAAGCTTCATCTCTACAAGAGGTGAAATAGAACATTCCCGATTTTTTATCCTGAAAGTCTTCAAGGCAAACCAGGATTAATTGTTTTGCTATTTCAAGCCATTTTTCTTCGAAAGTGGCTTCATATAAATTAAGAAAGGCTTCGGTACAAAGGGCATAGTCTTCCAGGTAAGCATTTATAGAGCTTTTACCATTTTTAAAACTATGCCAAAGCCTATAATCTGTTGTTAACTGGTGTTCTTGAAGAAATGCTGCGTTTTTTAATGCATTTTCAAGGAATTTTGGTTCCTCAAAAGCTTTATAGGCATCTACATATCCGTTTAGCATAAGGGCGTTCCATGAAGTTAAGCTTTTATCGTCCAGTTCGGGTTTTGGTCTTTTGTCACGTTCTTTTTTTAAAATTTTAGTCCAGTGTTTTTTCTTTTCTTCTAGTTTTGATGGTTTGAGTTTAAATGTCTCGGCAATCTCTTTATCGCTTTCAGATCGAATAAGCACATAATTGTTCTCTTCCCATTTCCCGAACGAATTTATATTATAGTAGGCTTCAAATATGTAGAAGTCTTCTTGAAGTAACTTTTGTAAATCATCTTTCTCCCAAACATAATAGGCACCTTCTTTTTTGTTGTCGCTTTTATCTTTGCTATCTGCATCTAAAGCAGAATAAAAGGCTCCGTTATTAGCTGTTAATTCCTCTTTTATAAAATTAAGGGTTTTGTAAACCACTTCTTTGTACCATTGGTTTTTCTTGAAAGCAAAAGCTTTGCTGTAGAGACTTACCAGTTGAGCATTGTCGTAAAGCATTTTTTCAAAATGGGGTACATGCCAGCGCTCATCTACCGAGTATCTTGAGAAACCACCGCCAATATGGTCAAAGATCCCGCCATATGAAATCTTGTTTAAGCTATGTATACAATGTTCAAGGACATCCTTGCTATCGTGTTGTACGGCATATCTGAATAGAAAAGACAAGCTTACCGGAAGCATAAACTTAGGGGCGCTCTGCGAACCGCCATTTTTAAGGTCAAATGTTTTTCTCCATTTTTGCAGCATATTTTCCAAAAATTGAGGAGCAAAGGGGGTTTCTTCTTTGGGAGTTTCAATGAGTTGTAGCCGTTTTAAACCTGCTTCCAGTTTAGCGGCATAGTCTTTCATTTCGTTGGGTTTAGTATGGTAAAGTGTAGAGAGTTGTTTTAAAGCATCTTTCCATTGGTCTTTTCTAAAATAGGTGCCACCCCAAACAGGTCTGCCGTCTGGTAATGCTACAATATTCATTGGCCAACCGCCTGTGCCTGTCATTATTTGAATAGCATTCATATAAACCTGGTCTATATCGGGGCGTTCTTCTCTATCAACTTTTATATTTACAAAATGCCGATTCATAATTTCGGCAACAGATTCATCTTCAAAGCTTTCGTGTTCCATTACGTGGCACCAGTGACAGGCAGAATAGCCCACGCTTATGAGTAGGAGCTTATATTCCCTGCGCGCTTTTTCCAGGCTTTGTGTATTCCAGCCTTCCCAGTTTACTGGATTGTGGGCGTGTTGTAGTAGGTAAGGACTTGTTTCGTTAATTAGTTTATTGGTAAATTTAGGTTTGGCCATATACTATTTTTAAAATTAAAAACGCTCCCCGGAATCCCAGGGAGCGTCTATAATATTTTTGAGTAAAAATTAATTGACTACAAAAGAGATTTTCACATTAACCCGAAATTCGGTAATGTTTTCTCCATTTACAAGTGCACTTTGCTCTTTAACATAAACAGATTTTATATTTTTAACTGTCTTAGATGCGTGTTTTACAGCTTTCTTGGTAGCGTCTTCCCAACTTTCGGTTGAATTGGCCAGGATCTCAATTACTTTTATAATAGACATGACTTTTAGTTTTAGAGAGTTATAAATCAGTTTACTATTAAAAATAAATAGATTTTTGTATGAGATGCTGATTTTTTAAAAAGCGGGGGATTTTACTAGTTGTCTGTGCTAATATCAGTTGCTGAAATTTAAGCCTGGAAACTCTTTAGAAGTTTTAAAACTTTGAAAGCAATTAAAAATGAAACTTGTTAAACCATACTAGCTTTTAGGTTGAATTTTTAGGATCACAAAAGCTGGATTATTCATCTACGATTTAATTAAAGTTTTAATAACCTTCAAAAGGCTGATAATATGAAAAAATCGCTGAATTTTGCAAGTTGAAATGATTTTTGTTCACATGCAGGATGTTTACTTAATAATTCTTGGACTCTTATTTATTCTAGCTATTACAGATTTAGTGGTTGGGGTGAGTAACGATGCTATTAATTTCCTGAATTCTGCTGTGGGTTCCAAAGCGGTTTCCCTTCGCTCTATTTTAATTATTGCAAGTCTTGGTGTAGCGGTAGGTGCGATATTTTCTAGCGGATTGATGGAAGTAGCCAGAAAGGGAATTTTTCTTCCGCAGGAATTCTTTTTTGAGGAAATCATGATCATTTTTATGGCTGTAATGCTTACCGATGTCTTGCTGCTGGATTTCTTTAACTCCCTTGGCTTGCCAACATCTACTACGGTCTCAATTATGTTTGAATTACTGGGAGCGGCTGTTAGTATTGCTCTTCTAAAAATCTTTACTACCAATAAAGACCTCTCCAGTTTAGTAGATTTTATAAATGTAGAAAAGGCCTCTGAAGTTATTGTTGGGATTTTGCTGGCCATTATTATAGCCTTTGTAACCGGTGCATTGGTGCAATATTTTTCACGCCTGGTACTTTCTTTTAAATATGAAAAGAGACTGAAATATACCGGAGCTATTTTTGGTGGAGTTTCCCTGGCCGCCATTTTCTATTTTATCCTAATTAAAGGCCTAAATAGTTTGGCTTTTGTGTCTGATCATTTTGTAGAGGATGTTCATAATAACCGTATAGAGATTATCATTTTTAGTTTAATAGGTTTTACAATCCTTTCAAAAGTCTTAATCAGTTTTTTTAAGGTTAATATTCTTAAAGTTATTGTGGTTGTTGGAACTTTTGCCCTGGCTCTTGCCTTTGCAGGAAACGATCTTGTTAATTTTATAGGTGTGCCCATTGCCGCCTGGCAGTCTTATGAAATATGGAGTGCTTCTGGTGTAGCGGCTTCCGAATTATTAATGAGCGACCTGGCTGGGAGTGTTCCCACTCCTGAAATTATTTTGATTTTTGCAGGAGGCGTTATGGTACTTACCATTTGGTTCTCCGGAAAAGCTAAAGCAGTGGTAGATACCGGTGTAAAATTATCCAGGCAAAATGAGGGTTCAGAACGTTTTGGAGCCAATTATTTATCTCGAACTATAGTAAGGTACTCCATGATGTTTGGAAGTGCGGTATCAGACGTAATTCCTGATAAAATTAGAAAAAAAATAGATGTACAGTTTGAAACCCCTAAAACGAAAACCCCAGGAAAGGAGATTGCCCCACCCGCATTCGATTTGGTTAGGGCTTCTGTAAATTTAGTGGTAGCTAGTGTCTTAATTTCTATGGGAACCAACTTACAGCTTCCGCTCTCTACAACTTATGTAACTTTTATGGTTGCTATGGGTACTTCGTTGGCAGATAGGGCCTGGAATCAGGAGAGTGCTGTCTACAGGGTTGCAGGTGTTCTTAACGTTATTGGTGGTTGGTTTGTAACTGCCCTGGTGGCTTTTCTGGGTGCCGCGCTATTTGCTTTGCTTATCTATTTTGGTGGGCTTGTAGCTATTACTATCTTGATGTGCATAACTGCTTTTTTTGTTATCAAAAATACCCTTGCACATGCCAGGAAAACAAAGGCCAAGAAGCAGCAAAAAAAGTATAAACGTACAGATATTATTACCATTAATGAAATTACCTCTGAAAGCTCGGTAAATATTTCTCAAGTGATTTCCGGGATTCAAAAAAGATATACCAAAACTGTAGATAACCTGGGGTATCACGATCTGGGCAAGCTTAAGAAAAATAATAAAAAAGTAAGTGAATTAGAGCGGGAGGTAGACGAGCTTAAAGGGAATGTTTATTATTTTATTAAATCATTAGATGAAGACTCGGTAGAAGCCAGCCGTTTTTATATTCATCTATTGAATTATTTACAGGAAATGGTTAACTCTACCCGTTATATTACCCGGAATTCTTTTGAGCATGTAAATAACAATCATAAAAACCTCAAGTTTAATCAGATTCGGGATTTAAAAAAGATAGATAAGAAGCTGGAACAGTTATTTTCAGAAATAAAATATACGTTTAATGAACACGATTTTGAGCGTTTAGACTCTATCCTTGCTGAAAAGCAAGCATTGCTCGATACGATTTCTGAATTGATAGAGAAACAAATTAAACGAATAAGGACTTCAGAAAGCAGCCCTAAAAATACCAAACTGTATTTTGGGCTTTTGCTGGAATCTAAAGACCTTATTTCATCTACGCTTAATTTAATTCAACTGTTTCGTGAATTTTATGTTGAAGCAAAATCTACGCTTTAGCAGTTACCCGTTTACCGCTTCAACATAATCTACTTTTCCGCGAAGCATATCTCTTAGCATGGTTTCAATACCGCTTTTAAGAGTCATTGTGGAAGAAGGGCAACCGCTACAAGCTCCCTGCAGTATAACTTTTACAGTTTTGTTATCGGGGTTGTAGGAGTCAAAAAGAATATTTCCGCCATCACTTGCTACAGCAGGTTTAATGTATTCATCTAAAATGGCGATCACTTGCTTTGAAGTATCATCAAGATCCTTGATTTCCTGGCTAACCTCCGGATTGGCCGGGTGGGTAGATGCTTCAGTTTGTTGCGGAGCCGAAGCTTCGGCCTTTAAAACCTCTTTTCCATCCTGCAGATAATTGGTGATGAATTCGCGCAGTTCAAGGGTTATTTCTTCCCATTCGGCTACATCATATTTGTGTATAGAAACGTAATTAGAATCTATAAAAACCGCTTTTACAAAAGGAAAATGAAAAAGTTGTTGTGCGAGTGGAGCATCTTTAGCTTCATCAATATTCTTAAATTCTACGGTTTTTAAAACCAATTTTTTATTCGCAACAAACTTCATTACTCCTGGGTTTGGAGTGCTTTCTGCATATACAGTAACCGGAACATTTTTGGTTTGGTCGGTTTCTTTTTTAATTACTACACCGTCCTTGTTTAGAAAATCTTCTATTTGTACGGCAACTTCCTCCTGAACATCCTGCCATTCTACAATGTCATATTTTTCTATCGCAATAAAATTTTGCGCAATGTAAACGGTCTTTACAAACGGTAGATAAAATAATTGTTGTGCTAATGGGGATATTGCGGCTTCATCTATATTATGAAATTCATAATTTTCGTGGCGTGTTAAAAACTTATTGGTTTCAAATTTTATAATTCCGGGTTTGTTGGTGCCTTGTATATTTACGGTAAAATTGCTCATATCAAATTTTTTGCGAAAGTACTAAAGAAAACTTAGTTAATCTATATCTTTACCTTTCTTATGGAGATTAAATATTTATTTATCAGGTGTTTTAAAGCTAATCAACTTACAATAGTTTCCCAAAAAAGTTTTTTCATCCTATTTTGCTATTTCCTGTGTTTCTCGGCCAAAGCCCAGGAAGTGATTCCTGTTTATTCAGATTACTTAACCGACAATCTTTTTCTTATTCATCCATCTATGGCGGGTGCTGCCAATAGAAATCAAATAAGGCTTACTGCCAGGCAGCAATGGTTTGACGTAGCTAATGCCCCCAGCTTACAAACACTAGCTATAAATGGGCGGGTTGGGGACAAACTGGGAGTTGGGGGGATTGTGTTTAATGATAAAAATGGAAATTTTTCTAAAATTGGAGCTTATGCCGCAGTAGCTTATCATTTACTTTTCTCCAGAAGTGAATTAGATCTAAACCAGTTGTCTTTTGGCTTAAGTGCTGGGATTATTCAGCATAGGTTAGATCAAAGTAGTTTTAATATATTCGACCCTATTGTAAGCAGTAATAAGCTTTCTGATGTTTTTGGGAATATGGATCTTGGAATGTCTTATTATTACAGAAATTTCTATGCTCATGTGGCCGCTAAGAATATGATTTCAGTTAGAAGGGAGCTTTTTTATTCTGATGCAGTACCCAGCAATCAGCGAAAATATCTATTTTCTACAGGTTATGTATTTGAAAACACTACCGATTGGAGCTACGAACCCTCTATTTTATACCAATTGCGCGAAGCAACTAATGAAATGAATATTGATTTAAATATGAAAGTTTATCGCAATGTAAATATTGGGCAGGTTTGGGGCGGTCTTTCTTATAGAAATAGTTTTGAAGGTGCAGAATATACGGCTACGGGTAATAAAATGAAAAATCAGCAGTTGCGGTATATTACTCCTTTTGTAGGTTTGGATTATAAGAATTTTATGTTTGGTTATACTTTTACATACCAATTTAACTCTGTGGTTTTAAGCAATAACGGCTTTCATCAAATTAGCATTGGATATGATTTTGGGAAGAGTAGGGGGCGCTGGAATTGTAAATGCCCGGCGGTTAATTAAAAATCCAGATAGGAAACTTTATAAGCATATTTTAAGGCCTCAGTTAATTGTTCCAATACTTTGGGATTGGTGTTGCTAAAAAACTCCGGAACTGGCTTTTCTACTGTTTGCTCATTCGCTAATAAATTATTTGAACTTAGAATAGATTTGGTTTGTCTTGCAACGGCCTCGCCAGAATCTATAACAATTACATCTTCTGGGAGTAATTCCTTTAGTAAGGGGATAAGGTAGGGGTAATGGCTGCAGCCCAATACCAGGTAATCTATTTTATTTACAAAAAAAGGTTCCAGTAGTTTAAGTAAAAGGCTCCTCATTTGGGGAGACTCTAGTTCCCCTGCTTCAATGAGTTCTACAAGGCCGCGACCTTCTACTTCTACTATGTTAATACTCTTTGCGTAAAAATCTGAAGTCTGTGAGAATAGCGTACTTGTTAAAGTCCCCCTGGTGGCTAGTATGCCTATGGTTTTTGATTTTGATTTTAATGCCGCCGGCTTAATTGCCGGTTCAATACCAATAAAGGGAATGGAGTACTCATTTCTTAATTCCTTTATGGCGTTTGTAGTGGCAGTATTACAGGCAACAATAATAATCTTGGCGCCCATGTCCAGTAATTTCTCCGTGTTTTTCCGGCTAAGATTTTTAATTTCTTCAATAGGTTTTTCTCCGTAGGGTGCGTTTTTACTATCAGCCAGGTAGATGGTTTTTTCAAAAGGGAGTAATTCGTGAACTTCCCGCCAAATGGAAGTTCCTCCAACGCCTGAATCAAATATTCCTATAGGTTGTGTATTACTCATTACTACAAAAATAAAAACTGCGCCTAAAAGGGGCGCAGTTTTTAATCTTTATTTATATGTTGAATGAAAATTACATTCCCAATTCAGCTTTTACATCGGCCATAAGGTCTTTACCATCAGCAAGGATTACTCCGGTTCCTGTGGTAGAATCCAATACATAATCAAAACCTTGTTCTCTGGCTACTTTTTGGATAGCTTCACGAGCTTTTTCAATTACCGGTCTAATTAGATCGTTTTCTTTCTTTTGAAGTTCCTGTCTGGCTCTTTGGCTATGTTCCTGTATTCTTCTTTCGGTAGCCTGTAATTCACTGGCTCTCTTAGCGTTTTCTTCTTCTGTTACTGTTTCGGCTTCAGATTGGTAACGCTGCATAGTATTTTGTGCTTCGGTAAGCATATCTTTAATCTCTGCATCATAAGTTTTCTCTAACTTTTGAAGCTGTGACATTGCATCTTTATAAGCAGGCATAGTTTCTACTAACTCCTGGGTTGCGATATGGGCAACTTTGGTTTGTGCACTTGTAAATGCAGTAGCTCCTATGGTTAATGCAAGGGCTATAAAAAGTGTTTTGAATTGTTTCATTTTAATTGCTATTAATTGTTTAAGTATTAAGGTTAAAAATTATTTAGTTTATTGTATCTTTTTTGGTCCGTGCCGCTTGAATTGAATCTCTTTTTTCTTGTCTTTCTCTTAAAATTCTTTCTCTGCGTTCCTCAAATTTTTTCTGTCTAGCTTCTTTAATAGAGTCCTGTTTTCTTCTTCTTTCTTCTATTAAAGCTTCGCGTTCGTTCTTTCTGTCTTGAATAGCTTGTTCTCGTGCACTTAATTCTTCATCTTCTTCTGCTGTGCGAGCTTCAGCTCTTTCTAGTTCCAGTTCTTCTTGTTTTGTTTCAATTTGCCTTCTGTTAGCAGCTCTATTTATGCTCCTTAGCACCTGGTCACTTAAATCAAAACGGTTTTTTGCAAAAAGCATACCCGATTCAGCATTTCTGTCAAATATAAAGTCAAAATTCCTGGTCTCGGCTATTTCCTGAACTGCAGCGAAAACCTGATCTTGAATAGGCTTTATCAATTGCCTTTTTTGGATCATATAATCACCTTTTGGGCCAAAACGTTTTTGTTCATATTCTGTAGCTTGTTCTTGCTGATAAGCGATTTCTTCTTCCCGCTCTTCAATTAATTCGGGAGTGAGTAGCGCTCTTTCGTTTTCAAGACTACTTTTCATTTCGGCAATTTCGTTGCGTTTTTGCTCAATTTCAATTTGCCATTCTTCAACTCTTTGATCTAGTTGAGTTGAAGCTTGCTGATATTCGGGAACATTTTCAAGGATATACTCCATATCTACATAGCCTATATTCATTGGTTTTTGGGCATTAGCCCCAAACCCAAGTGAAATAAAAACTATCAATAAAAATGTTCTTCTAAGCATACTTAAAACGAATATAGAAAATATCGTGCCAAATTAAAATTGCTGTCCAATTATGAAATGTGTTTCCCATCCATTAGCTCCGGGTTGTCCCCCAATAGAATCAAAACCATATCCAAAATCTATACCTAGTAAACCAAAGGCAGGCATAAAGATTCTCAACCCTGCGCCGGCAGATCTATTTAATTGAAAAGGATTAAAGTCCCTAAAATTATCGTAGGAAGCACCTGCTTCCAAGAATGTAAGGGCGTAAATAGATGCCGAAGGTTTTAGGGTGATGGGGTATCTTAATTCTAAAGAGTATTTGTTATAGATAGTGGCACCATCGTCGTTAACCCCAGCCGGGCGGTCTAAAGGTACTACAGATTGATTAGGGTAACCTCTTAATTGAATGGTTTCTCTACCATCTAAACTAAAAGCGCCAAGGCCATCACCCCCAAGAAAGAATCTCTCGAAAGGAGGTACACCACGTTCGTTGTTATATGCTCCAAGGAAACCGTATTCAGCGTTGGTTCTTAATACAAGTTTGTCGTAGATTTGAGTATACCACTCTCCACTAAACTTAACCTTGTAAAATTCCAACCAGTTAAATTTCTTCTGATCTATTTTTCGTTGGTCACCAACTGCGTTTTCAGGAGTAACCCTGTCACCTTGTTGGTTTATTAGATTTCCGTTTTCATCTTCTAATTGGTATTCCCTTTTTTCGGCTAAATTGGCATAGTCTACACCATTCCAAAGCGAGTATGGAGGAGTGAATTTAGCTGTAAGCTTAAATTTAGAACCTCCCATTGGGAAAATTGGGTTTACATAAGTATTATCTCTAGTTAGGCCAAATGTGTAGGTGAAGTTATTAGAGTGCCCGTCACCAAATGTAAATAGGCCGGTGTTATAATTGTTTAAATTATAACGCTGAAAACCTAGTGAGTGTGATACAGTAATATAAGGATCTGGCACTGTTAAACGTTTCGCAAGGCCAATATTTACACCAAGTATATCAAAACTTCTACTCCTGTCTGCCTCTCTGTTTATATAATCAAATAAGAACTGTCTTGTATAAGAGAAAGACGTTTGAAGGCTTACCGGTTTTTTACCGCCAAGCCACGGCTCCATAAAGGATAAGCTGTAGGTTTGATAAAAAGTACTTGCCTGTGCCCTAAGTGAAAGTGTTTGCCCATCTCCCATAGGTACAGGTTTATAGGCTTCTTTATCAAAAATTCCAGATAAAGAGAAGTTGTTGAAAGAAAGCCCTAAAGTACCAATAAAGCCACCGCCACCATAACCACCTTGTAGTTCTATTTGGCTGGCACCGGCTTCTACTACAGAATATTCAAGATCTAAAGTACCAGATTGTGGATCGGGGTCTACAAATTTTGGTTCTAATTGTTCTGCGTCAAAGAAACCTAGTTGCCCAAGTTCCCTTACAGTATTTACTACATCTTCTTGACTATATTTTTGCCCGGGCTTGGTTCTTAATTCACGGTAAATTACGTGATCTTTGGTTTTGTCGTTACCAGTTACTTTAATATTGTTGAAATAAGCCTCTTTTCCTTCAACAATTCTAATTTCAAAGTCTATGGTGTCGTTATAAACATTGGTTTCAACAAGGTTTATATTAGAGAATAAATAACCATTATTTTTATATAGGTTAGAAAGATCTTCTCCATCTGGTTTGGTTTCATCGGCAATTCTTTTGTCTAGAAGTACCCCGTTGTAAACATCTCCTTTTTTTATACCCAAAACACTAGCTAATTGGATATCTGAATAAACCGAATTTCCTAGAAAATCGATGTTTCCAATATAATATTGATCCCCCTCTTCAATTTTAAGATTTAAAGCAATGGTTTCGTCATCTATTTCAACCAAAGAGTCTTTTACAATTCGCGCATCACGGTAACCACTTTCTTTGTATTTATCTATAAGGCTTTCTTTATCTTCCTGATAGTCTGCCCTTACAAATTTAGATCTTTTCCAGAAGCGAATAATATTCTTCTGTTTTGTGTTTTTCATAGACCTTCTAAGCTTTGCGTCAGAAAACTTTTCATTTCCGCTAAAGCTAATTTCAGAAATCTTTATACGATCTCCCTGGTCTATATCTATTAGCATATTAACCAGGTTCACGTTGGCCGTAGTATCGTTTACCTCACTAGTGCTAATTTTGGCTTTAGCGTTAAAATATCCTTCTTTTCGATACTTGCTTTCAATATAGTTTTTAGTGGTAGTAATAAGGTTTTCTGAAACTTTAGTGCCCGCTCTTAGCTTATTCTCCTTAATTATTTCTTCCTGTTCCCTTTTCTTAAGTCCGGTAACCTTTACTTTATTAAGCTTAGGAACTTCCTGGATTTCAATTTCCAAATCGGCTACATTGCCATCGCTTACGTTGGTGATATAGAAATTGATATCGCTAAATTGATCAATATCCCATAATTTATTGATAACGCTACTTATTTTATCACCGGGAATATAGATTTCTTCACCTTTTTTTAAGCCGGTATAAGCAATTACAGTTTGCTCGTTAAAACTAACGGTACCGGTAACTTTTATATCTCCAATTACATACTTCTTTCCATCTTCTAGTGGTAAGCCTTGGGCTTGGGAAGAAATACTAAAAATTAAACTAAAGGCTACGGCCAGAAGGCTTACTATTTTTTTCGTCATGGATGCGCTAACTAAGTTGCTCACTGGTTTTTCCAAATCGTCGTTCTCTATTTTGATAATTGTAAATGGCCTCAAAAAGATTTTCTTTCCTAAAATCTGGCCATAATATTTTTGTAAAATATAATTCGGCATAAGCAATTTGCCATAAAAGGAAATTGCTTATACGTTGTTCTCCGCTGGTTCTGATCAATAAATCTACCTCTGGAAAATTTCGGGTGTAAAGATGCTGATTTATAACCGATTCATCAATAGCATCGGCAGTTATTTCATTATTTTTAACTTTCAGGCTAATTTCTCTTATAGCAGAGCTTAATTCTTCACGAGAACCATAACTAAGCGCAAGGTTAAGGACCATGCGATTATTGGCTTTGGTTTTCTCTATCACCTCATGAAGTTCTTTGTATACCTTTTTAGGCAATGTTTTTAAGTTACCTATGGCATTTAACCTGATATTATTCTTTTGAAGTGTTTTAATTTCCTTTTTTAATGAGGAAACCAAAAGGCGCATTAGGGTATCTACTTCTAATTTTGGCCGATTCCAGTTTTCTGTTGAAAAAGCATACAGACTTAAATACTCAATCCCAATTTCGGCAGAAGCTTCTACCACGTCACGTACAGCTGTGGTGCCTTCTTCGTGCCCTGCTGCTCTTAGAAAGCCTTTTTGCCTTGCCCACCTACCATTGCCATCCATAATAATGGCAATGTGTTTCGGTAATTTTTTAAGGTCTATATTCTCTTTGTAATTCATATTAAAATCGGCTATAGCAAGGTTTCCTTCCCCACGAAAAGGTGAAGTTTACACCGGTAAATACATACCAGTCGTTGGTGTTTCTATTTCCAAATTCTTTTTCAGGCATTCTGTTTCCAAAAATTTCTTCGGGCCAGCTTCCGTCCAGGTTGTCGGTAAAGGTGTAACGCACTCCTATTTCCAAAGCGCCTACTATGCCTTGTGTAATACTTTCTTTGTAACCAAAAATTACAGGAATTGAGAAATCCCAGTTGGCACCTTGATTTTCGAGTTCGCCATTAGGGAAATTCGCATTTAATAATAAATGGTCGGCTCTAAAATAAGTGATACCGGTATAAAGATAAGGCGAGCTTTGTGGGTGGCCTTCGTGAAGGTCGAAACTCCAGAAATTATATTCTAAGCCTAGAGAGGCTTCAGCGATTGTATTGGTAAAGGAATATCCTCTTTTTGCTCTTCTGGGGTCATTAGAATTAGCATCATCGGCACTTATTTCAGCATATAGAAGGGAAAATCTAAACGCATGGCGTGCGCTACGATTCCATTTAATAAGTGCACCGCCAACCAGATTGTTGGGAAGTACAAAATTGGTTCGGCCTACATCGCCAATATAATTAGCGCCACCAATATATGGTCCCGCTTCAAATGTTTGCGATTGCGTTTTTGGAGTAAAAATAAGCAAGATTACTACAACTAATAGGTACCTCATAGGTTTTCAAAAGTTTGCAAATATAACAATAATGTTTGCTCTACAATAATTTGAGCAAATTTGTATATGTTCTTAAACAGTTTTTAAAATCATTTATTGCTTAATTACGCTTATCTTCTCCCCACATAAGCTTTTTTCGCAGGGTTTGGAGAAAACTATCGCCTTTAAGTTCAACAAGGTTTATGGTGTAGGGTGCTTTTTCTATAATAATTTCGGTATCATTTTCCAGAGTGGCAATTCTGGAATCCATAGAGACTAAATGAGATTCTTCGCGGCCAGTTACCCTAAGGGTTATTTTGGTATCGTCTTTTACAACTAGGGGTCGCGCATTTAAATTGTGTGGTGCAATTGGGGTGATAATTATAGAACCTGCATCTGGCGTAATTACAGGCCCTCCACAACTAAGTGAGTAGCCAGTAGAGCCAGTTGGGGTAGATACAATTAACCCATCTGCCCAGTAAGAGTTTAAATACTGGTCGTTTAACCAGGTATCTACTGTAATCATAGATGTGGTGTTCTTTCGGCTTACGGCTATTTCATTTAAAGAGATATTCTTAAAAACAGGATCATTGTTGGGAGGATTTGTGCTTATATTTAATACCGTACGTGAGGAAATACTAAAATTCTTTTGCAGTATGGTCTCTAAGCTACTTTTAATTTCCTCTTTTTGCATGGTAGCCAAAAAGCCTAACCTTCCCGTATTGATGCCTACAATAGGAATATCTAAGTTTCTAATGTAGTTGATAGATTTTAAAATAGTGCCGTCTCCACCAATGCAAAAGAATAGGTCGAAGCTGTTATTTAGTTCTTCGAATGTACTAAAATGCGAATAGTCTTCAGTAATTGTTTTGTTTAAATGAATAAGTTCCAGGAAATTCTTTTCAATAATTACATTGATGTTTTTGCGCTTTAGTAATTCCAGAAGCTCTCCAATATAAGTTCCGGCATTAGTATGGTAAAACTGACCGTAGATACCTACTTTCATATATTCAGGTATTTATCCAGATATTTAGAGCGGTCTCTAAGATTTTTGTTGAAATTATCTTCCCTGTGCTCTGAAATTATTTTATAACCATACCTACGGAAAGACTGGATGATCTCATTTATTCCCGACGGACTTAATTTGATGGTGATTTGAACCACATCATTTTCAATTTTTGAAATAAAAGACCCCAAAATATTGGCGCTGTTCGATTCTATAATTTGAGCAATTTCACTAAAAGAATAATCCTTGCTCCCTTTTTGAATTACAATAATATTTCCGGCTTCGCTTAAAAATGGTGTTTCGTTAAATAATGCGATAATCTCGTTAAGCTCTACATAACCTAAATAGTGATTTTCTTCGTCCAAAACGGGTAAAATATTCGTGTTATTTTGCGCAAAACGTTCTAAAATATCCAACCAAAAATCGGTGTTTCTAACAAAAAAGCCTTCTAAGGCATACTGGTAATCTTCTAAAGATTTTTCTGCTTCAAAACAGCGAATATCATTTTCTGAGATACAACCCATATAAATACCGTGGTTTTCTACCGGCAAATGCGAATAGGTTAGCTGGTTGAACAAGTCTTGAACTTCCCCAATCTTATCAGAAAAATGCCTTATGGAGACATCGTTTATTATAAAATTATCCATCTTCATGATGTCGTTTCCTTTATGATGCAAATTAATTAAAATAAAATTCATTAGAGCATTCCCAAGTTTGTATTTTTGTTAAACAAAAGCTTATAAAATGACGAAATTAAGTGTAAACATCAACAAAATAGCGACTTTAAGGAATGCCCGTGGTGGAAATATTCCCAATGTGGTTGAAGCTGCTAAAAATATAGAATCTTATGGAGCACAAGGTATTACGGTGCATCCAAGGCCAGATGAAAGGCATATTACTTATAAAGACGTTAGAGATCTTTCGCCGCTTGTAAAAACTGAATTTAATATTGAAGGAAACCCGGTGGCTAAATTTATTAACCTGGTAATGCAGGCAAAACCGGCGCAGGTAACTTTAGTTCCAGATGCTGAAGATGCAATTACTTCAAATGCGGGTTGGGATACCCTAAAAAACAAAGGGTTTCTTCAGGAAGTGATTCAGGAATTCAAGAATAATGGGATTAGAACTTCCATTTTTGTAGATCCCGACGAGAAAATGATTGAAGGAGCTGTGGAAACAGGTACAGACCGCATTGAATTGTATACCGAAGATTTTGCGGTTAAATTTGCGAAAGGGGATAAAACTGCCGTAGCACCTTATAAAAACTGTGCTGAATTAGCGCATAAATTAGGTTTGGGAATAAACGCTGGCCACGACCTGTCTTTAGAAAATATAAAATTCTTTAATGATAATGTGCCGCACCTGGATGAAGTTTCAATTGGGCACGCATTAATTGCTGAAGCACTTTATATGGGGCTTGAAACTACAGTGAAGAAGTATCTGGAGCTGCTTAAATAATTTGTTTTAGAAATAGACATAAACATGAAATTAAACTCTATAATAATAGGAGAGGGGCAACCGCTCTTAATTCTTCACGGATTCTTGGGCATGAGTGATAACTGGAAAACCATTGGCAATAAACTTGCTGAGGAAAAGAAAATCCAGGTTCATCTTATAGATCAACGTAACCATGGTAAAAGCCCGCATACAGATGCTCATAGTTATGAGTTGATGGCCGAAGATGTATCGATGTATTGCGAACAACATGCCCTGTCTAATGTTATGCTTTTAGGACATTCTATGGGAGGTAAAACAGCAATGCTTGCTGCAGCAAATTATCCTGAGCTAGTGAAAAAGCTCGTAGTGGTAGATATTGCCCCAAAATACTACGAGCCGCATCATCAGCAAATATTGGCTGGTTTAACAGCTTTGGAAGAGGCTAATTTGCAATCCAGGCAGGAAGCCGATAAAAAACTTTCAGAATATATTTCAGAAAAACCGGTACGACTTTTCCTGCTAAAAAATTTAAAGCGTAAATCTGAGGGTTCCTATTGCCTTAAAGTTAATTTAGAGACCCTAAAAAACAATATTGAAGAGATTGGCAGGGCGTTTCCGCAGGATAAAGCTTTTAAGAATCCCAGCCTTTTTATAAAAGGTGGGGAATCAAATTATATTAAAGAAGAAGACGAAGAAAAAATAAAGAGTCAATTTCCGGCAGCAGAAATTAAAGAGATTAAAGGTGCAGGTCATTGGGTTCACGCTGAGAAAATAAACGACTTCTATAAGGTTTTGGTTGACTTTCTTTAAAATCTTTCTAAATTTATTATGTGTGCATAATAAATATCGCAATTTTCTTTAGTAATATGTAATTTATGCTAAATTTGAGGCTAGAAATTATTAGAATTTTATAAAATCCAAATCAATTATGAAAAAATTACTTTTCCTGGGTCTTTTTGGCCTAATGGCGGCGGTAACTTATGCCGGTGGGTATAGGGTAAGCCTTCAGGGGCAAAGATCGCTTGCTATGGGGCACACAGGAGTTGCAGTGGTTAACAACGCTGAACTTGCTTTTTTTAACCCTGCAGGGCTTGTGTATCTTGAAAATAAGATAAATGTAGCTGCAGGTGCCAGTGCGGTATTTTCTAATGTAAAATACCAAAACTCAGAATTTGGGCTCAGTTCTGAAACCGATAGCCCTGTGGGTACCCCTTTTTATGTATATGGTTCTTATCGAGTAAACGATTGGCTAAGCTTAGGTTTGGCGGCTTATACTCCTTACGGAAGTAGTGTAGAATGGCCAACAGATTGGGCAGGATCCCACTTGGTTAATAATATAGATCTTCAGGCTATATATATACAGGCTTTAGCTTCGGTGAAAATTTCAGATAAAATAAGTGTGGGGGGTGGACCAATTTATGTAAACGGATCTGTAAACTTTAATCGAAACCTAAACCGAACTTTAACCGATATTGATGGAAATCGATCTAATGTAACTGTAGACGCCAGTGGTGTAAGTGCTTTTGGATGGTCTGCTAGTGCTATGTATAATGCGACTGAAGATTTGCGTTTTGGTGTTAATTACCGAAGTGAAATTATTGTTGAAGCCGAAGATGGAGATGCTACTTTTGAAAATATCCCAAATTCACCATTAACACCGTTTCAGGATACTAATTTTGATGCCTCCCTGCCAATGCCGGCTGAGCTGTCTGTAGGGGTTTCATATAAGCTTTTAGATAAATGGCTCCTTGCTTTCGACTATAATATGACTTACTGGGACGCCTATAAATCATTAGATCTTGATTTTGCAAATCCACAAATTCCTGATTCTAAAAACCCACGTAATTACAAAAACTCATCTACCTATAGATTTGGTATGCAATATTTGGCAAATGAAACTATTACTTTAAGAGTGGGTTACTACTTTGATGAGTCTCCGGTACAGTCTGGATATTTTGCTCCAGAAACGCCAAGAAATGATGCTCATGGATTTACCGGTGGTCTTTCAGTAAATATTAACGATAGGTTCTCTATTGATGCTGCTTTCCTTTATAATAGATATGAAGAAGTAGACGAATCTTATGCTCCCAACCCTGGTGATTTTCCAAATTACGAAGGGGCTCCTTTTAAAGGAACGTATAAAACTTCTGCCTTTATTCCAGGGCTTGGTGTAACCTACAAATTATAAAACTAGAAGATGAAAAATTATTTTAAATATATAGCAATAATGGCGCTGGGAATTGTTTCCTGTGAGCCAGAATTTGACAATCCGGTAGATGAAAAAGATGCGTATACTAATGGAGAAGCCGATTTTTCAAGATATGTAGCATTAGGGAATTCACTTACGGCCGGTTACGCAGACAATGCCTTATATATTACAGGGCAGGAAAATGCTTACCCTAATATCCTTGCGCAGCAGTTTGAAAAAACTCAGGATATTGAGGAGTTTACAATTCCTTTTATGAGTGATAATGCCGGTGGCTTGTTGTTGGCTGGAAACCAAATTACCCAAAACCGATTGGTTTTAGCTGTAGATGCAAATGGTGACCCTTCTCCGAGGGTTTATACCGGAATGCAACCAACTACCGAAGTTGGAAATGTATTACAGGGGCCATTTAGTAATTTAGGTGTGCCGGGAGCTAAATCTTATCACCTTGGATTTTCTGGTTATGGTAATGTGCAAAACCTGGCCACACAATCTGCTAACCCATATTTTGTGCGTTTTGCTTCTTCTCCCGAAGCTACAGTGTTAGAAGATGCACTTGCTCAAAACCCAACTTTTTTCTCTTTATGGATAGGGAACAATGATGTTTTAGGATACGCTACTTCTGGAGGAACCGGTGTGGATCAAACCAATAATACAGATCCCACTACTTATGGTGAAAATGATATTACCGATCCTAATGTATTTGGTAGTTTGTATAGTCAAATGGTGCAAAGCCTGGCTACTAATGCCAGCGGTGGTGTTTTAATAAACATTCCTGATGTAGCATCTGTTCCGTTTTTTACTACTGTTCCTATTAATGCTATTCCTTTAGACGCAGCAACAGCGGGAGCACTTAATCAGCAGTTTTCGGCCTATAATACACAGGTTCTTCCTGGTTTGGTTCAAGCCGGTTTTATTACTGCAGAAGAAGCCCAGGCAAGACAAATCAATTTTGCTGAAGGTCAAAACTATGTAACACTACAAGATGAATCGCTTACCGATATTAGTCAGGTTGTTCAGGGCCAGCCGTTTAATCTTGATCCGCAAACTGCTGCTTTGTTAAGTCAGTTAAGACAGGCTACACCAACAGATCTTATTCCTTTAACCAGTGCAGGGTTTTTAGGTACTATTGTTGGGGATAATCCTAATATGGTGAATGGAGTTTCTGTTCCATTAGGAGATCAGCATGTGCTGACTAATGCTGAGCAAAGTCTAATTAGAAACGCAACCCAAAAATACAACCAGATTATTGCTGGTTTGGCTCAGGCAAATGGTTTGGCCTTTATAGATGCCAACGCTATGTTAAATCAATTAGCCAATGGCGGAATTCCTTATGATGGTGGTACTATTACTTCCACTTTCGCTACAGGAGGTGCTTTTTCTCTTGATGGCATTCATTTAACCCCTCGTGGGAATGCAGTAATCGCTAATGAGATTATAAGCACGATCAATGAAACTTATAATGCAGATATACCTAAAGTAAATCCAGGTTCTTATGCTACCGTTACAGCAAGTAACGAAGTGCAATAAAATTAGCTTTTTGCAAATACAAAAAATAAAAACGCCGGAAATTTCCCGGCGTTTTTGTATTTTTCAGAAACTATCTAATTATAATAGTATGAATTTTATATTACGAATTTTACTTACTGCATTAGCAGTAGTGATCCTGGCTAAACTTCTGCCGGGTGTTGTTGTAGAAGATTATTTAACGGCTGTTATTGTAGCATTTGTTCTTGCTATACTAAACCTTTTGGTGAAGCCTATTTTGGTGATTTTTACCTTACCGGTAACTATTTTAACATTGGGCTTGTTCTTGCTGGTTATTAATGCTGTAATTATACTGCTGGCCGATGCTTTTGTGACAGGTTTTGGAGTGAGTGGTTTTTTTATGGCGCTCATTTTTAGTTTGCTTTTATCCCTGTTTCAATCTCTTTTATTTTCGATATTGGGAAAAGATTAGGAACTATACTGGAATTCAATAATTTGAAACTTTGTTGGCTTAGGAAAAAAGTGTAATTTTGCACTCCAATTTTTATAAAAAGTCAAGATGAATATTACCAGAGAGAATATTGATGAATTGAATGCGGTGGTAAAAGTAGATATCGCCAAAGAAGACTATGCCGGTAAAGTTGAAAAAATCTTAAAAGATTACCGTAAAAATGCCAATATTCCCGGCTTTAGAAAAGGGCACGTGCCTATGGGAATGGTAAAGAAACAATACGGTCAGGCTGTTTTGGTAGATGAGGTAAATAAACTTTTACAAGATTCACTAAATAAATATCTTACCGAAGAAAAACTGGATGTTCTTGGAAATCCACTTCCTAAAGAACAGGAAAACTTCGATTGGAATGAAGATGCATATACTTTTGAGTTCGAACTTGGTTTAGCTCCAGAATTTGACGTAAACCTTGAACTTGAAAAGCCGGTAACCCATTATAATATTGTGGCAGATGAGAAAATGGTGAATAACCAAATCGAGTCTATTAGAAAACAATATGGGAAACTGATTTCTAAAGACGAAGCTGAAGAAGGTGATATTGTTGCCGGTACTTTTAAAAATGAGGAAGAAGGAATAGAGAAGGAAACTTCAGTAGAGTTAGAGAAACTTAAAGGAAAAAGAAACCTTAATAAGTTTGTTGGTGCTAAAGTTGGCGATACCTTTAGTGTAAAAACCAAAAACCTTTTTGAAGACGATCACGAGTTAATTCAGCATTTAGGAGTTGATCACGATAAAGCCCAGGAGCTGGATATAGAAGTAGAATTTACGGTAAGTGAAATCAATCATAGGGAATTGGCTGAACTTAACCAGGAGTTATTCGATAAACTTTTTGGAGAAGGTAAGGTTACCAGCGAAGACGAGCTTAAAGAAAAGATAAAGGAAGATGCAGCAAAGCAATTTAAGCAGCAAAGTGACCAACAGTTAATGAACGATGTGACCAAGCAGCTTATTGAGCAAACTAAATTTGAACTTCCTAAAGAGTTTCTTCAAAAGTGGATTCAAACAGTTGGTGAAAAACCAATGACAGAAGAGGAGGCCAAAGAAGAATACGAAAAGAGCGAAGAAGGTTTACGCTACCAATTAATTGAAGGTAAAATTGTAAACGAAAACAAGCTTACAGTAGAGTTTGAAGATCTTAAAACTTTTGCAAAAGAAAAGATTAAAGAACAAATGGCGCAATTTGGCCAAATGAATCCTGAAGATAAAGAACTTGACGATATTGCAGCAAGAATTCTTTCTAACCAGGATGAGGTTAAGAGAATGTCAGAGCAGTTAATGAATGAGAAGTTGCTTGATTTTTATAAAGAGAAAATGTCTTTTGAGGAAAAAGAAGTTACTTATGATGAATTTGTGAAAGAGATTTACGAGTAAGCTTTTTCTATAAATTTATACTTATATTTAAGGCGTTAAACCAGTTGGGTTAACGCCTTTTCACTTAAAAGACAGCTAAGAAAAAAGCTTAAAAAAGAAGATTGATGGATTACGGAAAAGAATTTGAAAAATACGCCACTCAACATCACGGTATAAATAGCAATTATTACCAAAAAATAGTGAGCAGTATGACTCCTACAGGGATGACCCCTAATATTATTGAAGAGCGCCAAATGAATGCGGTGGCAATGGATGTTTTCTCCAGGTTAATGATGGATAGGATTATCTTTATGGGTACCGCAATTAACGACCAGGTTGCGAATATTATTCAGGCGCAAATGTTGTTTTTGGAAAGTACAGATGCTTCTAAAGATATCCAAATATACATCAACTCCCCCGGGGGTAGCGTTTATGCCGGTCTTGGAATTTATGATACTATGCAGTTTATAAAACCAGATGTAGCAACAATTTGTACAGGAATGGCAGCTTCTATGGGTGCAGTGCTTCTTTGTGCCGGGGAGAAGGGCAAAAGAAGTGGTTTGCCACATTCAAGGGTAATGATTCACCAGCCTTTGGGTGGTGCCCAGGGACAGGCCAGTGATATAGAAATCACCGCAAGGGAAATCTTAACACTTAAAAAAGAACTGTACGAAATTATTGCTAAACATTCCGGGCAAACTTATGAAAAGATAGAGGAAGATAGTGATCGTGATTACTGGATGAAGGCCGATAAAGCCAAAGAGTACGGTATGATAGATGAAATTTTAACGAGAGAAGGATAAGAATTAATTTTCATCTAATTATTTTATAGATTGAAAATTGAAATTTGAAGAAATGGCGAAAGAAGAATTAGAATGCTCGTTTTGCGGTAGAAAAAAACCTGAAACCAATTTGCTTATAGCAGGCCTTGATGCCCATATATGTGATAAATGTATAGAGCAGGCACATGGTATTGTTTTGGAAGAACTCAAGCAAGGGGAGGCCAAAGAGTTGTCCTCAGATTTAATGTTGAGCAAACCAAAGGTGATCAAAGAGTTTTTAGACCAATACGTAATTGGGCAGGAAACAACCAAGAAAGTAATGTCTGTAGCGGTTTATAACCATTACAAAAGGCTTTTGCAACCCGCCACAGGTGATGATGTTGAAATTCAAAAATCCAATATCGTAATGGTTGGGGAAACCGGGACAGGAAAAACCCTAATTGCTAAAACCATAGCGAAAATGCTTAATGTTCCCCTGGCTATTGTAGATGCTACGGTGCTAACCGAAGCAGGTTATGTTGGGGAAGATGTAGAAGGAATTTTAACAAGATTGCTTCAGGCAGCCGATTATAATGTTGAAAAAGCGCAGCGTGGAATCGTTTTTATAGATGAAATAGATAAAATTGCGCGTAAAAGTGACAACCCGTCTATTACAAGGGATGTCTCGGGTGAAGGGGTGCAGCAGGCCTTGCTGAAATTACTGGAAGGAACCACTGTTAACGTACCGCCGAAAGGAGGACGTAAGCACCCAGATCAGAAGTTTGTTGAGGTAAATACCGAAAACATCCTGTTTATTGCAGGAGGGGCTTTCGATGGTATTGAGCGTAATATTAGTAAGCGTTTAAATATGCAGGCGGTTGGTTTTAGTGCTTCAAAAAGTGAAGACAGTATAGAAAGAACCAATCTGCTTAAGTATATCATTCCAAAAGACCTAAAAGATTTCGGACTTATCCCTGAAATAATTGGAAGGTTGCCGGCACTTACTTATATGAACCCGTTAGATGAAACTACGCTTCGTTCTATTTTAACCGAGCCTAAAAACGCTATTATCAAGCAGTATAAGAAGTTGTTTGAAATGGACGATATCGAGTTTGAAATAACTGACGATGCTTTAGATTATATCGTTGAAAAAGCGGTTGAATATAAGCTGGGGGCAAGAGGACTAAGGTCTTTGTGTGAGGCAATTCTTACCGATGCCATGTTTGAAATGCCCGAAAGTGGAAAGAGCAAGCTTAAGGTGTCTCGGGATTATGCTGAAGAAAAATTAAATAAATCTACTATAAATAAGCTTAAAGCCGTTTCATAAAAAACCTTTAAGTGTAACTTGATTAAAAGCTGTCTGAAAAAAGATTATAAGAACTCTTTTTTCAGACAGCTTTTTTTTGGGAAATAATTAATCTAAAATTTCGTAGTGAATAGGTTTAAAACTACCATTATTGCTATCTTCTGCCGAGCAAGCGGTTAAGCCTACAATGAGATCTATTTTAGCTTCAAATAGTACATAGTCGCCGGCTTTACTTAATGGGGGTTCAACGCTAATTTTGCCATTTTTATCAAATTGTACGTTCATAAAAATATTAAAGGCTGTGGGAATATCATCTGGCTCAATTTCAAATTTTTCCAGGCTGGTATAGAGATTTTCAAAACAGCTTGGATGGTAAGCATCATAATTATACATAACTTTAAAAGTTTCAGGACTGCAGGGGGCCAGTAAAAAATCGTTTCTTCCGTTGGTGTCTTCCAGGATTTCTGCCATTTTATTACTACGATTGCTCCAAAGAAAGTTTCCGGAGCTTATTAAAATAGATTCTTCGAAATCCAGTGTCTTTCCCGATGATAGTTTTTCTCTTTGGTCTTTGGCATTAAATAAAACCATATCGCTAACCTGTTCGCCATGGGCATCTATTACCTTTAATTTTTGTCCTTTTTTTAATTTAAATGCGGCTCCAGATTGTTTTTTAATTATTTGCATGTATGCTCTTTTTTAATGTTTTCGCTTAGTGCGGAATTTAAAATAGTATATTGTTTTTCCAAATGTGTAGTTATCGAATCAATATCTTCTTTATCATAGCCCTGGTGTAGTTTTGCAATTCCCTTTATATCTTTTACCTCACACCAAAAACCGGTAATTAAACCTAAATGATCATCAATCATTTTTCTTGGAATATCTTGATAATACAACGGATTTTCCTGTGGCTCTTCAAACCTTGTAACCAGGGCTTCTAAAGATTCTTCCAGCTCCTCCCGCGATTGAATCTTTAGCTTAACATTTACGTGTACAGCCGAATAATCCCAGGTGCTAATATCTTTTTCTTTATACCAGGAAGACGATACATAAGCGTGCGGCCCCTGGAATATTAATAAGGCTTCCTTATCATCTTTTAAATACTTACTTTGTTCGTTATGCTTTGCTATATGTGAGTAGAGTACAAAGTTAGTGGCATTTCCTTTTGTTAGCACCGGGATATGGGTAGCTAAAAGTTTTTCACCATTAAGAATAAAAGTTGCAAACGGATGCTGTTGTATAAATTTAAAGAGGAAATCGGGGTTGTCTTTTTTGTATTTTTTTGGCTGATACATAAAATTATCTTTTACTATGAAAAGGGCATTTCCATGCTTCTCCAACTTTACGACCGCTATACTGTCTGGCCTCGCTACTTTCACCAAAATCCTTCAACATAGGGTTTATATTACCTTGTAGAGCGGAATCTCGTTCCCTAATTTTATCACGAACAGTATTAAATGCCCCCATTTCCCTTAATTTTTCGAATTGCCAGTGTAGATTAAAAGCTATGGCCGGAAAAGGGCTTTGTCTTGCCTTACGACTGCTATTAGGATGCATGCCTACTATATAGAAGGCTTTGCCTGCAATACTAAAACTAAAGTCTTTGTCTTTGGGATTATCGCTTACCCCGGGATCCCATTCCTGGTTGTCTACTTCATGTATAAATTCCAGTTGTTTCCAGAGTGCAGTTTCAAATTGGGTTTCAGATAATGAATCCTTTTCTTTAAAAACTGCCATAAATGTATAGAATTCATTCGATTCAAAATCATAACTTTCTATATACTGCTGTAAATCTTTGTATATTTTTTTTGCGGTTTTCCTGCTGGGAAATTCCTCGTAGGTGTGAAGAACTAAATGTTCTTGTTTTACAACGCTTTGAGCCATCACGCAGGGATGGTCTTTAGTTACTACAAAATCCTCAAAAGCTAATTCTACTGCCTCATTGGTAGTGGCTTTCCACTTTTTTACTATAGGTTTTACTCCGGGTGAAATCATAATATCGAATGGTTTTATATAAAACTACCACCTCTAAGCTGTTGCTCCATAAGGTTTAAGAATATATTAATTCAATATTTGATAAGATTAACAGGCTTTGCAGATTTTACTTGATAATAGAAATTTAACCCTATAGCTATTTGGCTTCTTAAGCTTGCCTCGAAATTAAAAAGTCGTTTCCAACGAATGCCTTGTGAGCTTCCTTTGAAGTATTTTACTGTTTTAAAACCCTTTATCTTCTTACATCTTTTGTTAACCAATCTTCCAATTCCTGGTCTTCTTTAGAAGTATGTAGTACTGAAATATCTCCCGTGGTCTCAAAAATTACCGCACGAACCTGTGAAAGGTCTAAAACATTTGCTTCTCTTAATTTAGAACGTAAATCCCCTTCGGTTACTCTGGCCTTTTTTAGGTTCTCATATAAAATAGTTTGTTTGTCCATAAGTAATAGGGGTGAATTGTCTATGATTTTTTGAACGAAATGCCAACGTCTTAGAAATGCCGCAGAAATTTGTAGAATATATACTGCCGCAAGACCAATAATACCTTGCAATAAACTGACAGATTTAGATAAAATGGTTGAAGCTATAATAGAACCTACCGCAACTGTCATTGCAAAATCAAAACTTGACATTTTAGAAAAACTACGCTTGCCGGCTATTCTTGTAAATAAAATAATTGCGAGGTAAATACCTATTGCCGTTAGAGTAATTGCTATTAAAGATGTCCGGGATGCTTCAAACCACTTTTCCATAATTGTATTTTTACAGGCCTATAATTAGATGTTTCAGTTTTTTTGGAGATTATCTTAAAAGTAAAGGACTTCTGGCTAAATAAAATGTTAAGAACTCATAAGAATTTATAAAGCCTCGGTAGATGGTCAGTTACTATTTAGGAGCTTTCATTGGTCTTAATTGAATACCTTTGTAAAATGAATTTATTAAAAATCGGTCATCGTGGTGCCAAGGGGCATTTGGCAGAAAATACTCTGGCAAGCATACAAAAAGCATTGTCTTTTGGAGTTGATGCCATAGAAGTAGATGTGCACAGGTGTAAAACCGGTGAATTGGTGGTAATTCATGATTTTACCCTGGATCGTACCACAAACGGAAGTGGAGAAGTCGCTAAAAAGCCTTTAACCGAACTCAAAACTTTAAAGGTAGAAGAGCAATTCGAGATACCCTTGCTCACCGAAGTCCTGGACTTTATTAAAGGGAAGTGTAGTATAAATATTGAGTTAAAAGGTCTCAATACTGCTACAGCGACTGCAGAAATCATTAAAAACAAGATAGCTTCAGGAGATTGGAGTTATAAAGATTTTATCGTTTCCAGTTTTCAGAAAAACGAATTGTTTCAAATGCGAAAACTAGATGAAAATGTTGCACTGGGAGTTTTGAGTAAGGCAAGTGTTACCGAGGCAATAGAGCTTGGAAAACAGCTTAATGCTTCTGCAATCCATCCTTCTTTGGGCATTATAACAAGAGATAATGTAAAAGCCTCACATAAAGCCGGCTTCAGTGTGAATGTATGGACGGTTAACGAACCAGAAGATATTCAGCGAATGCGAGAATTTGGCGTAGACGGAATTATTTCTGACTTTCCCGATAGGCTTTTTGAGTAAAAAGCAAGTGAAATATTTAATTTGAAGCCTTGAATCAAAAAAAATGCAGCATTTTGACATTATAATTATAGGTGGTGGGGCAGCAGGCTTTTTTACAGCTATAAACGCAGCCGAAAATAATCCCGGACTTAAAATTGCCATTCTTGAACGTGGTAAAGAAGTGCTTACCAAATTGAAAATTTCGGGAGGGGGCAGGTGTAATGTAACCCACGCCGAGTTTGTTCCTAAAGAACTTAGCCTTAACTATCCGCGAGGTGAAAAAGAATTATTGGGGCCATTTCACGGATTTATGACCGGGGATACTATGGAGTGGTTTCAGAAAAGGGGAATTGAACTAAAGATTGAAGAAGATGGTCGTATTTTTCCGGTTTCAGACGATTCGCAAAGTATTATCAATTGTTTTTTACGGGAAACCGAAAGCCGGAAAATTCAGGTGTTTAAAAGTCATGTGGTTCAAAATTTTCAAAAGAAAGAAGGCCTCTGGGATATCAAAACGAGTAAAGGCGATTTTTCGGCAGAAAAAATTATGCTTGCTACCGGAAGTAATCCTAAAATGTGGAATCTTTTAAAGAAACTGGGTCATGAAATTATAGAACCTGTTCCTTCTCTTTTTACTTTTAATATTCAAGATGAACGCATTAAGGATTTACCCGGAATAGCAACTGAAGCGGAGGTTAAAATAAAATCTAAAAAAATAAATTTAGAGAGCAAAGGGCCACTTTTAATTACTCATTGGGGAATGAGCGGCCCGGGTATTTTAAAACTTTCAGCCTGGGGCGCAAGGGATTTGGAGAAACTAAACTATCAATTTGAAATTCTGGTAAATTGGTTGCCGGGGTTCAATTTAGAAGAAGTTTTGACAGCGTTAAAAGATTTTAAATCAAGCCTGGCCAAACAACAGGTGGTGAAAAATGCAAAATTCGATTTACCTAAGCGCCTTTGGAAAAATTTGGTACTAGCTTCTAAAATAGAAGAAGGAACCACCTGGGCCGATTTAAATAAACATCAACTTCAAAATTTAAGCAATCAGCTTGCCCGTGCAGTTTTTAAAGTAAATGGAAAAAGCACCTTTAAGGAAGAATTTGTTACTGCCGGCGGTGTTAATCTAAAAGAAGTCGATTTTAAAACTTTTGAGAGTAAACTTCATAAAAACCTGTTTTTAGCCGGAGAAGTTTTAAACATAGATGCCATAACCGGTGGCTTTAACTTTCAGAATGCCTGGACAGGAGGTTTTCTTGCGGCAAAAGCAATGAGCAAAGACTAGTTAAGTCGCCAAATCTCAAAATTTAAGGCCATGGCAAATAGTACCCAAATGGCATAAGGAATCATTAGATATGCTGCGGTGTTGCTTACCACTTTAAACCATTTTATAGTGAGAATTATAAGTATAAAAAGCAAAATAATACTTACTAGTGCTAAAAAAGGTTTTTGTAGTCCAAAGAAAAGAAGAGACCAGGAGCCATTTATTAATAATTGAAACCCAAAATGATATAAAGCGGTTTTTACCCATTTGTGATAAAATCCTTTGCTCCATACAATACCGGCGGCAATCCCCATTAATACATACATAATTAACCAAATTGCGCCAAAAAACACATCTGGAGGTTTAAACCAGGGTTTGTTTAAACTTGGATACCAGATTTCATGACCCACTTGTGTGGCAATTGCTCCCATAAAGCCAAAAAGCAAACAAATGCCAATAGCCATAGAACTTCGTAAAAAGAGTTTTTGGGTCATTTTTAAAAATCTAATATCGGGTGCCGCCTCTACTAAAATAAAAATTTATTTGGACAGGGAAAGAAATTTCCCAAAACATAAAACATATCTTTGCGGTTTAATGAAGACTTAAATTTTTAATCGATGCTTTGAAGCTTAGGCAAGAAGTATTTTTATTAAAATGTTGCTATGCGCGAACAGGATTTTATTCCAAAGCAATTTTCAAATACATTGGAAAATGGGGAGGTAACCTGGAGTTCTCCCAGTAATATTGCCCTGGTTAAATATTGGGGGAAAAAGGAGAACCAGATTCCGGCTAATCCTTCGGTGAGTTTTACCTTACAGAATTGTAAAACCACTACCCGAATGAAGTTTCAGAAGAAAGCAGCACCGTCTGCAACTTTTGATTTTGAACTTTATTTTGAAGGGAAAAAGAAGGAAGATTTTAAACCCAAAATTCAACAGTTTTTTGAGCGTATAGCGCAGTATGCACCGTTTTTAAAAGATTACAGGTTTACTATTTATACTGAAAACTCATTTCCGCACAGCAGTGGAATAGCCTCATCGGCAAGCGGAATGAGTGCCCTGGCTTTATGTGTGATGAGCCTGGAAAAAGAATTGAACCCTGAGATTTCAACCGTGGCCGGGATTACTAATGAAGCGTTTTTCTATAAAAAAGCTTCATTCTTGGCGCGCTTAGGTTCGGGAAGTGCCTGCCGAAGTCTGGAAGGAGAATTAATTGAATGGGGCGAGCATAAGAATATTCCCGCAAGCAGTGACCTCTTCGGTGTTAAATACCCATTTGAAATTGCTGAGGTTTTTAAAAGTTTTCAGGATACAATTTTATTGGTAGATAAAGGCCAGAAACAGGTTAGTAGCAGTGTGGGCCATAATTTAATGCACGGCCATCCATTTGCCGACAGCCGTTTTGCCCAGGCACATGAAAACTTAGATAAGCTAAAAACCGTTTTTGCATCTGGAAACTTAGAAGAATTTATTGCCATTGTAGAAAGCGAAGCCCTCACATTACATGCTATGATGATGAGTAGTCATCCATACTTTATATTGATGAAACCCAACACTCTGGAGATTATTAATAAGGTGTGGGAATTTAGGAAAGCTACTAAAATCCCGGTATGTTTTACTCTGGATGCCGGTGCCAATGTACATCTACTTTATCCTGAAAACAGTAAGGAAAAAGTTTTAGAATTCATTAAGAATGAGCTTGTTGTCTATTGTGAAAAAGGGCAGTATATTTGTGACCAGGTTGGAAAGGGAGCAGAAAAGTTGTAAATTTACTCGATTAACGTGATTTAAATGTTGAGGGATTTACCCCAAGATTTAATTAAAAAGGCAAATGCCTCGTTTGATTATTGCTGGTTTTTACTCTTTTTTGACCTAAAAAAAGAATATCTTATTGCTTATGAAAGGACCTCTATTTTATTCAAAAATCTTACTATTTGGAGAATATGGAATTATTAAAGATTCCAAAGGTTTATCCATTCCTTATAATTTTTATAATGGCGCTTTAAAAGTAAATGAAGATCCTTCTGAAGCTGCAATAGCCTCCAACCAAAGTTTAAAGCGGTTTGCCGATTACTTAGGAGAACTTCAGGTAAATAATCCTGAATTGGTGCAATTTGATTTGGAGAAGCTTAAAAGTGATATTGAAAAGGGTATGTATTTCGATTCTACCATTCCGCAGGGATATGGAGTTGGGAGTAGTGGTGCCCTGGTAGCAGCTATTTATGATAAATATGCCACCGGAAAAATCACGGTTTTAGAAAATCTTACCCGAGATAAACTATTAAAACTCAAAAAGATTTTCGGGGAAATGGAATCTTTCTTTCACGGAAAGTCTTCTGGCTTAGACCCTTTAAATAGTTATTTAAGCATTCCAATTTTAATCAATTCTAAAGATAATATTGAGCCTGCAGGTATACCTTCCCAAACCGAAAACGGATTGGGCGCAGTATTTTTATTAGATAGTGGTAGCACCGGGGAAACGGGCCCAATGGTTAATATCTTTATGGAAAACATGAAACAGGAGGGCTTTAGGCAAATGCTTAAAGAACAATTTGTAAAGCATACAGATGCCTGCGTAGACGATTTCCTAAAAGGCGATGTAAAATCGCTTTTCCATAATGTAAAGCGTCTTTCTCATGTGGTATTAGATAATTTTAAACCCATGATTCCGGCTCAATTCCATAAGCTTTGGAAACACGGTATAGACACGAACGATTACTATCTTAAACTCTGCGGTTCTGGCGGTGGTGGTTATATTTTAGGTTTTACAGAAGATATTGAAAAGGCCAGGAAATCTCTTAAAGATTACAAATTAGAAGTGGTGTACAACTTCTAAATAAAACCTTCATGGCGTCTACCTCTAACAAGCGCTTATTGCTGAAAATGCTTAGTTTGTTTTCGGTGGTTCGCGGTTATAATATTTTGGTACTTATCTTAGCCCAATACCTTACGTCGGCTTTTATTTTAGCACCCGAACTTGCCTTAAGAGAAGTTTTTTTTGACGATAATTTATTCTTTCTTATTCTTTCTTCTGCTACCGTAATAGCTTCTGGGTATATTATCAATAATTTTTACGATAGTGAAAAAGATTTGATCAATAGGCCAAAAAAAACAATGCTTGATAGGTTTGTGAGCCAGCGCACTAAACTTTCGGTTTATTTTATCCTTAATTTACTGGCAATCTTTTTTGCCAGCTATGTTTCCTTTAAGGCGGTGGTGTTCTTTTCGGTCTATATTTTCGCTATCTGGCTGTACTCGCATCGTTTAAAACGTATTTTATTCTTGGGGAATTTGGTAGCTTCAATTTTAACCATTACCCCATTTTTTGTGATTTTTATTTACTATAAAAATTTTCAAACGGTAATTTTTATTCATGCAACCTTTCTTTATTTAATGATTGTAATGCGGGAGCTGGTGAAAGATTTGGAAAATATGCAGGGAGACCTGGTTCAAAATTATCATACTATTCCCATAGTGTACGGGGAAAAGCTGAGTAAATTTTTTCTTACTATCTTAAGTGTTTTAGCGGTAATTCCTACAATGCTTTTAATTACCCGGTTTGATACCGGATATATGGAATATTACTTTTATATCTCGCTTATTTTACTGATTTTCTTTGTACTTTTTTTATATTTCAGTAAAGTGAAATGGCAGTTTTTATTACTTCATAATATTTTAAAATTTATTATTGTAGCGGGGGTTCTTAGTATTTTGCTTATTGATATTGATGAGGTGCTTAACCGTGTTTTTTAAAAGAAATTAAATTCAGAAATTATTTATGGAAAAAGATCATAGCTATTTTTTAAAAAGAGCTATTCAATTAGCTGAAGAAGGAATGGATAAGGGTTCGGGAGGCCCGTTTGGTGCGGTAATCGTTAAAAACGGAGAAATAATTGCCGAATCAAGCAATAGAGTAACCTCTACCAACGATCCTACAGCACATGCCGAGGTGGCTGCCATTAGACAAGCTTGTGAAAAACTGGAAAATTTTCAATTAGAAGATTGCATACTTTATACTTCTTGTGAGCCCTGTCCCATGTGCTTGGGTGCTATTTATTGGGCTCGACCGAATAAAGTTTATTATGCCTTAAGCCGCGAAGATGCCGCTAAGATTGGATTTGACGATCAGTTTGTATACGATGAAATTGCACTTAAAATGGATCAGCGAAAGATTCCTTTTATAAATATGATGCGGGAAGAAGGCCTGCCTGTTTTTCAAAAATGGGAAGCAAAAGGCGATAAAATTGATTATTAGGGCTTTTTTTAAGCCTAAATCATTACAAAACTTTTAATTAAATAGAATGCCACTCTATATCAATAGAGTACCTTTGCAAAAAATTAGCGATATGAGTAGAGATAACAAATCTAGAGCCGGAAAGTTTAGCGGAAGACAGGGTGGTGGCAAGAGCAAAAAGTCTATGGCCCGCGGCAACGCACCTATAAAAAAGCGCCAATCTGCTCCCAGCCCCGCTTCTAAGTCTGATGGGATTCGTTTAAATAAATATATAGCGAATGCGGGAATATGCTCTCGCCGTGATGCCGATATCTTTATTTCTGCCGGAAATGTGACCGTTAATGGAAAGGTAGTAACCGAAATGGGCTATAAAGTAGCACCTACCGATGATGTGAAGTTTGACGGAAGAAGCGTAAACCCGGAGAAAGCTGAATATTTTGTTTTAAATAAACCAAAGGGAATCTATGTAACCGGAAGTACCGAAAAAGGCGGTAAAACGGTTATGGATATTATGGCAAAAGCTACTAGGGCAAAACTGGATCCTATAGGGAAATTAGATACCCAGGCTATGGGGCTTTTAGTATTTACCAACGATGGTACTTTGGCTAAAAAACTGGGAAAACCCAAAAACGGAATAAGACAAATATACCATGTAAGCTTAACCAAGCCACTTTCATTCGAGCATTTAGATAAGGTTAGAAAGGGTATTTTTCTTGAAGATGGGAAAGTAAATATACAGGATATAAGCTTTATTGCCGACAGGCCGAAGAATGAAATTGGAATTGAAACCAAAAGCACTAAAAACCACGTAATTCAACGTATGTTTAAAAGCATGGGTTTTGAAGTTGAAAAGCTGGATAGGGTTGTCTTTGGCGGACTTACAAAAAAGGATTTACCAAGAGGACGCTTTAGAAGGCTTACAGATCAGGAAGTTATAAATTTAGGGATGCATTAAAAAAAGTGATTCCGTATTAAGTTTTTTAATATTTTTGAACCGGATTAGGACATTCCTTTTCCGGTTTTTTTATTGGCACCGCCAAAGGGTATAATACCCCGAGGTAGTTTACTTACAACTTATCATGCATATTTGCAATTATGGGGCATTTAGTATCTTAACATCAAACGAGGCTTTTGGTAGTCCAAAATCTTATGTTTAGCCTCTTTGTTCGCGCTATAATTCAGGCGTATATCATTTTTCTTAACATTAATTTACCAGCTATTTTTTTTGATGAGAAAAATTAATGCCTAATTTTTAACTTTAAAACATATAAACTTATCAATTGAATACAAAATACAGAGATTTAATAGAGCAAACCTATTATTTTCCGCAGGAAGAATTTAGCCTGGAAGGAACCGAGTTAAAGTTTCACGACATAGATTTAATGGAACTCATTAAAACCTATGGAACACCATTAAAATTCACTTACTTACCTAAAATTTCCCAAAATATACGTAGGGCTAAGAAGTGGTTTGCAGATGCAATGGAAAAACATGATTATAATGGGAAGTATAATTATTGCTATTGTACAAAAAGCTCTCATTTTCAGCATGTTTTAAATGAAGCCTTAAAAAACGATATCCATATAGAAACCTCTTCAGCTTTCGATATTAATATCGTGGAAGAATTAAAAGCTACAGGGAAAATAACCAACGATACCTATGTGCTTTGTAATGGTTTTAAACGCGATCAATACATAGAAAATATTGCCCGTTTACTTAATAATGGCCATAGAAACTGTATTCCTATAATAGATAATTACGAAGAGATTGATTTGCTCACTGAACGAATAGACGGTAAATTTCCTATTGGAATACGGATCGCTTCAGAAGAAGAGCCAAAATTTGAATTTTATACCTCAAGGCTGGGAATTGGTTACAAGAATATTGTTCCGTTTTTCAATAGAAAGATAAAAGAGAATGAACAGGTAGCATTAAAAATGCTGCATTTCTTTATCAATACCGGTATTAGGGACACCGCATATTACTGGAATGAACTGCAAAAGTGTTTACGGGTATATGTAAACTTAAAGAAAGTGTGCCCAGAACTGGATAGTTTAAATATTGGAGGTGGCTTTCCGGTAAAGAACTCACTTCATTTTGAGTACGATTATGCTTATATGGTAGATGAGATTATCAATCAAATCAAATTATATTGTGAAGAAGCCGAAGTTGAGGTGCCTAATATTTTTACCGAATTCGGTAGTTTTACTGTGGGAGAAAGCGGTGGGGCCATTTATGAGATTTTATACCAAAAGCAGCAAAACGACCGCGAGAAATGGAACATGATCAACTCTTCTTTTATCACCACTTTACCAGATACCTGGGCGATAAGTAAGAAATTTGTGATGTTACCCGTAAACCGTTGGAACGATGAATATGAGCGGGTATTACTGGGAGGACTAACCTGCGATAGCGACGATTATTATAACTCAGAGCAAAACGTAAATGCTATTTATCTTCCTAAGTTTAAGAAAGATAAACCTTTATATATTGGCTTTTTTAATACAGGCGCTTACCAGGAAACTATTGGTGGCCATGGCGGTTTGCATCATTGTTTAATCCCGCAGCCAAAACACCTGTTAATAGATAGAGACGAAGATGGCAATATTGGGACTACAGTGTTTAGTGAGCAGCAAGATGCCAATGATATGCTTAAAATATTAGGTTATAATGGCCATAAATAAACTAACCCGAAGCAAGCAGCTGAGTCCCGATAGTTGTAGGGGTCAATCTTTATTATCAAGTAAAAAATAGTAACTTTATATAACCAACAACCAATTACTTAATTACAATGAACAAAAAGAATTACGCCGGAATACCCGATAAATATTCGCGAATAGATGATGCGAAAGTGGTATTAATCCCGGTGCCTTATGATGGTACCAGTACCTGGCAAAAAGGATCTGATAAAGGGCCTGAAGCTTTTTTGGAGGCTTCAGAAAATATGGAACTTTACGATATAGAAACCCGTAGCGAAGTTTATAAAAAAGGAATTTATCTCGCGCCACCGGTTACTGAGAATTCTTCTCCAGAAAAAATGGTCGAGGCGGTGTATAAAACTACCAAAAACTACATAAAACAGGAAAAATTTGTAACGCTTTTTGGGGGAGAACATTCTATTTCTATAGGCTCTATAAGAGCCTTTAACGAAAGTTTTGAAGATCTTACAGTGGTACAATTAGATGCGCATGCCGATTTAAGGCCAGAGTACGAAGGCTCTACTTGCAACCATGCCTGTGCACTTCATGAAGCCAGTAAGAAGAATAATTTGGTTCAGGTTGGAATTCGATCTATGGATGTTTCTGAAGTAGAACATATGGACGAAAATCAGGTGTATTTTGCACACGATCTATATGAAGATTGGCAGGAGGATGCTATTGGTCAAATGTCACCCAATGTGTTTATTACCATAGATTTAGATGCTTTTGATCCTTCTATCTTACCATCTACCGGTACTCCGGAACCCGGAGGGCTTTTCTGGTATGAGACCCTTGAGTTTCTAAAGATGATGTTCAAAAAGAAAAATGTAGTAGGTTTTGATATTGTGGAACTTTGTCCAAATAAAAACGAAAAATCATCAGATTTCCTGGCGGCTAAGTTGTATTACAAAATGCTGAGCTACAAATTTAAATATCAAAATTATAACGAAGAAGACGAAGATGAGTAAAGGAGCTATTTCTCAGTTTATAGAAAAATATTTTTTGCATTTTAATTCGGCTGCCCTCGTGGATGCGGCCAAAGATTATGAAAAACAACTTCAAGGCGGTTCTAAGATGCTGGTTTCCCTTGCTGGGGCTATGAGTACGGCAGAGCTCGGGAAAATCTTTGCAGAAATGATACGAAAAGAAAAAGTACATATCATTTCCTGTACCGGAGCTAACCTGGAAGAAGATGTGATGAACCTGGTAGCACATTCGCACTATAAGCGTGTGCCAAATTACAGAGATCTAACCCCTAAAGAAGAATGGGACTTGATGGAGAGTGGCTTAAATAGGGTTACCGATACCTGTATTCCCGAAGAAGAAGCTTTTAGAAGAATTCAGCATCATATCGTAAAGATATGGAAAGATGCAGAGGCTAAAGGAGAACGCTATTTTCCTCATGAATTTTTATATAAATTACTGCTTTCGGGAGCTCTGGAAGAGCATTATGAGATAGATTTAAAAGATTCGTGGATGTATGCCGCCGCCGAAAAGAATTTACCAATAGTAGTTCCCGGATGGGAAGATAGTACCCTGGGAAATATTTTTGCTTCCTATGTGCTTAAAGGCGAGCTAAAAGCAAGTACCATGAAATCTGGGATTGAATATATGACTTTCCTTGCCGACTGGTATACCGATAATTCTAAGGAAGGAATAGGGTTTTTTCAAATTGGAGGCGGAATTGCCGGCGATTTCCCTATTTGTGTAGTGCCTATGCTTTATCAGGATTTAGAGCGTACCGATACACCTTTTTGGAGCTATTTCTGCCAAATATCAGATTCTACTACCAGCTACGGCTCTTATTCGGGCGCGGTGCCTAATGAGAAAATTACCTGGGGAAAATTAGATATAGATACTCCAAAACATATTATAGAAAGTGATGCAACCATTGTGGCACCTTTAATTTTTGCTTATTTGTTAGATATGTAACCATTAACGTCTTAAAGGTTTTCAGGGATGTCCTTCGGAATTTTATTATAATTGAGTGGTAAAGATTTCTATGTTTCTTAGCCTGTTTGGATAGATATTGATTTTTTGGCCTACCGAAAATTTATCGTAAAATTTGAAGTGAAGTTCCCGTAAAATTTTAGGCTGTTTGAGCCCGCCGGAATAGTTTTTAAAGGACTGGTTCTAAAGGCGAGTTCCTAAAATTTAGGGATTGAACGATGAATTTAGATAAAGTTTCGTAAGCCTGGATTTTTTTGGTTCGTTTTTTCATCAATGGAAAAAATGAACAAATTAAATAGATAGACGTCTTATCCGTAATTAACAAATAATTAGTAGGAATTGAAGCTGTTTGGTAATACAATTAATGTATTATTGAACAGCTTTTTTTATGCTCATTTTTATATTAAATTTTATATGGCTAGTAGTTGGTTTGTTTATGCAATTGGATTTTTAGCACAGCTTCTGTTTTCTGCGAGATTAATTATGCAGTGGATTAAGTCTGAAAAAACCCAAAAGATTCAAACACCCAGTTTGTTCTGGAAATTGAGTTTACAGGGCGCTGTACTACTATTTATCTACGGCTATTTACGCGACGATATGGCGATTATGCTGGGACAGTTTCTGGTCTATGGTGGTTACTTTAGAAACCTTCAGCTTCAGGGGGAATGGGGAAAGTCTGGTATTATGTTCAAGTTGTATGTGATTGCACTTCCGGTACTTATTGCACTGTATATTATTTTTCTTGGCCGGTTAGATTGGGCCGATTTGGTGAAAGGCGATAATATTTCTACCTGGATTATAATTTTGGGAATAGTGGGGCAACTTATTTACACAGCCCGGTTTATTTATCAATGGATTCACGCTGAAAAGAATCAGGAATCAGATTTACCCTGGAATTTCTGGGTGATTAGCCTTGTAGGCTCCAGCCTTATTTTTATCTATGGTCTTTTACGCTATGACCCTGTTTTGCTGGCTGCACACTTTTTTGGAGGCCTGGTATATATTCGAAATTTATTTATAATAAGGAAGTCTCGAAAGTAGCTTTGGTTTAAGAATTTCGAACATAAAAACCGCAATTACTACAATATATTCTATCCCAATTAACCAGTAATTCTCCCGGAATCCAGCATCATTATAGGCCGAATAGCTTAATACGACCAAAAAAGACCAAATCAACGCAAATCTATACCTAGTGAAAACCGAAAGTAAAAGAGGGGTGGCAATATACCAGGGATGTACGGTAGTAGATAGAAAAAAATAGACTGAAACTGCCAGCAGCATGGTTTTTAGCAATTTTTCAGTTGAATTATTTCTTTGGAAAAATGCCAGCCCTAAAAGAATTAGTGTTACCACCAAAGGTAATATCTTACCCGCGGTGGCAATAATATTATAGCCTTTTAGTTGAAATCCAATCCATCTAACTACATAATAAATACTCGCATTAAACTCAAATTTCTGAAACCATAACGCGATACTGGCTGAAAAATTTGAGATAAACTCTGAAGAAATAAAAGGAAGAAAACTAAATATAACAGTTAGTCCAACTACAAAATAATAACCCAGGAGTTTTTTGAAATTTAAAGCATGAATACCTGAATTTTCTATCTTTTTACTTCTTATAAAATAATTTAATAGTAGGGGTAGGAACAACAATGGCAACAATTTAACTGAAACAGAGATTCCAAGGAATACTGCACTCCAAATCCATTTCTTGTGATGTAATAAATAGATAGCCCAGGTGAAAAAGAATAGCATTACAGCTTCAAAATGTAAGTTCCCGGTGAGTTCAATAATGATAAATGGGTTTAAGATAAACCAGAATATCTGGTAAGGGGGGAGATTAAATTTCAATAATAATTTCCTGCCTAAATATAGCGTACCCAAATCGGCTAAAATGATAAAAAACCGCATGGCAATTACAGATCCCAGAATACTTTTTCCTCCTAAAAAAGTCGAAATTGTAAATAGCAATTGATTTATCGGGGGGTAGCTGGTATAGTTTCCGGCACTTAGGCTACCCATTCCCTGTATTAGTTTTTGTTTTGTTAGGTTTAGCGAGGCCAAGGGTTCTTTCCAATTATCAGGAACCGATAAATAAGGGTTATTTCCTTCTAGAATTAGCTGGCCATCCCATATAAACCTATAAAAATCCTGAGATAAGTTTGGTGTGGCCACAATAAAGACAAGTCGGAATATAATTGCAGCTCCGGCCAACATCCAAAAATTAGTTTTTTCTAATTGAATAAGCTTAAAACTAATAAAAAACAAGCCGGTATAAAGTCCGACTAATTTTATAAAATCAGGTCGGTTTAAATCGTAAGCGAAAGACCCATAAAATGCAACCCCTGTTAAAATCAGGAGAATGGAAAATTTATGATGTTTAAGGAAATCTGTCATTTAACTTTTCTTAATACGTCAAGCTGAGCTTGTTTCAGCTTCTAATATTCTTTTCGAGTTAGATCCTAAAACGAGTTCAGAATGAGGATGACAATAATTTGAATTTAATCTATTTAGCCTTTTAAATCCTCACCGATCTAAAAACCACAAAGCCAAAGCCTATAAAAAGCATCAGGTGAAAAATGGCCAGGCTAAAATCGTTCAGCATAAAAGCGCTATAGAGTCCGAAACCAAAATACAACCATAGAGCGAATTCAACTGCAATACTTAATGAAAACTTTTGTTGAATATAAATATTCTTCTTCCAGGAATCGTTCAGGGAACTTACATTAAATTTTGGGGTTCTAATAAAAGCCGATTTTTTTCCGAGATGCCCTTCTAAAACCGCTAGCGAATTGTGAACCGAAAATCCCATAGCTACCGAAAAGAAGGTAAAAAACAGGACTATAAAATTTAAAAAACTTTTAAAATCCCTTCCGTGAATTCTTGAATACGCGACATAATAGCAAAAAAAGAAAATTAACGTGCTCACTAAAAAGAAGGCCGCCAAATTAAAATACCAGCCAAACTGGGGATTGTTGTTTTTAATAAAAAGAATGGGAATGCTCAATACCGCTAACACCAGGATCACCAGGAACATACTGGAGTTAAGTAAGTGGAAAAACGCATGAAATTTTGTGCTAAAAGGAACAGTTTTATCCTTTAGTAATTTTTTAAAATTCTTTTTAAAATTTTCGGCGGCACCTTTGTTCCAACGAAATTGTTGTGAACGTGCCGCACTTATTGCTACCGGCAATTCGGCAGGGGTTTCTACATCTTCCAGGTATTTAAATTCCCAGTTTTTGAGTTGTGCCCGGTAACTTAAATCGAGGTCTTCGGTTAAAGTGTCTCCACTCCAGTTTCCTGCGTCTAAAATACATTCTTTTCTCCATATTCCGGCGGTGCCATTAAAGTTGATAAAATGCCTGCCAAAATTACGTCCGGTTTGCTCCAGGATAAAATGAAAATCTAAAGCAAAAGCCTGGATTTTTGTAAGTAAAGAATAGTCTCGATTAATATGCCCCCAACGGGTTTGTACCACACCAATTTTAGGATTTTTAAAATAAGGTACTGTTTGTAACAGCCAATCTTTATTTGGTAAGAAATCGGAATCAAAAATGGCGATAAATTCTCCTTTGGCGATCTTTAAACCCTCTTTTAATGCGCCGGCTTTAAAGCCACTACGATCTTTTCTTGTGATATGCTGAATATCCAGTCCGGTTTCTTTGAGTTGCTTTACTAAAGCCTCAATTTTTTGAACCGATTCATCGGTAGAGTCATCTAATACCTGAATTTCTAATTTCTCCACTGGATATTCAATTCTGGCAATATTTTTTAATAGGCGCTCTACCACATATAGCTCGTTGTATAGTGGAAGCTGTATGGTAATAAAAGGTGTTTCGACAGGATTTTTAAGGTTGAATTTCTCAGAAGCATCCACCTTTTTTTTTGCCTTTAGATAATTCAATAATAATTGAAGCTGCGAAATACTATAAAAGAAAATAAACAGCAGGGCAAGTGTGTATATGATGATAATGGTTAAATCCATTATTTAAAACTATATTTAAAAATCCAACCTAATATTTTAACTCCTGCAAAGATAGCACCTTTCACAGTGCCGGAAACTTTAGAGGTGCCAATCCTGTTTTTATAATGTACAGGTACTTCGGTGTAAGAAAACCCCTTTTTTAAGGCTTTCAATTGCATTTCTACCGTCCAGCCATAAGTTTTATCCTGCATTTGCAGCTCCAGCAATTTCTGGTATTTAATGGCTCTAAACGGCCCCAAATCTGTAAACCTGGCATTAAAAAATAATTTCATTAGAGAAGTTGCCAACCAGTTTCCAAATATCTGCGGAAAGGTCATCGAACCTTTTTCTCTCCATCTTTTAACCCTGGAGCCAATAACCAAATCTTTATTTTCTTCAATAATTGGGGCGATTATTTTAGTTAATTCGGCAGGGAAATCACTATAATCTCCGTCTAAAAAAACAATAATATCCGGTTTAAGACTTTCGAGGGGCTGTTGGGAAATATAGTCCAGTCCCTTTAAACAAGCATAGCCATAGCCTTTTCTTTTTTCCTGTAATACCGTGGCACCTGCATTTTTAGCGTTGGCTTCAGTAGCATCGGTAGAATTATTGCTTACCACAATAACCTCCTGAACAATCTTCGGGATTTCCGCAATAACCTTCGCTATAGATTCTTCCTCATTAAAAGCCGGAATAATTACTTTGATTTTTTTGGAAGAAAAGTCTACTTCAGACTTAGAGTTTTTAGGATAATTTGGGCCAGGCTCACATTTTTCGTGACTGCCCTGGAATTCTTGATTTTCTTGTGGCATTTACTTCGATTTCTGGTTTACCAGGTCCATTAGGTTTACATCATTTCCCAAGAGCACTTCTTCAGAGTTTATGCGTCCCTCCATATCGTCATTTTCAAGTTTTAACACGCCTCTTGGGCAAACTGCCGAGCAGATTCCGCAGCCAACACAGCTGGAACGTACTATATTTTCTCCTTTTTGGGCATAAGCGCGCACATCAATTCCCATTTCACAATAGGTAGAGCAATTTCCACAGGAGATACATTGCCCGCCGTTGGTAGTAATTCTAAATCTTGAAAAAAGGCGTTGTTGCATTCCTAAAATTGCTGCCATTGGGCAACCGTAACGGCACCAAACCCTGCTTCCAAAAATTGGATAAAAGCCTACGCCAATAACCCCCGAAAATGCGGCACCAATCAAGAAACCATACCATTCCCGAAGTTGATAGCCCCCGAAGAAAAAGATATTTCCATTTCCGCTGAAATAATTAATACAGATAATTGATAAGATTACCACTAAATAGCCAATAGCACCATATTTAGCATCCTTGGCTAATTCTTTACGTTTAAAAATCATAATTACCGCGAAAAGCAACGTAAGAAAACCGGCAGTTCCCCAAAGAAAAGCATCTTTGGTAAGCCAGAAATCATTGGCACTGTCGCCTAAAAATGAATACAAAACCGCAATGGTCATAACCGTAACAAATACTAGAACGCTATGAATTACCCAGCGTTCAATCTTCCAGGCATGTTGAGATTTGTCAGAAAGTTGACGGTACGGGTCGCCGGCGGTTTCTGCAAGTCCACCGCAACCGCAAACCCAGCTACAATACCAGCGTTTTCCGTATTTATAGGTTAAAATAGGCGTGATTACAAATATGGAAATCAATCCAAAAACTAGCATAATTACGCCAACATTGCCTGCTGAAAGGAATTCGTTGATCTTATAATCGGTAAACAAATCGTAGTTAAGCGGCCAAATATTGGCGGGGTTATAGTAAGGTTGGTTTAACCGAATTAAAATTTCGGGAATTAGAAAGGCAAAACCCAACTGAAAGAACATCACCGAGAAGGTGCGAATTACTTCGTAGCGATTATTGCGATATTTTAAAATAAACTTATATCCAAAAGCCAGAATAGCCAGGGTATACAGTGTGCCATATACAAACCATTGGCTGGCAGGGTTTCCGCTAATTAATTTACTTAATGGGTCGAAAAGTGAAATGATCCCTGTGTTTTGCCCATCGGCATTAAGTCCTAGATACTGCGGAAACCAATATAAAACCACATAAAAAAGCGTAAGAACAATGCCCAGGACCCAGGCCCAAAAACCACGGCCACTAAGTGATTTAAACCAAACTCCGTCGTTTTTGATACCCGCGTGTTTGCCCAGATATAAATCGTTGGCGAAAATTACGGTCCCCAATGCAATAAGCCCTAAAGACAAACTTAAAAATAGGGGCTTGTTTGGAAAGTTTACATTGGCTATGGCCAGTACTAAAATGAAAAGCCCAACCAAACCTATACCGCTGGCCAGTTTTTGCCTGGTAGAAAGTTTTGTCGCTGCCTCTGGTGTAAGAGACATATTGTGTTCTATTTTGCTCATACTTTCTGTAAATTCTCTTTAAAACTTTTAAAAATTTCTTTTTCGTGCTGAGTGTAAAACTCAGGATCAAAATTGGCCTGCTTTAAGTTGGCCAGGACGTGATCTATCTTGCGATTTTCATTTAACCACTGGTCAAATATGGCATGGCGCATCCTTATTCCAAAGGTGTTTATTCCCAGGAATTTATTGGAGTTAGCATCAAAAGCAATAGTAATGGCTTTGGTGTTATCTTTATGCTGCCAGTGAAAGTGCATTTCATTATCGCCCGGTTGTGCTGAAACATTGCCGTAAGTTTGATATTCAATATCAAAGAATTTAGCCGAGTTAAACCAGTTCCCGGGTTTGTATTTCATCGTATTGCCTGTTAAGGTTTGTGCCAGGGTTTCGCCCATCATACGGCCTGCATACCAAACGGCTTCAATAGGTTTTCTATGGGGTAGGGGTTGTTTTACCTGTGCACAATCGCCAATAGCAAAAACGTCTTTAATGTTGGTTTGTAGAAATTCGTCTACCAGAATTCCCTTATCGGTTTCTAAAGCCGAATCTGCAAGAAAATCTATATTAGGTCTAACCCCGGTACAAAGTCCTACCAACTGGCATTCAATTTCTTCACCCGAATTTGTGATTATAGAAGTGACTTTTCCGTCTTGATTGCCAATAATCCTGTCCAGTTCGGTTTCTTCTCTAAGATCTACCCCGTGCGATCTAATGTGTTTAGAGATTAGTTTAGCATCCTGAATTGGCAATACATTATGCCAAAAGGCTTCTTCCCGGATTAGGAAAGTTACCTCAATATTTCGTGTGTTAAGCATTTCAGCTAGTTCCACACCAATCAATCCTCCACCAATAATTACTGCTTTTTGGCAAGTTTGAGTGTTTTTCTCCAGCAGTTCTAAATCTTGTTTAGAAACCAGTCCCTGCACTCCTTCTAAATCCTGACCTTCCCAACCAAATTTGTTATAAACCGAGCCTGTTGCCAAAACCAGCTTATCATAACTCATTGTTTCTTCAGAAGAGAAATGCAATGTTTTCCCTTCAAAATCTATAGTGTCAACCCAGGCTTTTTTTAAATCAATTCTATTTTTCTCCCAAAACCAATCTTCATAAGGTTTTAAGTGATTCCATTTCATATGGCCCATATACACATACATCAATGCGGTGCGAGAAAAGAAATAATCGCTTTCCGCAGAAATTACGGTAATTTTTGCGTCGGAATTTTTCCTAATGTGCCGCGCACAGGTAATTCCTGCAATCCCATTTCCTATAATAACTATGTGTTCCATATTTGCCAGATAATCGAGATTTATCCCGATCACTATCGGGACTTAGAGGCCTTCCTCAAAATTAAAGTATTCTATTTTGATTATACCTGCTGAATTTTATTTGTGATTTTCTGCTTAAACAGCTTTTACAACTTCTTTAAATAGCGTAATCATATTTGGTTCTGCTTTCGCGGCCATAGCAATAATTTCATCGATATTTACCGGTTTTAGGTTATCAGGGTCACCTTCATCGGTAATTACAGAAATAGCTGAAACCGGCAGGTTTAAATGATTGGCCACAATAATTTCTGGCACAGTACTCATTCCAACAGCATCTGCGCCCAAAATTTTCAGCATTCTATATTCGGCACGGGTTTCTAATTGTGGCCCTAAAAGTGCTGCGTAAACCCCTTTATGTAGTTTTATTCCCTCTTTTTTAGCTATAGTTTCAAAGGCGGCGTTCATCTCGGCATTATAAGGAGCACTCATATCTACAAAACGTTCACCCAATTGGGAAACCCCTTTAAAAGCCAGAGGAGAATCTCCCAGCAAATTAATATGATCGTCAATAAGCATAAGTTCCCCTTTTTTAAATTTCAAATTGATTGAACCTGAAGCATTTGAAACCAGGAGCTTTTTAATACCCAGTTGATGCATAATGCGAACAGGAAAGGTTACCTCTTGCATAGTATAGCCTTCGTACATATGAAAACGCCCCTGCATCACTACCACTTTTTTTCCTTCCAGCTCTCCAAAAATCAATTTTCCTTTATGGAATTCTACCGTAGCGGTTGGAAAATGAGGTATCTCGTTGTAGCTAACCTCTACCTCTGTTTTTATTTCATCTAAGAGTTGACCCAGGCCTGTGCCCAGTATAATCCCTATCTCCGGATTTATAAAGCCTTTTTCTTTGAGGTATTTAGTTGTTTCCTCTATTTTTTGAATCATTTTTTACTTTTTGAAAAATTGCTGAAAATCTTTATGATCTTTAATATCTGAATAATAATCTACATCGTTCCTGGCTTCAAGAAAGCCAATATCTTTTCCTTTTAAATCTTTTACAGTCTCCTGGAAAACCGATGAGGTTCCCCATTCTTTTCCCTGAAAAACTTCCGGAAACAATTGATTCATACCCAATAAATAATAACCGCCATCTGTAGCAGGGCCAAGAACCACTTCTTTTTCCTGAAGTAAGTGAAAAGCGTTTTCCAGGTCTTCCTGTTTTAAATCGTAAAGATCGCTGCCAATAATAACAATATGTTTATAGCCTTCTTCAAAACCTTCTTTAAAAGCATTTTTCATACGTTCACCCAATTCTTTTCCCTCTTGAAGCTTTTTCGAATATAGCTCTAAATTCCAGATGTCTTTATCTACAATAGCTTCAGAATAATAAACCTTTTTGCTAACAGGAAGATTTTTAGTAACCGAAACAGTATGTTGTAGTAAAAATTTATAAACTTCAAATGCAGCCCTGTCCCCAATATCCATGGCGAGCCGGGTCTTTACTTTTCCCGGTTCCGGATTTCTTGTAAAGATAATTAATAAGTTCTGGGAGGTTTTTAGGCTCAAAATTTAATGGTTTAGCGAGGTTGGTTAGGCTACGGTACCCTGGCAGCTACTTCCGGCACCGGCGGTACAACCGTAACAATGTTGTGAAATTCTTATTTCGCGATTACTAAGCAGGTCTTCGTTATATTCACTAATATGCTGCACTTTACTATCTACTTTTAAGGCCAGCATTTGGTTAAAGTCGCAGTCGTATAGCCAGCCATCCCAACTTACCGAAATGGTATTGGTGCACATTACACTTTCTACCGCAGCAGGATTATAGGCTTCTACCAGTGCATACATATAATCTTCATAATTTTCGGAAGCGATTAAATATTCCAGAAAACGACTAATTGGTAAATTGGTGATGGCAAAAAGATTATCGAAATCTATATTGAAATCTTCTTTTAGCGCTTTTTTAAAATCTTTTTGCAAGGCCTCCTGGTTTGTAGGTAAAAATGCACCGGCAGGATTATAAACAAGATCTAATTTTAGGTTGGTGCCTGGCTGTGCATAACCTGCAGCGTTAAGCATTTGCAAGGCTTTAATAGACTTGTCGAATACCCCATTGCCACGTTGCTTATCGGTTTTTTCCCGTTTATAAAAAGGAAGGGAAGAAACTACGTGAACCTTATATTTTTTAAAGAATTCAGGTAAATCATGGTACTTCTTATTTGCCAGTATAATTGTAAGATTAGAACGAACAATAAAATCTTTAATTCCGGCTTTTGAAGCTTCTTCTACAAACCATCTAAAATTCGGGTTCATTTCTGGTGCGCCCCCTGTAAGATCCAGGGTGTGGGCTTTGGTTGTTTTAATAACCTCCAGGCATTGCTCCATGGTTTCTTTGGTCATAATCTCCTTCCGGTCTGGACCTGCGTCTACGTGACAATGCGAGCAAACCTGATTACACATATAACCTAAATTAAGTTGAAGTATTTCTAGCTTTTTAGGTTTTAAAGGGGCATTTCCGGTTTCTGCAATTTTATCTTTAAACAAAGGAAGTTCCCCTTTTTTAAAGACCCCGTTGCTTAAAAATGTAAGCTGGTTTTCGGGTTTAGAAAGGTCATCTTTTCTCGCCGATAAAGATTTTAGTAGAGCCATTTTGAAAATTTAATGCTATTGGGAATAAATAATTTAAACTAAAGCAATGAAAAAGGTTTACATGCTTAATTTATCATATTTGTTCATCATTTGTACACCGTGTACCAGGGTTGCTCCACTTTCAATAGCAGCTCCGGTATGCACGGCTTCCATCATTTCTTCTTTTGTGATCCCCTTTTGTAAACCATCTTTGGTGTAAGCATCAATACAATAAGGGCATTTTACTACGTGGGATACAGCAAGGGCTATAAGTGATTTCTCCCTAGCAGAGAGCGCTCCTTCTTCAAAAACTTTTTCGTAGTAATCAAAAAACTTAGCTCCCAGTTCTTCGCTCCATTCAGTTATTTTTCCAAACTTCCTTAAATCATCGGGGTTATAATAGGTCTTAGCCATAGCAGTTATTAGGTTTTAAGTTATTTTGGTCTAAAATATCTATTAATACTTACGCAACCAATCAATTTTTCTAAAAATGATACTTATGGATTTTCCAGGCAGTTTTGTGACGTATAAGTTTTTGAGGAAGAGTTGAAGCATAGTTGTGCGCTAGAAACTCGTTATGAGGTAGTTTATTTTTGGATATGGGGTTTAAATATTTACTTTGCCTGGCTGTTTTTAAATAAAAGTTGGTTTTTATAATCTATATTATGTATTTTAAGGGCTTAAAATTTTAAAGCCAAACTAACGTATTTAACATTAATATTAGCTTAAAACAAAAATGCTAATGACTTTTAACTATATGTTTTCTTAGAGCTTTATCTTTACCATGAAATATTGAGCATTAGTCCTGCTGCGTTGTTTGATGAGCTGATGTTAATATTGGGATATTGTAAATTGATGTAAAGGGTCTCACCCAATAATTAGATTTATGAGAATAAATGTAAAAACCCTACCAGTAGAGGATATTATCGAGGATATTTCTGAAAGCCTTAATGTTCCGGTTAAGAATGGTAGCGGAGAACATACTATAGAATTGCCAGAACATATAGGTGAAGGCTTTATTAGGGGTATTAGTTTTGATTCGGGAATGGGGTTTATAACTTACAATTGTAAGTTTTATGAAGATGTAGAAATTCACTTTTCGCTAAATACGGTGCACCCTCTAAAATTTATATTTTGTTCTGCCGGAAACACGGGTCATTCTTTTCAGGATACAGAAAAGGTTCACAATATTAAGGCCTTTCAAAATATTATTGTTTCCAGTAGCGGATACAATGGTCATGTGCTTTATTTTAAAGCTAACGAATCTACTCACGTGTCGAGTTTAGAGATAATTCGTTCTGTTTTTGCTCATCGTAGAAATTACGATTTTGAAAATCTTAATCCTACTCTAAAGGAGCTTTTTCAAGACGCGGTGGCAGAAAGACAATTTTTTTATCAGGGGAATTATAGCATTAAAGCTGCTGATATTATGAACGAGATAAATACCAGGGAGTATTCTGGATTTTTGCGTTCTCTATATCTTGAAGCAAAGGCTTTTCAGATGCTGGTAATACAGATTTCGCAATATGAAGATGATGAATCTGGTGATAAACTTCCACAAATTTTAAGACAATCTGATATAGAAAAAGTAGATTATGTGGTGAAACGAATACAGGGGGATCTTGGGAGTAATTTAACAGTAGAATCTCTAGCTAAAGAGGCAGGTACCAATGTAAATAAACTGCAGGAAGGCTTTAAATATGTGTATGATCTTACCGTGAATAAATATATGCAGCATAAGAAACTGGAGGCTGCTAAAGAGATGCTTATGACCACCGATAAGAATATTTCAGAAATTGTGACTGCCATTGGCCTTAACAATAGGAGTTACTTTTCTAAGATATTTAAAGAGAAATATGGCGTGAACCCTAAGTATTTTTTGAAAACCAGAAAGATGCTAAATGATTAGTCTTCTAGAATAATATCTTTTACCTGAGATAAATAGCTGCGGCCAATAACATATCTTTTACCGTTAATCTCCAGGCTGTTGCCTTCTATGGCTTCAATTTTGTCCAGGGAAACGGTATAGGACCTGTGAATTCTTATAAACCTGTTAGGGGGTAAGCTCTCGGTAAAGCTACTTAAGGTTTGATGAATTATATAGCTTTTATTGGGGGTTATTACTTTTATGTAGTCTTTTAAACTTTCAATTAATAAAATGTCATTCAAATAAACCTTTTTCATCTTCTTCTTGTTGATTTTTAGAAAAAGATGTTTGTTTTTCCAGCTTTCGTTATCGTCTTTGTTTTCTTCGTGAATTTTTTTGGCCTTATTTATGGCTTTTAGAAATCTGGGGAATGGAATGGGTTTTACCAGGTAATCTAAAATTTCAAGTTCATATCCTTTTACCGCATATTCTTCATGGGCAGTAGTGATAATAACCTGGGGTTTATCGCTTAAACTTTTTAAAAAACTGTAACCGTCTAAAATAGGCATGTTTATGTCTAAGAATAGAAGGTCTACCTTGTTTTCCTGTATAAAATCAAGGCTGTCCAGGGCGCTATTGAAGCTTGCTATTATATCTAAACCTTTTATTTGAGAGATATAGTTCTTAATTACATCTATCGCTAAAGGCTCGTCATCAATAATTACACAATTAAGGCTCATTCTAATTTTAACTTTAAGTCTACTAAAAATTCACACTCTCTCTTATCGATTTTTAGCTCATAATCTTTTTTGTCGTAGCATAGGCTAAGACGTTTTTTAACGTTAGCAATGCCTATCCCTCCTTGTTTTTTAGCTTCCTGGCTTTGCTGGGGATATGTTTTGATTTCTTCTGGTTTAGGTAGGCTATTTATGGCTCTAAAGTACAAAATATCCTCTTTAATAATGAGTTCTATCTTAATAAACACTTTTTTGATGCTTTTATTGGCTCCATGCTTAAAGGCATTTTCAATAAACGGTATAAGTAGCATTGGGGTAATTTCTTTATTAGCTGTATTCCCCTCAATTTTTAAGTTTATGCTCAATTTTTCGCCATATCTAATTTTTTCCAGGTCCAGATAATTCTGTATGCAATTAATCTCTTTATCTAAAGCTTGTAGGTTGGGTTTTGTTTCGTAAATTAAATACCGCATTAATTCTGAAAGTTTTAAAATAGTTTCAGGGGTTTTGTGCGATTTATTAAGGCTAAGGGAGTATATATTGTTTAAAGTGTTAAAGAAGAAATGCGGCGATATTTGCGAGCGTAAAAATCTTAATTCGGTCTCAAGTTGTGCTTTTTTTAATTTGGCCGCTCTTTTGTTTTCGCTCATCCAATCTATGGTGATTTTAATAGCAGTAACAAAAGATATTACATATAGTTCTCCCAGCATCATTACCATAATATAGTTAAAACTGAAGCTGGAAGTTTCTCCGGGGCCTTCTGGCCACACATTATTACTTATAAGGAGATATGTGAGTTCAAATTTTAAAAATACCATTAAGAAAATAGAACTCAATAAAAGAAAAATGAACCAAAAGAATCTTTTTGTATAAATAAATTTAGGGATGAGTAGGTAAATAGTAAAATAACATAAAATGATATGTATAGGGAATCCCAGCGAATTTGTTTTAAGGGAATAAAGGTAGTCGCCATAGTAACTGCCCCATCTTAAAGTGTTAAATATAAAGTAGACAAGCCAAAATATTATATGATGAATTGGGTCGATTTTATACTCCCAATTTTCATTTAAAAAAAACTCTTTCTTAAAACGTTTTCGTAATGGCATAGAATGGAAAAAGATAGATTTTAGCTATTCGGCTTTTTTTAAATGTTGTTTGTCTAATATTATTTTTTGGGATGCTGAATATATAAATATTTATGAAATATCTACCTGTATTTTTTTTAATGCAGCATAATTTAAATAAAAAAATGTTTAAAAAAATTTCTTTTTTCTTTTTTGTTTTGCCCTTTATTTTGGTTTCCTGTAAGCAGCAAAATGGTAAAACTAATGATTTTCAAGAACCCGCTAAAAAGCTAACTTCTTACGTAGATCCATTTATTGGTACGGGAGGGCACGGGCATACTTATCCCGGTGCGAGCACTCCTTTTGGTATGGTGCAAGTAAGTCCCGATAATGGGGTTAGTGGTTGGGACTGGTGTTCAGGTTATCATTATTCAGACTCTCTGGTTGCAGGTTTTAGTCATTTGCATCTTTCTGGAACCGGAATTGGTGATCTTGCCGATATTTTGTTTATGCCGGTAAACGAAAAAATAGATCTTACAAAAGAGGTAAAAGAAAGGGAAGATATTCCTTACCTTTCTAAATATTCGCATATAGATGAAACGGCAACGCCCGGGTATTATCAATTATTCCTTGAAGATTTTGATGTTAATGTAGAACTTAGTGCATCGCAAAGAACTGCTTATCATAAATATACTTTCGGGGAAGGTGAAGAAAAATCTGTAGTAATAGATTTGGGTTTTGCAATAAACTGGGACGAACCTACAGAGACGTCTATTAAAGTAGAGGACGAATATATTATTAGTGGTTATAGGCACAGTACTGGTTGGGCAAGCAATCAAAAAGTATTCTTCGTAGCTAAATTTTCGACTCCAATAATAAAATCTGAATTATTTTCGGGAGGCAAAGCAGCCTCAGGAACTCAGGTGAGCAATAAGAAAACTTCAGCTCAATTGTATTTTGAAAAAGATCCTAAAGAACTGCAGGTTGCAGTGGCACTTTCATCGGTAAGTCTTGAAAATGCTAAAGAAAATCTGGATGGGGATGCGAATTTCAATTTTAATGATACCAGAAAACAGGCGAATCAAACCTGGGAGAAAGCGCTTTCAGACATCACCGTAGAAACTCCTACAGATTCTTTAAAGACCATTTTTTATTCGGCACTTTACCATACAAAATTGGCTCCGGTTATTTTTAGTGATAAAAACGGGGAATTTCGTTTACAAAACGATAGTATTGTTCAAAAAGATTTTACTGCATATTCCACTTTATCGCTTTGGGATACATTTAGAGCGCAAAACCCTTTGTTGACTATTACGAATCCCGATATAACCAGTGATATTATAAATAGTATGTTGGTATACTATGAAGAGAGTGGAAGCCTTCCAGTTTGGACACTTTATGGAAACGAAACAAATACCATGACCGGTTATCATTCGGTTCCTGTAATTGCTGAAGCTTACTTTAAAGGTATTAAAGGTTTTGATGCTGAAAAGGCCTATGAGGCATTAAAAGCTACAATGATGCAAGATGACCGAAACTTAAAGGAGTTGAAGGAATATGGTTATATACCTTATAATTTAGGGGACGAATCGGTTACCAAAACTTTAGAGTATGCTTATAACGATTGGTGTGTGGCGCAAATGGCAGAAGCTTTGGGTAAGCAGGAAGATTATGAATATTTTTCAGAAAGGGCTAAGGCCTATAAAGAATTATTTGATCCTGAAACTGGGTTTATGCGTGGTAAATCTCCAGAAGGAAAGTGGAATACGCCTTTTGATCCCAAACACTCCAACCATAGGGTAGATACAGATTATACCGAAGGTAATGCCTGGCAACACAGTTGGTTTGTATTGCACGAGCCACAGGATTTAATAGAGCTTCATGGAGGGCCAAAACCTTTTACTGCTAAGTTAGAGCAATTATTTACTGAAAGTTCTGAAATTACCGGAGATAATACCTCGGCAGATATTTCAGGTTTAATAGGGCAATATGCACACGGGAACGAGCCCAGTCATCATATTGCTTATTTGTTTAATAAAGCAGGACAACCCTGGCGAACACAATTCTGGGTTCGCGAAATATTAAAAACCCAGTATAGTACACAACCCGATGGGTTAAGCGGAAATGAAGACGCGGGACAAATGTCTGCCTGGTATGTTTTTAGTTCTATGGGTTTATATCCTTTTAACCCCGTTTCAACCGAATATGAAATTGGGAGTCCGATTTTTGAGAAATCAACTATTAAACTAAAGAACGGAAATAGTTTTAAAATTATAGCTAATAAGGTTTCCGAAGAAAATATCTATATCCAATCTGCTACTTTAAACGGAAAAGATTTCAACCAAACTTCTATTTCTCATAAAACTCTTTTAGAGGGTGGTGAATTGGTGTTTGAAATGGGCAGTACACCCAATAAAGACTGGGGTGTTAAGCATAAAGACTAAGGAATGGGACTAATAGATGTTTTAATTATTGCGCTTTACCTTTTTCTAACCATTTTTATTGGAATATGGGTTTCAAGAAAGGCTTCTAAAGGTCTGGATTCTTATTTTTTGGGTGGAAAAAGTATTAAATGGTATTACTTAGGGCTAAGCAATGGCTCGGGGATGTTTGATGTTTCAGGTACTGCCTGGATGGTGGGCATTCTTTTTCTTTATGGGGTTAAGAGCTATATGTTTATGTGGATGTGGCCCATTTGGAACCAAATTTTTGTGATGATGTTTCTGGCAGTCTGGATTAGGCGGTCTGGGGTAATGACGGGTTCTGAATGGATTCTTACCAGGTTTGGTGATGATAAAGCCGGTAGGGCTTCACACCTTATTGTTGCTATTTTTGCCGTAATCGCTTCTATAGGTTTTATTGCCTATTTTTTTGAAGGGGTAGGTAAATTTATGACGGTAATTCTTCCATGGGACCTTTCGCTCTATATAGGCGAATTTAACCTCTTGAATTCTGAGCAGTCTTATGCTTTGCTTATAATATTCTTTACCACCATATATACGATAAAAGGAGGGATGTTTTCTGTGGTGACTACTGAGGTTTTACAATATGGTATCATGGTGCTGGCAGGTGTATTGGTGGCTGGATATACTTTTGTGAGTTTTACCGATGCCCAGGTGAATAGCCTTATACCTGAAGCCTGGAAAAGTGTTTCTATTAGTAATGAACTTCAAGGCTTTTGGGAAGGAAAAAAAGAGCCGTTTAATGCTCTTATAGATTCTCAGGGTTATAAAATGTTTGGGGCTTTTATAGGGATGACACTTTTTAAAGGCTTTTTTGCAAGTATTGCCGGGCCTACGCCCAGCTACGATATGCAACGTATACTTTCTACCAGAACAGTAAAGGAAGCTGCATACATGAGTGGTTTTACCAACCTTGTTCTATTTGTGCCTAGATATCTTTTAATAGCTGCAGTAGTACTTTTAGGCCTGGTGTATGTAGCTCCCGAGATGACGGCTGCAGGTAATATAACAGGAGATGATTTGGAGGTTATTTTACCAAAAGTAATTAATAATCATGTGCCGGTAGGGGTTAAAGGTTTGTTGCTTGCCGGTTTGTTGGCGGCATTTATGTCTACCTTTTCTGCTTTTGTGAACGCAGGCCCTGCCTATATTGTGAACGACATTTATAAAAAATACTTTAAGCCTAAAGCAACAGATCGTCACTATATTAAAGCCAGTCATATTACATCTATGTTAGTGGTGCTATTGGGGGTTATTATGGGCTTTTTTGCCGATTCTATTAACTCTATCACTCTCTGGATTACCAGTGCCCTGTATGGTGGCTATGTGGCAGCCAATTTCTTAAAATGGGTTTGGTGGCGTTTTAATGGTTGGGGTTACTTTTGGGGAATGCTTTCTGGCTTGTTAATCGCCACTACTCAATTTTTTATGGATCAAAATAAGGCTAACTTTGTTCCCGATTCCTTTTTATATGAAATTGCTCATGTTCCGGCCATATACCTTTTTCCCGCAATCTTTTTATTCTCTTTATTAGGATCTTTCCTGGGTACTTATTTTACCGCCCCCACCAGTATGGATACGCTAAAAAGTTTTTATAAAAATGTGAGACCATGGGGTCTGTGGAAACCGGTGCTAAAAGAATTGCAAGCAGAAAATGTAAAAATAAAAGGTAACAAAGATTTTGGGATAGATATGTTAAACTGCCTTGTTGGAATAATATGGCAGTCTACGATGATACTTATGCCAATATTTTTTGTGGTAAGGGATTACCCTAAAATGGGAGCAAGCTTTTTAGTCTTTCTTTTAAGCTCCCTTATTCTTAAATTTACATGGTTAGATAAAATTAGAAAATATAAAAATTAATATGGAAAATAATATTCCCTGGCAAGATAGGCCGGGCAATTCTAAGGAAGTGATGTGGAGATATAACGAGAACCCTATTATTGATCGTTATGCCATTCCTAGTTCTAATAGTATTTTTAATTCTGCAGTAGTCCCATTTGAGGATGGTTATGCCGGGGTGTTTAGATGTGATAATAAAGCTGTGCAGATGAATATCTTTGCCGGATTCAGTAAAAATGGGATCGATTGGGAGATAGAACATGAACCCATCGATTTTAATCCTGGTAATACTGAAATGATCGATTCAGATTATAAATACGACCCCAGAGTTACTTTTATTGAAGATCGGTATTGGATTACCTGGTGTAATGGATATCACGGGCCTACCATAGGAATTGGATACACGTTCGATTTTAAAAAGTTTTATCAATGTGAAAATGCATTCCTTCCATTTAACCGAAATGGCGTTTTGTTTCCTAAGAAAATAAATGGGAAATATGCTATGTTGAGTCGTCCAAGTGATAATGGACATACTCCTTTTGGTGATATCTATATTAGCTATAGCCCCGATATGAAATACTGGGGCGAGCATCGCTGCGTTATGAAAGTATCCCCTTTTGAAGATAGTGCCTGGCAGTGTACTAAAATTGGTGCGGGGCCTGTTCCTATTTTAACTAAAGAAGGTTGGTTGCTTTTTTATCACGGGGTAATTAACACCTGTAACGGATTTAGATATTCGGTGGGGGCTGCTATTTTAGATGAAAACGAACCGGATAAAGTAAAATATCGCTCTCAACCTTATTTGTTGGCACCGGCAGAGCTATATGAAACAACGGGCGATGTGCCAAATGTACTTTTCCCTTGCGCGGCTTTACATTCAGAGGAAGAAGATAAATTGGCGCTTTATTACGGTGCTGCAGATACGGTAACATCGGTTGCTTTTGGCCACCTTAGTGAGATTATTGATTATGTGAAAAATAACAGCCTTTAATTATGAAATATAAATTGCTTTTATTCATTATTGGTGTGTTTGCCCTAAATTCTGCTTATGCCCAAAATCCGCCAAGATCTTATATAGCTTATAAAACTATCGATGAGATTGAGATAGATGGTAGGGCTGAAGAAGCTTCATGGAAAGAAGCACCCAGAAGTAAGGATTTTATTGATATTGAAGGCGACAAAGTGCCAAAATATCAAACCTATATGAAAATGGTGTATGATGAAGATAACCTCTACTTCTATGCAAAGATGAAAGAGCCTCACATCTGGGGAACACTAAAACAACGTGATACGGTGATTTTCTATAATAATGATTTTGAGATTTTTATAGATCCAGATGGGGATACCCATAATTATATGGAGTTTGAAATGAACGCCTTAAATACCGTGTGGGATCTTTTTATAGTAAAACCCTATCGCGAACCGGCACCCATTGTTGATAGTTGGGATATTCAGGGCTTGCAATCGGCTGTACATATTTCAGGAACCTTAAATGATGCCTCAGACGAAGATGATTATTGGAGTGTTGAGGTTGCCATTCCCTGGGAGGTTTTAAAAGAAGCAAATATCCATAATAATATTCCGGAAGAAGAATTCTGGAGGGTTAACTTTTCGCGGGTAAATTGGGATTTTGATCTTACTGAAGGTAGATATTCCAGAAAGAAAGATGAAAATGGTGAATATTTGCCTGAATATAATTGGGTATGGTCACCACAGGGAGTTATCAATATGCACGAACCTGAGCATTGGGGCTATGTATACTTTTCTTCAAAAAATGCCGGGGAGCAGGACGAGTTTCAAATACCTGAAGACGAAAAGGTTAAATGGAAGCTTTACGAGCTCTACCGAAAGCATAAACACTATTTCAGTAAAAATAAAAAATGGGCTTCAAGCATCAGTGAAATTGAAAATAAACCAATTAAGCTAAATGGTGAGACTTTACAGCCAAAACTGGAAACTCACCTTACCGGATGGAATATCGCCATAATAAGCCCTTTCACCGGGAAACAATATATCATAAGAGAAGATGGTAAAATTTTAACCTCCAAAATTAAATAATATGAAAACTAAATTTTTATTAATTGCTTTAATAGCCCTTGGGTTTACTTCCTGCCTGGATAATGTGGCAGCTTCAAAAAAGGATCAGGATGATACTGCTTCTGTAGAAAAGCAGGACGACTTTAAATTCTGGGTATGGACCACCGCAGACCCAAAAAGAGCGGACTCTTCTTATACTTCGGAATTTAAAAAATATAGCGAAAATGGAATTGAAGCGGTACTTATTAATACCAATACCGATCCTGAGCTGCTTTCGCGTTTAACTCCTTTGGCTAAAGAAGAAGGACTGGAGGTACACGCCTGGATTATGGCTATGAACCGTCCCGGAGATAGTGTAGCATTGCAAAATCCAGAGTGGTACACAGTAAGTAGAGATGGAAATTCTACCCACGATACCAGACCTTATGTAGATTATTACCAGTGGTTGTGCCCTACGCGTGAAGAATCAAGAAATCATGTATTAGGCCTGGTAGAAGGTTTGTCTAAGGTAGAAGGTGTGGCTAGTGTGCACCTTGATTATATAAGATTTTCTGATATCTTTTTACCAATAGGCTTATTGCCTAAATACGATTTGGAACAAGAAGAGGAACTTCCTGAGTTTGATTTTTGTTATTGTGATGTTTGTGTTGCTGAATTTGAAGAAATTCACCACAAAAATCCAAGAGACTTTGAAAATCCTGCCATAGATATGGAGTGGAAACAATTCCGCTTAAACAAAATTAGAGATGTGGTTAATGATGCTTATAAAATTGTACACGACAATAATAAGCAATTAACTGCAGCAGTTTTTCCTTATCCTGAAATGGCAGATCATATGGTTCGTCAGCGTTGGGACAAATGGGAAATAGATGCCGTTTTACCAATGATCTACCATAACTTCTATAATGAGGAGGTAGACTGGATTGGGTATGCCACAAAACAAGGGGTTGAAGATTTAAAAGGAAAAGATACCGACTTGCACACAGGAGTGTACTTACCACCTATGAGTGGAGAAGATGTTACTGAAGCCATTAAACTTGCAAAAGAAAATGGGGCTAAAGGAATTTCGTTTTTTGATGGAAATGCACTTACCAAAGAGCAATTAAAAGCTATAAAAGAAGCGAGTAAGTAGATGAAGAATTTAGGTTTGTTTTTATTAATGTTGTTTACTGTTTCTGCTATTGCCCAAAAGCATAGGCTAACAGAATATGTAAACCCTTTTATTGGAACCGATGGCCCGGGAAATACCTATCCCGGTGCCACCGTTCCTTACGGGATGGTTCAATTAAGTCCCGACAATGGCATTGGAGGCTGGGATCGTATTGCTGGTTATTTTTATCAGGATTCTATAATTAGTGGATTCTCCCATATGCATCTTTCAGGAACCGGTGCAGGCGATCTCTATGATATTTTAGTGATGCCCACCAATAGTCGTTTTTCTAAACGAATTCCTGAGAATAATAATAAACCTTTTTCACATTTTAGCCATGATAAAGAAGAAGCTTCTCCCGGGTATTATTCGGTAGAGCTTTTAGATTACAACATTAAAGCAGAACTTACTGCAACCAAACGAACAGGAATACAGCGATATACCTTTCCTAAAGATTCCTTATCCCAAATTCACGTAGATTTGGGTTATGCGCTTAATTGGGACCGTCCAACTGAAACGCATATTAAAGTAGTAAACGACTCGGTTATTGAAGGTTTTAGAAAGTCTACCGGATGGGCCAACGATCAACGGGTTTATTTTGTGATGAAGCTCTCTAAACCATTTAAAAGTTTTAAACTTTTTGAAAATGGCAACCTGGTTTCACAAGAACAAATAACAGGAACCGATACCAAGATTATCCTGAACTATAAAACTACTTCAGGAGAACAAATAGTTTTAAAAACAGGTGTTTCTTCAGCAAATATTGAAGGGGCATACGCCAGCCTGCTAACAGAAGCGCCTCATTTTAGTTTTGATAAATACAGGGCTCAAGCTAATGATATTTGGGAGCGTGAGCTGAAAAAAATAAAAATTACAACTGCCAATAAAGATCAGAAATCGGTTTTTTATACCATGATGTATCAATCTATGTTGGCGCCAACTCTGCTTAGTGATCCTAACGGAAATTACAAGGGGGCAAATGGTGAGGTGGAAACAGCTAAAGGTTTTGAGCGTTACGATACTTTTTCTTTGTGGGATACGTTTCGGGCAGCGCACCCACTTTATACAATAATTCAACAGGAAAAAGTGCCCGATTTTATTGAATCGATGCTTGCTCATTACCAGGAAACAGGCTTGCTTCCGGTTTGGTCTATGCAAGGAAATGAGACCAACATGATGCTTGGTTATCACGCCGTTCCGGTGGTGGTAGACGCTTATTTTAAAGGTTTTGAATTTGATGCCGAATTGGCTTATAAAGCCTGTAAGGCAAGTGCTATGGCCAATGACCGGGAAATTGATGTTTACCGGGAATTGGGGTATGTGCCGGCAGGTGAAGATAATGAAGATTGGAGTGTTTCAAAAACACTGGAATATGCTTACGACGATTGGTGCATAGCTATGTTTGCAAAAGATTTAGGCAAAACTGCAGATTATCAATATTTTTTAAAACGTTCCCAATACTGGAAGAATATCTACGATGAACAAAGTAGTTTTTTTAGGCCTAAAACTGAAGAAGGGGAATTTGTAGAAGATTTTGTGGCAAAGGAATATACGAAGTACTTTAGTGAAAGTAATGCCTGGCAATATTTTTGGTTTGTGCCACAAGATATTCCGGCATTGATAAAAGAAGTAGGTGGCGAGCAACGCTTTGAACAAAAACTGGATTCTATGTTTACCTATCATCCGCTTGCTACAGATAAACTTTCAATATTCAGTACAGGTATGATTGGGCAATATGCTCACGGTAATGAGCCCAGCCATCACGTAGCCTATTTATATAATTATTTAGACAATCCTTCTGAAACCCAAAAGCGGGTAAGGGAAGTACTTACAAGCCAGTATAAAAATGAACCGGCGGGACATTGTGGAAATGAAGATTGTGGACAAATGTCTTCCTGGTATATATTTAGTTCCCTTGGGTTCTATCCCGTAAATCCGGCACAGGGCACTTATATTCTTGGCGCCCCTCTTTTTGAAAGTGCCGAAATAAATTTACCCGGAAATAAAATGTTTAGTATAAAAACAGAAAATTATGCTCCCGAAAATATGTATGTGAAGAGCGTACACCTAAACGGGAAGAAGCTTGATCGTGCATTTATAACTCATAAAGAAATAGTCTCAGGTGGTGAATTAGTCTTTAAAATGACCGATAAACCCGAAAAGAAAAAATCTAAAAACAGAAAAATTAAAACACCAAAGCCAAATAAAATTTACTAATGATGAAATCTTTATCCTACCTACTTTGTTTAACAGTATTAGTTTTGTCGGCCTGTTCGGGGAACAATCAAAAGACTTTTTCAGAAGAGGAATTAAGCCTTATTCCCAAGCCTACAGAATTAAAATTAAAGGAAGGGAGTTTTAATTTTACAAAGGAAACCGGCTTTGTTTTAGAAGGAGAAAATCAACGTGATATTGCAGAATTATTAAGTGCGAAGTTTGAGGCTGCTGCAGGCTGGGAATTAAAAATCTTTGAAGAAAAACCGGAAGCTAATTTTATCCAGTTTAAAGAAAATAAAGAGTTAAATGATGAAGCTTATAAGCTCAATGTAAATGATAAGAGAATAGTAATTGAGGCTGCTTCTTATTCGGGTTTTGTTTATGCACTTGAAACTGTAAGGCAGTTGTTACCGCTTGAAATTGAGAGCGAAGAAAAAATAAGCGATATAAACTGGCAAATTCCTCAAATCGAAATAAGCGATGAACCCAGATTTGAATGGCGTGGGTTAATGTTAGATGTTTCCAGACATTTTTTTGAGAAAGAATATATTTTCAAAACTATAGATAGACTGGCATTCTTAAAAATGAATACCCTGCATTTGCACCTGGTAGACGACCAGGGGTGGAGAATTGAGATTAAGAAATACCCAAAACTTACCGAAGTAGGTGGTTTTAGAGTAGACCAGGAGCATAAACACTGGGATGCCCGTAGTGAGAACAAGCCTGGAGATGAAGCAACTTATGGAGGTTTTTATACCCAGGAAGATATTAAAGAAATCGTTGCTTATGCCGGTAAACATGGGATAGATGTAATTCCTGAAATTGAAATGCCTGCGCATGTTACCAGCGCTATTGCTGCCTACCCAGAACTATCCTGTACCGGTAAACCGGTTGCTGTGCCATCGGGTGGACTTTGGCCTATAACCGATATCTATTGTGCCGGTAAAGACGAGACCTTTGAATTTCTTGAGAACGTATTGTTGGAGGTAATGGAGTTATTTCCTGCAAAATATATTCACGTGGGAGGTGACGAGGCAACCAAAACAGAATGGGAAAAGTGTGACGATTGCCAACGCAGAATTAAAGAAGAAGGATTGGCCGATGTAGAGGAGTTACAGAGTTATTTTATTCGCCGCATGGAAAATTTCCTTAGCTCTCATGACCGCATTTTGATTGGTTGGGACGAGATTTTAGAAGGAGGACTGGCACCGGGTGCTACTGTAATGAGCTGGAGAGGTACTAAAGGTGGCTGGGAAGCTTCAGAGCAAGGTCATGATGTGATTATGACCCCTGGAAGCCACGTGTATTTTAATTTCTATCAGGGTGATTTTGATACAGAACCTATGGCGTTTTCTGGTTTTACCCCCTTAACCAAGGTTTACGAATTTGATCCGGTTGTAGATAGCATGAGTGTGGCCCAGAAAAAACATGTACTTGGTGGCCAGGCAAACTTATGGTCTGAGTTCATAGATTCGCCAGAGCTTTCAGAATATATGCTTTTTCCAAGATTGGCAGCATTGTCTGAAGTACTTTGGATCCCGGAAGAGGATAAAGATTGGGCAGATTTTTCTAGAAGGATGCAGGTAATGTTTAAGCGTTTCGATCTTATGGGTATTAATTATGCTACCAGTGCTTATTCTGTAACCGCCCAGAGTGAAGTTGATGCGAACTCAGGTGCTATTGAAATAGCTCTAAATACCGAGTTTCCGGATGCTGAAATTAGATATACATTAAACGATAAGAATTTAAATGCTTCTTCTGCAGTATATACCGAGCCTATTCAGTTAGATACCAGTAGCTTATTAAGAGCCGCTGTTTTTGAAAATGGAAAACCCAAAGGTGATACTCTGGTTAAAAACTTTCATTTTCATAAAGCCGTAGGGAAAGAGGTTACCTATAAGCCTATGTATCACGATAGTTATACCGGGGTAGGAGAAAATACTACGGTTAATGTGATTAGAGCTACCAAGAACTTCCACGATGGTCAGTGGCTTGGCTGGTTAGGAGAAGATGTAGAAACTACTGTAGACTTGGGTGAGCTTACTAAAATTGAAAACCTAAAAGTTGGTGCTATGGAAAACCAGGGCTCTGGAATCTATTTTCCGGTTAAGGTCACTGCCTTTGCTTCTAAAGATGGAGAAAACTACACAAAGATTGGAGAAGTTTCCCGAGATTTTAAAATCAATGGCGCTATTGGTTTAAAAGATTTTGAAATCAATTTCGAGCCGCAGGAAGGCAGGTTTGTGAAGTTAAAAGTAGATGTTTATAAAGGCTTACCGGGAAAAGGTAGAGCCTGGTTGTTTTTAGATGAAATAATTGTAGAATAGCTGTAAGCCTAAGTTTATAAAGGTGTTCCGTTTGGATAGATGTTTTAGCATTAAATCAAAAAATATTAAAATGAAAGTAAGTTTATTGTTCAGTACGCTTTTTACACTTGTTTTTACAGCAAGTACCTTTGCGCAAGAAAGAGAAGTCTCTTATGTAGATTTTGTAAATACTTTAATGGGAACCGATTCTACTTTCGATTTGTCTAATGGAAATACCTATCCGGCTATTGCCCTGCCCTGGGGGATGAATTTCTGGACACCCCAAACGGCTGAAATGGGAGACGGCTGGGCGTATAAATATGATGATTATAAAATTCGCGGAATAAAGCAAACACATCAGCCCAGCCCCTGGCTAAACGATTATGCAGCCTTTTCTTTAATGGCAGTAACCGGAGATTTGAAATATGAAGAAGAAGAACGGGCTTCCTGGTTTTCTCATAAAGCTGAAACCGCAAAACCGCATTATTACAGCGTTTATTTAGCCGATTATGATGTTACTACAGAAGTAGCACCAACTGAAAGAGCGGCTCACTTTAAGTTTACTTTTCCAGATTCAGATAGTTCTTATATTGTATTAGATGCCTTTAATAAAGGATCTATGGTAAAGATTATCCCTGAAGAGCGTAAAATAATTGGATACGCCAGAAATAATCACGGGGGTGTACCTGATAATTTTCATAATTACTTTGTAGCTCAATTTGATAAGGATTTTGAAATTAAACATACCTGGAAAGACAATTGGGAGCTTCAGGAAAATTCTACTAATGCAGAAGCCGACCATGTAGGGGCTATTATCGGTTTTAAAACAAAAAAAGGAGAGGAAGTTAATGTAAAAGTTGCTTCTTCGTTTATTAGTCTTGAGCAGGCACAACAAAATTTGGATTCTGAAATTGGAGATAAAGATTTTGAGGAAGTAAAGGCCAATGCAAAAAAGATATGGAACCAGGAACTTGGTAGAATAAAAGTAGAAGGTGGGAATTCAGACCATATAGAAACTTTTTATTCAAGCCTGTATAGGGTTTTGTTATTTCCAAGAAGATTTTATGAAATAAATAAAGAGGGAGAGCGTGTACATTATAGCCCGTATAACGGAAAAGTTTTACCGGGTTATATGTTTACCGATAATGGCTTCTGGGATACTTTTAGGGCTGTATTTCCTTTTTTTAATATGATGTATCCCGAATTGAATAAAAAGATAATGGCCGGTTTGGCCAATACCTATAAAGAATCTGGATGGCTGCCTGAATGGGCCAGCCCGGGACATAGAGGGGTTATGATTGGTTCTAATTCGGCCCCCATCATTGTAGATGCCTATTTAAAAGGAAATGTTTACCCTGAAGATGTTGATGTGCTTTTTGAAGCAATACTTAAAAATGCAAATGTCGAGGAGGGGCGTCCGGTATCTTCTGTAGGAAGGGAAGGCGTTGATTATTATAATGAATTAGGCTATGTGCCCTACAATGTAGATATTCACGAAAATGCTGCAAGAACCCTGGAATATGCCTATGCCGATTGGACAATAGCCGAAATGGCGAAAGATTTGGGCAAAGAAAAGATTGCAGATCGCTTTTATAAGCAAGCTTATAATTATAAAAAACTTTTTGATCCTTCTACCAATTTAATGCGTGGAAAGAATGAAGATGGAACTTTTCAGGAGCCTTTTAATCCTTTAAAATGGGGAGATGCTTTTACAGAAGGTAATAGCCTGCATTATACCTGGAGTGTGTTTCAGGATGTTAAAGGGCTTATTGACCTAATGGGTGGGAAGAAGCAATTTACTCAAAAATTGGACACCGTGTTTGAAATGCCACCTAAATTCGACGATTCTTATTACGGCTTTACCATTCACGAAATAAGGGAAATGCAAATAGTGAATATGGGGAATTATGCCCACGGAAATCAACCTATTCAGCATATGATTTACCTATATAACTATGCCGGCCAGCCCTGGAAAACCCAACAAAGGATTAGGGAAGTACTAACTAAACTCTATGCCCCAACGCCAGATGGTTATCCTGGAGATGAAGATAACGGACAAACTTCGGCCTGGTACGTATTTAGTTCATTAGGATTCTATCCCGTTACGCCGGGAGCTGATCAATATGTAATTGGTAGCCCGCTTTTTGATAAAGCGAGCCTACATCTTGAAAATGGTAAGAAGTTTGAGATTATAGCTAATCATAATTCCGAAGAAAAGTTTTATATAGAATCGGCGTCCCTCAATGGACAGGAATGGAATAAAAACTATCTAAATTATAACGATTTAATGCAAGGGGGGACACTTCAGTTTGAATTATCCAATACGCCTAATACTAAGAGGGCTGTTACTAAAGAAGCGTTTCCCTTTTCTATGAGTTCAGATAAAAACTAATTCAATTTATGAAAAATATTATTTTTCCAGTACTGGCTTTTTTAGTTTCCGGTTTTATAACCGCACAAGAAGCCCCGGTAGATTATGTAAATCCTTTTATAGGAACTTCTAATTATGGAGCAACCAATCCCGGAGCCATAGCTCCAAGGGGGATGGCCAGTGTTTCTCCTTTTAATGTTGCCGGAAGAATAGACCTTAATCCACTGGAGAAAGATAGCCAATGGCTGTCTAATCCTTACGTTAATGAAAACCGGTTTTTAACAGGCTTTTCTCATGTTAATTTAAGCGGAGTTGGTTGTCCCGATCTTGGTGTGATTATTACTATGCCTACAACAGGGCAGTTGCAAACAAATCATTTACAATACGGGAGTACATACAAAAATGAAGTTTCAAAGGCTGGGTATTATTCGGCCAATCTTGATAAATATAATGTAAAAGCAGAAGCCACGGCGAGTACAAGAGTTGGTGTTTCCCGATATTCATTTCCGGCAGGAAAATCTAATATTTTATTGAATTTAGGTTTAGGACTTACAAATGAACAGGGAGGGATGCTTCGTGTTGTTTCCTCTAATGAGATTGAAGGAATGCGCACAGTAGGTTCTTTTTGCTATAATAATGCTGAAGCTGCTTATCCGGTTTATTTTGTGGCTAAATTTTCAAAAGCTGCTGATGAGTTTGGTGCCTGGAAAACTCCTTATAAATATGAAGGTGAAGAAGCTCAATGGATGGGCTACAATGGTAAAACCCGAATTAAAAAAGGGTTTACCCGGGAAGTAGTAGGTGATAGTATTGGAGCTTATATGACCTATAACTTTAAAGAAGCGCAAGAGGTAGAAGTTAAAATTGGCGTTTCTTATGTGAGTATAGATAATGCCAGGGAGAACCTGGAAAATGAGGTGGGAGCTTCAACTTTTGAAGAGGTATATGCTAAAACCAAAGAGGCCTGGAATGAAAAGCTTCAGGTTGTAGAAGTTGAAGGAGGAAGCAAGGATGATAAGACTATCTTTTATACGGCTTTATACCACACTCAAATTCACCCTAATATCTTAAATGATTTTAATGGGGAATACCCTGAGGTATCCACCGGGAAAATTGGTAAAACCAAGGGTACAAGATATACCACTTTTTCATTATGGGATACCTATAGAAATTATCATCAGTTAATGAGTTTGTTATATCCTGAAGAGCAGCTGCAAATGGTGAATTCTATGCTTGAGATGTACGATGAGAATGGATGGTTGCCGAAATGGGAACTAAACTCAACTGAGACGTTTACCATGGTAGGAGATCCTGCTGCTGTAGTGTTGGCAGATACATACGTAAGAGGTCTAACAGACTTTGATGTAGAAAAAGCTTATGAGGCTATGTTGAAAAGTGCACTTGATACAGTTAATAATCCTTTGAGGCCCGGTCTTAAATCTTATATTGATCTTGGTTATTTAGGCGTTGATGGTGGCGTTGCGGGACCGGTTTCAACAACACTGGAATATAACATAGCCGATTATGCTATTGCGCAATTGGCAAAAAGATTGGGGAAAGAAAAAGACTACAAAACATTTTTAGACAGATCTTTGTCCTACAAAAAGCTTTACAATCCAAAAACAGGCTTTTTACAGCCAAAATACAGTGATGGAAAATGGTATGAGCCTTTTGACCCGTTAGCCGGAGCAAACTTTCAAAAAAATGTAGGCTATATAGAAGGTAATGCCTGGCAATATTTGTTCATGGTACCACACGATATTAAGGGGTTAATGAAACTTATGGGTGGGGCTACTGCTTTTGAAGATAAACTTGATAAAGTTTTTGATGGAGGGCATTACGATATGGCCAATGAGCCCGATATACTTTACCCTTACCTCTATAATTATATTGAGGACAGTGAAGCTAAAACTTCATCAAGGGTTACTAAACTTATCAATGAATACTATACAAACAGGCCCGCTGGGCTTCCAGGTAATGATGATACCGGAACGATGAGTGCCTGGCTGGTATATTCTATGATGGGCTTTTATCCTGTGACTCCAGCAGAGCCTGCTTATACTTTTACCAAGCCGGCTTTCGAAAAGGTAAAGATAAATCTTAACGATACATATTATGATAATGAAGAAATCATAATTAATCTATACTCTTCAGAAGAAGCATTAGAAGATAATCAAACTTCTAAATTTCTAAGGAATGAGTTTTTTGTAGATCATAAAACTTTCCTAAACTCAAAAGAAATTAATTTAATAAGCCCGAAGGATTAATTAAAAATTTTAAAAAACATACAATTCTTTTTATTTTTTATTCAAAATAGTTTGAGTTATAATTAGTGTTTTAACGTTTTAAACATGCTTTTTCTCGAAAAAAAAGCAAAATTGTTAACACTCTTGTAACATTTGGTTATATTTATATGTGAAAGGCGTTTTTAAGACGTGAAATTCTAACCAAAACTATTTTACACATGGGTAAAAAATTATTATTCCTGCTTGGATTAATGTTTTTTTCATTTAATCAGAACTTGATTGCGCAGGAGCAGACAGTAACAGGAACAGTAACAGATTCTGAAAACGGAATGCCTTTACCGGGAGTTACTGTACTGGAAAAAGGAACCGATAACGGAACCTCTACAGATTTTGATGGGAACTATTCCCTGGAGGTTACCGATGATGCTACCTTAGTATTTTCTATGGTAGGTTACGTTAAACAGGAGGTTTCCGTAAATGGGCGGGCTATGATTAATCTACAGCTTTCTCAGGATACAGAGGCTTTAGATGAAGTGGTAGTAACTTCCCTGGGCTTAACGAGAGAGAAGAAATCTCTGGGTTACGCTGTTACCGAGCTAGATTCGGAAGAAGTAAATACCGTAAAAGACTATAATGTTGCCAGCTCCTTAGTGGGTAAGGTAGCCGGTTTGGTAGTTAATCAGGCTAGTGGAGTAGGTTCTGGTTCCCGGATTACTATTCGTGGTAATAATACTTTAACCGGAAATAACCAGGCGCTGGTGGTTGTAGATGGGATTCCAATTGATGCTTCAGGAAATGAATCTGGAGGAAGTATCTTTAATAGCACGGTTACCGGTGGGGGAATTACAGATATTAACCCGGCAGACATAGAATCGATTTCAGTACTTAAAGGTCCAAACGCGGCTGCGCTTTATGGTTCCAGGGCCGCCAGTGGGGTTATATTAATAACTACTAAAAAAGGAACAAGAGGTGCTGGTTTAGGTATATCTATTAATTCTAATATTTCTATTGAAGAAACTATGTTCCTTCCCGATCTGCAAAATGAATATGGACAGGGGACCAATGGTGCGGTTTATTCAGATTTAGATAATTTTGGATCCAGCTCGTGGGGGCCATTATTAGATGGTTCGCAGCAATTGTACTATACCGGAGAGCAGAGAGCTTATACTGCACAGCCAGATAACGTGGAAGATTTCTTTGAAAATGGGATTAAAAGTATAAACACTATTTCCATGGATCAGGGGGGAGAAAATCATAGTGTAAGATTTTCTTACACAAACAATAGAACAACCTCGGTTATTCCGAATTCTGAACTTCAAAGCCATAACTTCAATTTAAGAGGACTTATAGATCTATCTGATAGGTTAACCTTAGATACTAAAGCCACCTATTTTACTCAGGAACTTGAGAATAGAGTGAATGTAGGTACAGAAGGGGTTTTGGCTTATGTATATAGGATGCCACGAAATACAGCTATCGATGATCTTAAAAGGTATAAGCCTTCCTTATGGCCTAATCCAGAACTATTTCCAGATGAATATGCCGCCATAAGTTATGCGGGCCAGAATAAGAGTACGGGTAATCCTTATTGGATGCTACAACAAGATACGAATGATGAACGTAGAGATAGATTTTTAGGTTTTACAAAATTGAATTATGAGTTTAATGATTGGCTCTCTGCTTTTATTAGAATTGGTGGTGATGTAACCAATGTTAGAACGGAAATTATTCAGGATTATGGGCATCACTTTTTTTATGATGGTCGTTTAAATTTTGGTAATCGTAAAAATGTAGAAATAAATAGCGATTTTCTATTTACGGCAGATAAAGATCTTACAGAAAAGCTAAACCTGGTTGCCAATATTGGGGGAAGTTTATCTAAACGTACTTTTGAAGGGATGAGCGTTAGCGGAAATCAATTTAGGTTACCTTCAAGGGCATTTTTAAATAATACAAACGTACAAACCAGTACACATACTCCGTTAGGAATTAAAAAGATTAACTCATTATACGGTTCTTTTAGTTTTTCTTACGATGATTTTATGTATTTAGATTTAACCGCAAGAAACGATTGGTCTTCAACTTTACGTGAAGATAACCGCTCGTTCTTCTATCCCTCTGTAAGTTATTCATTATTGGTAAACCGCTTTATAGATCCGGATAGAGAGTTTTTGGATATGCTTAAGCTAAGGGCCAGTTGGGCAGAAGTAGGTAACGACACGGGAGTATACCAATTATACCAAACTTTTAGTGTACCACAGCAGGGGTATTTAGGCTTAACTGTTTTAGAAGGGCCTAGCGTAAAATTAAATCCCGACCTAAAACCGGAAAGCGTTAAATCTACTGAATTTGGAGTTGAATTTAATATGTTTAAAAACAGGTTGTACGGGGATTTTTCAATTTATGAGATCGTAACCAATGATATGATTTTTAATGTACCTGTTCCTTTCGCAACTGGATATAGCTTCTTTAAAGAGAATGTTGGAGAGGTAAAAAATAACGGGTTTGAATTGATGCTTGGAGGTATTCCCGTGCAAAATGAAAACTTTAGATGGGATATTTCTGTAAATATGTCCAGAAATAATAACAAACTTGTAGAGTTAATTGATGGTTTAGATTATACCGTATTAAATAGTTTAGGAGGTCTTTCTGTGAGGGCCGAAGTTGGTGGCGGAATTGGTGATTTATACGGTACCACCTGGAAGACCAATGAAAACGGAGAAAGATTAGTGAATGCAGAGGGTTTCCCGATAGCTTCGGTGGAAAGAGAAAAGCTGGGGAATGCACAACCCGACTTTATTGGTGGTTTAACCAATACCTTTACCTATAAAAACTGGAATTTCAGATTTTTATTAGATGGTAGATTTGGCGGAGAGATTTATTCAGCCACCTCATCTTATCTTGACGGTGCCGGGGTATCGGAAAGAAGCCTTCAATACAGAGATGGAGGGATAACCGTAGATGCCATTAATGAGGCTACAGGCCAGCAAAATGATATTCAAATTACCGGTCAGCAATATTGGGGAAGTTATTCAGGGATTACTTCAAATTATGTTTACGATCAAACTAATATTAGGTTTCGGGAATTTGCTTTAACTTATAGGTTGCCGGGAGAGACTATCAATAATGTAGGCCTAACTTCTGCTTCTATAGGTGTAATTGGTAGAAACTTATTTTTTATCTATAAAGAAGCTGACGATATAGACCCCGATGCATCTATAGGTACAGGATTATCAGGCCAGGGTATTTCCCTTAACAACGCACCAACTATTCGTAGTCTTGGTTTAAATATTAATATTAAATTTTAATAAAAATAATTATGAAAAGAATATTAAAAACAATTAGCACAAGCTTGTTGTTGGTCTTTTTGCTTGCCGGATGTTCCGATTTTGAGGAGATCAATACAAGACCCGATGCATTTGGATCTGACGAGGTAAGTGCCAAATACTTTCTTACCGGGATTCAAATTGAACTTTATGCGCCCAACCGGTTTCCTTACTGGAGAGCACAGTTAATTCATGCCGACAGGTATGCAGGTCAATTCACTTTTGGTTTTAACGGTTGCTGGTGGTCTGGCTCATTGGGCTATAACTATAGTGCCGGATATACCGATGCTACCTATAATTGGATGGCTGGTTATGTAAGTAACCTAAGTGTGTATCAAAATTTTGTAGGTGAAGGTGGCGATTTGGAAAATCAGAATTTTTACGCCCTTGGTCTTATAATGAAAGGCCTTTATTACCAAATGTATACCGATACTTTTGGAATGGTGCCCTATTCAGAAGCATTAGACCCAGATATAATTACTCCAAAATTAGATAGTCAATCGGAAATTTACCGTGGAGTAATAGCCGATCTGGATCAGGCAATGAGCATTATTGGAGATCAAACCGAAACAGGGAGTGGTATCGAGTTTCTTGCAGAAAACGATTTGTTTTTTAATGGAGATATGCAACAATGGAAAAAAATGGCAAATACCTTAAAATTAAGGATGGCTTTAAGGGCACAGGGGGCGCCGGGTGCAGATTTTGCCGAAACAGCTATTTCAGAAGCTTTACAGGCGCCGCTTTTAACAACCGAAATGGATAATGCGTTGATGGAAAAAGATACCGAGATAGACCAATTTGGAAATGCAGCATATGGCGATATTTGGCATAATTTCGGAGGAATTGGTTCCAAATGGAATGTTGGAAAAACTCTTATTGATTATTTAAGAGATAACAACGATCCCAGATTGTCTCGTTACGCCAAACCAATTAAGGGGGGAGAGTTTACTTTTACAAAACCGGCCGAAGGTGCAGGAGCAAGTCTTTTTGATAAACATGTTGAGTTTATTTTAGATGAACTTGATAACGCAGGAGTGGACTATACGAAAACTGGTTCGGGAGATGAATTTACCATTACGGTAGCTGATGATGAAGATTATTACGTGGGGCAGCCTTCCAGGTTAAATCCTGAAATCTATCCTCACGTTAAAAACGACTTGTTTTCTGAGCCGGCAGATTGGATTATTAACCCGAAAAATCAGGGACAGGAAATTTTCCCCGAGGTTGTATTTACCGCTGCCGAAGGTAACTTTTTACAGGCAGAGGCTATTATAAAAGGTTTTGGTACTGGTGATGCCCAAGCTCTTTATCAGGAAGGAATAAGACAGGCTATGAAGGTTTGGAGAGTTGATGAAAGCGAGATAGAAGCTTTTATTGCTAATGAAGAAATGGCACTGTTAAACGGAACCGATGAAGAGAACTTAGAAAAAATCGCCATTCAAAGGTGGATTGTTTCTTATACCGATGGGTTTGAAGCCTGGGCAATTGTAAGGGATACAGGTTACCCTGCCCAATTGGCAAATGGTGTTTCAGATTACGATATTTATTCGGCAGGAACCCTAAACGGGGAGTATCCACAACGAATGCGATATGGTAACCAGGAATATAATACAAATGGAGCTAATGTTGAAGCAGCTATACAGGAACAGGGACCAGACGAACAGGGAACTGAATTATGGTGGGCAGATTAGCCTAAAAATTTATTTAAAGAAAAGAGGGGAGACACCCCTCTTTTTTTATGCAAAAATTTCGGGTATCTCATTAATTTTAAATCCCCAAATGCTAGGTAAAAAGAAATACACGAGTAAGCTTATTAGAAAAATAGAAAATAGGTTCATCCATAACCCGGTTTTTATCATGTCTGGAATTTTTAGATAGCCTGATCCAAAAACTACAGCATTTGGTGGTGTAGCAACAGGAAGCATAAAAGCACAGGATGCAGCAAGGGTGGCACTTATTAAAAGTAAGTAAGGATGAAGCCCCATCGCTAAAGCCATAGGCGCTAAAATAGGTAGTAACATGGCCGTAGTAGCAAGGTTAGAAGTGACCTCGGTAAGAAAATTAACCGCAGCTACAAGAATTAAGATCAACAAAAATAGTGGTAAATGCTGTAGGTAGGTAAGTTGTTCGCCTATCCAGGTGGCCAGCCCCGATTCACTAAAACCTTTTGCCAGTGCCATTCCTCCGCCAAAAAGTAAAATAATTCCCCATGGAATTCTTACCGCTTCATCCCAATTTAATAGAGGTTTTGTTCCTTTTCCTGACGGAATGATAAAAAGTGCTATCGCAGCAATAATAGCTATTATAGTATCATCTATGAAAGGTAGAAAGGGCTGAATTAAAAAGGATCTTGTGATCCAGAGAAAAGCGGTACAACCAAAAATAATAAGTACTCTTTTTTCCTGTTTGCTTATTTTTCCTAAAGACTTTAGGAGTTTGGTAATTTCGGCCTTTCCGCCTGGAAATTCAGTTTTATCAAACTTGAATGCAAAACTGGTGAGGTATTTCCAACAGATAAACAATAAGAAAACCGAGATAGGAATCCCTAACATTGCCCATTTTAGAAAACTGATTTCAATGTTATATAGTTCTTCAACTATTCCAGCAAAAACCAGATTGGGAGGTGTTCCAATTAGTGTTCCAATTCCGCCAATTGATGCACTATAGGCAATAGCCAACATAAGGGCTTTGCCAAAAACCATAGGTTCATTTTCCTCGCTAAAAGGATTGTTTTTTAATTGACTAATTATTGCGGTGCCAATTGGCAGCATCATTACTGATGTTGCGGTGTTGGATATCCACATAGAAAGAAATGCAGTGGCAATCATAAAGCCTAAAATGATGAATTTTATCTTGCTTCCAATCAGGTTAATGATATTCAGAGCAATTCTTCGGTGTAAATCCCATTTTTCTATAGCTACAGCAAGTATAAACCCGCCCAGGTATAAAAACACATATTTATGACCAAAAGCAGCAGTTGTGGTTTCAATATTTAAAGCTCCGGTTAGGGGAAACATGACAATGGGCAGCAAAGCGGTAACCGAAATTGGGATAACCTCGGTGACCCACCATAATGCCATCCAGATGGTGATGCAAAGAATATCAAATGCTGCCGGGGGCATAGATTCTGGAGCACCCAGTATTTGAAGTATAAAAAATAACAATGGCCCTGCTATTAAAATCAGGGCTCTTAAAAATTTATTCATTAGATAAGGTTCTCAAGGAGCTGCCAAGATATTAAATTTAATAAAATGGAAACTTTATTTGATTAAAACCTATTCTTTAACTTTAGTGCTTGATAATGGAGATTTATTCCGGTACTATCGGGACAAATCTCCATTATCGAAAAAATTTTAACTTATGAAAATGTTAGAAATTAAAACCGCTCTGCAAATTGCAAAACCAAAAGCTGAGGTTTTTGAATCAATCAGGGACCCCGAGAAAATGAAGCATTATTTTATCGAGGAAAGCTCCGGGATGATGGAAGAGGGGAAATCAATTAGCTGGAAATTCCCGGAATTTAATGAATATGTGCCGGTAAAGGTGTTAAAATTAGTTCCCTATGAGTTTATCTCATTTGAATGGGAAGGAGCAAAAGATAAAATCCTTCTGGTTGAAATTAGGCTTGTGCAGATTTCCAATTCCAATACGCTGGTAAAAATAACCGAAGGAGCAATAAAAGCCGATGATTTTGGGATTCAATGGTTTGGAAGAAATACCGAGGGTTGGGCCAATTTTTTGGCTTGTTTAAAAGCTTACCTGGAATTTGGAATTAATCTAAGAAAAGGTAGCTTCGATTTTATAAAAAAATAAATTGATGTCTTATTTAAAAGAAACCTGTGTAGAGACTTTGGAGCAGGCCATAATTGCAGAAAAAAATGGCGCCAATAGAATTGAACTTTGTGCCAATTTAGAGTTGGATGGCTTAACACCTTCAAGAGAATTGATTGGTTTAGTCAAGTCTCAGTTACAAATACCGGTGCACGTGATGATTAGGCCCCGTGGAGGTGATTTTAATTATAATAGTGCTGAAATTGAACAAATGGCCAGTGACATTGCTTTTTGTAAAGAAATTGGGGTAGAGGGTGTAGTACTGGGCATGCTGGCAAATGATAAAACGGTAGCTATTGAACCCATTGAAAAATTGGCAATAATAGCAAAGCCCATGAAGTGTATATTTCATAAAGCTATTGATGAAACCCGCAATATTTTGGAATCGGTGAAGTGTTTAAGAGAAACCGGACTAATTAGTGGTATTCTAACTTCAGGCGGAGAAAGTACTGCTATAAAGGGGCTTTCTCAACTCAAGAATATACTACTGGAGGCTGGAGATATGCAGGTTATTTGTGCAGGAAAAATAACCGATGGAAATATCGAAGAATTACACCAAAAAATTGGAGCCAAAGCTTATCACGGCAAAAGGATTGTTCCGGGGTTGGAAAAATAATTTATAATCTAACTTTTTAAGTTCCTGAAAAAAAGAAAAACCCGCTTCAATTAAGAAACGGGTTTTTTAATAGGTTGTTATGGCTGGGCCATTACATCATTCCGGGCATACCTCCGCCCATTCCACCTGGCATTCCGCCACCGCCTTTGTCTTCTTCTGGAAGATCAATAAGCGCGCATTCGGTAGTTAAGATCATTCCGGCAACAGAAGCAGCGTTTTGAAGGGCAACTCTAGTTACTTTCTTAGGATCTATAATTCCGGCTTTCATCATATCTACAAAAGTGTCGGTTTTTGCATCGTAACCAAACTCTTTTTTACCTTCAAGAACTTTATTGATTACAACAGAAGCTTCGCCACCGGCATTTTCTACGATGGTTCTAAGTGGAGCTTCAATAGCTCTAACCACTATTTGAACTCCTGTTGCTTCATCATCATTTTCAGCTTTTACTTTGGCAAGAACAGCCTGAGCTCTAACTAAAGCAACACCACCACCGGCAACAATTCCTTCTTCTACAGCCGCACGGGTTGCGTGAAGGGCATCATCTACACGGTCTTTCTTCTCTTTCATCTCAACTTCTGAAGCTGCACCAACATAAAGTACGGCAACACCACCAGCTAATTTAGCTAGACGTTCCTGAAGTTTTTCTTTGTCATAATCTGAAGTAGTGGTTTCGATCTGAGCTTTGATCTGGTTTACACGTTCTTCAATTTGCTTGTTATCACCAGCACCGTTTACAATAGTAGTATTGTCTTTATCGATAGCTACTTTTTCAGCAGTACCCAGCATATCTATGGTAGCATTTTCTAAAGAGAATCCTCTTTCTTCAGAAATTACGGTACCACCGGTTAAAATAGCGATATCTTCTAACATTGCTTTTCTACGATCTCCAAATCCTGGAGCTTTAACGGCAGCAATTTTAAGAGAACCACGTAGTTTGTTTACTACCAGGGTAGCAAGGGCTTCGCCGTCAACATCCTCAGCAATAATTAAAAGTGGCTTTCCAGATTGTGCTACCGGCTCAAGTACTGGAAGCAAATCTTTCATGGAAGAGATCTTTTTGTCGAACAATAAAATGTACGGATCTTCAAGATCTGCAGTCATTTTCTCTGAATTTGTCACAAAATAAGGAGAAAGATAACCACGGTCAAACTGCATACCTTCCACCACTTCTACGTGTGTTTCGGTACCTTTAGCTTCTTCTACAGTAATTACACCTTCTTTTCCAACTTTGCCAAAAGCCTTGGCGATAAGATCACCTATATGCTCGTCGTTATTTGCTGAAATAGAAGCTACCTGCTTTATTTTTTCTGAAGAATCACCAACTTCTTTGGTTTGCTTTTCTAAATCTTTGGTAATGGCCTCTACGGCTTTATCTATACCTCTTTTTAGATCCATTGGGCTTGCACCGGCAGCAACGTTTTTAAGGCCTTCTTTTACGATAGCCTGTGCCAACACAGTAGCAGTGGTAGTACCATCTCCTGCAAGATCATTGGTTTTAGAAGCAACTTCCTTAACCATTTGAGCCCCCATGTTTTCTAATGGGTCTTCAAGTTCAATTTCTTTTGCTACTGTAACACCATCTTTGGTTACGTTTGGTGCCCCAAAAGATTTGCTTATTACTACATTTCGTCCTTTTGGACCTAAAGTTACTTTTACGGCATTTGCCAATGCATCTACACCGCGCTTAATTCCGTCGCGAGCTTGAATGTCAAATTTTATATCTTTTGCCATTGTTAGTTATATTTTGTTATTTCCGTTAAAACGGAAATCTAATTGTTAATATTTATTTTAAACCTTTCCTTAAGCGGGGGAAAAGAAGTTTACACTATTGCAAGTATATCGTCTTCTCTCATCATTAAATAATCTGTCCCATCCAGTTTTAATTCTGTACCGGAATACTTTCCATAAAGTACAGTATCTCCAACTTTCACAGTCATTTCATGATCTTTAGTACCCTTGCCTGCTGCTACTACTTTACCACGTTGTGGCTTTTCTTTAGCTGTTTCGGGAATATAAATTCCAGATGCCGTTTTAGTTTCGGCTGCCTCGGGCTCAATAAGAACTCTATCTGAGAGCGGTTTAATGTTTAGTCCCATTTTTTTATAAATTTATTTAGGTTAATTAATATTTAAATAAGCGATAAGGCCTATTTCTAAAATTATGCCACCTCGTTTTTACTGCCATTTACCAATAAAAAATGCCAGCTTGTCATAAGCTGGCATTTGTAAATTGTATAAAGAATAAAGCCTTTATTGAGCGCTGTCAGATTCTGTTGACTGTCCTGGCATTTGTGCCGGTGGAGTTGTAGTGTTTTGAGGCATAGAAGCTTCGTCAAATACTTTTGATTCACCATAACCGGCATCGTCCATAATGGTTACGTTAGAAAGTAAAATAAGGACTAATAAAAGGGTAGCCAGGGTCCAGGTACTTTTGTCTAAAAAGTCTCCGGTCTTCTTAACGCCACCTACTTGTTGTCCACTACCGCCAAAAGAGGAAGATAATCCTCCGCCTTTAGGATTCTGTACCATAATTACCACTACCAGTAAAAAGGCTACAATAACTATCAATGCTAAAAAAATCGTGAATGTGCTCATTCTTGCTTTGTATTATTTTCTTGTAATTTTTCGATCGCTCGAATTTGGTCAGCAAAGAAACCACTTTTTTCGGGATTTTTCAAAATTAATATTTTATATGCCTGAATGGCTTTTTTATAATTTTTTTGTTCTAAATAAACCCTTGCTAAAGTCTCTGTCATCAAGGACTCGGGTGGGGTGGCATTGGTTTCTGCAAGATTTGATTTATTGGTAGGTTGGCCGGGTTTTATTTTAGGGCTTTTGGAAATAAACCTATCAATAAGTTCAAATTTTTTATGCTGAAGTTCATTTTTTTGTGATTCTTCTTTTTGCTCCTCTCTTTGTATGGGTTGTGCTGAAGTAAGCCTAAGCCATTCAGAAAATGAATGTGATTCTGAAGCGTCAAATTCAAGGGGTTTGCCTAATTTCAATTCATTATTCCCTGAATTTGTTTTTTGGGAAGTTTCAGTATTTTTTGGCTTTTCAGAAAACAGCTCCGGATCCATCACCTGTTCAGATTCCGATTGCTGCATTTTAATAGCTTCACCTATAGCCATACTTCTTTTGGCAAAAACCTCTTCGGGTTCAAAAACCGTGATGTTTCGTAATTGTTCTTCCTGATCCTGGATTTGCCTGGCTATTTTATTCTGATTAAATTCTTTGGAAGTAATAAAATCAAAGAGCACACTGCGGTTTGTAGTAAAAGCAGCCGTTTTTTTTAACGCGCTGTTGTAACTAAATTCCTGATGTTCTTTTAAACCTTTTAACCTAACGGCACGGGCTGCCTGAAAATACGGGGCTTCTTGAATTATGTTTTCTAACGCAGTGGTTTGATCGGCGGTGATTGTTGCTGGCTGCTGGAGCAATTGTATAAATTCGGTTGTTTGCATAATTACCAATCGGTTAATGCAGCATTAAAAATATCCTGGGTTAAACGAGTATAGATTTCGTTTACCGCAGTTTCTAGAGTACCTCCAACTAGTTGAGCATTGGCAGGATAATCGTAATAAAAAGAAAATCTTCTTTCAAAATCCTTTTCGGGTTCCAGGGTGTTGTAATAACGAACATTTACTGCTATGGTTAGTCGGTTTTGCGCAGCCGTATTATCGGCTGTTGCAGTAATTGGTGCTACGTAAAAATCTATTATTTCACCTTCAAAAATAAGATCGGCATTACTATTTGCCAGGCTTAAATTGGTTTGGTTTTGAATAAGATCCTGTAATTGCAGGGTGAAGGTCCTGTCTATTCCCGGTTCTACCAAATCTGCCTGGTTTTGAAAGAAATTGACCTGAAAGGATTCTGCGGCACCGGTATCTGCACCTGTAAAGGAATAAATTCCACAAGATTGAAATGAAAAAATGAATAAGGCAGATAGAAGAAGAGCAAGCTTTTTCATAAAGTAGGGGACTAAATTACAGGTTGTATTGTTTTATTTTTCTATATAGGGTACGTTCGCTAATGCCTAATTCTTCAGCAGCAGCTTTACGTTTTCCGTTATGTCTTTCCAACGATTTTTTAATAAGCTCCAGTTCTTTATCCTGTAAAGAAAGCGTTTCCTCTTCCTGAATTTCTTCAGCAAAATAATATTTATCTTTTTCCCTGTTGAGTTCAGAGTTAGGACTGTTTTGCGGAATTTGTAATACTTCCAGGTTTTCGTTGCTTAAAGCATCCAGTTCTTCGGCATCTATATCTTCTCCTTCTTCATTATTGCCATATATTTTTTGGATAAGACTTTCGTTTTCATCCTGCACCTTTTGTGTATTTCCACTCTCCATTAGTTTTAAGGTGAGCTTCTTGAGGTCGGTAAGGTCGCTTTTCATATCAAAAAGTACCTTATAAAGAATCTCTCGTTCGTTGCTAAAATCGCTTTCTTTCTTTTTATCGGCAATTACTGCGGGTAAATTGCTGCCAATATTGGGGAGGTATTCTTTTAAACGCTCTGGCCCAATGATACGATCCTGTTCTAAAACCGAAATTTGCTCGGCAATATTTCTTAGTTGCCTAATATTACCGCCCCAACGGTATTTTTGCAGTAAATCAACTGCCTCGTCCTGAAGCTTAATGGTAGGCATTTTATATTTTAGGGCGAAGTCTGAGGCAAATTTTCTAAACAGTAAATGAATATCGTCTTTGCGATCTCGTAAAGGAGGTAGTTTTATTTCTACCGTGCTTAATCTATAATAAAGGTCTTCCCTAAAACGCTCTTTTTTAATAGATTCCTGCATATTAATGTTGGTGGCTGCGATAATGCGAACATCAGATTTTTGTACTTTGGAAGAACCAACTTTTATAAATTCCCCGTTTTCCAGAACACGAAGTAACCTAACCTGGGTAGGAAGCGGTAATTCCCCAACTTCGTCTAAAAAAATGGTACCACCATCGGCTACCTCAAAATAACCGCTACGGGTTTGAGTGGCCCCTGTAAATGCGCCTTTTTCGTGCCCAAAAAGTTCAGAATCTATGGTCCCCTCGGGAATTGCGCCACAGTTTACCGCAATGTATTTGCCGTGTTTTCTGTGGGAAAGTGAGTGGATTATTTTTGGGATACTTTCTTTACCAACCCCACTTTCTCCGGTTACCAATACCGAAATATCTGTTGGAGCAACCTGAATTGCTTTTTCTATAGCGCGATTAAGGCGCTGGTCGTCTCCAATAATCCCAAAGCGTTGCTTTACTGCCTGAATTGATTCCATATACAATACTATTTTTCCTATAAGGATATGTTCTCCTTATTTGAAATAAGCTTAAATTTTAGTTGTTTTCACTATATCCTACTGCTTCGCCAATAAGCGTTGCGCTGGTGCAATCGTTTATTTTTACATTTACAAATTCTCCAACTTTGTAATTCTCTTTTGGAAAAACGGCTACCGTGTTTTGCGTTATTCGGCCGCTCCAGTGTTCACTGGATTTTTTAGACTCCCTTTCTATTAAAACCTCTACGGTAGCGCCAAGGAAGCGTTGCGTTCTATAGTGGTTATGTTCACGTTGTAGTTTCACTATTTCAGCCAGTCTGCGTTGTTTTGTTTCTGCAGGAACATCGTCTTTTAGTTTACGCGCAGCCATGGTGCCCGGGCGTTCAGAATAAGCATACATATATCCAAAATCGTACTTTACATAGTCCATTAAAGATAGGGTGTCTTTGTGGTCTTGTTCGGTTTCAGTTGGAAAACCAACTATTAAATCCTGGGAAATGGAACATTCCGGCATAAGTTCTCTAATATAATCTATAAGTTTAAAGTATTCTTCCCGGGTGTGAAGTCTGTTCATTTCTTTAAGCATCCTATTGCTTCCGCTTTGAACCGGTAAGTGAATATGTTTACATATATTAGGATAAGCAGCCATTACTTCAATTACATCTAAAGTCATGTCTTGTGGGTTTGAAGTAGAGAACCTAATTCGCATTTTTGGCTGTGCTTCAGCAACTAATTTTAGAAGTTGGGAGAAATTAATGGCTGTGGCTTTTTGAATTTCAGAAGCATTTTTAAAATCTTTTTTTAAGCCCCCACCATACCAAAGATAACTATCTACGTTTTGGCCTAAAAGCGTAATTTCTTTAAAACCTTTGTCCCAAAGTTCGTTAACCTCTTCTATGATACTCTGTGGATCGCGGCTTCGTTCCCTTCCACGGGTAAAAGGCACCACACAAAAGGTACACATATTATCGCAACCCCTTGTTATGGAAACAAAAGCTGAAACTCCATTGCTTTGTAAACGAACAGGCGAAATGTCGCCATAAGTTTCTTCTTTAGAAAGGAGTACATTAATAGCATCGCGACCTGCTTCTACTTCGTTTATAAGATTGGGTAGGTCTTTATAGGCATCTGGGCCAACTACAAGGTCTACTATTTTTTCTTCTTCAAGGAACTTCTCTTTAAGACGTTCGGCCATACAGCCTAAAACGCCAACTTTCATCCCCGGGTTTGTTTTTTTAACAGCATTATATTTCTCAAGCCTTTTTCGAACTGTTTGTTCGGCTTTCTCTCTAATAGAGCAGGTATTTACTAAAACAAGATCTGCTTCTTCAAGCTTTTGGGTGGTGTTAAAACCTTCTTTAGCAAGAATGGAGGCTACAATTTCACTATCGCTAAAATTCATTGCACAGCCATAGCTTTCAATGAAAAGCTTGCGATTATTTTCTTTTCTGGGCTCCATTACCAGGGCATTTCCCTGCTTTGTCTCATCTATTTTCTTCTCCATAATTCACAGTTTCCTTTTCAGGATTAAGAAGGGCAAAGATAAGGCTAAAACAGACTTCTGACAAAGTGACAGCAATTTTTTTAATTTTCTAACGCAACCATTTAGTGTTTTTGTTATCTCTATAGGGACTAACCTGATTATTATGAGAAATTTACGCAACTTTTATCTGTTTTCTTTACTCGTTTTAATGGCTTTGTTCGCATCTTGTGAAAAGGAAGAGGCTGGGGAAGATTTTTATAATGTTGCGGTCCCTATTGTTAAGCCTATAGATGAGTTTAGGGCAATGGTTGAAATTTCGGAGCCCAGGGCAATTACCCAGGCGGGTAAAATTTATGCTTATGGTAATTATGTTTTTATAAATGATGATTATAAAGGAGTACATATTATAGATAATACCGATCCACGAAATCCTGTGAAAATTAAATTTCTTGAGATTCCGCAAAACACAGATATCGCGGTAAAGGATGATATGCTATTTGCAAACTCTGCTATGGATATGGTGGTTTTCGATATCAGTGATATGAACAATATTAAGCAGGGAGAGCGCATAGAAAATGTTTTTCCAAACCATAATACCCGTATACCGGCCAATGCGGCTTTTATGGATAGCGATAATTTTAATCCTGAAACCCAGGTAATAGTGGGATATCTTATGGAAACCAGGAAAATTGAGATGGCAAATGATAATGGATGGGTAGCAAACGACAGGGGTGATGCTTTTGAGTTGTCCAATTCTTTTGGAGGTTCGGGGACAGGAGGTTCTTTGGCTAGATTTAATATATACGATGATTATTTATATACTGTAGATCAATATCAATTATCAGTTTTTAATATTTCAGCTTTAGAAAATCCTGAACTGATAAAAACAGAATGGGTAGGTGACGATATTGAAACTATCTTTCAAAAAGATGAGCATCTGTACCTTGGAAGTTCCAGAGGGATGTATATCTATAGTATAGAAGATCCTGCTGCGCCTCAGTTTAGGTCTATGTTTAGCCATATCCTAGGTTGTGATCCGGTAGTGGTAAAAGGTGATATTGCTTATGTAACCATTCGAGGTGGAAATGCGTGCGGACAGCAATGGAGCCAGCTTGATGTGATAGATGTAGCCGATAAGTCCAACCCGCAATTGCTGCAATCTTACGCGATGGAAAATCCGTATGGATTGGGTGTAAAAGATGACTGGTTATTTATTTGCGATGGCAATGCAGGCTTAAAAATTTTTGATACAAAAAATACCCCCAACCTGGAGTTAATAGATCACTTTCCAGACATTAACACCTATGACGTCATCCCTTTAGAGGAAGTGCTCTTAATGGTTGGGGATAATACACTCTTCCAATATACTTATAAAGGTAATGAGATCAATTTACTAAATTCTTTTAGGCTCAATTGATTTTATTTGTTTGGTTATTTAAGGTTACCCCACAAATCCGTGGGGTTTTTTTATGTTGTTCAGAAAAAACTTTTTATTGTGCGAAGTCTTGAATGAGGCTATTTTGCGGCTTATTTGAAGTTGTTTTGTGAAATGCTTTAGGTTGTTAATAAAAAATTGATATACTTTTGCAGCTAGAAAAAAGAGAGTTATGGCAAAGAATTTAGTGATTGTAGAGTCCCCTGCCAAGGCAAAAACTATCGAGAAATTTTTGGGAAAAGATTATAAGGTGGCATCCAGTTTTGGACATATTGCCGATCTTCCTACCAAAGAATTAGGTGTAGATACCGAGGGCGATTTTAAAGCAAAATACATCGTTTCTAAAGATAAGAAAGATGTAGTGAGAAAACTAAAGGGCTTTGCGAAAGATGCTGAAATGGTTTGGCTGGCAAGTGATGAAGATCGAGAGGGAGAAGCTATTGCCTGGCATCTTGCAGAGGAGCTTAAGCTTAAAAAAGAGAAAACAAAAAGAATTGTTTTTCATGAAATCACCAAATCGGCTATTCTTAAAGCTATAGATAACCCAAGAGGGATTAATTATAACCTGGTAAATGCCCAGCAAGCTCGAAGGGTTTTAGATAGATTGGTGGGCTATGAGCTTTCACCGGTTTTATGGAGAAAGGTTAAAGGAGGTCTTTCTGCCGGGAGAGTACAGTCGGTTTCAGTGAGACTTATCGTTGAAAGGGAGCGCGAGATTCAAAATTTTAAAGCGGAAGCTTCCTTTAGAATTGATGCTGAATTCGCTACAGAGCAAGGAAAATCTTTTAAAGCTAAAATTCCAAAGAATTTTGATTCCCGTAAAGAAGCAGAAGCATTTCTTCAGGAAAACCTGGGATCAGATTTTAAGGTGGCTGAGCTTACTACCAAACCAGCTAAAAAATCTCCGGCGCCACCATTTACCACTTCCACTTTACAACAGGAAGCTGCAAGGAAGTTGTATTTCTCGGTAAGCAAAACCATGACTATGGCACAGCGTTTATACGAAGCAGGTCATATTACTTATATGAGAACAGATTCGGTAAACCTTTCAGAAGATGCCAGAAAAGGAGCTAAAGAAGAAATTTTAAAAGCTTACGGAGATAAATACGCTAAATCAAGGCAATTTAAAGGAAAAACTAAAGGCGCACAGGAGGCTCACGAAGCGATTAGGCCTACAAATTTTGCCAATCATTCGGTAAGGGCAGATAGGGATGAGCAGCGCTTGTATGAGTTAATTTGGAAGCGCGCTATTGCTTCACAAATGAGTGAAGCTCAATTAGAACGTACCAATGTTAAAATTGAAGCTTCTAAACACGACAAACTCTTTACGGCTAATGGAGAGGTGTTGAAATTTGACGGATTTCTAAAGGTTTATCTAGAAAGTACCGATGATGAGGAGGCAGAAGAGCAAAATGGAATGCTGCCTGCTTTAAAAGAAAATCAGTCACTTAATAATAAGTATATTACCGCTACAGAGCGATTCACCAGGCCGCCTTATAGGTATACCGAGGCTTCTTTGGTAAAGAAACTGGAAGAATTGGGGATTGGTCGTCCTTCAACTTATGCTCCAACAATTTCTACTATTCAAAATAGAAATTATATTGAAAAAGGATCGGTAGAAGGTACAGAGCGCGAGTATGTGCAATTTGTGCTTAAAGGTGAAAATATTAAAGAAAACAAGTTAACTGAAACCGTTGGTAGTGATAAAGGCAAATTAGTGCCAACTGCTGTGGGGATGGTGGTGAACGATTTTCTTGTAAATCATTTTTCGAACATTCTTGATTATAATTTTACCGCCAAAGTTGAGCAGAGTTTTGATGATATAGCCGAAGGGAATGAAGAGTGGACCCATATGATGAAAGAATTCTATGAAGAATTCCACCCGCAGGTGCTGGATGTTGCCAAAAACGCTGAAAGGGAAGTTGGTGAAAGAATTTTAGGTGAAGATCCTGAAACCGGCAAACCTGTAAGTGTTAGATTGGGTAAATTTGGACCCATGGTTCAAATTGGTTCTGTAGAAGACGATGAAAAACCAAAATTTGCCAGTCTTGGGCCAGACCAAACCTTAGATTCAATTACATATGAAGAAGCGATGGACCTTTTTCAGCTTCCAAAAGAATTAGGGGAGTATAAAGGTGAAAAAGTAGAAGTGAACAATGGTCGCTTTGGTCCTTATGTGAAATTTGGGAAAAAATATGTTTCTCTTGAAAAAGGAGAAGATCCGTTAAACGTAGATTTTGAGCGTGCAATGGAGTTAATAAAAGAGAAAGAAAAAGCAGATGCGCCAATACACCATTACGAAGATATGCCCGTGCAGAAAGGTGTGGGACGTTTTGGCCCTTTCTTAAAATGGAATGGTATTTTTATTAACGTAAATAAAAAATACGATTTTGATAATCTTTCTGTTGAAGATATTGAAACCTTAATTGAGGATAAAAAACGCAAGGAACGCGAGAAATTAATCCATAATTGGGAAGAAGAAGGAATTAGGGTGGAAAAAGCACGTTGGGGAAGATTCAATATTATAAAAGGTAAAACCAAGATTGAACTGCCAAAAACTACCGATGCAGAAAATTTGACTTTACAGGAGGTGCAGGAGATTCTAGAAGAAAAGTCTAAGAAGAAAACCACCAAAAAGAAAGCGCCTGCTAAAAAGACGGCGGCTAAAAAAACTGCTTCTAAGAAAAAAACGACTACCAAAAAGAAGAAATAATATATGGATTTAGACTTTCTGAGTCCCCTTTCTGAAGATTTGCTAAAGGAAATTGCCGGGTTTGGTGAGCATTCTTTAGGTAATTCCATAAAAAAGCATACTTTAGAAGAAGGTTTGCCAGATTTGGAAACTGTACAAGTTGCTGTTGTTGGTGTTAGGGAAAATCGCCTTGGTGATGAAATAGACTTTTTTGATTTTATAGAAGTTAGAAAAGCTTTTTATAGTTTGTATCCCGGAAACTGGGATGTTACCATTGCAGATTTAGGTGATATTGAAAAAGGCGAAACTGTAGAAGATACGTATTTTGCGTTACAGACCCTGGTAGCGCAACTGGTGAAAAAAGATGTTATTCCTATGATTTTGGGCGGAAGTCAGGATTTGGTTTACGCACAATACAGGGCATACGATACCTTAGATCAAATGGTTAATCTTGTGAATATAGATAGTCGTTTTGATTTGGGTGATGCAGAGAGCCCTATAAATAATAGGTCTTATATTAGTAAAATAGTTGTGAATCAGCCTTATAATTTGTTTAATTATTCAAATTTGGGTTATCAAACTTATTTTAATTCTCAAGATGAAATAGAGTTGATGGACCGCCTCTTTTTTGATGCGTATCGTTTAGGTGAGTTAAGTAATAACTTTAAATTGGTAGAGCCGGTAATGCGAGACGCCAATATGGTAGCTGTAGATTTGGCAGCTGTTAGTGCGGCTTCTTCGGGAGCCAGGGATATTGCTTCTCCTAATGGATTTGACGGAAAGGAAATTTGTGCGCTTGCACGCTATGCCGGCATTAGTGATAAAGTAAGTTCCTTTGGTATTTACGAATACGATAATATTAAATACGGAAACCTGGGAGGCATGTTAATGGCGCAAATAATGTGGTATTTTGCTGAAGGGGTTAATTATCGTACCAATGAGAATACTATTTCGGCAAGAAAAGAGTTTATAAAGTATCAGGTTCCTATAGATGATGAAGTGCTTGTTTTTTATAAAAGTCCGGTAAGTGGGCGTTGGTGGATAGAGATTCCGTTTTTGCCACACATAGATACTAAACTTAAAAGAAGCACGTTATTACCTTGCAGTGAGGAAGATTATTTGGAGGCCTGTAATCAGGTAATTCCTGAAAGATGGTACAAAGCAAAAAGGAAAAACGAAGTTTAAAATAAATTTACGCATTAATTTGATTTACTGTATTTTTAACCAAATTATTGTTTTTTAAAAAATAATTAGATAGGTTTACTGCCGTAAATTGAGATGTCTTAACCGAAGAAATACTATGAAGAAATTTATTTCGCTGATAGCTGTTCTAGCCATACTTTCAAGTTGTGGGCGTGGAGATCGTGGGCAGTTGGTTGGTGCGAAAGGGGAAAAGTGGAATCCAGAAAAGCCGCTGGGGATGACATTAGTTCCCGGAGGTGCCTTTATTATGGGTAAGTCTGATGATGATATCGCAGGCCAACGAAATGCACCCCCAAAAACGGTGACAGTACGTTCTTTTTATATGGATGAAACCGAGATAACCAACGCTGAATACCGGCAGTTTGTAGATTATGTAAAAGATTCTATCGTTAGGACTGAATTGGCTATTATGGCCGAGAATATGGGAGAGGCAGAAGGTTCTGGTGGAATTGGTGACTATGCATTTTTAGATTCAGATGAAGCTAATATGACGCCATACGAAGAATATATGTTGAATACTTATGGGCAGGGTGGTCCATCAGATACATATGAAAATCGCAGGCTAAACAAGGATATAGATATTATTTGGGATACTGAAGATTACCCCGATGTTTATTATGCCGAGGTAATGGATATGATGTACATCCCTATGGAGGAAGTTTATAATGGACAACGTACCATTGATGTTGAAAAATTAAAGTTTACTTATTCCTGGATGGATGTGCAAAATGCTGCCAGGGAAAAGGGAAATAGAAGTAATTTTATAAAAAGGGAAGAGATTTCTATATATCCAGATACTACTGTTTGGATTAGAGATTTTAATTATTCTTATAATGAGCCTATGCATAACGATTATTTTTGGCATAGTGCTTTTGATGATTATCCAGTAGTTGGGGTTTCCTGGAAACAGGCAAGAGCTTTTGCGCAATGGAGAACTCTGTACCATAATTATTATAGAAGAGAAAAAGGAGAGCATAATGTACCCTCTTACCGTTTGCCAACAGAAGGAGAGTGGGAGTATGCTGCCCGTGGTGGCCTGGAAGGAGCAACTTATCCCTGGGGAGGTCCATACGCTAAAAACGATCGTGGGTGTTTTATGGCGAATTTTAAACCTCTAAGAGGAGATTATGCCGCAGATCAGGCTTTGTATACCGTAGAAGCAAAATCTTACGATCCCAACGACTATGGACTTTACAATATGGCTGGAAATGTTGCAGAATGGGTAGATTCTTCTTACGATCCGGCTTCTTACCAATATATGTCTTCAATGAACCCTACTGTTAACAATCCTGATGATATGAGAAAAGTGGTTCGTGGAGGTTCCTGGAAGGATGTAGCTTATTTCCTTCAGGTAAGTTCAAGAGATTACGAATATGCAGATTCAGCAAGAAGCTATATCGGCTTTAGAACAGTACAGGATTACCTCGGTACTGATGTGACCTTAAATCAACCAAACAACAATTAACAACCTATTAACCAGTAGAGAATCTAAATCTATTTTATTATTATGGCAAAATCAAATTCAAGTAAAAGAATAACCAACATGGTGTACGGTTTAGGTGCATCGGTTGTAATATTGGGAGCCCTTTTTAAAATTATGCACTGGCCTTTTGCAAATCCTATGCTTATTGCAGGTCTTGTAGTTGAAGCCTTTGTATTTGCTTATTCTGCTTTTGAACCAACCGATGATGATCTTGATTGGTCTCTTGTATACCCGGAACTAGCCGGTGGTCAGGGAACTCGTAAAACTGCCACTGTAATTGAAGACGACAAAGAAACACAAGGGCAACTTTCTAAGAAATTAGACGAAATGCTTAAGGAAGCTAAGATAGATGCAAACTTAATGCATAGCCTTGGAGATAGTATTCGTAATTTTGAAGGAGCAGCAAAGGGGATTGCTCCAACTGTAGATGCTATGGCTTCACAAAAGAAATATAGTGAAGAGCTTACCACTGCTGCAACCCAAATGGAAACATTAAACAATATTTATAAGGCTCAGGTAGAATCGGCCTCCCGTCAGGCAGAGATCAATCAGGAAGTTGCTGAGAATGCCGGTAAATTGAACCAGGAAATGGGGTCACTTGCCGCTAACCTTTCCTCGTTAAACGGAGTTTATGGAGGTATGCTTACTGCAATGAACGGTACCCGTAGTATGTCTAATTAGTGATTGCATTACATTACCTGAAATCTAAATTATTAATGAACCAAACTAATTAGCACATGGCGTCTGGAAAACAATCACCAAGACAGAAGATGATTAACCTGATGTATTTGGTATTCATCGCGATGATGGCACTAAATATGTCTAAGGAAGTATTAACAGCCTTTGGTCAAATGAACGAGGACCTTGAGGAGTCTAATACTACCACATCACAACGTAATGAGATGGCAATGGCAGGTTTAGCCACTAAAGCCGAAGAACAACCTGCAAAATATGAGGAGTTAAAGGCAAAAGCAGAACAAATTAGTAGCCTTTCCGATAATTTATATAATACAATAGGTAGCCTTAAGGAGGAATTATTATCTGATTTTGAAGCTGAAGAAAAGACCAATTACGAATCTATGGATCGTGCAGATAAGCTTGATAACTTGTTTTTTGCAAGCGGAAGGGTAACTCCTAGAGGAGAGGAATTTGTGGCGGCAATAGATAATTATAGGAATGAGGTATTAGCTATACTAGGTGATGGTTTTCCGCAAATTAGAAGTGAAATAGCAAAAGATTTTTCTACAGAAGAGGTGACCAATAACGAAAATGTGACTAAACCTTGGTTAATGTACAATTATCAGGGCTTCCCTTTAATTGCTTCGCTTACAAAATTAACGCAAATCCAGTCTGATGTAAGAACCACTGAAAATGATATTCTGTCTGCTATGCTTGAAGGACAGTTACAAAGCGATGTTTCTTTAACTAATTACCAGGCCATCGTGGTTCCAGATAAAACGGCTTTCTTTAGTGGAGAAAACTTTAAAGGAAAAGTTGTATTAGGTAGGGTTGATCCGACTTTAAAATTTGAAAACGTAACCATAAACGGCAATGATGTAGAAAGTACTCAGGCCGGTCAGGTAATGTTAGATTTTCCTGCAGGAAATGTAGGAGAAAAAGAAATTAATGGAGAGCTGCAATTTAAGGAAGGTGATTCTATTGTTAGAATACCTATTAAAAGTTCTTATGCTGTTATTCCAAAGCCAAATTCTGCCGTTATCTCGGCCGATAAGATGAATGTGCTTTATCGCGGTGTGCAAAACCCAATGACGATTTCTATTCCCGGGGTTGGAAGTATTAGCGCTCAGGCGCCGGGTCTTTCATCTGCCGGAGGGGCAGGAAACTATGTGATGAACGTTACCAACCTTCAGGCTAGAGAGGTAGCAATTAATGTTAGCGGTAAATTACCGGGTGGAGAAACTGTTTCAGATAGTAAAACCTTTAGAATTAAAGATATTCCAACTCCGGTTGGAACGGTTAGGGGAGAAGATGGTACGGTTAAAATGCAGCGTAATAGCTTAGAGATTTCTACTATTAGTGCAGATTTGCCAGACTTTGATTTTAATCTTAACTTAAATGTTTCAGGATTTAGTTTTAAAGTCCCTGGACAGCCTACCATCCGAGTTAATGGTAGTAAGTTAGATAACAACGCAAAAGCGGCCTTGAGAAGAGCAGGAAGAGGTGAGACTGTACAAATTTTTGATATTCAGGCCAGTATTGCCGGAAACTCTAGTTACAAGTTAAAAAAGGTAGCTCCTGTAATTGTTGAGTTGACAAACTAATAAAATTTAGAAGATGAGTTGGAGAGGATTTTTATTAAATACTTTGATGTTGGTTCTTACCGTAACATCTTATGGACAGGCTAATATCTTAAATGCCAATAGTCCGGAAGATATAGGGAAAAGAACTGAAGCTCAAATTCAAAGCGACTTAAATGATAAGCCGTTAGAGTATGGGTATGTTGAAGAAAGAGATGTGTTGTGGTCTAAAATTGTATGGGAGAAGATAGATCTGGACGAAAGGGTTAACTTTCCACTATATTATCCAATAGATACTAATAACATTGGAAACAATCGTCGTGCTCTTTATGATGTTCTGATTTCTGCTATTAAAGACGGAAAGATTAAGAATATTTATGCCGATTCTTATTTTAATGAAAAGCGTACTTTAAAAGATATCCAGGCAACGATTTCTAAAGTAGATACAACAGATCTGGGTATTGAGCAATATAATGCAGGAGAGCAGGTAGATGCGCAATTTATAGATCGTAGGGATCTTGGTGCAGCTGATATAGCCGAATATCATATTCGCGGTATGTGGTATTTTGATAAGCGCCAGGCAGAGATGAAATACCGTCTCCTTGGTATTGCACCGGTTGCTCCAGATGTTAATTTTATAGACTCAGGTCAAACAGATCTTGTTGAACTGTTCTGGATTTGGTTCCCCGATGCCAGAGAAGTTTTGCATGATAATAAAGCCTTTACCGGCAATAACTCAGGCCAGTCTGTCACTTTCGATCATTTGCTTAATTCCAGGAGGTTTTCTTCAGTAATATACAAAGAAGAAAATGTTTATGGAGATCGCGAAGTAGATGAATATATTGTGGATAATGCCTTTATGGAACTTCTGGAAGCCCAACGTATAAAAGAACAAATACGAAACTTCGAGTTAGATATGTGGAATTACTAATGCTGTAAAAACCATAATAAAATATAAAGCGTTCCCCCGGGAGCGCTTTTTTTATGCCTACCTAAAAGTGAATTTTAAATTGGTTTAATGAGCGGATTTTTTAATAGTAAACATTTATATTTTAATAAATGTCTCCTTTGATTTTTATGACTTGTTTTTGATGGGAATGCTGCAAGGAGACAATTTGCTTTAATTTTTTATTTTTGAAATATGTTAGATTATATAGTAGTTGGATTAGGTTTAAGTGGGGTGGCTATAAGTCGTAACCTGGAAAAAAGGAATAAGCAGTTTGTGGTTTTTGAGGACAGTTCACAAAGGTCTTCCCTGGTGGCCGGCGGATTGTTTAATCCGGTTATCCTAAAACGCTTTACACTGGCCTGGAATGCCCATGAGCATATGAAAACCGCAATTCCTTTTTATAAAGAAATGGAGGAGCATTTACAGGCAAAAATTGTTTACCCCATAGAAATCTATAGGAAATTTTATTCGGCTGAAGAACAAAATAACTGGTTTGCAGCAGCAGATAAACCGTTGCTTGCTGAATTTTTAGACACTAATTTAGTTAAGAAAATTAATGCATGTATTCCTTCTGAGTTTTCATTTGGCAGGGTACGGCAAACCGGAATTGTGGATACCGATGTTTTACTAAATGAATATCGGAACTATTTAAATAAAGAAGGCAAAATTAAGTTTGAAAGATTCGAATACAATAAGCTTCAGATTAAACCCGATTCAGTGGAATACAATGGTATTTCAGCTAAACAAATTATTTTTTGTGAAGGTTTTGGAATGCAGCAAAATCCATTCTTTAATTACCTTCCGCTTCGCGGAAATAAAGGTGAATATCTCACAATTTATTCAGAAGAATTGCAGCTACAGGAAGCGGTGAAATCTTCGGTTTTTATTATTCCCCTGGGCAATAATTTATATAAAGTGGGCGCAACCTATAATAGTAAAGATAAAGATCCGCGGCCAAGCAAAGAAGCAAGGCATGAGTTGGAAGAGAAGCTTTTAAAACTCATTAGCTGTAAATATGAGGTATTGGATCAGTCTGCGGGGATTAGGCCTGCCAGTAATGATAGAAAGCCAATTGTAGGACGGCATCCAAAGCATCAAAACCTTTATTGTTGTAACGGTTTTGGGAGCAGGGGAATCCTTGTTTCTCCTATGATCTCAGCCCAATTAATTGAATTGATTGAAGACCAAATTCCACTTCCGGCCGAAATAGATTTACACCGATTTAATAAAAAGCATTTTCCTGCTTAATTTTTGCCAGCATTTGGTTTGTAGTGTAAAAAGAAATTAATCCAGATATTTCGGGATAATCTTATAATTACAGGCATAAAAACTACCAGGGTTCCTATAATTGCCCAAAAGGAGGTTATTAAATCACTACCCACAAAAAGATAAGTAATTATAAAGGCCGCGACTGCAAATGCAATTCCCACCGCATAACTTACATACATAGCTCCAAAAAAGAAAGAGGGCTCAATCTTATATTTAGTACCACAGTTAGAACAATGTTCGTGCATTTCAAAAACACGGTGTATTTTATAGGGATTGCTTTCTTTGTACATGCTTTCTGCATGGCAAACCGGACAGGTGCCGGTAAAAATACTGTAAAGTTTACTTCCTTCTAAAAATTTCATAATTGGTATTCAGGGAGTTATATGTATTTATGACTGTGTAGATTGGGCGTGAACATATTTTTTTCACATTGTAAATTTAGGCATATTTGCAAAAATAAAATATACAAATGCTTAATATTCATAACCTCTCTGTTTCTTTTGGCGGAGAATACCTTTTTGAAGAGTTAACCTTTAGGCTTGGTGCCGGAGATCGCGTGGGACTAATTGGAAAGAACGGAGCCGGAAAATCTACTATGCTTAAAATTCTTGCCGGTGAGCAGGAATATGACGAAGGCCAAATAGCAAGAGATAAAGAGTTAAATATAGGTTTCTTAAAGCAGGATATTGATTTTGAACAAGGGCGAACTGTGTTGCAGGAAACTCAACAAGCCTTTGAGGAAATAAAGAAACTCGAAAAGCAAATAGATGATATTAACCATCAATTAGCGACAAGAACCGATTATGAAAGTGATTCTTATACACAACTTATTCAGGATCTTAGTGAGATAACCCATACCTACGAAATTATTGGAGGTTATAATTATGAAGGTGATACCGAAAAGGTGTTACTGGGGCTCGGTTTTCAGCGGGAACAGTTTGATAAATTAACCGAGACTTTTTCTGGAGGTTGGCGAATGCGTATTGAGCTGGCCAAGCTATTGTTGCAAAATAACGATATTTTGCTACTGGATGAGCCTACCAACCACCTGGATATTGAAAGTATAATTTGGTTAGAGAATTTTCTTAATAATTATTCTGGTTGTGTGGTTATTGTCTCTCACGATAAAATGTTCCTGGATAATGTAACCAATAGGACCATAGAAATTTCATTAGGCCAAATTTACGATTTCAATAAACCCTATTCAAAATACCTGGTTCTTAGAAAAGAGTTAAGAGAACAACAATTGGCTGCACAAAAGAACCAACAAAAGGAGATTGAAACTACCGAAAAACTTATTGAGAAATTTCGTGCTAAGGCTTCAAAAGCTTCCATGGCACAATCGCTTATTAAAAAATTGGATAAGATAAACCGTATAGAAGTAGATGAAGATGATAATGCGGTGATGAATGTAAGCTTCCCGCTTTCTATACAACCCGGAAAAGTGGTGATAGAAGCCGAAAATATAGCAAAAGCTTATGGCAATAATCAGGTGTTAAACGGTATTGACCTTTTAATAGAACGTGGAAGTAAAATAGCTTTTGTTGGGCAAAACGGGCAGGGTAAAACTACCCTTGCCAAGATTATAATTAATGAAATTTCTTATGAAGGACATCTTAAACTAGGGCATAATGTACAGTTAGGTTATTTTGCTCAAAACCAGGCAGATTACCTGGAGGGTGAAAAAACCGTACATGATATTATGATTGATGCCGCCAACGAAAAGAACCGAAGCAAAGTTCGGGATATGTTGGGGTCTTTCCTTTTTAGGGGAGATGAAGTAGATAAAAAGGTAAAAGTGCTTTCTGGTGGTGAAAGAAACAGATTGGCCCTTTGTAAACTTATGCTACAGCCTTTTAATGTGCTTATTATGGATGAGCCTACCAATCACCTGGATATAAAATCTAAAAACGTTTTAAAAGAAGCTTTAAACAGGTTTGAAGGAACCTTAATAATTGTTTCGCACGATAGGGATTTCCTTCAGGGCTTAACCAATAAGGTTTATGAGTTTAAAGACTCTAAGATCAAGGAGTATTTAGGAGATATTAATTTCTTTTTAGACCAACGTAAGCTGGAAGATATGCGAAGTGTTGAGAAGAAGGAGAAGGTTGCAAAAGTGCAAAAAGAAGTAGCCGCCACTAACAACAAAAAGGCCTACAAGGATCAAAAGAAGATAAAATCCCTGAAAAATAAACTAAGTAACACCGAGTCTAAAATAACGAAGCTGGAGAAGGATCTTGAAGCACGGGATATGGAATTGGCTACAAGTTACGAAGAGGTTATGGCCCGTCCCGGGTATTTAGATAAGTATAAAAGCAAGAAAAAAGAATTAAACTCTTTAATGCAGGAATGGGAAGAAATTCAGGAGCTTCTTGATGATTTGGAATAGTTTTTTGTAAAATTTCAATTTTAAAATTAAACCAAATGGAAAGAATGCGGTCTTACAAACATGGATAAACGCAAAATCATTCTTTCTTTTATTGGAGTATTACTTATTGTTTTAGCAGTTTTTGGGGCAAAAGCAATTATTGACAGTAATGTGAAAAAAGTGCCGGAAAGCACTAAAGTTATAAAAAATGTATTCGTAGAAACTGTAGAAAACCGTAAGGTACCTATTGTGGTTCCTGCTAATGGAAATGTAACAGCACTTAAAAAACTGGAGCTTTTTTCGGAAGTACAGGGCATATTTCAGCGTAGCAGTAAAGATTTTAGGCCGGGGCAGGTTTATAGTCGGGGGCAGGTTCTTTTAAGTATAAATTCAGAAGAATATGCTGCCAGTGTGCGTTCAGCTAAAAGTGAATTATTTAATAATATCACTTCTATCATGCCAGACCTTCGGTTAGATTACCCGGAATCTTTCCCAAAGTGGCAGGAATATCTTACTAATTTTGATGTCAATAACTCTATAAAACCATTGCCAGAGCCAGATTCAGATAAAGAGCGGTACTTCGTTACCGGTCGGGGAATCGAATCAGCTTATTACAATATAAAAAACCTGGAAGAACGCCTTAGAAAGTTTACCATAAGAGCACCATTTGATGGTGTCTTAACCGAAGCTGCCGTAAATCCCGGTACTTTGGTAAGACCTGGCCAAAAATTGGGGGAATTTATAGACCCATCGGTGTACGAACTGGAAGTAGCCGTGGCAAAAAGGTTTTCAGATCTTTTGAAAACGGGGGAAGATGTAAAACTACAGGACCTTGAAGGTAATCAAACTTTTAAAGGTACGGTAAGTCGAATTAACGCCAGGGTAGATAGGGCCTCACAAACCATACAGGTTTTTATAAGAATTGAAGAGCCGGGGATTAGGGAAGGAATGTACCTGGAGGCACAATTAGACGCGCGGGACGAAGAAAATGCCATAGAAATCCCCAGGGAATTGTTAATAGATCGTACCAAAGTTTATTTAGTACAGGATAGCGCTTTGGTTTTAAAGGAAATTAACCCGGTTTATTTTTCGAGTAATAAAGTGGTGGTAAAAGGCCTGAAAGATGGTGAGACTTTGGTTTCTGCTCCGGTTCCTGGAGCATACCCGGGAATGGAAGTGCAAATTCAGGAGAAAATAGACACTGCTAAAGCTACAGAACTTTGAGAAAGTTAATCAGTTATTTTATAAAATACGAGGTAGCCGTAAATATACTCATCCTTGCATTTGTAATTTTTGGTATTGTTGGAGTGGCCAGTTTAAACTCTTCTTTCTTTCCGCTGGAGGACTCCCGAATTATAAATATCAATGTAAACTACCCCGGTTCGGCACCCGAGGAAATTGAGGAAGGTATTATTCTAAAAATAGAAGATAACCTAAAGGGCCTTGTAGGTATAGATAGGGTAACATCTACAGCACGCGAAAGTGGTGGTTCTATTACCGTAGAGATTGAGCAAGACGAGAATATAGATGTTATGCTTACCGAAGTTAAGAACGCGGTAGATAGGGTGCCTAGCTTTCCCGGGGGAATGGAGCCACTTGTGGTTTCAAAACAGGAAAGGGTTAGACCCTCTATTAGTTTTGCCATAAGCGGTAAAGATGTGCCATTGGTAACATTAAAGCGTATTAGTGAGCAAATTGAGAATGATTTACGACAACTAGACGGTGTTTCGCAAATAGAAATTTCGGGCTTCCCAGAAGAAGAAATTGAAATAGCCGTTAGCCAGGACGATCTTTTGGCTTATAATTTAACTTTTGAAGAAGTTGCAAGAACCGTTGGAGCTTCAAATATTTTAAGTACCGGGGGAACTATTAAAACCGAAGCCGAAGATTATCTAATAAGGGCAAATAGCAGAAGTTACTATGCAGATGCTTTAAACGATCTGGTAATTAGGTCTTCAGTCACCGGGCAAACTACACGCTTAAGTGATGTAGCTGAAGTTCGGGATCAGTTTGGCGAAACCTCCAATTCTTCTTATTTTAATGGGAATATCGCCGTAAATGTAGCTATAAGCAATACAAATAACGAAGATCTTTTATCTGCGGCAAAAAAGGTAAAAGCCTATATAAAAGACTATAACGCAAAAGCCAGTAAGATTAAACTGGATGTTGTTTCAGACTCGTCTATCACCTTAAGTCAAAGAACTCAATTATTACTTGAGAATGGCGCGGTAGGAATATTACTTGTTCTATTATTTTTATCTATCTTTTTAAATATAAGACTGGCATTTTGGGTAGCCTTTGGCCTGCCTATAGCCTTTCTGGGAATGTTTATTTTTGCCGGGCAATTTGGCGTAACCATTAATGTGCTCTCTTTATTCGGGATGATTATTGTAATTGGTATCCTGGTAGATGACGGTATTGTTATTGGTGAAAACATCTATCAGCATTACGAGATGGGGAAATCTCCCATTCAGGCGGCCTTAGATGGAACTATGGAGGTTATTCCGCCCATTATTTCCGCTATTCTAACTACGGTTTTGGCGTTTTCTACTTTTTTATTTCTAGATAGTAGAATAGGGGAGTTTTTCGGAGAAGTGTCTACGGTGGTTATATTAACTTTGATAGTTTCCCTTGTAGAGGCGCTTATAATTTTGCCTGCACATATTGCTCATTCCAAAGCTTTACAAGCAAGAAAACCAGAAGAAGATAAAAAGAAAAAGGGGCTTGCAAAACTCTTTATTAAGATGCGCGTTGTAAATCGCGTAGGAGATAATGCTATGAGCTATCTAAGGGATAAATTTTATAGCCCAATATTAAAATTTGTGCTCAGGCAACAAATATTAGCTTTAGGAATTTTAGTGGCGATCCTAATTCTTACTATTGGAGCTATTGGCGGAAACTGGATTAGGGTTACTTTGTTTCCCAGTATTGCCAGTGACCGTGTGAGTATAAGCCTTCTAATGGCCGAGGGTGTTAATCCTGAAAAAACAGATTCTATTATCTCTATGGTTGAAGCAGCAGCCTGGCGGGTTAATGAAGATTTTAGTAAGCGTCAAAGTGGGGATAAGGACGTAGTAGAGAATATTATAAAACGAGTTGGTCCCGGGAATAATAAAGCTTCTTTGCAAGTAAATTTACTTCCAGGTGAAGAAAGGGATTTTGGGTCTCCCGAGATAACCAATGCGATAAGGGATGAAGTTGGGCCTGTATATGGGGTGGAAAACCTTACTTTTGGTTCGGGTGGTAATTTTGGAGGTTCACCAGTTTCGGTGTCGTTATTGGGGAACAACCTCCAGGAATTGGAAGCTGCAAAAGAAGAGTTGAAGGAGAATTTTGAGAACAACCCGCTCTTAAAAGATGTTACAGATAATGATCCGCAGGGAATAAAGGAAATTAATGTTGAGCTTAAGGAAAGCGCCTATGCGTTAGGATTAGATCTTAATGAAGTTATGCGCCAGATACGAAACGGTTTTTTTGGAACTCCGGTACAGCGTTTTCAAAGAGGTCAGGACGAGATAAGGGTTTGGGTGCGTTACGACCTTAAAAACCGTTCCTCTATTAACGATTTAGACGATATGCGCTTAACAACCCCCGGAGGAGATCGTGTGCCATTTGAAGAAATAGCCAGTTATAAGATTATTCGTGGTACTGAATCTATAAGCCATTTAAACGGACTTAGGGAAATTAGGGTGAGTGCAGATATGGAAGATCCTAATGGAAGCTCAACGGAAATACTTGCAGATATTAGAAGCAATGTGATGCCAGAACTTTTGGCAAAATACCCCAGCCTTTCGGTTTCTTATGAAGGGCAAAACAGGGAGGCGAATAAATTAACTAGTTCAGCAAAAGGAGTTTTGCCGGTAGTGTTATTTCTTATTTATGCAGTAATCGCCTTTACTTTTAGAAGTTACAGTCAGCCATTACTGTTAATGATTATGATTCCTTTTAGCATTATTGGAGTAGCCTGGGGACATTGGATTCATAATTTTCCGGTAAATGTACTTTCAGCTTTAGGAATTATTGCCTTAGTTGGAATTATGGTTAATGATGGCCTGGTGCTTATTAGTAAATTCAACGTGAACTTGCGAAATGGGATGAAGTTTGAGAATGCATTGTATGAAGCCGGTCGTGCCAGGTTTAGAGCTATTTTTCTTACCTCACTTACCACCATAGCAGGAATGGCGCCATTGCTTTTAGAGAAAAGCAGGCAGGCTCAGTTTTTAAAACCCATGGCAATCTCCATTTCTTACGGAATTGCCATCGCTACTGTTTTAACATTGCTCCTGCTGCCATTACTTTTGTCTATCAGCAATAATATTAAAGTAGGCGGAAAATGGCTTGCCACGGGAAATAAGGTAAGCAATGAAGAAGTAGAAAGAGCTATAAAAGAACAAAAAGAAGAGAAAGCCCATGGAGAGGTCAGTTAAGCTAACTTTTGCAATCCTATTTTTTTTTATAGGGAATCTCCTGGCTCAGGAGAAAGAAGTTATTACAAAAGAAAAGGCGATTTCGCTTGCGCTAGAATTTAATTATGGAATTAAAATTGCCGAAAATGAGGTTGAAATTGCTGAAAATAATAAGGGAATTTTAAATTCAGGTTATTTGCCCACACTCACGGGTAGGGCAGGAGCAGGATACGATTTAAACGATAGGTTAACCGAACCTGAAGATGGAGAACCGTTACAGCAAGATGGGATAGAAAACAATTCTTATAACGCCTCTGTGAATTTAAATTATACCCTTTTTGATGGCCTGGGCAGGTTGTATAATTATAAAAGTTTAAAAGAGGAATATCAGCTTTCAAAATTACAGGCCCGGGAAACTATAGAAAATACCATGTTACAATTATTAGCTGTGTATTATGAAATCGCACGGCTTACTGAAAATGTAGCAGTTTTAAAAGATGTTTTGGAAACTTCAAAAGACCGAGTAACCAGGGCGCAGTATCAATTTGATTTTGGACAAAGTAACAATCTTGCGGTCCTTAATGCCAGGGTAGATGTTAATAACGATAGTGTAAACCTTCTACAAACACGGCAACAGCTTAGTAATACAAAAAGAGATTTAAACGTATTATTAGACCGCCAAATGACACATAAAGATTTTAGTGTGGATACTACGGTAAGCTTTATCCCAAAATTACAGCTGGATAGCTATGTTGCAGATGCCGAAGTTAATAATGTGTCTTTACTACAGTTAGATAAAAGTTTGGAAATTACAGCCTATGATATTAAAATAAGTAAATCGGGATACCTGCCTACCATAGACCTAAGCGGTTCTTATGGCTGGAATTACAACCGAAGTGCAGCAACGGCATTTTTTCCGGGTAGTAGGCAAACTACCGACGGGATTTCGGGTGGAGTTAGCTTAAATTGGAATCTATTTGATGGGGGGGCTACAAGCCTGCGCGTACAGAATGCTAAAATAAATCATGAAAACCAGCAATTACAAAAAAAGCAACTTTCGCTGGGAATTAGAAGGGACATTGCCAATGCCCTTGGTAATTATGAAAACCGATTATATATTTATAAGGTCCAGAAAGAAAATGTAAGGACCAATGAAGATAATTTTGAACGATCCCGGGAACAATTTAAACTTGGAAGAATTACTTCTATTGAGTTTAGGCAGGCCCAGGTTAACCTATTAGATGCCAGGACAAGTCTAAGCCTTGCAAAATACGATGCCAAGCTTGCCGAGTTAAGCTTGTTACAGCTTACCGGTCAATTGTTGAATGTTGAATTGTAATATATGTTTGAGCACTTTTTTCAATGCCCATATTGCTGGGAAGAAATATCGGTTTTGCTAGATCCTTCGGTGAGACAACAAATTTATATTGAAGACTGTGAGAATTGCTGTAATCCTATTGAGTTTGTGGTTTCATTTCATGAAAATGAGTTGCAGGCTTTTGAAGCCAATAGCATAGAGCAATAATTATTTCTTTAGTTTTTAGTTGTTTTATATTAAAAGGCCAGGCTAGTTGTTTGATATTCAGGTATGCATTATTTTTCCTGATTTTTTCTTTAATTTTTATTGAAAAAGCTTTGCTGAAACTTAAAAAACGTCTTATATTTGCAGTCGATATCGCGGGATAGAGCAGTAGGTAGCTCGTCGGGCTCATAACCCGAAGGTCACTGGTTCGAGTCCAGTTCCCGCTACTAGCAATAAAAAAAGGCTTCACAGAAATGTGAAGCCTTTTTTTATTGCAATGGGTACAGAATAAGGTACAGAATAACGGATCAAGGGATCAAGACCATTTTGGATCAAGAACATTTTCTTGGGTTTTGAAAACAATTTTTCCAATTTGTATCAAAAGAAGCTTTCTTTTTAATAAGTAAGAAGGCGTGGGATAGGAAACCCCCGCTTGCTTTAAAACCTGATTCAATGTTGGTCCAGTTTCGATAAATAATAAAGCCCTTCCAAATAATGAAAGGGCTTTTTAAAGGAAAGTTTTAGTTTCGATTATTTTTTAAGGTAATGTGTTTCAGAAAGTGCGTTTAAATTCTGTGCTGCCTGTTCTGCGGTAATATCGCGCTGTGGGCCTGCAAACATTTCGTAGCCTACCATAAATTTTTTAACTGTAGCCGATCTTAGAAGCGGTGGATAAAAACTCATGTGAAAATGCCATTCAGGATAATCTTCTCCGTTGGTAGGAATTTGATGAATTCCCGAAGAATACGGAAAAGAGGTCTCAAAAAGATTGTCGTATTTTGTAGTGAGTATCTTAATAATTTCGGCAAAAGCTTTTTCTTCTTCTTTATTTAGCTGCCCAATATGCTGATAATGCTTTCTGGGAATAATCATGGCTTCGTATGGCCAAACTGCCCAATAAGGAATCAGGGCAACAAAATGCTCGTTTTTAGTTAGAATACGCTCATTTAATTCTAACTCTTGTTTTAAATAATCGCCTAGTAAACTGCTTTTATTTTCGTCCCAATAATTTTTAAAATGCCTGGATTTTTTTAAGATTTCTGTTGGAATAGATTTTTGTGACCAAATTTGCCCGTGTGGATGTGGGTTACTACACCCCATCATGGCTCCCTTGTTTTCAAAAATCTGAACATAGTTTATAGCGTCTTTACTGCCCAGTTCCTGGTACTCCTTTTTCCAAAGTTTTACGACTTCGGTAATATCATCTATTTCCATTAAAGGTAGGGTTAGGGAGTGATCTGGAGAAAAACAAACCACTTTACATATTCCTGTTTCGGCCTCGGCTTTTAAAAGTCCGTTATCAAAGTCTTTTATGGGAGCTTCGGTTAATAGGGCAGGAAAATCATTTTCAAAGGCGTAAGTTCCCGTGTAGTTATGATTTGTTTCTCCACCTGCTCTTGAGTTTCCGGGGCATAGATAACACTTGGGATCATAGGTTTCCCGTTTCTCATTATTGTTTTTTTCAGTTTTTCCCTGCCAGGGTCTTTTGGTGCGATGTGGTGAAACTAAAATCCATTCTCCGGTTAAAATATTATAACGTCTGTGTGGATGTTTGTTTATTTCGGTGCTCATCTTGCTTCTTTTAAACTTTAGTAATTTGAGTTCCGGCATCTGGAACTACTGTTATTGCTGTTGGCGTAATATTAAACTTTGCCTTATATACTTTTTCTACCTCTTCAATATAAGCCTTAATCTTATCTGCTTCAATCAAGTTAATTGTGCATCCGCCAAAACCTCCACCCATCATTCGGGAGCCGTAAATAAAGTCTTTATCTTCAGAAAAATCGACCAGAAAATCCAGTTCAGGGCAGCTTACTTCGTATTGATGTTGTAAACCTCTGTGGGAGGCATACATTAATTGGCCAACTGATTTTAGGTTAGCGTCTTGTAATGCTTTTTCTGTTTGGCGCACACGTTCGTTTTCCTCTAATACATATTGGCAACGTTTAAAGCTTGTGGCGTCAATTTGATCTCTAAATTCTTCTAAGATTTCAAAAGAAACCTGCCTTAGTGATTGTACCTCTGTATATTTTTGCTGAATCATGGCTACGACATCTTCACATTCCTTTCTGCGTGTATTATATTCACTGTCGGCCAGGTTATGCGAAACATTGGTGTTTACGAGTAGTAGTTTGCAATTTTCAATTTTAGCCGGTATAAATTTGGGTTCTAATGTCTCGCAATCAAGTTTTATAAAATGATCTTTTTTGCTCATTACTGAAGCAAATTGGTCCATAATTCCGCAATTACTTCCCACAAAGTTATTTTCTGCTCGTTGCGAAAGTTTAACGATATCCATAGGGGTTAGTTCTAAATTGAATAAGGAATTTAAACCTCCCGCAAAACCGCATTCTAACGCCGCCGAAGAACTAATTCCGGCTCCTATGGGTAATTCACTTCTCATAATACAATCGAAACCCTCTAGCTGCTTGTTTAATTTCTGGATTTCATCTATAACGCCCAGTAAATAGTTCTCCCAGGAGTTGCTGCTTTTTGTGATTTCCTGAAGCTTAAATTCTGTATAAGCATCAAAGGTTTCACTGTAAATGCGTGCTAGATTGTAGTTGTTTTTTCTAAATTGGAAATAAATTTTTTTGTCTATAGCCGCAGGCATTACAAACCCCTGATTGTAATCGGTATGTTCACCAATTAAATTAATTCTTCCTGGGGAAGCCACCTTTACTTCAGCTTTAAAAGCTTTAAATTCTTCCGGGATGTTCTTGTTTGGATCTGTTGGTTTCAAATTGCAGTTTGTTTTAAGAGAGTTTCAAAGATAATAAACGTATTTTTTACATTAATTGTTTTGTTTTAAAATCTTTCAATTTTTTTGTTCTTTCGAAAGCTTAAATAAAGATTCTTGCGTATCAAAGAATCAAAGAGTTTGCAACTAAAATTTTTAAAATAGTATTAACTCTTTCTCTTGGTTTGTAAGAGTAAATATGTGGGAAAGTCCTTTCGAGCTAAAAAAATATTATCTTGAATTCGTTTTAAAAGAAATATGCAACAAATCGCCAATATTTTTATGCCGCTGGCTATGGGCCTTATTATGTTTGGGATAGGCCTGGAGTTGAATTTTAAGAATTTTAGGAGGGTTTTTGCTTATCCACGAGCCATAATTACCGGGCTGGCTATTCAAATTCTTTTGTTGCCTGTTATCGCATTTCTTTTAATTTATTTTTGGCCAATAGAGCCTGTGTATAAAATTGGAATAATGTTGCTCGCCGCCTGTCCCGGGGGAACAGCTTCAAATTTAGTGACCAAAGTACTTAAGGGAAGGGTGGCGTTATCTGTGTCTTTAACAGCGTTTAATAGCTTTATTATTCTATTCACGGTTCCTTTGGTGGTTCAGTTGAGTTTTTTGATTTTTGAAAATGATGCGCTTTCCTTTAGCTTGAGCTTTGGAGATACGATGAGTGATATTTTATTCACTGTGATTTTGCCCGTAATTTTAGGGATACTTTTAAATGAATTCTTTGGGCATAAGTTTGGTGGTAAACTTCATAAGGCTCTACAATATATCTTACCTGGTATTATGTTGCTGGCTTTTCTGGTAGTGATCTTTTTTGATGAATCGCAACAGAATGTTGAATATTTAAAGCATCTAAATCTTCTTATTCCGCTCATAATTTTAAATTTTACAACGATAATTATCGGTTATCTGGTTAGTGTGTGGTTTAAACTGAAACATAGCTCGGCCTATACAATAGCTATAGAAATGGGGCTACAGAATAGTGTGCTTGCACTATTTATTGCCAACCAGGTGTTGAGGGACAGTAATATTAGCCTGGTACCGATTCTCTACAGTAGCTTTTCTTTAATTACAACTTTCTTGGGTGGATGGCTTTTAAAAAACTATTTCGGAAAAAAGAAAAGGGAGGTGATTAAATAAAAATACCGGCTACGTAAAAATTAAACAGACCCTACTCAGTTTAATCTCCGTTGCAACCGGTATTATTTAATCGCCAAATTAAACAAGTGCAAATACAGATCTATTTGCTTCTATGTGTCACGAATTTAGGCCATTTGTTACGTAGGTTTTTACGGATTTCCGTAAATGGGATGCAAAATGCTGAAAATCATTATTTTGAGATATAAAATATTTTGGTTTTAAGGAAAAAACAGCACAATTTGGGATTTTATTGTGAGGGGGGATTTAGAGTTATATAGTTAATATTAACGGGTTCTTGCTGTTATAATAAGCATTTAAGAAAAATTAATACATGTAAAATATTGATTTGCAATTAAATAGGGTGAAACACCCATGTTTTTTGATAATATGTCTTTTAGTAGGATGTAGTGATGATGACACTATAGATAATGGACAGGAACAAGAATTTTTAAGTGCGCAGATTGATGGTGAGGACCTCAAGATAGATCGTGTAGAAGGAATTATTTCCTGTAAGAAGAGATTAAATGATTATGGTGGAATTAGCTTTGTGATAAGGGCTGAAACAAACAATGGGGAAATTATGGAGATTTTTCTAAGCAATTATATTGGTCCAAAGAAATATACTTTTGGATATGATAAATTTGGTGAAAGTTGGATGGGGTATGCTTTGGTTAATCCGGCTGGAGACTGGTTTTCTTATGCTGAAACAAGGCAGGCAGAAAACAAGCTTCCCTTTATACAAATTCAACAAGACGATGGTAATTATGTTAAGGGGAATTTTGGTTTTAAAGCTTATAATAGTATAGATAATTCTGTGAAGTTGGTAAGTAATGGTAGTTTTAATTTTAAACTGGATTCTGAATTGTAATAGCTGAGGTTCTTACTTATTTTTAATATTTATAGAGTTGTAAACAGATGTTTCTGGGTTAAAAATTAAGCTGCTTTTGAAGTGATGTCTAAAATTTTCTTTTTCCGCTATTATAAGGTGTTCTGCTAAATAAGATTAAACTAAAAAGTTTGATTTTATTTAACTGCTTTTTCAGAATATTTTGTCAGAAATAACTTAAGTTTCCTTTTTATAGAAGCTAATTTAAAAACTGAAGCATCAGTTATGAATAAATTTTTAAAGGAAGACAATATAAGGTTGGATTTACCGGTAAAGATTAGTTACCGGGTGTTAGAAGCTGTACTCCAGAGACAATTACTGGGTGAGCAAATTGGGATGGAAGACTCCAGGGGTACCGTAAAAAATTATGTGGAAGTGCTTGGTGTTAGTCTGGTTAAAAGTAAAGAACCAAACTTTGATATTAGCCTTCATTTGAGACTGAAAACACTAACTACATTTTTTAAAAATAAAGAGGTGGATTTGGTTGTGCATATTTCTTTAGGTTTTAATGAAGAAGATCAGGTGATAGATGTAGAGGAATATGAACTGGAAGGGCATAGCGAAAATTGGTTTATGGATAACTCACTAGAAGCATTTGCCAATACCTTAATTTATCAAAAGATTAAAAATAAAATGAGGTTAGATCTCAAACCTCATATCAAAGAGCAGCTAGGGGTGGTAAACGATAAACTTGGAGATAAAATGGAAACTGCACCTGGTATTTTTCTTTCAGGTAATGTAAATACTCTTAAGGTTGCCCAAATTATTCCAGGAGACAGTTTGCTATTAATTCTTCTTAATATAAGTGCGTATGGGTTTTTGGATGTAAAGGAGATTAAGCTTTAGGGTTAAATACCTCTAATAGTTCCTCTAAAGCCATAGACCTGGAGCCTTTAATGAGAATGCTGCAGTCTTTTAATTCTGCAAGCTGTAAATGCTTTTTAATATTTTTGGTGTTCTCAAATTTGATGATGTTAGGCTTGTTGGTGTTGGTCTTTTTAAATTGTTTTCCTACCAGATAAATTTCCGAAATATTGGCATTTTCCAGGAAGTTGACCACAACTTGATGTTCAGTTTCTGAAGCATTCCCAAGCTCTCCCATATCCCCTAAGATTACAATTTTGGTGGTGTTGGTTTGTATGTTGTTAAAATGTTGCAAGGAGGCCATCATACTTGTTGGGTTTGCATTATAGGCATCCATATAAATTTTATTGGAATGGCAGTTTATAACCTGAGACCGATTGTTAGAGGGGGCGTAGTCCTCTATAGCTGTCCTAATTTCGTTAAGAGGAACTTTAAAATACAAGCCAATACATAGTGCTGCTGCCATGTTTTTTGAATTGTAGCTGCCGCTTAACTGACTTTGAAGAAGTATATCGTTAAAGCTTAATGTTGCCGACTCACTATTTTCGGGGTAAATAATGTTTACCTGGGCCTTTCTGTTTGTTCCAAAACTAAATGTATGCTTATAGTTTATTTCCTGCATCTGTACGTCGTCGTCTAGATTTAGGAATATTAATTTCTTGTTTTCTTTTAAATGTCTATATAGTTCAGTCTTAGCCTGTATAACTCCATTTAAGTCTCCAAAACCCTCCAGATGAGCTTTTCCGAAATTTGTGATAAAACCGTAATCTGGCATAGCTATATTAGATAGAAATTCAATTTCTCCGGGATGATTAGCTCCCATTTCAATTAAGCCTATCTCGGTTTCTTCCGTCATAGTTAATAAGCTAAGAGGTACCCCAATATGGTTGTTTAGGTTTCCCCGTGTAGCTGTAACCTTGTACTTTTTTGAGAGTACATTGGAAATAAGTTCTTTTGTGGTGGTCTTGCCATTACTACCGGTTATTCCAATTACTGGAATTCCCAGGAACTTTCTATGAAATGTGGCTAATTTTTGCAGTGCCTTAAGGCTATCTTTTACTAATATGTATTCCTTGTTATTTAAGGCTGCATCCTTGTCATCTACAATAGCACAAGCTGCTCCTTTTGCAATAGCTTGTGCAGCAAACTTATTTCCGTTAAAATTAGCTCCCTTTAAAGCGAAAAAGATGCTTCCTGGTTTTATATTGCGGGTGTCGGTAGAAATACCGGTGCTTACAAGAAATCTTTGATGGATTATAGCTGTTTTCATAATGGGTTTTTTGTAAACCTTTTTGGTTCTGGCTGCTTTAAAAATAAAACTATAAAAAAAGCCCTAAATGAATAGGGCTTTTATTATAATTTTTAGAAGATTAGAATCTCTAATTCTTAGCTTTTTTATTACTATCTAAAGATTTTGATCCAACCCTGGACATTGCATTTCTAAATCCAATATAATCTGTAGCCATGTCTTGTGGGAAATATCGGCGTTGTGCCGGGTCTAACCAGTAAGCACGGTCTCTCCAGGATCCGCCCTTGTAAACTCTTACCTCATCGCTAATAAGTGTTGTTCTATCTGCGCTGTCATAGCCTCGTTTTGCCACTCCAGAAGTGTCACGAGTGCCAGCTACATTGTAGGTTGGTGAGTTGTACATACGCTGGGAATCGTCTTCGGTTTCCTGATACGATCTATAATAACGGCTAGAGCTTTTGTCGCCGTCTCTAAAGTTACGTTGGTCACTATTGGTATAATTGGTACGCATGTAAGTGTCATCCTCTGTTACCGGTACCTGTGCGATGTTTCCGGGATAAGATCTTGCAACCAATCTTCCGGTAGCTAAGGTGTCAAATTCAATCTCATCTACACCAACTACTTTTACACTTCCATCTTCATTAATTGCGTTCTTAGTGTAAACATTTCCTCTATAATAATTGAAATCATTAAATTCATCATCAACTATTGGGCGATAAACATCGGCTACCCATTCTGCAACATTTCCAGCCATATCATAAAGACCAAAATCGTTGGGTTCGTAAGATTTTACTTCAGCAGTAATATCGGCACCATCATCACTCCAACCGGCAATTCCGCCGTAATCTCCATCGCTTTGCTTAAAGTTGGCTAATTGGTCTCCCTGTCTTTTTACATCGCCAGACCGAGTGTATTGCCCGTCCCATGGGTATTTTTTTCTTCCTCTATATACATTGTAATCTCTAATTCCTACCAGAGAAGAAGCAGCGTACTCCCATTCGGCTTCAGTTGGTAAGCGATATTCTGGTAATAAAACACCATCCTTGCGTTGCACATAAGTTTGGCCGCCAAGAGCATTGCCTTCTGCATCGGTATTTTGGTTTTCAATCATGTCCTGAGACTCATCGCCTCCCTGGCTAATTTCTGTATTGCCTCCATATGCTTTACTTGGGGCGTTAAGGTAGGTTTCTGTGTTAAAAGTGGTACCGGCCTGTACGTCGGTTAAACGGGCACCTTCTTTGGTATAACCACCCTCTTCCAGTAAGAGCTCATTTACCCTATCGGTTCTCCATTTACTGAATTCTACCGCTTGTATCCAGCTAACACCAACTACAGGGTAGTTTCCATATGCGGGATGGCGTAGGTAGTTGTTTACCATTGTTTCATTATACCCAAGTCTGTTTCTCCAAACAAGGGTGTCTGGAACGGCGCCATTGTATATATTTCGGAAATTTTCCTGTGTAGGAGGGAAAACTTTCTTTAACCAATCAAGATACTCCATATACATCATATTGGTAACTTCGGTTTCGTCCATGTAAAAAGACTGAACATGCTGTTGAGTAGGAGTGTTGTTCCAATCGTGCATCACATCGTCCTGTACCTGTCCCATTGTAAAGGTTCCACCCTCTACAAAAACAAGCCCTGGGCCGGCTTCTTGCTCTTTGTAATCTGTGTTGTATTGAAATCCGCCTTCATCTGAATTAATGTCCCATCCGGTTGCTCTGGATCTGTTATCGTAGTCTCGGGAATTGTTACAGCTTAGCAAACCAACGCCAAGAACAAGGGTTGTAAAGGCTCTAAAAGCAATATTGATTCTCATATTTGTTTTCTCTTTTGGTAGAAATATTAGGCTTTGCAATATAGTAATTAACGCTAAAAGTACAAGTTTATTTTATGTTGGTGCCAGGGCTTTAATTTTATTTAAACCCCTGATGGCCTTAAGGCTTAGGGTGTGTTTGGGTTTTTAAAAACATCTGCATAACTTTCAAAATTAAAGGGAAGGCTACACATGAAAGCAGCAAAATTAAATGATTTTTATTTAATTGAAGGTCGTTGGGATTAAAAAAGTAGTTAAAATACTGATTATACAATATTTTGGCCTATTTTGAGTTTTTATAAACCTACACTAATTATTTTTAGACTTTAACTGGGAATAAAAGCGATTTCCTTTTTCGTTTTTAAGATATTTTAAACTTAAGGTCTTTTCTTAACAAGATTATTAGTATATATTTGTTAATCATTAACTAGCATGATGAAAAAAATTACAATATTAATCCTTGGGGTGGTTTTAGGTTCTCAGTTTAAAATGATGGCCCAGGAAGAAAGGGATAGGGTTATTACTACTGCAGTGCCTTTCCTGCAGGTAGCTGCAGATGCCCGGGCTGCCGGAATGGGAGATCAGGGTGTTGCTACTTCCGCTGATGTTTTTTCCCAGCAGTGGAATCCTGCCAAGTACGCTTTTTCGCCTAGTGAACATGGGGTTGGAGTTTCTTACACACCTTACTTAAGTGATATTGTTAATGATATTTTTCTTGGAAATATCACCTATTACCAGCGTATTAGTGAAAGAAGTGCCTTTGGTTCCAGTTTAAGGTATTTTAGTCTTGGTAGTATAGAAAGGCGTTCTACTATTGAACAGGCACCTCTCGTGGTGAATCCAAATGAACTTACTTTTGATCTTTCTTATTCTTTAAAATTAAGCGAAAATATTGCTATGGCAGTGGCTGGGCGTTATTTGCACTCAAACTTGGGTTTGCAGGATGAAGAAGATTTAGGTGCCGCAAATAGTTTTGGGGTAGATATAGCTGCTTTTTATAGGAGTGATCAGTTAACTTTTTCTGGTTTCGATGGTGTTTGGAAAGCGGGTGCTAATATTTCCAATATTGGTCCCAAAATGAAATATGACGATGCCGGCCAGGAGAACTTTATTCCTACTAATTTTAAAGTAGGTGGAGGTTTTGATTTTATTTTCGATATTGAAAATAGATTGGGAGCTTATGTTGAATTCAATAAACTTTTAGTGCCAACGCCTAAAGATTTTAATGGCGATGGTGAAATTGATGCTGAAGATGACGCGCGTTACAATGATATAGGTGCTATTGAAGGAATTTTTAAATCCTGGGGTGATGCTCCAGATGGTTTTAGTGAAGAGCTTAGGGAGGTAACCTGGGCCCTTGGTGCCGAATATGTGTATCGCGAAGCTTTTGCATTTCGAGCAGGATATTTTAGTGAGAGCCTAACTAAAGGTTCAAGAAGATTTGCTTCTTTCGGGGCGGGTTTTAAATACGAGCAGGTGAATATAGATGTGTCGTATTTGTTTTCTACTTCTTCTGTTCCCAGTCCTTTAGAGGGAACTTTGCGTTTTGGCTTAACCTTTAATTTTGGAGATCAATATACAGCCTACTAATTTAATTTGTATTCAGGACTTATGCCTATAGTTATCGGGACTCCAAGCTTGGTTCTGGGGTCTAAAAAAAAGTGTTTCCGTCTAATCTTCTGTTAGCTTGCCGCGACCTAATTTAATTTTAGGATACTTTTTGCAATTTAATGTTTGCCGCATAAAAGCTTTATTTTACCTTTTGTGTTCAATATATTTATATGAAGCCATTTAAAGTTACCTCAACTTTTGAAGTTTATGAGTCTATCGAAGAGCTTCCTGAAGTTATTCGGGATTTGATGAAGCAAGCTATGCGAGCCCGTGATAATGCCTATGCGCCTTATTCTCAGTTTAAGGTTGGAGCTGCTCTTGTCTTAAATAATAATGAAGTTGTTACTGGAAGTAATCAGGAAAATGCCTCTTATCCTTCCGGGCTTTGTGCAGAGCGTACGGCAATTTATTATGCGGGTGCTAAATACCCAGAGGCACAAATTAATTATATGGTTATTTCAGCTAAATCTATGAAGCATAAAGTTGATGCTCCTGTGCCGCCCTGTGGGGCATGTAGGCAGGCGCTGGTTGAGTATGAAGTGAAGCAGAAATCTGAAATTCCGGTATTTTTTATGGGGGAAAGTGGGCAGGTTATGAAGGCAAATTCCATAAAAGATTTACTTCCTTTAATGTTTGATAAGACGGCCTTATAACGTTTTCGTTATTTTTGCTTGAAAACTGTTTTCCATTCTTGTTTAAAATAGTATTTTTGTTATCCGCTTGGCAAACCCTATCTGTCTGGCTTAAAATTAATATGTTAAATGAAGAAAGTAACAAAAGCCACGTATTTAAAGTGGTACGAGGATATGCTGTTTTGGCGTAAATTTGAGGACAAACTTGCGCAAGTTTATATACAGCAGAAAGTAAGAGGTTTTTTGCATTTGTATAATGGGCAGGAAGCTATCCTGGCAGGTGCCCTTCATGTAATGGACCTGGAAAAGGATAAAATGATTACTGCTTATCGTAACCACGTGCAGCCAATTGGTTTAGGAGTAGATCCTAAACGTGTAATGGCAGAGCTTTATGGTAAAGGAACCGGTACGTCTCAAGGTCTTGGTGGTTCCATGCATATTTTTTCTAAAGAGCATAATTTTTACGGTGGTCACGGTATTGTTGGGGGTCAAATTCCACTGGGTGCCGGGCTGGCATTTGCAGATAAATACTTTAAGCGTGATGCCGTAACACTTACCTTCCTGGGAGATGGTGCTGCAAGACAGGGTTCCCTTCACGAAACTTTAAACATGGCGGTTAAATGGAATTTACCGGTAGTATTTTGTGTAGAGAATAACGGTTATGCAATGGGAACATCGGTAGCTAGAACTGCTAAAGGGACAGATATCTGGAAACTCGGTAATGGTTATGAAATGCCTTGTGGTCCTGTAGATGCTATGGATCCTATTAAGGTGGCAGAGGCTTTAGATGAAGCGATTAAAAGAGCAAGAAAAGGTGAAGGTCCTACATTTTTAGAATTAAAAACTTACCGTTACCGTGGGCACTCTATGAGTGATGCTCAAAAATATAGAACAAAAGAAGAAGTTGAAGAATATCAGAAATTAGATCCTATCACTAAAGTCTTGGGTATAATTAAGGATAAAAAGTATGCTTCAGAAGATGAGATAAAAAAGATCAACAAGCGCGTTAAAGATAAGGTTGCTGAGTGCGAGAAATTCGCAGAAGAATCAGACTTCCCTGAAAAGAACGTAATGTATGATGTTGTTTACGAACAGGAAGATTATCCGTTTTTAGCACATAAACCTCAATAAATTATGGCAGAAGTAATAAATATGCCGCGTTTAAGCGACACCATGGAAGAAGGTGTTGTGGCAAAATGGTTAAAGCAAAAAGGTGATAAAGTTGAAGAAGGAGATATCCTTGCAGAAATTGAAACCGATAAAGCTACGATGGAGTTTGAGTCTTTTCATGAAGGGACTTTGCTTCATATAGGAATCGAAGAGGGTGAAACCGCTCCTGTAGATACCTTGCTTGCTATTATTGGGGAAGAAGGTGAAGATATTTCAGGCTTGCTAAATGGCGGAGGAGACGCTAAGGAAGACAAAAAAGAAGAGTCCTCAGAAGCCGCAGGGCAAGATGAGACAGAAAGCAATGACGAAAGTGATGACTCAGATATCCCTGAAGGCGTAGAGGTTATAACCATGCCTCGTCTTAGTGATACTATGGAGGAAGGTACCGTTGCATCCTGGTTGAAAAAGGAAGGAGATAAAGTTGAAGAAGGAGATATCCTTGCAGAAATTGAAACCGATAAGGCTACGATGGAGTTTGAATCTTTTTATGAAGGTACGCTTCTTAAAATTGGGCTTGAAGAGGGTGAGACTGCAAAAGTTGATAGCTTGTTGGCTATTATTGGGCCAGAAGGTACCGATGTTTCTAATGTTTCGGTAGATGGAAAGTCTAAAAAGAAAACTTCTGGGAAATCAGAGGAAAAAGAAGAAAAATCTCAGGAGACTGGTAGTAGTGAATCTTCAGAAAAGAAATCTTCTGGAGCAACTAAAGACGGAGGTAGGATATTTGCTTCTCCATTAGCAAAGAAAATGGCAGAAGATAAAGGTATAGATCTATCAAATGTTCAAGGTAGCGGTGGTAATGGCCGTATCGTTAAAAAGGATATTGAAGATTATAAACCTTCAGAAAAACCTGCTGAAACTAAAGCCGCTGCCAAAGAAGATACTGCTGCAGCACAGCCACAGCCTTACGTGCCTGCAGGAGAAGAGAGTTTCGAGGAAATTAAGAATTCTCAGATGCGTAAAACCATTGCCAAGAGACTTGGTGAGTCTAAGTTTAATGCGCCACATTATTATCTAACTATAGAGGTAGATATGGCAAACGCAATGGCTTCACGTAAGCAAATAAATGAGATGCCAGATGTCAAGGTGTCTTTTAATGATATGGTGATTAAAGCTAGTGCCATGGCACTTCGTAAACATCCGCAGGTAAACAGCCAGTGGACGGGTGAATCTATGAAAATCGCTAAGCATATTCATATGGGTGTTGCGGTAGCCGTAGAAGAAGGTCTTGTAGTTCCTGTTTTAAAATTTGCCGATCAAATGTCCATGACCCAAATTGGGAATAATGTAAAAGACGTTGCCGGTAAAGCAAGAAATAAGAAGTTGCAACCTAAAGATATGGAGGGAAGTACCTTTACCGTGTCTAACCTGGGAATGTTTGGTATTGTTGAATTTACAAGTATTATTAATCAGCCAAACTCTGCAATTCTTTCTGTAGGAACTATTGTTGAAAAACCAGTAGTTAAAAACGGCGAGATTGTAGTTGGGAATACTATGAAATTAACACTTGCCTGTGATCATAGAACTGTAGATGGTGCAACCGGTGCTGCTTTCTTGAAAACGCTTAAAACGTATATGGAGAACCCGGTAACTATGTTGGCATAAACTAGATTTATAAATAACTAATTATTAAAATCCCGCACTCTTGCGGGATTTTTTTATCTTTAGCGATATGAGAAAAATTACATTACACTTTGCATTATTAGCGACTTTTCTATTAAATTTTGCAGACGCAAAAGCACAGGCAGATTTAGCTTCAGTAGAAATTAAAGCAGGCTTAAATACCGGGGTTGATAAAGCTGAAATTCAGGAGCTGTTAAATTATTTATCTTCTGATGAATTAAGAGGAAGGCAAACCGGGACAGAAGGAATAGAATTAGCTGCGCAGAAAATTGAAAATATTTTCAAAGAAAACAATGTCCAGAAATATTTTGATTCTTACCGGCATAATTTTACCATAGATGGTGTTAAGGGTTTTAATATTGTGGGTATGTTGGAGGGCAGCGATCCTAAATTGAAGGATCAATTTATTATTCTTGGGGCTCATTATGATCATATAGGTGTTCAGAAACCTGTAGAAGGAGATTCTATTGCCAATGGAGCTAACGATAATGCTGCAGGAACTGTGGCAGTGGTAGAATTGGCCAAGAAATTTGCCGAAATAGGCGAACATAAACGAAGCATTATGTTTGTATTGTTTTCGGCAGAGGAAATGGGCCTGGTGGGAGCAAAGAAAATAGCACAAAGGCTTAAAGAAGATAAGCTCGATCTATACACCTTATTTAACTTTGAAATGATTGGTGTTCCTATGACCGGGAAGGATTATATAGGTTACCTTACGGGGTATGAAAACTCTAATTTCGCAGAAAAATTCAATGAATATTCTGGAGAGAAGGTACTTGGGTTTTTGCCGCAGGTAAAGGAGTATAATCTTTTTAAGCGAAGCGATAATTACCCTTTTTACCAAGAATTTCATGTACCAGCACAAACTATTTCAACATTTGATTTTACAAATTACAATTATTATCACCATGTTGCAGATGAGGCGCAAAGACTTGATGTGGAGCATATGGCCAGGGTTGTTGAAAGTGTGATTCCGGGCATTCTAAAAATGGCCAATACTTCCGAGAAGGAAATAAAATTGAATGAATAACAAATAAATAGGATGTTACTCGTATAATTTTTAAGGGTTCATTCTGGATAGTGATTAAAGTTATATACAAATGAAGCATATAGTGATAACAGGCACCAGCCGCGGAATGGGTTATGAGATGGTGAAGCTTTTTGCCGAAAATGGGCACAAAGTACTGGCGCTTTCACGAAATGACAAGCCGGTTTCTGAATTAAATTTGGATGAGGTGACAGCTATTTCCTGTGATATTTCAAAACCCGAAGATCTAGATAAAGTTGAAGCTTTTATAAAATCAGAATGGCAACAGGTTGATGTATTAATAAACAATGCCGGAGCCCTGGTCTATAAGGATTTTGAAAAAATTTCAGCAGAAGAGTTTCAGCAGGTGTATGGTACTAATGTCTTTGGTGTTATAGGTTTAACTCAAAAGCTATTGCCCTTTATGAAAAAAGATGCCCATGTGGTGAATATAAGTACTATGGGAGGTATACAGGGAAGTGTAAAATTCCCGGGCCTTTCAGCTTATAGTTCCAGTAAAGCTGCAGTAATAACCTTAACTGAGCTCTTAGCTGAAGAGTATAAAGAAAAAGGACCTTCATTTAATGTGTTAGCTTTAGGGGCTGTGCAAACCGAGATGCTGGAGGAAGCCTTTCCCGGTTTGGAAGTTCCGCTTTCGGCAAAGGATATGGCCGAGTATATTACGAATTTTAGTCTTACCGGGCATAAATTCTATAATGGTAAAATACTTCAGGTTTCAAATAGTACCCCTTAGCCAATGAGAGAAATCCTTAATAGATATATTCCGGAACGAGCTGTTTCTCCTATCTTTAAAATGATTAAGGACAATAATGTTCATCTAAAAATTGTGAATGAACGTAAAACCAGGCATGGAGATTACCGAAGAATGCCTAATGGGACACAGCAAATTACAGTAAATGCCAATTTAAATGAATATCGCTTTTTAATCACTTTGGTTCATGAAATTGCACATTTACAGGCTTTTGAGAAATTTGGAAGGCAAATAAAGCCGCACGGTCGCGAATGGAAGTATACTTTTAAGGAATTAATGCTGCCTTTTATTAGGCCTGATGTTTTTCCTTCGGTATTACTTCCGGTAATTGCCCGGCATTTTAAAAATCCCACAGCTAGCAGCGATACCGATGCAAAATTATCGGTGGCACTTAAAACTTTTGATCCTGAAAACGATAAAAACTATATTTTTGAAATTCCTGTAGGGGGAATTTTTAGAATTTATAACGGAAAAACATTTAAAAAAGGAGAGCGGAAAATAAAACGCTACGAATGTCTGGAGGTTGATACGGGAAAGGTTTATTTGTTTCAACCAAATGCAGAAGTAGAACTGCTTAAAAATTAATTCCCCTTTTATGAAAAACACAAATCATTACGCAATCTTAATGGCGGGCGGTATTGGTTCCCGGTTTTGGCCGGTTAGTACTACACAATATCCCAAGCAATTTCAGGATATTTTGGGTGTAGGTTCTACGCTTATACAAATTACTTTTTACAGACTGGCAAAGTTAATGCCGGCAGAAAATATTATAATCCTTACGCATAAAGATTATAAAGAGATTGTGAAAGAACAGCTTCCTCAAGTGAAGGATGAGCAAATTGTATTAGAGCCCTGTATGAGAAATACGGCGCCAAGTATTTTATTGGGTGCTTTAAAAATTAAAAAGAAAAATAGTGACGCCTTAATCTTAGTGGCACCGAGTGATCACTGGATTCAGGGGGACCTTGCGTTTCAGGAAAATATTGAAGAGGCTTTTGAGATAGTAGCTTCAGAAGATAAATTAATTACCCTGGGAATTGAACCTACTTTCCCTAATACCGGTTATGGGTATATTAAATATAAAAAAGATGATGCCGATGGGCTAAAACCTGTGCTAAGATTTACAGAAAAGCCTTCTTTTAAAAAGGCAGAAAGTTTTTTAGAGGAAGGGAACTACGTTTGGAATGCAGGAATTTTTATCTGGAGTGCTAAATTTATTCTTGAGAGCTTTCAGAAATATCAACCCGAGACTTTTAGACTTTTCCAAAAAGGAGTTGAGGTGTATAATACTGAAAAAGAACAGGAGTTTTTAGTTGAAAACTATCAGAAGGCACAGAGTATCTCTATAGATTACGCCATTATGGAAAAGTCTGATAGCGTTTATGTGATTCCGGCGAAATTTAAATGGAATGATTTGGGAACCTGGAGATCGCTTGAAGATGAGTTGATACAAGACAAGCAACAGAATACAATTGTAAACGGTAGGTTGTTGCCATTAAAATCTACCGGGAATATTATTAAAACCAAAAACAATAAAGTTGTAGTTTTAGACCAGTTACATGATTTTGTAGTGGTAGAAAATGATAATGTGTTATTAATTACTCCAAAAGATAGAATACAGGAAATTAAAGCCATTCGTGATAAGGTAGTTGACCAATTTGGAGAAGAATTAGGATAAATCACTCTACAATAATCCCGGGTGGTTGCACATGCGAAATCTATAAATTTCGAGTTAAGGCTCGTAGCATTTAAATCTCGTTTATCGAGTAAATTCTATGGATAAGAATCAAAAACCAGAAAATAATATATCCTACCAAACTCAAGATGAGTCTGGGAACTTGGAAGCAAAAACAAAAGGGATTTGGGAAAATATAAAGGCACTTATAAGAGAGCTGCTGGAAATTAGGCACGATACCGATAGAGAATCTACGGTAGAAGCTGTAAAGAAAGATATATCTTTTAAAGGGCATAATGCCTGGATTCTTATATTCTCTATTTTCGTGGCTTCTGTTGGTCTTAATGTGGGGAGTACAGCAGTTGTTATTGGTGCGATGCTTATTTCTCCTTTAATGGGGCCTATTGTTGGTGTAGGGATGTCTGTAGCCATTAATGACGTGCTTACATTAAGAAAATCCTTTATTAACCTGGGTTTAATGGTAGGTTTAAGTGTGCTTACCGCCTATGTTTATTTTCTTATTTCGCCTGTTAAAGAAGAAACCCCTGAGCTTATTGCAAGAACTTATCCCACTATTTTAGATGTATTGGTAGCTATTTTTGGTGGTCTCGCTTTAATAGTGGCAAAAACAAAAAAAGGTACCATTGCCAGTGTGATTCTTGGTGTGGCAATTGCAACTGCACTTATGCCACCTTTATGTACAGTTGGTTATGGTTTGGCTATAGGTAACTGGTCCTATGCCGGAGGTGCTTTGTACCTATTTTCAATTAACGCTGTATTTATTGCGCTTTCTACCTTTGTGGTAACCAAGGTGCTTGATTTTCCTTTGGTAAAATATGTAAACAGTAAAAGGAGAAAAAGAACAGCCCAAATAGCTTCTACCATTGCAGTAATTGTAATGATTCCCAGTGTGATTCTATTTGTATTCCTGCTTCAGGAGCAGCTTTTTGAATCTAAAGCAAAAGAATTTGTGTCTAATGTAATGAGGTATGAAGGCACAGAAACCATTAAAGCCACTTACGATTATAAAGAAAAAAGTATAGAAGTTTATCTAATTGGGAACCGTGTGCCGCAAACTTCAATTACCACCTGGGAAAAACAATTAAAAGACTTTGAGGCTTTAAAGGAAACGAAACTAATTATACATCAGGGAGCAGATCCTACCGGGGCCATAGATGAGCTGTCTACACAGGTTAGAAGCGGGATCCTGGAAGACTTGTATATGAAAAACCAGGAGCTAATAGAGGATAAAGATGAAAAAATAGCAATTTTAGAAAATGAAATTTCGAAATACCGTAGCAGTTCTTTTTCTTTTAGCGATCTAAGCCAGGAAGCCAAAATAAATTATGAAGGAATAGAAGAGTTGGGATACTCTAATTTGATTACCACAAATTTCTCGAAGACAGATACTATTCCCACTTTTACAGTAGGTTGGAAGAAAAATATAAAAGCCAGTGAGGTGTCTCAACAGAAAGACCGATTTGAAAAATGGCTAAAAGTTAGGTTGAAGCTCGATACCCTGCAGGTTAAATCTGTTAATTAGAGCCCTTGTTGTTGTGCTTTTCTTACTTTTTGGAATAAGTTAGAGGAATAAACAAAATCTGTTACGGTTTCATCATCGGTTTTAAAGATTTGCGATTTGTCTCCTTTCCAGGCTAAAACGCCATCTTTTAGAAAAGCAATATTTTCTCCAATTTCGAGTACCGAATTCATATCGTGGGTAATGATAATTGTAGTAATATCATATTCGTGCGTAATTTCCTGAATAAGGTTGTCTATAACAGTAGCGGTTTTAGGATCCAGCCCCGAGTTGGGTTCGTCGCAAAATAAATATTTAGGTCGGTTTACAATGGCCCGGGCAATGGAAACCCTTTTTTGCATTCCACCACTAATTTCAGAAGGCATTTTTTTTTCACTACCGTCAAGGTTTACCCGTTCTAGAACTTCCCTAACCCGTTCCAGATTTTCCTTTTTCTTCTTTTTGGTAAACATTCTTAATGGAAATAATACATTTTCTTCAACCGTCATGGAGTCAAAAAGAGCGCCTCCCTGGAAAACCATTCCAATTTGTTTACTAAGGTCTTTTCGTTCGTCTTCTGTGAATTGATTGTAGGGTTTGCCATCATATTTTATCACCCCTTTTTCAGGCGTAAATAAGCCTAGCATGCATTTTAAAAGTACACTTTTTCCAGAACCCGATTGCCCAATAATAAGATTGGTTTTACTTCTTTCAAAGGTGAAATCTATTCCTTTAAGAATTTCTTCACCATCAAAGCCTTTATGTAAATCTTCAACTTTTATCATCTAACTTAGTAATAATTGTGTTACAACGTAGTTTGTAATAATAATAACCACACTCGTCCAAACAAAAGAAGTGGTACTTGCTTCACCAACCTCTAAGGCCCCACCTTTCATGTAATAACCATGGTAAGCGGGTACAGTTGCTAAAATAAAGGCAAATAAAAATGTCTTAATAAAGGCATACACCAAATGAAAGGGAATAAAATCTTCCTGAAGTCCCTGCACAAAGAGATCAGGCGGTACGAAACCTCCTAAAACTGCTGCGGTATAAGCGCCCAAAATGCCAAGAAACATAGAGATAGCTATAACGAACGGATAAAATAGCATTGCTATAATCTTTGGAAAAATAAGGTAATTTAAAGAGTTTATACCCATTACCTCAAGGGCGTCTATTTGTTCGGTTACGTTCATAGACCCAATACTTGACGTAATATAAGATCCTACTTTACCTGCCATAATAATAGAAATAAAGGTAGGTGCAAATTCCAGGATTATAGATTGCCTTGCAGCATAAGCTACCAGGGATTTTGGAATTAAAGGATTGTTTAAGTTTAAGGCAGTTTGCAAAGCCACTACAGCCCCAATAAAAAATGATAGAAAAGAAACAATTCCCATTGATCCAATTACGAGGTCGTCTATTTCTTTAAAGATCAAACTTCTCAAAACCGATGTTTTAGTCATTCGGTGGAAAGTTCCTTTCAGCATTAAAAAATATTCCCCAATGGAGTGTAGATAATTCATTAAGCAATTTTTGTAAAGCTAAAATACTAAAAAATTACTCGAAAGTATTTAACGTAGAATTAATCTTTGACCCAATAAGTTTAGTAATTTTGGGCTACTTCTAATAAAAATATATAAGATGAAGCGATTAGCATTTTTAGTATTAATAGGATTGTTTAGTTTCCAGGCTTTTGCTCAGGAAACAGAAGGGGAAAAGCCCAGGCTTGTAGTAGGGATTGTGGTAGACCAAATGCGCTATGATTACCTTACCCGATTTTGGGAGCGGTTTGGAGAAGATGGATTTAAGAAATTAATTAATGAAGGCTATAATTTTAAAAATAACCATTTTAATTATGTGCCTACTTATACCGGGCCCGGTCACGCTTCAGTCTATACAGGAACCAGCCCAATGAACCACGGGATTATTGGGAACGGATGGTATGATAAATTTGTAAAAGAGTCTGTTTATTGTGCCGGAGATGAGACTGTAGAACCGGTTGGGACTAAAGATAATGCCGGTAAAATGTCTCCACATAGAATGAAAACTACCACAGTTAGCGACGAGAACAGGCTTCATACCCAAATGCGAGGAAAAACCATTGGTGTTTCTATTAAAGATCGCGGCTCTATTCTACCTGCCGGGCACACTGCCAACGCAGCTTACTGGTTTCATGGCGGTGATGAGGGCAAGTGGATTACCAGTTCATTTTATATGGATGAATTACCAAAATGGGTGAAAGATTTTAACGCTTCCGATAAAGTGGAAGCCTATTTAAAGCCCTGGAATACTCTTTATGATATTGATACTTACAAAGAAAGCGGAAGTGATAAAAATAATTTTGAAGGAGGTTTTAGAGGAAAGAAAGATGCTACCTTTCCTTATGATCTGGCAGAATTGAGTGATGAGAATGGTGGATTTGATATTATCGAAAATTCAGCTTATGGAAACGATATTACCCTGGAATTTGCCCTGGCCGCAGTTGAAGCCGAAGAATTAGGGCAGGATGAGGACACCGATTTTCTTACATTAAGCTTTTCAAGTACCGATAAGATAGGGCATAACTTCGGGGTGAACTCTAAAGAAATTCAGGATACTTACCTTAGATTAGACAAAAATATTGCCCAACTTTTAAAAGAATTGGATGCTAAAGTAGGTGAAGGAAATTATACGATTTTCTTAACTGCAGACCACGGTGGGGTAGATGTACCTGCTTATTTGCAATCGGTAAATATCCCGGCAGGATACTTTGAGTCTGATGAGTTTGAAGAAGAGCTTAAAGAATTTACTGCCAGGGAATTTGGGGAAGAGGAGCTTATAGAAAATGTATCAAATAGTCAAATATTCTTCAATTATGAATTAATGGAAGAATTGGAGATTAGCTCTTCAGTTTTACAGGCTAAATTAGCTCATTATATCCTTCAATTAGACCAAATAGATAAAGTATATACTAGAGATCAGCTAATAAACGGTGGTAGCTTTGTTGTAGGTACCGGTAGAGCTATTCAAAATGGATTTAATCAAAAGAGAAGTGGAGATATAATGTATGTATTAGATCCTGCTACCATTGTATATTCAAGAACTGGATCTACTCATGGTAGTGATTTAAATTACGACACCCACGCGCCGCTAATTTTCTATGGAAATGGAGTAAAACAGGGCAGTACAACAGAGCGTACAGAAATAATAGATATTGCTCCAACGGTTTCTGCTTTGTTAGGTATAGCTTTTCCTAATGGAAATACAGGGAAACCATTGTATATGATGTTAGATGATAAAAAATCAGGTAGTCTAGAATAGTTTTTTCTGCATTTTTTTCCAGCGTAAATTTCTTATAAAACGACCTTCATCTTTATTTACAAGATAGGGTCGTTTTTTATTTTGCGCATATAGGAAGCCTTTAATACAGTTTAGAAAAAAGCCAAAGTCTTTCTTTTTAATGGCAAGTTTGGCAGCAGCGATTAAGGTAATAGCAAAGCCGTATCTTAAACTGTAAAATGCTTCTCCCTGTTTGTATTTTGAAGTTTTTGTGTATTCCTTGCCGGTTGGTTTAAGGTGTTTTACCTTTAATTTTGCATCGGTTTTTATCTCCCAACCGTGATATTGCGCAAGTAATTCATCTGCTGTATCCCATCCCATTGCAGGTTTAAGGCCGCCAATACTATTAAAACAAGCTTTTCTGTAAGCTTTTAAAGCACCACGAATATGGTCGCTTCCGGTTAGGTTTTCGCGTGCCCATTTTCCATTTTTCTGAATTTCGCAAAAGCCTCCAACCATACCAATTTTGGAGCTTTCCTTAAAATGAAAACATATTCTTTCTAAATAGTTTTCCGGAAAAATCAAATCGGCGTCAAACTTGCAAATAATGTCAAAATCATTATCTAAAGTTTGGAGCCCTTTGTTAAAGGCATTTACTACTTTGCTGCCGGGCATATGTTTGCCCATTGCATTATTGTTTACAAGCGAAATTTGCGGGTTTTTTATACCAAATTCTGAAACTATTTTGGGAGTCTCATCAGTAGAGCCATCATCTACTACCACAATTTTACTGGCCGGTGTACTTTGGTTTATTAAAGACTGAAGGGTTTTGCCAATAAATTGAGCTTCGTTATACGCGGGGATAATGATATAAATCTTCAAAAGACAAAATTTAAAGTTTTAGCAAGAAATATTTTCGCCTAAATGCGTTCTGCATAAACCGCGTAATATCTTGGCGTAAAATATCTTAAAATAGGTCTTATCCCCAGTTTATTAACGGGGTTGGTCCACTTTTTTCGACTAATAATTTTCCACCCGGCTTTTTCTAAAAGCCAATCAAATTGCCAATCTTCAAACTCGTGGAAATGCCTGTCCCGCATATCGGTTTTACTGCGATAAGCATTGGAAAACCAAAGTTTAAGAGGAACGCTGGCTACTAATTTGTCGGCCTTAATATTAGATAATACATTGTAAGGAGAAACCAGGTGTTCAAAAATCTCAAAAGCAGTTACTACCTGATAGGCCGTAGTTTCTACCGCCCGGGTATTTAGGTCTAAATCTTCCCCCTTGGTGTTTTCAACCTTATAGTTATGCTTTTCCATAATTTCTGAAAAAGGATTTTTGACCCCTAAATCAAGGATTTTAGCAGGAGCGGGAACGTTAGCTTCTAAAAACTCTAAAGTTTCTTTATATCGTTTGTTGGGAAAGCTTTCTTCGTACATCTAATATTGGTAAACAATCGCATTCACGTTCATTCCGGCACCCACACTGGCAAACATTACCACATCACCTTTATTAAGTTGTTGGTGGGCAATTTTATTTTTAATTACAAGATCATAAAGTGTGGGGACTGTAGCAACGCTACTATTACCAAGCTCGTGAATAGTCATAGGCATTACTCTTTCGGGAGCTTTTAACTTGTGTAGTTTATAAAAACGCTTAATAATAGCTTCATCCATTTTCTCATTGGCCTGATGAATAAAAATCTTTTTTAAGTCGTCTATACTTTTACCACTATTTTCCAAACAGGTTTTCATGGCGGCCGGTACATTCATTAAAGCAAATTCATAAATCTTTCGGCCATTCATTTTAATATAGCGCAGATCTTCAGGGGCTTCGCTACGGTTGGATTTTCCGAAATAGATGTAATTAGCTTCATTAAAAGCATAAGTAGCCGATTCGTGAGCAAGGATTCCACCTTCTTCTTCGGTTTCTTCTAAAATCACGGCACCGGCACCATCTGAAAAAATCATAGAGTCGCGGTCGTGTTGGTCTACTACTCTAGATAAAGCTTCAGCACCAATAATTAGGCATTTTTTTGCCATTCCGGCCTTAATAAAAGCCTGTGCCTGGATAAGACTCTCTATCCATCCCGGGCAGCCAAAAAGCATATCATAAGCTACACATTTTGGGTTTTTAATACGTAAATGATATTTTACCCTGGTAGCTATGCTTGGTACGGTGTCACTTTGTATGCTTTGATGTTTAACATCTCCATAATTGTGAGCCACAATAATATAATCTAGCGTTTCAGGATCTATTCCAGAATCCTCCAAAGCTTTTTGGGCAGCAATAACTGCCATATCTGAGGTATTTAAATTTTCCTCCAAATAACGGCGTTCTTCAATGCCCGTAATAGCTTTAAACTTGGCAATGGTTGTTTTGTTATCCTGTGGAAAACCTGTTCCGTCAAGATTGAAAAATTCATGATTTTCAAAGTCAGCATTTGCGGTTATAACTTTGGGAATATAACTACCTGTGCCGGTAATTTTAATGTTCATCTGACTTTTAGTTAAGATTAGACTCCGAATGTACTCAATACAAATATAATGAGCTTTAAATAAAATGGAAAAATAAACTTATTAGTGATAAAAATCACTTAATAAAAAAATGCCTGAAAATTATGTCAGCACAGCTGATGAATAAATTTTCAGGCATTTAAAAAAATTATGCTTCCATATATTCCTCTATAGGAGGGCAGGTGCACATTAAGTTTCTATCTCCATAGGCCTCGTCTACACGTCTTACACTTGGCCAGAATTTATTTTCTGCCACATAACTTAACGGATAAGCAGCTTTTTCTCTACTATATGAGAATTTCCACTCATCTGAAGTTAACATATTTATAGTGTGAGGGGCATTTTTAAGTACATTGTCTTTTTGGCTATCCAACTCCTCAATTTCCTGCCTAATAGAAATCAAAGCATCACAAAACCTGTCGAGTTCGGCTTTGCTTTCACTTTCGGTAGGTTCTATCATCATAGTTCCTGCCACAGGGAAAGAAACAGTAGGGGCATGGAACCCATAATCTATTAACCTTTTGGCAATATCTACCACTTCTATGCCATTTGATTTAAAAGGACGGCAATCCAAAATCATTTCGTGAGCGGCACGACCACGCTCTCCAGAATATAGAGTTTTGTAATGCTCTTTTAAACGCTCTTTTACATAGTTGGCATTCAGGATAGCATATTCTGTAGCTTTTTGAAGTCCTTTACTGCCCAACATGGTAATATAGCCGTAAGAAATAAGGCATACCAAAGAAGAGCCCCAGGGTGCTGAAGAAATGGCTCCAATAGCATTTTCTCCACCGGTTTTAATAACCGGGTTTCCTGGTAAAAAGGGTTTTAATTGTTCGGCTACGCAAATAGGGCCAACTCCCGGGCCACCTCCACCGTGTGGGATTGCAAAAGTTTTATGCAAGTTTAAGTGGCAAACATCGGCACCAATTACCCCGGGATTGGTTAAGCCAACCTGGGCATTCATATTGGCACCATCCATATAAACCTGCCCGCCATTATTATGAATAATTTGCGTAATTTCTTTAATAGCCGATTCAAAAACCCCGTGGGTAGATGGATAGGTTACCATTAAAGCAGCTAGGTTGTCTTTATGTTTTATGGCTTTCTCCCGAAGATCGTCTACATCTATATTTCCATTTTCTGATGCTTTGGTTACAACCACTTTCATTCCGGCCATTACTGCAGAGGCCGGGTTGGTACCGTGTGCCGAAGATGGAATTAAACATATATTTCTATGCCCTTCACCTCTAGATTCGTGGTAAGCCCTAATGGTCATTAAACCTGCATACTCTCCCTGTGCACCAGAATTGGGCTGAAGCGAGGTGGCAGAAAATCCTGTGATTTCAGTTAGCTGATCTTGCAGTCTTTTTAAAACAATTTGGTAGCCTTCCGCCTGTTCTATCGGTACAAATGGGTGTATGTTTCCCCATTGCGGATTGCTTAACGGAAGCATTTCTGAAGCAGCGTTTAATTTCATAGTACAGCTTCCAAGCGAAATCATAGACTGGTTTAATGAAAGGTCTTTGCGTTCCAGTTTTTTGATATAACGCATCAGTTCAGTTTCTGAATGATAAAGGTTGAAAACTTCATGCGTTAGAAATTCTGTTTTTCTTTGAAGTGCTGCCGGTATTGCCGATTCTTCTTTTAAGTTTTTAATTTCAGTAGATTCATTACCTAAAACTGTAGCGAAAACCTTCAAAATATTATTGATATCTTCCTGGGTTGTAGTTTCATTTAATGAAATACAAACCGTTTCAGCATCAGGATAATAGAAGTTGATTTCGTTCTTTTCGGCTTCTGCTTTAATCTTTTGAGCATCAGCTTTTACCTTAAGTGTGTCAAAATAAGCTGAGTTAAGTTGCTTAACCCCCATTTTTTCGAGTTCTTCAGCTAAAGTTACTGTAGAAAAATGAACGGTATCGGCAATATACTTTAGACCTTCAGGCCCGTGATAAACGGCATACATTCCTGCCATAACTGCCAGTAGTACCTGTGCAGTACAAATATTGGAGGTAGCACGATCACGTTTAATATGTTGCTCGCGGGTTTGAAGCGCCATTCTTAAAGCGTGGTTCCCATCAAGATCTTTGGTTACCCCAATAATTCTTCCGGGAAGATTTCTTTTATAAGCTTCTTTAGTAGCAAAGTAAGCGGCGTGCGGCCCACCATAGCCTAATGGAATTCCAAAACGCTGGGTGGTTCCAACAACTACATCTACACCTAGTTCTCCGGGAGCTTGTAATTTAACTAAGCTCAAAATATCAGCGGCAACAGCTACTTTTATTTCAGCATCTTTACATTTTGAAACGAAATCGCTATAGTCGAATACCTGCCCGTGCTTGCCGGGATACTGCACTAATGCACCAAAGAATTTATCGCTAAAGTCAAATTCTTCATGATTGCCAACCACTAGCTCAATGCCCATAAAATTGGCACGTGTTTGAACAAGTTCTATGGTTTGTGGCAAGGCTTGTTCTGAAACAAAGAATTTATTTGCATTATTTTTCTTTTGCTTACGGTCTCGCACCGCGAATAATAAGCCCATGGCCTCTGCTGCTGCAGTAGATTCGTCTAATAACGATGCGTTGGCAATTTCCATTCCGGTAAGATCGCTTACCATAGTTTGGAAATTTAATAAAGCTTCCAGTCTACCCTGGGCAATTTCTGCCTGGTATGGCGTATAAGCTGTGTACCAACCCGGATTTTCCAGGATATTTCTTTGAATTACCGCAGGCAGGATACCCTGATGGTAACCTAAACCTATATAACTCTTAAAAACCTTATTTTTTGCAGCTAGTTTTCCAATATGCTCGGCATACTGGTTTTCGCTAAGTGCTGAAGGTAAATTTAAGGCCGATTTTAAACGAATATCATCGGGAATGGTTTCGTATATTAACTGTTCTAACGAATCTACACCAATGGTGTCCAACATTGCCTGGAGGTTGCTTTCTCTGGGCCCAATATGGCGTAGGGCAAAAGAATCTGTTCTCATTAAAATAAAGTTGTGTTTTGTGCCGCAAAAGTACATATTTTTTTACGTAATTTTTTAATGATTAGCGGTATACACTTGTTAAGATTTTTGATGCTACTATTGGTTGCAGGAAGAATGATTAATTTAGCAACATGCAGCGTTTTAAAAACATATTGAATTTCTATATAAACAGTAGTCTGCATGTGGCTCTGGCGGTAGTTTCCCTAAGTTTGATAGGTGTTCTTGAGTTCAATCTTGGTATTGATTTAAACTTGCTTTTTTTTGTTTTCTTCGGAAGCATTACCGGCTATAATTTTGTGAAGTATGCCCGTATTGCAAAACTACATCACGCCAGTCTTGCCCAAAACCTAAAACTGATACAGGTTTTCTCTTTTTTTTGCTTTCTTGCCTTGCTATATTTTGCATTCAGGCAGAATATAGAAATACTTATAGCAGCGGCTATTTTTGGTGTTTTTACGCTATTGTATGCCATTCCCCTGTGGAAAAACAAGCAAAATCTTAGAAACATTGGTGGGGTGAAAATTTTTATAATCGCTTTAGTTTGGGCTGGAGTGACTGCAATTTTACCATTGATGAATCGAATTTCTCCCGGCGAATTGGGAATTACTTTTTTTCAGCGATTTTTCTTTGTGATAGCAATAACTTTACCTTTTGAGATAAGGGATTTAAAGTTTGATTCTGGAAGCTTACATACCATCCCTCAGCAGATAGGGGTAGAAAATACCAAAAAATTGGGGTATGTTCTTGTAGTAATTGTGTTTTTTTTGGAGTTTTTTAAGTTCCATTTTTCAGTAATAAATGTAATCGCGCTAAGTCTTACGCTACTAACATCGGTATATTTTATTAAAACTGCCCAGGTTAATCAGGGGGTATATTTTTCGTCTTTTTGGGTAGAGGGAATTCCGGTATTATGGTTTCTGATGTTGTTGATAGCTAAGATTCTTTCTTAGCCATTTCTTTTTCAATCTTATTTTGCCAGGCTTTTTTTTCTTCCTCAGAACAGGTTCTAAGATTAGATTTTTTAATTAAACGAGTAAGTTTAGAATTTTTAGAAGTGTAGTTGCGACAGGGTTTACAAAAAATTAGATGCATGAGCATACACATTTTTTCGCGAATACTCGACTCGTTATATTGACTTTTGTCACAGCAGTTTTCTGCTTTCGAACAATCGAAAATAAAAAATTTTGTTTTCGGCATATTTTAGAACCAGTTTTTTTCAAGACAAGCGGCCAATGCGGTACGTGCCCTATGAATAATTACCCAAAGGTTAGACGGACTGATATTAAATTCTTTACAGACCGCTTCAGTATCAGCCTCATCAATGGTTTTCATTTTAAAGATGGCGGCGTGCTTTTCGTTTATTTGATCCAAACATTCTAAGATAGCCATTCCTAATTCGGTATTTTCCATCTCATCCTCGGCAGTACGATCAAAAGCATCGGCTACCTGTTCCTCTAACCAATCTCCATCATTTTCAGAATCTGAATAATTTATACGAACTTCGGCCTGGCCTTTTATAGAATTCGTTTTTCGATAATAATCTATTATTTTTCGTTTTAGTATAGATATAAGCCAGGTTCGCTCTGTGGCCCTTCCTTCAAAATTTTCTTTAGAATTAAGGCCGGCTAAAAATGTTTCAGAAATTAAATCGTTTGCCACCTCGCGATCGTTAACTCTAACAATAGCGTAATTGAACAGGTAATCTGAATACTTGTCCACCCATTTTGTGGGATCTAGTTTATGAGTTGGCATAGGCTTATATCAAAAACAAATTAAAATTAACAAAAGTATTTGACTTTATCAGTTATAGATTCTATAAGGTTCTTTAATGTTGAAATTGGATCAATAAAGAAAAGAGGTTGTTGGAAAAAAGTCTAATTTCGTCAAGCTGAACCTGCCCGTCCGTTAAGGCGTACTTGTTTGACTTCTATCACCTTACCCAAAGTCTTAGATTCTGAAATAAATTAAGAATGACGATTTTAAAAACTTTTCAAACAGCCTCTTTAGTTTAATTATTTCTCAATTAATCCGGCGCGTTTTAGCAAAGCGTCGGGTTTAGGCTCTTTTCCCCTAAATTTTTTATAAAGCGTCATAGGATGATCTGTTCCTCCTTGTGAAAGAATATTTGTCTTAAACTTATTGGCAATCTCCCTGCTGAAAATTCCATTTTGCTGAAAATACTCAAAGGTGTCGGCATCTAATACTTCGGCCCATTTATAGGAATAATATCCTGCAGAATAACCACCCTGAAAGATATGCGAGAAAGCAGTGCTCATGCAGTTTTCAGTAACATTTGGGAATAATTTTGTGCGTTCAAAAGCATTGTCTTCATGTGTTTTTACATCTTCAATAGCTGAAGGGTCTATTCCATGCCAGCTTAAATCTAACATACCGAAGCTTAATTGTCTTAAGGTAGCCATTCCCTCCTGGAAATTAGCAGATTCTTTTATTTTCTGAATTAATTCCATAGGGATTACCTCGCCGGTTTCATAGTGTTTGGCGAATAACTGAAGTGCTTCTTTTTCATAACACCAATTTTCTAATAGTTGACTTGGAAGTTCAACAAAATCCCAATAAACATTTGCACCCGATAAGCTTGGGTATTGGGTGTCTCCCAAAATACCGTGCAACGCGTGGCCAAATTCGTGGAAAAGTGTGGTAACTTCATTAAAAGTTAATAAAGAAGGTTGCTTCTTAGAAGGTTTAGTGAAGTTGCATACAATAGAAATATGTGGCCGTTCATCTTTACCGTCTTTTTTAAATTGAGGTTTGTAACCGGTCATCCAGGCGCCATCTCTTTTTCCCGGGCGGGGGTGAAAATCGGCATAAAATAAAGCCATTTCTTTATTGTTTTCATCCAATACCCGGTAAATTTTTACATCTTCATGATACCTGTCTACGTCAAAAACCTCCTGAAAGCTTAAGCCATAAAGTTTATGAGCTACCGTAAAAACACCATCAATTACATTTTCAAGTTTAAAGTAAGGCTTTAGTTTTTCGTCATCGAGATTGAATAATTTTTGTTTTAATTTCTCGCTGTAAAAGGCGGCATCCCATTTTTGTAATTGATCAATTCCGTCAAGATCTTTTGCAAAATTTTCTAGTTCGGTAAACTCACGTTTAGCGGCAGGTTTTGCCTTTTCAAGAATCTCTTCTAAAAAGCTATTTACTTTTTCAGGAGTCTCGGCCATACGCTCCTCCAGGACAAAATGTGCATGTGTTTTATAGCCTAGAAGTTGGGCCCTTTCAAATCTTAATTTAGCAATTTGTAATACATTTTCCTGGTTGTCTAACTCATCTCCATGAAAGCCTTTAGCACCAAAGGCAAGGGCCATTTGTTTACGCAGTTCCCTGTTTTCAGCATACTTCATAAAAGGAAGGTAGCTTGGGTATTCTAAAGTAAATATCCAACCTTCTTTTTCTTTGGAGGCCGCTACTTGTGCAGCTTCTTCTTTAAAACTTTCCGGTAGGCCTTTTAGCTCGTTTTCATTAGTAATATGTAATTCAAATTTATTGGTCTCGGCAAGGACATTTTGTCCAAAATCCAGGCTTAATTTTGAAAGTTTTTTATCTATATCTCTAAGTTTATTTTGCTTTTCAATAGGCAGGTTGGCGCCGTTTCTGGCAAAAGCTTTGTATTTTCTTTCTAATAGTGTTTTTTGCTCGGTATTTAGCTTAAGTTGATCTTTTTTGTTGTAAATAGCTTTTACTCTCTCAAAAAGAGCTTTGTTTAGTATGATATCATTTCTAAATTCAGACAAAAGAGGGGATACCTCCTGTGCAATTTGTTGAATTTCTTCGTTTGTTTCGGCAGAATTAAGATTGAAAAATATACTGGTTACCCTATCTAATTTTTCTCCTGAATATTCTAAAGCTTCAATGGTATTGGCAAAAGTAGCTTCGGTATTATTTGTGCTAATGGCATTAATTTCTTCCCGTGCTATTTCTATACCTTTTAAGATGGCAGGTTTAAAATGCTGGTTCGATATTTTTGAAAAAGGAGCATGATCAAATTTCTCTAAAAGCGGATTATTATGAGTAGTCATTATATCTTCTTTATTTTAATGGGCTAATTTATTTATTAATAGTGGTCTAAGCGCGTAGAAAGGTGTACTTAACCTAAATTTGACGTTTTTCATTATTTTTTTTAACACAAAACGATGTTTTTCTATGAAAAACTGTATATTCAGGCTTTAAAATATTGTAGTAGTTTTTAAGTTTTCTGGTTTAAATATTTAGAATGGTTAATAAATAATTTTTTACAGATATAGGTAAGTCTACTACATAGAAAGCCACGTCGTAAGACGTGGCTTTTGTTATTTTTTTACCGTTTTTGCGCCTTCTATTACTTTTTCTTTAAGTCCTTCTTTATAGACTAAAATTTTGTCTAAAGTACATTTATCTGATGCGCCAATAATTTGAGCTGCAAGAATTCCTGCGTTTTTTGCACCATCCAGGGCTACGGTAGCAACTGGAACTCCACCTGGCATTTGTAAAATAGATAAAACCGAATCCCAGCCATCTATGGAGTTGCTGGATTTTACCGGAACCCCAATTACCGGCAGTGGAGAGAGTGAAGCTATCATTCCCGGTAGGTGAGCTGCGCCACCGGCACCGGCAATAATTACTTTAATTCCGCGTTCATGGGCGGTTTTGCCATATTCAAATAATTTTTCGGGGGTGCGATGGGCAGAAACGATGTCTACTTCTACCTCCAGGTCAAAACCTTCCAGGATGTCTACTGCATCCTGCATTACCGGTAGGTCGCTGGTGCTTCCCATAATTACTGCTACTTTACTCATAATTTTTATGGTTATGAATACCTCAAAGATTTTCGAAACCTGTGGGGTATATTTATTTTTTAGAAATAACTTTAATTGAATTTTTAACTTGTTCGGCTATTTTTCTTGCTTCAGTAAGGTCTTTGTTAACAATGCTTACATGGCCCATTTTTCTAAAAGGCCGGGTTATTTTTTTGCCATAGATATGTGGTGTAACTCCTGGCATTTTCATAATTTTTTCAATATTCTCGTAAATTACCTCTCCTTCATAATTTGAATCTCCCACAAGATTTACCATTATGCCGCCTACTTTGCTGTCGGTTATTCCCAGGGGAAGGTCTAAAATAGCACGAATATGTTGCTCAAATTGATTTGTATAGCTGGCTTCAATACTATAGTGGCCACTGTTATGAGGTCTTGGCGCAACTTCGTTTATGAGAATTTCATCATTTTCTGTCTGAAACATCTCTACGGCCAGTAGGCCAACATGTTCAAATGCTTCAGATACTTTAACTGCAAGTTCCCTGGCGTTAGTGGCTACAGTATCTTCAATTCTAGCCGGGCAAATTACATATTCTACCTGGTTGGCTGTAGGGTGAAACTCCATTTCTACAACAGGGTAGGTTTTGACCTCTCCCGAAGCCGATCTTGCAACAATTACTGCTAATTCATTTTTAAAAGGTACAAGCGACTCAGCAATGCATTCGGCATCGGGGAGCTCGTTTAGGGACTCTCTGTTTTTTATAACTGAAACTCCTTTACCATCATAACCGCCGGTGGTACTTTTCCAAACAAATGGGAAATTAATTTTATTGCTTTCCAGGGCACTTTGTAATGCTTTCTTTGTTGGGAAAATTTCAAAATCAGCCGTTGGAATTTGATGTTTTTTATAGAAGTTTTTTTGAACTCCTTTATTCTGTATTTTCTCTAAAGTTTCAGCCGAAGGGTATGTTTTAATCCCTTCGCTGGCTAATTGTTTTAGTGCTTCAATATTTACACTTTCAATTTCAAAGGTGAGCACGTCTACTTTTCTTCCAAAGTTAACTACAGTATCGAAATCCATAAGATTGCCGGTTTCAAAATAATCGCAGGCAATTTTACAGGGTGCAGCTGGGTTTGGCTCCAAAACACAGGTTTGAATGTCGTATTTGCGGGTTTCGTAGAGCATCATTTTACCCAACTGACCGCCGCCAAGTATTCCTAGTTTAAAGTTTGAAGAAAAATAGTTGATCATAGCGTATAAGTTTCAGCAAAAATAATTTTTTAGCTTAAGTTGTGCTATTATTCTTATGGAAATCTGGCAGTTTGGGTTGTTAAGAATCCTTATCTTTGCCTTTTAAAATTTTTCAGATTTGATTAAACTACATGATTTAGAATTTGAGCCATACATTTCAGAGGAAGAAATCAACGCGGCCATAGATAAACTAGCACAAGAACTTAATAAGGATTATCGGGATGTTACCCCTGTTTTTTTAGGAGTGCTGAATGGTTCTTTTATGTTTGCCAGCGAGGTGATAAAAAGATTTTCTGGAGATTGTGAAGTGAGTTTTGTAAAACTTGGGTCTTACCAGGGAACGCAAACAACCGGTAATGTAAAGACGCTTCTTGGTTTAAATCAGTCTTTAAAAGGTAAGGAGGTAATTTTACTTGAAGATATTGTAGATACCGGTAATACCCTGGAAGAAATCAATGAAATTTTAGAAAAAGAGGAGGTGCGTAATTATGAGGTGGCGAGCCTTTTTTACAAGCCTGAAGCTTATAAAAAGAATTTTGAGATTAAATATAAAGGGTTTGAGATACCCAATAAATTTATTGTAGGTTATGGTCTGGACTACGATGGTCTGGGACGTAACCTAACACAAATCTATAAACGTAAAGAAAAAATCATGACAAATTTGGTTTTGTTTGGCCCTCCCGGTGCCGGCAAAGGAACTCAGGCAGACATCTTAAAGGAAAAATATAAACTTGTTCATATCTCTACAGGAGATGTGTTTAGGTATAATATTAAAAATGAAACTGAATTAGGCTTAAGCGCCAAGTCTTATATGGATAAAGGCCAGTTGGTTCCCGATGAGGTAACCATAAAAATGTTGAATGCCGAAGTTGATAAAAACGAAGGAGCTAACGGATTTATTTTTGATGGATTTCCGCGTACCAAGGCACAGGCAGACGCATTAGCTGAATTGCTGGAGTCTAAGAATACCGAAGTTACAGGAATGATTGCTTTAGAGGTTGAAGATGAGGTTTTGGTAAAACGTCTTTTAGAAAGAGGAAAAACTTCCGGTAGAAAAGATGATGCCGATGAAAATGTAATAAGAAATAGAATTAAGGTGTATTATGATGAAACCGCAGTTCTTAAAGAATATTACAAAAAACAAGACAAATATTACGGAGTAAATGGCGTAGGTTCTATAGAAGAAATTAACCAACGGCTTAGTGACGTAATTAATAAACTACAGGACTAAACACTAATTGGTGGGAACACCAAAAAGACCTGTTACAGAATTATTGGAAAGCATAGGGTTAAACGGCTCAGGTTTATCGATAAGTTCTATTAAATTTTTAAAATATGACTGAAGGGAATTTTGTTGATTATGTAAAGATACATGTAGCCTCCGGGAAAGGAGGAAGTGGTTCTTCACACCTGCACCGCGAAAAATACATAGCGAAAGGTGGTCCCGATGGAGGGGATGGTGGCCGTGGTGGTCATGTTATTGTGAAGGGAAACAAAAACCTTTGGACACTTTTTCACCTAAAATTTAAAAGACATATTCGTGCTGAACATGGGGGCAACGGGAGTAAACAACGAAGTAGCGGCGCAGATGGCTCCGATGAGTATATTGAGGTGCCTCTTGGAACGGTTATTAGAGATACCGAAACCCAAAAAATTATTCACGAAATCACCGAGGATGGCAAAGAATATCTTGTTGCCGAAGGAGGAATGGGTGGCCGTGGAAACTGGCATTTTAAAAGCGCCACCAATCAAACCCCACGCTATTCGCAACCCGGAATTGAAGGGAAGCAGGTAGACATTACATTAGAGCTAAAAGTTTTGGCAGATGTAGGACTTGTTGGTTTTCCTAATGCGGGAAAGTCTACTTTGCTGTCGGTAATTACTGCCGCAAAACCTAAAATTGCCGACTATGAATTTACTACGCTTAAGCCTAATTTGGGAATTGTAGAATATCGTGATTTTAAAACTTTTGTGGTTGCAGATATTCCCGGGATTATTGAGGGTGCTGCAGAAGGAAGAGGTATTGGCCATAGGTTTCTTAGGCATATTGAAAGAAACTCTACGCTCTTATTTTTAATTCCGGCAGATGCGCCAAATATTTCTGAACAATATGAAATTCTCCTCGATGAATTAAGGCGTTATAATCCTGAAATGTTGGATAAAGATAGGCTTGTTGCTATTTCTAAAAGTGATATGTTAGATGCCGAATTAAAATTAGAAATGAAGAATGAGTTGGATAAAAATCTAGGAGCACCTTATTTATTTATTTCATCGGTGGCACAGCAAGGCTTAACAGAGCTTAAAGACAGGTTATGGGAAATGCTAAATAAGGAAACTTCTTAAATCGTTTTCTGTACAGTTTTTGTTTAAATTTAAGCAGCGTAGATCTTTTCTTCGCTGCTTTTTTTATGATAATTAAAAACAAGAACTCATGAAACTAATAAATTTACTTTTTGTTTGTGCTATATTTAGTTCCTGTAATTCTACCAGGGCTATTTACGATTACGATGATAGCGTTAATTTTAATCAATTTAAAACCTATCAATTTTTTCCTGATTTTCAATCTGGTTTATCGCAATTGGACGAAAGCCGGCTTATTAAAAGTTTAGAAGCCGAGATGAAGGTACAGGGTTTTTCTAAATCTGATAGCCCCGATATTTATGTTAATGTTTATTCCAGGGAATATATAGATCAAAATCGTAGTAGTCTTGGTATAGGTATTGGTGGCGGTGGTGGTAACCTGGGAGTAGGAGTTTCGGGAGGAATTCCATTAGAGAATAATTCGGTTATATTAGAGCTTACTGTTGACTTTATAGATGTAAATAAAGATTCTTTAATATGGCAGGCTATAGTAGAGACTAAATTTAATTCTAATGCTAGTCCGGAAGAACGTAGGGCAGTATTCAATAAGATGGCTAAAAAGGCTCTTGAAGCCTATCCACCAAAGAAATAATGGGATATTCAGTACAGCCGGGTTTAGGTTTTTAAAGTATTCAATAAAAAAAGCCCCGGAAATTTCCGGGGCTTTTCTCATTTTGGTTGGTTAGTTAGTAGCTAACCTAATGAAAGATAAAAAGATACCTCTCATTTTTTTTAGCATTAATTCATAATAGTGAATTCGCTACGTCTGTTCTTTGCATATTGCTCTGAAGTACAACCAGTAGGTTGAGTACAATCGTTAAGAGGCATGCTTTCTCCGTAACCTTTAGAAGTTAGCCTGTCTCGGTCTATACCATTTTCAACAAGATATTCTAGAGTAGAAGCTGCACGTCTTTCAGAAAGAGCCATATTGTATTTGTCTGAACCTCTAGCATCGGCGTGAGAGCCAATTTCTATTTTAAGTTCAGGGTATTTGTTCATAATGCTTACAACTTTATCAAGTGTTGGTTTAGACTCTTCTTTGATAATTGCTTTATCGAAGGCAAAGTAAATGTTTCCAACGTCTCTTAATTGTTGTCTACCGGTTTCAAGGTTGGTTTCTCTGTCGTCGAAATCAACAACCGGAGGAACATAATCTTCTCTGGTAAATACATAAAGGTTATCTGAACCTCTTCGGTTAGAAGCAAGATATCCCTTTTCGTTTTCTTCATCTATAACAAAGGCAAAGTCGTCGTGACCACTGTTTACTGTGCTACCAAGGTTTTGTGCTTCAGAGAAGTCTCCTTCAGCTCTAAAAACATCTAAGTTACCAAACCCAGGGTGACCATCGGAAGCAAAGTAAAGTACGCCTTCTTCACTAATGTAAGGGAATTGCTCGCGATGTGGGGTGTTAATTCCCGTACCTAGATTTTTTGGTTCCCCATAAGTTCCGTCTTCATTTACATCTACCACATAAATATCGAAAGAACCTTCAGAGCCTGGCATATCGCTGGCAAAATAAAGTTTAGTTCCATCTGCACTTAAACTTGGGTGCTCGGTAGAATACTCGTCGCTGGTAAAAGGAAGTGCTTCGATATTGCTCCACTCGCCATCTACCATTTCTGCACGGAAAATTTTAATATGGGCAACTCTAACTCCTTCTTCGTTCTTTACTCTTTTTTCGCTATTACGATCAAAATACATTACCTGGCCATCCTGGCTAAAAGTAGCAGAACTTTCGTGCTCATCGGTATTAATTTTATCTGAAAATAATACGATATCGCTTAGTTCACCGTCTTCAGACATTTCAGCGGTGTAAAGGTCTAGGGTTGGCTTTTTGTTCCATGGGTAAACCGGGCGAGCCTGGTTTCTGGTAGAAGCAAAAGCAATTCGGTCTCCATAAAATGCAATACCAAAATCGGCTGAAGCACTGTTATTCATAATTTGCTCAGTAGTATAAACGTGAGGTGCAACAGTATCTAAATTACGTGCAAATTCCTCGAAGTCTACATCTTCACCTTTATAGGCACTCATATACTCGTTAGCCTCGTCATGGTTTCCTATAGCGCGTAAAGAATGTGCAAAGCGAAATTGATATTCGGGAGCAGTATTCTCTTCGTGTCTTAGGAAAAGGGTACGGTAAGATTCTGCAGCATTTTCCATTTGGTTAGTGTAGAAATAAGCATCTCCAAGGTTTTGTAAAACCTGCTGATTTTTATCTACAACTTGTTCATAAGCTTCTGCAGCATCAATATAAGCTCTTTGAGCAAACATTTTATCTGCTTTCTTTATTTCGGCATTTTGTGCAAAAGTAGCTACGCCTATAAAAAGAATAAAAAATGTACTATATAAATTTTTCATATTATTCAGGTTTTAGAAGAATCGAGGTGATTTGTCATATCCTTTAGTAAGGCCAAATAGATCAAGATCAAATAATAGCATTACTTCGTGAGTTCCACCTAAATCGTAAGTAGCGAAATCTGAAGTAAAGTGATCGTAAGCATACCCTACACGAAGTGATGGGGTAATTTTAAAGTTTACAAGTCCTGTAATGGTTTCATTAAACCTGTAACCAATACCGGCTTCTAATCTATCATATAACAAAACATTAGCAGTAACATCAACAGCTAATGGAGCACCTTGAACACCTCTAGCCATAAAGGCAGGCTTCAATTTAAGATCTGGGTTAAGTTGAAAAACATATCCACCGGTTAAATAGTAGTGGATGGCTTCTTCACCTAAAGCTTCAAGACCTTGTTCGTTCTCAATATATTTTGAAGTAAACAAGTTAGGGGCAGAAGCACCTAAATAGTAATTGTCTCCAAACCAAAAAGCACCTACTCCAAATACCGGGAAAACTTCGTTTACATTTTCCAAAGCTGGATCTGTAGGATCGTTTACCTGTAAACCGGCAAGGTTTGCATCAAAAGTGGTAAGACCACCCTTTATACCGAAAGAGATCTTACTATCTCCGCTTGTTGGAATTACATAAGCGAAGTCTGCAGTAATATTGTTCTCTTTAACAATATTACCTATTTCGTCATGAACAACGGTTAAACCAAGTTCTACCCTTTCACTAATTGGGGTGTGGGCAAAGAAGTTGGCGGTGCTTGGAGCACCGTCAACATTTTGCCATTGAGATCTGTATATCCCCCCCAGGTTAAGCATACCGGGATCATCGGTAGCGTAGGCCGGGTTTATTACACTCATGTTATACATATACTGAGTGAATAATGGGTCTTGCTGAGCCATACCTTTAATCGAGAAAAGGATAATGCCAGCGAATATTAAATATTTTGTGATTGTTTTTTTCATTTCTTTCTAATGTTTATCCTTTTATATTATCTGTTCAAGTATACTTTACCCTGACGTGGCTCTGTGCTACCGTCGTTAAAGTCTACCACATAGAAATATACACCTACAGGTAGTACATCATCTCCCAGGTTACCCGATTGGTTAGAAGTTCCATCCCAGGCAGGAGTAGAGGCGTTGCCTTTGTACACTGCATTACCCCATCTGTTAAAGATTGTAATGTTGTAGTTTGGATATTCTTTTGCAATATTTTCAATTACCAGATTGTCGTTTTTGCCATCTCCATTTGGCGTAATTGCTTCCGGGAATAGTAATGGGCAGTCTTCTAAAGTAACTGTAACAGCTAATCTTTCTGAACTTTCGCAACCGTTGTCTGATATTAAGGTGGCATAATAAGTAGTACCATCGGTTAACATGGCATTATTGCTTAATGCAGTCATGCTATCGGCCGCATCGTACCAGGTTATCGTACCAGCTTCATTGATCTCGTCAGAAAGGTCTGAAAGTGTAGGATCATCAAATGTACATAACTCGTAATCTGAATTAATAGTTGGTGCTGGAGAGTCTACAATATTTACAGTAAGTACTGCAGCTTCAGATTCACATCCATTATCGGCAGTTTGTGTTACGTAATAATCTCCGTTTACCAATAAGTCGTCATCGCTTACCATCATGCTTAGGTCAGCGTCAGAATACCAGGTTAAGTTGGTTCCATCTGCAACTAATAAATCGGCAGTTGGAGCATCAATTGCACAGAAGGCCAGTGTTTCTCCAGTAGTTGGTGCTTCTGGGGCATCGCCAAGTGTGATAGTAATTGTAGATACATCGTCTCCACCACAATCGTCTCCCTGAGCCTCAACAGTATATGTTACTTCGTAAACTCCAGCATCAAAAGCTGAAGGATCCATAGTTCCGTTTGTAATAACTTCACCATTTAAAGTGAACTCACCATCCATATCTGCTCCTGCAGAAAGTAGAGAATAAAGGTCTTGTGTCTCATCGTTAGTACAAAGGTTAACTGCCAGGTTTTCACCAGCGTCTGCTCCTTGAAGTACTTCAACGCTAAAAGTAGTGCTGGCTTCACCTTCAACACAAGGAATATCTTCTCCTACGGTATAGGTTATTTCGTAAGTTCCGGCTCCCATCATTGAAGGACTAAATACTCCGTCTTCGTAGCCTTCGAAAGTACCATCTTCATTTCCAGAGGTAATTAGGCTATAAAGGTTTAAATCGTCGTCGCTTGAACAAAGAGTTTGGTCTACTATTTCACCAACTTCGGCATCAATGGCGTCAAATACTGTCACTGTTAAAACAGCTGAATCAGAACACTCGCCCTGGTTAACTGTATAAGTTGTAGTGAAATCGCCTATCTCACTTTCGTTGTTGTACCAATTAACTAATTCCTGAATGCTTGGACTAAAAGTACCATCTCTGGAAACTCCTTCATCAAGCAAGTTTAAATAATAGTCTCTAACACTAGTAGAGTTAGGGAACATTCCATTTGTAATATTTTCGTTACAGATAGATGCTGTTTGGTCTGCCCCGGCATCCACTGCGTTAGGAGTTACGTTTATTGTAAAAGAAGCGCTAGCTTGTCCTTCAATACAATCAACATCATCAGATCCAACAGTATAGTTGAAAGAATACTCTCCTGCGTCAACAGCTGTTACGTCAAAAGTGCTTCCTGCAAAAGCAGCTCCATTTAGCGTAAAGCTACCCCCTGGTGTAGTATCGTCTGATAAAGCTGTGAATAGATCATAAGATGTTTCGCTGGTACAAACACTAATAGTGTCGTCTATTGCTTCTGCAATAGCTTCACCAGGTTCAACAACAGAAATTGTAAATGAAGTTGAATCTTCTGTTCCTTCAGTAACACATTCATCATCACCATTTACGGTATAAGTAATCTCACTAGTTCCGGCAGAAGGGTCGAACATGTTGCCCTGAACTCCGTTTCCACTAAAAGTTCCAGTTGTTTGAGCTCCTGACTCTAGGTAATCCATTAAATCAACCATGGAATCGGTAGAACAAACTACCTGGTCATCAATATTACCTGCATTTGCATCAGTAACAGGAATAACGGTAATAGCAAGATCTACTGAATCACTACAAGCACCGGTTCCTACAGTATAAGTAGTACTAAATGTTTGGAAGTTATTTGAGTTGTACCTAGCTATAATTTCAGGGATTGTTGGATTAAATGTTCCATTTTGTGGAACTCCTTCTTCCAATAGGTCAAAATACAATGCCTCTACATCACCTGGAGTGCTATTTACTAAACCAGGGATTTGAGAATTACATAATTCATTATCAAGATTGTCTGCACCTGCATCTACCAGGGTTCCATCTACAATAGTGATTGCAAAAGCAGCTTCGTCGGTGCCGCAATTGTCTTGGCTATCGCCAACGGTATAAGTTCCGCTGAGAGTTAATTCAGGACCTCTGTTTTCATCTGTGTAGTAATTCAGTAACTGGGCTCCTAAGATATCTATATTAGGTGTGAACTCACCGTCAGTATCACCATTCCAATCAAAACGCTCAAAAAGTTGTATTAAGGTTGCGTTTGGATTTTGTGGGTCGTAATCGCCAACAATTTCTTCAAGTTCAGAGATACAGATTGAGTCTATAACGTCATTTCCAGCATTTGGTCCCTGGGTCACTTCGATTGTAAAAGTAGTTTCATCGTTACCCTCAACACAATTTATAGATTCATCTACCGTATATGTTATGTCGATAATACCTGGTGTTACGGCAGAAGGATCAAAGGTATTGTTGGTTACCCCTTCTCCTGAAAAGGTTCCTCCTAATGTAGCTTGTGGGTCGTTATTAGTTAGTGAAGTAAGATCAATCAATTCAGCGTTAGAGCAAACTGCTGGAATATTGTCAAATCCTCCTGCGTTGGCAACTTGCCCATCAATAACTGTTCTCTCAAGCTCTATTGGTTGAGAGCAGCCATTGCCGTTTTCTGCAATATAAGTGGCTGTAAAAGTTCCAATATTGTTTTGATTATATTGGTTGATTACTGCTTGAATATCTCCACTTTGAAATGCACCGTTAGGAATATTGCTGCCGAAGTTCTCAAGGAATAAAGCTTCAACATCTTCTGGAATTTGGTTTACTAATGCAGGGATATCATCATTACATAATGCTGGGGTTGGAACTAATTGGAAGTCTGCTCCTTCTAAAACAGTTACTTCTAATAAGGCAGAATCTTCACAGAAAGTTTCTTCTCCCACTACATAGAAAATCCCAAAATTTATTTCATCAGTGGTGTTATTTAAATCGTTGGCAATATCTGAAGGAGTAGGGTAGAATTGCCCATTTTGGTCGGCATCACTACTAAGAAGACTTTTTAAATAGTCTTCAACTAGAGCTGCAGTTGCAGTACTTCCAATATCTGCTCTACATACGGTGTTGTCAATATTATCATCACCGGCTTCAAAACTTTCTTCTACCGTGATTTTAAGTTCTACAGTGTCTTCACATCCTTCTTCTGTAGTAAATGTAGCGTCAGCGGTAAAAGTTTGAATAGGATTATTATTGAAATCACTTGCAATACTTCCAATTGAAGGGCTAAATGAAACTTGAGTAGGAAGGTTGCGATCTTCAACTAAACTAAGAAAAAGATTGGTTGGAGATTCACCATCGGCTAACCTTTGTTCTACCTCAGATAAACAAAATATCTCTGAAACGTCTGCTCCAGCATCGAATTCTATAATCTCTACAGTAACTTCAGTTCTATCTTCACTCTCTGCAGGAGGAAATGGATCCCCTTCGTCATTAACAATTTGACTTACATAGTAAGTTCCTGGCTGTAATTCATCTGTTTCTAATAGAGCCGGGTTGCTAGTAGCAGTACTATACCATCTGAATGCTTGAGTGTCTGCGCTAGTTGCTGTAGCTTCTAAATCAGCTACGGTTGCTCCTTCACAGAAAGTTTGAGTGCTTTCTGCAATTGGGGCAGGCGCCACATCTGGGCTGTAGCGAATAGCAATTCTTTCAGAATAGCAAGGAGAATTACTATCGGTTTGACCAATAAAATAAGATTGACCAGCCACTAAGACATCTCCAGGTGAGTAGGTTGTTGTTCCAAACTCTGTTGTATAAACCACAATTTCATCAGCTCCGGCCGTTGTAGAAATCGGAGTAGTAAGGTCGTTAATTTGACGAACCTCTCCTTCCGACCCAATGTATGGAGAATATACATTTCCATAAGATGATACAGGAGCTGGAATAATTTCAACTGTTACTGTAACTGCTATTGGATTGTTACAGTCACCCTCTGGGTTACCAGCATAGTAAGTTTTATTCTCTAAAAATTCGCTTACCGGAATCGGTTGGGTAAGTGCAGCATCCCGGTACCATTCTACAGTGTCGTCTGGATTGGTTACTGCTGTAAGGTCGTTAATATCCTGTAGATAACAAAAGACCCCAGGATTTGGGTTATCCAGTGTAGGACAATCTTGCCCAAATGAAGGCAAGGTTCCAATTAACAATACAAAGGCGAAAAGGAACCAATTTGTCCCCTTCCTCCCAAAAGTAAAATTTTGCATAGGCTAGGTGTTAAAATTCAATTATTAGTATTAGGTTTAAAAATTTAGCAGCACAAATATTAAAATAATTTTTAACATTGTCAGTTATTTTAATAGGGAGTTTAACAATTTTAACCATTCATGGCCAACTTTTTGTTTGATTGATAAAATTTCGGCTTGTTTTTACTCGCTAAAACACTTTAAATTTATGAAAAAATTAATAGTATGACCCGATATATCGTTACTTTTCTGCTTTTTGTCCTTTGTTTTTTACCTCCGGCCGATGCACAGACCAAATTTAAAGTTGGGGAAAATTTCCTCAATCAGCATCAAGTTAGAAAGGCGAAAAATGTTTTTAAGGAGTATCCGGGTAATGAAAAAGCTACGGAATATCTTGGGGATATTGCCAGCTTTGAGAAAAAATGGGATGAGGCCATTAAGTATTATAAAGACTTAGTTGAAAAAGACCCTAATTCTGCCGTATATAATTTTAAACTTGGGGGAGCTCTGGGTATGCAAGCCCTGGAAGCCTCTAAGTTTAAGGCCGCCCTTATGATTAATGATATAAAAACCTATTTGAATAAAGCTGCCGAACTTGATAAAAATCATAGCGAAGTTAGGCGGGCGCTGGTAGAATTATATATGCAGTTGCCGGCTATTGTAGGAGGCGATAAGCAAGTAGCGGAACAATATGTACGAGAGTTGAAAGCGATCAATAAAATAGATGCTTATTTGGGTGAAGCCTATATCTATAAAATTGAAAATGATCGGGAAAAAATGACGGAAGCAGTAAAAAAGGCCTTGCAATATGCTCAAAATAACCCAAAATTAATAGAGCGAAATTATTTAAATTACGAGTTAGGGGAGCGAGCTGCTACTTTAAAAATAATGCCGGAAGCTGCTATAGGTTTTCTAAAAGATTATGCTGAAAATTATAATTATAAAGATTTAAAATCTCCTGCCTGGGCGCATTATCATATCGCCAAATTACAAGCGTTACAAAAGAACCGGGATAAAGCATTAATTCATGTAAATAAGGCCCTGGCTGAAAAATTCAATTTTCCTGAGGCAGAAAAGCTGAAACAGGAAATATTAGAGATGTAAGCACAAGGCCTTTTCCTATCTCTTGCCTATATTTGCAGGCAATTAAAAATTGGTAACTGCTAATTACTGGCACTCGAAATTAAATCTTAATGAAACTTCACTTTATAGCAATTGGAGGTAGCGCTATGCATAGCCTGGCTCTGGCACTTCATGAAAAGCAACACAGTATTACCGGAAGCGATGATGCTATTTACGAGCCTTACAAATCGGCTTTGGAAAATGAAGGCCTATTGCCCGATCGTAATGGTTGGTTTCCAGAGAAAATAACCGAAGAATTAGATGCAGTTATTTTGGGAATGCATGCCAAAAAAGACAATCCTGAATTGGAAAAGGCCAGGGAGTTAAATCTTAAAATTTATTCATACCCCGAATTCCTTTTTGAGCTTTCTAAAGAGAAAACACGGGTAGTAATTGGTGGTTCTCATGGTAAGACTACTATTACCGCCATGATTCTTCATGTAATGCATTACCACGGTAGAGAAATTGATTATATGCTTGGCGCACCGGTTAAAGGAATTGATAAAACGCTTCGCCTAAGTAATGAGGCCGATTTTATACTTATTGAAGGTGATGAATATCCTTCTTCCCCCATAGATCTTCGACCTAAATTTCATTTGTATCAACCAAACATTGCTTTGCTTAGTGGAATTGCATGGGATCATATTAACGTTTTTCCTACTTTTGAACACTATGTAGAGCAATTTCAAATATTTATAAGTGAAATAGTAAAGGGTGGAATCCTGGTGTATAATGAAGAAGATGAAACCTTAAAAAGCCTGGTAGAAAATACCGAAAATCAAATACGGAAACACCCCTATCATACCCCCGAATATCACGTAGAAGATGGGAGCACCATTCTGGAGACCACAGAAGGGGATATGCCGCTTGAAATTTTCGGCAAACACAATATGAATAATTTGGCTGGAGCAAAATGGATTTGCCAGCATATGGGGATTGATGAAGACGATTTCTATGAAGCTATAATGGAATTTGAAGGTGCCAGCCGAAGATTAGAAAAGATTTTTGAAAGTGACAGCGCAGTTATATTTAAAGATTTTGCACATAGCCCATCCAAAGTGAAAGCGAGTACCAAAGCAGTAAAAGAACAATACCCTGATAAGAAAATAATTGCTTGTTTAGAATTGCATACGTTTAGTAGTCTCAATGCTGAATTTATTGAGCAGTATAAAAATACACTTAAAGAGGCCGATGAAACGATTGTATTTTATTCTCCCGAGGCAATGGCACAAAAACAGATGTCATCTATTTCTGTAAAAGAAATTAAAAATGCTTTTAATGAGCCTGGCTTGGAAGTAATCGCTTCAACATCGGTTTTACAGGAAGTTTTGGGAGCAAAAGACTTTAAAAATACGGTATTGCTTTTTATGAGTAGCGGTACTTTTGGAGGTTTAGATCTTGAGGAAGTAAAGCAGCTATTTTAAGATACGAGCTTCATTTTTAATGGTTTTGATGAAGATAAAGAATCATTTTTTATCTTTATCTAACTATGGATGAGGAAAATAGAACCGGCTTTGGAATTAAATATTGGGCAGAAGACGATAGGCCGCGAGAAAAGCTCTTGCAAAAAGGGAAGGTGAGCCTCAGTGATGCCGAACTTATCGCTATATTAATCGGTTCGGGAAGTAAAAACGAATCTGCGGTACAATTAAGTAAACGCATTTTAGCTTCCACTGGAAATCAACTGGGTGATTTGGGTAAACTTTCGGTAAAAAAGCTTTGCGCATTTAAAGGAATTGGTCCCGCAAAAGCAGTAAGCATTGTGGCAGCCATGGAGCTTGGTAGACGCCGAAGAACAGAAGAAGCCCTTGAAAAGAAAAAAATTACTTCCAGTGCCTCGGTTTTTGAATTGATGCAGCCTGTTATTGGAGAGTTGTATCATGAGGAATTTTGGATTATTTATCTTAATAATTCAAATAAAGTTATAGAGCAGTTACAACTTAGTAAAGGCGGAATTACAGGTACACTGGTAGATGTGCGCCTTACTTTAAAAAAGGCACTTGAGGTGGGGGCTACCTCAATAATTTTGGCGCATAACCACCCTTCAGGGACTTTAAAACCCAGTGAAGCCGATAAACAACTTACCCAAAAGCTTAAAACTGCTGCGCAAAGTTTAGATATTAAAGTGTTGGATCATCTTATTGTAACCGAAAAATCATACTTTAGCTTTGCAGACGAAGGCGTACTTTAAATTGTTTAGATGCTATTAATTTATACCCAGAAAATTACTCCCAGGATAGTTTATACGTTTAAGCATATTTGTACAAATATTCTTGGCATTCCTATAAAATTCACCGTAAAAATAGAAGAGTTTATTGCTCATGAGGGGATGAAACTCTCTTACGGTAAACAAGCCCTTGGAAACGAACTTTTTGTGCAAAAAGTTGCACTTTTAATGGAGCAGGGCCTGAGTGAGGTTGAAATTAAAATACAGCCCTGGGGAGAAGACTTTTGCTTTTTTCCCGTTTCAGAAAATAGTGCTTTACCATTTGATATTTTTGCTGCTTCGTTTTTTTTGCTCAGTAGATATGAAGAATACCTGCCACATGTTAAAGACGATATGGGTAGGTTTCCTGCGTCAGAGAGTGTAGCCTACCAGGAAGGATTCTTACAATCGCCCGTGGTAGATATATGGGCGTATAAATTTAAAGAAGTGCTTCAGGAAAGGTTTCCTGAAATTAGCTTTGAAAAAAGAAAATTCCACACCAGGGCCATTATTGCGGTAGAACACGTTTTTAGCTTTCAGAATAAAGGGTTTTTAAGAAGTTTGGCAGGAATGCACCTGGATATTATAAAATTCCAGTTTCAAAAAGTTATAGATAGGATTCAGGTGTTATTAAGGCTAAAAAAAGACCCATTAAATATCTTTGGAGACCTTATTGCTTTTATAAAAGAGCATAAAGTACCTATACACTTTATGTTTCAGCTAAGCGACTTTTCAATTTACGATCGCAATATTAATTATAATAGAAATCCGTATCGTTCTATCATAAAATATGTAGGAGATTATGCAAAGGTTGGTTTAATTCCCGGATATTTTGCCTACGAGAATTTCAAAATTCTTCGGAAAGAAAAGCTTCGTTTGGAAAATACTTTACATACTCCTTTGGAGCGGGTTATTAATGTAAAATATAATTTGAATATTCCTGAATTTTATACTTTTCTAACCGAGTTGGAAATCCCAGCAGATTACTCTATGGGTTATCCTGAGGCTTTAGGGTTTAGGGCCGGGACCTGTAACCCTTTTTTATTTTATGATATTAATACCGAAACTACGCTTCCGCTTAAAGTGCATCCTTATATCTTTAATTCGAATATTGTAGAGCATGCCAATTTTGAAAAATTTACTACTGAAATTGGAAAAATCCTGTTAGCGGTTAAGAAGGTAGACGGAAGCTTTAAAGCGATTTTTAAAAATCAGGACTTTTCAGAATATTCCAATCATAAGGATTATTACACCTTATTAAAACAAATTTATGAAGTTAGATAATATTAAGCACGTTTTTTTTGACCTTGATCATACGCTATGGGATTTCGATAAAAATTCGGCTCTGGCCTTTGAGCGGGTTTTCAAATACAGGAATATTCCTTTAGAAATTAATAATTTTCTTGAAGTCTACATGCCTATAAATTTTAAGTATTGGGAGCTTTATAGAAACGATCATGTTTCTAAAGAAGCTTTGCGGTACGGAAGGTTGAAAGATAGCTTTGACCGCTTAAAATTTGAGGCCGATAATGAGTTGATAGATCGTATTGCAATAGATTATATTGAATATCTACCTGATAACAATTATCTTTTGGAGGGTGGAAAAGAAGTGCTGGATTACCTTCAAGCTAGTTACGAATTGCATATTATCACTAATGGTTTTGAAGAAGTGCAGCATAAAAAACTTATCAATTCCGGAATTCACGAATACTTTACTACGGTTACTACTTCTGAAGAAGCCGGGGTTAAAAAACCCAATAAGCAAATATTTGAATTTGCCCTTAAAAAGTCTTCAGCAACTCCCCAAAATAGTATTATGGTGGGCGATAATTTTGAAGCCGACTGTACCGGTGCTAAAAACTGTGGGATAAAACCTATCTTCTTTGATTACTATGGAAATAAAGAAAACATCGATATAATACATATAAAAACGTTAAATGAACTAAAGGCTTATTTGTAGTAATAAAGTTTTGTTAATTTCGTTATGCAGCCTAATGTATTGCTTAATGAAATTTGTTTCATTTTATCATATCAAATTTACGGTACTTATAGTTATAAGTTACCTTATGCTGGGTTGTGTTAAGGATGTAGATTTAGACCAACGTGAAGATATTTCCCTTAGTCCAGACCTGCAGATAGATTTACTGATCTATGATATTGACCAATCTCAATTTGAAGATGTCGCCACCGGGAATTTAAAAACACGTATAAGCGATACGGTGCGCCTGGAGTTTTTAGATGATGATTATATTCAGAAAGACCTTTCTTCGGTAGATTTCTATTTTAGACATATTAATACCTTTCCACGTGCTATAGATAGTAGAATTAGGTTTTTATCGGAGGCTAACACCGAACAGTTTACAGTGAATTATGTTATAAAGCCCGGGGCTTCCGGAAATCCGATAACTACAGAAAGAAGTGAGTTAATCGATGAGACGCGAATAAATTTAGTACGCAGAAGTATAAAAATGGTGGTAGAATTAGAAGTGCAGCCGGGTACGGCGGCATTTGAGGGGGACTTGAACTTCGCTTCGAAAGGCTTCTTTTCTTTTGAATTTTAGTGATGTGGAGACTTATTGCCTTTTTATTTATTTTTTCTAATGCGGTCTTGGCCCAGAACAAACCCTTATTGTTTAATGTAGACGATCTTCCGCAAACTTTAATGAGCAATCCCGGGGCTCAAATAAACTTTACGGGCCATATAGGAATCCCATTTTTTTCTCAAATACATGTTTCAGCCGGTTCTACCGGAGCCGATCTTTATGATGTTTTTGCCGACGACGGCACTAATATTAATACCCGAATTCGGGAGGCTATGCGAAATATGGATTCCCGGGATTATTTTAATGTAAATCAGCAATGGGAAGTTCTTTCTTTAGGGTGGAAGCTGGATAGTAGAAATTACCTTTCTACCGGGATATATCAGGAGCTTGATGTCTTTGCATACTTTCCAAAAGATCCTGCCATATTGGCCAATGAAGGAAATAATAACTATCTCGACGAGCCTTTTTATTTTGATGATGTTTCTTTTGCAGGCGAGATCTTAACGGTTTATCACCTGGGCATAAATCATAAATTTGATAAACGGCTTACAGTGGGGGCCAGGGCAAAATTATATTCAGGGATATTTAATGCAGAAAGTACCGGAAACACAGGAAGATTTACTACTTATACCACGCCTAATGGAAGAAATGTTTACCGGCACGAGGTGGTAGATTTGGATGTACTTATCAATACCTCGGGTTTTGCTCCACTAAAGGAAGAGGAAGAAATGACGGTAGAACAAGCCACTGCCGAGTTGTTAAGTAGATCTTTTTTTGGGGGTAATGTTGGTTTTGGGTTAGACCTGGGGCTCTCTTATATTTTAGATGAGCAATTCATACTGTCGGGTTCTGTGCAAGATTTGGGAGTTGTTTTTCAACGCCAGGATGTGGAGAATTACCGATATTTTGGAGCTTATGAAACCAGTGGACTGGAACCACTTTTTCCCGATTTAAATGAAAATGATGAAGCCATTCCTTATTGGGATATTTTTGAAGATGAGGTAGATAGAAATTTGAGAGACCAAACTACCAACGAGTCGTATACTACCTGGCGCCCGGTAAAAGCTAATTTTGCTATGGAATATGGTTTCGGACCGGCATTTTTGCCCTGTCATTATTTAAGTGCTAAAAAAGTAAGGTATATGAATTTACTGGGTATGCAACTTGGTGGAGTAAAGCGGCCAAAGGGTTTTGTTTATACATTTACCGCTTATTGGGATAGAAAAATCAATGAAAATCAGCGTTTTAAAATTGCCTATTCTTTAGACGATTATTCTTTAACTAATATTGGCTTGATGTATACCAGAACTTTTAATAAATTTAATGTTTATCTGGCTGCCAATAATTTACTGGCCTTTCCTAATTTGGCGAAAGCTCATAGTGCTTCCATTCAATTGGGAATGCAGCTAATATTCAACAAATAACACTAGAAAATGAAACATATAATTTTTATACTCGCTTTTTTTGTAGGGACTATCTCCGGTATTGGACAAAGTCTCGATCAATATAAATATATTATTATCCCTGAAAAGTTTGAGTTTTCTAAGGAAGAAAATCAATATCAATTAAATGCGCTTACCAAATTTTTATTTGAAAAATATGGTTTTAAAACTTTGATGAAAAGTGAAGAAAAACCAAAAGATCTTCAGGAAAATTACTGCCTGGGGCTTAGTGCCAATTTAAAAGAGAATTCAGGCTTGTTTGTAACCAAGTTGGTTGTTCAGTTGGAAGATTGTAGAGGAGATATTGTGTATAAAACCAAAGAGGGGACTAGTAGGATAAAAGATTTTAAAGAAGCACATCACGAAGCCTTGCGCGACGCTTTTAGCGATATTGAAGAAATGAACTATCAATATAATGATGCAGTAATTTCAGAAGCCGGGCTTTCTGAAAATGACAATCAATCACAGGTTGTGGAAAAATCAGAAGTGGTACAAGCCAAACCAAAAGTAGCGCCTACTCAAACCGCTGAAGAAGTTAAAGAAACAACAACAGCCCCTCCCGAGGTGGTGGTTGAAACCCCTATGTTAAACAATTCTTCAGCTGGAAAATTGAATTTCTTAAAGGGAGGTGCGGCTTACTTCCTGAAAAAGTCAGATTCCGGATACGCTTTCTACCAGGAAAACTCAGAAGAACCATTTGCTGTTTTGGCTAAATCTGGAGGGGAAGATAGTTTTATATACAAATCCCTTACCCGGCAGGGTGTAGCCTATTTTGATGCGGAGGGCAATTTGGTAGTAGAATACCTCGACCAGGAAAACAAATCGGTTAAACTTGTATATAAAGCTAACTAGTAATTATACTTTTTCTTCCAACGTTTTTTAAGGAATTCCCTTTGTGCATTTTCCCGGGGATTATTTCCGGGTTCATAAAATTTGGTGTTTTTTAATTCATCGGGTAAAAACTCAGCTTCCACAAAATTGTTTTCGTGGTTGTGTGCGTATTTGTAATTTTTTCCGTAGCCAATATCTTTCATAAGTTTGGTTGGGGCATTTCTAATAGATAACGGAACCGATAAATTTCCCGTTTTTTTAACTGCACTTTGTGCGTGGTTAATCGCCATGTAGGCAGCATTGCTTTTTGGCGAGGTTGCCAGGTAAGTAACACATTGGCTAAGTACTATCCGGGCTTCGGGAAACCCAATGGTAGTTACCGCCTGAAAGGTATTATTTGCAATAACCAGTGCTGTAGGGTTCGCATTCCCTATATCCTCACTGGCCAAAATAAGCAACCTTCGGGCAATAAATTTTACATCCTCTCCACCTTCAATCATTCTTGCCAACCAGTAAACTGCCGCGTTTGGATCACTTCCACGAATAGATTTAATAAATGCCGATATAATGTCGTAATGCTGCTCGCCGGTTTTGTCGTACAGTACCGTATTTTGCTGAACCCTGTTTAAAACCAGTTCGTTGGTTATTTCAAGATTTTTTTCAGAAGAGGTGACCAGGAGTTCAAAAATGTTTAGCAATTTTCTGGCATCCCCGCCACTTAGCCTAAGCAAAGCTTCGGTTTCCTTTAAATTTATTTTTTTTTCAGCTATAATTTTATCTTCCCGCATCGCCCTTTCTAAAAGTGCTATTAGGTCTTCTTTACTGAATGGTTTTAATATATAAACCTGGCATCTGGATAGTAAAGCTGAAATCACTTCAAAGCTTGGATTTTCGGTGGTAGCACCAATTAAAGTTACCCAACCTTTTTCTACGGCTCCCAAAAGCGAATCCTGTTGGGATTTGCTAAAACGGTGAATTTCATCTATAAATAGTATGGGGTTTTTGGTAGTGAATAAGCCATCGCCTTTTTTAGCTTTTTCTATAACTTCCCGAACATCTTTAACTCCACTATTAATTGCGCTAAGTGTAAAGAAAGGTCTGTCTGAAGTTTTGGCAATAATGTTTGCCAGGGTTGTTTTTCCCACTCCGGGTGGTCCCCAGAAGATGATAGAAGGGATAATGCCCTGCGTAAGTTGTTGTCGTAAGGCTCCTTTGGGGCCAATAAGGTGCTGCTGACTTAGATAATCTTCTAATGTTTGTGGACGTAATCTTTCTGCTAATGGTTTACTCATCTGACAAAATTAGTAATTTGAATAACACATTGTCATCTATTAACAAATGGATTCTTTTTTGTAATATTAAATAGAAACTATTTTTTGTGAAAGAATCTAATCCTTTTGTTTTTACTACTGGCGTGCTGGGCTATCCCATCTTGTTTGTGCTGCTTATTTGGCTGGTTTTCTGGTTTGAGATTCGCTTTGGGGTTAGTTTTAATAGTTTTGGGGTGCGCCCCGGGGAACTTAAAGGTTTGCGCGGAATTTTATTTTCGCCTTTTATTCATAGCGATATAAAACATTTATTTAATAACAGTATCCCCCTTTTTGTGCTCTCTATGTCCCTTTTCTATTTTTATAGAAAAATTAGTTGGCCTGTTCTAATTATGGGGCTGTTACTTACCGGTATTTTAACCTGGAGCATTGGGCGGCCTGCGAATCATATTGGGGCTAGTGGAATAATATATATGCTTGCTGCTTTTTTATTTTTTAAAGGTATTTTTTCAAAATATTATCGCTTAGTGGCACTTTCTCTAATCGTAGTTTTTCTGTATGGTGGTATGCTTTGGTATGTTACTCCGATAGATCCGGAAATCTCATGGGAAGGGCATCTTTCTGGTTTGATTTCAGGTTTTGCATTGGCTGTTTTTTATAGGAAAAATACTATTAAGAAGCCTAAATATGAATGGGAAAAACCAGAATACAGCGAGAAAGAAGATTTATTTATGCAGCATTTTGACGAAAATGGAAATTTTATTGAAAGACGCTTTGAAACGAACGAAGAGGAAGACCCTGAAGATGACTCAGGAATAACTTATCGCTATTTTTATAAGAAATCAGAATCTAAGAAAGAATAAGGATGAAAATCTTTTTAAATCTAAGAAAGTTGTCTTTGTCGAATCGCTTCATATAAAAATACACCACAGGCCACAGAAACATTTAAGGATTCAATTTTACCGAACATAGGAAGTTTTGCTTTTTTGTCTACGGCTTTTAAAATGGAATTAGAAACACCTTTGGCTTCGTTGCCCATTATAATAGCTGATGCCTGTTTGAAATCTACATCGTAGATATTGTCTTCTGTCTTTTCGGTAGCGGCTACAAGTTGCACACCTGAAGATTGAAGGTAAAAAACAGCATCTTTTATATGACTTACTTTTACAATAGGAAGATTAAATACTCCACCGGCCGAAGTTTTAACGGTATCGGCATTTAAAGGTGCACCTCCCTTCTCAGGAATAATAATGGCATCAACTCCTGTGCATTCTGCCGTTCTAATAATGGCTCCAAAATTGCGTACATCGGTAATTTGATCTAGCAATAGAAAAAGGGGAATGGTTTTTTCTTCAAGAATTTTTTCGATGGTTTCTTCAAGATTTCCAAACTTTATTGGAGAGATAGTTGCTACCACACCCTGGTGATTTCCTTTAGAAAGTTTGTATAGTTTTTCTTCCGGAACGTAAGAGGTATTATAGTTGTTTTTTTGAATTAGACGGTTGAGTTCTTGAAATAAAGGTCCGGAAAGGCCTTTTTGAATATAGATCTTATCAATACTCTTTCCTCCCTGAATTGCTTCTATAACGGCTCTAATTCCAAAAATACGTGTAGTTTCTTCCATAAAGCAAAGGTAGGTTTTGTTTTTAGAATTATGGAACTACTGGAAATAAAAAAACCACCCGCTTAGGGGTGGCTTTTTAAGTATGATAAGAATTCCTGTTTAGAATCCGTCAGAATATTCAATGTCAAAGCTTACAACGTTGCCGTTAACCGAATTAACATTTCCTATTTCCATCACGCCATAGAAGTCCTGGGTTTCTATGTTGCCATCTTCGTCTTCAATCTCTCTGGTATCCTTGTATATAAATAGATCTCCGTCTACCAGACTTGTTGCAGAGGTGATCTCATTGCCATTTTCAAAAGCGGCTCTAGCCGAAAGCACATCAGCATCTTCCAGGTCGAAATCGTTATCAGCTTTCACAAAGCTAACTTCAGAGTCACTAATTACTTCAAAACCGGTTGGCTCCATAAATTTAATATCAGCATTTTCAGTACCATCGGCAGAGATAACACCCGTTTGAAGGTTTAGCTGATTCATATTAAGATCTTTAGAGAGCGTTACAGAATTTGAATTCTGGAAATCTTTTGTAGTAATAGCAACGTGAGAAGAAACTACATCTGTGAGGTCGCCACTCGTAGCTGTAAATCTGTAGTAAAGCGTATCATTAACACCAAGACCTAGATCTTCGTAATTAGTTTCGCTTAATTCTACAGTCCCTTCATCTGTCGAAAGGTCCATGTCGCTATCTGCATAGGTGCCATCATTATTTTTTTTAAATTCTAATGTTACCTCATCAATTCCTGCTGAAAATGTAGAAACTTCATATGTTAACTCTACTGATGAAAGTGAGTCCATAGTAGTTACTGAAGGATTGTCTTCTCCTAGAGATATAGCTTTGTTTACCTCTATAGTAAAAGGATCGTTTGTCATATTGCCGTTGGAATACATACTTTGTATTGTAATGGGATATTCGCCAGTTTCCTGAATAGTCCCATCTTCATCGGTGAAAGTGAAATCTCCCAAAATAGATGAGTTGAAGGTTGCCGTTTCGCCTGAAACTGTCGCTGACCCAATAACAGAACCATCCTGAAGAATCTCTACGCTTTCTACACTTACGCCTTCGGCGGTGAATAGCTTTATGTTAAGATCTGCATTTCTATCTAAACGAGAAATGGAGTTATCACTTAAAGTGGCATATCCTCCTAAATCTACCAGTTCATTGTCAAAAGCTTCGTCATCTGTATCGCAAGAAGCAAAGCCAAAAGCAATAATTAAGCTAAGACTTATAGGTTTTAAATATTTTTTCATTATCAATATTTTATAATTTTATTTATAATCTTTTACAACTAATCTACATCCCAGAAAATAGGAGTTTGAGCAGTGTCACCTCCAATTGCTTCGGCAGCAGCCTCATAATTGTTTTCATTTAAGTTGGTCTCATCTACAGGATAAGTGTATCTTAAAGGTACCGGTGTTTCAAATTCAACAGGAATGTTTAGTTGTGGAGCATCATATTTTCTCCATAAAGACCATCCTTGGAAAGGATTATCGAACATAGCAATCCAGTATTGTGTGGCGAACTGAGCTACAGAGCCGTCATAGGCTACGGCAGGCTGAGCAAGATACGATGCGATTGCAGCTTCATCGGTTAATCCCCAGTAATTCATAGAGGCCGTAATTGCAGCGTTATAGTGAGTTTCAGTATCACCAGGTATGTTATAGCTAAGTTCGGCAGCTTTAGACTGGTTAAAACGAACTTCAGCATAGTCTAATAAGATACCTTCGCGAGTTGGCTGTAAGAAAGGATCACCAATGTGAGTATAATCACCATAGTTGTTACTAGCTCCGTAGATACCCCCAATATAACCTTCTTTATTTTCGTCGAAATAAACCATTCTTCTTGGGTCATTAAGGTCGTTCATATAATCTATGATGGTGTTAGAAGCAAGAAAGTCAGATCTTCCACTAAGTACAAGGTCTTCCCATAGTGGGTTGCCGTAAGGGTCGTTACCCTGGTATTGTACGGTGGCGTTATCTTCATTAGAGGTAAATACTCCATCGGCAACAGCAGATTCTACTGTAGATTGAGAAAGAGTAGGATTGGCATCAGAAATTCTCATTCCTAATCTCAATTTCAATGAATTGGCAAACATAGACCATTTGTTCATATCTCCACCATAAATCACATCGGCAGAAGTGTATCCCTGTCCTGCAGATAGCATAGAGCCAACGTTGTTTAATCTAGTGATTAAATCTTCATAAATCATCATATCATCATCGTAGGCAGGAAGTGGAAATTCATCAGCTTTTCCTGCTTGAGAGTAAGGAATGTCTCCAAAACTATCTACAAGTACATGCCAGGCGTAAACTTCAATTACTTCTAACTGTCCCATACGCGCATCTTTTTCAGCTTGTTCAAGTTCAGTGTTTTCTGCTACAATACTTTTAGCATCTTGAAGATCAAGAATTACATCCCTATAGATTTCAGACCAAACATTATCTGGATTTTGTCTTGAAGTAAAATTATAGTTTGGTTCATCTAAATAAGTAGTAGTCGTAAAATACTGCGCTAAAAATCTGTACAGTCCGTCATTTACGTTAGGAGATGCCATATTATCTGATAGACTTACCGTGGCTGCGGTAAATAAAAAGTCAGAAGCAACCTCCGTAGGATTTTTGGGATCTCTATTAAGATCCTCATATTGCTCGTCACTTTGGCAAGACCATAGTGTAACGAGTGCCGTTAGAGCTACAATATATTTCTTCATAATTTTTTAATTAAAAGTTAAATTTAAGACTAGCACCAATTTCTCTTACTGCGGGATAGGCACCAGACTGGTATCCCTGAACGTTTCCTGAACTAAGCCCTGCTTCTGGATCAGAATAAGGCATGTTCTTGTGAATTATCCAAAGATTTCGACCAATTATAGAAAGAGATGCATTGGTAAATGGAGTTGCATCTATAATGTTGGAACCAAAATTATAGGTTAAGCTAGCTTCTCTAAGTTTTACAAACGAAGCATCATATACGTGACCTTCATTGGCATCCCTACCATATCCATAAGGATTACCAAAGTAATCTGTTCTTGCTCTAGTGGTATTTGGAGAAGTGTTGGTTACTTCATAAGTGCCATCATCGTTGTAAGATACATCACCCTGAACTCCGTCAAGAATTACACCACCACCATTTGCAATGGTATTTCTCATTGGGTTTCCAAGGTCGTTAGTCCCAACACTACTTGCGTAAATTCCAGTCGCGCGTCCATACCAGGTATCTAGGGAGAAAACATCTCCGCCTTTTTGTACATCTACTAGAAAGCTTAAGGTAAGATTTTTGTACGAAATAGAGTTAGATACACCACCTGTCCAATCTGGCTGAATATTACCAATAATATAATTCGCGTTTGGTGTTCTTTCGTAATAACCAGCATCTGTAATTACACGGTTTCCGTTATCATCGTACACATAAGCAGTACCTCTAATCGCACCGTAAGGCTGCCCTGGGGCTGCGTTTATTGAAACCCCACCTTGAAGGCTTACAGGGTTTAATTGAAGGTTGTCAATTCCATCGGTTAATTCAAGAACTTCACTTCTATTTTTAGCCCAATTAATATTCATAGTCCAGTTGAAATCTTCTGTTCTAATTGGGTTAAGGGTTACAGAAGCTTCAATACCTTTATTTTCAATAGTTCCGGCATTCAGTAATTTTGTTTGAAATCCTGTTGCTGTTGAAACTGGTACTGGGGTAATTTGATTCTCGGTTTGAGAATTATAGTAAGACACATCAAAACCTACTCTTCTATCAAAGAAGTTTGCCTCCAGACCTATTTCATAAGACTTCATACGTTCTGGATCTAGAGCCAGGTTAGCTAATTGTGAATTGTTGCTAGCCCATCCTGCAGATCCAAATGGGGCAGAGATTTCGTAAGTGTTAAAAACTCTATAAGGGTCAGTGTCATTACCTACTTCTGCATAGTTGGCTCTAAGTTTAGCGAAACTTAACCAGTTGGCATCTATAACATTGGAAAGGATAACACTGGTGGAAATAGAAGGATAATAGAAAGTGTTGTTTTCTTTTGGAAGCGTAGAAGAACGGTCTCTTCTAATAGTACCTTCTAAAAAATAGGTGTCTAAATATCCCAGTCCGGCTCTTGCGTATATACCGTCTAACATTCTGTCGCTTTCATATTCTTCCGGCGGATTCATAGGAGAAGCTGAATTGCTCAAAGCATAAAATCCAGGTGCATTTAAGCCACCATTGGTTTCAGCAAGTATGTAGTTGCTTTCGTTTCTACGTAAGTTAAAACCTATGTTACCATCCAGGTTAAGATCTTCGGTAACATCTTTGTTAAAATTAAGAATAAGATCGTAGTTGTATTCGGCCGCTCTATTGTTAAATCGCGAATAAGATGCGATATCTGCACTTCCAACATTTATTCTTTCTTCCTGTAATTCATCAAAAGTATCAAAAGAGAATCTTCCTAATACGCTAAAAACATCGCTTATCTCGTAGTTAAGGTTGATGTTACCAAAATATCTGTTACGAGTATCTGTTTGATAGTTTTCGTAAAGTGTCCAGTATGGGTTGTCAGAGTAGATAGGAGAAAGATTATCTGGCCCGTTCGGATTCCACGTAATGTTTTCCCTTGTTGCAAAATATGCATCTCTTTGGTCGTAAAGATCTACATTAGTTTGCCACCATTGTCTAAATTGTTGCATTAGGTTACCCGAGCTATACCCGGTGCCATATCGGCCTTTACCGTCTGTTTTAGTATAGGAAATATTAGCTTGTGCAGAAAATTTATCTGTAAATTCATGCTGGCCGCTAAACTTTAAAGTATTTCTTTTAATACGGCTATTAGGTAAGTTACCCTGTTGATTAAAGTTTGTGGCACTTAATCGGAATGAACTTTTATCTGTTCCTCCGTCTAGAGCTATAGAGTTAATTGCGGTATAACCGGTTTCCCATATGTCATTTGGAGTATGTTCTCCAGCCTCCCAAGGGGTAGCTTGCTGGTAGAAATCATAGTCGGTTCCTTCCAATTGTGGATATATCGAATTCCACTGGTATACTGGTCGTCCATCAAACCTTCCTCCAAAAGAGGCATCCTCTGTAAATGGAGTTGTTAGGTCTGGGTTCCCATCACCATCAATATCAGAAAGGTTAAAATATCCGTCCTCAGATTGATAGTATGCCCCGTATCCAGCACCATATTGATCCTGATATTCCGGAAGCGTGTTATCATTTACGTGAGTAGTCATAAGTGTTGAGCTCACAGAAACTCCAATGCCCTTCCCTTTTCTACCTTTTTTGGTTTCAATGATTACCGCTCCATTTGCCGCTCTGGCACCATATAATGCAGTTGCAGCCGCACCTTTTAAAATGTTTATAGAAGCAATATCATTTGGGTTGATGTCTGAAGCAGCGTTACCGTAATCATAACCACCTCTACCAGAATCCTGTCCAGAGCGGTTATTGTTGGCGTTACTTACTGGAGTACCATCAATTACGAATAAAGCCTGGTTGTTTCCTGTTAAAGAGGAGTTACCACGAATTACTACATTGGAAGATCCTCCTAAAGTACCAGTAGATGATACTTTAAGACCTGCAACTTTACCAGAAAGAGAGTTTACGAAGTTCTGGGTTGGTACATCAGAAACTTCGCTGCCATCTACTTCCTGAGTAGCATAACCAAGAGATTTTTTCTCTCTTTCAATACCAAGTGCAGTTACTACAACCTCATCTAATTGTGAAGAATCTGTAGTTAATGTCACGTCTATTGTGTCATTATTTCCTACAGTGTATTCTGATGTTTGCATTCCAATGAAGGAGTAAACTAAAACATCACCTTGTGAAGCGGTTATGGAATAATTTCCGTCAAAATCTGTTTGGGTACCTGTGTTGGTGCCCTTAATCAAAACGGTTACGCCCGGAAGGGGTAACCCATCTTCATCGACTACCGTACCGGTAATCGTTCGTTCTTGTGCAAAAGTAATTTGCACAACTAACACTAATAATAGTGTTAGAATACTACTAAACTTTGTTTTCATTGTAAAATTTGTTTGAATTAGCCAATGCCAAATGTGCTAATAAATGGTTAATAAAACAAACTTTTACTTTTAAATATCCGCAGTAATTTTAAGGAAATGTTAATATTTATGCATAGAAAGTTTGGTTTCAGGGGTTCAGCTTTGCGGGTTAAAATGTTAAAAGGGTGTTTAGTTGAAATATTTATTTTTGAATATGTTGAAGAGGAAATAACAAAATTTTAGTTAAAAAATTAGTCTTCTTGAAAAAAATAGAAAATCATTAGAAATAAAAAAGTCCCCAGGTTTTGAAGCCGGGGACTTTTGAGAAATAAAAATGATTAAAAATTAATTTTGATCAGATGTAGATAGATTTGGATTAGCATTAATTTCTGCCAGTGGAATTTTAAAGATCCAGTCGTCGTTTAAAGAAGGTTTCTCTACCTGGTAAGCATTCTGGTAAAGAACTTCAGAAGCTCCGGAACCTCCGTCTGCGGCGTGGTCAATACCTTCATCCCATCTAATATGATTAGTATATCCAAAACCTTCACCCCACATTTCCAGGCGCCACTGAAATTTTAGATGTTCAAAGAAATCATCTTCAGTAGTGAAGTCATCGGCATTCCAGGCACTGTCCCTTGCCTCGGCCAATGGTCGTAATGCTTCCTTGGCTCCATCCAGGTCATCCATCATTAACTTAGCTTCTGCTTCAATTAGGTACATTTCTGAAGAACGCATGTAAATAATATCATCTGGATCTATGGTGCCGGGATTAGCTTGTTTTAGTTTAAAGTGCATGTATGGGTGGGTATTATGTCCTGAAACCAGTCCGTACTCACTTTTAATTTCAGCTATGGCAGCATCAAACTCATCTTCGGTCGTGTAAAGCGGATTGGTGTTATTTGCCCAACCGCCATTACCGTTGGCTGCAGAAGTATTTGAGTTAGGGGCATCTGGTAAAAACACATCGCCTCTGTAGTCTGTGTCTGGAATAGCATCAACCAATCTTCGATCTGCAATTTTAGGATTGTTTCTAATTTGGCTACCGTTAAAGGTGTTGCTCGCTAAATAGAAATAAGATCTAAAGAAAGTGGTTTCGGCCTGAATAACATGACTTCCCCAAATAACTTCAGAAAGATCGTTGGTGTAAAAACCAGCTTTCCAATCGCTTTCGTTTAATAATGGGTAGCCTTCTCTGGCTTTTACAGCGGCATCGGCGGCAGTTTGCCAATCTCCTTTAGATAATGCCCACCGTGCTTTAAGGCCGTAGGCCACATTGATGTTTAATTGAGATTTGGCCTCAGCACCCCCCGAAGGTCTCGGTGCACCATTTTCAAAAGCGGTAATTGCGTCATTAAGATCTAAACCAATTTGAGTGTAAATTTCCTCCACAGTGGATCTTGGTTGGCTTGTAAAAGGTGATTCTGAAGAAAACAATAATGGTACACCTGGGTCTGTGGCCGGGTCACCAATTAAGTATCCTCTTCCAAAATGCTGCACCAATGATAAATAAGCGTAGGCTCTATAGGTATAAGCTTGCCCAAGAATGGAATTTAATTCAGGAGTTTCTGTTAATTCGCCACTGGTAATTCCATTGATCAATAAATTTGCATGTAAAATTATGTTGTAACGGTGGTACCACAGTAATTCCACCGTGAGTGAGGTGGGTTGTGTGTGTTCGTTCCATTGCATAGCGGATCGCCATGACAGGTTGTTGGCATTTGCCGAATGGATTAAACCACCGGTTATATTATCCCCTAACGGAACCCAATAATGATTGTTGGCTCTGGCGCTATTACCTCCGGGGAAAACGGTCTGTGATTGAGAGTATAGGCCGCGGTGTACTCCATTTAAGACTAATTGCATGTTCTCCTGGCTCGCTAGGGCATCTGATGCCGAAATAGCGTCAGTTGGTGTTCTGTCGAGGAATTCCTCTTCGCAAGATGTTATTGATATTGCAAGGAACATCAATAGGATGTATTTTATTTTATTACACATACTCGTATTTTTTAATTATTAAAAGGATAGATTTAAACCTAGGGATACAATTCTTGGTGGGGAAAAGTCATCTCCCGGAGGAGTACCGGCTAAATTGTATTGAGGGTCTAAGCCTGCTCTTTCGCTACTTAAAAATAGGTTCTCACCAGTAATGGATACCCTTAAATTATCCAGTCCTAAGGCATCGGTAGCGTTTGCATTAAAACTGTATCCAAGATTAACGTTCTTTAGAGCCCAAAACGAAGCGTCGGTTAAGAACCTATCTGATTGCGTTCTCACTAAATCAGGATTCCCGTTTTCTAATCTGGGGACATCTGTGATGTCTCCCGGTTGTTTCCAGGCATTTAAAATATCCGGATGCAGGGATCTCCCATAACTGCCGCTATGCATTAAACTTGAATATGCGTTATCTAGTACGCTTCCGCCAATGCCGTAGGTAATTAGAAAGTCAAGGTTGAAACCTTTGTAGCTAAAGCTATTAGCTATAGAGCCAAGTAGGTCTGGAATAGATGAATCTCCGGTGTAGGCTTGCTGGGTATCCTGCCAGTTGCTTGTAGTTTCAATGTTTCCTTGTGCGTCCAGTACAGGAACGCTTTCGCCGTCTGCATTATCTTCGTATAAATAGAATAATTGATCTCCTGTTTCAGGATCCACCCCGGCTGTTCTTAATAGGAAAAAGTCAAACCTTGAGCGTCCTTCAGCCCATCTTTTGCTATCGTTTATAAAGGGGTCTGGTAGAGACGTAATTTCGTTTTTAAAGGTTGATGCTTGTAAAGTAAGATCCCAGTCAAAACCATTTCTGTTTAATAAATTTCCTGTTAAAGCTAGTTCCCAGCCTGAATTATACATGTCGCCAAGATTTACAGGGAATTCGTTGAGACCATTACTAAGGGCAATTGGTAAATTGTAAAGTAGGTCGGTTGAATTTTTTTTGTAGTATTCTACAGATCCTTCCAGGAAGTTATTGAATAAAGCAAATTCTAATGCCACATCATAGGTTTCAATGGTTTCCCATAGTAACCTGGTGTTTCCTATGTCTGTGAAAAGAATTGCGGGATCTGCCGCATTTGAGGTAATTGTAAACCTTGCTTGGGATAAGTATTCGTCCAATAAATCATCATTTCCTACCTCTCCATAAGAGCCGCGAATTTTTAATTTATCTATAAAAGGTACATTGCTCATAAAATTTTCCTGGTCAATACGCCATGAAGCACCAACTGAGTAGAATGTTCCCCAGCGGTTGTCGGATTGATATACCGACGATCCATCACGTCTTATAGAGCCGCTCAAATAGTACTTGTCATTAAAATTGTAATTAGTTCTTAAGAAGTAACCTTCAATGGCTTTATCGAAAGTGGCTCCATCAAGATCTACAATATTAGAAAAATTGGCAAATTCATAAATGCCATTGGCAGCCTGTATGGTTTTAAGTCCATCAATATTTGACTCACTTCTTTCAAAGCTTTCATGACCTGCAGTGATGTCCAGGTTATGATTGCCAAAACTATTGTTATAAGTTAGGATTTGGTTGAAGTTTTCAACATCGCGCCTTACCCTTTCTTCGCTTAATCTTCCATCGGGTTGAGCATCACCAATAATCGCATTTTCATATTCTCGTTCCCATAATTCATTAATGTCACGGCCGTAGTTTAATCTGATATTAAGGCCGTCCAGAATTTCGTATTCTCCAAATAACCTAATTCCGTAGGTGTTGTCTTTATCTCTTTCGTTGTTTAAAACCAATTCCTGGATAGCATGTCTTCCCTGATTGATAGGTCTAGAACCGATATTAAACTCAGGATACCCTTCTCCATTATCGAAAACAGGCTGTCCAAAATCATTGGTAACAATGTTTCCTTCTAAATCGTTAACATAAACTGGATATATAGATCCAACGCCAAGAGCGAAACCAAATGGATTAACAATACTTCCTGTTCCGGCAGAACTAGGTCCCCTTGCTTCTGAAATGGCTATATTGGCATTACCTCCAACTTTAAGTTTATCGTTAATATCAAACTCTGCGTTAAGTCGCGCTGTTAGCCTGTCAAATCCAGAAGTGATAACGTAGCTTTCTTCATCTAAGTAAGAAGCAGAAAAATATACAGTGTGGTCGTCGCCACCTGCCGATACATTTAGGTTGTAATTTGTTCTTATTCCGGTTTGTTGTAATTCCTCAAACCAATCCAGGCTTTTGTAAATAACCTCTGCATTGGGATTTAATTGTCCATTTGTTCCTACTATTTCATCGTTTGGAACATTAAACGGGTTGTAGCCTAATTGATTATAAATGTTAGCACTCGCAAATGCAGGATCTCCATCTCCAGCACTTGAGTTTTTAAGTGCTTCCCACATAACTTCATAATATTCACCCGGCGATATTTGGTCGTATAATTCAATACCGTTGGTGACCATACCGGTTTGAGCGGAAACATTTATTTTGGTTGCTCCGGCTGTTCCTTTTTTGGTGGTGATTATTACAACACCATTAGCAGCTCTTGAGCCATACAGGGATGTGGAAGCTGCATCTTTAAGAACTGTGAACGATTGTATGTCTTCCTGGTTAATCGCATTAAGATTACCTTCAAATTGAACCCCGTCTACAATGTACAGTGGGTCTGTATCTCCGTTTAAAGTTCCAACCCCTCTAATCACTATTCCGGGAGATTCTCCAGGGCCAGATGGAGATGTAAATTGTACTCCGGTAGCTTTACCTTCTATTGCCGCAATAGGAGAGGTTACGTTTCGTTGCTCCAATTCGGCTGATCCAATTACATTTGCTGAGCCGGTAAAAGCGGCTTCACTTGAAGTACCGTACGCGACAACTACCACTTCATCTAAGGAGGCTGAATCGCTTCCCAGTGTTACGTCAATGATATTTGGGGAGCCAACGGTGATTTCTTTAGACTCCAATCCTAGAAAAGAAAAAACTAGCACATCTCCTTGTTCTGCTTGAATGGAGTACTTTCCGTCAAAGTCGGTTTGCGTGCCGGTTGATGTCCCTTTCTTTAATACATTTACCCCGGGTAGAGGAAGATTGTCTTCATCTGTTACTGTCCCGGTGATAGTCTTCTGTTGTGCATAACTCATTTGCACAATCAACGCCAGAAGTAATGTCAAAATACTACGTGGTTTTAGTAATTTTACTTTCATTATAACATTTGTTTGAATTATCTTGAGCTAATATCATAAAAAATAATTAATAATGTATGTATTTAGGTTTATTTTTTGTTTGGTTTGTTTTGCTTTGTGTTTGGTGAAGGGTTCTTTTATTTTCTTGGATTTTTTTTGAAATAAATTGCTGATTGTTTGATAAGTATATTTTTATTTCTACATTTGCAAACCCGAAAAAATAGGGGATTAATTTTAAATAATAATTAGGTAAAAGAAATTATGCCAACAATTTCACAATTAGTACGAAAAGGAAGAGCCCAGATGACCAAGAAGAGTAAATCGGCTGCTTTAGATTCGTGCCCTCAAAGAAGAGGAGTGTGTACGCGTGTATACACTACTACACCTAAAAAACCAAACTCGGCTATGCGTAAAGTAGCAAGGGTTAGGTTGACTAACGGAAAGGAAGTGAATGCTTACATTCCGGGTGAGGGTCATAATCTACAAGAGCACTCGATAGTATTGGTTAGAGGTGGAAGGGTAAAAGATTTACCGGGTGTAAGATACCACATTGTTCGCGGTGCATTAGATACTGCGGGTGTTGAAGGTAGAACTCAGCGTAGGTCTAAATATGGAGCCAAACGCCCTAAAAAGTAATTAAAAACTTTTAATGTAAAGAAATGAGAAAAAGACAGGCGAAAAAAAGACCGCTTTTACCAGATCCAAAATTTAATGATCAGCTTGTAACACGTTTTGTGAACATGATGATGTGGGATGGTAAAAAATCGGTTGCCTTTAAAATTTTCTATGATGCAGTGGCTATTATAGAAGAGAAGAAACAAGACGAAGAAAAAACCGGTTTGGAGATTTGGAAAGATGCATTATCTAATGTTATGCCTCACGTAGAAGTTAGGAGTAGGCGAGTTGGAGGTGCTACTTTTCAGATACCAATGCAAATAAGACCGGATAGAAAAGTGTCTACTGCTATGAAGTGGTTGATTTCTTTTGCGCGTAAGAGAAATGAGAAGTCTATGGCGCAAAAATTAGCTGCTGAGATTCTTGCTGCTGCTAAAGAAGAAGGTGCTGCGGTTAAGAAAAGAGTAGATACTCATAAAATGGCTGAGGCTAATAAAGCATTCTCTCACTTTAGATTCTAAAATAATGGCACAAAGAGATTTAAAATTTACCAGAAATATAGGAATTGCAGCTCATATTGATGCAGGTAAAACTACAACAACAGAGCGTATATTGTTCTACACTGGAGTGAATCACAAAATTGGTGAGACTCACGAAGGTGCAGCAACTATGGACTGGATGGAGCAAGAGCAGGAGAGAGGTATTACTATTACATCTGCTGCTACACATTGTACGTGGAATTATAGAGATCAGGAGTATGTGGTGAACATTATTGATACTCCCGGTCACGTTGACTTTACTGTTGAGGTAGAGCGTTCTTTACGTGTTTTAGACGGTGTTGTGGCTTTGTTTAGCGCTGTTGATGGTGTGGAGCCTCAATCTGAAACTGTTTGGAGACAGGCAGATAAATATAAAGTACCGCGTTTAGGGTTTGTGAATAAAATGGACCGTCAGGGGGCTGACTTCTTTAATGTGTGTAAGCAGGTTAGAGAAATGTTGGGTGGAAATCCTGTGCCATTGCAAGTGCCTATTGGTGATGAAATTGACTTTAAAGGGGTTGTAGATCTTATATCTAAGAAAGCAATAGTTTGGGATGATGATAACTTCGGGATGACTTATACCGAGGTGGATATTCCTGCTGAACTTCAGGAAGATGTGAATAAATACCGTGCAGAGCTTGTGGAAGCTGTTGCAGAGTATGATGAGAGCTTAATGGAGAAGTTCTTTGAGGATGAAGATTCTATCACTGAAGATGAGATTATAGCTGCTTTAAGGGCTGCAACTATAGATATGTCTATCATACCTATGATGTGTGGCTCTGCTTTTAAAAATAAAGGAGTTCAGGCGATGCTTGATGCCGTGATGAGGTATATGCCTTCTCCGGTAGATGTAGAAGCTATCGTTGGGACTAATCCAGAAACAGGAGAAGAAGAGTCGCGTAAGCCTCATGTAGATTCTCCTTTCTCTGCATTGGCATTTAAAATTGCTACCGATCCTTTTGTTGGTCGTTTGGCATTTTTCCGTGCTTATTCAGGTGGGTTGGATGCAGGTTCTTACGTGTTGAATAACCGTTCTGGAAAAAAAGAGCGTATTTCTCGTATTTACCAAATGCACTCTAACAAGCAAGAGCCTATTAATAGGATTGAAGCTGGTGACATTGGTGCTGCAGTAGGTTTTAAGGATATTAAAACCGGAGATACACTTACCGATGAGAAGCATCCAATTATTTTGGAGTCTATGACTTTTCCTGAGCCTGTAATTGGTATCGCGGTAGAGCCTAAGACGAAAGCTGATGTTGATAAGATGGGTATGGCTTTAGCTAAACTGGCTGAAGAAGATCCTACTTTCCAGGTTAAGACTGATGAGATTTCAGGTCAAACCATCATCTCAGGTATGGGTGAATTACATATTGAAATTCTTGTAGATCGTTTAAAGAGAGAATTTAAAGTAGAGGTTAACGAAGGTCAACCTCAGGTAGAGTACAAAGAAACAGTAACTAAGCACGCAGATCATAGAGAAGTTTATAAAAAGCAATCTGGTGGTCGTGGTAAATTTGCTGATATCGTATTTGAAATGGGGCCTGTTGATGAGGATTTTGAAGGAAAAGGGCTTCAGTTTGTTGACGAAATTAAAGGTGGACGTATTCCTAAGGAATTTATTCCTTCTGTAGAAAAAGGATTTACTGAAGCTATGAAGAATGGACCTTTGGCTGGATTCCAAATGGATACCCTTAAAGTTGTTTTGAAAGATGGATCATTCCACCCTGTGGATTCTGATCAACTTTCTTTTGAATTGGCTGCTAAAATGGGTTACAAAGCCGCGGCTAAAAAAGCCGGTGCTGTAATTCTTGAGCCAATTATGAAAAACGAAGTGGTTACTCCAGAAGAAAATATGGGGGATATTGTTGGTGACCTTAATAGAAGAAGAGGTCAGGTAAACAGTATGTCAGATAGATCTGGTGCTAAAATCATTAAAGCGGAAGTGCCTTTAGCTGAAATGTTTGGTTATGTTACTACATTAAGAACATTGTCTTCTGGTAGAGCAACTTCTACGATGGAATTTTCTCACTATGCTGAAACTCCTTCTAATATTTCTGAAGAAGTGATTAAGGCAGCAAAGGGTACAAACGAATAATATTAGGAAAATGAGTCAGAAAATCAGAATAAAACTAAAATCCTACGATCACAATCTGGTAGATAAATCTGCAGAGAAAATCGTAAAAACTGTAAAAACTACAGGTGCCGTTGTAACAGGACCAATTCCTTTGCCAACCCACAAAAAACTTTTTACTGTTTTACGTTCTCCTCACGTAAACAAAAAAGCCAGAGAGCAATTTCAATTGAGTTCTTATAAAAGGCTTCTTGATATCTACAGTTCTTCTTCAAAAACCATTGATGCGTTGATGAAGCTTGAATTACCAAGTGGGGTTGAAGTAGAAATTAAAGTGTGATAATTCTTGACTTTTGTGAATTTAAGTAAATCAAAAGTTTAGAAGTATCCATCCCGAACTTGTTTCGGGATCTCCTGGTGTATATCGGGAATTACATGTCCTAAGCAGTTGGCGAGGGAAAAACGGAAGAAAGATACATTCAGGGCGAAAGTATTTTTCTGCCCTGAATTTTTTTAAATAAATAAGTAATAATCAATAATTAATTATGTCTGGGTTAATAGGAAAAAAAATAGGCATGACCAGTATTTTTGACGAGAATGGGAAGAATATCCCTTGTACCGTTATCGAAGCAGGTCCATGCGTAGTTACCCAAGTCAGAACCAAAGAGGTTGACGGGTATGAGGCACTTCAAATTGGTTTCGATGACAAAAAGACTGTAAATAAAGCAGCTGAAGGGCATGCTAAAAAAGCAGGAAGCGTTGCAAAGCGTAAAGTCGTTGAATTCAAAGGATTTGAAGCAGATTATAAATTAGGTGACGCTATCACTGTAGAGCACTTTAGTGAGGGAGAGTTTGTAGATATTGCAGGTACTTCTAAGGGTAAAGGCTTTCAGGGTGTTGTAAAGAGGCACAACTTTGGTGGTGTTGGTCAGCAAACGCACGGGCAGCATAACCGATTAAGAGCTCCTGGTTCTATTGGTGCAGCATCTTACCCTGCACGGGTTTTCAAAGGAATGAAAATGGCCGGTAGAATGGGTGGAGAAAGAGTAAAAGTAGAAAACCTGAGAGTTTTAAAAGTAGTGGCAGATAAAAACCTTTTAGTTGTAAAAGGATGTGTGCCAGGACATAAAAACTCATACGTAATCATTAGTAAGTAATGGAAGTAGCAGTTTTAGATATAAAAGGAAAAGAAACAGGTAGAAAAGCAACGCTTTCTGATGCTGTTTTCGCTATAGAGCCGAATGATCACGCTGTGTATCTTGATGTTAAGCAATATTTAGCTAACCAACGCCAGGGGACTCATAAAGCTAAAGAGCGCGCTGAAATCGCGGGTAGTACTCGTAAGATTAAAAAGCAAAAAGGTACGGGTACGGCTCGTGCAGGTAGCATTAAGTCTCCAATCTTTAAAGGTGGTGGACGAGTTTTTGGACCTAGACCAAGAAATTACGGTTTTAAATTAAATAAAAATTTAAAGCGTCTTGCTAGAAAATCGGCCTTATCAATTAAGGCAAAAGGAAACTCAATCTATGTAGTTGAAGATTTTTCTTTTGATGCGCCAAAGACAAAAAGTATGATTAATGTTTTGGAATCCCTTGGTATTCAGGACAAAAAATCACTTATAGTGTTGGGTGACTCAAATAAAAATGTATATTTGTCGTCACGTAATTTAAAAGGACTTGAGGTTGTAAGATCCTCAGAATTAAGTACCTACGGAATTCTAAATGCAAAGAGTATCGTATTACTTGAAGGTTCTTTAGAAGGAATTGAGTCGAATTTAAGTAAATAAGCCTTATGAGTATCTTGATAAAACCAATTATTACAGAAAAAGCCACTGGTGATAGCGAGTTGAATAACTGCTTTTCTTTTGTGGTAGATAATAAGGCGAATAAAATTGAAATTAAAAATGCAGTTGAGGCTGCTTATGGAGTTTCAGTTGAAAAAGTTCGTACTATAAATGTCCGTCCAGATCGTAAAACCAGATATACAAAATCTGGTATGATTACTGGTAAAACCAAAGCTTATAAGAAAGCATTGGTACAGGTGACGGAAGGTGAAACTATTGATTTGTATAGTAATCTTTAAGATTAAAAAATGTCAGTTAGAAAATTAAAACCAATTACCCCCGGGCAGCGTTTTAGAGTAGTGAATGGTTATGACGCCATAACTACTGATAAGCCGGAAAAAAGCCTTTTGGCTCCGATAAAAAAGTCTGGAGGGAGAAACAGTCAGGGAAAAATGACCATGCGCTATAAAGGTGGTGGTCATAAAAGACGTTACAGAATTATAGACTTTAAGCGTGACAAGCATGGGATTCCTGCTACTGTTGCGAGTATAGAATATGATCCTAACAGAACTGCTTTTATCGCATTGTTAAATTACCAGGATGGTGAAAAGCGATATGTTGTTGCTCAAAATGGGCTGCAGGTAGGTCAAAATATTGTGTCAAGCGAAGATGCTGCTGCTCCTGAAATAGGAAATGCAATGCCATTGTCTAAAATACCGCTTGGTACTGTAATTTCTTGTATAGAGTTAAGAGCTGGGCAGGGTGCTGTAATGGCTAGAAGTGCTGGTGCTTTTGCGCAACTATTGGCAAGGGAAGGTAAGTATGCAACTGTAAAGTTGCCTTCTGGGGAAATTAGAAGGATTTTGGCTACATGTATGGCAACTATTGGAGCTGTATCTAATAGTGATCATCAGCTTCTTGTTTCAGGAAAAGCTGGTAGAAAACGTTGGTTGGGTATAAGGCCAAGAACAAGACCAGTTGTGATGAACCCTGTAGATCACCCAATGGGTGGTGGTGAAGGAAGAGCTTCTGGTGGTCACCCACGTTCTAGAAAAGGTTTACCTGCTAAAGGATTTAAAACCCGTTCAAGAACAAAAGCGAGTAATAAATATATTGTAGAACGTAGAAAGAAATAATTAAGATATGGCACGTTCATTAAAAAAAGGACCTTACGTTCACTATAAATTAGATAAGAAGGTTGCTCAGAATATAGAGTCTGGTAAGAAAGCCGTGATCAAAACCTGGTCTAGAGCTTCTATGATAACACCAGATTTTGTTGGGCAAACCATCGCTGTTCACAACGGGAAACAATTTGTACCGGTCTATGTAACAGAGAACATGGTAGGGCATAAGTTAGGAGAATTTTCACCAACTCGTTCGTTTAGAGGACACGCTGGTGCAAAAAATAAAGGTAAAAGATAATTGAAGCTATGGGAGTTCGTAAAAGAGAAAGAGCAGAGCAAATAAAAGAGGCCAAAAAACAAGTGGCTTTTGCAAAGTTGAATAACTGCCCTACTTCACCTAGAAAAATGCGTCTTGTGGCGGATTTGGTAAGAGGTGAGAAAGTAGAAAAGGCGCTTCAAATATTGAAATTCAGTTCAAAAGAGGCTTCTGGTCGTTTGGAGAAATTGTTGCTATCGGCAATAGCTAATTGGCAAGCGAAAAACGAAGATGCAAGCATTGAAGATGCTGAATTGTTTGTAAAAGAAATCCGTGTAGATGGAGGAGCAATGCTTAAAAGGCTGCGTCCTGCACCGCAGGGTCGCGCACATAGAATTAGAAAAAGATCCAATCACGTTACTTTGGTGCTTGGAGAAAACAATAATACACAAAGCTAAGTAGAGTATGGGACAAAAAACAAATCCAATCGGAAATCGCCTTGGTATCGTAAGAGGATGGGAGTCCAACTGGTACGGAGGAAATGACTACGGCGACAAATTAGCCGAAGACGATAAGATTAGAAAGTATATCCATGCTCGTCTTTCAAAAGCGAGTGTATCTAGGGTGATTATTGAGCGTACGCTTAAGCTTGTAACCGTTACTATCACCACTGCCAGACCAGGTATTATTATTGGGAAAGGCGGTCAGGAGGTAGACAAGCTTAAAGAGGAGCTTAAGAAGATTACCGACAAGGAGGTTCAAATTAACATCTTTGAGATTAAGAGGCCAGAACTTGATGCACATTTAGTTGCGGCAAGTGTTGCTAGACAAATTGAGAATCGTATCTCTTATCGTCGCGCAATTAAAATGGCTATCGCGGCTGCTATGAGGATGAATGCTGAAGGAATTAAAATACAAATTTCCGGACGTTTAAATGGTGCTGAAATGGCACGTTCAGAGGCATACAAAGATGGTAGAATACCTTTGTCTACTTTTAGGGCTGATATTGATTATGCTTTAGTTGAAGCTCATACTACCTATGGTAGATTGGGTGTTAAAGTATGGATCATGAAAGGCGAAGTGTACGGTAAAAGAGAACTTTCTCCGCTTGTTGGTATGTCTAAGAAGCAAGGAGGAAAAGCTGGAGCCGGACGAGGTGGTAACAAATCACGTCGTAGAAAGTAATTTTTTAAAGTAAAGAAAAATGTTACAACCTAAAAGAACAAAATACCGTAAACAGCAGAAAGGCCGTATGAAAGGTAATGCCGGAAGAGGGCATAGACTCTCTAACGGAACTTTTGGAATTAAATCTATGGATTCTAGTTTCATTACTGCCCGTCAAATAGAAGCTGCACGTATTGCTGCTACCCGTTACATGAAAAGGGAAGGGTCTATCTGGATTAAAATTTTCCCGGATAAGCCTATTACTAAAAAGCCTCTTGAGGTTCGTATGGGTAAAGGTAAAGGTGCTGTTGAATATTGGGCTGCTGTTGTAAAGCCAGGAAGAATTATGTTTGAAATTGGTGGAGTGCCAATGGATGTTGCAAAAGAAGCTTTAAGGCTGGCAGCACAGAAACTTCCGGTAAGAACCAAATTTATTGTAGCTAGAGATTATCAAGCTTAATATTATAAAGTTATGAAACAATCAGAAGTAAAAGAACTGTCTGTGGCAGAATTACAAGAAGAGCTTGGGAAATCTAGAAAAGCATATTCAGATTTGAAAATGGCTCACGCAGTTTCGCCATTAGAGAACCCAATACAGCTTAGAGCTGTAAGAAGAACTATAGCGAGACTTGCTACAGAGTTAACTAAAAGAGAACAACAATAAGTGTTATTCTGCTGAAAGATGGAAAAAAGAAATTTAAGAAAAGAGCGTATAGGTGTTGTTACCAGTAATAAAATGCAGAAATCAATCGTGGTTTCTGAAATTAAGAAAGTAAAGCACCCTATGTATGGAAAGTTCGTTTTGAAAACGAAAAAATATGTAGCGCACGACGAAACAAACGACTGCAACGAAGGAGATACAGTAAGGATCATGGAGACAAGGCCTTTAAGTAAATCTAAATGTTGGAGATTAGTAGAAATAATTGAAAGAGCTAAGTAATGGTACAACAAGAGTCTAGACTAAGAGTAGCAGACAATACCGGGGCAAAAGAAGTTTTGACCATTCGTGTATTGGGCGGTACAAAGAAAAGATACGCTTCTGTTGGGGACAAAATCGTTGTCAGCGTAAAAGAAGCTACACCTAACGGGAATATCAAAAAAGGTGCAGTTTCAACAGCAGTAGTTGTTCGTACCAAGAAGGAAGTACGTAGGCAGGACGGATCATATATTCGTTTTGATGATAATGCCTGTGTACTGTTAAACCCTACCGGTGAAATGCGCGGAACCCGTGTTTTTGGCCCGGTAGCGAGAGAACTTCGTGATAAGCAATTCATGAAAATTGTATCATTGGCACCAGAAGTGCTTTAATACATTAATAAGATGAGAAAGCTTAAGATAAAAACTGGAGATACTGTAAGAGTTGTTGCCGGAGACCATAAAGGTCAGGAAGGTAAGGTTCAAAAAGTTCTCATAGAAAAGAATAAAGCCATCGTTGAAGGTGTAAATACTATTTCAAAACACGAGAAACCAAGTGCGGCTAACCCACAAGGTGGTATCGTAAAGAAAGAGGCACCTATTCATATTTCCAATCTTTCTTTGCTAGACAAAGATGGTAATACTACCCGCGTTGGATATAGAGAAGAGGATGGTAAGAAAGTAAGATTTTCCAAAAAATCTAATGAAGTAATTTAGTTATGGCATACGTACCAAGACTTAAAAAAGAATATGCAGAGCGAGTAAAGCCTGCATTAAAAGAAGAATTTAGCTACGCTAACGTAATGGAGATTCCAGGACTAAAAAAAATAGTTTTGAGCCGAGGCGTTGGTGCAGCTGTAGCAGACAAAAAGCTTATTGATCATGCTGTAGACGAATTGACTACAATTACAGGTCAAAAAGCGGTGCAAACCATTTCTAAAAAGGATGTTGCTTCATTTAAACTTCGTAAAGGAATGCCAATTGGGGCAAAAGTAACTTTACGAGGATATAGAATGTACGAATTCCTAGATCGTTTAATTACATCTGCACTTCCACGTGTACGTGATTTTAACGGGATTAAAGCTAATGGTTTTGATGGTAGAGGGAATTACAACCTTGGTATTACTGAACAAATCATCTTTCCGGAGATTGATATTGATAAAGTAAACCGAATTAGCGGTATGGATATTACCTTTGTGACCAGTGCTAAAACTGATAAGGAAGCTAAATCATTGTTAACCGAACTGGGATTACCTTTTAAAAAGAATTAATTATGGCTAAAGAATCAATGAAAGCCCGTGAGGTGAAGAGGCAAAAAATGGTAAAAAAGTATGCTGAAAAGCGTGAGGCTTTGAAAGAGGCTGGCGACTGGGAAGCATTGCAGAAATTGCCAAAAAACTCTTCTCCTGTACGTTTGCATAACCGTTGTAAACTAACTGGTAGGCCAAAGGGATATATGAGACAGTTTGGTCTTTCTCGTGTAATGTTTAGAGAAATGGCTAATAAAGGTTTAATTCCTGGAGTTAGAAAAGCTAGTTGGTAAATTATAAATTGGGTGCAGGTTCTTCCGGTATACGGTAAGAAAACCGCATCCGCAAACTATTATAAATGAATACAGATCCTATTGCAGATTATTTGACGAGAATTAGGAACGCTGTGGCTGCAAACCACAGAGTGGTAGAAATACCAGCTTCTAATCTTAAAAAAGAAATAACAAAAATATTATTCGATCAGGGATATATTCTAAGTTACAAGTTTGATGATGCTACTTCTCAAGGGACAATAAAAATTGCCCTTAAGTATGATAAAATCACAAAAGAGCCTGTAATTAAAGATATTCAGAGAATAAGTAAACCCGGTTTGCGTAAGTATGCCGGCGCTAATGAATTGCCACGTATCCTTAATGGTCTTGGTATAGCTATAGTATCTACTTCTCATGGTGTAATGACCGGGAAGCAGGCTAAAGCAGAGAAAGTTGGTGGTGAAGTATTGTGTTACGTTTACTAATACTTAAAAGACTAAAGAAATGTCAAGAATAGGTAAAAGTCCAATTACAATTCCTGAAGGTGTGAATGTAGACCTAAATGGGGATGTTGTAACGGTAAAAGGAAAATTAGGAGAACTTAAGCAGGAAGTTAGCGACATTGATGTGAAAATTGAAGATGGCGTAATTACTTTTGAGCGTTCTTCGGAGAAAAGTGATCAGAAAGCAAAACACGGTCTATATCGTGCGTTGATAAACAATATGATAGAAGGGGTTTCTAACGGATACACTAAATCATTGGAGCTGGTAGGAGTAGGTTATAGAGCAACTAACCAGGGACAAAAATTAGATTTGGCAGTTGGTTTTTCCCATAATATTGTGATAGATTTGGCACCAGAGGTAAAAGTAGAAACAATTTCAGAAAAGGGTAAAAACCCTATAGTGAAGTTAACTTCTCACGATAAACAACTGGTAGGTCAGGTAGCTGCTAAAATACGTTCCTTCAGAGCTCCAGAGCCTTATAAAGGAAAAGGTATTAAGTATGTTGGAGAACAATTACGTAGAAAAGCAGGTAAATCAGCTTAATAAAGTTTAGATATGGCAGTTTCAAAACAAGATAGACGAAATAAAATTAGAAAGCGTGTTCGTAAGGCAATTACGGGTACCGCTAGCCGTCCAAGATTATCTGTATTTAGAAGTAATAAAGAAATTTATGCTCAAATTATAGATGATGTAGAAGGAAAAACCCTGGCAGCAGCTTCTTCAAGAGATAAAGGCGTGTCAGTTGAAGGTAATAAATCCGAGCAAGCTAAACTTGTAGGTAAAGCCCTTGCTGAAAAAGCTTTGAAAGCCGGTGTGGAAACAATTTCTTTTGACAGAGGTGGTTACCTGTATCACGGAAGAGTTAAATCATTAGCAGAAGGTGCTCGCGAAGGAGGACTTAAATTCTAGAAAGTTATGTATCAAAATTATAAAAACGTAGAACATGTAAAACCAGGTGGCCTTGAATTAAAAGACCGTTTGGTGGGAGTACAACGTGTTACTAAGGTAACCAAAGGTGGTAGAGCTTTTGGATTTTCTGCTATAGTTGTAGTAGGAGATGAAAATGGCGTAGTTGGTCATGGTTTAGGAAGATCTAAGGAAGTAGCTGATGCTATTGCCAAAGGTGTTGAGGATGCTAAGAAGAATTTAGTGCGTATTCCTTTAAACAAGACTACTATACCACACGAGCAAAACGGTAAGTATAGTGGTGCGCGTGTTATTCTTTTGCCAGCTGCAGAAGGTACTGGAGTTATAGCCGGTGGTCCTATTCGTGCGGTATTAGAATCTGTAGGGGTTCAGGATGTACTTTCTAAAAGTCAGGGATCATCTAACCCGCATAACATGGTAAAAGCAACTTTTGATGCCTTACTGCAATTGCGTAGTGCAGAGACTATCGCTAAGCAACGTGGTATTTCATTAGAAAAGGTTTTTAAAGGATAAATCAAGGAGAAAGATGGGAAAGATAAAAGTAACGAAAGTAAAAAGTGCTATTAATCGTACTAAAAACCAGAAACTGGTATTAGAAGCCCTTGGTCTTAAGAAAATGGGTCAAACGGTAGAGCACAACGATACGCCAAACATCCTTGGTATGGTAAATAAAGTTAAACATTTAGTTTCTGTAGAGGAAACAAAATAATAAATTCACATGGAATTAAATAACTTAAAGCCTGCAAAAGGTTCAGTTAAGAGTAACAACAAGCGTGTTGGCCGTGGAGAAGGATCTGGTAAAGGTGGTACTGCCACCCGTGGTCACAAAGGGGCTAAATCTCGTTCTGGTTACTCCAAAAAGATTGGTTTTGAAGGAGGGCAAATGCCACTTCAACGTCGTGTTCCAAAATTTGGTTTCACTAACAGAAATCGTGTGGCTTATCAGGGTGTAAACCTGGATACTTTACAACGTTTGGTTGATGAAGGTAAAATTAAAGATACTGTAGATGTTGATATCTTGATCGCTAACGGTCTTGTAGGTAAAAACGAACCAGTTAAGATATTAGGTAGAGGTGAATTAAAGGCAAAGTTGAAAATATCTGTTCATAAATTTACGGCCTCAGCAAAGGAAGCTATTGAAGCTGCTGGAGGTGAAGTTGTTACTTTATAATAGATAGCCAAATGAAATTCATCAATACTATTAAAAATATTTGGAAGATCGAGGAGCTAAAAAATCGAATTTTAGTTACCCTCGGTCTATTGTTGGTTTACCGTTTTGGGGCACAAGTTGTGCTTCCCGGAATCGATGCTTCGCAATTATCCAATCTCGCAACACAAACAGATGGTGGTCTTTTAGGGCTCTTAAATGCATTTACAGGGGGAGCATTTTCTAATGCTTCTGTATTTGCCTTAGGAATTATGCCTTATATCTCGGCTTCTATTGTAGTGCAGCTTATGGGTATTGCGATTCCATATTTGCAAAAATTGCAAAAGGAAGGTGAAAGCGGTAGACGTAAGATCAATCAAATCACCCGTTGGTTAACTATTGCAATTACTTTAGTGCAGGGGCCAGGTTATATTTATAACCTTTTTGCTACTCTCCCACAGCAAGCCTTCTTGTTGGGTGATACTGTTACTTTTGTAGCTTCTGCCGTAGTTATTCTTACTACAGGGACTATTTTTGCAATGTGGTTGGGTGAAAAGATAACCGATAAAGGTATTGGTAATGGTATTTCGCTATTGATTATGGTTGGTATTATTGCGACCTTGCCGCAAGCGTTTATCCAGGAATTCGCTTCAAGGGTATTCGAATCTAATGGTGGTCTTATTATGATTCTTATTGAATTGGTAATTTGGTTTGCTATTATTTTAGCTTCGGTAATGTTGGTAATGGCCGTGCGCCAAATTCCAGTGCAGTATGCCAGAAGAACCGCCTCTGGAGGTTATGAAAAAAATGTATTCGGATCTAGGCAGTATATACCACTTAAGCTGAACGCTTCTGGGGTGATGCCAATTATATTTGCACAGGCTATTATGTTTATCCCGGCTGCCGTAGCAGGATTATCAGATTCTGATGCTGCACAAGGTGTTACCGCCGCCTTTAGCGATATATTTGGTTTTTGGTATAACGTAGTATTTGCATTGTTAATCATTGTGTTTACTTATTTTTATACCGCTATTACTGTACCTACCAATAAAATGGCTGATGATCTAAAACGTAGTGGTGGTTTTATTCCTGGAATTCGCCCAGGAACAGAAACTGCTGAGTTTTTAGATAGAATTATGTCTCAAATTACCTTGCCAGGATCTATTTTTCTTGCGCTTATTGCTGTGTTCCCAGCAATCGTGGTGCAACTCTTAGGTGTGCAACAAGGATGGGCATTGTTTTTTGGAGGAACCTCGCTTTTAATTATGGTTGGAGTTGCAATAGATACTATGCAACAAGTAAATTCTTACTTGCTGAATAGACATTACGACGGATTAATGAAAACAGGTAAAAACAGAAAAGCAGTAGCTTAATTATGGCAAAACAACCGGCAATAGAGCAAGACGGAACAATTATAGAAGCATTATCTAATGCAATGTTTCGCGTAGAATTGGAAAATGGTCACGTTGTGACAGCTCATATCTCTGGAAAAATGCGTATGCATTACATTAAATTGTTGCCTGGAGATAAGGTGAAACTGGAAATGAGCCCTTACGATTTAAGTAAGGCTCGTATAACATACAGATACTAAAAGTAATTTGAGCTATTTGTAAAATTTTCAGTACTTTTGCAACCTGAAAAATTTATGAATGCTGAAATCCTGGCTTAAAATTATTTTTTAAGACCAGCGAATTGTAAAAAACTAAAGAGATGAAAGTTAGAGCATCAGTAAAGAAAAGAAGTGCCGACTGCAAAATTGTTCGCAGAAAAGGGCGCCTTTACGTAATTAACAAAAAGAATCCTAGATTTAAACAAAGACAAGGCTAATTATGGCAAGAATTGCAGGGGTAGATATACCTAAACAAAAGCGAGGAGTTATAGCATTAACCTATATCTTCGGAATTGGCAAAAGCAGGGCACAAAAAATCCTTAGCCAGGCCAAAGTAGATGAAAGCAAAAAAGTTTCAGATTGGGACGATGATGAAATTGGTCGTATTCGTGAAGCTGTTGGAGAATTTACAATCGAAGGAGAATTACGTACAGAAGTACAGTTGAGTATTAAACGTCTAATGGATATTGGATGTTATAGAGGTATTCGTCACAGAAGTGGTTTACCGCTTAGAGGGCAAAGAACCAAAAACAACTCAAGAACCAGAAAAGGTAGAAGAAAAACAGTTGCTAACAAGAAGAAAGCAACTAAATAGTAATTAATATGGCAAAGAAGACAGTTCAAAAAAAGCGTAAAGTAATCGTTGAGGCCGTTGGGCAAGCTCACGTTACGGCTTCTTTCAATAACATTATTGTTTCCCTTACTAATAAAAAGGGAGATGTTATTGCCTGGTCATCAGCAGGAAAAATGGGCTTTAGAGGTTCTAAAAAGAATACTCCATATGCAGCCCAGTTAGCTGCAGAAGACGCGTCTAAAGTAGCTCACGAAGCTGGTTTGCGCAAAGTTAAAGTTTACGTAAAGGGACCGGGTAATGGTAGAGAATCTGCTATCCGTTCGCTTCATAACAATGGAATTGAAGTAACAGAAATTGTTGATGTTACTCCATTACCACACAACGGATGTCGTCCTCCTAAAAGACGTAGAGTTTAATAATAAGTATAAACAATAGGAAAGGAGTTAAGATTATCGAAGGACAGAGACCTTAATTCATAATCCCTTTCTTCTAAAATTTAAGTTAATGGCAAGATATACTGGTCCAAAGACTAAAATAGCCCGTAAATTTGGTGAAGCTATTTTTGGAGACGATAAGTCTTTTGAAAAAAGAAATTACCCACCGGGACAACACGGTAATAACCGTCGTCGCGGAAAAAAATCTGAATATGCTATCCAGTTAATGGAAAAGCAAAAAGCAAAGTATACCTATGGTATTCTAGAGCGTCAGTTTAGGAATATGTTTAAGAGAGCTACAAGAGCTCAGGGTATTACAGGTGAAGTTTTACTTCAACTTTGTGAATCACGACTTGATAACGTTGTGTATAGAATGGGTATTGCCCCTACTAGAAGCGCAGCAAGACAATTTGTATCTCATAGACACATAACTGTAAATGGAAGTTTGGTAAATATACCATCTTACCAATTGAAGCCAGGAGATGTTGTAGGTGTTCGTGAAAAATCAAAATCATTGCAAGCCATCCAGGATTCATTGGCAAATTCTAGTGCCGTTTATGAATGGATTACCTGGAATAATGAAACTAAAGAAGGAACTTTTGTTTCGGTACCCGGACGTATTCAGATCCCGGAAAACATAAATGAACAATTCATCGTCGAATTATATTCGAAATAATAATTCACAGAAGTCGTAATATGGCAATACTAAATTTTCAGAAGCCCGATAAAGTTATAATGATTGATTCAACCGATTTCGAAGGGAAATTTGAATTTCGCCCTTTAGAGCCCGGCTATGGATTAACCGTTGGTAACGCTTTAAGAAGAGTGCTTTTATCTTCCTTAGAAGGTTATGCAATTACTTCCATTCGTATAGAAGGCGTAGATCACGAATTCTCCGCTATTCCCGGAGTTGTGGAAGACGTAACAGAAATTATCCTGAACCTTAAACAAGTGAGGTTCAAAAGGCAAATTGATGAAATAGATAACGAAGCCGTTACCATTTCTGTATCTGGAGAAGAACAAATTACTGCCGGTCATTTTCAAAAATTCATTTCAGGCTTTCAAGTCCTAAATCCAGATCAGGTGATCTGTACTGCAGATAAGAAAGTAAACCTGAATATGGAAATGACCATTGAAAAAGGTAGAGGTTATGTTCCGGCCGAAGAAAACAAAAAAGCCAACGCACCTCTTGGAACTATATTTACAGATTCTATTTATACACCAATAAAGAATGTAAAATATAGTATTGAAAACTATCGTGTAGAGCAAAAAACCGATTATGAAAAATTGGTTTTTGAAATCGTAAGCGACGGTTCTATTCATCCAAAAGATGCACTTACAGAAGCTGCAAAAACACTTATCCACCACTTTATGTTATTCTCTGATGAGCGTATTACGCTAGAGGCAGACGAGATAGCACAAACTGAAACTTATGATGAAGAATCTCTTCACATGAGACAGTTGCTAAAAACCAAGTTGGTTGATATGGATCTTTCAGTAAGAGCTTTAAATTGCTTAAAAGCGGCTGAAGTTGATACCCTGGGAGACCTTGTTTCTTACAATAAAAACGACTTGATGAAGTTTAGAAACTTCGGAAAGAAATCTTTGACAGAGCTTGAAGAGTTGGTAAGTAATAAAGGACTTAACTTCGGTATGGACCTTTCAAAATACAAATTAGATAAGGACTAATATATAAGTAGTTTTCCATAAAAGCCGGCAAAAGATCGAGCTTTGGGAAAATGAATTAAGAACAAAACAATGAGACACGGAAAGAAAATTAACCATTTAGGTAGAAAGACCGCTCACAGAAAGTCTATGCTAGCCAATATGGCCTGCTCACTTATTGAGCACAAGAGAATCAATACTACCGTAGCAAAAGCAAAAGCTTTGAAAGTTTTTGTAGAGCCGTTGGTAACTAAGTCTAAAGAAGATACTACTCACAACCGTAGGTTGGTATTTAGTAAACTTCGTCAAAAGGAAGCTGTAGCCGAATTGTTTCGTGAGGTAGCTCCTAAAGTTGGTGACCGCCCGGGTGGATACACAAGGGTAATTAAATTGGGTAACCGACTTGGAGATAATGCCGATATGGCCCTTATCGAGTTAGTTGATTACAACGAAACTTATAACCTTGACAAGCCAGAGAAGAAAAAATCTACACGTAGAGCCGGTAGAAAGAAATCTTCAGAAGCTACTGCTCCAAAAGCAGAAGGAAAGACAGAAGAGAAATCTTCAGAAAATAAAGAGGATAAAAAAGAGGAATAGAAATGAATCTTTTAACAATCTAGTTTTTAAAAAGGATAAACTCTCGGGGTTTATCCTTTTTTTATATAATCTAACGAAATTATTACTTCCGCCGGGGCGGAAAATTACACACAGCAAACACATCTAGGATTACTATGAAATATCAAACTCGAAAAAAAGCCATTATCTTACTTGAAGACGGTACCATTTTTCACGGCAAGGCTGTAGGAAACAAAGACGGCAAGGCCGTGGGTGAAGTTTGTTTTAATACCGGTATGACCGGGTATCAGGAGATTTTTACAGATCCTTCTTATTACGGTCAACTTATGGTTACCACAAATGCACATATTGGTAATTACGGTACGCTGGCCGAAGAAAGTGAAGCCGATAAAACGAAAATAGCCGGCCTTATTTGTAAAAATTTTAGTTATACACATTCGCGTCCTGCTGCCGATAAATCGCTTCAGGATTTTTTGGACGATAGTAATTTATTTGCCATTTCTGATGTAGATACAAGAGCGCTTGTAACTTATATTAGAGAGAATGGTGCAATGAACGCTATTATTTCTACCGATGTAGATAATATAGAAGGTTTAAAGAAAGAACTTGCTGAAGTACCGGATATGAATGGATTGGAATTGGCTTCTAAAGTTTCTACTAAAGAACCTTATTATTTTGGTAATGAAAATGCCACCTATAAGATAGCAGCACTTGATGTTGGAATTAAAAAGAACATTCTTCGCAACTTTGAAAAACGCGATGTGTATGTAAAAGTTTTTCCATACAACGCAACTTATGAAGAAATGAGTGCCTGGAACCCCGATGGTTATTTTCTGTCTAATGGTCCCGGAGATCCGCAACCACTGGAAAGCGCGATTAATCTTACTAAAACTATTTTAGAAAAAGATCATCCATTATTTGGTATTTGTTTGGGCCACCAGATTATTGCCATAGCGAATGGAATAAAAACTTATAAAATGCATCACGGTCACCGGGGTATAAATCACCCTGTTAAAAATCTTAAGACCGGAAAAGGTGAAATTACCTCTCAAAACCACGGTTTCTCTGTAGATAGAGCCGATACAGAGGCTAACAGTGAAGTGGAAATTACTCATATTTGCTTAAATGATGATACAGTTGGTGGAATAGCAATGAAAAATAAAAATTGTTTTTCGGTTCAATACCATCCAGAAGCAAGTCCGGGTCCGCACGATGCTAGCTATTTGTTTGATGAGTTTATGGATAGAATAAAAGGAGCAAAAGCTTAGGTTTTTTTAAGATAATTGATTTTAAAGCCCGAAATTTAAACATTTCGGGCTTTTGTTTTGGTAAAAATAAATATATGTTATATTCGACCTCATTTTTATCAGAAATCATCAATGAAAAAATTACTATTACTTAGCTTTTGCTTATTCTCTCTTTTATCTATCAATGCACAAGATCAAGCTTCGGTTGAAGATGGTCTTTTATCAGTAAATATTTTAACACCGGGCGTTGAATATGAATACGGACTTACAAGTTTTACAACCTTAGATCTAAGGTTGGGTTCTGCGTTCGCTTATTGGAAGAATACTTATTTTGGTGAAAATTTTGGTATTTACCCAATACTTGGTATTCAATATCGCTATTATTACAATCTAGAAAAACGTTTGGATAAAGGAAAAAAATTAAAGAATAATAGTGCTAATTATATCGCTTTAAGTGGGGCTGTGCAATCTGGAAAACCTATTATTGGTAACTTAGAATATAATGAAGCTTATTTTGGAACCGTAGGTCCGGTTTGGGGTTTGCAGCGTTATTATAATAGTGGTTTTAAATTAGATCTAAATTTAGGAGGAGGCTATAGCTTTAATGAATCTGGGGAATCCTATTTTTCGCTATTAATTGGAATTAGACTTGGGTGGCTTCTTTCAAATTAATTCCCGCCGGCATTTTATTAGCGTGTGTTTTGAAATTCAGGCTTAAAAAGAATTTTTTTATTGAAATTTTGAAACGTAGAATCATGTAGATTTTAAATTTCAAGATTTTTAGTAGTATCATTTAGAAGCTTGAATATAAGAAGGTCCTAATTTATAAATAAGTAAAAAATAAATGCATTTCCTGAGATTCTTTTAGATACTTTCTTTTAGAAAACCATTTCGTGTTTTCATAATGTTATAAATGCTTTAAAACTACCTGTTTCACTCGCTATTTTAGCCTTCAATTTGTATCTTGCATTCAAATCAATTAACTAATTAAAGAAGACTATGAGTGTAATAATAAATATTCACGCCCGTCAGATTTTCGATTCAAGAGGAAATCCAACTGTAGAAGTAGATGTTTTAACTGAAAATGGAATTTTAGGAAGAGCAGCGGTACCTTCTGGGGCCTCTACGGGTGAACACGAAGCAGTAGAACTTCGTGATGGTGGCGATAATTATATGGGGAAAGGCGTTACTAAGGCAGTTGAGAATGTAAATGATGTAATTGCTGAAGAATTATTGGGTTACTCTGTATTTGAACAAAACCTTATAGATAAAGCAATGATAGAAATAGATGGTACTCCAAATAAAGCAAAACTTGGAGCAAACGCTATTTTGGGGGTTTCTCTTGCTGTGGCCAAAGCTGCTGCCAATGAACTTGGCTTGCCATTGTACCGCTATATTGGTGGCGTAAGTGCTAATACACTTCCTGTTCCAATGATGAATATTATTAATGGTGGGTCTCATAGTGATGCTCCAATTGCATTTCAGGAATTTATGATTATGCCGGTGAAAGCTGAAAGCTTTTCGCACGCATTAAAAATGGGAACTGAAATTTTCCATCATCTTAAAAAAGTATTGCATGACCGTGGTTTAAGCACTGCCGTTGGAGATGAAGGTGGTTTTGCACCAACTTTAGATGGTACCGAAGATGCTTTAGACACTATTCTTAAGGCTATTGAAAATGCCGGTTACAAGGGTGGAGACGAAGTTATGATTGCATTAGATTGTGCTGCCGCTGAATTCTATGAAAATGGAAAATACGATTATAAGAAGTTTGAAGGTGAAGGTGGAAAAATAAGATCTAGCGAGGAGCAGGCAGAATATCTAGCCGAGCTTTCTGCTAAATATCCTATTATTTCTATTGAAGATGGAATGGATGAAAACGACTGGGATGGTTGGAAAGCCCTAACCGATAAAATTGGTGATAAGGTTCAATTGGTTGGTGACGATCTTTTTGTAACTAATGTTGAAAGACTTTCTAGAGGAATTGAAGAAGGTATCGCTAACTCTATTCTTATTAAAGTAAATCAAATTGGTACGCTTACAGAAACTATTGCAGCCGTAAATATGGCGCATAACGCTGGCTTTACTTCTGTAATGTCGCACCGTTCTGGTGAAACCGAAGATAATACCATTGCCGATCTTGCTGTTGCACTTAATACAGGCCAAATTAAAACCGGTTCAGCTTCAAGAAGTGACCGTATGGCAAAATACAATCAGTTAATTAGAATTGAGGAAGAATTGGGCGAAGTTGCCTATTTCCCAAAGCGAAAAGCTTTTAAAATCTAATTATCAATTTGCGATAAATATAAGATCCCTTTTGAAGAAAATTCAAAAGGGATTTTTTTTGAAGTTAATTCAGCAATAAATCCCGTTTATTCACGTGTTTCAATTAAAATCTTATGTACGCTTAACGCTAAATTAACAGTATATTTCTTAAATTAGCAACTCTCGAAAATTAGTTGAATTAAAGTATATAAAATTAAGATATGTCAAAAGCGACGATTGAAATAAATGGGAAAAAATATGAATTCCCAATTGTAGAAGGAACCGAAAATGAACAGGGAATAGATATAAAAAAATTGCGTGCAGAAGCAGGTGTTATTACCCTGGATCGTGGGTATAAAAACACTGGTAGCTGCGAAAGTGCCATTACATTTTTAAATGGAGAAGAAGGTGTGCTTCGTTACAGGGGGTATCCTATTGAAGCTCTTGCAGAAAAAGCTGATTTCCTGGAAGTAGCTTATTTACTTATTTTCGGGGAGTTGCCAACTAAGACGCAGTTAGATAAATTTTATGCCGATATTAAGGAAGAGTCTGCAGTAGATGAGGAGATGAAGAAAATTCTTGACGGTTTTCCTAAATCGGCGCACCCAATGGGCGTACTTTCTTCTTTAACAAGTGCACTTATTGCCTTTAACCCATCTTCTGTGAATGTAGAGTCTGAAGAGGATATGTACAAGGCAATAGTGAAAATTTTGGGTAAATTTCCGGTTCTTGCAGCCTGGACACTTAGAAAGAAAAATAGCCTTCCGTTAAATTATGGTGACGATACTTTAGGTTATGTAGAAAATCTACATAAAATGATGTTCGAAAAACCGGGGAAAAGTTACAGCGTAGACAAAGCAGTTATAGATGCATTAGATAAATTATTAATTCTACATGCAGACCATGAACAAAATTGCTCTACTTCTACAGTAAGAATGGTGGGTTCTTCGCACGCCGGACTTTTTGCTTCAATTTCAGCAGGAATTTCTGCACTTTGGGGACCACTTCACGGTGGGGCTAACCAGGCAGTTATAGAAATGCTGGAAAGAATTAAAGAGGATGGTGGCGATACTAAGAAATTTATGGCAAAAGCTAAAGATAAAGAAGATCCTTTCCGTCTAATGGGCTTTGGTCACCGTGTTTATAAAAACTTCGATCCTAGAGCTAAGATTATTAAAAAATCGGCCGATGAAGTACTTGGGCAACTTGGTGTAGATGATCCTGTTTTGGATATTGCCAAAGGGCTTGAAAAAGAAGCATTGGAAGATCAATATTTTGTGGATAGAAAACTTTATCCAAACGTAGATTTCTATTCAGGAATTATTTATAGGGCACTAGGTATTCCGGTAGAAATGTTTACTGTAATGTTTGCACTTGGTAGACTTCCTGGATGGATCGCACAATGGAGGGAAATGAGGTTAATGAAAGAACCGATTGGTAGACCGCGCCAAATTTATACCGGAGCAAATTTACGCGAATTTAAGGCAGTAGAAGAAAGGTAGAAAATATCTTTTTTTATTAATAAATCTTGAAAAAGCTTCATCATCGTATGAAGCTTTTTCTATATTTGATAAAAATTTACTTGTGAAATTGAATATCAATAATGAGACTTCACGGCTTAGAGCTGTGGTTTTGGGTACAGCTGAAAGCAATGGTCCCGAACCTTCTTTAGAAGAAGCTTACGATCCAAAATCAGCCGAATTCATCAGGATGGGATCCTATCCCAGGGAGGAGGATATGATAGAGGAAATGGAGGCCGTCGCTAAAATTCTGGAGAAATATAAAGTACAGGTATTTAGGCCCAAAGTAATAAAAGATTATAATCAAATTTTTACTCGGGATATTGCTTTTGTGATCGAGGATAAGTTTATAAAGTCTAATATTCTACCAGATAGGGAGCAGGAAATTGAAGCCATTAGTCACGTTATTCAGCAAATAGATCCTTCTAAAGTACTGCAGTTACCCGAAGAAGCTCATATAGAAGGTGGTGATGTGATGCCTTTGGGAGATTATATTCTTGTAGGTACCTATCGTGGTACAGATTATAAAGATTATATCACTGCACGTACCAATGTGCAAGCGGTAGAAGCTTTACAGGAGTTATTTCCTAATAAAAAAGTGGTTTCCTTTAACTTGAGGAAATCAAATACAGAGCCCAGGGATAATGCTTTGCATTTAGATTGTTGCTTTCAACCTGTAGGTAAGGGAAAAGCAATTATTCATAGAAATGGTTTCTTGGAAGAAGAGGAATATAACTGGTTGGTAAATCTCTTTGGGAAAGAAAACGTTTTTGAGATTACCCGGGAGGAGATGTATTATATGAATTCCAATATTTTTTCTATAGATGAAGATATTGTGATTTCAGAAAAAAACTTTACAAGATTAAATACTTGGTTAAGAGAGCAGGGTATTACAGTTGAAGAAGTGCCTTACGCTGAAATTTCTAAACAGGAAGGACTTTTGCGTTGTTCCACTTTACCTTTAATTAGAGAATAGCATAATGAGACAGATTACAGATACAATTTTAATGGTGCGCCCGGTGGCGTTTAGAATGAACGAGCAAACTGCGGTAAATAATTATTTTCAAAAAGACTTAACAGCCGATAATGTAAACGAACGCGCCCAAAAAGAGTTTGATGAATTTGTTATAAAACTTAAAAATGTAGGGGTAAATGTGATTGTGGTAAACGATAAGGTGGAAGACGATACGCCAGATTCTATTTTCCCAAACAACTGGGTTTCTTTTCATGAAAATGGAGATATAGGGCTATATCCTATGTTTGCAGAAAACCGCAGAAAAGAACGCCGATTGGAATATTTTGCCAAACTTGAAGAGGAAGGTTTTAAAATAAAAAATATAGTAGATTATACCGAAGCCGAAGAGCACGATGTCTTTTTGGAAGGAACCGGAAGCTTATTGCTGGATAGGAAGAATCGTAAAGCTTACTGTGCATTATCGGCGCGTGCAGACGAAGATTTACTGATAGAATTTTGTGAAGATTTTGAGTTTACACCGGTTATTTTTAATGCCAATCAAAGTGTAGATGGAAAAAGAAAAGCAATCTATCACACAAATGTTATGATGTGCCTGGCCGAAAACTTTGCCGTAATCTGCCTTGATAGCATAGACGATAAGAAGGAGCGAAAAAATGTACTGAAGCATTTAAATGAGGATGGGAAAGAAGTTATCGCAATTTCTGAAGCACAAATGCACGAGTTTGCCGGCAATATGCTCCAGGTACAGGGTACAGATGATAAATTTCTGGTAATGAGTGCGAGGGCACACAAGAGCTTAAATCAGGAGCAAATAGAGAAAATAGAAAAGCATTGCAAGATTTTAAGCAGTGATCTTCATGTGATAGAAACTTGCGGTGGAGGCAGTGCCCGCTGTATGATGGCCGAGGTTTTTTTACCAAAATCTTAGTCTCACATATTTTTTAGATAAAATAATTAAAGATTTCGTTAAGCTGAACCTGCCTGTTCGTTCAGGCGGGTAGGTTCAGGTTGATGATTCTGAAGTTTCTTTCCTTTTTTTCTTGAATCTGATGATTGACAAAAGGAGCGAGGGGAGTTCAGAAATGGCCGTGTGTCGAAGAGGTTTTGAAGATACGGTTCGTCAAGCTGAATTCATTTTCAGCTTCTAACATAATCAAAATGTTCACATCTTATATCTCCGAATAAATTTCGGAGCAGGCTCTGAAATAATTTCAGGATGACGATAGGGGAAATTAGTGCTTCCTGAATAACTCCCTTAAAAATAAAATCATAATCCCGGCCGTAAAAAATGCAAAGGGAAGCGAGCTAATAATTAAAAACTTTTGCATTGCGGTTAGTACATTGCTATTGGGTTTAATATTTCCAAGAATAATAATCGCTTGCGAAAAAATAAGGATTAAAATAGCCCAAATTAACCTGAATTTTTTTCTGGGATGCTCCCTGCCTTTATCGCTAAACATGCTTAAAACATAAATAGCCGAATCTACCGAAGTAACCAGGAAACTAATTAGTAATAGTATACTGAGCATATTTGTGAAGTTGGAAAGTGGGAAGGCTTCAAAAAAGCGAAATAAGGAGGTGAAAACATTATCAAACTCCCCTCTATAGGTGTCCATACTTCCTATTAAATCGAATGAAGTCGAACCAAAAACGCTAAACCAAAAAAAACTTCCCAGCGATGGGATAAGCAAAACCCCCAAAATCATCTCACGAATACTTCTTCCTTTTGAAATTCTGGCGATAAAAATCCCGGTAAAAGGAGCCCAGGCCAACCAAAAAGCCCAGTAGTAATACGTCCATTCGGTTAGAAATTCTTTCCCTGGATTATAGTTGCCCAGGGCTAAACTAAGCGGTATAAAATCTATAATATACTTGGATAGAGATTCAAAAAAGCGGTTAAAAACAGTAAGGATATCTGCCTGTAATAAGACAAAAAGCATAAGTATGGTTGTGATGTAAATATTCCAGTTGGAGATACGTTTTATACCCTTTTTAATTCCGGCAAATGCCGAAATAAATGCTGCCAAACAAACTATAAAAACTAATAAAATGATAAGCCAAAGCGTACCTGAAGGGCTGGAGCTTAGGTGGCTAATACCTCCTTCAATCTGGGTAGTGCCTAAGCCAATTGCAGCTACCAGTCCAAAAACAGTAGTTAGAATAGTGAGTAGGTTTATGCTTTCTGGTAGGTATTTTATCTTTTTGAACTGCGGTAAACTACTGCCTAATAATATATTCGATTTTTTAACAAATAGGGAATAGGCAATTAGAAGTGCGAAAATACCATAGAAGGCCCAGGCAGTAAAACCCCATTGATAATAGGTGTATTCCAGAGCGATAACTTCGGCACTAGAATCTGTGCTTATGGGGCTGTTTAGAAACATAAAAACCGGTTCCTGTACCGCTCGCAATAAAATCCCTGAACCCATCCCGGCACTGTATAGCATGGCAATCCAGGAAAGCCTGTTGAATTCCGGTTTTGAACTTCCCAGTTTTATATTTCCAAATTTCGAAAAGGCAATATAAATTAGGAACATAACACATAATAATCCAAGCCAAAGGTAAAAACCTCCAAAGATTTCACGAACCCAAATAGCACCAGCTTCTATAAGTTCGTAGAAAAATTCGGTAAAGGAGAAAATGTAGAGTGCTGTAAAAAATAAGATTCCTGCTGCGATATAAAGCAAAGGGTTTTTTAAAAATGACCGGGAAATTTGCTTCAAAATTTGCTGCTGTTCAGTTTATAATGATTTTTTCAGATGTAAAGCATTGAGAGAGATTAAGCTATTTGCTTTTTAGATTCACCTTTGGCAATTTTGTTTAGCATTCCTTCAAAAATAAAGTAATGAAATGGATACATGGCATACCAATACAAGCGACCCCAAATACCTTTTGGCCTAAATGTAGCGGTTTGGTGTAGTACATTTTCTTTGTCTATGCAAAACTCCAGCCAGGCTTCGCCGGGAACTTTCATTTCAGCAAAAAGCAAAAGCCTTCTTTCTTCTTTATCGGCTAAAAGTACACGCCAGAAATCTAAAGAATCTCCGGAGGCTATCTTATTTGGATGGGTTCTTCCGCGGCGCAAGCCTACTCCTCCAAAGAGTTTATCTATATAACCACGAAATTTCCATAGCCAGTTGCCATAATACCAGCCTGTTAGTCCGCCAATAGCCCAAATGCGTTCCAGCACTTCTTCGGGATTTTCGACCCTGACCGATTGTTTGTCTAAGAGGCAACCATATTTTGGAACCTGTATATATTTGTTCAATTCTTTATTAAAGCGGCCGCTGCTTAACGAATCCTTCCAACTGGAAATAACCTGATTTTGCTCAATTTTATAAAAAGCAAGTTTTATGGCTTCTGTATAGGAAATGGTTTCAATCTTTAAAATATCCTGTAAGCGAGTGTCGTTGGTAATTACCTCTACACTCATACTGTCTACAAGATTTTGAGCCAGTTTATACGAGGTTGAAGTTACAAAATATAACCAGTAAGAAGAAAGTTTTGGAGACATAACAGGTACGCCTATAATCCAAAGCTTTAAATTTCTAACTTCGGCATATTTTAGCATCATTTCTTTGTAGGTGAGTACATCGGGGCCGCCAACATCAAAAGATTGGTTATAGCATTCTTCTTTGCCAATTACTCCGGTGAGAAATTTAATAATATCGCGAATAGAAATAGGCTGGCATTTGGTCTCAACCCATTTTGGGGTGATCATTACCGGTAATTTCTCACAGAGGTCTCTTATAATTTCAAAAGAAGAACTTCCTGAACCTACAATAATTGCAGCCCTTAAAACAGTGAGTTTAAAACTACCGCTATATAAAATTTCTTCTACTTTTTTTCTTGATTCTAAATGTTTGGAAAGTTTCTCGGTGTTGATAATACCACTTAAGTAAATAACCTGGTTTACTGAAGTGCCTTCCATTATTTTATTGAAATTTTGGGCTGCTGTTGCTTCCTGGCTATCAAAATCTTTGGTAGATCCGCTCATAGAGTGAATCAGGTAGTAAGCTACATCAATATTCCTGATTTTTTCCGGAGCTTTTTTATCTTTTAAAAAATCGAGTTCTACAATTTCAACTTTTTCCAGAAGCTCCTGGTTGGAAGTAAAGCGATTTTTGTTACGAACAGCACAAACTACTTCGTGGCCCTGTTCCAAAAGTTCAGGGAGCAAGCGCATTCCAATATAACCATTAGCACCTGTAAGAAGAATTCTCATAGAAAAATTTTAAGCTTAAAATACCAATTAAATTAGTACTTTTCGGGGAGATTAGTAAAACTTTATAAAATGAATAACGTACTTAAAATAGTGCTCCTTATAATTGGGGTTGGAATGATTGGGTATGGAGTATATAGACTAATAACACCCGAATTTGCTATTGATGCTGGCCCATTGCAGGTTGAAGCTCACGGCGACAATACCCAGTCTTATGCCATGATTGGTTTCGGGATTTTAGCACTCATTGGCGGACTTGCTTTCGGGAAGCGATAATACTATTTAAAAGCATCGCTCAACACCAATATTACCGAGGAGCTTATGTATTCAATCCCAATGGCAATCACAATAAAGCCAATGATTCGGGAAATAGCATTAATGCCTGAAGCGCCTAGCATTTTTACAATATAGTGAGAACTTCGTAATACAAGAAAGGTTGCTAAGCAAACGCCAAGAATGGCTAGTACAGCAATAAGTTTTTGAGAAATTACGGTGTAATCTTCATACATGCCAATTAGTAGAGAAATGGATCCTGGTCCTGCCAACATGGGTATTGCCAGAGGGGTAAGCGAAACATTATTTCTTTGAAAAGCATCGTTTTTTACTCTTTCTTTTTCCATTCCTTTATGTTTGGAAAAAGAGCCGGTGAGCAAAGCGAATCCCGAGGTTACGATAATAAGTCCCCCGGCAATTCTTAAAGACTCAATACTAATCCCAAAAAAATGTAAGATATATCTGCCAATAAAAAACGAAATCAAAAGAATCACAAAAACATTAATAGCAGTAAGTAGCGAAGTTTTTGATTGTTCTTTTGCAGAATATTCTCGGGTGAGCCCTACAAAAATTGGCACGGTTCCCAGTGGGTTCATCACAGAGAAGAGTGCGGCAAAAGCATAAATAAATAATTCCATTAATTTTTTTGGCAAAATTGCAATAGCAATAGCTTTTAAAAATTATGAAGAGTTTACGCTTAGATTATAAAAATGAGAGTTGCCGAGAACCGCTTGTAAATTTATAGTTAAAGATCCTCAATTTGCGTAGGGGCGTTATCTGATTTGTAGTCTAAAATCTTTTTAAAATACTTGTGTATAGCGGGTGTGTTTGCTTTTACCTTAATCTTAGAATGATCTTTATAAATAGAGTATTCTTCGGCTTTTCCTTTGTAAAGATGTAGCTTATAATAAGGAATTACAAGGGCGTAGGTCTCTAAAAGAGATCTAAACATTACTATAATCCCTTTTGGTCGCATTTCAACATTACAGGTATTGGCATTATTATCTAAAACCAATAGGTTATGAATATCAATGCTGGTATCGGTAATATGCAGTTTTGGTGAGCCTGTGCCGTTTAACTTCATACGATCAAGCAGCGTAAACGGCCTGCCAACTTCATTATCGATTTTTTCTTTGGTTTTGCTTCGGTTATAAGAGATATTTAATAACATAGCTTTTTGTTTAAAGATAAGTAAATTACTTCGGGACATGATCAGGAAGCATTAAGAAAAAATAGTTTACAATTTTAAGACAAGTCCCGGTGTCCCGATAACTATAGGGATTAATCTCGATTATCGAGTAAATTATAGGCAAAAGCCTATTTTCTGTTATCTTTGCAGCGCTTAAAACAATAAATAAAAGTAAAAGATGACAATCCAAAGTACTCTCGCTAACCACGTAAAAGCTGCCGTTAAAAAGGCTTATGATGTTGAAATCGAAAATTTTGAATTTCAACCTACGCGCAAGGATTTTGAAGGCGATATCACTTTGGTTACTTTTCCAATGTTAAAGACGCTTAAGACGAATCCCGTTAAACTTGGCGAAGAAATTGGAACTTATCTAACTGAAAATGTTAACGAAGTTTCAGGTTTTAATGTGGTAAAAGGTTTTCTGAATATTGTTTTGAGCGATGCCTATTTCCTGGAGTTTTTCAACGGAATGAAAGACAGGGAAGATTTTGGAATACTACCCCCAGCCGAAGATGCTAAGGGTATTATGGTGGAATATTCTTCTCCAAATACCAATAAACCCCTACACTTAGGTCATATTAGAAATATTCTTTTAGGATTTTCTGTGGCTGAAATTTTAAGCGCTGCCGGAAATAAATCTTACAAAACCCAGATTATTAACGATAGGGGGATTCATATCTGTAAGTCTATGTTGGCATGGGAGCGCTTTGGAAACGGTGAAACACCGGAGTCTACAGGCTTAAAAGGGGATAAGTTGGTAGGGAATTACTATGTGAAATTTGACCAGGAGTATAAAAAAGAGGTTGCCGAATTAATGGAGGCCAAAGGAATTTCTGAAGAAGCGGCGAAAGCAGAGGCGCCAATTTTGGTTGAAGCTAAACAAATGTTGTTGAAGTGGGAAGCCGGTGATCCGGAAGTGGTGGCCCTTTGGGAAAAAATGAACCAATGGGTGTATCAGGGGTTTGAAAAAACCTATGATTCGCTGGGCGTGGATTTCGATAAAAATTATTACGAAAGCGACACCTATCTTTTAGGGAAAGATGTGGTAAACCAGGGACTTGAAAAAGGAGTGTTCTATAAAAAAGAAGATGGGAGTGTATGGATAGATCTTACCGATGAAGGCCTTGATGAGAAAATTGTATTGCGTAGCGACGGAACCGCGGTTTATATGACGCAGGATATTGGTACCGCCATTCAACGCGTGAAAGATTTTGATATTAGCGGAATGGTTTATACCGTGGGTAACGAACAGGATTATCATTTTAAAGTCTTGTTTTTAATTCTGAAAAAACTTGGATTTGACTGGGCAGATTACCTTTATCATTTAAGTTATGGCATGGTAGATTTACCTAGCGGAAAAATGAAAAGTAGGGAAGGAACCGTGGTAGATGCCGACGACCTTATTGCCGAAATGGCCGAAACTGCCAAAAATATTTCTGAAGAATTAGGGAAATTAGATGGTTATACCGAGGTTGAAAAAGAGGAACTCTACAAAATTATAGGCCTGGGGGCATTAAAATATTATATTCTAAAGGTAGATCCTAAAAAGAGAATTCTTTTTAACCCTGAAGAATCGGTAGATTTTCAGGGAAATACCGGCCCATTTATTCAGTATACCTATGCCAGAATTCAATCTATAATTAGAAAAGCCGATTTCGATTTTAAAAAACCGGTGGAAGATGCTTATAAATTTCACGAAAAAGAACGTTCGCTAATAAAACAACTTCAGTTGTACCCTGAAACTATTCAACTGGCGGCAGAAAATCATAGTCCGGCTTTAATTGCCAATTATACCTACGAGCTGGTAAAAGAATTCAATTCATTTTATCAAAATATAACCATTTTGGGAACCGAAGATATCACCGAGAAAACTTTAAGGGTACAATTGGCCAATAGCGTAGGCAGTGTTATAAAATCTTCGTTTGGTTTATTAGGAATACAGGTGCCAGAACGTATGTAGGTTTAAATTAAGGAATATTGAATTGGAATGAAATAAAAAGTTTTCACTTCAGGCTCAAATCATTAAATTTGCAATTCCTTCTAAAAGGAGGAATTAGAACTTCGTAGGAAAATAGAAGTTAGTTGAAAAAGTTTTAAATTTCGAGGGAGGCCTCGGTAGAATTATACCCTTTTTGGGATTAAATCACAGGAAAAATTATGTTTGATAATTTAAGCGATAAGTTAGATAATGCCTTACACGTTTTAAAAGGCCACGGCCAGATTACCGAGGTAAACGTTGCCGAAACTTTAAAAGAAGTAAGACGTGCTTTGGTAGATGCCGATGTGAATTATAAAATAGCCAAAGACTTTACCAATACCGTAAAGAAAAAGGCTCTGGGCCAAAACGTATTAACTGCCCTCAAGCCCGGCCAGATGATGGTAAAATTGGTAAAAGACGAGCTTACCGAGTTAATGGGTGGGGAAGCCGAAGGCATTAACCTTTCGGGAAATCCTTCTGTGATTCTAATGTCTGGTTTACAGGGTAGTGGTAAAACCACTTTTTCTGGTAAACTCGCTAACTTCCTTAAAAATAAAAAGACTAAAAAGCCTTTGTTGGTGGCTTGTGATGTATACCGTCCCGCGGCCATTAATCAGTTGCATGTGGTTGGAGAGCAGGTTGGTGTTGAGGTTTTTTCAGACGAAGGAAACCAGGATCCGGTAGCTATTTCTAAAGCTGCTATTGCACACGCTAAAGAAAATGGCCATAATGTGGTAATTATAGATACCGCCGGTCGTTTAGCTGTAGATGAAGCGATGATGACCGAAATCTCGAATATTCACCAGGCCATAGAACCACACGAAACTTTATTCGTGGTAGACTCCATGACAGGGCAGGATGCGGTTAATACCGCAAAAACTTTTAATGAGAGACTTAATTTTGATGGGGTTATCCTTACAAAATTAGATGGTGATACTCGTGGTGGTGCAGCCATATCCATTAAATCTGTAGTTAATAAGCCTATTAAATTTATTGGTACCGGAGAAAAGATGGATGCCTTAGATGTGTTCTATCCAGACCGTATGGCCGACAGGATTTTGGGGATGGGAGATGTGGTTTCCCTTGTGGAGCGTGCCCAGGAGCAATACGATGAAGAAGAAGCGAGAAAACTTCAGAAGAAAATTGCCAAAAACCAGTTTGGTTTTGATGATTTCCTAAAGCAACTACAGCAAATTAAGAAAATGGGGTCTATGAAAGACCTTATGGGAATGATTCCGGGAGCAGGAAAGATGCTTAAAGATGTAGATATTGATGATGATGCCTTTAAAGGAATTGAAGCGATAATCCACTCCATGACCCCTGAAGAAAGAAGTAATCCAAAAATTATAAATTCCAGCCGAAAGAAACGAATTAGTAAAGGTTCGGGGACCTCGGTTCAGGAAGTAAACCAGCTGTTAAAACAATTTAACCAGATGGGAAAAATGATGAAGATGATGCAAGGCGGTGGAGGCCGGAAGATGATGCAAATGATGAAGGGAATGAAATAGAACTCAGTAGGCAGTTGTTCCAGTCTCAGTAGGCAATTAATTAAATACTTAATATGGATTTTAAATCACTACGTGTTTACGAGATTGGATTTGAACTTGCTATGGAGATATTTGAGAATTCAAGAAGATTCCCTAAAGAAGAAACTTATTCCTTAACAGATCAAATAAGGAGGAGTTCGAGGTCGGTTTGTGTAAATGTTGCTGAGGCTTATAGAAAGAGAAGGTACGAGAAGCACTTTGTAAGCAAGTTAACTGATAGTGACGCTGAGAACGCTGAAACTCAAAGCTGGTTAGAGTTTGCTTATGCTTGTAAATACCTAGATTTAGATACAAAAGATAAATTGATTAAGAAAAGTCACGAAGTAGGAAAACTTCTAAATTTTATGATTAATAATCCTGGGAGATTTGGAGTGGGTAAAGATTAAAAACTGCCAACTGCTACTACCAACTGAAAACTGACCATGACTATATTAGACGGAAAAAAAACCAGTAACGATATTAAAAATGAAATCGCTGCTGAGGTTGAGAAAATTAAAAAAAGAGGGGAAAAGGTACCTCATTTGGCTGCGATTATTGTAGGAAACGACGGGGCCAGCCTAACCTATGTTAATGCTAAAGTAAAATCCTGTAAAAGAGTTGGATTTGAATCTTCTTTATATAGGTTGCCAAATACGGTAAGTGAGCTGGAACTTTTAGATAAGATCGAAGAGTTAAATCAGAATGACGATATAGACGGATTTATTGTACAGCTTCCTTTGCCTCCACAAATAGATACCCAAAAAGTATTAAATGCCGTAGACCCCGATAAAGATGTAGATGGTTTTCACCCTACCAATTTTGGGAAAATGGCCCTGGATATGACTTCCTTTATCCCTGCGACCCCTTTTGGAATTTTAGAACTGTTAGAGCGTTACGATATTCCAACAAAAGGAAAGCATACTGTGGTTATTGGTAGAAGTTATATTGTGGGGAGACCTATGAGTATTTTAATGGGGAGAAGCGGTTTTCCAGGAAATTCAACAGTTACCTTAACGCACGAATTCACTAAAAATATTACCCAAATCACTTCCCAGGCCGATATTATTATTATCGCGGTTGGAATTCCCGATTTCCTAAAGGCTGAAATGATTAAAGATGATGCTGTTATTATTGATGTGGGAATAACCAGGGTGCCAGATGAAGAAGCTGAAAAAGGCTACGTGATAAAAGGAGATGTAGATTTTGAAAATGTAAGTAAGCGTGCTTCATACATCACACCTGTACCGGGTGGAGTAGGTCCAATGACGGTTTCTATGCTGCTTAAAAATACTTTATTAGCTACCGAACGCCATAAAAAAAGAGCTAAGGAAAAAAGTATGTTGAATAAATAACCTATTAGGTGCCAGATTAAAAAAATCCTATTGAGCCTGAAATTTGAATTTAGGCTTGATAGGATTTTTTAGTTATTTAAAGCCGGGAAATTAAGCTTCCTCAAGTTTCCAATCTAAATACTTATGAAGGTCGGTTTCAATAAATCTCAATGCCACGGTTAAAACGGCAAAATCGTCTACATAGCCAAGTCCGGGGATAAAATCTGGCATTAAATCTAAAGGGTTTAAGACATATAAAAGCGCAAAAACTATAGAAGCAATTGTAAACCAGGGTACATTTTTATATGCACCTTTTCTATAATCCTGAAGCATTCCAAACATTAATTTACCAAGTTCTGTATACTTCCTTAGTGTACTGGCATTTACAATTTTATCTTCTATTTTCTCCTGATTTTTTGCTGCTAATTCTACATCTCCATCTTTTACCTGCGCAACACCTTTCTTTAGGTATTCCTCATCAATCTCTTGCTTCTTTTTACTGAACATATTCATAATTATTCTTCATTTTGTTGATTAGTAGTTGTTTTAAAGTCTGTCATTGGAATTGCCATACTCCTTTTTGTAAATTTTCAGAATTAATAAAAACAAGGAGATAAGCAATGGTCCAAAAATTAATCCAATAAAACCAAAAAGTGGCACTCCAACAATAACTCCAAATAAAGTAATTAAAGGATGTACCGCAGCGAGTCTGTCTAAGATGTACAGTCTAATTAAATTATCGGTAGAACCCACAACCACAAAGCCATATATTAACATAGCAATAGCCTGCCAATTATCGCCCTGGGCCATTAAAAGTATTACTACGGGAATAATTCCAATAGCGGTTCCAATAAATGGAATCATAGATCCTATAGCTGTTATCACAAACCAAAAGAAAGGATCTGGTACTCCCAAAATTAAATAGCCAATAAGGGCTATAACTCCCTGAAAAATTGCCACAAGTGGAATTCCCAGTGCATTAGACCTTACAAGTTGATCGCTTTCCTTACCTATTATTTGTAGGTTTTCATTACCTAGGGGAATGTAAGAAATAAGAGAAGATTTCATAGAGTCCCTTTTTGTGAGCATATAATAAAGCATAAAGTACATAATACCTATTGCGATAAATGCATTAAAAGTGCCACCTGCCAAACTTTGCAGATTTCCAGACATCCAATTGGTGACCGAAGCGGTATCTATAGAATCGCTTAAACTATAGCCAATATAGGTTTCGGCTTCTACTAGTTGATCTTTTATGGCCCTAATTACCCTTTCTGAATTAGCTACTGCTTTACTTATTTTCGAAGAAAGCATAATTACAATCAAAGAAATGGGAACAAGAATTCCTATAAAGGAACCTGCCATTAAAAGTGATGCAGCTACCGTAGGGCTCCAGCCCCTGGCTATTAATTTTTTCATCCAGTTCCGTAAAAGAACATATAGGGTGATGGCTCCCAAAACCCCGGATAGGTATGGAATAATTTCTTTAAAAATTAAAACCGCTAAAAATAAGATGAGCATTAGTACAAAAATTTGGCGTACCAGTGCCGGTTTTAATCTATTCATATTTTTATAGTTGGTTGGTTATTTTGCAAATAATTGATCTTTATTTTTAAAGGCTTTAAATTCTAAGGCATTCCCACAAGGATCTTTAAAAAACATGGTGGCCTGTTCGCCTACCTGCCCTTGAAAACGAATATAGGGTTCAATTTCAAATTCAAGGCTTTTAGATCTTAATAAGTTGGCAAACTCCTCAAATACATCCCATTCCAGGACTACGCCAAAATGGGGTATTGGAACATCTTTCCCATCAACAGGATTACTATGTGCTTTTTCAATCTCTTCCTTTGGTTTGTAATGAATCACCAATTGGTGACCGAAAAAATTGAAATCTACCCAGTGATCGCTGCTTCGGCCTTCGCCGCAACCAAGGGTTTCTTTATAAAATTTTCTGGCTTTTTGTAAATCTGAGACCGGTATGGCTAAATGAAACGGCTGCACCCTCATAAATTGTTACTTTTTAATGTAGACAAAGACATAACTAAAGTTAACAAGTAATCTTAACATGCAGGTAAGCTATTCCGCTAATAATGTGTTAAGATTTATTTTTTTCTAAAACGCATATTTCTTTTTCCAGACTTATTGGTCGTTACCGATTCTGCTGTTTTGCTAGATTCATTAACCATTTTATTGATGGTAGCTAGCTCTTCCTGGGTGAGGTCACGGTATGCACCAACCGGAACATCCAGGTTTACATTCATAATCCTAATGCGTTTAAGAGCGGTCACTTCATAACCTAAAAATTCGCACATTCTACGAATTTGTCTGTTTAGCCCCTGGGTAAGTATAATCCTGAATTCATTCTTTCCCAACTTTTCTACTTCGCATTTTTTGGTTCGGGTGCCTAAAATGGGAATACCATTCCCCATTCTTCTAATGAAGTCTGAAGTAATTGGTTTATTTACCGATACGATATACTCCTTTTCATGATTGTTTTTGGCGCGCAAAATTTTATTGACAATATCCCCATCGTTGGTGAGAAAGATAAGTCCCTCACTAGGCTTATCTAATCGGCCAATAGGAAAAATTCTTTTTGGATAATTTATAAAATCAATAATGTTATCCTTTTCCACACGGGTATCTGTAGTGCAAACAATACCTATGGGTTTATTAAAAGCCAGGTATACATTAGGCTCTTTTTTTGTTGCTTCCGATACCGCTTTTCCATCAACTTTTACCAAATCGCCGGGGGCAATTTTGGTTCCCATTTCCGGTATATTGCCATTAATGGTTACCCGGCCCTGATCTATTAGTTTGTCGGCGGCACGGCGGGAGCAATAGCCTATTTCACTTAAATACTTATTTATTCGGGTGAGCTTTTGTTCAGACATAAAATGAATTCTGAGGTAAAGATAAGGTGAAAGCCGATGGTTTCAAAGTTTTAGGTTCCAGGTTAAGAATTCAAAATCATTGTTGTTCGGTAAAGAATTAAGATCGCTGCGCTGATATAACCAGGAAAAAGACTTGAATGTAGCTGTCTGATAACCAGCGTTAAATGATTTCTTGTATTTGGTGAAAGCATTATTTTCCAAAAAATAGGAAGTTCCAAAATTGTAAAAAAGCATAAAATGAACCTCTAATCTAGATAAATAGAGGTCATAAAAGTTTTTACCGGGCATTAGTGATTCAAAATATAACAATTTGACAGTCGTAGTTTTTATTAGGTAAAACCAAAAAAAGCCACGAATCCACGAATCATAAATAATATTCGTGTATTGCGGGCAGCTTTTTTTAAGCTGTAAACTTTGCTCTAATATGTCAGGATTATCGTTTTTCAAAACTCTTGCGCCATTTGTTTATTTAGGCAGATTTGTAGTAGGTCCCGCAATTTCAAAAGCAGGTCAGCCGGCATTTCGATCCCGATTTTTCAATCGCTCCAACAAATTAACGACAGATTGCCGCATGCTTCGTCCTTGTAATAAACCTAAAAAAGGCAACTATATTCAGGCAAGGTCAAACCCCAAACCTCAAACCTCAAACCTCAAACAACAAACCCAAAACAACAGATTATCGCAGAGCCTTTGTTCTCATTAAAACGCATAGAAATAAGAATCATCAAAAAAATATCAGAGGGTACAGGCAACCTTTTGTAACTTTCCTGCGTCTATATAGATAGAAGGCCTTTTTAATTAAGAAATCGGGTGAAAGTAATTCAACTTTTTAAGAGCGAATCTCAACTAATAAAACGCGCGGCTAAAAAAGACCGTAAGGCGCAGCGCCAATTATATGAGTTGCATTCGGGAAAAATGCTAAGTATTTGCCGGCAATATGTTAAAGATATACATCACGCCGAAGAAGTGATGCTTAACGGATTTCTTAAAGTATTTACCCATCTTAAAGATTTTGAATCTAAAGGAAGTTTTGAAGGCTGGATACGTAAAATAATGGTTCGGGAGTCAATTTCTTTTCTTCGGTCACAAAAGAAAATTGTTTTTAGTGATGAAGAAATTGCCGATCCTGGTTTTTATGCTGAAATGAATACAGAACTTAATGTTGCACATATTCAAAACCTTATAGACAATTTACCCGAAGGCTATAGGATGGTTTTTGTATTGTATGCGGTAGAAGGATATAAACACGCTGAAATTGCAAAAATGTTGAAGGTTACCGAAGGAACTTCAAAGTCGCAATTATCTAAGGCGAGAAAAATGTTGCAGGAACAATTAAAAACACAAAACACATCGGATTATGGAATCAAATAAATTCGAAAAATCAGTAAGGGAGAAACTGGAAAAAAGGCAAATTACTCCTTCTGCTCAAAGTTGGGAGAAGCTGGAGGCAAAGTTAGATGCCAAAAAGGATGGAAATTCCCGGGCAGTTTGGAAATATATTGCCGCGGCAGTTGCCGTTTTATTGGTTGCCGGTACTTTTCTTTGGAACGGGGAAGTTTCAGATACTCCTCAAATTGTAGAGGAACCGATAAATGAGAATATTCAAAAACCGGAAGTAAAACAAGAATTTACACAAGAACAAAATTCCAGTATAGCTTCTGAAGAAAACAAAAAAAAGGAAGAGAGTTCAGTTAAAAAAGCGGTAGGAAATAGAGTTGCCAATAAAACTGAAGCTATAGTAAAAAACGAAAATTCTTTCAAAAATCCAGTTTCAAAAGAAATCGCTGTTGAAGAACTAGTTGTGTTGGAAGAAATAAGCCTGGAACCGCCAATTTCTGAAGAAAAAATTTTTCAATCTAAACTTGAAGAAGTAATTGCTGAAGCCGCTAACAATGATAAAATTTCTGAGGATGAAGTTGATGTGTTATTGGCAGAAGCGGCATCAGAATTAAGTAGAGAAAGGAATTTAAAATCATATACTTCTACCAACACTATAAATGCGAATGCGCTTTTAGCCGAAGTAGAAGATGAGATATACCAGTCTTTTAAAGCCAAAGTTTTTGAGGTCTTAAAAGAAGGTTATCTCAAGGCAAAAACGGCGGTTGCCAACAGAAATTATTAATAACTATCTAAAAATTCCCACAAACGGGTCATTCATCAAACTTTAAAATCAATTATCATGAAAACAATTATTTTTTACGTGTCATTTTCGTTGTTCAGCTTAGGTTTACAACAAGTTAATGCCCAGGAAGAAGCGCCAAAAGCAGTAGAGCTTTCTTCAGAAGAAAGAGCAAAAGAGTTTTTTGAAAAAGAAAAGGCCAAAATTGTAACCGAAGAGAAAGAAAAGCTCAAATACCAAATAGAAATTGTTAACGGGCAATTGGAAAACGGTATAATCACTCAAGAAGCGGCCGAAAAGAAAAAGAAGGAATTAGCTGAAAAGCACGCTAAAAATATTGAAAACAAAATTGCCATTTTAGAAAACGAAATGGAATTAAGGGATAGAAATGCCGATTCTTCTGGAAGTTATATTGCTTTTGGAAGTAAGGGAAAAGCTGTTGATATTAATATAAATACTAAAAAATACGATAAACGTACCACCAGTGATTTGGTAGTGGCCGCCGGATTCAATAATGCTTTAGAAGAAGGGCAGTCTTTAAATGATTCAGATTTTAAACTGGCAGGAAGCCGTTTTTTCGAAATTGGTTGGGCCTGGAAAACGCGGGTTTTTAAGGAAACCAACTGGTTGCGATTTCGATACGGACTTTCATTTCAATTCAACGGTTTAAAGCCTACCGATAACCGTATTTTTGTAGAAGACGGAGACCAAACCTATTTGCAGGAATTCGCATTAGACCTTGATAAATCTAAATTTAGAATGGATAACCTGGTAGTTCCTGTTCATTTTGAAATAGGCCCCTCTAAGAGAACAGAAACCGAAAGTAGATTGCATTTTTCAACTTATAAAATGCTAAAGATTGGTTTTGGTGGCTATGCCGGGTTTAATATTGGGGAACGTCAAAAACTAAAGTTTAAGGAAGATGGCGATAAGGTAAAAGAGAAACTAAAGAATAATTATAACACCAATGATTTAGTCTATGGTGTAAGTGCTTACCTGGGCTGGGGTGGTGCCACACTCTATGGAAAATACGATCTAAACCCTATATTCCAGGATCCCAACCGGGAATTACACAATTTTTCTTTAGGACTTAGGTTTGATGTTGATTAGCCAATTTTAAATTGTAATTTTGTCCTCCGAAGAAAGTGGGAGTCTGAAAAGTTTTTAAAATCGTCATTCTGAATTTATTTCAGAGCTTGCTCCTAAATTCATTCGGAGATATAAGATATTGATAATCAAATCATATTAGAAGCTGAAACAAGTTCAGCTTGACGAACCTAAACTTTTAAGCAACCTCTCTAAAGGTTTAAATAAGACCGTTTTGATCTCAAAAACTACCATAGATAACGTATTTGAAACCGCCCGGGTAGAGCAGGTTATTGGTGATTTTGTTCAGCTTAAAAAATCGGGTTCAAACTTTAAAGGTTTAAGTCCGTTTAGTGATGAGCGTACGCCTAGTTTTATGGTCTCACCGGTAAAACAAATCTGGAAGGATTTCTCTAGTGGAAAAGGAGGGAATGTGGTGGCCTTTTTAATGGAGCATGAGCATTTTACCTATCCTGAAGCCATAAAATACCTAGCCAAAAAATATGGGATTGAGATCGAGGAAACCCAGCAAAGCGACGAGCAAAAACAGCAAGCGGATGAGCGGGAAAGTATGTACCTGGTTTCAGAATTTGCCAATAAACATTTTCAGAAAAATCTACATAAAACCGATTTAGGAAAAGCTATTGGGTTAAGCTACTTTAAAGAACGGGGCTTTACTTTAGAAACGATCAAAAAATTTGAGCTGGGTTATTCGTTAGACGAATGGGACGATTTTACCAAAGAAGCCCTCGCCGAAGCTTATAAACTGGAGTACCTTGAAAAAACAGGCCTTACTATTGTAAAGGGTGAAAAGCAATTTGACCGCTTTAAAGGAAGGGTTATGTTTCCAATTCACTCTATGTCTGGTCGGGTGTTAGGGTTTGGGGGGAGAATTCTTAGCAGTGAAAAAAAAGCAGCCAAATATCTCAATTCCCCCGAAAGTGATATTTACCATAAGAGTAAGGTTTTGTATGGTATAAATTTTGCCAAACAGGCCATTGCTAAACAAGACAACTGCTTTCTGGTTGAAGGTTATACCGATGTGATTCAGTTTCACCAAAGTGGGATTGAGAATGTGGTGTCGTCTTCAGGAACTGCTTTAACACCAGAGCAAATAAGGTTAATTAACAGGCTAACTAAAAATATTACCGTTCTATTTGATGGCGATGCCGCCGGGATAAGAGCTTCGCTTCGAGGAATAGACTTAATCCTTGAACAGGGAATGAATGTTAGGGTTTGTACTTTTCCGGAAGGAGAAGATCCCGATAGTTTTGCGAAAAATAATTCAGAGGAAGCTTTAGCTGAATATTTGCAGGAGAATGCTCGTGATTTTATTAGCTACAAAGCGTCTTTGCTTATGGAAGAAGCAAAGAAAGATCCGGTTAAAAAGGCAGCATTAATAAGGGATATTGTGAGTAGTATTTCTAAAATTCCAGATACTATTCAACAGGAAGTCTATTTACAGGAATGTTCAAGAATAATGGATATTTCTGAAAACGTATTGTTTTCCAGTCTTGCACAATTAAATGCAAAAAGCGGAAGAACTTCTCCACAGCAAAAGCAACAGAAAAAATCTTTTGATGTAGTAAAAGAAGAGGCGCAACCTAAAACTTCCCGTGTAGACGAGCAATATGAACTTGAGAAAAAAATTATTAGTCTTTTATTGCAATATGGTACGGTAGAAGAAGAGTTTGAAGATCTGGTACTAAAAGAAAAAGAAGATGGGGAGTTTGGCCTGGAAAAGGAGATACAGAAAACCAGGGTATTTGAGAAGATATTCCTGGATTTACAGGAAGATGAAATTGCTTTTGCCAATCCTAAATTCAGGGATATTTATACCCAATTAATCGCCCGGCTAAACAGTGAAGAAAAATTTGAGGTCAGGAATTTTATCAATGATATAGACCCCGATCAGGCTTCAGAGATCACTTCAATTTTAATGGAAGAAGAACAATACAAGTTACACGAATGGGAAAGGCAAAATATTTTTGTAAAAGCAAAAACTGAAACTATTTCACGACACGTTAGCGAAACCATTCTTTCTTTACGCAGGTTTTTAATAAATCAAAAAATTAACGAGCTTTCCGAAAAGGTGAAAACTCCATCCGAAGAGCAACAAACCGAACATATATTAGAAGATGTAAAGGATTATTTGACTTTAAAGAAAGTGCTTTCAGAAAAACTGAATCGCGTTATGTAGTGTTTATTTGCAATAGGCGCGAACGTGTAATAAGATCTGCCACATTATCTACCTGTAGTTTTTTTAGCAATCTGGTTTTATAAGTACTTACTGTTTTTTCGTTTATGGAAAGGGCTTCCGCGATATCTTTATTTCGTTTGCCGGCAGAGATAAGATTTAAAACTTCAGATTCTCTAGTGGAAAGTTTCTTAAATTTTGCAATTAAATTTCTTCCGGGCGATATACCTGCATTCAGCTTATCGGTAATTTTTTTGTTGAGGTAAATGCCGCCTCTTGCTACCTGGTAAATGGCTTTTTCAAGTTCATCGGGTTTTGCCATTTTAGAGATATAACCTGCTGCTCCCGCTTTAATAGCACTTAATGCATAAACCTCTTCAGGATGCCCGGTAAAAACAAGCATTTTAACTTTGGTATAGTCAGTTTTTATGGTACGAAGAGCATTTATGCCATTAATTTCGGGAAGGTCTATTTCAATAATCAAAACATCGGGTTGGCGCTCGCTTAAAAAACCATATAATTCCATTCCGCTATGAACACTACCCACAACTTCAAGAGCCGGATTGTTTCTTAAAATATACCGAATCCCCTGATGCACCACAGGATGATGATCTGCAATTAATACTGTGCTCATAATATTAAATTTGCTTAAAAAATACGCCCGGGTAGGGCAAGCGCATTTATACTATTAAATTTAACAGAATTTATTCTTGATTCCGTTTTATGAGCACATTATTCGATAAAGTGATTATTTTTTAAGACTAATGGGAATGTTGCAAATGGGTATTGGGTTCATTTTGTGGGAGTTAGCGCGATGTCTTCTTTGGTAAATTGTAAAAACCTCCCGTTTTCGCCCCTCAAAATCTTCAGCCGATTTCCCTTCTTCTGCTGCTTTCATGGCCCATTCCAATTCTGGGTAAGAGGCGCCAATTTGATCTTCGTCGCTACGGCTGTCTCCATATAAGCCATCGGTAGGTAGTGCTTCTATAATTTCCTGGGTCACTCCTAAAAATTTTGCGATTTCATAGACCTCTGTCTTCATAAGGTCGGCAATTGGGCTTAGGTCTACACCTCCGTCTCCGTACTTGGTATAAAATCCTACTCCAAAATCTTCTACTTTGTTTCCCGTTCCTGCTACAAGATAGCTATGCAAACCTGCAAAATAATAGAGCGTAGACATTCTTAACCTCGCCCTGGTATTTGCCAGGCTAAGTTCTAATGTTTCAGAAGCTTCAGCCTCTGGGACAACCTGTTTAAAATTCTCGAATACCGAACTTAGGTTAACTTCCAGGTTGCTCACGTTGGCATAGTGGGTTTTTAACCAGCTAATATGTTGTTGTGCCCGGGTTACCTGATTCTTATGCTGGTGAATAGGCATTTCAATACAAAGCGTACGCAAACCGGTTTTGGCACAAAGCGCTGAAGTTACAGCAGAGTCAATGCCCCCGCTAATACCAATTACAAAACCATGCATTCCGGCATTGGTAGCGTAATCTTTTAACCAGTTAACTATGTGGTTTACCACTTTTTCAGTTTGCATAATTTTGGGTGATTAAATTTGTAAATAATACCTTTGCACACAAATCTACCATTTAAACATAATTATTAAAAGGCCACGGCGTTAAAGCCTTCATAAAGATCCCTTATGATTAGAAAAATAATTTTTTTATGTTTTATGTTCGCCTTTGTTTCCTGTAATGAGGAAAGCAGAATTGAAAAAGAGATTGCAAAGGTGCCGGTAGATTTTGAAGTGGTAAGGTTTGATGAAAAGTTTGCTGAAGCCGATCCTGAAAAACTTATGGATTTAAAACAGGAATATCCTTTTTTGTTTCCGCGGCAATTTTCAGATAGTGTTTGGATAGCAAAATTGAACGATACTATTCAGCAGGAAATAAATAAGGAAGTTGGTGAAGCTTTTCCTTCTTTTAAAAATAAAAAAGCAGAACTCCACAGTCTCTTTCAGCATGTAAAGTATTATTTTCCAAAATTTAAAGCACCAAAAGTGTTTACAGTGACTTCTGAAGTTGACTATAAAAATAAAGTAATTCTTCAGGAGAATTATTTATTCATTTCCCTGGATACGTATTTAGGGAAAGACCATCATTTTTATATTGGAATTCAGGAGTATTTAAAAAAGAATTTTAACAAGGAACAAATACTTCCGGATGTTGCCAACGCATATGCCGAAAAATATGTAAAAAGACCCAGGTCAAGAACTTTTCTAGCGCATATGGTGTACTACGGAAAACTTTTATACTTAAAAGATAAGTTTATTCCTGAAGTAACTGATGCAGAAAAAATAGGCTATACTGAAGATGAATATACCTGGGCGAAAAATAATGAGGCGCAAATATGGCGGTATTATGTAGAAAATGAGTTGCTTTTTGATACAGATACCGAATTGTATTCACGGTTTTTGTATCCAGCACCTTTTTCAAAGTTTTATCTACAATTAGATGCCGATTCTCCGGCAAAGCTGGGGCAATATATAGGCTGGCAAATTGTAAGAAGTTATATGGAAAAAGCCAACGCATCTTTACAGGAAATGATTGAAACAGATGCCGAAACAATATTTAATAAAGCGAATTTTAAACCAAGAAAGTAATGTCAGCATATAAAAAGTCAGAAATAAATATAGAGGTGGTTACCGATGAAAATCGTGTACCGGAAGAGATTAGCTGGAGTGCCGAAGATGGAAATGTTTATAAAGAAGAGGCTAAGGCTTTAATGCTCTCTGTATGGGATAGTAAAGCGCAGGAGACCTTGAGGATAGATCTTTGGACCAAAGATATGCCGGTAGATGAAATGAAGAAATTTTTTCATCAAACCCTTGTTTCTATGAGCGATACGTTTAACCGTGCTACACAAGACGAGAAAATGACTGCGACTATGAAAGATTTTTGCGATTATTTTGCCGAGAAATTAGAAATCACCAAAAAGTAATTAGTCTAAACCCGGTTTATACAATATTTATATTGTGGGTAAAGCGATGTAAGTGTTAAATCCTGCTTATTCAGTGGAGAAACTTATTTTTGTATATAACGCGTTTTCCGGAACACATAATGCTGTTCTGGATGCGCTGTATAAAATGATAAGTCCCAAATCTTCTGCATGTAACCTTTGTAAAGTAACACACGGTGTTTTTTCGGAAAATCCACAATGGAAAAAATACAGGCAGGCTTCAGAAGTGGGGATGAAATTTCTTCATTTAGACGAATTTCAAAAGCAATATGCTTCAAAGTTTGGTTACAAATATACTTTTCCAATAATATTATGGGAAGATGAAGGTGAAATGGGAGTTTTTCTGACTACAGAGGAATTGGAGCAAGTTTATTCAGCCGAAGAGCTGATAGCGATAATTGAAGATCGGCTTAAATTTTAGGAGCCTAATTATTAGCCTTTAATTCATTATTTATAGAATCGATGTATTCCAGAATTTCTTCCTGTCCCAGTTTGGCACTTGCCGAGCTTATAAAAAACTCTGGCATTTCCTCCCATATTTCTAGCATCTTTTCCTGGTAATTGTTGATGTTTTTCTCAAGAACCTTTGGTTTTAGCTTATCGGCTTTTGTGAAAATAATACAAAATGGAACCTGGTGTTCGCCAAGCCATTGCATAAATTCCATATCTATAGGCTGTGGATCGTGCCTACTGTCTATAAGTACAAAGGCGCAAATTAATTGCTTGCGTTTGTCAAAATATGCAGTGATAAATTTTTGAAAAGTACGCTTTGTAGATTTAGAAACCTTCGCATACCCATAACCCGGTAAATCTACCAAATGCCACTCTTTATTGATTAAAAAATGGTTGATAAGTTGTGTTTTTCCAGGCTTGGCCGAGGTTTTTGCAAGTGCTTTTCTACCTGTAAGCATATTTATTAAAGAAGACTTTCCTACATTACTACGGCCAATAAAAGCGTATTCCGGAAGCTTGCTGTCCGGGCATTTATCTACACGTGTATTGCTTACCACAAATTCGGCCGAATTGATTTTCATTGTAATTCTTTTTGAAAAATGATCTTGTTCAATGTTAGTATTAGCAGCCTTAAACCTAATAAACCTTTATAAATTATATGCCTTAGAAATTCCGGTGTTTTAACCAGTCATGAAGTAGCTCATTAAACAATATGGGGTGTTCCATCATGGCGGCATGGCCACATTTATCTACCCAAAATAAATCGGCATCCGGAAGTAAACGCTGAAAGTCTTCAGCTACTTCAGGTGGGGTTACGTGATCGTCTTTTCCCCAAATAATACAGGTAGGGGTTTTCATTTTTGGTAAATCTTTAGCCATATTGTGCCTTATGGCGCTTTTGGCAATGGCCAGGGTTTTTACCAGTTTATTCCGATCGCTTACGGTTTCGTAAACTTCATCTACTACTTCTTTGGTGGCAACTTCAGGGTCGTAAAAAACATCCTGTGCTTTTTTCTTGATAAATTCATAATCCCCACGACGCGGATAACTCTCGCCCATAGAATTTTCGTAAAGTCCCGAGCTTCCTGTTATTACAAGGGCCTTAACAATTTCTGGGTATAATTTAGTAGCCAATAAAGCAATATGCCCACCAAGCGAGTTGCCTAGAAGTATAACTTTATCGTAACCTTTAAAATCTATAAATTCTTTTAAAAATTTAGCAAAAGTGCCTACGCTGGTCTTAAGTAGGGACATGGAATATAAAGGAAGTTCTGGGATAACAACTTTATAACCATGCTTTGGAAAATATTCGGTAACCCCATCAAAATTACTTAAACCACCCATAAGTCCGTGTAAAATAACTATCGGGGTTCCCTCTCCTTGCTCCAGGTACGTAAACTTTCCCTCTTGCCTTACATTATTTTTCATTGATTGGCTTTGCGTTTCGCAATCGCAAATATAGCGATTTCATTACAAGTATAATCATTTTTAAGAAATACCAAAGTCATTTAGGAAATGCATTTTTATCATCTTTTTTAAAATATTTAACAAGAAAAGTACAATAAAAACCAAGCCTCTGAAACCTAAATGAATAGGTCTACTTGATAGTGTTTCAGCTATATACAGTTGATAAACTTATTAACAAAGTGGTAGAAAGTGGTAAAATGTGGTAATTTTTTCAATATATTTGACTTTGTAAAGTATATAAGTGGTAAATCTCATTGGAACATACGAATGTAAAGCAGATGCCAAGGGCCGGTTAATGGTTCCTTCAGCATTAAAAAAGCAGCTTGCGCCTATGTTGCAGGAGGGTTTTGTGCTAAAACGTTCGGTTTTTCAGCCTTGTTTAGAGTTGTACCCTATGCAGGAGTGGAATGTTCTAATGCAGAAAATTAATGGTTTAAACCGCTTTAAAAAGAAGAATAATGATTTTATAAGAAGGTTTACTGCTGGTGTAAAGATGGTGGAAGTGGATACTAATGGTAGGCTTTTAATACCTAAAGATCTTGTAGGTTTTGCTGGTATCAGTAAGGAGATCGTGTTATCCTCTGCTGTGAATATTGTAGAGATCTGGGATAAAGATAAATATGAAAACACCATTGATGAGGCTTCAGATGATTTCGCTGAACTCGCTGAAGAAGTAATGGGAAATGACGATTTAGATGCAATATCATAATCCGGTTTTATTAAAAGAATCTGTAGACGGCCTTAGTATTAAGGAGGATGGCGTGTATGTGGATGTTACGTTTGGTGGAGGTGGCCATTCCAGGGAGATTTTAAGTAGGCTCGGGGCTAAGGGGAAGCTTTTTGCTTTTGATCAGGATGAAGATGCTTTGCAAAACACTATTGAAGATTCACGTTTTACGCTAATTCATGAGAATTTTAAATATATAAAACGTTTTTTGAGATTTTATGGGGTTAAAAAAGTTGATGGAATTTTAGGTGACTTTGGTGTTTCGTCGCATCAATTTAATGAAGCAGAAAGAGGTTTTTCTACCCGGTTTGATGCACGTTTGGATATGCGTATGAACCAGGGAAGTAAGCTTAGTGCTTTTGAGGTGGTTAATGAGTATGAAGAAGAACAACTTAAAAAGCTGTTTTATGAATATGCTGACTTAAAAAATGCGCCAAAACTGGCAAGGCTTATTGTGGAGGCAAGAAAGGAAAAACCTATAGAGAGCAGTGAAGAGCTAAATAACTTGCTGAAACCGCATTTGTTTAAAGGAAAGGAGAATAAAATTCTGGCACAAATATATCAGGCAATTCGAATTGAAGTGAACCAGGAAATTGAGGTTTTAAAAGATTTTTTAAAGCAAACCGAAGACCTGGTGGTAAAAAATGGGAGGATTAGTCTTATTTCTTATCACTCGTTAGAAGATAGATTGGTGAAAAGGTATATAAGAAGTGGATTATTTGAGGGTGAGCCTGAAAAAGATTTCTACGGAAATATTTCGGTTCCTTTTAAAAAGGTTGGGGGGCTTATAGTACCTACAGCTGAAGAAATTAAGGAGAATAATAGAGCCAGAAGTGCTAAGTTGAGAGTAGCAAAGAAGTTATAGTTTTTTATAGACTTATAGCGAATTCTAAGAAGGGGGTGAAATTTAGAAAGGAATGAGAGAAGGTTTTTACAACTTACTACGTGCTAATTTTCTTATTAGTAGAGACGCTGTAAATAACTGGCGCTTTATAGTTTTTTGTACACTGCTTGCCATTATTATGATAGCGAGCTCCCATAGTGCTGAACGTAAAGTGCATAAGATAGCTAAACTTCATACAGAGGTAAGGGAGTTGAAAAGTGAATTTGTAGATCGCCGGTCGGCTTTAATGCGAATTAAGATGGAATCTACAATTACTCAAAAAATGAAAGATCGCGGAATTGTTCCTTCCGAGAATCCGCCCTATAAAATTAAAGTGAATATTAAGGAGTAGATGGCTACATCAGAAAAAGGCATATTAAATAGATTGTACGTGGTTGCGGCCTGTATGTTCATTTTTGCTATAGGCGTAGGGGTGAAACTACTCGATATCCAGTTTGTGGAAGGGGATTATTACCGAAACCTTGCCGAAGAACGTACTGTTAAAAGCTTTAAAATTCCTGCCAGTCGCGGAAATCTTTATGATACCAATGGAAATCTTTTGGCAACTTCAGTTCCCAAATACGATATAAGGTTTGACGCAGTAACTGTATCAGATAAAAATTTTCAGGAAAATATCGTTCCGTTGTCTAATAATCTTAGCGAAATGTTCGGTAAATCTGCAGCTTATTGGTCGCAGCGTTTAAGGCAGGCAAGGGCTAATGGGCAGCGCTATTTACCAATTGCAAAAAACCTTGGATATTCAGAATATATGAAAGTAAAGAGCTTTCCTATGTTTAATCTGGGGGCTTACAGAGGTGGGATTATTGTAGAACAAAGAACGGTTAGGGAGCATCCTCTGGGAAAAATGGGGGAAAGAACGGTAGGTTATGAGCGCCAGGACGAAAACGGCTATTTTACCCGTGTGGGGCTGGAAGGTGCTTTTAGCTCATATTTAAGGGGTACCGATGGTCGTAGGTTAAAGCAAAAAATTGCGAAAGGCCAGTGGAAGCCTATTAGTGATAATAACGAAGTAGAGCCAAAAGATGGTTATGATGTAGTCTCAACCATAGATGTGAATATTCAGGATATTGCCCATCACGCTTTACTAAAACAATTGGAGCACTTTGAAGCCGATCATGGTACCGTTGTGGTGATGGAAACCAAAACCGGAGAGATCAAAGCAATGTCTAATCTTGGGCGTACCGAAGAGGGAACTTATTTTGAGAAGCGAAACTATGCGGTCTATGAGTCTCACGAGCCGGGTTCTACCTTTAAGTTAATGGCGCTTACCGCCGCTTTAGAAGATAATGTAATAGATACAAGTTCGGTTATAGATACTGAAAAGGGTGTGGTAAGATATTACGGAAGACCGGTAAGGGATTCCCGTCGTGGAGGTTATGGGAAGATTTCGGCAGCAAGGGCATTTGAGGTTTCCTCAAATACTGCTTTTACTAAAATGATTACCGAGGGGTATAAAAATAACCCCGCTAAATTCGTTGAACGTCTATATGATATGGGGCTTAATGAGAAAATAGGCCTGGATATAAAGGGAGAGGGTTCTCCAAGAATACCACACCCTGATGATAAAAGTTGGAATGGATTGAGCTTGCCATGGATGGCATTTGGGTACGGGGTTTCTTTAACACCTCTACAAACTCTCAACTTTTACAATGCCATAGCCAATAATGGGGAAATGGTAAAACCCAGATTTATAAAAGAAGTAAAAGAATGGGATAAAAGTATTTTAAAGGTAGAGCGAGAGGTTATGAATCCAAGGATTTGTTCGCCTGAAACCGCTAAAAAACTTCAAAAAATAATGAAGCATACCGTAGAGAAAGGTACTGCTACAAATATTTATACCCCCAACTTTTCTATGGCGGGAAAAACAGGTACCTGCCAGGTAGAGTACTGGATAGAGCCGGGGAGGTATATTTCTTCTTTTGCCGGATATTTCCCTGCTGAAGATCCTAAATATTCCTGTATTGTGATTATTCATAAACCAAATAGAAGAATAGGTTATTATGGAAATATAGTGGCAGGCCCTGTATTTAAGCAAATTGCCCAAAAAATTTATACCGATACTCCTGTTATGGATACCCTGCCTTCTCTTGAAGTGAAGAATAATAAGGTGATAGACGATTTTGAAGCTTACTATACAAGTTTTGAAAATGAAAAACCGGTAATGCCAGATGTTACTGGGATGCCGGCTATGGATGCTGTTTCTCTTTTAGAGAACCTTGGGCTAAAAGTGAATTTTAATGGGACGGGAAAAGTGAGGTCACAGTCTATATCAGCCGGACAAAAAATAGAAACTAACCAACAAGTAAAACTAAATATAAGTTGAGAGTCTTAAAAGACATATTATATAAAGTAGAAATTGATGCTGTGGTAGGAAATACTTCAGTAACTGTTAATAGCCTGCAATTCGATTCTAGAAAAGTAGCCTTTAATGATGCTTTTGTGGCTATTCGCGGAAGTGTGTCCGATGGGCATAAGTATATAGGGCAGGCAATAGAAAATGGAGCGCTTGCTGTGATTTGTGAAGAATTTCCGAAGCAAATTGTAAACGGAGTTACCTATGTAAAGGTTGAAGATTCCCAGGAAGCTTTAGCTTTTATGGCAGCCAATTATTACGATAACCCTTCAGAAAAATTAAAACTGGTAGGTGTTACAGGAACAAATGGGAAGACCACCATTGCTACACTTTTATATAATTTGTTTACTAAAGCAGGCTTTAAAGTTGGTTTGCTTTCTACTGTAAACGTTATGGTGGCCGAAAAAGCTTTTGATGCGGTAAGGACCACGCCAGACTCTATAACTATAAACGACTATCTAAAGCAAATGAATGATGAAGGTGTTGAGTTTTGCTTTATGGAAGTGAGTTCCCATGGGATAGATCAGCATAGAACAACAGCTTTAGAATTTGCCGGAGGTATTTTTACAAATTTAAGCCACGATCATTTAGACTATCACAAGAGTTTTGCAGAATACCGCGATGTGAAAAAGCGTTTTTTTGATGAATTGCCGGCTTCTGCATTTGCCTTAACAAATGTAGACGATAAAAACGGGCAGGTAATGCTGCAAAATACAAAAGCACAAAAATATACCTACGCCCTAAAATCTTACGCCGATTATAAAGCGCAAATCCTGGAAAATTCCTTTACCGGATTATTGCTAAAAGTGAACGATCAGGAATTATGGTCGCGCTTAATTGGAAGCTTTAACGCTTATAATGTTTTGGCTATTTATGCTACTGCCGAACTTCTGGGCCTTGAAAATCTGGAAACCCTTAAGATTATAAGTGAGTTAGACGCTGTTAACGGCAGATTTCAATATATCATTTCAGAAAAAGAAAAGATTACGGCAATAGTAGATTATGCCCATACTCCAGATGCTTTAAAAAATGTACTGGAAACTATTAATAGCATTCGCACAAAAAATGAAGAACTTATAACTGTAGTGGGATGCGGGGGAGATCGTGATACCACTAAAAGGCCAAAAATGGGGCATATTGCTTCGGCTTTAAGTACGAAAGTGGTTTTTACCAGCGATAACCCAAGAACGGAAGATCCCGATAAGATTATTGAAGAGGTTGAGGCCGGGGTAGAACCACAGAACTTCAAGAAAATAATGGCGGTAACCAATAGGAAACAGGCTATTAAAACCGCTTGCCAAATGGCAGGAGAAAATGATATCATCCTAATTGCGGGAAAGGGTCACGAGACCTACCAGGAGGTAAATGGAGAGCGCAAAGATTTTGATGATATTAAGATTGTAACCGAATTTTTAAAACAGCTAAATAAGTAAGCCCAAAATTTACAGGGAACGAGTAATAAAAAAATATGTTATACTACTTATTTCAATATCTAGAAGCAGAATACCAGGTGCCCGGGGCGCGGCTGTTTGAATATATTACGTTTAGATCTGCCATGGCCATTATTCTTTCTTTGGCAATTTCAACCATTTACGGGAAGAGAATTATTGGTTATTTGCTAGCTAAACAAGTTGGGGAGAGCGTTCGTGATTTGGGTTTACGTGGGCAAAGTGAAAAAGCGGGCACCCCTACAATGGGTGGTTTGATTATAATTTTCGCAACTCTTGTTCCGGTTTTACTATTTGCTAAACTTGAAAATATTTATGTAATCCTATTAATTGTTACAACCCTTTGGATGGGGGCAATTGGATTTATAGACGATTATATTAAAACCTTTAAAAAGGATAAAGAAGGCCTGCAGGGTAAGTTTAAAGTATTAGGGCAGGTAGGTTTGGGAATTATTGTTGGTAGTACTTTGTACTTTCATCCTGGCGTTACCGTAAAGGAGGAAGCCAATAAACCTGCACCGCAACAGCAGGAGCTGGTAGATAGTTTTCAAAATATTAGGGAAATGGGGCCTGAACTTAAAACTACAACCACTACTATTCCTTTTGTAAAAAATAACGAATTCGATTATTCCAGCTTAATAAGTTGGATAGATCCTGCCTTAAAGAATTACGCCTGGTTAATATTTATACCCATCGTGATATTTATTGTAACGGCGGTTTCTAATGGTGCTAATTTAACCGATGGAATAGACGGTCTTGCTGCCGGTTCTTCGGCAATAATTGTGCTCACCCTGGGGATTTTTGCCTGGGTTTCGGGAAACATTATTTTCTCTGATTATTTGAACATTATGTACATCCCCAGATCGGGTGAGATGACCATATTTATAAGTGCTTTTGCTGGAGCTCTGGTAGGCTTCCTATGGTACAATACCTATCCGGCCCAGGTTTTTATGGGGGATACCGGGAGCTTGACCATTGGCGGAATTATAGCTGTGCTGGCTGTGGCAACCCGAAAAGAATTATTGATTCCTGTTTTATGCGGAATCTTTTTAATGGAAAACCTCTCGGTAGTATTACAGGTAGCCTGGTTTAAAATTACCAAACGAAAATTTGGAGAGGGTCGAAGAATTTTCCTGATGTCTCCCTTACACCACCATTATCAGAAAAAAGGATATCACGAAAGTAAAATAGTGGTGCGTTTCTGGATTATTGGAATTTTCCTGGCCATTGTATCTATAATAACCTTAAAAGTAAGATAAGAAATAGTGAAACCTATAACTCAAAATACTCCTAATTCCGGTAAAAGACTGGTGATTCTTGGCGGCGGCGAAAGCGGTGCAGGAACGGCTATTCTTGGAGTGAAAGAAGGTTTTGAGGTTTTTGTTTCAGATAAAGGAAAAATAAAAGAAAAATATAAGTCGGTTTTTAATGAACTAAAGATCGATTGGGAAGAAGAAAAACATACCGAAGCTAAAATTTTAAACGCAGAGGTAGTGATGAAGAGTCCTGGAATTCCTGAAACCGTACCAATGGTAACGCAATTAAGGGAGAAAGGTATTTCGGTAATTTCAGAAATAGAGTTTGCTGCGGCCTTTACTTCAGCTAAAATTATTGGAATTACGGGAAGTAATGGAAAAACCACCACCACCAAATTTGTGCATCATATTTTGAAAAATGCGGGTATAAAAGTGGGAATGGCCGGGAATGTTGGTGACAGTTTTGCCAAACAAGTGGCCGAAACCAATCCCGAATGGTTTGTATTGGAATTAAGCAGCTTTCAATTAGACGGAATTAAGGATTTTAGGCCAGATATTTCGGTGCTTACTAACATTACGCCAGATCATTTAGATAGATACGAGTACAAGCTTGAGAACTATGTATTCTCAAAATTTAGAATCGCCGAAAATCAAACCGATGAAGATTTCTTTATCTACGATTTAGACGATGAAATTATTACCGGTTGGTTAGAAAAGAACCCGGTGAAAGCACAAAAATTACCGTTTTCCCTTCAACAAAAAGTAGAAAACGGCTCATATATAGAGAACCAAAATATTATTGTCAATATAAAAAACAACCAATTTAACATGCCAACAACAAAATTAGGTTTGCAGGGTAAACACAATACCAAAAATGCTATGGCCGCGGCCACTGTTTCCCAGCTTTTAAGAATTAGAAAAGAAACCATTAGAGAGAGTATGGAGAGTTTTCAGGGGGTGGAACACCGACTTGAAAAAGTGCTGAAAATTAATAATGTACAGTACATTAATGACTCTAAGGCAACCAATGTGAACGCTACTTTTTACGCCCTCGAAAGTATGGAAAGCGAAACCATTTGGATTGTAGGTGGAGTGGACAAAGGAAATGTTTACGACGATCTTTTGCCTCTTGTGAACGAAAAGGTGAAAGCTATTATCTGCCTGGGAGTAGACAATCAAAAATTAATGCAAAACTTTGGAAATTGTGTAGATACCATAGTGGAAACACAGTCGATGAAAGAAGCCGTAAGAATGGCCTATAGCCTTGCTGAAAAAGGAAATTCGGTATTGCTATCGCCAGCCTGTGCCAGTTTTGATCTTTTTGAGAATTACGAAGATAGGGGAAGGCAGTTTAAAGAGGCAGTTAGAGATCTTTAAAATTAAAGATTTTAGAGCCAGGCTTTCGTCAAGCTGAACTTGTTTCAGCTTCTAGCATGTTTCGATACTAAGAAGTTAAATCCTGAACCAAGTTCAGGGTGACGTTAAAAAGTTTGGCTGAGTAAAAGAGAAATTAAAAAATTAAATGAGCAACATTTTTTCAAATCTTAAAGGCGATAAGGTTATCTGGGCTACGGCCGGACTGTTGGCAATATTTTCGTTTTTGCCGGTCTACAGTGCCAGTAGTAATCTTGCGTATTTATATGGAGATGGAAGTACTTTCCAATATGTGGTAGTGCATTTCTTCCATTTGCTTTTAGGGTTTTGTTTGCTTTTTGCGGTGCATAAAATTCCCTATCATTATTTCCGTGGGCTATCAATATTATTTTTACCCGTTGTGGTTGTACTTCTTATTTATACCATAGCTCAGGGAACTATTATAGATGGTGCTTATGCCAGTAGGTGGATTCAAATTCCGGGCTTAGGTGTTTCATTTCAGTCGTCTACCTTAGCCTCTGTAGTTTTAATGATCTACGTGGCTCGCTACCTATCGAAAAAAACAAATGATAATCTTAGTTTTAAAGAGTCAATTTTACCACTTTGGGTGCCCGTAGGACTGGTATTATTATTAATTTTGCCGGCCAATTTCTCTACAACAGCTATTATTTTCTCTATGGTTTTGGTACTCATGTTTTTAGGTGGGTATCCGGTAAAATACCTTGGAATTATAGTCGCCGCCGGTTTGCTTTTGTTAACGATGTTTGTTTTAACAGCGAAAGCGTTTCCGGGACTTTTGCCTAATAGGGTAGATACCTGGGCCAGTAGAATTGAGAATTTTTCTGATGATAAAGATACAGAAGCAGATTATCAAATAGAAAAAGCAAAGATTGCCATTGCCAGTGGAGGTATTGCCGGAACGGGAATTGGAAAAAGTGTACAGAGAAATTTTTTACCGCAATCTTCATCAGATTTTATCTATGCGATTATTGTTGAAGAAATGGGGTTAATTGGGGCATTTGGAGTTATGGGTGCCTATCTATTATTGCTTTTTAGAATTGTAATTGTTGCAACTAAAGCCAATACAGTGTTTGGTAAGTTGCTGGTTATGGGGGTGGGTTTGCCCATTATCTTTCAGGCATTAATAAATATGGGGGTTGCCGTAGAGTTGTTTCCTGTTACGGGACAAACACTACCGCTAATTAGTAGTGGGGGAACCTCTATTTGGATGACATGTATGGCACTTGGAATTATTTTAAGTGTTAGCGCCAAACGTGAAGAAATAAAAGAGCAGGAAGAAGCTGGAACGGATGTAGATGAAGAAAATCCGTTAGACATTTTAAGTGAGGCGATATAGAGCTAATAGGCTTTAGGAGAAAAGAGGTTTAGATATAGAGATATAAAAAATGAAAAAGGATTTACGTGTAATATTATCTGGAGGTGGCACAGGCGGGCATATTTATCCGGCTATAGCTATTGCCAACGAGATAAAAATACGTTATCCTGAAACAGAAATATTGTTTGTAGGTGCAAGTGACAGGATGGAGATGGAAAAGGTGCCGCAAGCAGGTTACAAAATAGAAGGTCTTTGGATTAGTGGTATTCAGCGAAAGTTAACGATGAGTAATTTGATGTTTCCTTTTAAGTTGCTAAGCAGTTTGGCTAAATCCAGAAGAATAATAAAGGAGTTTAAGCCCAATGTGGTGATTGGAACCGGTGGTTTTGCCAGTGGCCCTCTTTTAAAAGTAGCAAGCTCTAAAGGAATTCCAAGTATTATTCAGGAACAGAATTCGTTTCCCGGAATAACCAATAAACTTTTGGCAAAACAAGTAGATAAAATTTGTGCTGCCTATGAAGAAGTGAAACGATTTTTTCCTGCTGAAAAAACCATAATTACCGGTAATCCTGTAAGGCAGGATTTATTGAAGATTGATGCAAATAGGGAAAAGGCACTAAAACATTTTGAACTTGAAAGCAATAAAAAAGTAGTGTTGGTGCTAGGCGGAAGTCTGGGTGCAAGAAGAATAAACCAATTGGTGGAAGCCAATTTAGAAAGATTTAAAAAGGAGAATATTCAGTTAATCTGGCAAACGGGCAAGCTGTATTTTGAAGAATATAAAAAGTATGATTCAGGTTTGGTGCAAACGCATATGTTTTTAAATAATATGAACCTGGCCTATGGCGCTGCCGATGTAATTATCTCCAGGGCAGGAGCCGGGACAGTGTCCGAATTAAGTATTGTTGGGAAACCGGTACTTTTTATTCCTTCACCTAATGTAGCCGAAGACCATCAGGCCAAAAATGCACAGGCGGTAGTAAAGAAGAATGCCGCTTTGATGTTGAAGGAAAATGAATTGGATGAAAAGTTTGAAACGGTATTTTTTGGTTTCATGGCTTCTGAAGAGAAGCAAAGAAAGCTAGGTAAAAATATTAAAAAACTGGCTTTACCAAATGCAACCGCCAGGATTGTAGACGAAATAGAAAAATTGATTAAATGAAAATGACGTTTGATTTAAAATAGAATGCAGGCTCTAAACCACATACAAAACATTTATTTTATCGGTATCGGGGGTATCGGGATGAGTGCGTTGGCGCGTTACTTTAAATCCCTTGGTAAGAATGTGGCCGGTTATGATAAAACTTCAACTTCGCTAACCAAAACTATGGAAGCCGAAGGTGTTGTTGTGGTTTACGATGATGATTTAAGGGCTATTCCCGTTGAATTTAAAAATAAAGAAAATACCCTGGTGGTTTATACTCCGGCTGTTCCTGCGGCACATAAACAACTGGCTTATTTCAAAGAAAATGAATTCCTACTGAAGAAAAGGGCTGCTTTGCTTGGTTTGATTTCAAAAGGAAAAACAACTTTGGCTGTAGCGGGAACTCATGGAAAAACCACTACTACTGCAATTTTAGGTCATTTACTTAAGGAAACCGGGGCAAAAGTTACCGGGTTTCTGGGCGGTATTAGTGAAGATATTCAAAGTAATTTAATTCTTAAGGGAGATGAGGTTGTTGTAGTTGAAGCCGATGAATTTGATCGTTCATTTCTTCACCTTTCGCCAAATATTGCTGCCATAACCGCTATGGATGCCGATCATTTGGATATTTATGGTAGCAAAGAAGAATTGGAAGATACCTTTAGGCAATTTGCTAAACTGGTTCCCGAAAATGGTACTTTATTCGTAAAAAACGGATTGGCAATAGCGGGGAAAACTTTTGGAATAGAAGATAATTCTGATTATTCGGCACAAAATATAAAGATTAAAAATGGGAGCTATCATTTTGATTTAAAAACTCCCAACGAAGTTATTAAAGACTTTAGGTTTAATCTACCCGGCAAACACAATTTGCTAAATGCTATAACCGCCCTGGCAATGGCTATCCAGTATGGATCCCCAATCCCCAGGCTAACCGGGGCGTTATATAGTTTTAAGGGGGTTAAACGTAGATTTTCTTATAAAATTAAATCAGATAGCCTGGTGCTTATAGACGATTATGCACACCATCCGGCAGAGATTGCTGCCGTAAATCAGGCAGTGCGGGAAATGCATCCGGGAAAGAAGGTCCTGGCGGTTTTTCAACCACATTTGTTTAGCAGGACAAAAGATTTTGCAGAAGATTTTGCGGAAAGTCTGGCCCTGTTTGATGAGTTATTCCTGCTGGATATTTATCCGGCTAGGGAATTACCAATTGAAGGGGTTACTTCAGCCTGGCTTCTAGAAAAGGTAAATAGTAATTCAAAGAAGTTAATTCAGAAAGAAAATATTATTGCAGAAATTAAAAGGTCTAAGCCTGAAGTTGTGGTGCTTATGGGTGCCGGTAGTATTGGAGAAGAAGTGGAATCTGTAAAAAAAGCCTTGCAAGATGAAGCATAAACTTAGATACATAAAACTGCCTGTTTTGCTGATTTTAGTAGCTTTTCTTTTCAGCTTTGCCGAAAAGCGTAATAATGCAAGAAAAATAAGTGAAATAAAGGTGCAATTTGTAGGGGGAGAGAACCTCTATGTTACTGAAGAAGCGGTTAATAACTTGTTGATACAAAATGATGTAGCTGCGACGGACATAGATAAAGAAACTTTAGATTTGAATAGGGTAGAACGTCTTTTGAACAATCATGATATGATAGAAAATGCTGAAGCTTTTCTTAGTTTGGACGGCAAACTTCAAGCTAAGATAGTTCAGCGTAAACCTATTGGAAGAATAGTGGGAAATTCTACCTATTATTTAGATGAAAACGGAAGTGAAATGCCTTTGTCTCCATATTATTCAGCTCGGGTTCCATTGCTGTTAGGTGTAGATTCAAGTGCTGTAGAGAAAGTATATCCGTTGGTTGCATATATTCAACAAGATGATTTTTTAACGCAGCATGTAACCGCTATAAAGCGTTTGGCCGGTAATAAATTTGAGCTGCAAATGAGAAAACTAGACTTTAAGGTTTATTTCGGCAAAGCCGAGAATATAGCACTGAAATTCAACAATTTTAAGGCATTTTATAAAAAAGCTATACAAGACGAGAAATTAGATACCTACAAAAGAGTGAATTTACAATTTGAAGATCAGGTTGTTTGCACTAAAAAATAAATTATGGAATACAACGACATAGCCGTAGGATTAGACATAGGGACCACAAAGATTGTGGCTATGATTGGGCGTAAGAACGAATATGGTAAAGTAGAAATCGTAGGCATTGGGAAATCCAAAAGCCTTGGGGTGCACCGTGGGGTGGTAAACAATATTACTCAAACCATCCAATCTATACAACAGGCTATTCAGGAAGCTGAAGCAGATTCCGGATTAAAAATTAGCGACGTTGTAGTAGGAATTGCAGGACAGCATATAAGAAGCTTGCAGCATAGCGATTACATAACCAGGACGAATCCGGAAGAGGTTATTGATAATGACGATATTCATAGCCTTTGTAACCAGGTGCACAAACTGGTGATGTTGCCGGGAGAAGAAATTATTCATGTGTTGCCCCAGGAGTTCAAAGTAGATGGGCAGGCAGAAATAAAGGAACCTATTGGAATGTATGGTGGGAGGCTTGAAGCTAATTTCCATGTGGTAGTGGGGCAGGTTTCTTCTATTAGAAATATAGGAAGATGTGTAAAAAGTGCCGGTCTAGAACTTTCGGCAGTTACTTTAGAGCCATTAGCTTCAGCTAATGCTGTATTAAGCCAGGAAGAAAAAGAAGCCGGGGTTGCACTGATAGATATTGGTGGAGGAACCACCGATTTAGCAATTTTTAAAGATGGAATTATAAGACATACCGCGGTAATTCCTTTTGGAGGAAATGTGATTACCGAAGACATTAAAGAGGGCTGTTCAATTATAGAGAAACAGGCAGAATTGCTGAAAATTAAATTTGGCTCTGCCTGGCCGGGAGAAAACAAAGACAACGAAATTGTTTCTATCCCCGGATTACGCGGAAGGGAACCTAAGGAAATTACCTTAAAGAACCTTTCAAAAATAATTCACGCCCGTGTTGTAGAGATTATTGAGCAGGTTTACCTCGAAATTAAAAACTACGGGCACGAAGAACAAAAGAAGAAATTAATAGCCGGAATGGTTTTAACCGGAGGTGGTGCGCAGCTGCAACATATTAAGCAACTTGCCGAATATATAACCGGAATGGATACCAGAATTGGTTATCCAAACGAACATTTGGCAGGAAATAACGATACTGAAACTACCAGTCCTGTTTACGCCACCGCGGTTGGCCTGGTAATGAATAGCCTGGAACACGGTGAAAAGAAATTTCAGGAAGAAGTAGTGCTAAAGAGCAAAGAAGAAAGAGAAAAAGAAGAAGCAGAACTACAGGAAGATTTTGATCAAAATCCACCACAAAGTGGCGATTTGAGGCAAGACCCTGAAGCTCCAAAAAGAGCGCCCAAAAAGAGCATATTTGATAAATGGGCAGAGAAGTTTAAAGATTTTTTAGATAACGCAGAGTAAAGCACTTTCAGGAAAGCTGAAAAAGTGTGTAATTATAACTATAGAAACACTTCGGCACAAGCGTCGAAGCATATTAAATCTCACTTAGTGAGTAAAAGATAGAACCAGTAAAACAGAATTTATGAGCAGTACAGAATTCGACAGCATTGCATTCGATTTGCCAAAGAATCAATCGAACGTCATTAAAGTTATTGGTGTAGGTGGTGGAGGCAGCAATGCCATAAACCACATGTTCCAGTTAGGGATAAAAGGAGTAGATTTTGTGGTTTGCAACACCGATGCGCAAGCCCTTGAGAACAGCTCAGTTCCTAATAAGATTCAATTAGGTGTTAGCCTAACAGAAGGTTTAGGAGCCGGGGCTAATCCACATATTGGGGAACAGGCAGCCGTAGAAAGTTTTGATGAAATTAAACAAATGCTTGATGTAAATACCAAAATGGTATTTATTACCGCAGGTATGGGCGGGGGTACCGGTACAGGTGCTGCCCCTGTTATTGCAAAACAAGCGAAAGACATGGGTATTCTCACCGTTGGAATCGTGACCATTCCTTTTCAATTTGAAGGGAAAATGAGAAACGAACAAGCGCAACTTGGTGTAGAGAATTTAAGAAGCCATGTAGATTCCTTAATCGTAATTAATAATAACAAGCTACGGGAAGTTTATGGGAATCTTGGTTTTAAAGCCGGTTTCTCTAAAGCCGATGAGGTTTTGGCAACCGCTTCCAGAGGTATAGCTGAGGTTATTACACATCACTATACCCAAAATATTGACCTTAGGGATGCTAAAACGGTATTGAGTAATAGTGGTACTGCCATAATGGGTTCTGCCCAGGCTACAGGTGCTACCAGGGCTCAGGATGCTATTAGCAAAGCCCTGGACTCTCCGTTATTGAACGATAATAAAATTACCGGTGCCCAAAACGTATTACTGCTAATTGTTTCGGGTTCTGAGGAGATTACTATTGATGAGATAGGAGAAATAAACGACCATATTCAGGCTGAAGCAGGCCATAGCGCCAATATTATTATGGGGGTTGGCGAAGATGAAGCTTTAGACGAAGCGATCTCGGTTACCATTATTGCTACCGGTTTTAATGTAGAACAGCAAAATGAAATTGTAAATACCGAGACTAAAAAAATAATCCATACCCTGGAGGACGATCAAAAAGCGGAACAGAATTTAAATCCGAAGAAAACACGTTCTTACCCAGAATTAAATCAGAAGACAGAGGCAGCTGCTCCAGAAGAACCAAAAGCGGCAAAAGTACAGGAGCCAGAGAAGCCTATTGTTCATACTTTAGATGATAGTGTAGAAGAGGTAGATGAATTAGGTAATATTAAGGATAAACGTGACGAATTGTTACAAACGCCACCTTCTGCTAGAAATATGGAAGTTTCTTATGAAGAAGTAAATCCTAACGATTTTATTATCAACGATACTTCAGAAGAAGTAAAGGAGATGGATGTAAATGAGCCGGAAGAAGTTCAAACTGAAAGCGAAGATCAATTTATGTTCACGTTCGATTTTCCTATAAATCAGGAGAAGAAAGAAGAACCAAAAAACGAGCAACCAGAGCAACAGGCACAGCAACAACAGCAGCCACAACAACCAAAACAGGAAAAAAGGCAGGAAATTAGGCATCAATTGGAAGATGACGAGCCTAAGAATATAGAGGTGAACGAACCTGTAGAAGTTGTTCCTGTAACCGAGAGTTCTACTCGTGGGGTTAAGCGTTATAGCCTTGACGATTATATGGATTTTGAGCAATCTTTGGATAATTCAAAACCCAGAGCCGAAAAGAGAAAAGAACCAAAAGATGAGACTATTGCTTTTGAAAAGAAAACCTTAAAGCCAGAGCCTCAAAACCCCGAAGAAAGTGAAGGAGAGGAAGACCCTTTTAACAACCCTATTTCTGAGGTGCTTATAGAACGTGCAGCCGAGCGTAGGGCTAAAATGAAGGAGTTTAATTATAAGTTTAGAAATAATGCGGCTCAAATTGAAGAAATTGAAAAGCAACCTGCCTATAAAAGACAGGGAATAGATTTAGATAAAAGCGATAGAGGAGAAGGAAAGCTATCAAGGACCAGCCTGGGCCAAAACGATAACGACGATCTTTATTTTAGGAGAAACAACTCGTTTTTACACGATAATGTAGACTAACACCAATCTTTATTTTATATTACTGTTCATAAAAAAAGGTGCCTTGCAATGGGCACCTTTTTTGTTGCTCGCTAATCTAGCTTTTAAAGCCTTGTAGGTTTGCTACAAGATAAATTAAGATTTCTGTTCTGCTTCAATATCTTCGGTGTCTTTTCTTCTTTTAATAAGGGAAATACCCGATATAAAGAAAATAAAACCAATAATGGCCAATGCCCACGGGCTTAATGATAAGGCAAGGCTCCCAAAAATTCCAAGAATCCCCATCACCAGGGCAATTGCACCACCAACGGTTAAAACAATTCCTAAGATTTTAATCATAACTACAGTATTTTGGTTAGTGAAATAAAGGTAGCTAAATGATAGAAAATCAAAGATTGATTAACATTTTTTAAAGAAAATGTGTATGTTTAGGTGCGTAAACGCCATTTTTCAATTTCAGAAATCGCTTCCTGTTCATCACCCCAGCCTTTAATTTCTATAGACTGTGCTTTATCGTAGTAACCAAACCAAAGCTCCAGGATTTTTATTACTTCAGGGTATTTGGCCATAAAAGTCTGGTAATTCTTAGTCTTTATAATTTGCTTGTTTACTTCAGCAGGAATGGCAACTATTTTATAATCTAGCTCTTTTTCATCTACTAACTTCAAAATAGCTACAGGAATTATCTCTATTAGGCTGCCGGTTGTTATACTTTCACCCAACACCAATACATCTACGGCATCGCCATCACCACCTAATTTAGGGTTGGAATATGTAGAGGGAATAAAGCCGTAATTCCCGGGGTAGGGAAGAAAATTTATAATTCGGTCTTTGCCGTCCCTCTGGTCTATTACAAACTTTTTTTGATTTTTATCGTATTCAATCTTTTTATTGGTGCCCGCAGGAATTTCAATTACTGCACGGTAAATTCCTTTTTCCATACTGGCTTGTAAGCCACTAAAATCTTTGGAAGTTTTACAGGCAGAAAGAAATAGAAGAACACTAAAAATTAAAAGGCTTGAAAATCTTCCCATACCTGGCAATTTAATCCCAATAGATCATAAAATATTTAATTTTAGCATCATCGGGAATTTGCGAAGCTCTAATTTTAGAATCTGTATCATATCTTAAATCTGCCGGAAGCTCTTTTTTATCTATAGTGATATAGGCATTTATTTCATCCAGAAAAACCACTGCTGCGTTAAGGGTATTCTCTATTCTTGAAATATTATAATCTTCCACAATGTCTTTAAATGTACTTTGGGTGTTTAAACCTGTTTTGGTCTTATAACGGGCGTCTAAAACACGTATATAGCCAATGGTGCTGGTAGAGTCAAACTCCTGAAGCGGTTCTAAGACCATTAAAGGTTTTCCTCCTTTTTCGAAGACCTTAATCTCGTTAACCGCACGAAACTCCCTAGCCCCACTCTTTTGTTTTACCAGGGAATCTTCTGCGAATAAAGAGTCTAATTTATTGATTTTAATATCCCGGTGTACAGGGCCAACCTGATTGGCGGTAATTAAAAAAGGATTGTCTTCGTCTTTTTGGCAGGAAGTTAATCCTAAAGCAAGTCCCAGAATAAGTAGCAAAGATTTTTTCATTTCTTAGATTGAATGTTGATGATATTATTTTAATAACTTATTGAGTACTCCCATTACGCCCCTAATAAAAGTAGCACTGGTAAGTACTTTAATGATTGCGCCCTGGGTTTTTCCAGAGTTTCGATTGTTAGTGCGGTTAATTGCCTTTTTTCGTTCTAAAGCTTCAATTTCGGCTTTTTCTTTGGCCTCTTTAGCTTTAGCTTCTTCAATTTTTTTATTAAGAAGTTCATAGGCGCTTTCCCGATCAATTTCTTCGTTATATTTTGTTCTTAATTCAGATTGTAAAATGAGCTCTTTAAGTTCGTTATTGGTAAGAATGTCCATTCTGCTCATTGGTGCTCTTAGCATGGTTGCGGCAAGTGCCAAAGGTCTTCCTTTTTCATCTAAAGCAGAAACTAAAGCTTCTCCAATTCCTAACGCAGTAAGCTCATTTTTGGTATCGTAATATTTGGAAATAGGATAATTTTCAGCCGATAATTTTATTGCTTTTCTATCTTTTGCCGTAAATGCCCTAAGTGCATGCTGAATTTTTAATCCCAATTGCCCCAATACTTCTGAAGGGACATCGGTGGGGTTTTGGGTTACAAAATAAAGCCCAACTCCTTTAGATCTAATTAACTTTACTATACTTTCTATTTGATCTAATAAAGCATCTGAAGCTTCTTTAAAAATAAGGTGGGCTTCATCTATAAATAAGACTAGTTTAGGTTTCTCCCTATCACCTTCTTCGGGAAAAGTGGTATAGATTTCAGCCAATAAGCTAAGCATAAATGTAGAAAAGAGCTTAGGTTTATCCTGGATGTCTGTAAGCCTCATTATGTTTACATATCCATGTCCATTTTCGTCTTTTCTGGTAAGGTCGGTTACTTCAAAGGAGCGTTCCCCAAAGAAGCGTTCGGCCCCCTGTTGTTCCAGGGCTACAATTTTTCTTAAAATAGCTCCCGTTGAGGCTTTGGAAATTCTTCCGTATTCATTCTCTATAGATTCCCTGCCCTCATCAGTAATATACTGAAGCATTTTCTTTAGATCTTTAAGATCCAATAGTGGTAGATGATGGTCGTCGCAATATTTAAAAATAATGGCTAAAATACCTTCCTGGGTAGGAGTGACATCTAAAATACGAGATAATAAAACGGGCCCAAATTCGCTTACTGTGGCTCTTAAACGAACCCCATCTTGCTCTGAAATGCTAAGGAATTCTACTGGTGCTTTAGAAGCTTTAAAAGGAAAATCAAGTTTCTTATGGCGTTCATATAGAAAATCTTCCCCGGCTGATGGTTTTGCAATACCGCTTAGGTCTCCCTTAACGTCCATTAGCAAAACCGGAACGCCCTTTTGAGAAAGATTCTCAGCGAGAATTTGCAGGGTTTTGGTCTTTCCCGTTCCGGTAGCTCCTGCTATAAGTCCGTGGCGGTTCATTGTTTTTAAGGGAATTTTTACTGCAGCATCGGCAAAAGTTTTTCCATTTAACATAGCGGCTCCCAAATAAATATAGTCGCCTTTAGGATTGTAAGCCTTACTTATATACTCTACAAATTCTGTTGTTTTATCCACCTTTCAAAATTTCTTAAAAATAAGAATTGTTGCTTATAATTTCCGGTTTTAAACACATTTACTTTTTAGAAAATTATTATTTAACGGCATTTTCCAGAAGCTCAATGCTCCCTTTTGTTGCATTTATCTTCGCTTTCAGTCCGTTAGGAATGGTAACATTGTCATCTATATGGCCAATCATTGCGCCTGAAAAAGCCGGGATATTTAGTGGCTTTATATAATGATCTATAACTTCTTCCATGGTTAGCGAGCCATAACCTGAGCCACCAGGCTTACAATTGGTGCATTTTCCAAAGACAAATCCGCTAATTTTGTCCAGCACCCCTCCTAATTGCAACTGGCTCATCATTCTATCTACGGCATAAATTTGTTCACCTACATCTTCTAAGTATAGGATATTGCCATCCCAGTTTGTTGGGAAATATTCCGATCCCATAATTCCTGTGAGAACAGCGAGGTTTCCGCCAATTAATCGGCCTGTAGCTTCACCTTTTCTAATGGTTCTTATCCTGTTTTTAATTTGTGTAAGATTATCGCCTTTATCGTTAGGATTGGTAAAGGTTATTTTTTCGTTGTCAAATAACAAACGTTTAAAATAATCAAAACTAAAGGAGTTCCAGGTAGAGACTGCTAAGGGGCCGTGAAAAGTTACCAGTCCTGTTTTTTGGTAAATTGCCAGGTGCAGGGCGGTAATATCGCTATAACCTATAAAGATTTTCGGATTATTTTTTATTGCCTTATAATCTAATTTATCCAGAATTCTTGCTGCCCCAGAACCTCCACGAAGTGCCATTATAGCCTTAATAGTATCGTTGCGAAACATATCATTTAATTCTCCTGCACGTTCCTCATCGGTCCCTGCCAAATGCCCGTAACGCCCTTTTACAAAATCTCCAAATTTTACTTTTAAACCCATGGCTTCCAGATTTTCTTTCGCAATTTCGTAAGGTTCGGTTTCAAAAATAGCACTAGATGGGCTTACTACACCAACCGTATCGCCTTTTTTTAATCCCTGTGGAATTATTATCGAATTGTCAATAGGAGCGATTTTATTAATTTCAGTAAAACTAGTTAGTGGAAAAGCCAAACTTCCAATTCCTATATTTTGAATGAATTTTCTACGTTGCATCTGGATAATTTTAGAGGTTTAAAGTTAGTAATTATCGCGAATTTGTAGCAGTACCTTTTCCATTTCGGCTTTTAAAACTGAAGTAGGGACTGTATAATTGCTATTCATAAAACTGAAAATTAATAATTTGCCTTTTTTGGTTATTAAATATCCGCTAAGGCTGTGGTTGTTTTTTAATGTTCCGGTTTTGGCGAAAACATAAGGCTTATCTGCTTTATAGTAGTTTTTTATGGTGCCCGAATGCCCACCTGCAGGAAGCATATCTAATAACTCTTTCTGTGGAACCTCTTTTTTAATTTTTTGAAGCAATTTTACCATACTTTGTGGGGTGAATAGATTATAGCGCGAAAGGCCAGAACCATCATACCACATAGGTTCGTCGGGTAAATCTTTTAAAAAATTCTCTTTCATATAATCTATGGCGATCTCGGTTTTAAGGGTATCTGAAACTTTGTTTGCCGCCATTAGTAAAATTTGTTCTGCAATAAAATTATCGCTCACTTTTAGCATTCGTTTATAAATGCTATTGGCCGGAATACTATAGATAGTATTTGTAAGCTTTTTATTTAATGCTGAATCTTCAATAAATGTAATCGGTTTCTGAAGGGTGTCACTTAAAAGGCTTACTAGAAATTCTGGTGAATATTTAAAAGGCACAACTTGTGAAAAATCTGAATCTTTTTTTTGATTGTTAAATACAAAACGATTTTTATGTAAATCCCGTTTTACCCGTCTCGAAATTAAACTGTCTTTAGAGTTAAAAATCGAGTCTTTAAAAACTGTTGGTGTAACCATAGGCAGCTCTTTATTATTTTGGAATTTAAAGCCTACCAGGTTTCCATAAATAGGAAATGGAGTAATCTCGGCAGAATAATAGGAATTGTAGTCGTCCCAGGCCCAGCCACGACCCTGGTGTTTTTCGGTGTAGATTGGGGCTACATAGGCCAGATTCTCTGAAGTGCTTTTCAAAAAATCTAAAACGTCTGATTTTGGTAAGCTTTCATTTAAAAATGAAGGATCTCCGGTTGCTTTAAAATAAAGGCTGTCGCCTAAAATCCGGTATTGAAGTGCGGGAATAGAATCATCTAAAATTTTTAGTCCTGCATAAAAAGTAAATAGCTTGGTGTTAGAGGCAGGTGTAAAATATTTATTTGGATTATAGCTATAGAGCGTTTTGTCTTTTTTAGGATCAATCACCATGAAGCCCACAAAGGCTTTTTCAAAAACTGCAGACTCCTTAAATATTTTATCTAAGGGCTTACTTATTTTTTTTGATGATGAGCAAGAGCCAAGCAATAGAGTAAGCAGTAAAAAGCTAAGACTTTTAAGAGTAGTTTTAGTGGGGAGAAGAGTATATCGCATGAAGTGAAACTTTTAATTGAATTAGTTGTTTTAAAAAGAAAAGTGCAAAGTTATATAATTAAAAAGTTGATGAAAGTTTGATTTTTAGGCTTTTATATCCTTGTGGTTTGAGATAAGTTGGGTATATTTAGTTGATTATTCGGAAAACTTTAACACAAAAGTAATGAGAAACAAAATTACAATTATGGTATTGCTGGCGTTTTTCCAATTTTCCGGAATTTATGCTCAGCAGCTGGAAGTAACCGGTAAGGTTACTGCAGCCAAAGACGGAATGCCTTTACCTGGAGTGAATGTTTTGGTAAAAGGAACAAATGAGGGTACGGTTACCGATATGGAAGGTAAATACGCTGTTCAGGTAGACGAAGATGCAATTTTAGTGTTTTCTTCTTTGGGTTTTTTAAAGCAGGAACAGGCGGTGAATGGAAGGAATCTAATTAACATAGCTCTTGCCGAGAATCTTGAAGGCTTGGACGAAGTAGTGGTTACTTCCTTTGGGATAGAACAGGAAAAGAAAGCTCTGGGTTATGCCGTGCAGGAAGTGAATGCAGAGGAAATTACCAATACTAAACAACAAAATGTAGTAAGTGCTTTACAGGGGCAGGCTGCAGGGGTGCAAATCACTAATTCTGGTGGAGCTCCCGGTCAAAGTGCCAGAATTATTATAAGAGGTGTGAACTCTTTAGACCCCGATGCAGACAATCAACCTTTATTTGTAGTAGATGGAGTGCCAATAGATAATTCTACTACTGAATCTGATGGTACCCCTCGAGGACTCACAAACAGGGCTGCAGATATTAACCCTAATGATATTGAATCTTTGAACGTATTAAAAGGAGCTGCAGCAACCGCTTTATATGGAGTTAGGGCTGCCAATGGAGCTGTTATTATTACTACAAAAAAAGGTAAAGAGGGGCAGGTTAGGATTAACCTTAATAGTTCGGTTGGTTTTGAAGATATTAATAGATATCCTAAATTTCAGGAGGTTTATGGGCAGGGATTCTCAGGGGAGTATAATCCAGATTCTTTTTGGCCTAATTGGGGACCTTCAATGGCAGAGATTAATGCTATAGATCCAGATGTTAAATTCTATGATATTTGGCGCGATGCATTTGATACAGGTGTGCAAATAGATAATTCTTTAAGTATTTCTGGAGGAAATGAAAAAGCTACCTTCTACGGTTCTCTGGGTAATTTAAGTCATGAAGGGATAATGCCTTTTAGTGATTGGAATAGGACCTCGGCCAGATTAAATGGACAGGTGAAATTTAGCGATAAATTTACATTCGCCGGAAATTTAAGTTACACTATTTCGGGTGGAAATCGTGTGCCGCATGATAGGTTTATGGAGCGAATGATGTATTGGGCACCAAATCATGATGTAACCGATTATATAAATCCCGATGGCACCATGAAAACTTATGGTAACACCAATCCGCTATACGATGCCCGCTTTAGTACTTTTGAGGATGAGGTTAATAGAACGATTGGTAATTTTAAATTTACTTATAGCCCTTTTGAATGGTTGGATATTAATTACCTAATTGGAACAGATTATTATAGTGAGAGTAGAACCGAGATTACTCCCGGTCCACTAGGGATAGATGGCGAAGTACCCTTGAGTAGTACCGGTTCTATTTCAGAAACAAGTATTGAAAGCAGGGATATTAACTCAAACTTCTTTATAACCTTCACTAAAGATTGGAACGAAAAATTTGGAAGTACTTTAAGGGTAGGAAACGATGTTTTTGAACGGAATTATGAGCGATTTGATGCCTCTGGAACCGATTTCGTGATTCCTCAATTTTACGACTTGAGTTATACGAGTCAAATTTCAAATTCACAGGATAAACGTAAAAAAAGATTGGTAGGATTATATGGCGATTTGATGTTGAGTTATGACGATATGTTATTTTTAAACATAACTGCAAGAAACGACTGGACTTCAACACTTCCAATTGGTAATAATTCATTTTTCTACCCATCGGTTAATGTAGGCTGGGTTTTTAGTGAAGTTATTGAGACACCAGAATTTTTAAGTTTTGGAAAATTAAGGGTTTCCTGGGCACAGGTAGGAAAGGATACAGATCCCTATTTAATTGGGCAAACCTATACTTCTCCAGACGTTTACCCCTTAAATGGCCAGGTTGGTTTTACTAGGTTTAGTAGATTTGGAGACCCAATTTTGAAACCGGAAGAAACCACTTCTATTGAGTTTGGTACAGATCTTAGGCTTTTTGAAAATCGTTTAGGCATAGACTTTACATGGTACAAGTCTAATAGTAAAGACCAAATTATTCCGGTTCCGGTTTCAGAAAGTGTAGGTTTTTCGACTTTTGTTACCAATGCAGGTGAGATTGAAAACAAAGGTGTTGAGTTTATTGTAAGGGGTACTCCGGTGAGAACCGAAGATTTTACCTGGGATGTTTCTTTAAATGCCGCTTATAACAAAAATGAAGTGGTGAATATTAGGGAAGGAATAGATGAAATTGTAGTGGGAAGCCAATTTGGATATGCCGGAAGTAGGGTGACTATGAAGCTTATTGAAGGAGAAGCTTATGGAAATATCTTTGGTAGTAGTTATGAGAGGTTTGGTGCAGATGAAAATAGCATCTTTCTAAATGAAGGCTTGCCAATTGTAATTGGAGAAAATGGTTTCCCGGTTAGAAATGGCGCGCAGCTTGTTTTAGGAAATACAACCCCTAAATGGATTGGTGGCCTTAAAAATGATTTTTCTTACAAAGGCTTCGATTTATCTTTTCTTATAGATTTTAGAACCGGATTGGAGCAATATAGCCAATACGATAATTTCTTTGCAGCTTTTGGAATTGCTGAATATACCCTTGCAAGAAATGATACACGGGTTTTTAACGGGGTGCTGGCAGATGGTTCTCCAAATACCCAGGAAGTGTGGTTAGGCCAGGGCGAAGGCCCCGATGGTAGGGATTACGGTGCCGGCTTCTATAGAAACACCTATAGAACCGTAAGTGAAAATTTTGTACACGACGCTTCGTTTATAAAGTTGAGAAATATTTCACTTGGTTATAATTTCCAGGAAAATATATTAAAAGTTTTGCCATTTAACTCTGCACGGGTTTCGGTGGCAGCAAATAATATTATTCTATATACTCCCTGGGATGGTTTTGACCCCGAATCTTTTAGTGCCGGTGCCGGCGGAAATGCAGTTGGTTTTACCGGCTTGGGTTACCCCGGAGTACAAAGCTTTTTTTTCACGCTTAATTTAGGACTATAATTTAAAAGATAACGAATATGAATTTTCTAAAGAATAAATACACATATCTTGTTATATCCGGATTATTTATGTTTTCGTCTTGCGAAGATTACCTGGATATTAACGACGATCCCAATAACCCCACAGAAGCACCAATTTCTGCCTTAACGGTAAATTCCACTTTTGAAACGGCCCAGAATACATTTAGAATGGGAAATATTACTACCAACTATGTGCAACATCTGGCTTCACCTAACCCCGCAAGTTCTTCAGATGTTATGGACCCGGTAAGTTATAGCAGTACCTGGTCTAATATGTATAATGTAATGACCGATTTAAGTGACTTAATAAATCAGGCTTCAGAGACCAGTGCCAATCATTATCAGGGAATAGGGCAAATTTTAATGGCCCTAAATCTTGGGATGACGGTAGATGCCTGGGGAAGTATTCCTTATAGCGAAGGACTAAATTTCCAAACCATTACACCTTCTTATGACGATGATAGTCAATTATACCAGGAAGTTTTAACATTGTTAGATCAGGGTTTTGGAAATCTATCTAATCCCACCGAGATTTCGGTAGGAGAAGACGATTTTATTTATGAAGGGGATATCGATAAATGGATAAAATTGGGTAATATGTTGAAAGCAAGATATCTTAATCATTATAGCGAAACCGATTCTTACGATCCGGTTGCCGTACTTGCGGCTTTAGATGAAGGAATGGAATCTAACGAAGACGATGCTCAGGTAGAATATTTTCCGGAAGAATTTAATCCCTGGGCCCAGGTAGCTATCGATAATGCCGATTTACTCCTGGGAGGATGGATTTCTGAACAATTTATAGAAAGTATGGATGGAACTCTTTATACTGTTCAGGACCCAAGACTGCCTTACATGGTTGGGGCTACAGATGATGGTGAGTATATTGGAGTAGAAAATGGAGCCGGTAGGGGAAATGCTCCTGAACAAGGTGCAAGGTCTGTACTTGAACCGGATGACTTTTATACCGGTGAACAGTCCCCAATATTAATTGCTACATATTCTGAACAGAAATTTATTGAAGCCGAAGCAGCATTTAATATAGATAAAAGTAGGTCTTATCAGGCTTATTTAGCCGGTATTAGAGCTCATATGACCAAAATTGGGGTAGAACCGGCTGAAATAGATGCCTATATCAATAACCCGGCAGTAAGTATGGGTGAGGCAGCTTTTAGTATAGATGACATCTTTAAAGAGAAATGGATAGCTATGTTCTTACATCCCGAAACCTGGGTGGATGCTCGTAGATATGATTATGCTTATGAAGATTTTGATTTACCCGTAAATGTAAATCCAGATCTTAATGGCGAGTTTATAGCCAGATTGGCTTATCCCGATTCTGAAATAAGTAGAAATGGAAGCAATGTCCCCGATGTTAGTCTTACCGATAAAATTTTCTGGGATGAATAAATACTACTTTCATTAATTTTAAGAAGCTGTCTGAAAGGGTTTTTAAAACCGTCATCTTGACGAGAATAGACTTTTTTAGACGATAATCATTAATTTTGAAATCTCCCGGTCGTACCGGGAGATTTCAGTTTTAAATATTATAAAATGAGATATGTAGTTTTTATTTTCAGCCTTATACTCTTAAGCTGCAAAAGTTCGGATGTTGCTAATAATATCATAGATCGTCCAATTATTTTTAATGAAGAACGAAAACAGCTTAGTCTTGATTACCTGAAAGAACGTTACGGTTTAGAAAAATCTATTCCTGAAATTACTCCAAAAATGATTGTGCTGCACTGGACGGCAATTCCAGATTTAGAAGGTTCATTTAAGGCTTTTAATCCGGTTAGGTTACCGGGCGCCAGGGAAGATATTCAAAAAGCAGGTGCTTTAAATGTATCGGCGCACTTTCTGGTAGACCGCGATGGTACAATTTATAGGTTAATGCCCGAAACAATTATGGCCAGGCACGTAATTGGCTTAAACCATGCGGCAATTGGAATTGAAAATGTAGGAGGAACAAAAGAAACTCCGCTTACCAAAGCCCAGCTTCAGGCAAATATTGATTTAGTGAACTATTTAAATAAAAAATATCCTATAGAATTTTTGCTGGGTCATTATGAATATCCGCAATTTCAGGGGCACTCGTTATGGCTGGAAAAAGATGATGCCTATAGAACCCAAAAGACCGATCCCGGAAAAGAATTTATGCAAAAACTTCGGGAAGAAACGAAAAGTCTTAAATTTAAACCTGTTCCTAAAAACAAGCTTAAATGAATTTTAAAAATATTGGTTTCTTATTTTTTATAGGTACATTTTTTAGCCTTTCAACTAGCCTGGCACAAGAAAAAGAATTGTATAGAGGCTTATATAATTCTTACGATGCTTTTAAAGAAAAATCTATTGAAAAACGCCGTTTTACTCAAACTCAAATTCAACCCATAATCAACGAGATTAAACAGAAAGAAATGTTTAAGGTTGTAAAAGTCGGGGAATCTATAGAAGGAAGACCACTCCAGTTAATTTCTGTTGGAAGCGGAGATGTAGATGTTTTCCTGTGGTCCCAAATGCACGGGGATGAATCTACCGCTACTATGGCAATTTTTGATATTCTTAATTTTTTAGATTCTGAAGCATTTTCAGCAGAAAAAGAAGAAATGTTGAAAAAGCTAAAGCTCCACTTTTTACCTATGTTGAATCCAGATGGCGCAGCACGTTTTCAGCGTAGAAATTTATTGGGGGTAGATATTAATAGGGATGCCTTGCGATTACAATCGCCCGAAAGTAAGGCCTTAAAATGGGTTCGGGATAGTTTGGATGCCGATTTTGGATTTAACCTTCACGACCAGAGCACTTATTATAATGCTGAAAGAACTCCAAAACCCGCCACTATTTCGTATTTGGCTCCTGCCTACGATTATGAAAAATCTATCAATGAGGTGCGGGCTGCGGCAATGCGGGTAATTGTGCAAATGAACAATATCCTGCAGGAATATGCGCCCGGACAGGTAGGTAGGTATAACGACGATTTTGAACCGCGTGCTTTTGGAGATAATATTCAAAAATGGGGTACAAGCACTATTTTAATTGAATCTGGTGGCTACCCAAACGATCCCGAAAAGCAGGAAATTAGAAAGTTGAATTTTGTTTCCATCCTTGCGGCTATATTTTCTATTGCCAACGAAGATTATAAAAATGCTGATATTTCGAAATATGAAGAAATCCCTAATAATGACCGGAAACTTTTTGATTTAAAACTTACCGGACTTACTTATGAATTGTTAGGGAAAGATTATATTCTCGATTTAGGGATTAACCAGAATGAAATTCAGGATGAAAATCTAAATTATTTTTACGACGCCTATATTTCAGATCGGGGTGATCTTTCTACTCATTACGGATATAGGAATTTAAATGCTTTAGGATTTAAGTTAGTTAAAGCAAAAATTTACCCGGAGAGCTTTCAGAATATAGAAGAACTTCAAAGAGAAGATATTTTTAAAATGCTGAAGGATGGCTATGCTTATGTGTCTTTAAAAGAATTACCGGAAGCTAATGCTGTTAAGTTACCAATTAACCTTGTTGCTGAAGACTTTGAAGTTCCGGAAAATTTAGAGCCTAATTTCTTTCTTGAAAAGGAGGGAGCATTGAATTATGCAGTAATCAATGGGTTTTTGGTAGTATTGTCTAATGAGGAAGTAGAGGTGCCAAATGCACTTATTATAGATTAAGAAGGAATTATGCCTGTGGTACAGCTTAAAAAAAGAAGATTACGTATCTTTGCAGGCTATGATTACAGAAGAGACAAAGGCATTGGTAGATGATGGCATAATGCTTCCGTTAATGGAGGAGTTTTACACCATCCAGGGAGAAGGATTTCATAAAGGAACCGCGGCATATTTTATAAGAATTGGCGGTTGCGATGTAGGATGCCATTGGTGCGATGTAAAAGAGAGTTGGGACCCGGCTATTCATCCACCAACCCATATTGGTGAAATAGTAGAAAAGGCTGTGGCCAATAGTAAAACTATAGTGATTACCGGAGGAGAACCACTAACCTGGGATATGACTAGGCTTACCGGTGCTTTAAAAGCTAAAGGTTGCGATATTCATATTGAAACCTCTGGAGCCTATAAATTAACAGGGGAATGGGATTGGATTTGTTTATCACCCAAAAAAATAAAATTACCTACTGAAGAAATTTATCCGTTGGCTCACGAGTTAAAAGTGATTATCTTTAATAAGCACGATTTTAAGTTTGCAGAAGAACAGGCAGCAAAAGTTAGTGAAAACTGCATACTTTACCTACAACCCGAATGGAGCAACAGGGAAAAAATGATGCCCCTAATAGTAGATTTCGTGATGAAAAATCCGAAATGGAAAGTTTCCCTTCAAACCCATAAGTATCTTAATATTCCATAAAAATAAATGGAATATTAAGTGGAAGTAATTAAGCTGAACTGGTTTCAGCTTCTAGTTTCCTGCTGATATACCTTATTAGATCCTGAAATAAATCGGCCAGAAAATATGGGCAGGTTCAGGATAAGGCTTTGTCTAATAATTTTTGCATCAGCACATCCTAAATATCTCAATACCTTATAAAAAAAGCTGCTTCTGGGAGAAACAGCTTTTTTATCATTCAAATTTTTATTGGCACAGCAAAGGGATGTAATACCCGAGGCTTGCTCCGAGATAGTCTACTAACCTGCAGGTGAAAAAGGTATTTTTACATACTTATCTGCCCAACCCATTAAGAGGTTAGCTCCTGCTTCATCTTCTTTTTGCTCTATTGCCATAGAGAAATTCTCGATATTATGACTCGCATTTCTAACTGGTACTTTAATTCTTACGTAATCTTGTTCATCGGTATATTCGTAGGCACCCCAGGTGTGAATAGATTTATTTAAGATGATAGTCCAATGTTTTTCATTTGGAATAGTGTAAAGCGTATAGGTGCCTGCTTTTACGGTTTCGCCACCAATGCTCATATCTTTATAAAAAGTGATTTCGGTAGCTTCGTTTGCTCCGGTTCTCCATACTTCCCCATAAGGAACCAGTTTCCCAAAAATTTCCCGATCCCGCATTTGAGGTCGGCTGTAAATTACCCTCATAAGCACCTCGTCTTTTTGATTACGGTGCAAAATCATATCAAGGGGGCTGGTGTCTAATTTAGGAAAGTTAGGCTGGCTAGACAGCTGCGTTTCCTGAGCCAGTACATCCTGGAAACCAATTAATCCTATTAAACATACGGCTGTAAAAAGTATTTTTCTCATTGCGTTAATTTTTAATGTTAAAGATAATCTACTCTTAGCTACTAAGGTGTTAAAAATTTATTTAGTTGCTGTTAAAATACGGGATATTTACATATGTAAGAGATGTAAGTGTTTTAATGATTGTTTACTTACTTTCAGTTTTTAATTAGCCCTTACGTGTTTCTCATTTTAACTGGATGATGTGTAAGTATTTGTTAAATGTAATATAGAGTGCATGTTTGTAATATATTATAAATCTAAATCTTAGATAGAAATCTAGTAGTAGTGAAGCGGTTTTCGTAAGAAAAAAATTAGTAGGCTTCCTGAAATAATATTCCGTTGTAATTCAGGTAAAAATGGAGTGTATGTATTGGAAGGGGTATATTATGTTGTAAAAAACCTTATTAAGGTATGGATGATGTTTTTACGACACTAAAGAGCGCTTGAATAAAAGTGCCGGGTGAAAGAGCGGCAAGGATAAAAGGATGCAGCCTTAAATACCAGGCAGTTTGTAATAAGGTGGAAGGGGCTACACTTTTTGGATAGCTATAAATGAAAAAAAAGAACTTGAATAATTAGCCTAAGTTTAAAGTAAACAATCGTGTGGTTTGTTATGCCTGAAATACAGCATCGAATTAGCTGTGTTTTGGGCTTTTTTTTACACAAATTGTTAATAACTTAAAGCGGTCTAAGACTTAGTGGTATCATTTAAAATATGGGTTTTGTTATATTTGTTCGTTATTCAAAATAGACGAATTTAATTAGCGAGATATATGAGCGAGGAAGCCAAAAAACAGAATTATTCGGCCGATAGTATTCAGGCTCTTGAAGGTATGGAGCACGTACGCTTGCGCCCTTCTATGTATATTGGTGATACTGGTATACGCGGTTTGCATCATTTGGTATATGAGGTTGTAGATAACTCTATAGATGAGGCTATGGCCGGCCATTGTGATAAGATAAAAGTAACCATAAACGAAGATGGTTCGGTAACTACCGAAGATAACGGAAGGGGAATTCCTATAGACCTTCATAAAAAAGAAGGTGTTTCTGCTTTGCAGGTAGTAATGACCAAAATTGGTGCAGGTGGTAAATTCGATAAAGATTCTTATAAAGTTTCCGGTGGTTTGCACGGAGTTGGTGTAAGTTGTGTAAACGCACTTTCTACAGCTCTTAAAGCCACAGTTTACAGGGATGGGCAAATATGGGAGCAGGAATATGAAATTGGTAAGCCACTTTATCCCGTAAAACCTGTTGGTGAAACCGAACTTAACGGAACGGTTATCACTTTTAAGCCAGACCCCAGTATTTTTCAGCAAAGCGTAGAATATAGCTACGAAACCTTGTCTAGCAGAATGCGCGAGTTGGCTTATTTGAACAAAGGAATTGAAATTATACTTACCGATAAACGCGAGGTTGATGAAAAAGGGGAGTTCCTTTCTGAAAGATTTTATTCTGAAGAAGGGCTAAAAGAGTTTATAAAATTCCTGGATGGTAACCGTGAGCCTATTATTGCTGAGGTGATCTCTATGGAAGGTGAGAAGAATGATATTCCGGTTGAGGTTGCGATGGTTTATAACACCTCGTTTAACGAGAACTTACATTCTTATGTGAATAATATTAACACCCATGAGGGTGGAACTCATTTGTCTGGATTTAGAAGGGGATTAACTACTACCCTTAAAAAATATGCCGATGCATCGGGAATGCTCGATAAGCTAAAGTTTGAAATTGTTGGAGACGATTTCCGTGAAGGCTTGACAGCAATTATTTCGGTAAAAGTAGCTGAACCTCAATTTGAAGGGCAGACCAAAACTAAACTGGGAAACAGGGAAGTGACTTCGGCGGTTTCACAGGCGGTTTCGGAAATGCTTGAAAATTACCTTGAAGAAAACCCTAATGATGCGAAAACCATTATTCAAAAGGTGATTCTTGCTGCTCAAGCCAGGAATGCGGCTAAAAAAGCCCGTGATATGGTGCAGCGTAAAACTGCCATGAGTATTGGTGGTTTGCCCGGGAAATTATCAGATTGTTCAGAACAGGACCCTACGCAAAGCGAAGTGTTTCTTGTGGAGGGTGACTCTGCAGGGGGTACTGCCAAGCAAGGGAGAGATCGTAGGTTTCAGGCAATTCTTCCGTTAAGGGGTAAAATCCTGAATGTTGAAAAAGCGATGACGCATCGTGTTTTTGATAACGAAGAGATAAAAAATATATATACCGCTCTTGGGGTTACCATAGGTACCGAAGAAGATAGTAAAGCTCTAAATACTGAAAAATTAAGATATCATAAAGTAGTAATTATGTGTGATGCCGATGTAGATGGTAGCCACATTGAGACTTTAATCTTAACTTTCTTTTTTAGGTATATGAAAGAGTTGATAGAAGGAGGAAATATTTATATAGCAACCCCGCCTTTATATTTAGTTAAAAAAGGAAGCAAAAAGCGTTATGCCTGGAGCGAAGAAGAGCGTGATGAAATTGCTGAAAGCTACAGCGGTGGAGTTCAGATTCAGCGTTATAAAGGTCTTGGGGAGATGAATGCCGAACAACTTTGGGATACTACCATGGACCCTGAAAGAAGAAAGTTGAGACAGGTGACTATAGATAATAGTAGTGAGGCCGATAGGATTTTCTCTATGTTAATGGGAGATGAGGTGCCACCAAGACGTGAATTTATAGAGAAAAATGCGAAATATGCCAATATTGATGCATAGAACCGCATAACTATAGAAAATAAAACCCGTAAGTAAACTTGCGGGTTTTTTTATAGTATAAACCGAGATTGTATAGGGAATACTTTTTTTGTTATTTTTACCACCTAACTTAACACCTACCTATTTTGAAAATTCGAACTAAATACCTCATTTTATCTATTTTATTTTCAATTGGTTCTTACGCACAGGAAGACGATGTTACAAAATTCGCAAACGAGATGTTGTATATCGCCGATGAATTTGCAGGGCCAGCAGCCGAAGGAGCGGCCTATCAGGCCGGTGCAGGATGGTTCACTTCTGCTACCGCTTTAAAGCCCTGGAAAGTGGAGATATCGTTTCAGGGAAATGCGCTTATTGTTCCTTCTAACAGGCAAAGTTTTACTATTTCTAATAATGATTTTGCCGGTGTGCATTCAGGCGGAAGCCCAATTTTAAGTATTGAAGGTGAGGGTAGTAATGCAGTAGTTCCAACGGCATTTGGTGGAGAGACAGAAACTTATTTTGTAGGCGAAGTTGACTATTTGGGTAATACTGTGCCTATTAGGTTTAGGGCTATAGAAGGAATTAATAAAAATATCCTTGCATATCCATTTGTTCAGGCTACGGTTGGCTTACCTTACGAAACAGAATTTTCTGCTAGAATTCTTCCGCAATTAACGGTAGATGGGGTGGCATTTACTACTTATGGTGCAGCGGTAAAGCATAATTTCACACAATATTTTAGGTTTAATAATGAAGACGATTTTCAGGCTTCGGCAATAATTGCCTTTAATAAGTTTGATGCCGAATATGAATTTGTAGATCCTGTAAACTTGTCGTCTGAAGGAAGCTCTTTTGGGAATCTAACCCTGGTAAACGTGAACTCTAATTTATGGATGGCCTCGGTATTGGGGTCTAAAAAATACGGCGACAGTTTTGAGGTTTTCGGAGCTTTGGGGGCAACAAATTCTAACTTTAGCTATGCTATGGGAGGAACCGGGGTGGCTTTAAGTCCTATTAATAATGCCCTTGCGCGTTTAGATCAAAGTCAGGCACAATTTAAGGCCGATTTGGGCTTTAATATTTACTTTAATCGTTTTAAGATTAGCACTATGGCTACAGCCGGTAAATTTTTTCATGTGAATGCCGGGCTACATTTTAGGATCTAAAAAAGGCTAGTTTTAACCATATCTTCTAGTAATACTATAGCAATATTCGTATTTTTGAGGTCAATTATTAACCGATTTAAATAAAATATAAGATGAAAGTTACTATAGTAGGAGCAGGTGCCGTTGGTGCCAGTTGTGCAGAATATGTTGCTATTAAAGATTTTGCTTCAGAAGTGGTTTTACTCGATATTAAAGATGGAGTGGCCGAAGGAAAAGCGATGGATTTAATGCAGACCGCAACCCTTAACAGTTTTGATACAAAAATAACCGGTACAACTAACGATTATGCTAAAACAGCAGGCAGTGATGTTGCTGTTATTACTAGTGGTATTCCTCGTAAGCCCGGAATGACGCGTGAAGAATTAATTGGAATAAATGCAGGGATCGTAAAAGAAGTTGCATCAAACCTTATTAAACATTCTCCAAATGTTACGCTTATTGTGGTAAGTAATCCAATGGATACCATGACTTACCTTGTGCATAAAACTACAGGTCTTCCAAAAAACAAAATTATTGGAATGGGTGGAGCTTTAGATAGTGCCCGTTTCAAATTTAGATTGAGTGAAGCTTTGGAATGCCCTCCATCTGATGTAGATGGTATGGTAATAGGTGGACATAGCGATACCGGTATGGTGCCGCTTACAAGATTAGCAACCAGAAATTCTGTGCCCGTTTCAGCTTTCTTGTCAGAAGATCGTTTAAACCAGGTTTCAGAAGACACCAAAGTTGGAGGGGCAACTCTTACCAAATTATTAGGAACCAGTGCCTGGTATGCACCGGGTGCGGCAGTTTCTGCCCTTGTTCAGGCAATTGCTTGCGACCAAAAGAAAATGTTCCCTTGCTCAGCATTGCTGGAAGGTGAATATGGACTAAACGATATTTGTATTGGTGTGCCTGCAATTTTAGGAAAAGATGGTTTGGAAAAAATCGTCGAAATTGAACTTGATGATGCAGAGTCTAAAAAGATGAAAGAAAGTGCAGAAGGTGTAAATAAAACCAATGCCCTATTAGAACTATAAATAGTTTTTACCTTGAATATATGTTAAAAAAGGCCGCAAGTTTAGCGGCCTTTTTTGTGTTTAAAAGTTAAATTATTCAAAAAAAAATTGTTGGGATTTCATTTTTGAAACCCTATATTTGTCCGTTTTTAAAATTGACCTAATTAATTATAACTTAAGGAATAATGCAGAACAAAGGACTGATTAAGGTTTTTGCAATTTTATTTGGACTGGTATGTATATATCAGTTGTCTTTTACTTTTATTGCTAATAATGTAGAAAATGAAGCTGAAGATTTTGCCAGGCAAAAAATTAGCGAAAATGTAGAAAACTATTCAGCATTGAGAGATGTTGAACAGCAAAAATATCTCGATTCTGTTGCGAATGAGGAGATTATTGCAGGTATTACTTACAGTAACGCCAAAGACAAAGAACTAAATAAAGGACTTGACCTTAAAGGCGGAATTAATGTAATTCTTCAAATTTCGGTTAAAGATATTCTTGCCGGTTTAGCAAATAATACCAACGATCCCGCTTTTAACCAGGCAATAGCTGAGGCCGATGAAGCTTCTAAAGATAGCCAGGACGATTATATAGATCTTTTCTTTGAAGCTTTTAATAATATTCCTGATGCTAAACTAGCATCTCCAGATGTGTTTGCCAATAAAACACTAAGTGATGAGATTAACTTCGAGATGACTAATGCTGATGTTGAAACAGTAATTAGAAGAAAGGTTGATGAGTCTATTACTTCTGCTTTTGAAGTTTTAAGAAAGCGTATCGATAAATTCGGGGTAACCCAACCAAATATTCAGCGTCTTGGTAATTCAGGAAGAATTCTTGTAGAATTACCGGGTGCTAAAGATATTAATCGTGTAAAGGGATTGTTGCAGAGTACTGCGCAATTAGAATTTTGGCACGTATATAAAAGCAATGAATTAGGAAATTTCCTGGCTCAGGCTAATAATGTGCTTAGAGACGTAGTAAGCAAAGAGAGCAAAGAAACAGAAGCTGAATCCGATACTACTGCTACCGATAGCGATATAGATGAGTTGCTTGCAGAAAGCGAAGATTCTACTGAAGTAAGCACCGGTAATAATCCTCTATTTGAACTTATTCAGGGGCCTGGATTCCAGGGAGGACCGGTTTTGGCATATTTCTCTGAAAAAGATACTGCCAGGGTAAATGAATATCTTGCCATGCCACAGGTAAGATCTTTACTTCCGGCATCACAACGTTATGCTAAATTCGCTTGGGGAATTCCACAGGATGAAGAAGGTGTAGTTGGTCTTTATGCTTTAAAAGGTAATCGTAATATGGAGCCACCGCTTAGTGGCGATGTGATTACTGATGCACAACAAACTTACGACCAAATGGGGCGTGTTGCTGTATCTATGCAAATGGATGGAAGAGGAGCTAAGATATGGGAAGAAATGACCGGCCTTGCTTCTACACAACAAAGCAATATTGCCATTGTTTTAGATAATACTGTTTATTCTGCTCCGGGAGTTTCTACAGGACCTATTGCGGGGGGAAGAAGTGAAATTAGTGGAGATTTTACAATAACCGAAGGTCAGGATTTGGCCAATGTTCTTAGAGCTGGTAAACTGCCTGCTTCTGCAGATATTATTCAAAGTGAAATTGTAGGACCAAGTTTAGGTCAGGAAGCCATAGATAGCGGGATCTGGTCTTTTGCCATCGCCCTTGTTTTTGTGTTGTTATGGATGGTTTTCTATTATGGTAAAGCCGGTCTTTTTGCCGATGTTGCCCTGGCAGTAAACATTCTATTTATCTTCGGAATTCTTGCCGGTTTAGGAGCGGTGTTAACTTTACCTGGTATTGCCGGTATTGTATTAACTATTGGTATCTCGGTAGATGCCAACGTACTTATCTTTGAAAGAATTCGAGAAGAACTTGCAAAAGGAAAAGTACAGAAAGATGCTATTAAAGACGGATTTAATAACGCACTGTCTTCAATTTTAGATGCGAATATTACTACCGGTTTAACTGGTTTCATTCTATTGATTTTAGGTACAGGGCCAATTAAAGGTTTTGCCACTACTTTATTAATAGGTATTGCAACTTCTTTATTTACCGCAATTTTCATCACCAGGTTATTTATTGATGGATATGGTAAAAACGGAAAGTCACTTGATTTTGCTACAGGCGCAACTAAAAACCTTTTCAGAAATGTAAAAGTAAATTGGTTAGGGAAGCGTAAAATGGCTTATACAATCTCTGGAATTTTAATCGTGATTAGTGTTGGGTCTTTATTAGTGCAAGGACTAAACCAGGGGGTTGATTTTGTAGGAGGTAGAACTTATACCGTACGTTTCGATAAGGATGTGAACCCAACCGATGTGGAACAGGATCTGATCGCTGAATTTGGAAGTGCCGAAGCAAAAACTTTTGGACCAAATAATCAGCTTAAAATTACTACGAAATATAAAGTAGATGAAGAAAGTACAGCAGTAGATAATGAGATTCAGCAATCTATGTTTGAAGCTCTGCAGTCTTACCTTCCTCAAGATCTTACTTACGATGAGTTTACAGCAGGAGGTGCCGGAAAAGATATTGGTATTATGCAGTCTATGAAAGTAGGTCCAACTATTGCCGATGATATTAAGAACGACTCTTTCTGGGCTATCTTAGGATCGCTAGTAGTGATTTTCCTATATATCTTATTGCGATTTAGAAAATGGCAATTTAGTATTGGTGCGGTTGCCGCAGTAGCACACGATGTTATTATTGTATTGGGTATCTTCTCATTACTATACAAAGTAATGCCATTTAGTATGGAGATTAACCAGGCATTTATTGCTGCCATACTTACGGTAATTGGTTACTCATTAAACGATACCGTGGTTGTATTTGATAGGATTAGGGAATTTGTAAACGAACATACAAGTTGGCCGTTGGGAAGAACTGTAAACAGTGCTTTAGATAGTACCATAAGTCGTACTTTAAACACCTCGCTTACTACCTTAATCGTATTGCTTGCCATCTTCATCTTTGGTGGAGAAAGTATTAGAGGCTTTATGTTTGCCTTGATTATTGGTGTAATTGTAGGTACTTATTCTTCTTTATTTATCGCAACTCCTGTGATGTTCGACAGCGTGACCGATAAATCTAAGATTGAAAAGAAAAAGAAAGTTGAAGAAGATTCTGAAGCCACTACGGTTTAAGGTTTCTTCGGAAATATAAAAAGTAAAAAGCGCTCCATCTGGAGCGCTTTTTTTATGGGTAGTTTTAACTTAAAATATACTTTTAGGGGTGTCTATATACGGTAGTGGGCAAACCTGGGTTTAACCTGGATTAGGTTAAATCTTTATATTTGGTTTGTGTAATGAGTTGTGGTGCATGTAAAAGAAATGTATAAGTAACTTACAAAACAAATGGACTTAATAATAAGAAAAGAAAATCCGGAAGACTTTAAAGCGGTGTTTAAACTTATAGAAAAAGCATTTGAGAATGAGCGAATGAGTGACCACAAGGAGCAGTTTTTAGTAGAACGTTTAAGGAAATCAAATGCGTTTGTTCCCCCGCTTTCAATGGTAGCTGAAACTGAAAAAAAAATTGTTGGACATATTTTACTAACCAAATTAAAAATAAAAAATGAGCACAATGAATTCGAATCTTTAGCGCTTGCTCCTATTTCTGTGCTCCCGGAATATCAAAGGAATGGAATTGGAGGAATGCTTATAAAAGAAGCCCATGAGAAAGCAAAGGAATTGGGTTTTCAATCTGTAGTATTGGTTGGACACGAAAAATATTATCCGAAGTTCGGATATAAACAAGCTGATTTATTTGGAATTAAATTGCCATTTGAGGTGCCGAAAGAGAATTGTATGGCAATTGAACTCACTGAAAATGGATTGGAAAATGTAAGCGGAATGGTTAAATATCCGAAAGAATTTTATGAGTAGAAATATTATATCGCCGCTATGTCCTTATGCACCAAAACATCGGAAATCTAAATATATAATTAAAACCGAGGCTTTCTCTATTCAATTCGATCGGCTTAATTTCTAGTTTATAAAATAACAACAGCTGTAGAAATTCTTACTAAATTTCAGGTTAATATAAAGACAGCGTAAAGTTCTTAAGAGGTGGTTGGAAGTTTAAACTATTATTAAAGGGAATATTGAAAAGAATATAAACATCTTGGTGGCTGAATAAAAACACAATGAACTTTCTAAAAAATATATTCAATTCAATGAAAAAACAATCTGCTAAAAGTGCTTTAATTAATTCAACTGAACATGAAATAAAAAGATTGCTGTGCGGAATTGGACAATCAAAAATCACAGAAAAGGAAATAGAGATTTCCGAGTATCCTTTCGAACCCTCAATTGCTTATCCTAATAAGCTTATTAAAGCCAATGAGATCGATTTTATAGGTGTAGATTTCGGAGTTTGTAAAATATACCTTGCTAACGACATAGTTTTCATTTCTGCAGAAAAGAAAGCAGAATTAAAAGCTTTTGCAGATAGCAATAACATAAACTTAATCGAATATAGCTGGAATTGGGATTGGATTTTAGAGCCTTATTTAGATACCGAGTTTACAAAGGAGAATGAGAAACTTGCTTTGGAAAGGCTTAGGGAAAACGGAATTGATCAAGAAGAAGTTAAACAGATAAGAGCTGAAGTTGGAAAACAGATGTTTAAATATAATTTCGAGACTATGTTGTGGGATTGGTGTAGTTTAAACTTAGTAGATGTTCTTTCGGCAATGAGGGTTAAATACGACAAGGATGAATTTAGGGAATTTTACAAAAGAGCAATAGAAATTGACAAGCGAAATTAAAACTCGTTTCGTAATGATACTAAGCGTAATTATTTTGAAATGTGACTATGCTTTGATTACGCTCTAAGTATAACTTAGAATTTAATAATAATTGTTATGCCGATAATTAACCGGAAAATAGTAAATTTCAACATCTAACTTGCCAATTACCCTACTCGTTGAGCAAAAAAATATCGAGATTTGAAATTTTTACTAAAGTGCTCTCTAGTTATATTATTGAGTTTAACTCTTATTAATTGTAACCGGGCAAAAGCAGATAGGGCTTTTGAAGAAAGACCGGTTTCAAAATTTTCAGAAGAACAACAGGATTCTTTAATTGATAAATATCTTAAAAATGGTGCCCGGCAAGAAGATCCTTATTCGCAAGAATGGCAAAAGGAGATTAATAAAGGTTTAGAAGTCGATTCTACCATTGCCTATTTCTGGCAACAAAAAGCAATGCCTCTATTTAAGCAAGGCAAATATGAAATAGGAATGCCATTTATAGATAAGGCTGTGAAGTATAATCCTGAAAGGTGGCAAAATTATCGCGCGTTTATAAAATGTATTTTTTCAAAGCAATACAAAGACGCAATTGCCGATTTTAAAGATTACCGGGAAAAATATGGTTATGGCTTTGTAATGGACCATTCTTATAATTTCTACATTGGGCTGAGCTACTTACAATTGAATGAATTTGAAAAGGCTGAGAAGATTTTTGAGAAAGATTATCAACGAACATTAAATGATGATGGGGAAGGATGGTTGCATCATTTAGATTTATTTTATTACGGAATCAGCAAGTACGAACTCAAAAAGTACAAGGAAGCATTAGAACTTTTTGATCAGGCTTTGGAGATTTACCAACAATTTTCAGATGTTCAATATTATAAGGCTAAAATTCTGTATAAATTAGGAAGACCACAAGAAGCTAATAAAATTTATAGGGAAGCAAAAAGAAATGCTGATAAAGGATTTACAATAAATGAAGATAATATTGTCTATGAGCGATACCCCTATCAGGTTCGGTGGCCATAAAGTTTTTTATGCTGCTGTATTAGCCTAAATTTCTAGAAATATTAGAACGAATAATCTAAATTAGGCAACTAGTTAAATCTAGTGTGTGGGCTGTACATGGTAAATTTCCCAGGCACTATGAGCGCTTGCCAACAGCTTTATTAAAACATTTGTATGAGAAAAATAATATTTAGCTTTATTGTAATAATTGGCTCATTAAATCAAACTTTTGGACAGCGTCTTCAAGAGGGACAAATACAATGGGATTCTGAAAAGAGACTAAGTATTGAGGATTTTAAAATAAAAATGGGCGATAAGAATAATGATGCTGTGTTCAGTCAGTTTATGATTTCACACGAAATTGGCGGATTCGACTTTATGAAGCGTAATTTGAATCAAACAATAGAAAATATATTTATAGGAAACGCAAGCTGGATAGACACTACAAAAATTGCGAACATTAAAAAGCAAATTGATTTTCAACAAATGCAATTTGACCTTGCCGAAATTCACGCTAGGAAATTTAGAAAAAGGGTTTTGGAGAATAAAAATAAAATTATAAAAGGTTTCGATATTATAAATCAAATCAATAATAATATCATGACTGAGTTTTCGGAATATCGCTTGCTGTTGGTAAAAGAAACAGAAGCGGGTAGAAATATAAAAAAAATTGAAGAGTGGAAAGAGAGAATATCGACCGAACTAAATGATTTGAACGAGTTTCGATATGAGAATAAAAGGAAAATTAAGCTAAAAAAGTAAAAAGATTTGCTGGCCACGTATTTGATGGGTATTGATGAAAAATTTAATTTTAGAAATCAGGAAAGAAAATGATTATTCTTTCAGGTTTACATCTTTGTTCATGAAATTTATAAAAAACTAAAGCTTTAATCAAAAGTATAATAGAATCGTGATCCTTCTAATGCAGAAGTAGGTTTTTATATAGGTATACAATAATAAACCAATGGGTAAATTAACATTAAAGTCAGATACAAGGGTGATTGAAATATTTGCAAATTACCCCGATTTTGTTCGGGATAAAATGCAACGTCTGCGGGAATTGGTAATTGAGACAGCAGAAGAAACCGAGGCTGTAAGCGTTTTGGAAGAAACCTTGAAATGGGGCGAACCCAGTTTTGTAACCAAAAGCGGAAGTACATTGCGAATGGACTGGAAGGAAAAGACGCCAAATCAATATGCTATGTATTTTCAATGTACAAGTAGATTGGTCGATACTTTTAGGTTGGTTTTCAATCACAAATTTCGATATGAAGGAAACCGGGCTATTGTATTTCATTTAAACGAAAAAGTCCCGGAAGTAGAGCTTAAACAGTGTATTAAAGCATCGTTGATTTATCATACGGTAAAGGAAGAGCTTACGTTGGGAATATAATACAGCGTTCAAAAGCCGATAATTGTGGATTATATGTAAAAAGGAAAAAGGCCCTATACAGAGGCACTCTTTTTATTGATTTTAGTTCTAAAGTTAGTAGTCTTTTATTTATATCAAATTCATAATACTTATTTCAATTTTAAACGAATTGTGTCTACTAATGTTACACTCACCAAAATAACAGGTTAGCTAAAACTATTTTTGTTTCTTTGTGAAATACTAAGCAGTATTTTTATGAAGAAATCACAGATAACCCGATTAACTATTCTAAACAAGGCCTTCGATTTAATCTATTCAAATGGCTACCGCGCGTCTAGTATTGATGAAATTATTGGAACTACAAAAGTGACGAAAGGCGCATTTTATTACCATTTTAAAAATAAAGAGGAAATGGGAATAGCTATTATTGATGAAATATTAAAGCCGAGACTATCCAATAAGTTTGTAGAACTACTTGAAAATAAAAATAGTCCTGCTGAGTCTATATATTCTTTAATAAGATATCTTTTAATTGAAGACGATCTTCTAAAGGTAGAGCTTGGATGCCCCGCTTCAAACCTTATTCAGGAAATGACACCCTGGAATAATTCTTTTTCTATTGCCCTAAACAATCTTGTAAATCAATGGTTGCATTTATTGATTGCTACGCTAGAAAAGGGTCAAAAAAATGAGACTATAAATAAGGGGGTAGATGCAAACTCGGTAGCTAATTTTATACTTTCCGGCTATTGGGGTGCAAGAAACCTGGGTAAATTAGAGAAATCAGATAAACCGTACAAGGCTTATTTAAAGGAACTTAAGATGTATCTAAAAGCACTGGAATAATTTTTTTTGCTCAAAAAACATACTAATTAGTATGTTTTTGTAGATTTGTACACAAAATTATAATCTATAAAGTAATGAACACTATGTATAAAGATTTGGGTGTATTGCGTGACAAAGAAATCTCAAGTTTTAAATATTCGCTTATAACTTCTAAACTGGGGGAGAACAAGAACAAGTTTTTTAAATGGCTTGGAATAAGATCTTATGGTAAAATTGATTTTAAAAATATCAATATACCAGATTCAAAAATAGCCGCTATGGCAATAGAAGAAGCAAACGATACTTATAAACCTTCCTTGTTAAAACATTGTTACCGAACATATTTCTTTAGTTTGGGTTTGGCCTTTTCGCAAAACTTGAAGATTGATGAAGAGTTTTTGTTTACAACATCTATTTTGCATGATATAGGCTTAACAGATAAACATAATCATGTATGCAGTAAACAATGCTTTGCAGTTTATGGTGGGGATATAGTTAAAGACTTTGCCATGAAGAATGGAGTTGATGAATTAAGGGCAGGTAGTATGCAAGCTGCAATTAATATGCACTTAAATCCATATGTTGATAAAGAAAAGTATGGTAACGAAGCTTATCTGCTGTCTAAAGGTGCAGCAATGGATGTTATTGGAGCCCATTCTTTTCAACTTTCTTTAAATTTTATTAATGATGTTCATAAGAAATTTCCAAGAACTAATTTTAAAGAAGATATTCTGGAGACTATGACATCGCTATCCCATAAAGAAAATACAAGAGCAGATATTCTATTTAAAATGGGTTTTCAGAAGCTTGCCTCCAATAATAAACTCGATACAATTTAATACTTGAAATTAAAAAGAAGCGATATCTAATCTGATTGTTGCAATTTTAAAACCGCCTATTTAAGCATTTTGAATAAAGGCGGTTTTTATTGGCACGGTCAAAAGGTGTAATACCCCGAGTCTTGACCCCAGGAAGTTTACTTTTAGCTGGTACTATCTTTAGGTTTATTAAATCACTACAGGCAAGAATAGTGAGTTTTTTACGCGGGCATATTTCAATATTGAATGCCCGAAAAAACTATTCCTAATCTATTTTTTCGAAATCTATCTTGTCGCCAACTTCAATATTCCAGTCGTCTGCCAGGCCTGCGTTTATTTCCAGTATAAATTGAGCCGGCTTTTCAGAAGGTAAAGAAGTTTCGTCCAGGGGTTGCGCATTCTTTTGGAAGCTCACCGCAGTACTGTCGGAAGCAAAATAAATAATATCCAACGCGATATACGTGTTTTTCATATAAAATGCTCTTGGAGCTTCATCGTCATAAATAAAGAGCATACCCTGGTCATCTTCCATACTCTCACGATACATTAAACCTGTTTGGCGTTCGTAAGAATTATCGGCAATCTCTATATCAATTTTCTGAATGGTATCGCCGTTAGCTTTAAGTAAAGTAGCTTCTCCTTCTTTGGTGAATGTGATTTCTTCAGTTTCTATAGGTGCTTCTGTAGTATTGTCGTCTTTACAGGAAAACAATAGGGAAGCCGCTAAAACAGCCGAAAAAATAATAGACTTACGTATCATACAGTTCTTGGTTTGGTAGGGCGGTACATAAAGTATAGTCCTGCTATTATAAACGGAATGCTAAGCCATTGCCCGGTATTTAATAACCAGGTAGTGCGTTCTTCTACCTGGGCTTCCTTTACAAATTCAATAAAGAACCTTATTGTCCAGAGCAAAACCAGGAATAGGCCAAAAAGATAACCTACTTTATGGCGTTTTTCAGTTTTCCAATATAAAAACCATAATAAGATAAAGAGAAGTAAATATGAAAATGACTCATATAATTGAGCCGGGTGTCTTGGAAAAGTTTCTCCCAAATTTGCGAATATCACCCCGTAATCTGAATTGGTTGGCTTTCCTATAATTTCAGAATTCATAAAATTTCCTATTCTTACAAAAATAGCACCGCTGGCTACAGGAAGCACAATGCGGTCTAATACCCAAAGCACAGGCTTATCTAAAACCCTTTTACGATAAAGGTACATGGCAATAATAATACCTATTGCCGCCCCATGGCTGGCCAAACCTCTAAATCCGGTAAACTCAAACTCCGGTTCAAAACGTACCGGAAGGAATATTTCTAATAAATGATTTTGAAAATAATCCCAATCATAAAAAATAACATGGCCTAACCGGGCACCAATTAGCGTTGCCAAAACAGTGTAGATAAAAAGTGAATCCAGCTTTTCTATAGCTACTTTTTCTCGCACAAAGATGCTCTTCATGATATACCAGCCCAGGCCAAAGGCTATTAAAAACATTAAACTGTAGTAGTGTAGGGTGAAAAATCCTAAATCTAAACCTTCAGAAGGGCTCCAGGTAATTGCGTTAAAAAGCATATAAAAATAAATTTGAAGGGTAAAGATACATATTTGCAAATAGTTGCCCTATATTTTAGATTCTGTTTTTTTAGGAACCGGGTCGTAGCCTTTCCCTCCCCAGGGATTACAGCTAAAAATTCGTTTTACGCTTAGCCAGCCGCCCTTAAAAACACCAAAACGCTGCAGGGCAATTAGGCTATATTGTGAGCAGGTGGGGGAATAGCGACAAGTGGCCGGGGTAAGCGGACTAATAAAATTTTGGTAAAACTTCACCAACAGGATAAACGGGTATGCAAGCCATTTCTTAAGCATTGTTTTCCTGTTTTAAATGATTTTAATTTTGATGGCAATCTGGAAATTCAATATAAATTTCTTAATATTCCTCTATATTTCTGCCACTTTTGCGTATCTTATTATACTTATGTGATGCTAAAGGTAGTCCCTTCTTTCCCATCTTTAAGCTGAATTCCCATTTGCTGTAACTGATCTCTTATCTGGTCGCTTAAAGCAAAATTTTTATTGTCCCTGGCTTCGGCGCGTAGCTTTATAAGCAAGTCTACGGTAGCATTAAGTTTATCTGAAGTATCATTATTTTCTGAAACTTTATCCAAAAGCCCTAATACATCAAACATAAAAGCCGACATGGTTTTTTGTAACTCTTTTTTGTCCTCAGCAGTGATTGTAGCTGCCTCTTCCTTAATATTATTAATCATCTTAACCGCATCAAAAAGTTTAGCGATTAGGATAGGACTATTAAAATCGTCGTTCATGGCGTCATAGCAAGACTGTTTCCAGCTCTTGAGATCTAAGCTAGATTTTTCTGAAACCTGAAGCTCATCAATGGCATGGTAAGCGTCCATCAATCGGTTAAAGCCTTTTTCGCTTGCTCTCAATGCCTCATCTGAAAAATCTAAAATACTTCTATAATGAGCCTGAAGCATAAAAAAACGAGTGACATTAGGTGAAAATGCTTTGTCTAAAACATCGTTATTTCCCGAAAAGATTTCCTCAGGAAGAATGTTATTTCCTGTACTTTTAGCCATTTTTTTACCATTTAAGGTAAGCATATTGGCGTGTAGCCAGTAATTTACAGGATTTTTGCCGGTGGCCGCTTCTCCCTGGGCAATTTCACATTCGTGATGAGGGAATTTTAAGTCCATACCACCACCGTGAATATCAAATTCTTCACCCAAATATTTTGTGCTCATTACGGTACACTCTAAGTGCCAGCCGGGAAATCCATCACTCCAGGGTGAAGGCCAGCGCATAATGTGCTGCGGTTCTGCTTTTTTCCAAAGGGCAAAATCCTGCGGATTTTTCTTATCGCTTTGTGCAGCCAGTTCGCGGGTGTTGGCGATCATATTATCAATATCCCTTCCGCTTAGCTTACCATAATGATTGGTTTCATTAAATTTCTTTACATCAAAATAGACCGAGCCGTTTACCTCATAAGCAAAGCCTTTTTCAATAATGGTTTTAACAATCTCAATTTGCTCTACAATATGCCCGGTAGCCGTAGGCTCTATGCTTGGAGGTAGATTGTTGAATTTTTGTAGGATATTATGAAAATCTACGGTGTAGCGCTGCACCACTTCCATAGGTTCTATTTGCTCTAAACGTGCTTTTTTTGCAATTCTATCTTCACCGCTATCTGCATCATTCTCCAGGTGGCCGGCATCTGTAATATTTCTTACATACCTAACCTTATATCCCAAATGTTTTAAATACCTAAATACTAGATCAAAAGAGATAAAAGTTCGGCAGTTACCTAAATGAACATTGCTGTAAACAGTGGGGCCGCAGACATACATCCCAACATTTCCTTCGTTTAGCGGTTTAAAAATCTCTTTTTTTCCGCTCATAGAATTATACATCTTTAAGCTTTGTTCCTGGTAAAGCGCCATAGATACTTAGTTGTTGATTAGTAAGAAATAGTAAATTTTTAAAAAGTAGTGTCTAGTTTTATATAGTCAAGAAATTCCCTTTTTACAGATTGTTCCTTGAAAGCACCTCCAAATTCACTGGTTACGGTACTGCTGTCTATATCTCTAATACCACGACTGTTTACACACAAGTGTTTGGCATCTACTACGCATGCAACATCTGGAGTGCCCAGTGCCTTTTGTAATTCCTGAACTATTTGCATCGTCATTCGCTCCTGTACCTGTGGTCTTTTTGCGAAATAATCTACAATACGGTTCATTTTAGAAAGGCCAATTACACGCCCTTTAGAAATATAGGCCACGTGTGCTTTTCCAACTATAGGAAGTAAGTGGTGTTCGCAGGTAGAATACACAGTGATATTCTTTTCTACCAACATTTCACCATATTTATATTTGTTTTCAAAAGTTGATGCTACGGGTTTTTTCTCCGGATTTAAGCCGGCAAAAATTTCATTGACGAACATTTTCGCAACACGTTGTGGAGTTCCCTTTAGGCTATCGTCTGTAAGGTCCAGGCCTAAGGTTTCCATAATTCTTTTTACATCTTTATTGATAAGTGCTACTTTTTCAATATCGCTTAATTCAAAAGCGTCTTCACGAATAGGGTTTTCAGCACTGCTTCCTGCATGGGCGTCTCCCTGCTCATCAATGTCATTCAAAATTTTGTCTATTTTCATACCGTTTTTACAATAATAGTCGTAAACAGATTGTTTGGCTTGCAAAGATACGTATTTAATAGGTTTTTATATAACCTTAAAGCCCGGGGATTAAAGAGATATTTGTTATTTCTATTCTCTATAATGAAACGAAATTTACGTCTTTTTTTATGGTTTTTTCTTGTTTGCGCAAGTATGGCAAAGGCTTTTGCCCAGGGTGAAGTATGTAGTGAGATTCAACCTTTTTGCGCCGGGGACGAACTGGTGTTTCAAAATACCAATGTAAATAATAGCAGTGTAAGCGATGCTGAAGTTGGGCCATATTATGGTGAATTACTCGCACAACCTTACCCCAGTTGGTACTTTTTCCAAATAGGCCGGGCCGGTAATTTAGATTTTGTAATCTCTCAATCTGAAAATTCCGATGGAAGCGGAATTGCACTCGATGTAGATTATGCAGTTTGGGGACCCTTTAAGCAAGGTGATGCCATTTGTGATTATGAGATGCTTAGTGAGGAAAATTTGGTAAGTAGTTCTTATTCCAATAAGGCTGTTGAAACTTTATCATTAGAAGATGCTGAAGTTGGAGAAATCTACGTGATAATTATTACAAATTTTAGGGGAGATCCCGGGTATATTAAATTGGAACAGGAAAATCTAAATGATACCGGAGCCGGCGCAACAGATTGTTTCACAAACGGCCTTGAGGATGAAGTTTTTGCCTGCCAGGGCGAAACCATAATTCTTGATGGTACTATACTGTTTGCCGAAAGCTATAAATGGTTTAAAAAAGTTGAAGGTAAATTTGAAGTTTTAGAGGGAGAAAATGAAGCATATTTAGAGGTAGATGAAGATGGGGAGTATAAATTAATTGCTACCGATAACTTAGCAAATATTACCGAAGATTTTGTGACGGTAGAATTTAAACCAGAACCTATTGCAAATACTCCAACAGATTTATTTATATGTGACCCTAACCAAACTACCATAGATCTTACATTGGCTTCAAAAGAAATATTGGCCGGGAATACTTCTGAGGAAAATTATAGTGTGAACTTTTATACCTCTTTAGCGGAGCTTGAAGCTGAAAATCCTATTGAAAATACCAAAGCATTTCCGTTGGATGCCAACACTAAATTTTTTGCTCAGGTAGAAGGAGTAGATAGTGGCTGCCGTTCAGAAGTTGTTTCATTTAATGCAGAGATAGAACTTTTGCCTGAAGCTTACCTTCCGGAAGAAACTATAGTTTGCATAGATATTAATGGAGATATTACCGGACAAACTAAAATAGGGAAAGATTTAGGAGGTAATTATACCTATCAATGGTTTGAAGAAGGTAGTTTGCTTAGTACTAATGCGGTGCTCGAGCTAACTGAAGTTCCCGAAGCAAAATCTATAGAGCTTATTGTTACAAATTCTAAATCGGGTTGCAAAGCAAGCTTTCAAACCGCTATTACTGTTTATTCCAGGCCCGAAAATGTTTTGGTTGAAATTAAAGGAACCGATTTTACAGGAGGTTATGCCGTTTCTGCAGAAGTTACACCCGGCCCCGGTGAAGAAACCTTATATGAATACCGTTTAGATGAAGGAGCCTGGCGGGAAAACCCGGTTTTTAGAAATTTAACTCCCGGTTATCATCAAATTAGCGCTCGCGAGGTCAATGGCTGTGGAATTACAACTTCTCAAAATTTTTTCCTGGTAGGCTATCCCAGGTTTTTTACCCCCAATGCCGATGGCTATAACGATACCTGGAATATTCCTAAAACCGAGCAAATAACAATCTTAAAACTTTATATTTTTGATCGTTATGGAAAACTAATCAAAGAATTGGTTCCCGGTGGCCAGGGATGGGACGGCACTTTAAACGCCAGGCCTTTGCCGGCAGACGATTATTGGTTTAAGGTAGAGTTTAAAATGCAGGATGGTACCCGTGATACATTTGGGGCAAATTTTACTTTGAAAAGATAAAAGACTGTTTGAAAGCAATATTTCGTCAAGCTGAACTTGTTTCAGCTTCTAACGAGATAAAATTACTAAGTCCATAAATCCTGAAACAAGTTCAGGATGAAGATTTTAGAAAACTTTAAAACAGTCTTTTTAAACAATAATTTATTAAAAAATCAAATTAAGCAGCGGGAAGATCGCCTTCTCCTTTTCTTGGTAAAATAGATTTTCCCATTAAATACTTATCTACGTGATAAGCGGCTTCACGACCTTCAGAAATTGCCCAAACAATTAAAGATTGTCCGCGGCGCATATCTCCGGCAGTAAAAATATTTGGTACGTTGGTTTGGTATCCTTTATCACCTTTAATATTTGTTCTGCTATCCAGTTCAAGGCCTAGCTGCTCGCTTAATGTTTTTTCGGGGCCGGTAAAACCTAAAGCTAAAAGAACCAGTTCGCAAGGCCACTCTTTTTCAGAACCTTCCACTTCTTTAAGTTGTGGCCTGCCATTTTCACCTTTTACCCATTCTATATTAACCGTTTTTAAAGCTTTTAAATTACCATCTTTATCTCTAATAAATTCTTTGGTGTTAATGCTCCAATTACGCTCTACACCTTCTTCGTGAGAGGAAGTGGTTTTTAGGGTGAAAGGCCAATATGGCCATGGGTTTTCTTTGTTTCTATGCTCTCCCGGCATTGGCATAATTTCAAAATTGGTAACCGATTTTGCTCCGTGACGGTTAGAAGTTCCAACACAGTCAGAACCGGTGTCACCACCACCAATTACAATTACATGTTTCCCTTCAGCCGAATATTCAGCTGTTAGATCTTTTATACCATCTACAACTTCGTTGTTATTTTTTAGGAAATCCATAGCCTGCATAATACCTGTGCCTTCGGCTCCTTCAATAGGAAGATTTCTACGTTTGGTAGCACCCCCGCAAAGTACAACGGCGTCAAATTCCTTAAGCTTTTCAGTTTCATAATTTTCACCAACATTTACACCGGTTTCAAATTTAATTCCTTCCCCTTTTAAAACATTAATCCTACGGTCAATTACATGTTTTTCCATTTTAAAATCGGGAATTCCGTAACGTAATAATCCGCCAACTTTATTGTCTCGTTCAAAAACTGTTACTTCGTGACCGGCGCGATTAAGTTGTTGTGCTGCAGCAAGTCCGGCAGGTCCAGATCCTACAACCACAACCGTTTTTCCGGTTCTGGATTTTGGAGGCTGTGGGGTAATCCATCCTTCTTTAAAACCGCGTTCTACAATATATTTTTCAATAAGCTCTATTGCAACCGGCGGATCTGTAATCCCTAATACACAGGCCGATTCGCAGGGTGCCGGGCATAACCTTCCTGTAAATTCAGGGAAGTTATTGGTTGCGTGTAAAATAGTGAGTGCTTTTTTCCAGTCGTTTTTATAAACGGCATGATTAAAATCTGGAATTAAATTCCCTACCGGGCAGCCACTATGGCAAAAAGGAATTCCGCAATCCATACATCGCGCACCTTGCTCGCTAAGTTCGTCCGTCGATAATTCCTTAGTAAATTCTTTATAATCTTTAACTCGTTTTTCAACAGCTACTGTCTCTTCCTCTTTACGGTCGTATTCCATAAAACCTCTTATCTTGCCCATAATTATGCTGTTTTAAGTTCTTTTTGTTCTTTTTTCATTTTATCTTCTTCCATTTTCTGTAAAGCCCTTTTGAATTCTGTAGGCATTACTTTTATGAATTTCCCTGAATTCTCCTTCCAGTTTTCAAGAATTTCTTTGGCTACATCACTTTCGGTATAGCGATAATGATTTTCAATTAATTCTTTCAGCTCTTCTTTGTTTTCTTCTGAAGGATCTTCTAAACCAATCATTTCCATATTGAAATTATGATTATCCAGGCTGTTATCTGCGTTATAGATGTAGGCAATTCCTCCGCTCATTCCGGCAGCAAAATTTCTTCCAATTGTTCCAAGAATTACGGCAATTCCACCGGTCATATACTCACAACCGTGGTCACCAATACCTTCAACCACTGCTTTGGCACCAGAGTTTCGAACGCAAAAACGCTCACCTCCAATTCCGTTGATATAGGCCTCGCCATCGGTGGCACCATATAATGCAACATTTCCAATAATTACATTCTCGTTAGATTTAAAGGACGCTTCTTTAGGTTTTCGAACACTTAAAGTAGCTCCGGAAAGACCTTTTCCTAAGTAATCATTAGTGTTTCCGTTAATGTTCATGGTAAGTCCTTTGGTGGCAAAAGCCCCAAAACTTTGTCCGCCAGAACCTGTGAAATTTAAAGTAAGGGTACCTTTAGGTAAACCTTTTTCTCCGTGAATTTTGGAAATTTCATTACTTAATATAGCCCCTGTAGTACGGTTTATGTTGCTAATAGGGAAATCCAGACTCATTTTTTCTTTTCTATAGATGGCGGGATGCGCTTGTTTTAAAATCTCAAAATCTAAAACATTGCTAAGATTATGGTCCTGGGATTCAGTATTATAAAGCGGCATATCCTCATCTACGTTTGGTTTGTATAGAATATTAGAAAGATCCAGTCCCTGAGCTTTATAATGTTCTATAGCACGATCCATATCTAATTTTTGGCTTTGTCCAACCATTTCGTTGATACTTCTAAAGCCAAGATCTGCCATTATTTGTCTTAATTCCTGTGCGATGAAATACATAAAGTTAATCACATCTTCAGGAGTACCTTTAAATTTCTTACGAAGTTCAGGGTCTTGTGTAGCAATTCCCACGGGGCAGGTATTTAAATGGCAGGCTCGCATCATAATACAGCCTGAAGCTACCAGCGGTGCAGTAGAAAATCCAAATTCTTCTGCTCCCAGTAAAGCTGCAATTGCTACATCCCTACCGGTTTTTAACTGTCCGTCGCACTCTACCACAATTCTATTTCTAAGGTTATTGATGAGTAGGGTTTGTTGTGCTTCGGCAATTCCCAATTCCCATGGTAAACCTGCGTGGCGAAGTGAGGTTAGGGGGGAGGCCCCTGTACCACCATCGTATCCGGAAATTAAAACCACATCGGCCTTGGCTTTTGCTACCCCGGCAGCAATAGTTCCCACGCCCACTTTAGAAACCAATTTTACATTAATCCTGGCATCGCGGTTAGCATTTTTAAGGTCGAATATTAATTGCGCCAAATCTTCAATAGAGTAAATATCGTGGTGTGGTGGTGGCGAAATTAGTCCTACATAAGGAGTCGAATTTCTGGTTTTGGCAATATCAGGATTTACTTTTGGCCCCGGCAGTTGTCCACCTTCCCCGGGTTTTGCACCCTGGGCCATTTTAATTTGAATTTCCTGTGCATTGCTTAAGTAATTAATAGAAACCCCAAATCTTCCTGAAGCTACCTGTTTAATGGCAGAGTTTCTCCAGTTTCCGTCCAAATCTTTATGAAAACGTTGTGGGTCTTCACCACCCTCGCCCGAGTTGCTTTTTCCCTGCATACGGTTCATGGCAATAGCAAGGTTTTCGTGGGCTTCCTTACTTATAGAACCAAAAGACATAGCGCCCGTTTTAAAGCGTTTTACTATTTCTGTCCAGGGTTCCACTTCATCAATAGGAATAGGGTTTAAATCGCGAAATTTAAACATTCCGCGAAGCGTCATTAAACGCTCGCTTTGGTCGTTTATAAACTTAGAATATTCCTGGTAAGCCTTAGTGCTGTTTTGTCTTACGGCTTGTTGCAGCTTAGCAACACTTGCCGGATTAAACATGTGCCTTTCACCTGTTCTTCTCCAACGATAATCCCCTCCAATTTCTAAATCAAGATTAGTGTCTGTTTTGGGAGTGCTAAATGCGTTTTCAACTCGTTTTTGAACTTCCTTTTCTATTTCATACAAGCCAATACCTTCAATACGGGTAGGAGTGTTGGTAAAGTATTTGTCTACAAATTTTTGGTTTAACCCTAAGATTTCAAAGATTTGAGCCCCACGGTAGGAGTGAAGGGTAGAAATACCAATCTTGTTCATAATCTTTATAATCCCTTTCCCAATAGCTACATTAAAATTCTGTACGGCAACTTCGGGATCATTAACTTCAATTTCTTTTTCTTCAACCAGGTTGTAAATAATTTCGTTAACCATATAAGGGTTAATCGCACTGGCACCATAACCAAATAACAATGCAAAATGATGCGGCTCCCTGGGTTCAGCCGATTCTATTACAATCCCGAAAGAAGATCTACGATTGTATTTCTTCACACGATGGTGCACAAACGAGCAGGCTAAAAGCGATGGAATTGGGGCTAATTTTGGGTCGGCATTTCGATCTGTTAGGATAATAATATTGCAACCATCGTCTACCGCATCGTTTATTTCAAGAATAATTTCATCTAACCTTGCTTCAAGTCCGTTAAGGCCTTTTTCAGCTTCATATAAAATTGAAATAGAAGCCGTTTTAAAATCGGGATGTTCTATGTATTTTATTTTATCTAAATCTTCGTTGGAAATAACGGGATTTTGGATTCTTAGTTTTTTGGACTGTTCGGGAATTATATCGAATAAATTGCGATCTTCTCCAATAGAAAGGCTAATGTCGGTAACTATTTCTTCCCTAATACCATCTAACGGAGGATTGGTTACCTGGGCAAATAATTGTTTGAAATAGTTGAATAATAATTGCGATTTATCTGAAAGTACCGCTAGCGGAATATCTGCACCCATAGAGCCAATGGCCTCTTTTCCCTGCGTCGCCATAGGGGTGATTATGGTTTTGATATCTTCCTGGGTATATCCGAATAGTTTTTGACGACTATGGATATCAATTTTTTCAACAGGGGTCTTGTTCCCGGTGTAGGGAACTTCAGAAAGGTTTAGAAGGTTTTCATCAAGCCATTTGCGGTAAGGTCTTTCTGAAATTATTTTCTGTTTTACTTCCTCGTCTTCCACAATTCTACCCTCGTTCATGTCTACCAAAAACATTCTTCCGGGCTCTAACCTTCCGTGGCGTTCTACATTTTCCGGTTGAATTTCCAGCACCCCGGTTTCTGAAGACATAATTACATAGCCATCTTTGGTTAGGGTGTAGCGAGATGGTCTTAGGCCATTTCTATCTAAAAGTGCCCCTATATAATTTCCATCGGTAAAAGGAATAGAAGCGGGCCCGTCCCAGGGTTCCATAATGCAGGAGTTGTATTCGTAAAATGCTTTTTTCTCATCTTGCATAGAAGGATTTTTCTCCCAGGCTTCGGGAACCATCATCATAATGGCTTCGGGAAGGGAACGTCCCGTTTGCAATAACAATTCCAGTACAGTGTCCATAGAAGCAGAATCTGATTTTCCTTCAGAAACAATAGGTATAATTTCTTTTAGATCTTCACCAAACTTCTCACTTTCAAAAAGCTCTTCGCGGGCTTTCATTCTACTAAGGTTTCCGCGTAGCGTATTTATTTCACCATTATGGCACATATAGCGGAAAGGTTGTGCCAGATCCCAGGTTGGGAAAGTGTTGGTGGAAAAGCGTTGGTGCACCAGGGCTAACTTGGTTACTACCTCGGGCTCGTTTAGATCGCGGTAATAAACATTAATATCCTGCGGCATCAACAAACCTTTATAGATAATGGTGTTTGTTGATAAACTTGGCAAATAAAAATATTCTGATTCAGAGAGTCCTGAATTTTCTATTCTGTGTTCTGCAATTTTTCTGGCGGCAAATAATTTAGCATTAAAACTCTCGGCAGAAACATCTTCTCCTTTTCCTATAAATATTTGCTGAACATTAGGCTCAGACAAGGACGCAATACTTCCCAGGCAGGATCTATTTACAGGTACTTCACGCCAACCAATAAGATTAAGTCCCTGGCTTAGTATCTCCTCTTCAAATATTTCGCGACAAATTTTACGCTGATTTTTGGACTGCGGGAGAAAAACCATTCCTACCGCGTATTCTTTAAAGTCTGGAAGTTTAAATTCACAGGTTTTTTTGAAATAATCGTGGGGTATTTCTATTAATATACCGGCACCATCACCTGTCTTCCCATCAGCACTCACTGCACCTCTGTGTTCCAGCCGAATAAGAATGTCTAAAGCTTTATGAATTATATCGTTTGTTCTTTTTCCTTTTAGATTACAGATAAATCCTGCACCACAATTATCATGCTCAAATTCGGGTGAATAGAGCCCCTGTTTTTTTAATTTCATATTCTTTTCGTCCTTAAATTATCGTCTCAAAATTACCTAATTAGGTAAAAAAAATGAAGCTTTTTGGGCTTAAAGTGTGAAGAAATTCAGTAAAATCAAATAATTTGGTTATAAATGATAAATCTACAATTAGATCCCTTTCATATTAAAAATATAATAAATGGCAGTATTAAAACTTAAGCACAAAAAAAGCCCGATTTAAAAAACCGGGCTTTTGAATGTGGATTTTTATAAGAAATTTAGTCTCTTAAAATGCCTCTGGAAATTACAATTTTTTGAATTTCTGAGGTTCCCTCATAAATTTGGGTAATCTTCGCATCACGCATTAAACGCTCTACGTGGTATTCTTTAACATAACCGTTGCCACCGTGAACCTGTACGGCTTCGGTAGTAACATCCATGGCGGTTTTTGAAGCGTATACTTTAGCCATAGCGCCAGAAAGATCGTAGTTTGCCCCCTGGTCTTTTTCCCAGGCAGCCTTCATTACCAGGTGTCTGGATGCTTCAATAGAAGTGTACATATCGGCCAGTTTAAAAGCAATGGCCTGGTGGTTACAGATCTCAGTGCCAAAGGCTTTGCGTTGTTTAGAATAGTCTAAAGCTAGCTCGTATGCACCAGAAGCTATTCCTAAAGCCTGGGCTGCAATACCAATTCTTCCGCCAGAGAGTGTTTTCATAGCGAATTTAAATCCGAAACCATCTTCGCCAATTCTGTTTTCTTTAGGGACTTTCACATCATTAAAGTTTAATGAATGTGTATCGCTTCCGCGAATTCCCATTTTTTGTTCCTTAGGGCCAATTTCAAAGCCTTTAACTCCTTTTTCTACAATAAATGCATTGATACCTTTATGTTTTTTCTCACGATCGGTTTGTGCAATTACAATATAGTAGTCGGCAGAATTTCCGTTGGTAATCCAGTTTTTTGTTCCGTTTAATAGGTAATGGTCGCCTTTGTCTATTGCCGTAGTTCGTTGTGATGTGGCATCACTACCGGCTTCGGGTTCCGAAAGACAAAATGCACCAAGTTTTTCTCCGGTGGTAAGTTTGGAAAGATATTTTTCCTTTTGTTCCTGACTTCCGTAAGTGTCAATGCCCCAGCAAACTAAAGAATTGTTTACCGACATCACTACCGATGCAGAGGCGTCTATCTTTGAAATTTCTTCCATAGCAAGAATATAGGAAATGGTATCCATACCGCCGCCGCCAAATTCAGGAGAAGCCATCATGCCAAGAAAACCGAGTTCTCCCATTTTTTTTATTTGCTCTGAAGGGAATTCCTGCTTTTCGTCTCTTTCAATCACACCGGGCAATAATTCGTTTCTGGCAAAATCACGCGCCGCATCACGAATCATTATATGTTCTTCTGTAAGTTTGAAATCCATATTATTATTTTAATTTAGGAAAATCTAATTTTGGTCATCAAAGATAAAGTTTTGATGTGTAATTTTCAATTTAGTTTAATAAATTTTACGAATATGAAAAAAGCAAATTACAGGGTTATTGGTGTTATGTCAGGAACATCCCTAGATGGCATCGATTTGGTGTATATTAATTTTGATTATAAAAACTCCTGGAGTTATAAGATTTTAGAAGCTGAAACTATTCCTTACCCGTTAAATTGGCAGGAAACCTTAGCAGAAGCTATCGATTTCTCAAAAGAGCGCTTAGAGAGGCTAAATAAAAAATATACCAGTTATTTAGCTGAAATTATTTCACGTTTTATTGAGGCGCATCAAATAAAAGACGTCGATATAATTTGTAGTCATGGCCATACTATTAAACATGAGCCAGAAAATAATTATACCTTACAAATAGGGAATTTACCCGAAATCGCTTATCTCACGGGACAAACTGTAATTTGCGATTTTAGAGTTCAGGATGTAGAACTTGGAGGGCAGGGAGCACCCCTTGTGCCTATTGGAGATCAATTGCTTTTTTCAGATTATAAGTATTGTGTGAATTTAGGCGGATTTGCGAATATTTCTACCGAAATAGGAGACAAACGAGTAGCTTACGATATTTGTGCCGTAAACACTGTGTTGAATTTCTATTCCCAAAAATTAGGTAAAGAGTTTGATGAAGGTGGGAAATTGGCCGCTTCCGGTAATTTAAATAAAGACTTGCTTCAGAAACTAAATGCCCTCTCATTTTATGAAGAGAAGCCTCCCAAGTCTTTGGGAATAGAATGGGTTAAATCTACCGTTTTTCCAATTTTGGAGAAATATAATGAGAATGTACCTGATATTCTTCACACTTACACCCTGCACATAGCCCAACAAATTGCAAAGACTTTAGATAATCAGCCTGATTCTAAGGTTTTAATGACCGGGGGAGGAACCTTTAATAATTTTCTTTTACGTCTATTGAAAGACGAGTCTAAGTGTCATTTTACAATCCCTTCGCAAGAAATTATTGATTATAAAGAAGCTTTGATTTTTGGACTGCTCGGGGTTTTAAAACTTCGTGGCCAGGTAAATGTATTAAAATCGGTTACAGGTGCTAAAAAAGATCATTCTTCCGGAGTGATATATGAAATTTAATTTTTTTGATGAAAACTTAAAAATATATCACTTAGTTTATATATTTGTGAAAAATTAGAGCGTAAATGAAGGAATTATTAAAGCTATACGAAAATAAAGAGCCGGAAATAGTATTTAATTGGAAAGATTCTGAGACAGAAGCTGAAGGTTGGGCGGTAATTAATTCTTTGCGTGGTGGTGCAGCAGGTGGCGGAACAAGAATGCGTTTAGGGCTGGACCAAAATGAAGTGCTTTCGCTAGCTAAAACAATGGAGGTTAAATTTACCGTTTCAGGTCCTCCAATAGGAGGGGCTAAATCTGGTATAAATTTCGATCCTAAAGATCCGCGTAAAAAAGGTGTTCTGGAACGCTGGTATAAAGCAGTCTCCCCTTTGTTGAAGAGTTATTACGGTACGGGAGGCGATTTAAATGTAGATGAAATTAATGAAGTAATTCCTATTACCGAAGATTGCGGAGTATGGCATCCACAAGAAGGTGTTTTTAACGGGCACTTTAAACCTAGTGAGGCCGATAAAATTAATAGAATTGGCCAGTTGCGCCAGGGGGTAATTAAAGTGTTGGAAAACAATCACTTTTCCCCTGATGTAAGTCGTAAGTACACCGTTGCCGATATGATCACCGGATATGGAGTAGCAGAATCTGTAAAACATTATTATGAAATTTATGGGGGAGATTTGACGCAGAAAAGGGCGGTAGTTCAAGGCTTTGGAAATGTTGGGTCTGCCGCAGCCTATTATCTTGCTCAAATGGGCGTTAAAATAGTAGGGATAATAGATCGCGTTGGCGGTTTAATCAATGAAAACGGATTTACTTTTGAAGAAATTAAGGAGCTTTTTCTTAATAAAGAAGGGAATACCCTTAAACACGACAAGCTAATTCCTTTTGAAGAAATAAATGAAAAAATTTGGAAACTAGATGCCGAAATCTTCGCGCCCTGTGCGGCTTCTCGCTTAATCACCCAAGAGCAAATTAACAGTTTGATAGAGAGAAAACTGGAGGTGGTTACCAGTGGTGCTAATGTGCCTTTTGCCGATAAGGAAATTTTCTTTGGCTCTATTATGGAATCTACTGATGAAAAAGTTAGCCTTATTCCAGATTTTATTGCAAACTGCGGGATGGCGAGAGTTTTTGCTTATTTTATGGAAAGAAGAGTACAAATGACCGATGAGTCTATTTTTAATGACACTTCTATGACCATTAAAAATGCTATTCAAAATACTTACGATAATAATAGTGGAAAAACCAATATCAGCAAAACAGCTTTTGAAGTAGCGCTGAAGCAATTGGTATAAATTTTTGATTAATCTTGTAATTTTAGTTGATTGAGATTATTTCTGAAAATCCCGCTTTCGAGCGGGATTTTTTTATGAGTAAACTTTAATGAATTTCGTTCCTGGAAAAAATAAAAAATTCCCAATTAAGATAAACCAGTTTGCCCTGCTAATTATTTTACTAAATTTGGTTCACAATTAAATCTGGTTTATCACGTTACATTAAAAAACCCAATAGAAACCTATGCTATACTTTTTTCAGCAGGACGGCGTTGCCGAAGCCGCCCAGGAGGCAGAGCCGGTAGTAGAAGAAAAAACCCTGTCTTTATTCGATTTAATGCTTAGTGGAGGCCTTGGAGGCCAAATTATCATTATTATACTTTTTATTCTGTTGTTTGCGGCAGTTTATATTTATTTTGAAAGGCTTTTCGCAATAAAATCGGCCAGCCAGGTAGATAAAAACTTTATGCTTCAAATTAAAGACAATGTATTAAACGGAAATATAGAATCGGCTAAAATGCGATGTGCACAAAGTGATTCTCCTGTAGCCAGATTAACTGAAAAAGGAATTTCCCGAATTGGAAGTCCTTTAGAAGATATTAATACTGCTATAGAAAATGCGGGTCGCTTAGAAGTTTATAAGTTAGAAAAAAACGTGAGCATTTTGGCAACTATTGCAGGTGCTGCACCCATGATTGGTTTCCTGGGTACGGTAATAGGTATGGTAATTGCTTTCCATGAATTGGCAACCAGTAGTGGGCAAGCTCAAATGGGGGCACTTGCAGAAGGTATTTATACCGCGATGACCACCACTGTTGCCGGACTTATTGTTGGTATTATTGCTTATATTGGATATAATCACTTAGTAGTAAAAACCGATAAAGTAGTACATCAAATGGAAGCTACTGCGGTAGATTTCCTTGACCTGTTAAACGAGCCCGCTTAATATGAATTTAAGAGGAAGAAATAAAGTAAGCCCCGAGTTCAGTATGAGCTCAATGACAGATATTGTATTCCTGTTATTGATCTTTTTTATGCTCACCTCGCCGGTAATTACTCCAGAAGCTTTAGATCTTATACTTCCAAAGGCAAAAGGAAAAACTACCAGCGTTCAAAATGTATCGGTTAGTATTACAAAAGATCTGCAGTTTTATGTAGACGACCAACGTGTAACGCAGTCTTCTTTAGAAAGTACGCTAAAAACAAAGCTGTCTGGTGAAGAGAAACCCACTATTATCTTAAGGGCAGAAGAAGGAGTGCCTATAGAAAAGGCAGTGAATGTGATGGATATTGCAAATAGAAATAGTTATAAAATCGTTTTAGCGGTTAAACCCGAATAAGCCTAATTATGTTAGATACCAAACACGAAAAAAAATCTTTTACCATCACGGTTATCTTACACGTGTTGCTAATTGCATTGTTATTTCTGTTAGGATTTAAATATTTAGACCCGCCGCCAGAGAGCGGTATTGCCATCAATTTTGGGACATCAGAAGTTGGCTCTGGAAATGAGCAGCCTACCGAGCCGGTAAAATCGGCACCTCAGCAAACTACAGTTCCCGAAACGCAAACCCAACCTGAGCCGGTTATTGAAGAGGAAGTGGTAACCCAACAAACAGAAGAGGCACCGGTTATTGAAGAAAAGAAAGAGCCAAAACCGGTAGAAAAAAAGGAACCCGAAAAACCCAAAGAAGAACCACCGGCCAAAAAGCCTGAACCCAAACCCGATAAATCCACTACCGATGCCATGAGTAGTATTTTAAATGGTCCGGAAAGATCAGGCACCGAAAGTGGAGGGGAAGGAAACGATAGTCAGGCTGGTGATAAGGGAGACCCTAATGGAGACCCTAACGCTAGTTCTTATTATGGAAGCGGCTCTGGCCTGGATGGAGATGGAAACTACCGTTTGGGAGGTAGAAGGGCCTTGAATAAAGAAAAATTTGTTCAGGATTGTAACGAGTCCGGAATTGTGGTGGTTCGTATAGAAGTTAACCAGAATGGACAGGTAATTAATGCTACGCCCGGTGTAAAGGGAACTACCAACAGTGCGTCTTGTTTAACCGATCCCGCAAGAAGGGCTGCGATGGCCACGCGTTTTAATAGCGATAGTAACGCACCCTCTCGCCAGGTAGGGACTATTATTTATAACTTTAAACTTTCTGAATAAGTGGATGCATATACAAAAACTGTTGAATGGATGTTTCAACAGTTGCCTATGTTTCAACGAGTAGGAGCGCAGGCTTTTAAAAAAGATCTTTCCCGTACCATTAAACTAGATGAATATCTGGGGAATCCGCATAAGAATTTTAAATCGGTTCATATTGCCGGTACCAACGGTAAAGGTTCTACAAGCCATATGTTGGCCTCTATTTTACAAGAAGCCGGTTATAAAGTAGGTTTATATACTTCTCCGCATCTAAAAGATTTTCGGGAACGAATTAAAGTGAACGGAAAATTTATTCCAAAGAAAAATGTAGTTGGATTTATTGAGGAGCATAGGGATTTTTTGACTGAAAATAATCTTTCTTTCTTCGAAATGACCGTAGGAATGGCCTTCGATTATTTTTCGAAGACGAAAGTAGATATTGCTATAATTGAAGTAGGCTTGGGTGGTAGGCTCGATTCTACCAATATTATTACGCCAGAGGTGTCGGTAATTACCAATATAGGCTTAGACCATACCGCTTTTCTAGGAGATACTATTCCAGAAATAGCTAGTGAAAAAGCCGGGATAATAAAAGATAATGTACCCGTAATTATTGGAGAAACCCAAAAAGAAACTACCAGGGTTTTTAAAGAAGAGGCACTAAAACATAAGTCAGAAATATATTTTGCCCAAGATCTAAAACTGGAAAATTATGATACAGATCTTAAGGGAGGGTATCAGAACAAAAATATGAAGACGGCAGTTGCCGCTATAAAAGCTTTAAGGGAAAAGGGCTGGGAAATCCCGGAAGAATGTCTTAAAAACGGACTTAATAGTGTAAAGTTGCATACATCGCTTCAGGGACGCTGGGATATTTTACGGGAAAAGCCAAGGGTGATTTGTGATACGGCTCATAATGCAGAAGGCCTTAGTTTGGTTTTTAAGCAGCTTAAGAATGAGAAATTTCAACATCTACATATTGTTTTAGGAGTGGTGAATGATAAAGATTTAGAAAAAATCCTGCCATTGTTTCCGAAAGCCGCACTTTACTATTTTTCTAAACCGGCAGTTCCCCGTGGATTAGATGCTGAGATTTTGCAACAAAAAGCCGCTGATTTTGGCCTTGAAGGAAGTTTATTTGGTTCTATTTCAGAAGCCTATGATGCTGCCCTGGATGCTGCCCTGGATCAGGATTTGGTGTTTATAGGTGGAAGCACGTTTAGTGTTGCCGAAATAATTTAATTTTTTTGAAATTTTTCTTGGTGTAGATTAAAAACTAGTCTATATTTGCATCCGCATTCAAGAATAGGGCGCGTAGCTCAGTTGGTTCAGAGCACTTGGTTTACACCCAAGGGGTCAGGGGTTCGAATCCCTTCGCGCCCACAGAATATAAAAGGCTTCTAAAAAATGAAGTCTTTTTTTAGCTTAGTGAAATTTTTAGTTTTTTAAAGAAAGCTAATTTTATTGAAAATTTTAGGGCGCGTAGCTCAGTTGGTTCAGAGCACTTGGTTTACACCCAAGGGGTCAGGGGTTCGAATCCCTTCGCGCCCACTTTTATTCCCAAATCCCAAAGTTTACCTACTTTAGGGATTTTTTATGTCGAAATTTTACATTTATATACTTTTTTCTGAATCACTTAATGGATATTATATTAGTTCCACCCAAAGCATTGATAACAGGCTGAAGAAACATTTGCAGAGCAATAAAGGTTTTACATCGAAGGCTAAAGATTGGTTACTAGTTTATTCTGAAACATTCGAAACCAGAACAGGAGCAGTTCGCAGAGAGCGACAAATTAAGAAATGGAAAAGCAGAAGAAGAGGTTGTCTGAAATGTCTAGCTTCGTCAAGCTGAACTCGTTTCAGCTTCTAAGATGTTTTGATTATCAATATTTTAGATGCTGAAATAAATTCAGGATGACGATTTTAATAACTTTTCAGACAACCTCTTTGTTATAAAAGGGTTTTTTCTTCGGCTTTAATATAATTGGCAAGATATTGAGCATCTTTTTTAATTCCGCCTAAAGTTGCCGAGCCTCTTGTATGTAACCAGGGAAGGCCTATAAAATATAGTCCGTCAATATTGCTAACACCTCTATGGTGTTTAGGATAACCATCTTTTGTAAGTTCTAAACCTTCTATCCAACCAAAATTTGGCCTGTAACCTGTAGCCCAAACAATATTTTTTAATTCCTCAATTTTTTGATTTTCGGTAAATATAATTTGCTCTTTGGCATTTGTAGTTTTCCCAACAGGTAGTACATTGTCTCTTTTTAAAATGCCTTTAACGTCTGTACCAATAATAGGTTGTTTAGACCGACTAAGCTTTTTTCCAAGCCAGGTTTTTCGACTAAAACTTAGAAAACCTATCTTAGTAAACCACCACCATAAGGTTTTTCCCAAAATTTCCTGTGGAAGTACCCGCACATTGGTAGCGCCGGAAAAGTAGGTAGTTCGGTTAGTTTGAGAAATTTCATCTAAAATTTGAAATCCTGAATCCCCGGCCCCAACAACCATCGCAGGGCCTTCCTGCAATTGCCCGGGATTTTTATAATAGTTACTGTGAATTTGAAAAATATCTTCTGATATTTTCTGTGAAAAAGAAGGGGTGTATGGAATATGAAATGGACCGGTAGCGATTACTACATTTTGGGACTTTAATTCGCCTTTACTATGCTTTAGAATGAAAAAATCATCTTCTTTAACCACGTTTTTTATCAGTGTATTTAAACGAACTTCAATATTGAATGTCGCTACATATTTTTTAAAATAGGTTGCTACATCTTCCTTGCTGGGGTAATATCCTTTTTTTGCAGGGAAATCCATTCCCGGTAAATTATTAAATTCTGAAGGTGTAAATAGCTTTAAAGAGTCCCACCTATTTAACCAGGAAGCACCTACTTCCTCTTCTTTATCAATTACCACATAAGTTTTGCCCAATTTATTAAGATAATAGGCCATGGAAAGCCCGGCTTGCGCTCCCCCAACAATTACAAAATCTAGCATCTATCGCATTTTCAGCAAAGATAAGTTTTAATTTCCACCTGTTTAATAGCTCTAGAAAAAGCATAATTGCTAATTTTAAGGCAAAATTAGCTTATGGAAAGAAAAATTAGGCCTTATGTTCTGGCCGAAACAAACTGGAAGCAGATAAGAGATGAAGATTTTAGTGTAGCCGTTTTGCCCTGGGGTGCTACTGAAGCACATAACTATCACTTACCTTATGCTACTGATAATATTTTGGCAGAAGAAGCTGCTACAAAAGCGGCAGAAAAAGCCTGGGGACAGCAGGCAAAAGTCGTGGTTTTACCTACTATTCCATTTGGGGTAAATACCGGTCAAATGGATGTAAAGCTTTGTATGAACCTTAACCCCAGTACCCAATATGCTGTTTTAAAAGATGTAGCCCAGGTTTTGCAAATGCATAATATCGATAAGCTGGTTATTTTAAATGCTCACGGCGGAAATAACTTTAAGCAAATGATTAGGGAATTGAGCCTGGAATACCCCAACCTTTTTACCTGCTCAGTAAATTGGTGGCAGGTTACCGATGCTAAACCATATTTCGATGAACCAGGGGATCACGCCGGCGAGCTTGAAACAGCAGCGGTTATGCATTTACGCCCCGAATTGGTTTTACCGCTGGAAGAAGCCGGAGACGGAAGTGCCAAAACTTTTAAAATAAGTGCTTTAAAAGAAGGTTGGGCAAGTGCGCAACGAAAATGGACTAGCGTAACCAAAGATACAGGAGTAGGAGACCCCAAAGCTGCTACGGCTGAGAAGGGAGAGGTTTTCTTTGAAAAAACCACCGATTTGATCGCCGATTTCTTTGTGGAGCTGCACGGGTCAGATTTAGAAGATATGTATCATTAATTAAAGAAAACTTATGCTTAAAGCTCTGGCCTATATCTTTGGATTTTTACTTTTAGGTGAGCTAATCACCTATTTTTTTAAAATTCCAATTGCCGGAAATATCCTGGGGATGTTTTTGATTTTTATCGCTTTAAGGCTTAAAATAGTAAAACTTAAGGATGTAAAACCGGCCTCAGATAAACTTATAAAATACCTGGTATTATTCTTTATTCCCTATGGAGTAGGTTTAATGGTTTATTTTGAAGTTATAGCCGATTATTGGATGCCAATTTCTATAGCAGTTATTGCCAGCACAGTGATCACCCTGTATATTTCGGCAATTATTATTGAAAAACTGGAGCGATAATGCATGAATTCTTTCAATTACCGGTATTTGGAGTTTTTATAAGTATAATTGCTTTTGCAGGTGGCCGTGAAATACGTAAAAAGTTTAATTATGTATTACTAAATCCGGTGTTGCTGGCCATTTTATTTATTATTTCATTCTTATTAATTTTTAAAATAGATTTTGAAGATTATAATCGGGGTGGAAAATTTATAAGTTTTTTTCTGGGACCTTCGGTTGTGGCACTAGGGGTTTTCTTTTATGAGAAATATGAAGCCGTAAAGCAAAACTTAAAGATTTTTTTATTTTCTGTACTTATTGGTGGAATAAGCGGAGTCTTAACCGTAATTGTTTTTCTCTTGCTTTTAAAAGTTCCCGATTTTATTGTTGAATCGCTCGCAGCTAAATCGGTTACCACACCTATAGCTATTGAAATAACAAAGCTTACCGGTGGAATTCCTGAAATTACTGCCGGGATAGTAATTGCTGTGGGAATATTTGGCAATGCTTTTGGCCCTTTTATCCTGAAAAAATTAGGAATTAAAAGTAAAATTGCCATTGGCGCAGCCCTTGGTATTGCAGCTCACGGTATTGGAACCGCCCGCGCTTTTGAAGAAAGCAAATTGGCAGGAGTCTATGGGGGACTGGCAATGTGCGTAAACGGAATTATCACGGCACTGGTAACACCGTATTTGCTTCAGTTATTCCTGTGAAATTTCACCTGCCTGGTTTTCGCCTTTTTTAGTTTTTCGCTTAAAGTATGCAATAATTGAAGGTGCGGTAAGTCCGTGTAAAACCACAGAAATTAAAATAATATATGCGGTAATGGCATAGAGTTCTTCTTTATGCTCAAAACCATCAAATTCCACAAAAGCCCAGGAAAGGTAAAAAACCGAGCCTATACCTTTAATTCCCAGGAAACTTATAGCAAGTTTGTTTTTAAAGCTATCTTTAATCCCCATCATACTTAAAACACCGGCAAGTGGCCTAATTATTAATACAAAAGCAAAGGCAAAAAGAATCCCCCTCCAGTCAGTAAGGCTAAGCATGCCATTCATGATAGAGGCTCCAAAAAGAATAATCCATACAACAAGAAGTAGGCGTTCTACCTCATGAATAAAATCGTGCATTTTTGTTTTATAATCGCCACTAACTTTTTCGTAATGTCTAAGACTTAGACCGGTAAAGAAAATTGCTAAAAATCCGTAACCATGTAAAAGTTCTGTGGCACCATAGCTAAGTAAAGTGAGGGAAAGTGCCAGAAAGCCGTCAAAAGTTCTAATCCCGGTGTACTTATGAATCCTATCCAGTAAAAAACCTATAGACTTACCAATGGCAAACCCGGCTATGGTTCCAATAATAATTTTTAAAAAGAATTTGTCTAATACCCAACCTGTAAAATCGAATGCGGCCCAGCTACCTGCCTGTGCAACCAACACGGCCATATATGTAAAGGGAAAAGCCAGCCCATCATTTAAGCCCGCTTCGGCGGTGAGCGCAAATCTTATTTTTCCTTTATACTCTTTTTCCCGCTCAGGATCGTCAAGTTGGGTTTCGGCAGCTAAAACCGGATCTGTGGGTGCTAAAACGGCGGCAAGTAATAAAGATGAGGGCACACTCAAATACAAAAAGTTTTGCCCCAGGAAATAGGCAGAAACTATACAAAGCGGCATCGTTAAAAAAACTAATAAAAAAGGTCTTTTCCAGGCTTTAAAACTGTAATTATTTCCAATTTTTAAGCCGGCGCCCATCAGGGAAATAATCACAATCATTTCAGAGAAATACATAAGGCCTTTATCGGCCCATAAAGGATCTGGCCAGCTAATTGGTAAACCTAAGGCGAAGAGTAAAAAACCAATAATTAGCAATATTACCGGTCCACTAATTTTTATGCGCTTTGAGATTGAAGGCAGCCAGGCCATAATAAGCGTAGTAAAACCAATTCCGGCTAAAATCCAGTAGTGTTCTTTCATAATTTTAAAAATAACTTTTTTAATTGATCTTCCTTAAAACCTAAAGTTTTTTCACAAAAAACTAACAATATAGATGATTGGGTTTTATAGTTAATTGACTGATATTTATCATATTAAAATAGTTTTATAGAAGTTAACTTTGAGAGGATAACCAATGCCTATAAAAGATGGATACTTCTTTATTTCTCGCTAAGTTCTGGGGTTGGTACCTCCTTATATTCTTTTTTGTGCTCAGTTTTAATCCCAGACGAATACAACAAATTTTTGAGGATTTAAAAGATCAAAAGTTTTTGATATTAGCCGCTTTTGCTGCTATTATTATAGGCTTGTTAAACATTCTTTTTCATAATGTTTGGGAGCTTAACTGGAAGTTTATCATCACTATGCTTGGCTGGACTTCACTTTTTATAGGACTTGGCCTTTTTGTTTTTCCTGAACCTACTACACGTAAACTATCTGTACTAAATCTTAAGCTTGTACAGACCATTTATGTATTACTTTTTCTATTGGGGATTTTCCTACTAAATATGGGCTATCAACTGGTATTACTCTAAACAAAGGCTTATGAAGTTCATTAAAAAATTTAAGGAAATATCTATAAAAAATCTAGCTGAAGTAGGCGGTAAAAATGCTTCTTTGGGTGAAATGTATAATGAGTTATCTTCAGAAGGAGTGTTGGTGCCAGATGGTTTTGCTACTACCTCTGAAGCTTTTTGGACCTTTTTGAAATCTAATGATATAGAAGGAAAATTAAAAAACCTGTTGAAACAACTAAACAGGGAAAATTATAAGAATCTTTCCGAGATTGGTTCTGAAGCCAGAAAGCTGATTTTAGAGGCAGAATTTTCAAAAGAGTTTTCCGAAGAAATTATTTCAGCATATAAAGACTTGGGCAAGGGAGAGGATATTCAGGTAGCCGTGCGAAGTAGTGCAACCGCCGAAGATTTGCCCAATGCTAGTTTTGCCGGGCAGCACGATAGCTTTTTAAATATACAGGGAACAGAAGTTTTACTTAAGGCGGTTAAAAATTGTTTTGCTTCGCTTTATACGAACCGGGCTATTAAATATAGGGAAGATCAAGATTTTTTGCATCACGAAATAGCTCTCTCGGTAGGCGTGCAAAAAATGGTACGCTCTGATATTGGTTGCTCCGGAATTGGCTTTAGTTTGGAGCCAGAATCTGGTTTTAGAAATATTATTCATCTATCTGGCGTATGGGGATTAGGAGAGAATATTGTGCAGGGTTTGGTAAATCCAGATGAATTTGATGTTTTTAAACCCACCATAGATAAAGCCGAAAATCCCATTATTCAGAAAAAACTTGGTCGCAAAGAACTTTCTATGGTCTACGCCGAGTCCAGTGGTCACTCTTCTACCGTAAATATTGAAACACCGCTGGCAAAACAAGATAGTTTTGTGCTAGATGATAAGGAGATTATAAAACTTTCCCGGTGGATCTTATTAATAGAAAAGCATTATAACAGGCCTATGGATGTAGAGTGGGCAAAAGATGGGGGCTCTAACCAGCTCTTTATTACTCAGGCCCGGCCAGAAACCGTGCACCAGGCTGAAGACAAACGTTTTTATATAGAATATCACTTAAAAGAAAAAGGCGAAATTTTAACCAGTGGTAGTGCCATTGGCTCCAGTATTGCTTGCGGGGTAGCCCGGTTTTTAAAGTCACCCGATGAAGGTTATAAACTAAACCCCGGTGAAATTTTAATAACCAACAACACCAGTCCAGATTGGGATCCTTTATTAAAACTGGCAACTGCGGTGGTAACCGATAGGGGCGGCAGAACCAGCCATGCCGCCATTGTAGCCCGTGAACTTGGTGTGCCGGCAATTGTAGGGACAACCAACGCTACTACAAAAATAAAAGACGGGGAAATGATTACCGTTTCCTGTGAGGGTAAAACCGGCTTTGTGTATAAAGATGCCCTGCAGTTTGAAACTAAGAAAATTGATTTCGGAAAAATTAAGCTTCCTAACACTGAAGTTAAGTTTATATTATCAGATCCAGACAGGGCTTTTCAACTCTCTTTTTATCCCAATACGGGTGTTGGTTTATTGCGAATGGAATTTATAATTACCCATAAAATTAAGATTCACCCCATGGCCCTGGTAAAATATGATGAGGTAAAAGAGAAGGCCGCAAAAAAGACTATTGATGAGCTTACCTGGCAGTATAAAGATAAAACAGACTTTTTTGTAGAAGAATTATCCCGGGGAATAGCCGTAATGGCGGCTGCATTTTATCCGAAAGAAGTTATTGTTAGGCTTAGCGATTTTAAAAGTAATGAATATGCCAACTTAATAGGAGGTAGGCAATTTGAGCCTTTAGAAGAAAATCCTATGCTGGGTTTTAGAGGTGCTGCCCGCTATTCGCACCCTAATTATAAAGATGCTTTTAGGCTGGAGTGTAAAGCCATAAAAAAGCTTAGGGAAGAAATGGGATTTGTTAATCTAAAAGTGATGATTCCATTTTGCAGAACTATAAAAGAAGCAAAAAGCCTAATTGATACTTTAAAAGAATTTGGCCTTGAGCGTGGAAAGAATTCACTTGAGCTTTATATGATGGTTGAAATTCCTTCAAATGTGATTCTGCTGGAAGAGTTTGCAGCGTACTTCGATGGATTCTCTATAGGTTCTAACGATCTTACCCAGCTTACACTCGGCGTAGATAGGGATTCAGAGCTTATGACGCCTGTTTTCGATGAAAATAATCCGGCAGCGAAAGAAATGATTGCCACCGCGATACATAAAGCCGGAAAAGCAGGGAGAAAAATAGGCCTCTGTGGCCAGGCACCCAGTGATATTCCTGAATTTGCTTCCTTTTTGGTAAAAGAAGGGATTAACAGTATCTCGTTTAATCCTGATGCCCTGCTAAAAGGAATAGAAAATATTAATAAGGCAGAAGCTGTACGTTAAAACATCATAGAATGATTAAGGATGTGCATAGGCTCTCTATTGAAAAAGTTTTAGCAGATTTGGATGTAGATCCCACTAAGGGCTTAGCCTATCCCGAGGTTATATCTAGATTGGAAGAAAATGGCTATAACCGCTTAAAAAAGGAAAAGTCTAAAAACATCTTCCTCATTTTTTTAGAGCAATTTCTTGATCCCATTATTTATATCCTGGCTGCTGCCATGCTATTGGCTTATCTCTTTGGTGAATACATAGAAGGTACTGCTGTTTTAATTGTTATTCTTATCACCACCTTAATAGGATTTTTTATGGAATGGCAGGCGCTTCGCTCGGTAGAGGCACTGCAAAAAATGGTAGAAACCCGGGCCAGGGTTTGGCGTGATGGAAAAGAAAAGCAAATAAAGGCAGTGGGATTGGTGCCCGGAGATATTGTGCTTTTGGAAAGCGGCGATGTGATTCCTGCCGATTGCCGTATGTTAGAAACCGATAGTTTTGCCGTGAAAGAAGCAATTCTTACAGGTGAGAGTAATCAGATAGAAAAAAGTACAGAAAGCCTTTCTGCTAATTTTCCTTTGGCCGAGCGTAAAAATATGCTTTATAAAGGTACTATTGCGGTTAGGGGAAAAGCAAAGGCCGTAGTGGTGGCCACCGGAATTAATACAGAAATTGGACGCATTAGCGAGCTTACAGAAAACGCTAAAAAAGAAAGTACTCCTTTAGAGAAGAAACTAAAAAGATTAAGTCGGTGGCTTATATGGCTTACTTTATTCTTGGCCTTGCTTATTATAGTTACCGGTTATTTTCAGGGAAAAGACTTATTGTTAATGATCGAAACCGGAATAGCCCTTGCGGTAGCCGCTATTCCCGAAGGCTTGCCCATAGTGGCAACTATTGCCCTTGCCAGGGGAATGCTTAGGCTTTCCAAAAGAAATGTGGTGATAAAAAAACTGGAAGCCGTTCAAACTTTAGGCGAAACCGGTATTATTTGTACCGATAAGACAGGCACCCTTACCGAAAACAAAATGAGTGTACATTATGTGATGCTTCCTTCTTCAGAATTTCCTGCTACCGAAGCCAAAAAATTCAAAAAAGACATTGCTTTTGAAAGGTTGATAGATATTGGGTGTCTCTGCAACAATTCAAAAATGAAAAATGGCGAAATGGCCGGGGACGCCGTAGAGATCGCCCTGGTAGAATTCGCTGCAGATATGGGTTTTAATTGTAAAGAAATTCAGCAAAAATACCCCAGAACTCAGGAAGTTCCTTTTGATGCTGAAATCAAAAAGATGGCTACGGTTAATCGCGTTGAAGATGATTTCCTGGTATGTGTAAAAGGCGCCCTCGAAGCTTTGTTAGAATCTTGCGATTTAATTTTAACTAAAGAAGGATCAAAAGAATTTCAGGATAAAGAAAAATGGGAAAAACAGGCCGAATTAATCGCTGCTGAAGGTATGCGGGTTTTGGCTTTCGCCTACAAAGAAAGTAAAGAAAATCCGGGCAGGGAAAACCTAATAGACAATCTCACATTTGTTGGAATTCTGGGTTTTTTAGATCCGCCAAGAAAAGATATTAAGCAAGCAATAGAAACCTATAAAAATGCAGGGATACGGGTGGTTATGGTTACCGGAGACCATCCCGATACCGCAAGAAAAATAGGAGAGGAAGTTGGACTTATCCCAACCAATGCTTCAGATAGTATGGTGGTTAAAGGCGCTGAACTGGAGGAAATAGAAACTTTACCTGAGGTTAAGCAAAAGAAAATAATGGAGGCAGCAATCTTTGCCAGAATGGTTCCGGGACAAAAACTGGATTTGGTAGAATTTTACCAGAAGAAAAAAGCTATTGTAGGAATGCTTGGCGATGGAGTTAATGATGCCCCGGCACTAAAGAAAGCCGATATAGGCATTGCTATGGGGATTAGGGGCACTGAAGCCGCCAAAGAAGTGGCCGATGTAATTCTAATGGACGATAAGTTTACTTCTACCGAACTGGCCATTAGACAGGGCCGTACCATTTTTGAAAATATTAGGCAATTTGTTGTTTTTTTACTTTCCTGTAACCTGGCCGAGATCATTGCGGTGGCACTGGCTTCTTTAAGTAACCTGCCTATGCCTTTACTGCCGCTTCAAATTCTATTTTTAAATCTTATTACCGATGTTTTCCCTGCCCTCGCCCTTGGCGTGGGAAAAGGAGATCCAAATATTATGAAAGCTCCCCCACGTGATCCTCAGGAACCTATTTTAACAAAAAAACTTTGGTTCGCTACCGTGTTATATGGCTTAAGTATAACTGCAGCGGTAATTGGAGTGGTTTTATATACCCATTTTAAAATGGGCTTAAACTCAAACCAGGTAAATAATATTGCTTTCTATACACTAATATTAGGTCAATTGCTTAATGTGTTTAACCTTCCTGCCAGAAATGTTTCTTTTTTAAAAAACGAGGTGACAAAAAATAAATGGGTTTGGGCTGCCTTGTTTTTTTCTGTTTTAGTGATGCTTGTGGTATATCAAATTCCAATAATGGCCCGGGCATTATCGCTGGTGCCGCTTACTGCTAATCATCTTTTGGTGGTTGTGGTTTTTGGTACTGCCTCCCTGCTGTTATCCCAAATTTTTAAGCATTTAAAATTAGCTAACTAAACTTGTTGGAGACTGAGAGAAATCATTTTTTATAAGTCGGTTTTATGCTAATTTTCATACTACATAAATATTTAAAGTTATGGATAATATAAGAAAACGGCCTAAGGGAGATTTTATCGCTGAAGCCAATATGGAACAACTTTACGCACTTACAAAACACTGGAATTCAGATCTTCATTTTTTTAAAGATGACCTCAGTTTTCTACATAAACTTTTAGATAGCTATTTTATTTGGATAGATAAAGATGAGAATTATAGGATAGCTTCACGAATGAAGAATGAATTGCTGAGACTTAGAGAGCGTTGTGATGATTTATTGGATAAAACCGAAAAGCATACGCAGCAAATAGGGAAAATGATCCTTGAAAAGATGGAAGATAGCCGAATTTTTAGATTGGAACACGAACATTTGGAAGATGAGATTGCTGCTTTTGTAAAAGCTTTTAGGTTAAATAGGCTTGAACTTTTTAAAATAACCGAATATATAAAAGACACCGATAAGCTACCCGATATTTCCTGAAACGCGGCAAAATTAAACGAGGCAACGTGACCGTTGTCATATTTTAAAAACAGCCTTGAATATACCTTTGTCTAAACTTAAAACTACTACTATGCTCATCAACATTCAATTTATAAAAACAAAAGGAAAACCAAGTTTAACCGAATTAGTATCAGAACACCTCAACAAATTATCAGAAAAATATGAATGGCTTATTAGGGCCGAAGTTTATTTTAAAGAAGAAAATGATCCTAAGGGAAAGTCAAAAATTTGTGAAATAGAGCTAAGTGCTCCGGGACCAAGAATTTTTGCTTCCTCTACAGAAGAAAGTTTTGAATTAGCCATCAAAAAGACCATCTTCGAACTGGAACAGCAAGTTAAAAAACGTAAAGCTGTTTTTGTAGCTCACTAGGATGTTTGCAGAGACTGTTTGAAAATTAGAAATAGAATCATTCTTTTGGGTAAATTTCAATATCCCCAAGTTGAAGTTTAATCATTTTTAAACAGTCTCTTTTTTTTAAAATAGTAAATCCCTAAAGCCCCAAACTTTATAACTAAAGAAAAGGAAGAAGCCTACTGCCACTATCAATTCCATAAAGGTAGATGCCAGTAAGCCAATAAAAGACCCATAGGCCGCTCGCAAAGCCGATTTAGAGTCAGATTTATTGACGATTTCCCCAATAAAGGCCCCTACAAAAGCTCCAATTAGTATTCCTAAGGGGATGGGGGTTAAAATTCCTACAACCAGCCCTATAGTAGCACCCCACATACCAGCTTTACTGCCACCATACCTTTTAGTTCCCATAGCCGGAATAACAAGTTGTAAGGCATAAATTATAGCGGCCAGAAAAAATGCTATGCCCAAAACCCAGTAATTTATGGGTATTGAAGGCGATAAATAGAGTAGTAATAATCCCAGCCAACTAAGCGGTACCCCGGGCAATACCGGAAAAAAGCTTCCCAGAATTCCCAATATCATCAAAACCGCACCAATAACTATTAATAGTAAATCCATAGTGTTTTTATAAGTAGATTTTCAAATATAGATGAATTTCAAATAATTTTTCAACTAAAAAATTAGGTTAAACTAAAATCTTAGTTTATATTAGCAGTATCGAATTTGAATTTTCCGGGTTTGTCACTTCGAGCGGAGTCGAGAAGTCAGGATCTGATTTTAGATATAACGTCATCCTGAACTTGTTTCAGGACCTAATTTCAAATCGACTTAGAATTCCGAAGTTATTCCGGAATAAAGTCTGAAATTAACTCAGCTTGACTATTTAGAAGTTTAATATTCAAAAAATAATAAGAGATTTCCGCCAGAGTTTATCCCGATTTCTAAGGGATGGAAATGACATAAAAAGATTATGAAACAACTAACCAAAGCCGAAGAAGAGATTATGCAAATTCTCTGGAAACTGGAGAAGGCTAATGTAGCTTCGATTATCGAGGAAATGCCAACACCCAAACCGGCGTACAATACGGTTTCTACCATTGTTAGAATACTGGAAGATAAAGGTTTTGTAGATCACGAAAAAAAGGGAAAAGGCTATTTATATTTTCCGCTTTTGGCTCGTGAAACCTATAGCAACCAAAGCATCAATAAGTTGATGAACAATTATTTTAATGGTTCCTTTAAAAGTATGGTTTCGTTTTTTATGAAGAAAAACGATATGGACACCAAAGATCTGGAGGCCATTTTAAAAGAAATCAATAAAAAAGAACAATAATGTTTGAGTATATAATTCAGGTAATCGTTTTTCAACTTGGTTTTTTACTGCTGTACGAGCTGATGCTAAAAAAGGAAACCTTTTTTACAATAAACAGGCTGTACTTACTGGTAACACCTTTAGTTTCCCTTTTACTGCCAGTATTGAAGTTTGAAAGCCTGGCCACACTGGTCCCGGCAGAATCTATCGCTGGCCTTCAGGTTTTGCTTCCCGAAGTTTATATTGGTGGCCAACCAGAAGCTAGTCAGGAGTTACCGGCGGTAAAGTTAGCCGTTCAACAGGGCTTGCAAATAAACTGGTGGTTGGTTACTTATGTTGCGGGAGCGGTGCTGAGTTTAATGCTTTTGATAAAGAAATACCGGGATCTCAATCATTTGTTTCGTTTCAGAAGAATTTCAGAAGATAAGGAGCTGCGAATTATTGAAGTTCCCAACTCTAAAATTGCCTGCACCTTTTATAAAACCGTGTTTTTAGGCGATAAATTATCTGAAGCTGAAAAGCAACAAATTTTATCTCATGAGTTGGTTCACGTAAAACAAAGACATAGCCTGGACCTGATATTTTTTGAAGCTTTAAAGATCATATTTTGGTTTAATCCTTTGGTATACATCTACCAGAGTAGAATTGCCGTATTGCACGAGTTCATCGCCGATGCAAATGTGGTAAAAACCACAACCAAACGCAGCTATTATGAACAGTTGCTCAACACCGCGTTTAACACGCAGAATATTTCATTCATCAATCAATTTTTTAACCATTCATTAATCAAAAAACGAATTAGTATGTTACAAAAATCAAGATCAAAAACAATTGCGAAATACAAGTACTTATTTGTATTGCCTTTACTTTTTATGATGCTCACCTATGTGTCTTGTTCTGAAAATAGAGAGATAAATGAAAAAGAAGAACCAATCTACCAACAGTTAACCGAGATTAAATTGGCGGTTCAGGAAGGTAAAGAACTATCGCTTGAAGAGAAGGAGGAATTATTTGAAATAATGAAAGTAGTGATGGATACTGAAAAACCTCCAATGCCACCATCGCCACCCTCTTTTGAAAAGTCTTCCACTGATAATTCGAACTCAGTTCCTTTTGGAGTGATTGAAGATGTTCCGGTTTTTAAAGGTTGTGAAGGTCTATCCTCTAATGAAGAAAGAAAAAAATGTACTAGTAATAAGATTTCACAATTCGTAAATAAAAACTTTGATACCTCCATTGCAGAGAAAAGTGGTCTAACTGGGGTAAATCGTATAATTGTGCAATTTAGGATAGATGAAACCGGAAAAATAGTAGATGTAAAAGCACGAGCGCCGCACCCTATTTTAGAAGAAGAGGCTATAAGAGTGATTTCTAAACTTCCACAGATGCAGCCGGGGAAGCAAAAAGGAGAAAATATTAGTGTGATGTATTCGCTTCCTATAGTTTTTCAAGTAGATGGTGGTGAATAAAATAAGTATAATCATTTTATTAATGTTAGCCTTTAAAGCCGAAGCTCAAACTTCGGCTTTGGCGGTTTCCGATAGTTTGTATGCCGTAGGGGAATATGCTGAGGCTATAAATAAGCTTCAGGAAATAGATCCTCAAACAGAGAAAACTTACTTAAAATTGGCTAAAAACTATGCGGCCAACCGGCAACCTGAGATTGCCCTGGAGAATTACAAAAAGGTTTTACGCAAAAATCCAAACCGGGTTTTAACCGCGGTAGATTATGGCAAATTATTAGTGAAAACTGGAAAACTACATCCAGCCGACAGTCTTTTTAACAAGCTGAGCAAAAAATATCCTCAAAATGCCAATTTTAAATATCAGCAGGGGTTAATTAAGGAGAAATTAAAAGACAGTACTGCTATGGAGTATTTCTTGTTTACCTTAGGCCTTGATACTACGCATCAGGGAGCACTGTATAAACTGGCAAAAGATAAATTGAAGAATCGCCAGTATACTATGGCGGAACATTTCAGTAAACAAGGCTTGCGTGCCAATCCTAATAGTGCCTCATTGCTTTCTATCCTTGCGCAAACCTATTCATCTTTAAAACTGTATAAGGAGGCAATTCCACGTTATGAGAAGTTAATAGCGTTAGGCGAAGGTACCGACTTCATCTATAACAAACTCGGATTTGCCTATTACCGGCTTGGCGATTATAAAAAAGCCATAGCGATGTATAAGGAAGCTTTGAATTTTGAAGATCGAAATTCGGCCACGCATTACACGCTGGGGAAATTATATGCTTTAACCGGAAACTTAGATAAATCTGAAACGCATTTATTGATGTCAATTCTTATAAAAAAACAACCGGTAGATGCCGAATTTTTTAGCCTGGGACTTACCTATAAAATGCAGGAAAAGCACAAAAACGCATTGGAATATTTTAATAAGGCCCTGGAAGAAAATCCCGATCATGAAAGAGCTTTGTACGAACGAGCAGTGGCAGCAGATAATTATATGGCAGATCACGAAGCCGTAATTGGCTACTACGAGACGTATTTTAATAGATATAAGAGTATTGGGAACGACGGAATGCTTTATAGGGCAAAAACCAGAATAAGCGATCTAAAGCAAAAAATACATTTAGCTGAAAACTAATAAACTTTGCAGGTTTAAGTACTATCAAACTTATTTTTAATGCTAATTAAACCTATCAAATTTAAAATCATTCCATTTTTCTTCAGTCTTTTTGTTTCTATTTTCGCCACTGCACAGTAAGCTTTTGAAGTCAATATTTTTGTTGATACCGAAAAAAACATCTATTTGGAAGAGCAAAAAGTGAGTATGAGTGAACTTTTAAAAGAAACTAAAGCTTTGATTTATAAGCAGCCGGCGTTGAAATATGACCGACTTACTTATAATATATATGCAGACAAAAACCTGAGACACGGATTTGTTATGGATATAAATTATCAACTTTTAAGAGCCATGGAAGCTTTAAAGTCAAAGACTAATAAATATCTTTTGGAATATAAAAACCTCGATCTCGATAAGGCTAACTGGCAGTTAGAAATAAAGTCTTTAAAACTGGATGCAATAAAAGATTAGCCCTTCATTTTCAGTGGGCCTTCTCTTAATTTTCCTTACTTTTGCTTAAAGTACAAGTGTATTTGCCAATGAAAAAAGCTTTACTCAATAATCGAGATTTAAAGGCTTTAAAACCTGTCTCGAAATTAAAGTCTTATTTATTCTCTAATAGCCTTTTGATTTTTTTTCGGTATAGTCTACTTGCAGTTGCTGTTTTAATAATTGCTTCCTGTAATTTTGAAACCAGGAAAATTTCATCGGAAGAAGTACTGGAACTGGAAGCAAAGACGCTTAATTGGAAAGAAGTAGATGAATACCCGGCTTTTGAAGACTGCCGGAACGAAACCGAACTTTTAGCAGCCCGGGATTGTTTTGAGCGGGAAGTTGCTGAAAATATCTACGCTTACCTTTCTAAACAACAACCAGTAGTTACAGAATCTATAGACGATACGCTTTATCTTTACCTGGAAATAAATAGTTCTGGGCGTCCCGAAATAGATTCGGTTAAAATTGACTCTACTTTAAATAGCCAGTTACCTGAATTGCGATTGTGGTTAGACCAAAGTATAGATTCCCTTCCAAAAATTTATCCGGCAAGTAAGCGCGGGGTGCCGGTTTCTACGGTTTTTAAAATGCCTATTGTAATTAAAGCAGAGTAATTATTAGAAACATAACATTTTTGTTATATAACATTTTTGTTATAAATTTAACGTGTGAATTCGGTTTCCTTAATTAAAGTGATAAAAAAGGATGGCTGGTATCTCGTTAGAACTAGAGGAAGTCACCATCATTTCAAACATCCTGAAAAGAGAGGGATTGTTACCATTCCACATCCTAAAAAAGATCTTCCCAAGGGAACCGTAAATTCAATTCTAAAACAAGCTAGAATTAAAAAATATAATGAAAAAGATTAATGTATATGTTGAAAAGGCCGAGGACGGGACTTACTGGGGAAGTACTCAAAACCTCCCAGGCGTAGTAAGTGCTTTTGGAAGTTCATTAGATGATTTAAAACAAAATTTAAGAGTTGCGTTTAAAGATTATATAGAAGTAGCGGAAGATCTAAATGAAGAATGGTTAGATGAAATTAAAGGTTCAACAGAATTTGAATATAGACTTGATATAGCTTCATTTTTTAAACTTCTTCCAATAAAAATTTCAGCTATTGCCGAAAAATCTGGTATAAATCCTTCGCTTATGAGACAATATGCCAGTGGAAAAGCAAATGCCTCAGAAGAAAGAGCAAGAAAAATAGAAAAAGCTATTCACGAACTAGGTGAAGACCTTCTTTCCATTTCTATTTAATCCCCAATTGCCACATTCCACTTTTTTACCGACCAACTTTTTATAAGTCCGTTTTTTGTATAAGGATCGTTTTCTGCAAAAGCTTTGGCAATCTTATCACTGTTGGCTTTAAAAACCAATACAGCTTCGTTAGCCGAATCTATGGCTCCGCCAAGCAGCAAATATCCTTCATTAAAATACTCGGTTGCGTGGCTTAAGTGGTCTTTTCGATATTTTTCCCGTTCCTCCAGGTAATTTTCAGGGGTAGTGTATGTTAATATATAGTAATTCATCTTAATTTTTAAATTCCCTTCCTTTCCAGGAGAACCCATAAAATAATGATTTCAGGGCGATATAAGTGCTAAAAAAAGGATAAAAAATACTGCTCCAAAAATAGCTTCGTAATACTGTTTCTCGCTTAAAAAATTTAGCCGCACTATATATTAAAATAAAATCCAGGTTAAACTTTATCAGAAAAATTATTAAAACAGTCTGATAATTAATCAGCTGTAAAAAGACTAAAAAAGCGGCTATCACCAGGCTTACATTCATTAAGAATACAGTGATTCCGGTTATTTTAGCAAAGATACTCGTGTAAGCCGGCGCTTTGGAAGCCCATCTAATTCGTTGAGAAATTAAATTCTTAAAATTATTTTGACCCCGGGTGTAAACAATGGCCTCTTTACTTTTTAAAAAACCTATTGGGTATTTTCTTTGTTGAAATTTTTGAAGCAAAAAAACATCGTCACCGCTGGCAATATTAGTATTTCCCGAAAACCCTAAAACCTTCAAAAAGGCTTCTTTCTTATAACATAAATTGGCGGCATTACACATAAAAGCCCTGTTTATACCAAAAGCACCCGCGGTTGATGCCTGGAGGCTTAGAATATCTAATTCCTCAAAATTCCGTAAAATATGTTTTCGTCCGGTATTGGTGTTTTCTCCGGGAAGTTGAAGTAATGCAACCGGTCCTGCAACTAAACTGCAATTGGTTTTTTGAATAAAACTATTGTAAGTTTTTAGCCAGGTTTTAGAAATTTGGCAGTCTGCATCGGTGGTGATAATATATTCAAATTTTGAAGCCTTAATAGCGGTAGTAATCGCGTCTTTTTTGGGAGCCTTTGAGGCAGGTTTATTTTCTAACAGCTTTACATTTAATTCTGAATAGTTTTCCTGAAACTCTTCGATAATTTTTACCGAATTATCTTCAGAGTTATCGTTTATCAGGATAATTTCAAATTGTGAATTCGGGTAATTAATTTCAGCAAGGGAATTCAGTAAAGCTGGTAGGTTTTTAGCTTCATTTCTAAAAGGGACAATAATGGAAAACCGCATTTGCACAGTTGAATTTTCCGAAGAGAATTCAGGGATTTTTTTCCAGCCATACAGCAACATGAGCATTAAGACCGAATAACAAATACAAATAATAACAAAAATGAACATACTCGGTTTTCTAATTTATTGTGCTGTAAAGTAAATTAAATCAATGTGAATTCTGAATTTATTGAAAGAAAAAAGCTAAGCTAAAAAGACTTGAAAGCGAGTAAGGAAACGAAATTGCTTAGCTTTGCGATGTTAGTTGAAATTAGGGAAGTATTATATTGAAACAGTTATTTTGAAGAGTGAAAGAATCATTTTAGGAATTGATCCCGGTACCACGATTATGGGTTTCGGACTTATAAAAGTGGAAAATAAACAGATGAAATTTATGCAGCTCAACGAATTGCAGCTAAGTAAATACAGCGATCCCTATGTAAAACTTAAATTGATTTTTGAACGAACCATAGAATTAATAGATACTTACCATCCCGATGAAATTGCGATTGAAGCACCATTTTTCGGTAAAAATGTGCAATCTATGCTTAAATTAGGCAGGGCACAGGGTGTGGCGATGGCCGCCGGACTCTCACGAGATATTCCAATTACCGAATATTTACCCAAGAAAATCAAAATGGCAATTACTGGTAATGGGAACGCCAGCAAAGAACAGGTGGCAAAAATGTTGCAAAGTTTGTTGGGTTTGAAATCATTACCGAAAAATCTCGACTCAACCGATGGGCTTGCAGCTGCGGTTTGTCACTTCTACAATTCGGGGAAAACTCAAATGGGAAAAAGCTATTCCGGATGGGCTGCCTTCGTAAAGCAAAACCCGAAGAAAATTAAATAATTTAAGCTTTTCAAATTTATAAAATGGCTGGTATTTACGTTCATATTCCTTTTTGTAAGCAGGCTTGTCATTACTGTGATTTTCATTTTTCTACCTCTTTAAAAAAGAAAGCTAAACTTGTAGAAATGTTATGTAAGGAATTGCTGCTTCGGAAAAATGAGCTTAATTCTCCTGAAATCCATACCATTTATTTTGGAGGCGGAACGCCCAGTTTGTTGGAAGCAGATGAGCTTCAGAAAATTTTTGAGACCATTTTTGGGAATTATAAGATTGCCAATAATCCTGAAATCACCCTGGAAGCCAATCCCGATGATTTAACCGAAGAAAAGTTGAAGATGCTTTCGGTTTCTAAAATAAACCGTTTAAGTATTGGGGTGCAATCTTTTTTTGAAGAAGATTTAAAGCTGATGAACCGCGCCCATAATGCCAAAGAAGCTTTAAAAAGCATAAAACTTGCTAAACAAGCTTTCGATAATATTTCTATAGATCTTATCTACGGAATCCCGGGAATGAGTGTGGAACGATGGCAGCGAAATGTGGAAATTTCGTTAGAACTTGGTGTACCTCATATTTCCAGTTATGCGCTTACGGTAGAACCAAATACCGCATTACATAAATTTATTGAAAGGGGAAAAATAAAACCGGTAGACGATGAAGCTGCTAAACTTCATTTTGAAATTCTGGTTGAAACCCTTACTAAAAATGGGTTTGAACATTATGAGTTTTCAAACTTTGGCAAGCCCGGCTATTTTTCAGAGAACAATACCGCTTATTGGTTGGGGAAACCGTATTTAGGAATTGGGCCCGCCGCGCATTCTTATGATGGCAACTCCAGGAAATGGAATGTTTCTAACAATCCTCTTTACATAAAGGCTCTCGAAAATGATAAAATTCCGCAGGAAACTGAGACCTTATCACTTTCAGATATGTACAACGAATATGTGATGACGAGGCTTCGCACAAAATTTGGGGTGAATATTGCTGAGGTTTCATGGGAATTTGGAGAAGATTACAAAAATCACTTTGTGGAGCTTGCAAAGCCATTGCAAAAGGAAAATTTACTTGAGGAAAAAAATGGGGTTTTTCATATTACTGCCAAAGGAAAATTTTTAAGCGACGGTATTGCTGCCGATTTGTTTTTCCTGGAATAATAAATATCGAAATTAAAGTCAAAAATCGTAAATTTGAGTTATGGCTATAGATATTAAAAACAAGAAAATAGAATTAATTCAATGGTTATCCACTTTGGATAATGAAATCATTATAGATAAATTAATGAAATTGAGAGAGAGTGAGAAGGCTGATTGGTGGAATAAGATAAATGAAGGCGAGAAAAAATCTATAGGGAAAGGAATTGAAGATGCCAATTCCGGGAACTTAAAACCGCAATCTGAAGCCAGGAAACTCTATGAAAAATGGTTGTAAGATTTTTTGGACTGTTCACGCACTTTCTGAACTTGAGGAAACAATAGCCTATTTAGAAGAAAACTGGACTGAAAAAGAGCTCCAGAAATTATTTAGACACTTAGATCATACCCTTGAGTTAATTTCTAAAAACCCAACCATATTTCAGGTCTCTTATAAAAAGCAAAATATTCACAGAGCTGTAATTGCAAGATTTAATACGCTGTATTATAGACTGCACAACGAAAAGATTGAAATTCTATCTTTCTTTTCTCATAGAAAGGATCCTGATAAAATTAAGTTTCAATAAATTTTACCGGCTTATTCTACCAACTCTTTTTATAATTTAGCTGAATGCTAACGAACATTAATTTTAAAGCTAAGGATTTTAAAACCGATCTTTCCAAACCCCTGGATATTTCCATTGGCTTGCGGGGTGATGAAAAGAATCCGGTGGCCTGGTATTTAGGTTCCCCTGAAATAAAACCGGTAAATGACGGTGATTTTATTGGGAAAGTTTCAGAAGGCGCTTCGGTTAATTTTAATACTATTCAGTTTAATCCGCACGCACACGCTACGCATACAGAATGTGTGGGACATATTTCCAGGGAATTTTACAGCATCAATCAAACGCTGAAAACTTTCTTCTTTCTTTCTAAGTTGATTTCAGTAGAACCTGAAACAAGGGGAGAAGATAAAGTGATTTCTGAAGCCATTTTAAAGGAAAAAATCCAGGCTAACGAAACAGAAGCCTTAATTATAAGAACCCTGCCCAATTTTAGGGAAAAACAAACCAAAAAATATTCGCATACCAATTGGCCATATCTTAGCGAAGAAGCTGCAGTTTACCTTAGGAATTGTGGCATAAAACATCTGCTTATAGATTTACCCTCTGTAGATAAAGAAAAAGACGGTGGGAAGCTACTGGCGCACAAGGCCTTTTGGAATTACCCGAAAAAGACCCGGTTTGAGGCTACTATTACCGAATTAGTTTATGTGCCAAATACTATTGAAGATGGTGCTTATTTATTAAACCTGCAAATAGCTTCTTTTGAAAACGATGCCAGCCCCTCAAAGCCTGTTTTATATAAATTATTATGAAAGTAACACTCGCACTTGAAGAACTCGCAATGTTATTGTTGGGAATCTTTGTATTTAGTCAATTAGACTTTGTCTGATGGTGGTTTTTGGTTTTATTTTTTGCACCAGATTTTGGTATGCTGGGATATCTCTTCAATACTAAAATAGGTGCTTTTACCTATAATCTTTTTCATCACAGGGGATTGGCAATTTTAATTTGGATTTTGGGATTCTATCTGCAAAATGAAGTATTTCAATTAATAGGTGTAATTTTGTTTTCACACGTGGCTTTTGATCGTATTTTAGGCTATGGCCTTAAGTATGAAAAAGGTTTTAAATTCACTCATTTGGGAGAAATAGGAAATTAATATGGAATTTTTATTTATCGGATTGGCCGTGGGAGCGGTTGTGGCTTATTTTATTTTCGCCAGGTTTAATAAGGAGAAATCAAAACTTAAAACCAACGAGCAGTCGTTGGTGATTATGGATAAAATTAGAAGTGTTTGTAAGTTCATCACCGTTGAAGGCGATTTTTCTGAAGTCTATCATTACGAGAATTTAAAGGAAAAATACCTAAGCTTGCTTTTAGGAAAGAAAAAGGCCATTGTACTGGTAAATGCCAAAGCACACGTAGGTTTCGATCTTAGTAAAGTGCGAATGACCAGTGAAAATGAAAGAAAAACCATTGTACTAACCAATTTTCCGCAGCCTGAATTGCTTACGGTAGAGACAGATTTTAAGTACTACGATAAGCGCGAAGGTTGGGCAAATCCTTTTACCACATCAGATCTTACCGATATTAACCGGGACGCCAAAAACTATATTGTAGATAAAATTCCACAAAGCGGTTTGTTAGACCAGGCAAGAAAAGAGGCACTGGATACCATTTTGTTAATGGAAAAAATAGTAGAAACCATAGGCTGGAAATTAGATTATACCGCACTAACTTTGGAAGATAGAAATCAGTCAAAAATCGAAAAATAGACGATGACGTCACCCTGAATTCGTCACTTCTAGCAGAGTCGAGAAGTCAGGATCTAAGATGATTATTGTTTTTTCATCTTAATACAAACCAGAACATTTTTTAGATTTTCGCCTGCGCGGAAATGACAATATTGCATATGGACATCGAATCACTAAGAAATTATTGCATAAACAAAAAAGGAGTGACAGAAGGACTTCCTTTTGGTCCCGATGTGCTGGTTTTTAAAGTAATGGGCAAAATGTTTGCTTTGGCCAGTCTGGATGCGATTCCGCTTAGTGTAAATTTAAAATGTGATCCTGAAAAAGCAATTAGCTTGCGGGAAGCAAACGAAAACAATATTTTGCCCGGCTACCATATGAACAAACAGCATTGGAACACCGTAATCCTGGATGGTCACCTGAAGCCCGATTTTGTTTTCCAATTGGTAGACGATTCGTATCATTTGGTAATTTCAGGATTAACCAAAAAACAACAACAAGAACTTAAAGATTTAGATGAATAACCCATTAGAATTTTATATAAAACAGAAAGAAATACACAGGCAGGAATTAGCTAAGATTTCAAAAAAATTATTGGTTTCCAGCTTGATTAGGCTATTGGTTTTTTTAGCGATTTGTTTTGCAGTTTATTATTTTTTCGGAAATATGAATGTAATCGTACCGGTAATTATTGGCGGGATTGCACTTTTTTTGTTCCTGGTTTCCAGGCATAGCAACCTAAAAGATGAAAGCGATAAACAAAAAGAAATCATCAAGCTGAATGAACAGGAAATAGATATTCTAAACACCGGGTATTTTCAAGAGCTCCCCGATGGAAGTGAATTTGAAAAGCCCACACATCCCTACAGTCAGGATATAGATTTATTTGGGCGGGGATCGTTTTTTCAATATGCAAATCGAACCGCACTTTATGAAGGGACCAAAAAACTGGCGGGTATTTTTACCGAAAACAGCATAGAGAATATACCCTTAAAACAGGAAGCCATTAAAGAACTGGCTAAAAAGCCAAAATGGCGGCAGGAGTTTACTGCTTTAGCTAAATTAGTGAAGACTGAAACACCTTCTAAAACTGTTATTAAATGGTTTAAAAACTATAAGAATTTTGTTCCAGATTACGTAAAATGGTTGCCAACAGTATTTTCGGTGATTTCCATTTTGGTAATTGCCGGTTATTCGTTTGATTATTTAAAAGGGATTCACCTTTTTTTATGGTTTTTGGCGGGAGTACTTTTTACAGGGATTTACCTGAAAAAAATCAATTTATTGTCGGGTAGCGTGAGTAAAGTTCAGGATACTTTTCATCAATATCATTTGTTACTTGGCTTGCTGGAACAGGAAGATTTTTCTTCAGAAATATTAAAAAAGAACCAGGCTTTAATCCGTTCAGAAAAGAAAAAAGCTTCTGCCATTTTTAAAGAATTTTCTAAAGCAATTGATGCTTTAGACCAGCGAAATAATATGATTTTTGGCATTTTGGGCAATGGTTTTTTGCTATGGGACCTTAGACAATGCTACAAACTTGAAAAATGGATCTCAAGCTACAGGCAGCACGTAGAAAATTGGTTTGAAGTGATTGAAACTACCGATGCTTATAATTCGTTGGGTAATTTTGTTTTCAACCATCCGGCTTATGTTTTTCCTGAAATCATAAACGAAAAAAGAGGGATTACAGCAAGAAGATTGGCACATCCACTTTTAGATCCTAATAAAAGGATTGCAAATGATTTCTCTATTGGTAGGGAAGAATTTTTTATAATTACCGGGGCCAATATGGCCGGGAAAAGTACCTTCTTAAGAACGGTTTCCCTACAAATCTTAATGAGTAATATAGGGCTTCCGGTTTGTGCAGAAGCCTGTCAATATTCGCCCATAAAACTTATTACAAGTATGCGCACCAGTGATTCGCTAAGCGATGACGAGTCTTATTTCTTTTCAGAATTAAAGCGCTTAAAATTTATTGTAGATGAAATAAAAACCGATCGTTATTTTATTATTCTGGATGAAATATTAAAAGGAACCAATAGTAGTGATAAGGCCATAGGTTCTAGGAAGTTTATTCGGAAACTGGTGAACTCCAATTCAACCGGAATTATCGCAACGCACGATTTGAGTTTATGCGAAATCACTTCAGAATTATCCCAGGTGAAGAACCATTATTTTGATGCAGAAATCATTAACGACGAACTGCATTTTGATTATAAGTTTAAAGATGGAATTTGCCAGAATATGAACGCCTCTTTCTTGCTTAGAAAGATGGAGATTGTAGACGATTAAACGCTAGAATTAAAGTTTTCGGAACCTTTTCCAGGCTTTAGTTGAGATTATATGAAATGTCTTATTTTCGTCAAGCTGAACTTTTTTCAGCTTCTAACAAGATCTTATAAGCGTATTAGATTCTGAAGCAGGATGACGTGATTAAAGGATTTATTACTATCTAGCTTTTCCTTTCGAAAAGGAGATGTTAAATCGGTAAAGAAAAAAGTTATAAATGGATTCACTAACACAAATAGTACTGGGTGCCGCGGTTGGCGAAGCAGTTTTAGGCAAAAAAGTTGGCAATAAAGCAATGCTGTATGGAGCCATTGCAGGCACCATACCCGATTTAGACACTTTTGCCAGTGCCTTTACCGATACCATTACCGCTATTGAAATTCACCGTGGTTTTACTCATTCTATCATATTTTCTATACTTTTTGCGCCCATTTTTGGCTGGTTGATCTCAAAGATTGAAAAGAAATCTAAGGCCACCTGGCAAAATTGGTCCTGGTTAATGTTTTGGGGCTTATTTACGCATCCGCTTTTAGATTCGCATACCACCTGGGGAACACAGTTATTCTGGCCTCTGGAAGTGCGCCTGGCCTATAAGAATATTTTTGTGATAGATCCACTATATACCTTACCGTTTTTAGTGTTTTTAATCCTGGCAATGCGAAAGAAAAGAGGAACAAAAGAAAGGAGAAAATTCAACAATCTTGGCCTTATAATTAGTAGCGTTTATTTATTGGTAATTACCCCGGCATTAAAACTTTATACCTTTACTAAGTTTACCGAAGCTTTAGAAAATCAGGGTATTGCTTATTATAAAATAGAAACCAAACCCGCTCCGCTAAATGCTATTTTATGGACGGCAAATGTAGAGGTGGATGATGCTTATTTAATTGGAAATTATTCAATTTTTGATACACAACCAATAGACTTTGTAGCACATCCCAAGAATCACCATTTAATGGGGCCCTGGAGAGAAAAACCTAATGTAAAACGCCTTATTGCTATTTCAGAAGGCTGGTTTACCATTTCAGAAAAGGAAGGGGAGATTTATTTTAACGATCTTCGTTTTGGTACTTTAAGCCCAATAGCCAGGGTGGATGCCGATTTTGCTTTTAGCTATAAACTCGTGGAAGAAGAGGGCGAAATTAAAGCCATAGAGACTGAAAAAACACGTGGTGATGCAAAAGAGCTTTTGTCGCAGTTGGGTACACGTATTTTGGGAAATTAGTGGTGTGGAATTTGAAATGAATTTAGAGATTTTCTGCCTTTAAATTTCTGGCTGAGTGATGAATAGTAAGGATGTCTATTCTTTTGTTATTCAGTATTTTATAGATAATTCGATAGTTCCCTTCAATTAACTCTCTAATTTTAGGATGATTTATTTCAGGGACCGATTTACCTGAATAGGTTTGAGTATGAAGAATTTTTGTTCGATTCCTAAGTTTAATAATTTGTAACCTAGCATATTTTTTAGAATCCCTACCAATGTATTTCCCAATACTTTTTAAATCAGATATGGCTTGAAATGTCCAGTTTATTTGAACCATTTTTCAATCTCCTTATCCAATTGTTCCTCAGAAATAACATCTCCTTTCTTTGACTGATTTATACCATTTTCTACTTTTTCAATAAAAATCAAGCGTTCTACCAACTCATCAATAGAAAATGTCTCCGGCAGTTTTTCAATCTCTTCCCTTAATTTGCTTTTTGTAAGCATTTTTACATCAATTTGAATCCAATAACAAGATACAATTTTAATCTGAGTTTAAATTTAAAGAAAGGAGCTACTGAATAAAAAATATTCGTTTATTCGTGGCAAGCTAAATTCCATATAAACTTCTTTATAAATCTTATCTTAGCGAAAATTCTACCTATTTATGAAATATTATTTGAGCATTGCTATTGTATTTTTATTTACTTCCACTTTTTCTGCGCAGGAAGCTTCCGTAAAATTAGACTCCATAATTAGCAAAATAGAAAATCACAAAGCCTACGATCGCGAAGATTTTCCTTTAGGCCTTTATACCGAAGGATATTATAAAAAACAAGCTGAATTTGCCGAAGCACGTTTAGAAGAACTCAATAATATTAAAGCTAATTCACTTAGTGAAACTGAAGCAATTTCGTTGGAAATGCTAAAGTTTAAACTCCAGGAAACCGTAGATCGTTACACCTACGAAGCCTATTTAAATCCGTTGCTTTCTGATTCTGGATTTCATTTAAGCCTGGCTTACCAGGTGCGGGATTTAAATACCTATGCACAGGTAAAGGCTTATTTAAATAAATTAAATGCCATACCAACTTATGTAGATCAGCATTTCGCTTTGTTGCGGGAAGGTTTAAAGAAAGGCAATACACAACCTCTGGTTATATTTAAAGGTTACGAAGCTACCTATAACAATCAAATTTTAGAAGATCCAAAAGAAAGTTATTTCTATGAACCTTTTCTAAACCTGCCAAAAACACTTTCAAAAACCCAAACGGACTCTGTTTTAAATGCCGCTGAAAATGCGATTGCCGAAAATGTAATTCCGCAGTTTAAAAGAATTAAAGCTTTTTTTGAAACTGAATATCTGCCAAATACACGAACAAGTTTAGGCGTTTCTGAAATTCCTAATGGTAGGGACTATTATCAAAACAGGCTGGATTATTATACAACCTTAGATTTAACAGCAGAAGAAATCCATCAAATTGGTTTAGAGGAAGTAGCGCGGATTAATTCAGAAATGAAAAAAATAATTGCCGAGGTTGAGTTTGATGGAAGTTTTGAAGAATTTATTCATTTTCTAAGAACCGATGAACAATTTTATGCCAAAACAGGGGAAGAATTACTTAAAGAAGCCCGTGATATTTCTAAACGTATAGATGCCAAACTCCCCGCTTATTTTAAGACCTTGCCCAGGAAACCTTACGGAGTGGCAAAAGTACCCGATGCTATCGCACCAAAGTATACTACAGGACGCTATATTGGAGCTTCCAATGAAACACAGCCGGGTTATTATTGGGTAAATACTTATAATTTACCTAATCGTCCTTTATATGTGTTACCATCTTTAACAGCGCATGAGGCCGTGCCCGGACATCATTTACAAAATGCTTTAAATGCCGAATTGGGTGATAGCATTCCAAAATTCCGAAGAAATATGTATCTATCGGCTTACGGAGAAGGCTGGGGCTTATATTCCGAATTTCTAGCTGAAGACATGGGGATATATACTACGCCTTATGAGTTGTTTGGAAAACTAACTTATGAACAATGGCGCGCCTGCCGATTGGTAATAGATACAGGGATTCACGCTATGGGGTGGAGTAGGGAAGAAGCGGTAGCATATTTTGAAAAGAATACAGCGCTTTCAATGCATAATATCAATACCGAAGTAGATCGATATATCTCCTGGCCCGGACAGGCAGTTTCCTATAAAATTGGGGAAATAAAAATCAGGGAATTACGTGAAAAAGCAGAAAAAGCCCTGGGTGCCCAATTTGATATTCGTGATTTTCACGAAGTGATTTTAGAACAGGGAGTGGTTACATTACCAATTTTAGAAGAAAGGGTAGAGAAATATATTGAAGAAGCGCAATAGCAACATATCAGTTCAATTTATTCAGAATTTCTTAACTTATAGGAGTAAAATTTACCGCTATGAAAACTGCTGAAATACGAGAAAAGTTAATCAGGGAGATAAATTTATCTGATAATAAAAATTTGCTTGAAGAACTCTACCGTTACTTAAATAGAGAGAATAGAACTCAGAAAAGCTATAATTTGAGTGATGAACAAAAGCTTGCAATAGAAGAAGCTAGGGAACAGATTAATAAAGGAGATTATTTGACTAGTGAGGAAGCCAATCAAGAAATTGACGAATGGCTAAAAAGGTAATTTGGTCTTCAAGAGCTCAGAACGATAGAAAAGAAATCCTGGAATATTGGATAAAAAGGAATAAATCCAAAGTCTACAGCAAAAAACTAGCAGAATTATTCAGGCAAGCCGAAATACTGGTTACTAATTATCCCGAAATCGGAAAACCTACAGATAGCAAGAACGTTCGAATTAAAGTTGTTAGGGATTACTTACTTATTTATGAAATAAAGAAGAACCAAATTTTTATATTGACTATTTGGGATAGTAGGCAGAATCCCAAAAAACTAGTAAAACAACTCTAAAAATGAGCTATGCAGCGGTTATCTATTGAATCAAATCAAGTTGTTTTGTAGTTTTATATCTTATCTTCGCGACTTTAAAAATTAAGCATGAGTTTAGAAAAAGAATTAAGGGAACGCAGCGATAGTACTTGCGAACTTTGCAGTGCTACAGATAATTTAAAGGTTTATAGCCTGGAGAATTTCCCGGGGGAAGCCGTAGATGGAAGTTTTATGGCTTGCCAGGTATGTAGCGAACAACTGGAAGATTTTGATAAAGTAGAGGTAAACCACTGGCGTTGTTTAAACGATAGTATGTGGAGTACTGTTCCTGCTGTTCAGGTTGTTGCTTTTCAGATGCTTACTAAACTTAAGGCTGAAGGCTGGCCGCAGGATTTGCTGGATATGCTGTATATGGAAGACGAGCTAAAAGCTTTTGCCAAGTCCCAGTTGGTTTCCGAAGAAAATACTACGCCAGAAGTTATCCATAAGGATAGCAATGGTGCAGTAATCGAGGCCGGAGACACCGTAGTGCTTATAAAAGACCTAAATGTAAAGGGTAGTAGTTTAACCGCTAAACGCGGAACTGCTGTACGCCGTGTTTCTTTAGTTCACGATAATGCAGAGCAAATTGAAGGTAAGGTTGAAGGACAACAAATTGTTATCTTAACAAAGTTTGTGAAAAAGGTTTAAAGCTTATTGGCTTAAGACTTTTTTTCTCTCGTCACTTTCTACCATCCCGTCGCGAAGGCGTATAATACGATGAGCGTGTTCGGCGATATCTTCTTCGTGGGTAACCAGGATTACTGTGTTGCCCGCTGCGTGTATTTCATCAAAAAGGTTCATGATCTCTACCGAAGTTTTAGAATCCAGGTTTCCGGTTGGTTCATCGGCAAGAATTATAGAAGGTTTATTTACCAAAGCCCTTCCAACAGCTACTCTTTGACGCTGCCCCCCTGAAAGTTGATTGGGCTTATGGTCCATTCTATCGCCAAGTCCTACGTTGGTTAAAACCTCTTCGGCCCGTTTTTTTCGGTCGGTTTTATTGTAGCCGGCATAGATCATGGGTAAGGCAACATTTTCTAAAGCGGTAGTGCGTGGAAGAAGGTTAAAGGTTTGAAAAACAAAGCCTATCTCTTTATTTCTAATTTCGGCAAGTTCATCGTCGCCCATTTGGCTGGCGTCTTTTCCATTTAAAATATAGGTGCCGGAAGTAGGTGTATCTAAACATCCCAGTAAATTCATTAAAGTAGACTTTCCAGATCCCGATGGCCCCATAATGGCCACATATTCACCTCTTTCAATGTCCAGGTCTATGCCTTTTAAAACTTTTACCACTTCATTTCCCAATGGGAAATCCCGGGTAATTTGCCTAATCTCAATGACTTTACTCATGCAGAAATAATTTTGTGCTTATAGGACGCAGCTTTGCGCATTTTGTTACAAACGTATTGTAAAATGCTGCTTTGCCTGTTCTTTCCTAAAAAATATAAGTCCGAGGAAAAAGGTATCAATGCTCACTTTAACCCTGGGATGTGCCTTAATTTCTTCCCAGGCAGCTTCCATACCGGGAGACCAATGAATATCATCAAAGATAAAAACAGAATCGTTATGGGCGGTGGGAAGCAATTGCTGAAAATAATTTAAGGTAGCTTCTTTGGTATGATGCCCGTCAAAATAAATAAGATCGTAATGGGTTTGTTGTTTGTTGTTTGTGGCTTTATTAGAAAAGACTACAAATTTTGAAAGAATTTCTTCAAACTCTCCCACCTTAAGATCAACATTACTCAAACCGAACTTGTTCAATTGCACCCGGGCTACATTGGCGGTTTGTGGGCAACCTTCAATACTGGTTACTTTGCTATTTTTATTTGCCGAAAGTGCAGCAGTGCCAATTCCCAGCGAAGTGCCAAGTTCTAATATATTTTTACAGTTTAAATAATTCACTAAGCGAAATAAAAACCTGGCCCTTTTTTTCGGAATTCCTACATTTTTGGCAATTGAAGCAATACTGCGCTCATTAGAAGTGAAAACCCTACTCCCTGCACCAAAGTCGGTTACCTGTATTGTTTTATTGTTTTTTAAAAGATTTTTTCGGTAATCGTTTAGAAGTGTATATGCTTCGTATTTCTTTCTATCATAAAAACATTTCGTCACCAAATCGTATACAAAGGGCGAATGCAACCCATGTTGGTTTTGGGATTTTAAAAGGAATTTTATGTAGGATTTTAGGTGCAGAGTAGTTTGTGGTTTAGAGTTTTTTGTTTGTAGTTCAGGTTGAAATATATTGTTTATGGTTTTTTAAACTTAATTCCTTTTAGGTTCGTTTTTCTCAAATAATACATAAAAGCCCCTATTTTATTTTCGGCTTTTAAGCAGTCTTCTTTTAAGTCTTCAAACTGTTCACTACTAATTAGCTTTTTATCAAAAGCTCTATATAATTGCGAGCGCAATTCAGAAACAGAACCTTTTGAATAACTTAAAAAATTATGAAATTCCTGATTACCTCCACGGCCATAACCTTCAGCAATATTATCCATTATCGAACCCGAACTTCTTTCCATTTGATCACGCAGCGAAAAATTTCTTCCTAGCTTGGTATTATGAAATAGTTTTTCTGTTTTCTTGCATATTAATCTTGCTAGCTGCCAGGCTTCAATATCCTCAAACCTTTCGATTTTACCCATAATTCTCATTTTTTTTCTAACTAAAAATACAAGATCTTTCAAACACCAAACACCAAACACCAAATACCAAACACCAAACACCAAACATCAAACACCAAACACCAAACAAACAACAAACACTGAATCTACTCCATCTTCGCCCCAAGTTCAAACCAACGTTCGGTTTTGGTTTCTATGGCGTCATCTATCTCCTGGAGTTTTATAGAGTTTTCTTTAATTTCATCCGGATTGAGGTTTTCCAGGAATTTTTGCTGAAATTTCTCTTTTTGTTTTTCTAGTTTTGCGATTTCCTTTTCTAATTTTCCAAACTCTTTTTGCTCATTATAACTCAGTTTTGTACCTGAACTGCTCTTTTTCCAGTCTTTTTTGGTACTCTCGGTTTCTGAGCTTTCTTCCCTGGCTTCTGCAATAGCACTGTTTTCATATTCCCTATAATCGGTGTAATTCCCCGGGAAATCCTGAATTTCGGCATTGCCCTGAAACACGAACAGGTGGTCTACGATTTTATCCATAAAATACCGGTCGTGAGAGACCACCAGTAAACAGCCCGGAAAGTCTAATAGAAAGCTTTCCAGTACGTTTAAAGTAACAATATCCAGGTCGTTGGTAGGCTCATCCAGAATTAGAAAGTTTGGATTTTGGATAAGTACAGTACATAAATAAAGGCGCTTTCGCTCTCCTCCACTTAATTTCTCAACAAAATCGTATTGTTTTTTTCTGTCGAATAAAAAGCGTTCCAGCAGTTGTTGAGCCGAAATTTGCCGCCCTTTTTTAAGCGGAATATAGTCTCCAAACTCCCTGATTACTTCAATAACTTTTTGGCCCGGTTTAATATTAATTCCAGACTGGGTGTAATAACCAAACTTGATGGTTTCTCCAATCACTACTTTTCCACTATCGGGTTTAATTCCTCCGGTAAGAATGTTTAAGAAAGTAGATTTACCGGTACCATTTTTTCCGATAATACCAATACGTTCTCCACGTTTAAAATTATAGCTAAAATTTTCCAGTAGTTGTTTGTCCTGAAAAGACTTGCCAATATTGTGAAGTTCTACAATTTTGCTGCCCAGGCGCTCCATGTTTAATTCTAGCTGCACTTCGTGGTCCTGGCGGCGTTTATGGGCTCGTTCTTTAATTTCCTGAAAATCGTCTATTCTAGATTTAGATTTAGTGGTACGCGCCTTGGGTTGGCGTCTCATCCAGGTTAGCTCTTTTTTATAAAGCTGTTTTGCTTTTTCGGTATTGGTGGCTTCCAGTGCCATCCTGGCATCTTTTTTATCCAAATAATACCCATAGTTTCCTTTGTAAGTATAAAGTTGCCCGTGGTCTAATTCTACAATTTCATTACAAACCCTTTCCAGGAAATACCTGTCGTGGGTAACCATAAAAATGGTAAAATTTTCTTTCTTAAAATATTCCTCCAGCCACTCAATCATATCTAAATCAAGATGGTTGGTGGGCTCATCCATAATAATGAAATTGGGTTTTTGAAGTAACATCACCGTAAGGGCAAGTCGCTTTTTTTGTCCGCCCGACAGATGTTTTACTTCTTTAGAGAGGTCGTCTAATTTTAGTTTGAACAAAATCTGCTTGTACTGGGTTTCAAAATCCCAGGCTTGTGCAGCGTCCATTTCTTCAAAGGCTTTTTGGTAAGCTTCTGTATCATCGGGGTTTTTAAGCGCTTTTTCGTAGCGGTTTATAATCTTTAGAATCTCATTATCTGAAGAAAATATAGTTTCTTCAATGCTTAAGTTTGGATCTAAGTTGGGTTCCTGTGGAAGAAAGGCCGTGGTAATATCTTTCCTATACACTACTTTACCTGCATCTGGAGAATCAAACCCGGCCAAGATATTTAGGAGGGAGGTTTTTCCGGTTCCGTTTTTCGCGATAAACCCTACTTTTTGTCCTTCGTTGATTCCAAAAGAGATATCTTCAAATAATACGCGTTCGCCGTAGGCTTTGGCAATATTTTCTACACTTAAATAATTCACAGACTTGAGTTTTGTGCAAAATAAAAGGAAAATTGCGACTTAATTTTATTATTGGCCTACAAAAACTATATTTGTTAAAACTATCTAAATTAAGATGATAACTCCTTGCATAGATGTGTATTGGTGAATTTAAATTATCTTGATGTCCCGAATCAATAGCAAAATGCTGAAAAGATACACCTTCATTTTAATCTTACTGGCGGCGTTTTTAAGTTTCTCGTCGTGTATTTCTACTAAAAAAACCACTTATCTTCAGGATAAAGAGAAAACAATGGATAGTATTATCCAGGTACATCAATTAAAAAAACCATATCGAATTCAAACAGGGGATCTTTTAAGTATTCGGGTGAAAGCCCTGGACCAGGAGTTGGTAGGAATGTTTAATCCGGTAGGGGAGGCCAATAATAATGCAACTACCGAAGAAAAAGTTTATTTTGATGGGTTTACGGTAGATGAACATGGTAATATTCGTGTACCTACCCTGGGGGAAGTAAACGTTCTGGGATATACCGAAAGGGAAATACGGGAAAAAATTGAGCAACTGCTACTGGAAAATTATTTTAAAGAAGAAGCCAACCTTTTTGTTACGGTAAAACTCGCCGGAATTAGATATACCACGCTTGGGGAAATTGGAACCGGAAGCCAGGTGATTTACAAAGAAAAAGTGACCATTATGGAAGCGGTGGCCAATGCCGGCGGTATTTCTGAATATGGAGATATGGAAAATGTAAAGATTATTAGGCAATACCCGTATGGAGAGGAAATTCATAAGATAGATCTCACTGATATTGATGCTACCAAAAGCGAATATTATTATATTCAACCCAACGATCTTATTTTGGTGAACGCTTTGCCGCAAAAGGCGCTGGGGTTGGGAACCACCGGATTAGAAATATTTAGAACTGGAGTTACCATATTATCTTTTGTAACCACAACCATCTTATTATTTAGCAGGATTTAAATGGCACACGAAGACGATCATATTTCAGATGTTGGCTCAACCTTCGATTTTAAAGGTTTTGTGTTAAAAGTTATCAGTTACTGGAAGCTTATTTTGCTTTCGGTAGGGATTAGTTTGGCGGTTGCTTATTATAATAATGTTCGGAAATTACCGGTGTACAGGCTGGGAAATTCTATTTCTATAAAAGACGATCAAAACCCTTTTTTTACCAGTAATACCAGTTTAACTTTTAACTGGGGAGGAACTTCAGATAAGGTAAATACTGCCATGACGATCTTAAGGTCACGCTCCCATAACGAAGAGGTGGTAGAAGAGCTTCAATTTTATACCCAGTACTTAAAAGATGGCGAATATCAGCGTATAGATGCCTATGGGAGTACTCCTTTTAAAGTAATTGCAGATACGGCTAGGGCCCAGGCTACTAATGTAAGTATGACCATCACATTTTTAGATTCGCTAACCTATAATTTAAAAGCAAAAGTACCCGGTAATTTAAGCCTTCAAAATTATAAAACGAAAGAAAAAACATTCCGGGAAGTAGATGCCAAAGAGTTTAATAAGAATTACAAATCGGGGGAAAAAGTAAAATTACCTTTTTTTAACGGTACTATTGTTCGGGTAGATCAGCCGTTACAGGCCGGTACTCCTTTTTATGTGAGTTTTATGAATTTCGATTCGGCTGTAGGGAGGTATCGTAATGTAAATGTGAGTCCGGAATCCCAGGGTTCTTCGGTGTTAAGAATGAATCAAACCGGGGGGAATAAAGCCAGGCTTGTAGATTATTTAAATGGAACCGTACGAGTGCTTAGCGAAAATATGCTGGCTCGTAAAAACCTGTTTGCCACTAAAACCATTCGGTTTATAGATTCCAGTTTAGCGGTACAATCGGAAGCCCTGAAGTTGGTAGAAGCAGAGCTGAACCAGTTTAGAAATGAAAATGCCATTATGGATATTTCTGCGGAAAGCTCTAAACTTTCCAATAAACTTTCAACTTTAGACCTAAGAAAAGAAGAGATTAGAAGGCAGATTTCTTATTACGAAACTTTAAGAAATTACCTTGAAACCCGAAACGATTATTCTAATGTGCCCGCCCCTTCGGTAGCCGGTATTTCAGAAGGAAGTATTTCCAGTGGGGTTTCGCGAATTATTGCATTGGCGGAAGAAAGAAGCAATTACCAGTATTCACTAAAAGAAAATTCGCCTGTTTTTGACGATATAGACCGACAAATAAATTCGGTTAAATCTATTTTGCTAGAGAACATTAGTTCTTCCAAAGGCTTGTTACGAGAAGAACAATTGGATATTAATCGGCAAATAGCGCAACTGGAGGCTGAAATTAGCAAGCTACCGCAGGAAGAACAGGATTTACTAAAAATTGAGCGGCGGTATAGTTTAAACGAAAAATCTTACAATATGTTCCTTGAGAAAAGGAGCGAGGCGGGGCTTATTAAGGCGGCGAATGTAAGTGATGTAATGGTGATCGATTCAGCTAAGGATACAGGCGGAGGTCAAATTGGCCCCAACACGCAGTTGAATTATGTGATGGCCGTATTGGTGGGTGGGGTGATTCCTTTAACCTTTGTGTTTCTGTTGGTTTTTCTAAATACCAACATCCATAATGCCCAGGAAGTAACACGTTTATCACCCATTCCTATTTTGGGAATGATAGGAAAAAGTAAGATCGACTCGAATTTAGTTGTTTTTAACAATCCAAAATCATCTATTTCTGAAGGTTTTAGGGGCTTGCGTTCCAGTCTTCAATTTATGTATAAAAAACAGGGGGTTACAGGTTCTAAAACCCTGCTTATTACCTCATCGGTTTCAGGGGAAGGAAAAACTTTTTGTGCCATGAACCTGGCTACGGTTTTTGCCTTGAGTGAGCGAAAAACGGTATTGGTGGGAGTGGATTTAAGAAAACCTAAGATTTTTGACGATTTTCAGCTGAATAACGATCTGGGAGTGGTGAATTATTTAATTGACCAGGCAAGTACCGATGAAATTATTCAGCAAAGTAAAATTCCTTATCTCGATGTGATTACTGCCGGGCCCGTACCACCCAACCCTTCAGAATTATTGATCAATGAACAGATGGATAAGCTGATGGAAGAATTAAAACAAAAATACGATTATATTATTCTTGATACACCGCCAATTGGGATGGTGGCCGATGCTTTAAACCTGGTAAAACACGCCGATGCCACAATATACCTAATACGCCAGGATTATACCAAACGCGGAATGCTGGAGTCTATTAACGAGAAATATGGCAAAGGTGAAATTAAAAACATCAGCTTTGTATTAAACCATTTTGTACACCGTGCCAAATATGGTTATGGCTATGGCTATGGCTACGGTTATGGGTACGGCTATGGCTACGGATACAACCGTTATTCTAAAGGCTACGTAGAAAAATCTGATCCCACCCGAAAACTTAAACGTTGGTGGAAAAAAGCAATGCGGAATTTTGAGTAGTTGGTCAAGAGTGAAAGGTGAAGAGTGAAGAGAATTAAATGCGGAAAGATGAATCATAAAGATCTGGATGTTTGGAAAAGGGGTATGGATTTGGTGGAGGAGAGGGTCTGTAAATTAAACTCTGTCTGATGTTTCAATTCCTCTGGGGCTAGCCCCAGAGGAATTGGCGTTTATGTCCAGCGGTATCCGGTCTCCAAATTTAATATAAAATTGCTGAATCGTAAGGCTCCAATTATGCAAAGGAGCGGTCCATTTCTTCTCAATGTTTCGTGTGGCCAGGTAGACTAGCTTTAGCAGCGACATATCAGTGGTGAAAGCACCCTTGGTTTTGGTAACTTTCCGGATTTGCCGATGGAAGCCCTCTACGGCATTAGTGGTGTAAATAATCTTCCTAATGGGTTCTGTATACTCAAAATACTGGGATAGCTGTTCCCAGTTACGCTGCCAACTTTCAATAACTACAGGATATTTATTACCCCATTTCCCTTCCAGGTTCAATAGCTCATCTTCGGCTACATCTTTAGTGACAGCCCTATAGACCTTTTTCAGGTCTTTCATAAACTCTTTTTGATCTTTAGAGGCAATATACTTCAATGAATTACGGATTTGGTGTACAATACAAAGCTGAACCTGAGCCTTTGGATAAACGCTTAAGATGGCTTGTGTAAAGCCTTTGAGATTATCTGTACAGGCTATTAAGATATCCTGTAATCCACGGTTATGAAGGTCGGTTAAAACCTGTAGCCAGAAATTAGCACCTTCGCTCTCAGAGATATACATCCCCAGGATTTCCTTTTTCCCTTCTTTGGTAATACCCAGGATGTTATAAAGTGCTTTGTGGGCAATCTTTCCATCCACTTTAACTTTATAATGCATGGCATCAAGCCAAACAATACAGTAAAGGGGTTCTAAAGGACGACTTTGCCAGGCTTTGATATCAGGAATGATCTGATCGGTGATCTGGCTTAAAACCGTATGGGAAATATCGGTATCGTACATTTCTTTGATATGACCCGAGATGTCACGGTAGCTCATTCCAAGTCCATAAAGACCGATAATTTTTTCTGAAAGATTATCAGCCAGAATCGTCTGTCGCTTTTTAACCAGTTCCGGTTGGAAGCTACTTTGACGGTCTTCAGGGGTTTCAATGTCAAAAGAGCCAAAGCCACTTTTAAGCTTTTTCTTTCCCTTGCCATTGCGTTTATTCCCTTTGGAGCGTTCATCACTACTTAGATGAGAGTCCATCTCTGCCTGAAGGGCCTTCTCAATAACGTTCTTGAGCATCGGTGCAAAAGCACCGTCTGCACCAAAAAGGCTTTTGCCTGACATGAACTGGTCAAGCACCTTTTTCTCGAATTCTTGTTGTTCTTTTGTTGCCATAATTCTGTATGAATGAAATTAATAAATAATTCAATTCAGACAGAGTTTATTTTACACTCTC
>NZ_JAEHOK010000020.1 GCF_016236915.1 Salegentibacter maritimus
TTCCTTTAGACTTGCAAGAGTAAAATTTGTGTAAATTAAGGATTAAAAAAGAGTAGGCTAACTATAACAAGTTCCAGTTAAAAGAGCTATATGCTGATTCAGTACCTACTCTTTCCCTAAATAGTAACTCAAATAGAAATTCGGGATTAAAAGCCCATTATTAAGGAATTGAGTCCTATTTAATTTAATCCATTCATAACTAAAACCAAAATTATGAAAAATTCATTGACTTTTGTAGGTATTGATATCAGTAAAAACACATTGGATATTTGTTCTATAAAAGGTGAGAAGAAACTGGCCAAACGTATTGATAACAACAAAAAAGCTATAAAAGTTTTTTTTAGTGGCTCAAAGCCACAAAGTTTAAAAGTCTGTATTGAGAATACGGGGCGATATGGCCGTAAGATTATTGAAGTCTTAACCTCTTTAAATATCGTTTTTTACGAAGTAAATCCTTTGCATTTACACAAAAGTATTGGACTCACCAGAGGAAAAGATGATATTATAGATGCCTTCCGTATTGCTAAATTCCTGGAAAAAAACCACACAGAACTCGAACCACATCAAAAACCAGAACCGGGAATAGAAAAGCTGAAAGCACTTATATCCCATAGGAACCTGTTAATTAAGCAAAGAGCCCAACTCAAAGCAAAAAACAAAGAAAACCTACTGATTGCAGATCTTGACTTGCCGCAACTGGAAGAGCACGGAGCTGAACTTATTCAATTACTAACTGAAAAAATAAAACAAACCGACAAATCAATAATTGAGGTTATTGAGCACAATAGTGTATTGAAGCACCAATACCATTTAATACGTGCTATTCCTGGAGTAGGTCCTATTTTATCGTGGAATATGTTGATTAAAACAAATGCATTTAAATCGATCACAAATCCTCGTAAATTTGCCTGTTATGCTGGAGTGGCGCCATTTTCAAAAAGTTCAGGAACTTCTGTTTTTGGTAGGGCATCGGTTTCTATCTATGCAGATAAAGGCATTAAGAAAATACTGCATTTAGCAGCCATGAGGGCGATCCAATTGCCTTCTGATTTAAAACAATATTACCATCGAAAGGTAAATGAAGGCAAAAACAAAATGAGCGTCTTAAATGCTGTAAGAAATAAGATCATTCATAGAATTTTTGCCATCATAAAAAATCAAAAAATATATAATAATAACTTGCAAGTGTCATAGAAATCAGCATGACGTAAAAAGAATAGTAAAGAATAGTTAGGATTTCCACAAAAACCCTATACTATCTCCCGCCTTTTTCTGCGCCATCATATTAATTCCTTTTTCGCTTAGTTGCAAAACCCTGGGATAACCACCGGTGGTTTGACAATCGCGCATAAGAACGATTAATTTTCCGCCGGGAGTAAGTTGAACAGTACCGGGAAGCACCGGGCCGGTAATAATTGGCTGCAGTTCGTTCTCTAAGATCTCGCTCAGCTGAATCGCCATTCTATTATTATTTTTATCAATACTAAACTTACTCTGTCTCAAATGACTTTTTAAAGTTTCAGGCAGTTTTTCAAATTCAGGGCCGGGAAAAACTTCTATTTCTTCTGAACTCAAATATTCCTCATCAAACTTTATCCCAGCGTGAGTCTCATATTTTTCCTCCTCAGAAGCTTCGTATTGCAACTTCATCCCTTTCTCTAGCTTTTCGTGGCTGGTAATATCTTCGTACCAACTACGGCTTCCAAGAATCTTTTCAGTTTTAAATCCGTCGAGGATTGCTAAATAAGAACGCATCCCAAGTTTTGGCCTGCCAAAAGATAAAATATCACCTTCGTGAATTTTCACCACCTGGTTATTGTCAATTTCAATATCGTTCAGTTTTGGAGAAAGATTTGCTCCGCTAATGGCAATTTTTGTAGCTGCCGAAAATTTAAGTTTTGGCCCCATTTGGGTAATTTCCATCACCGCGGCGTCGGCCTGATTTTGCAAAATAAGGTTGGCGATTTTTAAAGCGATTCTATCCATCACTCCACTTAAAGGAACTCCATATTTTTGAAATCCGCGACGGCCAAAATCCTGTATCGTGGAAAATAATCCGGGATGTAACACTTTAACTTCAGCCTTCATAATTTTCTTTTTTTAGTTGAAAAGTTCCTTCGGAAATTTGCTCTGAAATCTCTTTAAATTCCTCTCTGGAAACCGAATAAAATTTCACTTTATCTCCGGCCGAAATCTCACATGGAGGATTGTTATTTTTATCAAAAAATTGCACGGGACAATTACCTAAAATCTGCCATCCACCGGGACTGGATTTCGGGTAAATTCCGGTCTGGTTTTCGCCTATTCCAACAGCCCCTTTTTCGATCTTCATTCGGGGTTGATCTTTACGCGAAATTTGAAGCTTTTTATCCAACCCTCCCAGGTATAAAAATCCGGGTAAAAATCCAGTAAAAAACACGGTATAAAACGGCTTGGTATGAAACTTAATAATTTCTTCTGTAGAGAGCTTTTTTTCTTTAGAAATGTATTCCAGGTCCCAACCAAATTCCTCATTATAGCAAACCGGCAAATAGAAAATTTGTTGGTTATTTATTTTTCCTATCTTGGCCTCTCCAAACAGCTTTTTGATGGCTAAAACCTCATTATAGATGTTTTCTATAGTAAACATATAACTAATTAATAACGAGTTATATGTATTGATTACCTCAATGTTTACTTCATCATAAAACTCCTCCAACTTATTTTTATAAAAAATCAATTTTTCAAGAAGATTTTCATCTATTTTAGGCTCAAATTCTATTAGAATTCCCCGCTCCCCCATCGGTGTTATCTTAGGAAAATCATTCATTCACATTCTTAATTTTAACGTTATGCTCAGCAAATTTCTGGTCTAAAAAACTCATAATTTCCACTGAATTTGGTGTGTCGCTATGCAGGCAAAAAGTAGTGGCACTGCAACTGATTTTCGACCCGTTATCGCTGGTAATTTTCCCTTCAAAAAACATAGAAAAAAGATGCTCAAAAACAGCTTCTTTTTGGCTTATCAAGGCGTTGGATTTTGAACGCGACACCAGGCTATAATCCGGGTTATAATTTCGATCTGCAAAAGCTTCAAAAACTATTGGAATTTTGCCTTTCGCAAGTTTAGAAATCACTGAATTTAATGGACAAAAAAGGGCTAATTTTTGATCGAATTCCAGTAAGGAATCTATGATGATTTGAGCTGCTTTTTCGTCTTTTGCAGCTTCATTATAAAGTGCTCCATGAGGTTTTACATGGGTAAGTTTTACCCCTTCTGCTTCGGCCAATTGTTTTAAACTTAAGATTTGCGCAACAATAGAACGCTGCAATTCTTCCGCAGAAATCTCCATAGTTTTTCTTCCAAAATTCTCTTTATCGGGATAAGAAGGATGTGCTCCTATTTCTACCCCATGCTCTAAAGCAAGTTTAATAGTTTGCTGCATAGTGTCCAAATTTCCGGCATGGCCTCCACAAGCAATATTACAGGCAGAAATATGCGGCATTAAAGCGGCATCAAAGTCGCCACCTTCACCTAAATCGCAGTTTATATGGATTTTTTTCATCTTTTTATTTTAAATTTTGCAATTCCTCAAAGCTATAAAAGCCTCTTAGTAAGATAGAATATTCGGAACTTATTAAAAACTTTGTAAAACGCTTAGAATCGCTTTAATCCCTAAAAATACGGAAAGTGCAATAACAAGTAATCCCAGTACATTCTGCAGCTTAGAATTGCGGTGTTTACCCAAAACCAAAGCTTTATTGACTACCCAAAATAAGAAAATGGCAATTACCGGCAAGAGGATTCCGTTAGCGATTTGAGCAAAACGTATAATTTCAATCGGATTAATTTGCAGGGAAGAGAAGAAAACGCCTAAAATAAGCACTGAAGCCCAAACCATTTTAAATTTTAATGATTTCATTCCCCCCTTCCATCCAAAACAACCTTTTACTACGTAAGCGGCCGCCAAAGGTGCTGTAATAGAAGAAGTGATTCCGGCAGCCAAAAGTCCCAAAGACATAAACCAGGTGGCAAATTTTCCAAATAATGGCTCCAGGCTCACCGCCATATCAGCTGCAGAATTTACATTAGTTAATCCCGAGGAAGCCGCACTAATAAGAATCGCCATAGAAACAGTACCACCAAGAATTATAGAAACTATAAGTTCTTTCCTGGCAATAGATAAATAGGAAGCTTCTTTCCATTTTTCACTAACAAGAGAAGCGTGTAAAAACAAGTTATAAGGAACCACCGTTGTACCTACAATAGCCATTACCGTAAGCAAACCGGCAGCATTGCTTGTTGGAATAAGTCCGTTTAAAATTTCTAAAATATCCGGTTTTGTAAGAATAGCAGTAAGCACAAAACTTATACTCATTAATAAAACCAGGCCAATAAAGACCTTTTCAAGGGTTTTATAACTACCGGTAAACAAAAGTATAAAAGCGACAGAGCCAATAAAAATACTCCAAAGGTTGAGCTTAAAATCACCAAATTGGATGTTTTGAACTCCGAAAATAGCTTCTGCCCCTAAAACGGCACCGGTTATATTACCTGCTTCATAGGCAGCATTACCAATAACTATCGCTGAAAAAATAAGAATAATCGCTAAAACCCTGAAGGCTGGTTTTTTAATCTCTTCCCGAATAACATCGCTTAAACCTTTTTGAGAAACCACACCCAACCTGGCTGCCATTTCCTGTAAGATTATACAGGAAAAAATAGAAAGTAATAACGCCCAAAGCAGGCTATAACCAAATTCAACCCCGGCAAGTGTACATACTGTAACTGTCCCCGGACCAATAAAAGCCGCAGAGACCAATATTCCCGGACCCAGATTTTTAAGGAAATTTCGCACTATTGACCTTTAGATTCCTGCAAAGCATAAATAGCAAAAGACCCCAACCAATGGCCACCTTCGTAGCTATCGCCTACCAAATTGGGGAAGGAGTAAGCCATATGCTTATCGGCCAGAACTTTTAAATGAGAGAACTTTTCAGGATATTGATTGATAAGTCCGTAGAAAACCCAGGCACGACTAAAGTTAAGTCCGTCAAGGTGTACCAATTTTCCATCAGTCCTATCTGAAACTTCCCCAACTTCCATTTGAAAATCTTCCGATCTCAATTGCGGAAGAAAATCATCCAGCCACATTTCAAACGCATTTTTAGGCAGAACCCGGCGCATAATATTTATTTCTTCCAGGCAGGGAGAAAGAAAATCGAAACCACTAGGTTCCCAGCTTAAAGGACAATCGTCGTCTTTTAAATAAAAGTCTTTAGCGCGTTTTGAAATGAGTTGTTCTAACTCGGCGTTTTCTGCAGCAATAGCATAATCGTAAGCAAAGCTAAGTCCGAAGGCCGTATTGGTGTGCTCCCCCACTCTAATAGGGTAATTCAATTTTGGCAGGAATTCTATATATTTTTCAACTATAAGATTGGTTAAGGGAGCTAAATTTTCACTAAGCTCTTCTGCAAGAGGATCGTTCCAGGTTTCTAATTCTTCAGCCAATTTTAATAGCCAGGCCCACCCGTAGGTACGCTCAAAAGAAGTACTTTCCTCTCTTTGAAAGTAGGCTATTTCCCCCTGAATATTTTCTGCAGAAAGAGACTCCTTTAATTTTCGTCTAATAGTTTCTGCTTTTTCCAAATCGGGAAACTGTTTCAGCAAGCTTAACATAGACCAATGTGCATGCACGGAAGAATGCCAATCGAAACACCCATAAAATGCCGGGTGAAGCTCTGAAGGCTCACCCAATGCTCCTTTATTCTCCAAGGTTTGGCCCAATTTGTTTGGATATTCGGTATTAATGCAATTTAACGGAAGCTCCGCCAGGTTATTTGCTTCTTTTAGCGTAAATTCCACCCGATTTTCTTCAAGCAATTCACTATTTAAAATACTTTTGTCTATAATACTATCGTTTTCAATTTTTGAAGCATCTTTCCCTTCAGGGTCACCTTTACATGCAAAAATTAAAATCAATATTAGCAAGGATAAACTTTTTTTCATAATAGTCTGGTCTTAGCAAACAAACTCCTTCAAATGCTCTCACGAGCCAACGAAAGGTTAAAACAAGCTGAATTTAAATATATGTATTTCTTTAAGAGGTAAATATAAATTAAAAGTTGACAAAATTTAAAGAGCAAAGCTTTTAAAAATATCAAAATTTACTTAAAAATTAACCTAGCCACCCATCACGATCCAGGCTTCGGTATTGAATAGCTTCACTGATATGATTTCCATGAATATTTTCTGAGTTTTCTAAATCGGCAATGGTTCTGGAAACTTTTAAAATACGATCGTAAGCACGTGCAGAAAGGTTTAAACGCTCCATCGCGGTTTTAAGCAATGCTTTTGAAGCCTCGTCTAAAGCACAAAATTCCCGAATTTGCCCCACACTCATTTGCGCATTATAATGAACCGAATCAGATTCTTCAAAACGTTGGGTTTGAAGCTGGCGTGCCTGTGTTACCCTTTTCCTAATTTCCACACTGCTTTCACCCCGTCTTTCTTCACTTAACTTTTCAAATGGCACCGGGGTCACTTCAATATGAATGTCTATTCTATCTAAAAGGGGCCCGCTAATTTTACCTAAATAACGTTGCATTTCTGCGGGAGAAGATGTTGCCGGCGCATCTGGATCATTAAAATAACCACTGGGACTGGGGTTCATACTAGCCACCAACATAAAACTCGAAGGATAAGTTACGGTAAATTTAGCCCGGGAAATAGTAACCTCCCTATCTTCCAACGGTTGGCGCATCACCTCTAAAACACCGCGTTTAAATTCGGGTAATTCATCTAAAAACAAAACCCCATTATGAGAAAGCGAAATTTCACCCGGTTGAGGGTAAGCTCCACCACCAACCAGCGCTACATCTGAAATTGTATGATGGGGACTCCTAAAAGGTCTTTGAGACATTAAACCTACATGCTCCTTCACCCTTCCCACCACACTATGTATTTTTGTGGTTTCCAGGGCCTCATGTAAACTCATTGGAGGCAAAATACTAGGCAAGCGTTTAGCAAGCATGGTTTTCCCTGCTCCAGGAGGACCTATTAAAATAATATTGTGTCCACCGGCTGCAGCTATTTCCATACAGCGCTTTATAGATTCCTGACCTTTTACATCGGCAAAATCATGTTCCGGATGATCCAGGCTTTTATAGAATTCTTCGCGTGTGTTTATTAAGGTAGGTTCTAAAGCTTCATCTTTGTCAAAAAAGTTAATGACTTCGGTGATATTTTCCACCCCATATACATCAAGTCCGCTTACTATTGCAGCCTCTTTTGCATTTTGTTTAGGAAGGATAAAACCTTTAAAACCCTCTTCCTTAGCCTTAATAGCAATGGGCAAGGCTCCCTTTATAGGTTGTAAGCTTCCGTCTAACGAAAGCTCACCCATAATAATATAGTTTGATATATTTTTAGCATTGATTTGGCCTGAAGCTGCCAAAATCCCAAGACTTAAGCTAAGGTCGTAGGCAGAACCTTCTTTTCTAAGGTCTGCCGGTGCCATATTAACAATAATTTTCTTTCCGGGAAATTTATACTTGTTATTCTGAAGGGCTGCCGCAATTCTAAAACTACTCTCCCTTACGGCATTATCGGGTAGCCCTACCAGATGATAACCAATACCAGTTGCCACATTTACCTCTATGGTAATTGTTGTAGCCTCTACCCCAAATACAGCACTCCCATAAACCTTTACTAACATTTAAGAACAAAATTTCCTAAATGTACTAAATTTTATAAGAAAAACTTACTATTTAGCAACAAGCACTTTTTCTCTATAATATTCTATTAACCCATCAATGGGTCTGCGTACAATATTTCCTATTTCAATCCCGTAAGGTTGCGCTACTGCCCGTATGATATCTTCGCTAAAATGAGCAATTGTTCCAATAAAGTGTACCGGTGTATTTTGCGCTTGTTTGTAACACATTACGCGAGAATGCATAAAATCGGTAATACCCTCGTGAACTAATTTATAGAAATATCCATTACGTTCGTTAGAAAAGATAAATTCAGCAAATGATGCTAAATATGTATTTGGATTTTCCTTACGATAAAGGTTTTTCTTAATCTCATCAGAATCAAGATTATATTTCTTACCGAATTCTACTGAAAGTTCAGGAGGCATTCTTTTGTAATAATAATCTCTGATAAGCCTTTTCCCAAAGTAGTTTCCACTGGCTTCATCCATAAGAATATATCCCAGGGAATCAACTGACTGATGTATATCTTTACCGTCAAAGAAACAGCTATTGGATCCTGTACCAAGAATACAAACAATTCCAGGCTCTGTAGTCGCCGCATAAACAGCAGCCACCATATCTTCCAAAATTATCACTTCCTCTACATTGGTGAAGAAATTGGTGAAAATTCCTTGTAATAGTTTACTAGGTGTTTCAGTACCACAACCAGCACCGTAAAAATGTACTCGTTCTACTTTATCCTTTACTTCTCTTAAATCGGCATTTTCTTCAACACGTTGTTCCAGCACTACCTCTGGAAATACCGCGGGATTTAAGCCTTTAGTACGGGTTCTAAGCAATTCTTCTCCCGTTGCACTAAGTAAAATCCAGTCGCATTTTGTTGATCCACCGTCAGCTATTAGTATCATTTATATGAATATGATTTAAATTAAAAAGCCTGAGGAAAGTGCTAAGAGGAAAAACCTAAGCATAACTTTCTTCAGGCTCTAATGTAAAATATTAAATTGAATTAACGTGTGCCGCTAAATCCAAAAGTTTGGCTGAATAACCATACTCGTTATCATACCAAGCGATTAGTTTAAAAAAGTTATCGTTAAGAGCTATACCAGCTTCAGCATCGAAATTACAGGTATGTGCATCTGATACGTAATCTTGAGAAACCACAGCATCCTCTGTATAAGAAATCACTCCATTGTAAGAGCCTTCTGAAGCTTTTTTGAATGCAGCTTTTACATCGTCGTAACTTACAGATTTTTCAGTTTTAACTGTAAGGTCTACCACAGAAACATCGGCAGTTGGAACTCTAAAAGCCATTCCGGTAAGTTTTCCATCTAACTTAGGAATTACTTTACCTACTGCTACGGCTGCTCCAGTTGAAGAAGGTATAATATTCATAAGTGCACTTCTACCTCCTCTAAAGTCTTTTGCTGATGGCCCATCTACTGTAAGCTGAGTAGCTGTAGTTGCATGAACCGTGGTCATTAAACCTTCAACAAGACCAAACTCATCATCTATTACTTTGGCAAGTGGTGCAAGACAGTTAGTTGTACAAGAAGCATTAGAAACTATAGTATCTTCCGGCTTTACATCCTGGTGGTTTACACCCATTACAAACATAGGTGCGGTTTTAGAAGGTGCAGAAATCACAACTTTCTTAGCACCTGCTTTAAGGTGAGCACTTGCGCTATCTTTTTCTTTAAAAATTCCGGTACAATCAACAACAACGTCTACTCCTACATCTCCCCATTTAAGGTCTTCTGGATTTTTTTCTGCTGTAATACGAATATCTTTACCGTTTACTACAAGGTTTCCGTCTTTAACAGCAACATCTCCTTTAAATTTACCGTGAACAGAGTCATATTTCAGCATATATGCCAAATGATCTACATCTAACAAATCGTTTATTGCTACAACTTCTACGTCACTTTTTTCAGCCGCGATTCTAAACGCGATACGTCCAATTCGGCCAAAACCATTAATTCCAATTTTTGTACTCATAATTTAAATTTTAAAAAATTTACACAGAAGTGATGTTTGCCACCCTTCTTAATTCCTGATCAAATTCCCTGTCTTCTTTTAAAGCGGTTTCCAAAGGCACATGCACCACTTTTTTATGATCCACTCCCACCATGATATTGGTTTTACCATCGGTTAATGCTTCAACCGCACCAACGCCAAGCTTACTGGCCAGAACACGATCAAAACAACTTGGGGAACCTCCTCTTTGAATATGACCCAGCACAGAGACTCTAATATCATATTCTTTGTGACTTTCCGAAATAACTTCGGCTAATTGAAAAATATTTTTACCACTCTTCTCCCCTTCAGCTACTACGATAATACTGGAAGTTTTTCCTGATTTTTTACTTTTCTCCAAAGACTCCATCATTCGCTGAATCCCGCCGTCTTCTTCGGGAAGCAATACTTCTTCGGCACCAGCCCCAATACCACTATTTAAAGCAATATCTCCTGCATCACGCCCCATAACTTCAATTAAAAACAAGCGGTTATGAGAACTTGCTGTATCGCGAATCTTATCTATAGCCTCTACTACCGTATTTAAAGCGGTATCGTAACCTAAAGTATAATCGGTTCCATTAATATCGTTATCTATGGTAGCAGGAATTCCTACAATTGGAAAGTTGAATTCACCACTAAAGTAAAGGCCACCCGTAAAGGTTCCATCACCTCCAATGACCACCAAAGCATCTATACCGGCATCCGAAAGGTTCTTGTAAGCTTTTTTTCTTCCTTCTTTAGTTTTAAATTCTTCAGATCTGGAAGATTTAAGAAAAGTTCCTCCTTTATTAATAATATTCCTAACCGATCTAGCGGTAAGATCTTCAAAATCCTTTTCTATAAGCCCCTGGTAGCCTCGGTAAACACCAACACACCCCAGGTTATAATATGAACAGGATCTAACAACCGCTCTAATGGCGGCATTCATCCCGGGAGCATCTCCACCGGATGTTAAGACTGCTATTTTATTAATTTTCTTTGCCATTAGGTCAAAGCTATTTTAATTCTACCATATAACCTAATTTCCTAAAAAACTAAAACGTTTTCGGTTAATAACTAAGAAAAATAACTTTTTGCGAGACCTGTTTTTATTTTTTTAGTAAAAAAATTATTTATTTATCAAGATCAGATACTCCCAGGCTTCTAATTTCATATCTTTTTCTTTTGAGATTGTAAATGTCTCTCCTGAAAAATAATTTTTAAATATTCCATCTAATTCAATATTAAAATTGATATTTATCTCATTCATATTCGCTATAAAAATGAGTTTTGCCCCGTCTTTTTCTCTCTTAAAAGCCAAAACTTTTTCTTCTTCTGAAGTTTTAATACTCTCATAAGAAGCAGCTTCTTTTGCCCCGTGAAGAGCTTTATTCTCATTTTTTAATTTACCAAGTTCTTCCAACAATGGCCAAACTTTACCTTTGCCCTTCGGAATAGTATCTTTTTCAAAAAACAAAAGTCTTTTATCCATGTCATATTCCTGTCCGCTATATATTAAAGGCATTCCCGGCAATGTGTAAGATAGTGCCAGCATAGCTTCTGAAGCTTCCCCCATTCGCTCCTTTACCGTACCATTCCAGGAGTTTTCATCGTGATTAGTTACAAAATTCATCAAATAATCATCGTCCTGGTAGGTAGAATCTATCTTCTGCATATAAGCATCCCAGTCTTTGGCGGTCTTTTTGCCTTGGGCCATTTCATTCATAATGTGATGACCCTCCCAATTGTAACCCATATCAAAAGCATTTTCAAAAAGATCTTTATCTTCTGATTCCGCTAACATAAAAACCGGTTTTATCTCTTTTAATTGCGGCACAATACTTTCCCAAAATTCGGTTGGGACTTCCCCGGCAACATCAGCTCTAAAACCATCAACATCATAGTTCTCTACCCAAAATTCCATTTCTTCCCCCATAGCTTCGTGAAGCTCTTTATTTTCAAAATTTAGATGAGCCACATCTGTCCATCCCCAGGATTCCCCTGTTGCTGGATTAATAGGATCTGTAACTTCACCTTTCTCATTTTTATGATAGTAATCAGGATTTTCTTTTATCCATTTATGATCCCAACCGGTATGGTTGGCTACCCAATCCAAAATCACATACATCCCATTTTCGTGAGCAGTTTCAACCAGTTCTTCGAAATCCTCAAAATTTCCGAATTCGGGATTTACATCTGTATAGTCTGAAATTGAATAATAGCTACCCAGATATTTTTCTCTTTCTTCCGGATCTTCAATATCTTCTACGGAAAGATCACCTGTAGCTTTCCTATTTTTCATCGAAATAGGATAAATAGGCATTAACCAAATCACTTTTACTCCTAATTCCTTTAGTTGCGGAATATCTTTAGTAAAAGCATCAAAGGTTCCTTCCGGTGAATACTGGCGAATATTAGCTTCATAAATGACCGCCGATTCTAAAGCTTCGTTAGAAACAGGTGTAACTGCCTGTTCTTTTTCTTTTTGTTCTGGCTGCTCTTGATTTTCATTCTCCTTGCAAGAAAGCATGGCCGTAAAAGCTAGCAGCATTATTAATGTTTTTTTCATTATTCTTTATTTAATTGATATTATATTTTTACTATATTTCATTATTGACGTCATCCTGAACTTATTTCAGGATCTAATATGCCTAAACTTAAAATCATGTTAGAAGCCGAAACAAGTTCAGCTTGATGTAGCCTTTTATATTTTTATTCCCCCAGGGGCTCTTTTATTCCATTTTAGTAGTAAAAAAATAAACGCCTTCCCCTGGTAATTCCAAAGAATCTCCCCATACGAAAGTTTCTTCTGAAATTAAATTTTTAAAGGATTTTCCTTCTAAATTCAATTCGCTGAAACGTTCCAGTTCTAAAGTAACTGCCTCTTCATTTTTATTTAAAATTAATACTACAACCTCATCTCCAGCCTTTCTGGAAATTAAATAAGTACCATCCTCTGGTGCAAAATGTTTAGTTTCTCCTGAATGAATAGCCTTGCTGTTTTTGCGATAATTCATCACTTGTTTAACGAATTTCTGCATATCAGCCTCTTCTTCTGAAAGTCCTTCGCCGGTAAAAGCATTCACTTCGCTATCGTCCCACCCACCTGGAAATTCAGTTCTAATTAAACCATGATCGCCGGGGTTTTCGCTGTCGTCCATTAAAACTTCGGTACCGTAATAAATTTGGAAAATCCTTGGCAGAATAGCCATATAAGCAACGGTCATTTTAGTTTTGGTGACATCTTCTCCTAACTGAGTATAAATCCTGCTTTTATCGTGATTATCAGGAAAGATCATAATGTTTTCAGGATCGGCATAAGCGAAATCGTTAGCTAAACCTTCGTAAATTTCTATAAGGCCGGTGCCCCAGGTTTCTTCGGCTTCTAGGCCGGTTACAATTTTATTTTGCATCGCAAAATCCATGGTAGATTTCAGGTTAGAATCATAACCATTATCCACACCATCCTGCCAATAGCGAATAAGCAACGGATTTAAACTCCATTCCTCGCCTACAATATTAAAGTTTGGATATTCGGTCATAATTGTACCCGCCCAATCACTCATAAATGCTTTATTGGGATAAGGATAGGTATCCTGGCGGATTCCGCCCAAACCAAGGGTTTCTATCCACCAAATACTATTTTGAATAAGATACTTGGCCATAAATGGATTTTCCTGATTTAGATCTGGCATGGTTTCCACAAACCAGCCTTCAGTCATTCCTTTTTTATCGGTTTCAGAAGCGTATAAATCCTGATTGGTCGTTCTACGGTGATTGGAATACACCAAGTCTTCTCCATTTTCAAATTTCTCCTGAAAATTAATCCAATTATCAAAAGGTAGATCGTCCATCCACCAATGCTCAACGCCGGCGTGATTTGCGACCTGATCCATTATTAGTTTTATTCCACGATCGGCGGCTTTATCTGCCAGTTCACGGTATTCTTCCAGCGTTCCAAACCGCGGATCTACCTTATAAAAATCGGTCATCGCGTACCCGTGATAAGAACCCGATTTCATATCGTTAATCAACAAAGGCGAAGGCCAAATAGCGGTAAAGCCCATTTCGTCTATATAATCAAGGTTATCAATTATTCCGCGGATATCTCCGCCGTGACGCCCATAATCATCTTCACGATCTATGGTTTTTTCATTTAAAAAATCAAAGCTATCATTTGATTTATCTCCGTTTGCAAATCTGTCTGGTGTGATTAAATAAATCGCATCGGTATTATTAAAACCTACATATTCGGATGCAGGTTTTTCCCGGTTTTTCAATTCATATTCATACACTTCTTCCCAACCATCTTTCAACTTAAATCTAATATCAAAAATTCCGGCTTCTGCCTCGCCAATCTCTAAATCAATAAACAAGTAGTTTGGGCTATCGGCTTTTTCAACATTTTCAATGCTAACACCCGGATAATCAATGTTCGGAATGGCATTTCCTATATTTTCACCGTAAAGCATTAACTGGAGTTTGTTTTTTTCAAAACCCGTCCACCAGTTTGGTGGTTCTACGCGCTCTATTTGCGCAAACCCGGTTAATCCCACAAGGAGCATTAGAATGATTAGTGTTTTTTTCATGATTTTTTGTTTAAGTAGTTCTGTTCTAAATCATTGCGATGAACGAAGCAAACTTCTAATTAGCAGCTAACTTCTATCGATAAAAATCGGGATCGCAACGACCTTGTAAACCTACAAGGGTAAAACCCTGCAGGAATTTCATATCACAATAAATTAAACCGCTAGTTCTTTATTAGGCGGTACTTCAATAGCTTTTCCATCTACAATAATTTCAATCCCTTTATCGCCTTCGAGGAAGAAAACCGTTTTATCTTCAGCAACTTTCACTTTTAATATCTGGTCTCTAAAATTCACTTTAAAGGAATAGGTTTTCCAATCATCGGGAATTGTAGGATTAAAAGAAAGCTGATCGTCTTTCACCCTCATTCCGCCAAAACCTTCTACAATACTCATCCAGGTTCCGGCCATACTCGTAATATGGCAACCCTCCTCCACTTCTTTATTATAATCGTCCAAATCCAATCTGGAAGTTCTTAAATAAAACTCATACGCTTGTTTAGTTCTACCCAAAAGCGAGGCCTGAATGCTATGTACGCAAGGTGAAAGCGATGATTCGTGAACGGTAATGGGTTCGTAATAATCAAAATGTTTTTCAAGCTCATTTTTGCTAAAATGATCCTCAAAAAAGTAGAAACCCTGTAATACATCGGCCTGTTTAATATAGCAAGAACGCAAAATCCTGTCCCAGCTCCATTTCTGATTAATAGGTCGTTGCGCTTTGTCTAACTCAGCGATTGGAATGATCTCTTTATCTAAAAATCCGTCCTGCTGAAGGAAAACTTCGTGCTTTTCAGAATATGGGAAATACATATTTTCAGCAACTTCTCTCCATTTTGCCAATTCGCCCTCATTGAGTTTGGTTTTGCCTATTACCCGCTCATAATCTTCAGTATAAGCCTCCTTCACCTTTTCAATGGTTTCCAGGCAATATTCGATACACCATTTCGCTAGATAATTGGTGTACCAGTTATTATGCACGTTATTTTCGTACTCGTTTGGCCCGGTTACACCCAACATTACATATTTATTTCTATGTTCGCTGAAATTCACTCTTTGTTGCCAAAATCTTGCAATTGCTATCATAACCTCCAAACCTTTTTCCGGGATATAATCAAAATCACCGGTATAGCGAACATAGTTGTAAATGGCGTAAACCATTGCGCCATTTCTATGAACTTCCTCAAAAGTAATTTCCCATTCGTTATGGCTTTCCTCGCCATTCATCGTCACCATTGGATAAAGCGCCGCACCATTGCTAAATCCCAGATTTTCGGCATTTTCTATGGCTTTGTTTAAATGATTATAACGATAGGTTAATAGATTCCTGGCTACCTGCTGATCTTTGGTTGCCATATAAAAAGGAATGCAATAAGCTTCGGTATCCCAATAAGTGCTTCCGCCGTATTTCTCACCGGTAAAGCCTTTTGGACCAATATTTAAACGCTCGTCTTTTCCTAAATAAGTTTGATTTAACTGAAAAATATTAAAGCGAATTCCCTGTTGGGCTTTTACATCACCCTCAATAGTGATATCTGCCATTTCCCATATTTTCGCCCAGGCTTCTTTTTGCTCGTGAAGCAATTTGGAAAATCCAGCATTAGTGGCGTAATCTAATACTTTAACAGCCGTATCGTCCAAATTTTCACGTTTATGGTTCATATCGGTTACGTAGCCCGCATATTTTCTAAGGCCTACTTTTTGTCCCTTTTTAGCATTAATTAAATAAGAAAAAGTAAGTTTATCTTCGGCTTTCGTTTCAGTAAAATCTACATCCTGTTTTTGCCCATTTAGCAAAACTTCAGATTGCATATAGGTATTCACGTGAAATTCGGTTTTCAGGGTTTTAGAGAGCACAAAACCTTTGTTGCCTTCAGATTTCACTTCTAAAGTCTTCCAGAAGCGTTCTTCCCAGTTGGCATCGGTATTTTTGATTCCCCCATCTAGATAAGGCTCAAATCTAACTTCAGCATCATTATTTAAAACTTCAATTTCAAAATCTATTGCGCCAAGTTCATCTTCAACAATAGAGAGAAAACGAGTGGCTTTTACCGAAACTTCAATATCGTTTGGTAAAGTGGCTACAAAACTGCGTTGGTGAAAGCCTTCTTTCATATTAAGCTCACGCTTAAAATCCTCGACTTTTTTACAGGTAAAAAGGTCTAAAGCTTGATCGTTTACAAATACATTAATCCCAATCCAGTTGGGCGCATTCAATACTTTGGCAAAATATTCAGGATATCCGTTTTTCCACCAGCCTACTTTGGTTTTATCGGGATAATAAACCCCGCCAATATAGCTTCCCTGGAAACTTGGCCCAGAATATTCTTCTTCAAAATTGGCTCGCTGGCCCATAACGCCGTTACCTATACTAAAAAGGCTTTCAGAAGATTTTACGCGTTCTACATTAAATCCTTCTTCCAGAATGGACCACTCGTTTGGTTGTATATAATCTTGGTTCATTACTTTATTTCTGTCTCGTTTGTAATTAAATAACACCAGCACAAGGCCGTAAGGTGCAAATTCTAATATTTTAAAAATCTTACTTAGTGAGTAATTTCTTTATAAATTCTATATTAATTTCGGTGAAATCAGTAAACACATAATCGGCTTCGCCCAGTGTTTTTTGTGCTCCAATTCCAATGCTAATCATGTTTGCATTATTTGCTGCCTGCACTCCGGCAACCGAATCTTCAAACACGATACTGTTTTCAGGTTTAATATTTAGTTTTTCTGCAGCAATAAGAAATACCTCAGGATCGGGTTTTGCTTTGCTAACATCTGTACCATCCACTATTGCATCAAACTCATCCAGTAAGTTGATTTTTTTTAGAATATTTCGTGCATTTTTACTTGCCGAACCCAAAGCGAAAGGAACATTATTATCAATTAAATAATCGAGTACTTTTTGAACGCCGGGCAAAATTTCGTCCTCATCCATCTTAGCGACATAAGAGAGATAATTTTCATTCTTAAGTGTCATTTGGCGCTTAAACTCTGTTTTAGAGAGCTCAAGTTCTCCCCAATCCAGTATTTTCTTTAACGAATCCTCACGGCTTACGCCCTTAAGCTGTTCGTTTTGCTCTTCGGTAAAATCGAATCCCAAATCGTTAGCCAATTTTCTCCAGGCTAAAAAGTGAAATTTAGCGGTATCTACAATTACCCCGTCCAAATCAAATATTACTCCTTTATTTATCTCCATCATTTTAAATATCTCAATCTGTTTTACTTTAAGTATCATTGTTTGTAAGTAGCGTCTAAACCTTAATTAAGACTGTCAATTCGGGTAATATTTATGCGAAGTGTTCGATATACTTTGATTTTTATTTCGCTTAATCAAATCGAACTGACGTTTTAATTCTATGCTTTAACCGGTTCATCTACGTCATCTATTCTAAAAGTTAGTATAGCAGCTATTAAAAAGGCAATTCCACTGGTTACTAAGGCGTAGATTGGATTTCCATCGTATAGGTATTTTACCATTAGTCCGCCAACCAGCGCGTTTACAATTTGCGGAATCACAATAAAGAAATTGAAGATCCCCATATAAACACCCATTTTTTTCGCTGGAATAGAACCGGCAAGAATAGCATAGGGCATCGCTAAAATACTGGCCCAGCCAATTCCTATCCCGACCATTGAAAGCAAAAGCCAATATTCGTTTGGCATTATGTAAATGGAAAGCATTCCCAGTGCACCAATAAATAGGGAAACGATATGAGTGTTTTTTCTTCCTATTTTTAAGGCTATTGCAGGAAGAAAAAATGCAAAAACTGCTGAAACGGCATTATAAACCCCGAACAAAACACCAACCCAATCGCCGGCATCCTGATAGATTTCACTGCTATTATCTGAAAGTGGTAATCCATAAATATGGTGGGCAATTGCAGGAGTTGAGAAGACCCACATGCCAAAAAGCCCAAACCAGGAAAAGAATTGCACCCAGCTAAGCTGCCTCATGGTATGCGGCATTTTAGCAAAATCTGAAAATATATCCAGCAAACTGGATTTTTCCTTTTCATCGACCGGTTCTTCAATATGGTCGTCCATTTTCTCCAGTTCTTCGGGAGAATATTCTTTGGTTGTAATTACCGTAACCAATATACTCCCCACCAGTATAGCTGCTCCTATTACAAAAGAAAGTAAAAGGTTCAGCGGGACTTCTCCTATTACTGCTCTATTACTTATATCAAACCAATTAGCTAATACATAAGGTAACCAGGAACCAATTACGGCTCCAATTCCTATTAAAACAGTCTGCACGCTAAAACCAAGGGTTCTTTGATCTGAAGGTAATTTATCGGCCACCAGGGCGCGAAAAGGTTCCATCGCTATATTAAAGGAAGCATCCATAATAAAGAGCATCCCGGCACCTACCCAAAGAGAAGGTAAAATAGCTATAAACCAATCGGCATTGGGCATTAAAATCAAACCTATTCCCGCTAAAATTGCTCCGGTTAAAAAGAATGGTCTTCTACGTCCAAGGCTTGTCCAGGTTCTGTCGCTGTAGTATCCAATAATGGGCTGAACGATTAAACCGGTAACTGGTGCAACTAACCAAAACCACGAAAGTTCGTGAATATCGGCACCAAAAATTTGTAAAATTCTACTTGCGTTGGCATTCTGGAGAGCAAACCCCATCTGAATTCCTAAGAAACCAAAACTCATGTTCCAAATCTCCCAGAAATTTAATCTGCGTTTTTGCATATCGCTCAATTAAGAATTACGATAAGCGGAAAGCTTATCAAAACTTATTTTTAGGTAGGAAGTAAAAATATAAGTCCTGATAATCTAATTAAGATGCTGTAAATATATAGAAAATTTTAAATCTGAGATGTTAAATTAAAGATTTGGTAGAATTTCTTTCTATTAAACTGGTTTCCACAATCACTGTTTTATAAGACTCTCCTTCATCTGGTTTTCTTTCCAGTTTATCTATTAAAAGTTTTGCAGCTTCGCCTCCCATACGCTCACCGTGCTGACTTACTGTAGTAAGACTGGGAATAAATCTTTTGGAAAGTTCACCATTCGTAAAACCAATTACAGATACATCTTCTGGAACTTTTAGACCTTTTTCTTGTATAGCCTTTATGGCATGAATAGCGAAGTGTTCATTTACCGCAAATACTGCATCTACTTCATTCTTATTAATAAAATCCTTTATTTCGGCTTCACTACTATCCATATCTTCTATTTTAAGGATAAGGTTTTGATCAACTTCAAGATTATTTTCCCTTAAAATTTCAAGATAACCACGGGTTCTTAGTTTCCCTACACTCACATAATCTACAGTAGAGACAAGGCCTATTTTTTGTGCCCCGGTATCTAATAAGTACTGTACTGCTTTTTTAGCACCAATCACATCGTCTATAATCACTTTATCACAATGAATCTCATCTATTACACGATCAAACAAAACCAAGGGCATTCCTTGATTAATAACTTCAGTAAAATGATGGTAATCCTCTTTTTGTAATGTCTCTTTAGCCATAGACATAATAAAACCATCTGTACTCCCATTGGCTAAAAGCTCCATATTAAGTACTTCTTTATCGAAAGAGTTATTGGAAAGGCATACTATTACATTATAGCCTTTCTCGTTAGCTACCTTTTCTACTCCACTAATTACTGTAGTAAAGAAATAATGAACTATTTCCGGAATAATAATTCCTATAGTTTTTGTTTTTCGGTTTTTTAAGCTTAATGCTATATTGTTTGGCTTGTAATTATAAAATTTCGCAAAAGCTTTGATCTTTTTTCGTGTTTCTTCCCCAATTTCAGAACTATCTCTTAATGCCCTGGAAACTGTAGAAATTGACACGTCTAATTCTCTTGCAATTTGTTTTAAAGTCAATTTTGGCCTCATAGCAATCTTTTATTTAAAAATAAATAAAGGGTTATTTTTAAGATATCGTAAAAATACTATAAAATTTACGCGATACCCTCAAAATTTAAAAGTTTTCAACACTCAAACGTTTGCGCAAAATAGTCGTAAGTAAGTTCCTATTTCTTCACATTCTATTTACATACATTTAACCTCAGGAAGTAAAAATATGAGCCAAATTTTTAGTAACAATCAATAGAAAAATTTATGAAAACACTATTCAAAAGCACGTTGATGTTGCTCCTTATGCTACCAATAAATTTTTTCGCACAGGAAACAGTGAGCGGTGTTGTGAGCGAAAGCACAACTGGTCTTCCCATACCGGGCGTAAACATTATTGTTAAAGGAACAACCAATGGTGCCGTTACAGATTTTAATGGTAATTATACCATTACTAATGTAAGCGAAGACGAGGTTCTTGTCTTTTCATTTTTGGGTTTTGCTACTAAGGAAATCCCCTTTACAGGGCAGGAAACTTTAGATGTTCAATTAGACGAAGATCAGGCTACTTTAGAAGAAGTAGTGCTTATTGGTTATGGTAGTACTTCAGAGCAGGATGCTACTGGATCAGTAGAAAAGATTTCTTCGGAAAGCTTTAACCAGGGTGCAGTAGTTTCACCAGAACAGCTAATTGCAGGTAAATCTGCCGGGGTTAGAATTACTCCCGGAAGTGGTGAACCAGGTGCCGGATCTGAAATTAGAATTCGCGGAGGATCTTCTCTTTCAGGAAATAATTCACCCCTTATTGTAGTAGATGGCATTCCATTAGATCAAAGAGGAGTTCAGGGTGTAAGAAACCAGTTGAATTCTATTAACCCAAATGAAATTGAAGATTTTATAGTTTTAAAAGATGCCGCAGCAACCTCTATCTACGGCTCAAGGGCATCTAACGGGGTTATTTTAATTACCACTAAAAAAGGTAAAAAGGATAGTCCTCTTTCTTTAACTTATGATCTTAAAGTTTCTGCCGGAAGAATTATAGACAAAGTAGATGTTCTTAACGCAGAACAATTCAGAACTTTAATTGAAAATACTCCGGGTACAGATCCTTCATTATTGGGAGACACCAGCACCGACTGGCAAGACCAAATTTACCAAACTTCTGTAGGAGCAATTCATAATTTTACAGCTACACAGGGTTTCGAGGATTTCTCTTACCGTGTTAATTTTAACCACACTTCTCAAACAGGGGTTTTAAAAACAGATGTTTATGAGAGAAATGCATTAAACATAGCTCTTAACCAGGATTTATTTGATAATCACTTAAAGTTGACCTTGTCATCTAAAGGAATTGTAGATGAAAACCGTTTTGCCGATGATGGAGCTATTGGCGCCGCCATAGCTTTTGATCCTACGCAGCCGGTTTACAAGGAGGGAAGTTATTTTGATGGATATTTTGAGTTCACTACCTCTCCACAACAACAACAAATACAGGCTACACGTAATCCATTAGCACTTTTGGAGCAATTAGATGGACGTGGTACCACAAAGAGAAATATCACAAACCTAAATGCTGAGTATAAATTTCATTTTCTTCCGGAATTGAAGTTTAATGTAAATGCAGGTTTTGATTATTCAGAAAATGAAGGGTACAATAGAAGACCTTTAACGTCTGCAGCAAATAACCAGGATATTCCTTATTTTGAAGACTATGGTGGATTCAACAGAAATACACTGCTTGATTTCTATTTCAACTATAAAAATGATATAGATTTTCTAAATACCGAGTTAGATCTTACAGCAGGACATTCTTACCAGGAATTTTATATAACCAGCAAAAGAATTGCAACGATCTCTAACGATATCCAGGATTTCCCTAGAGAGACCAATCGTAATGCTTTGGAATCCTATTTTGCCAGAGCCAGTTTTGATATTTCCGATAAATATTTGGTTTCAGGCAGTGTGAGACGTGATGGTTCTTCAAGATTTGGAGGAGATAATAAATGGAGTATTTTCCCTGCGGTTTCTGTAGGTTGGAAATTACAAAATGAAAATTTCCTTTCAACTTCTAATGTAATTAACAAATTGAAACTTCGAGCAGGTTACGGGGTAACCGGCAACCAGGAAATTGGACCAAATTATGGTTACTTTGGAGTTTACAATCCTAGTGTAGGTGGAGCGCGTTACCAATTTGGTAATCAATTCTACAATACTTTACGTCCAGAAGCTTTTGACTCTGATCTTAAATGGGAAGAATTAAAAACCTATAACCTTGGTATTGATTATGGTTTATTCAATAATAGAATTTCAGGTACGGTAGAAGCTTATTACCGTGAAACCGAAGATCTTTTGGCAACAGTACCGGTACCGGCAGGTGCTAACCTTACTGATCTTTTGGTTACTAACGTTGGTAGCACAGTAAGTAAAGGTTTAGAGTTTGCAATAAATGGTGCTATTATTCAGCAGGAAGATTTTAACTGGGACGTAAACTACAACATAACCTTTCAGGACCTGGAAATTACCAACCTTACTTTAGGTGAAAATCCAGATTTTGAGATTGCTCAGGGAGGAATAAGCGGAGGTGTTGGTAACAATATTCAGCTTTGGAAAGAAGGTTACGACCCTACAACTTTTAATGTATTCCGCCAGGTTTACAATGAAGATGGGCAGCCAATTGAAGGCGCTTATGCCGATATAAATGGTGATAACCAAATTACCGAAGGAGATCGTGTTCCTTACAAAAAGGCCACCCCAGATTACTTTATGGGGCTAACCAATACTGTAAATTATAAGAACTTTGATTTCAGCTTTACCTTTAGAGGTAACTTCGGAAATTACATGTATAACAACACACAATCTGGAGCAGGATTTGTTGGAGCGGGTACGGTAACCCCGCAACCTTACTATTCCAATTTTAACAGTAACGTTTTAGAAAGTAACTTCAAAAACAATCAGTTCTTTTCAGATTATTACATTCAGAGTGCAGATTTCGTAAAATTAGACAACATCTCTGTTGGGTATTTATTTCCAGGAGAAGATTTGGATGTTAGAACTTCACTAACCGCTACCAATGTATGGATCATAACCAACTATGAAGGTTTAGATCCTGAAATTGCTGGAGGAATAGACAATAATTTTTACCCAAGATCAACTACAGTTGTACTTGGCTTAAATCTTTCATTTTAAGAAATAATATTTAATAAAATAGTTATGTTAAAAACACTAAAAACATTCTTCATACTTTTTATAAGCGCAGGTTTATTCTGGGCTTGTGAAGACGATTTAGATTTGCAGCCTGAAGATAACAGGCTTACGGCAGAAACTACTTTTGAAGATCCAGAGTCTTATAAGCAGTTTCTAGCTAAACTGTATGCCGGTCTCGCGGTTAGTGGCCAGGAAGGCCCAGCCGGAGATCCAGACCTTATAGGCCTTGACGAAGGTTTCTCCCAGTATTTAAGATTATACTGGTCTATGCAGGAACTTACTACAGATGAAGCAGTAATTGGATGGAACGATGGTACTATTCAGGATCTACACGCCCAAACCTGGACCGCAGGAAACGAGTTTATTAGAACTATGTATTCTAGAATAATGTATCAGGTTGCCCTAACCAACGAGTTTTTGAGACAAAGCACTCCAGAACTTTTGGAATCTAGAGGTATTGCCGCTGAAGCAAGAGATCATATAGCTAGCTATCGTGCAGAAGCTAGATTTCTAAGAGCTTTACACTATTATCACGCTTTAGACCTATTTGGAAATGTACCCTTTGTAACCGAAGAAGATCCAGTGGGGGCATTTCTTCCGCAGCAAATTAAGAGACCCGCTTTGTTTGATTACATAGAGAGTGAACTTCTAGCTATAGAGAGTGAAATTGTTAGCGTAAATTCTAATGAATATGGACGTGCAGACCGGGCAGCAGTTTGGATGTTACTTTCTAAACTCTATCTAAATGCTGAAGTTTATACCGGTGAAAATCACTATACTGAAGCTTTAGACTATTCTGATAGAGTAATTAATGCTAATTATTCTTTAACTGATGATTACCAAAAATTATTCCTTGCAGATAACGACTCCAACGGGGCACAATCTGAGGTAATCTTCCCTATCACTTTTGATGGGCAGGAAACACAATCTTATGGCGGTATGGCATTTATTATCCACGCCTCAATTGGTGGTGATATGGATCCGGAGGATTTTGGTGTGAGCAGTGGCTGGGCGGGACTTAGAACTACATCTGCCCTGGTAGATCAATTCCCTGACGGAGCAGATTCTGAAGACAAAAGAGCACTGTTCTTTACCGAAGGGCAAACAAAAGAAATTGAAGATATTTCTAGCTTTAATGATGGGTTTGCAATTGCCAAATTTAAAAACGTAACTGTAGATGGAGAGCAGGGGTCTGATGATACCGGAGAATTTCCAGATACCGATTTCCCCATGTTTAGACTTGCAGATGCTTACTTAATGTATGCAGAAGCTCACTTAAGAGGTGGTGGTGGTAGCCAGGCAACTGCTTTAGGATATGTGAATGAATTAAGAGAACGAGCTGACGCTGATCAAATTGGTAGTTCAGACTTAAGCCTGGACTTTATCCTTAGTGAGCGTGCCCGTGAATTATACTGGGAAGCTCATAGAAGAACAGACCTTATTAGGTTTAACCAATTTACTGAAAATGGAGTTTGGCCATGGAAAGGTAATGTTCCCCAAGGAGCCACTACTCAAAGCTATAGAGACTTAATGCCTATCCCTGCTTCAGATTTAGGAGTAAACACCAACTTAGAACAAAATCCAGAATATTAATTTTTTAAAAGAATTAAAATGAAAAAAAATTCAATTTTATTTTTAGCATTTGTCGCGCTACTAAGTTTTAATGCGTGTTCACAAGACGACGATATTGTGTTCGTTGCGCAACCAGATCCGGAAGGAATTCAATTTAGTAATTCTTTACAAAGCACTTATGTATTACCGTCTGCAAATCCTGATAATCTTGCCGAAAGATTTGTTTGGAACGAAGTAGACTTTGAGGCTCCTACCACCATCTCTTACGAACTCCAGGGGTCTGCCACTGAAGCTTTCGATAACTATATGGTAGTAGGAAGTACTGGAAGTAACAATCTTGGTGTAACTATTGCCCAGATGCTGGATCTTGCGGAAGAAGCAGGTTTAGATAACGATCCTGAAACAGAAATGCCAAATACAGGTACTGTTTACTTCAAAGTACGTGCCTTTGCCGGTGATGGTGAAGGAAATGCGCTGGAAGAATTTTCAGAGATCTTAAGTGTGAATGTAGAACTTCCTGAAGCTGAGGAAGAAGGTGAGCCTGCGAAAACCAATCTTTACTTTGTAGGAGATGCTACTGTAGCAGGTTGGAGTAACAACAATAATAACACCCCTATGTTTCGAGATGCAGAAAATGACAATATTTTCTACTTCCAGGGAAGATTTGCAGGAGGCCCTGAGACAGAAGGCTTTAAACTTCTTGAAATACCTGGTGCGTGGCAACCACAATGGGGAGGCACCAATGGAATTCTTGCGGTAAACGCAGGAGATTCTGAAGATCCGTCAGCTTTTTCTGTTAATAATGATGCTTATTACTCCCTATTGGTTAATCTAGATGATTTGACTTATACCTGGGAAATAATAGATGAAACAGGAACCGATGTACAAACCAATATCGGTATTATTGGAACTGCAACTTCTGGAGGTTGGGATGCAGATACTGACATGACTCAATCTGAATTCAATCCTCATATCTGGTATCTACAGGATATCGAGTTAGTCGATGGTGAAGCCAAATTTAGAGCAGATGATGCATGGGACCTTGATTGGGGAGGAGCAACTCCAATAAGTGGGGAAACCGCAGTAGCTGGAGAAAATATTCCGGTAAGTGCAGGAACTTACGATGTTTGGTTTAATACACTAGATGGTCGATATATCTTTATTCCTCAAGCGGAAGAGTAAGAGACTAAATTAACTTAAAGGGCTGCCTGGAAGGTTATATTACCGTCAAGCTGAACTGGTTTCAGCTTCTAACTTGTTTTGAAAATCAAAAACTTAGATTCTGTAATAAATTCAGAATGACGTTCTAAAAACCTTTCAGACAGCCCTTCTTAATTCTTATCTATTATGAAAAAAACTAAAATGTTATTTCCTTTTCTTTTTAGCCTGCTATTAATAATATCAGGTTGCTCTAAAGACGATGATGAAGTTGTTGACTCAACAGATGACATCGTTGACGGCGAAGATCCGGAGGAAACTCCTAATGATCCTGAAGCCTTAGATCTATCACAATATTCCAGTGGGCAAAAGGTAATGATGCAAACTTTTTATTGGGATGTAGAACCACGTTTTGAGTGGTGGAACAATCTTTCAGATAAAGTTGAAGGCTGGGCAGATGCCGGCATAGACAGATTATGGCTTCCCGTGGCTACCAAAGGGCAGTCTGGAGGTTATTCAATGGGCTACGATCCTTCAGATTATTTCGACTTTGGAGAATACAATCAGCATGGAACTGTTCCTACACGTTTTGGAACACGCGAAGAACTAGAACATCTTATTGCTAAATCTCACGATCTGGGGTTAGAGGTTATTGCAGATATCGTTCTAAATCACAATTCAGGCGGCGGCCAGGAATACAACCCATATCGCGAAAAGGATACCTATACCCTATTCAACGAAAAGAATGGAAACGCCTCGGGAATGTTCAATAGAAATTACGAGCATTTTCACCCAAATGATGTAAGCCAAAGTGATGAGGGTAATCTTTTCTTTTCTGAACAGGATGTAGATCATGATGTTCCTTATGTACAGGACTGGCTGTGGAAAAATGATAATTCTGTAGCTAAATATTATAAAAATGAAATGGGCTTTGACGGCTGGCGATTTGATTATGTAAAAGGCTTTGGAACCTGGGTGATCAAAGACTGGATGAACGAAGTTGGTGGTTTTGCCGTTGGAGAAAATTTTGATGGAAATGCCGATGTTTTGATCAATTGGGTTGGCGCCACCGGAGTTTCAGCTTTCGATTTTGCCACATTCTATAAAATGGAAGAAGCTTTTGATCGTTTTGACGACCTAAATTATTTAGATGGAAATACACTTCGTAAGGTTAATCCCGACAAAGCTGTGACTTTTGTAGCAAATCATGACACCGAAAAAGACGAAAATGAAGACAACCGAATCGCTACGGAAAGTAAAATGAAGGCCTATGCTTATATTTTAACACACGATGGATATCCCACAATTTTCTATTCAGATTATGAAGATGAAACCTTTAACGCAGAAATTAAAAAGTTAATTGATATTCATAACAGCCTGGCAATTGGCGATGTAAAGGTAATTCACGTAGATAAAGACGAATATATAATGAAAAGAGAAGGGAATGCTGAAAACCCCGGATTAATTCTATATATTAGCAGCGGAAACTCTACTTTACGTAGAAACGTTCAAACTAATTGGAATAACGTTACGCTATTAGATTACAGTGGCAATACAACATACACCCCTACCTCCGATGAAAACGGAATGGTCACGATTGAAGCTCCGGCGAATGGATATTCAATTTATTCCATAACAAAATAGGTTTTATTTTGAATTTTCATAGGTGTTAATTCAAAGATTGGCTGGTTGTTAGCTCAACCAGCCTCTTTATTTTTATAAACCCACGTTTATCTTAAACCAGATTAGCCTTTTTTTTTCAGGCTTTGCCACCCCTAAAAATTAATTGATATCGGCCGGTAGGAAATCATTGGCTGTGGCGACATAGTATTAAACCCCATTTTTCACATTCAATTATTTATTGGCACCGCCAAAGAATATAATATCCCGAGGCTTTCTTCGAAATTAAAAACTTGTTTCCAACGAATGCCTCGTTGGCTTACCCAGAGGTAGTTTACTAATTAATTAAAATTAAAACACTGTAACACCTCAATTTATAACAAAAAATAACATTTAGGTCGTTTAAGCTTAACAAAAAAGCAGTTATTTAATGCACAAGTTTAAATTATATTTTTTTACAAATTTGTCAACTTACAAATGTTGATAAATTTACAATTTACTGATAAACAGTTTATTAACAATTTTTGTTTGATAACTTTTTTCAACAGGATTTTATATTCTTATACTTCTTTGTCTATATTTACAGTCTGCTTGAAACTATTACTAATCCAAAATTTAAAATTAATATGGGTGTGAACACTACTACCGCCACTCCTAAAATCTATAGCCAGGAAGAGGCCTTTAAAGCTTCGCTTGACTATTTTAAGGGAGATGATTTAGCCGCACGGGTGTGGGTAAATAAGTATGCGCTTAAAGATTCTGAAGGGAATATTTATGAGCTTACGCCAAACGATATGCATCGTAGAATTGCAAAGGAAATTTCCCGTGTAGAGCAACGCTACCCAAACCCAATGAGTGAAGATGAGGTTTTTGACCTTATTAAAGACTTTAAATATATTGTTCCCCAAGGTAGCCCTATGGCGGGTATAGGAAACCCCTATCAAATTGCATCCCTTTCTAATTGTTTTGTTATTGGCAACGATGGTGATTCAGACTCTTATGGCGGAATCATGAAAATAGACCAGGAGCAGGTGCAACTTATGAAGCGTCGTGGTGGTGTTGGGCATGACCTATCTCATATTCGCCCAAAAGGATCGGCAGTTAAGAACTCGGCCCTTACATCTACCGGGATAGTTCCTTTTATGGAACGTTACTCTAACTCTACCCGCGAAGTTGCTCAGGACGGCCGTCGTGGAGCACTAATGCTTTCGGTTTCTATAAATCACCCTGATTCTGAAGATTTTATAGACGCTAAAATGGAGCAGGGCAAGGTAACCGGGGCCAATGTTTCAGTGAGAATTGATGACGATTTTATGCGTGCGGTTAAAGAGGAGCGCAATTATGTTCAGAAATATCCAATTTTTAGTGAAAATCCTAAGAAATCTAAAGAGATTGAAGCCAATAAGCTTTGGAAAAAAATAGTACATAACGCCTGGAAATCGGCAGAACCGGGAATCCTTTTCTGGGATACGGTAATTAACGAGTCGGTACCAGATTGTTATGCAGATCTTGGTTACAAAACGGTTTCAACCAACCCTTGTGGTGAGATTCCACTTTGTCCTTACGATTCTTGCAGGTTATTAGCGATAAACTTATTTTCTTATGTAGAGAATCCGTTTACGAAAGATGCTTCTTTCAACTTTGAACTTTTCAAAAAACACATCGCAGCTGCGCAACGTATCATGGATGATATCATTGATCTTGAACTAGAAAAGATTGATGCTATTCTTGCAAAAATTGAAGCAGACCCTGAAGGAAATGAAATTAAAGGTGTAGAATATAACCTTTGGAAGAATATACAAGCCAAAGCAAAAGAAGGTAGAAGAACCGGAATAGGAATCACCGCAGAAGGTGATATGTTAGCCGCTTTAGGTATAAAATATGGAAGTGACGAAGGTGTAGATTTTTCAGTAGAAATACACAAAACCATTGCTTTAGAAGCATATAGAGCTTCAGTTTACGCCGCGAAAGATAGAGGTGCTTTTGGAATTTTTGATTCTGAAAGGGAAAAAGAAAATCCATTTATCCTTCGACTTAAAGAAGCCGATGAGAAATTGTATTACGATATGCTGGAATATGGTCGTCGTAATATTGCATTACTCACTATAGCCCCTACCGGAACTACCAGTTTAATGACGCAAACAAGCTCTGGAATTGAGCCGGTATTTATGCCTGTTTATAAAAGAAGAAGAAAAGTAAATCCGAACGATAAGGATTCACGAGTAGATTTTGTAGACGAAGTTGGCGATTCATGGGAGGAATACGTGGTTTTCCACCACCGTTTTAAAGAATGGATGCAAGTAAACGGTCACGCCATAACCGATGATTATACGCAAGAAGAATTAGATAAGCTGGTTAAAGCTTCTCCTTACTATAAGGCTACTTCTAATGATGTAGATTGGCTAAGCAAGGTAAGAATGCAAGGGGCAGTACAAAAATGGGTAGACCACTCTATTAGTGTGACTATTAATTTACCAAACGATGCCACCGAAGAATTGGTAGGCGAATTATATCTAGAGGCCTGGCAAGCAGGCTGTAAAGGTGTTACAGTATACCGTGATGGTTCTCGTTCTGGAGTTTTAATTTCTAATGACGAGAAAAAAGAAGAAACAGAAGAAGAAAATAATACACCATTCCCAACTACACGTCCGCAAACATTAACCGCAGATGTAGTTCGTTTCCAGAACAATAAAGACAAATGGATTGCTTTTATTGGCTTGATAGACGACAGACCTTACGAAATATTTACCGGTTTTGCCGACGATGAAGAAGGAATTTTATTGCCTCGTTGGGTTACTGAAGGTGTTATTATTAAAGCCAGAAATGAAGACGGAACTTCTCGTTACGATTTCCAGTATCAAAATAAACGAGGGTACAAGACAACTATTGAAGGCCTGTCTCATAAATTTAATCCAGAATACTGGAATTATGCGAAATTAATCTCTACTACTCTTAGGCATGGTATGCCAATTGAAAAGGTAGTAGACTTAATAAGCAGCTTACAACTGGACAGTGAATCTATAAACACCTGGAAAAATGGAGTTGCCAGAGCCTTAAAACGCTTTATTGCAGATGGTACTGTTGCAAAAAAACAAAAATGCCAAAATTGCAATTCATCTAATCTTATCTATCAGGAAGGTTGCCTTACCTGTCAGGATTGCGGTTCTTCTAAATGTGGATAGATAGCTCTTGTTAGATTAGATAAAAAACAGCCTTTTGAAAATTTCAAAAGGCTGTTTTGTTTATTGCTCTAAAATATTTTAAAATGAACTCTCAAAAATACTATCACCAAGCTTGTCTTGATTAGAGCTTATTTGAATTATTTAAAAGTTAAAATAAATTCAGTGTAAAGAATATATAAACTAACCTAAGCCGTTTTATATATTTTCCGTTTTCTAAGTTTATTTAAATGATATTCCCTCGCCATTTTTATTTTTGAAACTAAACATCACAAATTTCAATGGCCTTTCTTAGCGATAAAATTTCATCAGGGTTGGTGGGAATAAATTCCTGGGCTACATAACCGGTAAAGCCGGTATCTACAATTGCCTTCATAATTGCCGGATAAAATAACTCCTGAGTATCATCAATTTCGTTTCTCCCCGGAACTCCGGCTGTATGATAATGACCAATATAGTTATAGTTCTTTTTAATACTAGCAATTATATCACCTTCCATAACCTGCATATGGTAAATATCAAAAAGAAGTTTAAAATTATCTGCCTGGATTTCTTTAGCCAGGGCAACCCCCCATGCAGTGTGATCTGCCATATAATCGGGATGATCAACCTTACTATTAAGAAGCTCCATAACCAGAGTAACATTTTTCTTTTTTGCATACTTCAGTAGTGGCTTTAATCCTTTTGCACAATTTTTAATTCCGGTTTCCTCATCCATACCTCGTCGGTTTCCAGAAAAAACAATCACGTTTTTTATATTATGCCTGGAAGCTTTATTAATTAAGCCGCGATATTTTTCCTGAAGATTACTATGATTTTCCGGCTCATTAAATCCGTTTTCAATACTGGCAAAATCATCAGTAGCCATAGAACAAACCAATCCATACTCCTCTACTGTCTCCCACTCGGAAGGTTTTAAAAGGTCTATTGCCTGAATCCCCATGCTGGCACAGGTTTTTGCAAATTTATCTAAAGGAATATCCTGAAAGCACCAACGACATACCGAATGCTTGATGTTGTTTTTAGGCTTATTTAACAAAGTGTTATTGTCTATATAATTCATAGCAGCAAAAGAAGAGGCTACACCACCAATACTTAAAACTCCTGAGCCTATGGCAATGCTCTTTAAAGCATCTCTTCGTGAAAAATTTTTATTCATAATAATTGGTTTTGGCTAGTTACTATTTTCGAGATAAAAACTGCAAACTTTTAAGCTTAAAAGCAATTATCTCAGTAAATTGTAATTTGCAAAGCATTTTACAATAAATGTAAAATTTACTATTATTATTTAGAAAAAAAATTTTTCGATAAATTATTTTTTAAATTTTTCTTAACTAATTTTTACATGCTGTTTTTTTTAGGTCTTAGGCTATTTTAAAATCATAACCTGACTCTAGAAGCTCCTGATAATTCTCATGATCAAATTTATAGAGAAAAGCCCCTCTACGGGAAGTAGATTTATCTTTTTCGTCTAGTTTTACAAGCACATTAAGAGATAACACCTTTTTACGAAAGTTTCGTGCATCCAATTCTTTCTGGTAAATAGCTTCATAAAGCTGTTGTAACTGCGGAATAGTAAATTTTTCAGGGAGTAATTCAAAACCAATGGGTTTATACCTGGCTTTTCTTTTTAATCGCTCTAAAGCATCTTCCACCATTTGATTATGATCCAATACCAATTCTGGTAATTTATCTATTTCATACCAATGTGCCCCATGCTTTTTAACCAGTTCTTTATCATATTCATCTAATCTAATCAATGCATATTGCCCTATGGAAATTGAACGGAAACCGGGATCCCTTTCTGCTTTGCCGTAGCTTCTAAGTTCTTCCATAAACACATTTTCCAAACCGGTGATTTCTGTTAGCACACGTTTTGCCGCCTGGTCTACATCCTCTTCCAATCTTACAAAACTCCCTATTAAAGACCAGGAATTTTTTAAAGGTTCAACCCTTCTTCTAAATATTAATAGCTTTAGTTTACCTTCATCGAAACCAAAAATTATACAATCGGTAGCGACATACATTTTATCGTTCTTACTGTAAAAATCTTCCTGGAGTCGAATCATTTATATTTTAAAAGTTTGGGTTTACATAGGTTATCCCTTAAAAATACTCAGGATTAAAAAATGATTATTTCTCAATTAAAAACCTCTTATTAGTTCCGAAAGCATCATTTAAGATATATTCCGTAAAAAGAGAGATTGTCTAAAAAGCCTTAAGTATATACAAATTTCAAAGTTTAAAAACTTTCCAGACAATCCCTTTATTTTTTTATTTACCAGAACATGGCGTAAAGCATAGTAACAATTAAAAGGATTGCAAAGGCACCAATATTAAATGCCGGGCCAGTATTAAACAATTTACTGCTAAGTTTAATCCCTTTTTCGTGATCACGCCCTTTATTTTCAGCCAAACTAATTACTACCATAATCAGCATGGTTAACAACCAGGTTATCATCATTTGATGCATAAACGGAAGGGTTACAAATATAGCACTGTCTATCCATCCGTTAGGTCCTACTTTAAAGAATAAAGCTATTGGGATAGAAGCCAGCACACCAAATATAGCAGCTTTGTTTGTGGTCTTTTTCCAGAATAAACCTAACATAAATACGGCTAAAATTCCGGGACTAACCACCCCGGTATACTCCTGAATATACTGGAATACCTGACCTAAGTTCTTTAATTGCGGAGCAAGAATTACGGCTATCACCAAAGCAGCAGTTGCAGAAAGCCTTCCTACTTTTACAAGATTCTTTTCAGAAGAATTCTTACCAAAATATGGTTTATAAATATCCATGGTAAAAATAGTGGCTGTAGAGTTAAGCATAGAAGCTACCGAAGAAACAATAGCTGCAGCAAGAGCTGCCAATACCAATCCTTTTAAACCTGCCGGTACAAATTCCTGAATAAGCCATGGGGCGGCGTTATCATTTATAATATTTCCAGTATCACTAAAGAAAGAACTATCGGTAAAATCCAGGGAAATAGCACCATCTGGTCCCGTATTCATTACGAAGGCAATGATCCCGGGAATAACTACAATTAACGGAACAATTAACTTTAAGAATCCGGCCAAGATAATCCCTTTTTGCGATTCCCTAAGGCTTTTTGCTGCCAGGGTACGCTGAATAATATATTGGTTAAACCCCCAATAGTATAGGTTTGCTACCCATAAACCTCCAATTAAAACAGCAAGGCCTGGAAGGTCCCACCAGGCATCCTTTCCATTTGGTGTTATAATTTCACCTTTATCAAGAATCATAGAAAATTTTTCGGGAACCTGCTCGTAAACCGCAACCATTCCAGAGATTACACCACCATCTTCGGTTACGTGAGACAATGCGATAAAGGTAGTAATAAGCCCTCCAATAATTAGTAATACCACCTGTACAACATCGGTCCAGGCCACTGCCGAAAGTCCGCCATACAAAGAATAAGCAGCCGCAAAAAAGGCAAGACCAATAATTGCATATATAAAGAAAGAGCCATCACCGGTACCCATAATAGTATCTAGCGCAGTAGCTCCAAGATATAGTACCGAGGTTAGGTTAACAAATACAAAAAGGCAAATCCAAAAGACTGCCAAAATTGTTTTTAAATTAGAGCCATACCTAACTTCTATAAACTCCGGGATAGTATACAAGCCTTTATCAATAAAAATGGGCAGGAAAAATTTCCCAACCAATAGTAAGGTAATTGCCGCCATCCACTCATAGGAGGCAATGGCAAGGCCAATAGCAAAACCCGAACCAGACATACCAATAAACTGCTCGGCAGAGATATTGGCAGCTATTAAAGATGCTCCAATGGCCCACCAGGGCAAGCTTTTGTCTGCCAGAAAATAACCTTCGGAAGAATCTCCTTTTCCTCGTGACACGTACAAACCTACGCCCACAATTAAAAGTGCATATGCTGCAAAAATAATTTGATCTAGTAATCCAAATTCCATAAGTAAGCTGTTAAAAACCCATATTTAATTGGGTGTTAAAATTAAATGTTAGAAAATTTTATAAGGGTGAAGTTCAAACTTGTTATTTCGAGACTAAAAACTTATAACTTATTCTGTTATAATATGTTTCTCCTGGTTTTAATACGGCATCAGGAAAGTTCCTAAAGTTTGGGGCATCAGGAAAATTCTGAGCTTCCAAACATAGCGAAGGATACTCTTCTGCAATTGGCGTATAATAATTTAGGTCTTCGGGAAGAGTCTCAGGAGCATAAGCTACCATGGCTTTTTGATTGGTCTTTACCTCCATTTTTATGCCGGTTAGTGGTGCAAAAAGCCTTGCAGCCACTTCATCTTCTCCAGATTTCAATACAAAACTATCATCCAGGCTCCTATTACCAATTAATTTACTTTCGCTAAAGTTTTTAGGGTGCTTTTTTAGTTTGGTTAAATTTCCGGTTGGCATTAAGTTTTTATCTACCTCCAAAATCTTTTCAGCATTAATCTTTAAAAAGTGATCGCTTATACTTCCTCCGCCATTAAGGTTAAAATAAGTATGATTTGTAAGGTTAATCACCGTCTTTTTATCGGTGTGTGCCGAATATTCTATTTGCAGTTCATTTTCTTCTGTAAGAGTGTATTTCACTTCAACCTCAAGGTTTCCGGGATAATATTCTTCTCCATCCTTACTAAGGTAAGATAGTGTAACCGAAGGATTGGGGGCTGTAGTTTCCTCCTTAATTTCCCATATTTTATATTGAAAACCTTCCCGGCCACCATGCAAATGCACTCCATCCTTTTCAAAAAGCTTATAAGTAGTTTCGTCCAATTCAAACTCGCCATTAGAAATCCTACCTGCGTAGCGTCCCACTGAAGCACCAAAACATTTATTGTGCTCTTTATAAACCGAACGAATAAATTCTTCTGCACGGGGACTCACTACTACGTTAACAAGGTTCCCGCTTTTATCTTCCAGTTTAAATTTAAGCACTGCAGCACCGTAGTTTAGAATATCCAATTGGCTACCTTTGTTATTTACAAGGCTTACGGTTTTAAGGTCTTCTTTTTGTAAAATTTTCAATTTCTTTATTTTAAAGGTTATTTTTAGAAATCCAGGCGTTTACTTTTTCTGTAAGGATATTCAAAGGTAAGGCTCCATTAAGAAGAATCACATCGTGAAACTCCCTAATATCAAAATCTTCTCCTAATTGCTCCTTAGCATGCTCCCTTAGCTCTAAAATCTTATTCATTCCAATTTTATAGGCTGTTGCCTGGCCGGGCATTACAATATGCCTTTCTACCATTTTAATACAATCACTTTCAGCATTTGGGGTGTTCTCTTTATAATAGGCTACCCCCTCTTCCCGAGTCCATTTCTTAGCATGAATTCCGGTGTCTACTACCAGCCTACAAGATCGCCAAAGCTCCATGGCTAATCTTCCAAAATCTGAATAAGGATCCCGGTAATAACCTATTTCCTTCGGCAACAATTCACTGTAAAGTCCCCAACCTTCAACATAAGCCGTGTAAAAACTAAATTTTCTAAACTGTGGCACATCCTCTAATTCCTGCGCGATAGCAATTTGCATATGATGCCCTGGGATACCTTCATGATAAGCCAAAGCTTCCATTTGGTAGGTAGGCATTGCTGCCATATCGTATAAGTTTGCATAATAGGTTCCCGGTCTGGAGCCGTCTTTTGCCGGTTGTTGATAAAAGGCTTTTCCTGCACTTTTCTCCCTAAAAGGCTCTACCTGCTTTACTACCAATGCTGCATTAGGAGTAGTTTTAAAAAGTTTATCTAAATCTCCTTTCATCGTATTGATGATAGCTGTAGCCTCTTTTAAGTATTTTTGCCTCCCTAAAGAATCATTGGCATAATAAAATTGCTCATCTTCACGCATAAACGCAAAGAAATCCTGCAATGTTCCTTTAAAACCAACTTCTTCCTTTATTTTTTCCATTTCAGCATGAATTCGGGCAACTTCGTTTAATCCTATTTCATGAATTTCATTTGCTGAAAGATTTGTAGTAGTGTTTGTTTTTAAAGCATAGGCATAAAACTCCTCTCCTTTTGGAAACTTCCAGGCTCCCGCATCGCTATTTGCTCGTTTTTGTTGGTTTTCCAGAAACAAAATTAAAGTTTCATAAGCCGGTTTCACTTTTTTAATGAGCGCAGTTTCAGCTTTGGCCACCAGGTCTCTTTTTAGGTCACCAGTAATTTTAAGCTCGTTTATTTTTAATTTAAAATCTTCAAGCAAAGCGCTGTTCTCTGAAGATTTAACAAAGGGTTTAGCCTTAATCAAATTTCTACTGGATTCCAAGACCCTATCAAAAACAAATTTTGGAGGTACAATACCATTTTGCTCTCGTATTTTCAGGTTCCCAATAACGTCTTCCATAACCTCAGGAAATCCTTCTAATCTTGAAATATAAGCTTCGGCATCACTTATTGAATCTATACGGTGCATATTGATTAAAAATGCGGGAAGTTCTGCATGGTAACCATGCATTTGGTTTACCGGGTAATTGTAAAACCTATAATTATAATCTTCTAATTGATTTTTCTGCTTTTGAAGATACAACTCATAACTTAAACGAGTTTCCCGGTTTAGGCTGGAGGCATCTATTTTTTTTAAGTACTCTAAACGTCTTTTTGCCTTATTACGTTCTTCTACGTACTTTAAATGAGAAAAATCGTCCCATTTCCCATAGTTGGTTTTTTGCCCAAGCCGGGTTTGCATCATGGGAGATTCAGCCACATCCTTTTGAAACTCTTCCTCAAAATACCGATTCAATTCGGCCGAATTTGCTTCAATTTCTTCTGCGGAATAATTTTCTTTTTGCTGATTACAGGAAATAATAAAAACCAGAATACCAAAAAAGAAGATTTTATGAATTAGTCTGAAGCTCATAAGCTATTCTTTAATTACTGAAAATTCTATCGAAGAATCCCCAAAAACTGTATGTGTTTGGGCCTGAAAATCTTCTACTTCAGCTTTAAAAATATTAGGCACATAAGTTTGCGGGTTTCTATCTATAAGCGGGAACCAGGTACTTTGAACCTGAATTTGCAATTTATGGCCTTTTTTAAAAGTATGATTAATATCCTGAAGCGTGATATTAACCTCTGTTTTCTTATTCGGTTCAAATGGCTCTGGGTTTTCGAAACTATTTCTAAACCTACCGCGCATCACTTCACTGCGCACCATCATATGGTAATTATCCATATCTAAATGTTCCATAGTCTCCTCATAATCTTCGGCATCTGGTGGATAAACATCTATTACTTTTACAACCCAATCTGCCGCAGTTCCGGTAGTGGCCACTTTTAACAGGGCTTTAATCTCCCCGGTTAGTTTTAAATCTTCTTCCAAAACTTCGGTTTCAAATACCAATACATCGGGCCTTCTGGCCGCGAAGCGCTGGTCTCCTGTCATATATTCTCTTGGCGTAAAAACAGCTTTAATTTCGTTGTTGTAAGAAACCGGTTTTGCCGGGTCACTTACAAAGCTTTTTTTATTATTGGTAGCTTCTAAGCTTAGATCCTGATTATTCCCAAGATAAAAAACTTTCTTTTCTGTGTTTTTTGGAGGCCAGGCAGTATAAGAGTTCCATTTTTTGGCCCCGGTATCGTAAACATAGGCTTCAGCAAGATCTAAATCTCCTCTAGCATCGCCTTTTAGAAAATGATTAAAGAATTTAGTTTCAATATTCTTTTGGTAATCTTCAGAGATATTATCACCAAAATATACATTCCCTACGGCCTGTCTTTTCGTTTGCCTGGCCCAATCGCCGTGACTCCAGGGACCAAAAACCATAATATTGTAGTTATCGCTGGTTTCTTCAATCTTTTTGTAGGTATTAAACGGGCCATAAAGATCTTCGGCATCAAACAAACCACCCACAACCATAACCGCTGGTTTAATGTCTTCTAAATGCTGGATAATTCCGCGAGATTGCCAAAACTCGTCATAATTAGGGTGCTCTTTTAGTTGTTGCCAAAAAATATTGTCTTCGCCATAATGTTTATCCAGGTTACTAAGAGGCCCTACATCTAAAAAAAACTGATACTGATCTTGCGTTCCTAATTCGGGTAAACTGTACCAGCTTTCGGTAGTAGGCCCGGTTTTATCGTATCCAAAAAGTGCCGTTGCCCGCCAATAACTTAATAGATAAGCTCCATTATGGTGAAAATCATCAAAAAAGAAATCACCAATTCCCGCTTGCGGTGACGAAGCTTTTAGGGCCGGATGCGCATCTATCAAAGAAGCCACCGCATAATGCCCGGGGTACGAAATGCCCCAGGTTGCCACCCTACCATTATTGTTTTCAACATTATTAATAAGCCATTCTATAGTGTCGTAAGTATCACTGGACTCATCAAATTCATTTCCTTTTTTATTGGGGATTATAGCACGCATATTGTCGTACTTTCCCTCGCTCATCCAACGGCCACGAACATCCTGATAAACAATAATATTGCCCTCTTTCATCAAATACTCATTAGGCCCAATTAGGGAGCGAAATTGATCTTCGCCATAGGGTCTTGAGCTATATGGAGTACGCTGCATTAAAATTGGATATTCTTTAGAAGTATCTTTTGGAGAATAAATAGTAGTGTGCAGCCTGGTACCGTCGCGCATAGGTATCTCCACTTCTGTTTTATTGTAATGTTCTTTTACATTATATTCTTCCTGCGCATAAACACAAAAAGTTAAGAAACTAAAAAACAGAAATATAACACTAAATCGGAGTGATTTCATAAATAAGGCAGATTTTAAGCCCCCTAAGATAGAAATTACACCGGTAAACCTAAAAGAATTTTACTCGATAATCGAGTTTTAAATAAATCAGGCTTTGATTCTAAATTAAATAGAAATTCTAATCGATAACTTTTAAGCCTGCCAGGAAATAAATTCAGGTTAATCAGTACATGGTTTATACAAATTCTTAAGAGGTTTATTTCGATGTTTCCTGAAACTTTGCAAGTCCCTCCTTTAACCACGCCAGGTATTCTGAAGCCTTTGGGGTATAACCTACCGGTTCATTCAACATATCAACTTCGTTATCTAAAAGCACATAAAATGGCTGGGAGTTATTCTTAAAGTTCAGCGTTTGAAAAGTAGCCCATTTATCCCCAATAGTTTTAATGGGTTTTATACCACCTTGCGGCTTCATATAATTAAATTGTGCTTCTTCCGGAAGTTCTTTTCTATCATCTACATAAAGAGAGATAAGTACATATTCATCATTCAATATATCAAAAACTTCAGGGTCGCTCCATACCTGTTCTTCCATCTTTCGGCAATTCACACAAGCCCAGCCGGTAAAATCAAGAATAATAGGCTTATTTTGCTGGCGGGCAGCTTCCAGGCCTTTATCCCAATCTTTATAAGCTTCCAAACCTAAAGGTGCTTCGGTTCCTTTATCGTAGATACTATAAAATAAGGGTGGAGGAAAACCACTAAGCAATTTAAGGTTTGCTGCAGAAGTATTGGTTAAACCCGGAATTAAATAAAGTACAAAGAAAAAAGTAACGACACCTGCTCCAAACCTGGCTTTACTAATCCTCTTTTTAGGACCATCGTGCGGAAAGCGAATAAGCCCGAATAAATAAGCCATAAGTCCCAATCCTACAAGCACCCAAATTCCTATAAAAATCTCACGCTTTAAAAATCCCCAATGCTCCACAAGGTCGGCATTAGAAAGAAATTTAAAGGCTAAACCTAGTTCGATAAAGCCTAATGTAACTTTTACGGTATTTAACCAACCACCACTTTTTGGTAAAGAATTAAGCCAATTGGGGAATAATGCGAACAATGCAAAAGGCAGTGCCAGGGCAAGGCCAAAACCTCCCATACCCATAGACAATTGCATAGCTCCGACATCGCTGGTTAATGAGCCTCCAAGTAGCGAACCTAAAATAGGGCCGGTACAGGAGAAAGAAACCAAAGCAAGGGTAAGCGCCATAAAAAAGATCCCTACAATTCCCCCTACACTAGAAGCTTTATCGTCCATTTTATTGCTCCAGGAACTAGGTAAGGTAATCTCGTAATACCCGAAAAAGGAGAAAGCAAAAATGATAAAAATGATAAAGAAAACGATATTTAGCGTAACATTGGTAGAAATATTATTAAGTATTTCGGGGTTCACACTGTCTAATAAATGAAAAGGCAGGCTAAGCAAAAGGTAGATGGCGAATATAAAAACCCCATACAGAATAGCATTCACCAAACCTTTTTTTCTGTTTTTAGCACCTTTCGTAAAAAAAGAAACCGTTAACGGAATCATTGGAAAAACACAGGGAGTTAAAAGCGCAATTAACCCCCCTACAAAACCAAGCAGGAAAATATTTAAAAAGTTATTTCCTTCTTCTTCCTCTTCGGGAGCAAATTTTTCCATTCCTGAAACATTAATATTCAATGCTTCGGTAAGTTCTTTATCTTTTTCTGAAATTTCCAGATTGGTAAAACCTTCGGTAATTTCATTATCCTGGATGGAAATATTAAAACGTTCGGTATCGGGAGGCAAACATTTTTCGTCATCACAAACAGAGAAATAAATCTCGGCAACAATCTTAGGATTACTCCCGGGTTGCACTTTAATTTGTTGTGTAAATACAGCTTCACCTTCAAAATAGATAATATCGGCTTCAAAAACCTGGTCGTAAATAGGTGCTACATCAGGTTCTTTGGTATCTTCTATTAGCTCATAATTTTCCTCTTCATAATTATAGGAAAACGAAGTAGGTATTGGCGCGATATCAATATCGGCTTCTTTTTGGGAATATAAATGCCAACCTTCTTCCAGGTTCGCCGTAAAAACCAAATTAAATATGCTATCGTTTTCTTTTTCTACGGCAGCTTCCCAGGTAATAGGATCGTCCATTTGGAAGTCTTCGCTACCATCGTTAAAATATTGCGCCTGTAACTGAAGAAATGGAATAAAAAACAAGAGCAGACTCGATAGATATTTCATAAACTAAAAGTAATTTTTATTATTTTTTGATCGGGTGAAGTTATGGAAAACCGTCTATCGGCCCGCTGATTTACCACCCAAACAATTTTTTCGCCAGAGCACAGCAACCAGCTGTTTTCTTTTTGCGGCAAAGATAATTTTTTGTTTTTAAAGAAGTCGCTTAACTTTTTCTTTCCTTTCATACCAAAAGGATAAAATATATCCCCCTGCTGCCATTTTCTAACTTTAAGAGGAAATTCCAGTTTATCGGGATCTACATAAATGCAATTTGAAACTTTCTCATCTATATCAGCTACTTCTAAAAATGAAAATGTTCCCATAGGAAGCATCACAAAATCTTCATCTTTGGAGATTTCGTAAATTTTATCTTCGGTTTTATCAATTTCTGTAAGCAACAAGTAATCCCTATCTTTCACTAACCTGTGGGAAGTAGAAAAAACCATTTTACCGGGTTGAGCGTCTAATAAATGGTACACATCATTCCACTCGGTAAAACCAAAAGATTTTAGTAATTGGTATAAAACTGCAGTCTTATTAGGGATTTTTTTTAAATAATTTATATCCAGGCTATAGCCATAATCTGTTTTCTCAACAATTTTTGGATAAAGCAAGCTTAAATAATCCTCAACCAATTGTTCATTTTCTTTTAAATGCGATTGGGTCTTTAAAAAAGTATCTAAAAATTGCGGGTTCATTTCTTCTAAAATAGGTACCAGATCGTGCCTTATTTTATTGCGAAGGTATTTAGTGGAGGCGTTGGTACTGTCTTCCTTCCATTCAATAGTATTCGCTATGGCAAAAGCCTCAATTTCCTTTCGGGAAAACTTCAACAAAGGCCTTATTATGTAATTGCTATCCACATTTATTCCGCTTAAGCCCTCCAAACCGGTTCCCCTTATTAAGTTAATAAAAAAAGTTTCCAGGTTATCGTTGGCATGATGTGCGGTTAAGATAAAATCAAATCGATGTTTAAGGCGTAGCTCTTCAAACCATTGGTACCTGAGTTCACGTGCCGCCATTTGGGTAGAAAGCTTATTGTCTTTTGCATATTTTACAGTATCAAAATTCTCTACAAAAAGCTCTACTTGCAGTTCTTTTGCAAGATTGGCAACAAACTCTTCATCGGCTTTACTTTCTTTGTCCCTGAGATTAAAATTACAATGTGCCAGGCTCAAATCCAGTTTAGCTCTTTTACATAGATGAGTAAGAACCACGCTATCTACACCACCACTTACGGCAAGTAAAATTTTACTGTTACACAAATAAGGAAATTGTGATTTAATCTCGTTTTTGAAAGCTTTTTCCATAAGAAATCAAAGATACAAAAACAGTTGGCAGTGTTTTAGCAAGCAGCAGGCAGAAATTAGAATACTGGTTTTTATAGCAAACTATATCGATCTATACTAAGAAAGCACCTTTCTCATAGCCAGGGCTTTTAGCAAGCATTCTTCGTACTCCTTCTCTGGTATAGAGCCGGCAGTAATTGCGCCACCTACCGAAAAAGACACATATTTTTTATTCGAATTATATAAAATACTTCTTATAACCACATTAAAATCGAAATCGCCCTCTGGGGTAAAATAACCTACTGCCCCACTATACAATCCGCGTTTGGTTTCCTCCAGCTCTTCAATAATTTTCATTGCTGAAATTTTTGGAGCACCGGTCATGCTCCCCATGGGAAAAGTAGCCCGCAACGCCTCTACCGGTGGAATACCATTATCAATTTCAGCCGAAATGGTAGAGATCATTTGATGCACTTGTTTAAACGAATAAACTTTACAAAGTTCATCTACGTTTACACTGGCTTTTTTCGCAATTTTAGAAAGGTCGTTTCTCACCAAGTCTACAATCATCACGTTTTCCGATTGTTCCTTGGGATCTTTTGAGAGTTCTTTTGCAATTTGAAGGTCTTCTTCGGGATTTTTAGAACGCCTTGCGGTACCTTTAATGGGTTGGGATATTAATTTAGAGCCTATCTTTTTTAAATAGCGTTCCGGCGAAGCCGAAAGCAAATAATGCTCTTCCAATTTTAAAAAAGTAGCAAAGGGAGGGCCCGAAATTTCGTTAAGGTCCCGAAATACTTCAAATGGTTCTATTTCCCTGTTATCTACAAAAAATTCCTGGCAAAAATTAGCTTCATAAATATCGCCACGCTGAATATAGGCGAGCATTTTATCAAGCTTTTGCAAATATTCTTCTTTTGAAATTCGGGATTGTATTTTCGCTTTTAAATCATCTCTTTTCGGTTGATGGCTATCGGCGACTGAGAGGTTTAAAATTTCACTGAAATCTTCTTCTATTTCATCATCCAGCATTCTTAGGTAGCGCATTTCCAATTGATCGCCTTTTAGCAAAAATAATTTTTGAGGCTGAAAAAAATAAAGATCGGGAAAAGCTAAACCATCAAAATTCTTAGAAGAAAGATTTTCCACGTCATTCTTAAGGTCATAAGACAAATAGCCAAAAATCCAGTCTTTGGTGGTTTGCTGGTACTCCTGAAGCTTTGCAAAAGCCTGGTGATAATCAGTTTTTACAGCTGTAAATGCGCCTACGGCCAGCAATGCATCAAACTCTCCGTGATTTTGATGATAATTATTACTATCTAGCCACGCAATTTCCTCAAACCGCTTGCTCCATTGTAAAAGTTGCTTTTTAAACCTTAAAGGCTCTTTTAAAGTAAAGATAGTTGTTGTGCGCACCGACTATTAATTTGGAGCGCAAAGGTAAAAACAATTTAACGTAGTGCCTACTTTAATTCTTTTGCAGTTTAGCTTAAAAGCTTTTTAAAATATCGGCATTTAAAATTTTACAGAAATAGGTCTAAATACTTATTGCGGTTCAAATAAAAATCTTTACTATACCAAATCGTGATTACGTGCGCGATAAAAATAAGAATTAACTATTTTCTATGCTTACAGATACTGAAAAACTTACTTTAGCCGATATTGAAAACCTTGACTTCACCACTGTTATTTGGGTGGTAGCCCCACTAATGTTCTTTTTTGTACTACTTGAATTTCTAATTGGAAGAAAAAAATATAAAAACCTATACTCCGGAAAAGATTTTCTTGCCTCTACTGCCATCGGGATTGGAAATTTAATTTTGAACGGTTTTATGAAAATTGGGGTTTTTATGGTGTTTCTATTCTTTTTTAATTTGGCTCCCTTTAAAATACCACATACCTGGTGGTCTTATGTTTTATGTTTAGTTCTATTGGATTTCAGCAGATATTGGGCACATAGATTGGCGCATGAACAACGGTTTTGGTGGTCCACACATGTAGTACATCATTCTTCTGAACATTACAACCTATCTACTTCTTTTAGATTGTCCTGGACACAGAATTTAAAAATAATCTTTTTTCTACCTGTGGTTTTATTAGGTTTTCATCCCCTGGTATTTTTTATTGTACATCAACTGGAAGTGCTGTATCAATTTTGGATTCATACCGAATTGATTAAAAAATTACCCAGACCTATAGAATATGTATTTACCACACCATCGCATCACCGGGTTCATCATTCGGTAAATGAAAGGTATTTAGATAAAAATTACGGCTCTACTTTTATAATTTGGGATCGGTTATTTGGAACTTTTCAGGAAGAAGATGAAAAACCTCGTTATGGCATCACCAAACCGGTAAACTCTTACAATCCCTTTTTCCTGGTTTTCCATGAATGGATTGAAGTTGGTAAAGATATATGGAGAGCAAAGTCGCTTAAAGAAGCCTGGATTATTCTATTTGGCAGCCCCGTTGATAAGCATAAAGAAGATATGGGAATTACCGGGAAAACTGAAGCCGAACTAAACAATTTGGGAAAAGCCAATGAGAAATTTACTCCTGAAATGAAAAAAGCAAATTAACTGTATTTATCAGATTTCAATTGGTGAGAGAATGTGGTTAATACATCTTCTATTCCCATATCCAGCACCTCATTTAGTATTTTTCCGTTTTTAAAATTATCCTGAAAAGATGGTAGACTAAAACTTTCTATTACCTCACCGCCAAATCTTGGTAAAATACCTTTTGTATATTCTAGCGCAGATGCTGCCCCTCGCCTACCTGGAGAAGTGCTAATTAATAATATGCGCTTATTGGCCAGAAAATTACGGTCTAATCGTGAGAGCCAATCTATCATATTTTTAAAATAAGCAGATACATTTCCGTTATGTTCGTTCACGGCAAGAAGCAGTGCGTCGTGCTCCTGGATAATTCTATTGATTATTTTAACACTTACAGGAATACCTTTTTCCCTTTCCCTATCGGCACTATACAAGGGTAATTCATACTGACTAAAATCCTGGATTTTGATGTCGTGGCCGGCAAGCCTTTTGGCCACGTGCTGTAATAATTGAAAATTAATTGAGGTACTGCTATTGGAACCGGCAAAGGCAAGAATTTTTTTCATCTAAATTATTTTGATTAAAAATAAGGAAATAAATGATGTAACTGCTTATTGATAAATCGAAAAACTTGTAAACTCTCCTTTATTCTTAGTTTGTAATTCATCGTCAACTTCTACTGGTTTCAGCGCCTGCTACAAAATATAGTTGGAGGTATACTTGAGTTTTACATTTATTCATGCTAGATGCTGAAACAAGCATGACGGTTTTTGAAAATAAATTAATTCAGAAAGTTTAAAGATTATTTCCCCCCTACGGCGAGATTAGTTCAACTAAACTAACTACTTTAAAAGTGCCACAGAAGAAAAAAGGCACTTGAGATCCCGCCCTGCGGTGGGATTAGCTCAACTAACTACTTTAAAGTTGGCACTGAACAAAAATAAAAAGGCACCTGAGATCCCGCCCTGCGGCGGGATTAGTTCAACTAACTACTTTAAAAGTGCCACGGGCAATTTTAAAGTAGAGTTTCACTAACTTTGTGCATTCATAAAAACTTCATTTAGTGACTTTTCAGGATTTAAATATTACCACACCCTTGCGCAATGCGCTGGAAGATATAGACATTACCACGCCCACACCTATTCAGGAGCAATCTTTTTCTACTATTATGTCTGGAAAAGATATGGTAGGAATTGCACAAACCGGTACCGGGAAAACCTTTGCCTATATGCTTCCCATTTTAAGAATGCTTAAATATTCGGAACAAAAGAATCCCCGGGTTTTGGTTTTGGTACCCACACGGGAATTGGTGGTGCAGGTGGTAGAAGAGATCGAAAAGTTAACTGCATATATGAATGTTCGTATCGCCGGTGTTTATGGTGGGGTAAATATAAATACCCAGCATCAGTCAATTATGCAAGGCCAGGACATTGTAGTGGCTACTCCGGGCAGGTTATATGATCTTGTACTTAGGCGTGCCATCCAATTAAAATCTATTCAGAAATTAGTAATAGATGAAGTAGATGTAATGTTAGACCTGGGCTTTAAATTTCAGATCAATAATATTTTGGAATTGCTTCCCCAGAATCGGCAAAACATTATGTTTTCGGCCACCATTACAGAAAATGTAGAAAAGTTAATCGAAACCAACTTTAAAAGTCCGCAAACTATTTCTGTGGCCGCTAGTGGAACTCCCCTCGATAACATTCAACAAACCGGTTATAAAATACCAAATTTCTATACCAAGGTAAATTTGCTAAAATATATTTTGGCCGATAAAGAAACCTACTCTAAAGTCTTGATTTTTGTAGCTTATAAGCGAATGGCAGACAGACTTTATGCAGAATTAGAACAATATTTCCAGGATGAATGTACGGTAATTCACTCCAACAAAACCCAAAACTATAGATTGCGTAGTATCAAACAATTTGGCAACGGATTTTGCCGAATTTTAGTAGCCACCGATGTTATGGCACGTGGGCTGGATATTGAATCGGTAAGCCACGTGATTAACTTTGATACGCCAAAGTATCCCGAAAATTATATGCACCGAATTGGCCGTACCGGTAGGGCCGAAAAAGAAGGAAATTCTATATTAATGACTACGGAAGCTGAAATGGAATCTTTAGAAAAAATTGAATCTTTAATGCAAATGGAAGTTCCGCAAAAGGAACTTCCGGTGGAAGTTGAAATTTCTTCAGAATTAATTCCCGAAGAACAACCGAAGGTTTTTGAAATTAATAACCCGGGGAAAAATATAGACGAAAACGCTCCCGGCCCAGCTTTTCACGAGAAAAAAGAAAAAAATAAAAAAGTTAATCTGGGTGGTTCTTACCGCAGGGAAATTGCCAAAAAATATAAAAAGCCAAAAACTCGCGGCGATAAAAATGCAAACAGAAGAAAGAAAAAATAATTTTGAAATGCACGAATTACAGAACGATTTTTTAAGTATACAGGTAAAGCAGGTAGGCGCTGAATTAGTTAGCCTTAAAAATAAAGAAACCGGCATTGAACATATATGGCAGGGCAACCCCGAGTTTTGGACCGGCCAGGCTCCCAATTTATTTCCCGTAATTGGTATTTTAAAAGATGGGAAGTTTATATATGAAAACAAGGAGTATACTATGCCCAAACATGGTTTTGTAAGGCATAATGAACACATTCAGTTAAAAGAGAAAACAGCCGATAAATTGGTTTTTCAATTAGATTATTCTGAAGAAACCCTGGCTATATATCCTTTTAAATTCAGGTTTGAAATTTCTTTCCAACTCAAAGGTAAATCCCTTAGTGTAAATCACCAGATCTCTAATTTAGATGATAAACCTTTATATTTTTCCTTAGGTGGGCATCCAGCGTTTAATGCGCCAATTAGCACCAATGAAGTTTATGAAGATTACTATCTTGAGTTTGACAGGAAAATGGATCTTAGAACTTATCTTTTAAATGAAAACGGATTGGTTAGCGATACAACCGAGGGAATTTTGGACAACGAAGATAAAATTAGATTGCATAAAGATCTTTTTATTGATGATGCACTTATTTTTAAGAATATTCCTTCTAAAAAAGTTAGCTTAAAAAGTAAAAATTCAGGTAGCGTTTTAAGTGTTGAGTATAAAGATTTTAAAAACTTAGGAGTTTGGGCAAAACCGGGAGCACCCTACGTATGCATAGAACCCTGGCTGGGCATTGCCGATGTTGAAGACACCGATCAAAATCTAAAAACCAAGGAAGGGATTGAAAGCCTGGCAGTAGGAAAAGATTTTCAGGCGTCCTATACAATTGATATCGCCTAGAAAGAGAATGAGACTGTCTGAAATGTCTACTTCCGTCAAGCTGAACCTACCCATCCGGTCAGGCGAGCTTGTTTCAGCTTCTAACGTGTTTTTAATTTATCGACACGTTAGATCTCCGAATAAATTTCGGAGCAGGCCTTGAAATAAATTCAAGATGACGGTTTTAAAAACCATTTCAGACAGCTTCAATGATTTTAAAAACTTTTCAGACAGTCTCTTTTATTTAAAACCTTTATTAAGTTCTATTCTTTTTCTTTGCGGCCTTCGCAGCGCGCTTTTCCTTTAAGCTCAAAACAGGCTCTTTCCTGGCCGATTTCTTTGAGGGTGATTTTTCTTTTGGCATAACTTCCGAATAATTAAAAATTAACCTGATAAAGATAATGAAAGAAAGCATTCAAAATTTAAAATTCAGCCATTTCAGTGCTATATTTTCAGAGTTAATAAATGCCTATTTTAAGATTAAATATTTGGTGAATTAAGAAATACAAGATTGTGAATATCTATTCCTATTTTTTATCAGGGAGGCTGCCTAGAAATTCTATTTTTGGCTTCCTAAAAAATATAGAAATGAGCGTAACTTGGTTTGAATGTAAGGTGAAATACAAAAAAACACACGAGACAGGAGAGCAAAAAATGACTACAGACACCTATCTTCTTGATGCAGTATCTTATACAGAAGCAGAAGCGAGGATTACCGAAGAAATGACGGCTTATACCAGTGAAGATTTTAGAATAATGAATATAAAAGTAGCTAATTTCTCAGAGGTTCATCCTTTTGAAAATTCAGATCGATGGTTTAAATCTAAAGTTTCCCTGGTAGCGATGGATGAAGAAAGCGGCAAGGAAAAAAAGACCAATATTTATTTGCTGGTTCAGGCCAACGATATCAAAGAGGCTTTTGAAAATACTACTACCGCTATGGAAGAAACCATGGGAGATTATAGTATTCCTTCTATCACAGAATCTCCAATACTGGATGTTTTCCCATATTTTACGGGAGAAGAGGAACAATTAGAAAAATTTAATGTGCTGGATTCTGTTGAGATAGAAAAAGAGGGAGGTACAAAAGAAGAAGAAGAAACAGCTTAAATTATCTAAAACTTATTTTTAAAGAGGCTGTCTAAGAATGTTTCTTCATAAAATTGGACTGATTTATATTTCCTTTAGACAGCCTCTTCTTAATAGGTATTTCAAACAGCAGTATTCCTACTTTCTAATCCCTTCAATCTCCTTTAAAACCTCGTTTGCTTCATACATTTTTTCATCGCTTTTACTACGATTGCTAGTAGAGAGCTGATGCGCTTCTTCCAGAAGTTTTTTGTATTTCACTTCCAGTTTTTCAACTTTTGACTTTTTCCTGAATAATCTGAACATTTCCTTTTTTACTTAAATATATTACAAACACTAAAGCAAATAAGAAAAATCACACTAATTAACCTTTGTTTTATCCCTGCTTTACAAAGGTGAAATTTGAAATCTCTTCTCTATGGGAAATAAATATTTTGGGATTTAGTCAATTTTAATTACGATTATTCCTTCAACAATTTTTTCCATCCTTCAAGCATCCTTAGTTTTGCTTGTTGCTGAATCAACAATGAAATTCCATGTTAAAAAAGATTAATAGTTTGCTTTGAGTTGTATAATACTCATTTTAAACTATTATAGTCTTTCTATATTTTTCGAAAATAGAACCAAAAAGCCTGTATGCACATAATTAATGCCCATCAAAATAACTTAAAAAATATTGATTTAAGTATTCCTGAAAACCAACTAATAGTAGTCACAGGTCTGTCTGGATCGGGGAAATCTTCCCTGGCTATGGATGTTATTGCAAACGAAGGCTATCGTTATTTTTTAGAAAGCCTTCCTGCCTACAGTCAACAAAACGGCCAATTAATTCCAACTGCCGAAGTAGATGATATCAAAGCACTGCCACCTGTTATTAAGGTAGCGCAATCTAAACGTTTCCAGTCTATAAACACCACCTTCGGTACACTCTCAGAACTCACAGCCATTTTTAGAATTTTATTTGCACGCTTTTCAGCTACTAAATCTATGAGTAAGTCACTATTTTCCTTTAATCACCCAAAAGGTGCTTGTGAGGTATGCCGTGGCATTGGGGAAGCAGAATATATTGATCTAAAGAAGTTAGTGGGAGACAAAAATAAAACGCTAAGAGAAGGTGCTATTACCACTACCCTACCAAATGGTTATATTGTTTACTCCCAGATTACTGTAGAAGAATTAGACAAAGTTTGCAAGGCGCACGGTTTTAATGTAGACATTCCCTGGAAGGAACTCACTGCCGAGCAACAGGATGTAGTGCTAAACGGAAGCAATCGTATCAAGGTTTTCTTTGGTAAACACGGCCTGGAATCCCGACTTAGATGGAAAGGTATTAAGGCCAAGCCCCGCGAAGAAGGATTTTATAAAGGAATGCTTCCTATAATGAAAGATATTCTAAGGCGGGATAGAAACCCTAATATCTTAAGATTTGCCAGCTCCAAAATTTGCCCGGCCTGTAAGGGAGCCCGAATTAAAGCCGAACATTTAAACTACAAATGGAAAGGTTTAAATTTTAAGGCCTGGATGGAACTTTCATTAAGTGAATTATATGATAGACTAAAGTCACAAACCTACAAGCCCGGGGAACAGGTATTAGTAGATAAAATGAGCAGCCAATTATATGACCTTATTCGCCTGGGGATGGAGCAATACAAGTTAAGTACACCAAGCCATGCTATTTCTTCAGGCGATGGGCAGCGTATTAAACTCGTTAACCAGGTAAATAGTAAACTACAGGGTATTTTATATGTTTTTGATGAACCCTCTATTGGTCTATCTCCAAACTACCAAAAATATTTGCTTCATATTCTAAACCGACTAATACTTAGAGGAAATACAGTTATGGTGGTGGAGCACGACTTAGATTTTATAAAATCGGCCGATTGGGTCTTGGAATTAGGTCCGGAAGCCGGGGTACACGGTGGCGAAGTAATTTTTAACGGCCCCATAAGTAACTTTTTACAAGCAAAAGACCTAAACAGTCCAACTTTAGCAGCATTAAAGGAGGTAGGAAATGAGAAAAAACTAAAAAACCAGCCCAAAAAAGTGTCGGCTAATTCCTTTCAACCCGGTAAAAAGGAGCTTACAACAGTCAGTCGCAAAACACCTCAAATTATTGATAGCATCACCGAGTTTTGTAAAAATGAAAGTCTAAATCTTCTAACCGTAAACGACCAGCCCATTGGTAAAACTCCCCGAAGCAACCCGGCGACTTATACAGGCCTGGCAGATAAAATAAGAGACCTGTTCGCCAAAACGAATGAAGCAAAAACTTCAAATTTATCCAAAGGGGCCTTTTCCTTCAACAATAAAATCGGTAGATGTGAAACCTGCGAAGGAGCGGGCGTTATCACATTATCTATGAGTGCCCTGGGCAGTATCAACCAGGTTTGCCCTGGCTGTAATGGTAAACGTTTTAAGCCGGAAGTACTTCGTGTTGAATGGAAAGACAAGAATATTGCAGATCTTTATAAGCTAAGTATCGAAGAAGCTTATGATTTCTTTTCCGAGGAAAAGAAAATCAAAGAAACTCTGTCTTTAATGCTACAGTTAGGACTTGGCTATATTAAACTGGGGCAGCCCTCCAACACCTTATCAGGTGGTGAGGCGCAACGCATTAAACTCACTAAACATTTTGCTAAAAAATCAGAAAAAACACTTTTAGTATTAGAGGAACCAAGTATAGGACTGCACCAACAAAATGTGCATCAATTGCTGAATGCCCTGCATCAGTTAAAGAAACAAACCGCCGGCATCCTTTGCTTCGAAAACCATTCACTTTTTACATCTTCCTGTGACAGTCTGGTAGAAAATGCACTTAAGGATCAACCTATTAAACTTAAAAAAGAAGTCCCCCGGCAATTAGATAAAATTTCCATTAGTGGAGCGCGAACGCACGCGCTTAAAAACCTCAACCTAGAACTACCTAAACATAAATTAACAGTAGTTACCGGGATTTCGGGATCGGGAAAATCTTCTTTGGTTATTGACACCCTACACGGTTTTGGGCTACAGGAAATGAGCCGCCAATTTTCCAGCTATCAACAGTCTAGAGTGGGGGTGAATTTTCAATTAGAGGTAGATACAATTGAAGGACTTAGCCCTACTATTTGTATTACGCGCAAGCACAAAAATTACTCACAACGTACAGATATAGCAAAACAGACCGGAATTGATAAAGTTTTACGTTTTGCTTTTTCCAGAAAGGCGCAATATGAAGGCCTTGAATTATCGGCCAGTCATTTTTCGAATAACCATGAATTAGGTAAGTGTGCTGTTTGCGAGGGACTTGGAGAAGAACTACTCCCCGATCTAAACAAACTTGTTTTAGATGAAAATAAAAGTATTGCCACTGGGCTATTTGCCCATAATAAAGCAACCGCTTATTATGGAGATCCGCACGGCAAGCATATGGCTATTCTAAAAGAGGTTGGGAAAGAAAATAAATTTAACCTGGAAACTCCTTTTAAAGATCTAAAAGAGGATCAAAAAGAAATCTTACTTCAAGGAACCGGCGACAAAGTATGGAAAGCCAATTGGTTGTATAAAACCAAAACAAGGGAAGGCGTACAGGCCTTACAGATGAAATGGGAAGGTCTTTTTCCATACCTACAGGAAGAATATTATAAAACCCGAAAGAACAAAAATATTAGTCAGCTCACCGCGCTCTTTTCTAATAAGAAATGCGGGCATTGTAATGGTAGTGGGCTAAAAACTGAACGATTGAATTTCAAAATAGCCCACAAATCTATTCACGAGATAAAATCTATGGATTTTAGGGTATTTGGGCGATGGATTGCACAAAATTCAAAAAAGGAAAATATAGATGGTAAACTATTGTCTAAAATAGCTCCGCACCTAATTAATACTATTAACAGGGCTAAACAATTACACATTGATCACCTTCAATTGAGCCGAAAATCACCTACACTCTCAGGAGGCGAAAATCAAAGAATTGAGCTAATAAAGCAATTGAATAGCCCTCTTAAGGGCATTACTTATTTACTAGATGAGCCTTCTGCAGGATTGTCTAATAACAATATTCACGATTTAATAGAACTGCTAAAGGAACTTATTGAAAAAGGGAATACTGTAGTGGCTATTGAGCATAATAAAGATATTATTCACCAGGCAGACCATATAGTTCAAATTGGCCCTAAGGCAGGAAAGTTTGGGGGGTACATCACTTACGAAGGCAATACCAAAGGTTTATTAGAACAAAGCGATTGCCATCCTTATCTAAAATCTCCTTCCCAAAAGCCGAACCTTAGAGACGGCGATAATCATATTAATATTGGCAAAGTGGCAAAGCACAGCCTGGTTAGGGAGTCTATAGCATTGCCTATAGGAGGAATTACTGCTCTTACAGGGAAGTCTGGTATTGGGAAAACCACGCTGGTAAAAGAAATTTTGATTCCCAGCATTAAAAAAGCCCAGCCGGTAAATTGTAAGCGCATAGATTTTCCTAAAAAATATAAAGAGATACATTATTTTGAACCTAAAAAGTTAAGATCACACGCGGCCACTTTATTGGTTTCGTATTTAGATATTCTGAAAGACATCAGTAAAATATTTGCTACCAAAACCAATTTAAAAGCAAAGGACTTTTCGTATAAAACAAAAACAAGTCAGTGCCCAAACTGCAAAGGAAAAGGCTATATAGAAACCAGCCTGGATATTGTCGCCAATATTATTGAAGAATGCGAAGTTTGTAAAGCACAACGTTATCAACAGCATATTTTAGAACATAGTGTTGAAAATAAAAATATAGCAGAGGTGCTTGCCCTGAATATTCTAGAGCTAAAAGACTGGCTAAAAAAGCTGAAGCTTTCTGCTAAAACCAGGCAAATTCTAGATCAATTGAAGGAAATAGGCCTGGCACACCTTAGTTTAGAGCAACCGGTACAATCGCTTTCTTCGGGAGAAAAACAACGCTTGTTATTATTAAACTGGTTGCAGGAAGAGCGTAGCGATGTCCTATATATTTTAGATGAACCCAGCACCGGGCTACATTATGCCGATATTGATTTGTTGTACACCATACTTCAAAAGCTCGGCCGGAGCAACGATATTCTTATTATTGACCACAACCCATACCTCTTAGAAAAAATTGGGATTGGCCTGATTTTAGAATGATTTATTATTAAAATTAGCTAAACAAAAAACTCCCCCGGGAACAGGTTCTCGAGGGAGTTAATTCTAGTTTCAGGGCAAAATACGTATCCTTCTACTTTATTATTTTTAAATTACAAGGTTTCCTCCAACCATTTAAAGAATTCTTTTTGCCAGATGATTCCGTTTTGCGGGCTTAAAATCCAGTGGTTTTCCATAGGAAAATAAAGCAACTTGCTTTTTAAACCTCTTAGCTGGGCTGCCTGAAAAGCTTCCAATCCCTGCCCAATAGGAACTCTAAAATCTTTACCTCCCTGAATAATTAGCATAGGTGCATTCCACTTTTCAACAAAATTAATAGGATTAAATTCGGTGTAAGCTTTAGGGCTTGGCGTTTGCCAATATGGGCCTCCCATATCTTTATTTACAAAGAACAACTCTTCTGTAGTACCATACATGCTACGCGTATTAAAAATACCATCGTGAGCAATAAAAGTTTTAAAACGATTATCGTGATGACCTGCCAGGTAATACACCGAATAACCACCATAACTTGCACCCACTGCGCCTATTCTGTCTTTATCTATAAAGTCTTCTTTACTCACTTCGTCTATTGCCGAAAGATAATCTTTCATATTTTGGCCACCCCAATCGCCGCTTATTTGTTCATTCCAGGCTACACCGTGACCCGGCATTCCACGTCGATTTGGTGCAACCACAATATAACCATTGGCAGCCATTAACTGAAAATTCCATCTAAAAGAATAAAACTGCGATAGTGGAGATTGTGGTCCCCCCTGTAAATAAAGAAGTGCCGGATACTTTTTATTTGGATCAAAATCTGGCGGATATATTACCCAGGTAAGCATTTCCTTCCCATCGGTGGTTGGGACCATTCTTTTTTCTATCTGGCTTAATTTGATAGTATCATAAAAACCATCGTTTACATGACTAAGCTGGTCCATCTTTCCGTTTCTAAGATTTACCGTATATATTTCTGAAGCGTGGTTCATATCGGTTCTGGTCACCACCATGGTATTATTTGACTGCCCTACCATTGCTGTGATATCGAACTGACCCTGAGTAATTTGTTTAATTTCAGCTGAAGCTTTTTTAGGAAGATTCACTTCAAATAATTGCTTTGTTCCCGCAATAGGAGCTATAAAGAAAAGTTTCTTTCCATCCTCAGCCCATAAAAAACTACTCACTGTTCCATCCCATTCTTTGGTAAGATTTAGTTTATGACCATCTCTAAGAACTATAATATCATTCTTATCGGCTTCATAGCCCGGCTCATCCATTTGCAACCAGGCAAGTGTTCCATCTTTAGATATGGCAGGCGAAGTATCATAACCTTCATTATCATCGGTTAAATTCGTTGTGGTTTTTGAAGCTAAATCGTAAGCATAAATATCGGTATTGGTGCTTTCAGCATACTCCCTTCCTTTTACTTTTTTAGAAACATAAAATACCTTGCTACCATCCTGATTCCATATATAATCTTCGGCACCTCCAAACGGCTGCAAAGGAGTGTCATGCGGCTCTCCTTGCATAATATCCCATTCTTCACCAGTAGAAATATTTTTTACAAATACATGGCTGTACTTACCATCTTCCCAGGTGTCCCAATGCCTGTAATTAAGATCATCGTAAATATAGACATCAGACTTTTTCATTTCAGGATAAAAATCGTCTCCATAAACCGGCTGTATTTTCACTTCTTTAGAAAATATTTTGTATTCGCCTGAAGGAGATACCTTTGAATCTTTGAAGATACTATCATAATTTGTTACCTGGATTGGCTCACCTCCTTTAAGAGAAAGCACAAAGGTTTTGGCACTACTGGTATTACTGTTAATATCGTAAGAGCTGCTGGAGTAAATAACCTGCTCTCCATTAGTGGTTAGACCTATTGGTGAGATTCGTTTTAGTTCCCATAGTTTTTCTGGAGTCATTGTTTGGCCTGTAGCAGACAGGCATATTCCCGAAAGTATCAGGAAAATATATAGCTTTTCCATTGAATAAAAGATTAATTATAAACGGCTATAAAGATACACAGGAAGCGGGAGAAAGTTTAGTATACTAATGAAATATTCTTCTTTTTTGTAAATAAGACTTTACATTGAAAATTTTTTGCTAAATTTGTAAAGTAAACATTACATTTAGTAAACTCTTAATTACAACTAAAATGAAAAAAGAACGTAAAAAAAACCTTTACAACCTGGCCATTTGGACCTGGACCTGGGTAGCTACTTTGGCAATTGCCACATTTGGGCCTAAGTATATTTGGGACGATCATACTGTTTTAACTGCTTTGGCGGTTTCAGTAAATTTTGTTCACGGCATTCTAATGATTGTGGCCAACCGAAAAGTGTTTAATGATTTTGATGAGTTGCAGCGGAAAATTCATTTAGAATCTTTGGCTTTAACATTGGGGTTAGCGGTAGTAGTAGGATTATCGTACTCTCTACTTGAGGTTACCAATCTAATAGCCAATAATGCAGAAATAAGTTATCTTATAATATTTATAGGTTTAACTTACTTGATACTGGTTACTATAAATACCAGACGCTACGCATGAAAAACAAGTTAAAAGTACTTAGGGCTCAGCATAGTTATACACAGGAAGATTTAGCAGATATTATTGGTGTTTCCAGACAAACCATTAATGCCATAGAAAAAGAAAAGTTTGACCCCAGTTTACCTACTGCTTTTAGAATCTCAAAACTTTTTAAATTACCTATAGAGGCTATTTTCCATTTTGAGGAGTCCTAATATAGGGTTATATAGATTAAATTGATTCCTAATATTTTTCTACAAAAACTTTAAAACTTAAGATAATTACTACTTTCATGCTGGTACAAAAAAAGCCATCTGAATAAATCAGATGACTTTTCACAAACTAACCAAAACTAACACTTTTAATGTTCTATTATAACTTCAGCATAAACCGGTAAATGATCTGAGGCATATTTTTCATCTATCACTTTATGTAGCTTTACATCTAATTTATCCTGAGGATGCTTATAGAAAATAAAGTCTATGACCCGACTGGGGTTATTAACCGGAATTGTAGGCGGGCACGAATTACATGTTCTGGTAAACTCCGAATCCATTAAATTAATGGTTTCCGAACCCGAACTTGCATTAAAATCGCCTGCAATTATAATTGGGATAGGTGAAGATTTTGAATGTTCAATTAAACGTTTTACTTGTAAAATCCTACTTTTAGATTCTTTTTTATAGTCTAAATGCGTACTTCCAAATAGGATTTCTAAATCTTCAACTTTTACTAAACCAAAAGCTACAACCCTATCTTCGGTAGATTCTCCAGGATCATTAGGTAGTTTTAAAGTTTCCTAATTTTTATATTTCTAAACCAGGTAAAGCTTCCGTGATCCTGCAATCCAATGAAACCAGATTTGGCTTTAGCGTAATCAGGATAATCTTTCCATTTACCTTCTCTTTTTCTTTGCTTCCATTCTTCTGACCAGGGCTCGAACTCTACTGTTTTTTGACCATTTAACCAATAGGTCACTTTCTCTTCAGTAAACCTGATTCTGGTGGTATTCCATTCCCCCACAGGTCTAAGGTCTTTTTCATCGTAATCAGAAGCATACATACCATAATCTGCACCGATAGAATTCTTCGGTTTTAATTCATGCGGAAATCCTTTTTGATCAATAATTTGATATTCGGGAGCGACAAAATAAGGGGCAGCATAGGCCTCATCTTCTACTACATGATAGAATATTCCACTATTACCTTCAGGTGATATCTTCCATTCCAGATACAATTCAAATTCGCCAAACTCTTCTTCACCATATACAATATCACCACCTATATCCCCTCCTTTTCCCAATGATTTTAAGGTTTCGTCTTCTACTACCCATCCCTGTGGAAGTTCCTGTGCATTAGTGTCATTATACCCACGCCATCCATCAGCATTTTTGCCATCAAAAAGATATTGCCATTCTTCTTTATTACTGGCAGTATCTTCGGCATTTTGCTTTTCATCAATTACTGCTTCCTTACCCTTATTTTCATCTGCATTTTTACAAGCCATCAAACTTGCTACAAACATTACATTTACTATTATTTTTTTCATCTTTAAATTATATCAGGTTATACTAATTTCATTTTTTCCGGATCCCAGTTTATAAATTCATTCTTTTTATAGCTTTCATTACATAATAAAGCCGGTGCGGCTGCACGGAACCCAAAAGCAGGATCTTGGGCTACCGAGCCATTTTCACGAATTGCCATAAAGAAATTGGCAAAATGGTCATAATGCGCTCCTTTGTAGCCATCTTCTGCCCGGTAAACGGTTTCTAAAGGTGGAACCAGTTTTTTACGATCTGGCCTGCCTGAATTTTCTTTTGCTTTTTCTGCCAGGAAAGGATCATCACTTCCTCCACCGGCATTACGCCTTAAGATAAGGTTATCCCAACCTATGTCCATAGAACCCTTACTTCCTACCAGTTTTAAGAAAGTACTTCCGCTGGTACCGTCAACAAAATTACAACGCAAGGAAAGGTTAAATGCCGGGTGTTGTTTTGTATCGGGGTAATCAAACATTCCTAAAAGTACATCCGGTACTTCACGCCCGTCATCCCAGTGGCGCAATCCACCGGTTGCCGCAATTTTATTGGGGCCATACGAATTGGTAATAAAATGAAGACTGGAGAATAAATGCACAAATAGGTCGCCGGCCATACCCGTACCGTAGTCAAGGTAATTTCTCCATCTAAAGAACCTTAAAGGGTCAAAAGGCATGTCTTTGCTTATAGAAGTATACTTCTCCCAATCTACGGTTTGGGTAGAGGCATCTTTGGGGATTGGATACTGCCAGGCACCCAAGGCCGAATTCCTGGCCCAAAAGCCTTCAGCATAATTAAGCGTTCCTATAGCACCAGCTGCCAATAGTTCTCTGGCCTTTTCATTACCCAAAGAAGACATTCCCTGGCTACCTACCATGTAGATTTTTCCAGATTTCTTCCAGGCTTTTATGATATCGTTTCCTTCTTCTACACTATGTACCATTGGTTTTTCACAGTACACGTGTTTACCTGCATTAAGCGCATCAACACTCATTTTTTTGTGCCAAAAATCGGGGGTGCCAATTATTACCGCGTCAATATCACTGCGGTTTAGCACTTCTTTATAATCTTTGGTAAGGAACAAACTGCTGCCCCAACGTTTTTTAGCATCTTCTAAACGCCCATCGTATAAATCACATACGGCCACAAGTTCTATATTCTCGTGTTTTAATGCCGTATTGGTATCGGCAACACCCATTCCCCCGGCGCCAATTAAAGCGATTTTAAGAACTTTGTTTGTTGAAGTTTTTGCAGCTCTATTCAATAAATTTACTTCTTTCGCTTCTGCAGCAAAACTGGACGGGATTACGGCCGCAGTTGCGCCCACTATTCCTAAATTCTTAATAAAGGAACGTCTGTTATTTTTCAT
>NZ_JAEHOK010000021.1 GCF_016236915.1 Salegentibacter maritimus
TTCCTTTAGACTTGCAAGAGTAAAATTTGTGTAAATTAAGGATTAAAAAAGAGTAGGCTAACTATAACAAGTTCCAGTTAAAAGAGCTATATGCTGATTCAGTACCTACTCTTTCCCTAAATAGTAACTCAAATAGAAATTCGGGATTAAAAGCCCATTATTAAGGAATTGAGTCCTATTTAATTTAATCCATTCATAACTAAAACCAAAATTATGAAAAATTCATTGACTTTTGTAGGTATTGATATCAGTAAAAACACATTGGATATTTGTTCTATAAAAGGTGAGAAGAAACTGGCCAAACGTATTGATAACAACAAAAAAGCTATAAAAGTTTTTTTTAGTGGCTCAAAGCCACAAAGTTTAAAAGTCTGTATTGAGAATACGGGGCGATATGGCCGTAAGATTATTGAAGTCTTAACCTCTTTAAATATCGTTTTTTACGAAGTAAATCCTTTGCATTTACACAAAAGTATTGGACTCACCAGAGGAAAAGATGATATTATAGATGCCTTCCGTATTGCTAAATTCCTGGAAAAAAACCACACAGAACTCGAACCACATCAAAAACCAGAACCGGGAATAGAAAAGCTGAAAGCACTTATATCCCATAGGAACCTGTTAATTAAGCAAAGAGCCCAACTCAAAGCAAAAAACAAAGAAAACCTACTGATTGCAGATCTTGACTTGCCGCAACTGGAAGAGCACGGAGCTGAACTTATTCAATTACTAACTGAAAAAATAAAACAAACCGACAAATCAATAATTGAGGTTATTGAGCACAATAGTGTATTGAAGCACCAATACCATTTAATACGTGCTATTCCTGGAGTAGGTCCTATTTTATCGTGGAATATGTTGATTAAAACAAATGCATTTAAATCGATCACAAATCCTCGTAAATTTGCCTGTTATGCTGGAGTGGCGCCATTTTCAAAAAGTTCAGGAACTTCTGTTTTTGGTAGGGCATCGGTTTCTATCTATGCAGATAAAGGCATTAAGAAAATACTGCATTTAGCAGCCATGAGGGCGATCCAATTGCCTTCTGATTTAAAACAATATTACCATCGAAAGGTAAATGAAGGCAAAAACAAAATGAGCGTCTTAAATGCTGTAAGAAATAAGATCATTCATAGAATTTTTGCCATCATAAAAAATCAAAAAATATATAATAATAACTTGCAAGTGTCATAGAAATCAGCTTGACGAGAATAGACTTTTCAAACAGCTTTTTTAATTTAAAGTTTGCCAATATTTTCGGCTAGCGTGTTTATAAATTTGGTTAATGGCTTTTTAACCATCATTGCCATCATAGCATTAAATTCACCGCCGAATTCCATCTGTACTTCGCTCTGATTTTCGTTTAAAGTCGAAATATGCGCTTTTAATTTAAAATCAAATTTATCTGAAGTGGAGCCCAATACCACCAATTCTGGTTTCCGGGTTTCCTGGATTTCCAATTTTATAACAGGCATACCTTTAAGTCCGAAAACAAAGGTTTTTTCATCTCTTACTTCAAAAACTTCTTTGTTTTCAGGCATTAACTGTTCGTAATTTTTAGGGTTAATCAAAAATTCGAACATTTCCTGCTCACTTTTATTAGCAGTTACTTTTGGGCTTTCTATACGCATCTTGTCTATATATCTTTAAAGAAACTTATTTTCAGATAGTACAGGTTGTATTCTATACTTTCTGTAACCAAATTATTTTTTCCAGTTAGCCGGATCCTGTCGCCACTCTCTTAAAAGATCGGCTTCAGCAGCATTTATATAATTGGTCCTCTGTGCAGTTTCAAGAAGAAAATCGTAGTCGCTAAGGGTATGAAGCTCTATTCCTGCTTTTTCAAAATTCTCATCGGCAGTTTTAAAGCCATAAGTAAAGATGGCCAGCATTCCTTTTACGTTTGCATTGGCTTCTTTTAATGCTTTCACTGCGTTAAGGCTACTGTTTCCTGTGCTAATTAAATCTTCTATTACCACAACGCTCTGGCCTTCGGTTAGGTTTCCTTCTATTTGATTTTTTCTTCCGTGGCTTTTGGCTTCCGGCCTAACATAAATAAACGGGAGACTCAAAATTTCAGCTACCAGCATACCAATTCCAATAGCACCGGTGGCAACCGCGGCTATAACATCGGGTTTTCCATATAGCTCTTCAACCTGCCTTGCAAATTGTTCCCTTATATGGTTTCTAATGGGAGGATAAGATAATACTATTCGGTTATCGCAATAAATTGGCGATTTCCAACCACTGGCCCAGGTAAAAGGTTCTTGTGCATCTAATTTTATTGCTTTAATTTGCAATAGCAGTTCAGCGGTTGTTCTGGCTGTTTCTTTATTTAAAATCATGCTGCAAATGTATAAAGTTTTTGTTAATGATATTCCCCTAATTTTATCTACAAAGAAAGATTTTGGAGAAAATTACGTGTCTTTACCTATTAAGAAGGTTAGAATCAAACGAATAATAAAAAAAATTAGTAAAGGAGAATTGCTCTACGTAAACCTTTACCACGAAAAGGAAGAAAAGCTTTTAAAGCATTTGTTTAAAAAATTGCGCGTGGTTACAGCAGCGGGGGGAATGGTTTTTAATGATAAAGACGAAATTTTATTTATTTATCGCAAAAAGCGTTGGGATTTGCCAAAAGGTAAAACCGAAAAAAACGAAACTATTGAAGCCTCTGCCATAAGAGAGGTAGAGGAAGAAACAGGGGTTGAAGGTTTAAAAGTCACTAAGTTTTTGCAAAAAACCTATCACATTTTTAAACGAAAGGGGCGTTTTAGGCTAAAGGTTACTTATTGGTATGAGATGCGTACTTCTTATGAGGGGGAGTTACGCCCCGAAACTAAAGAGGGTATAGAAAAAGCTAAATGGAAAAACCTGAAGAAAAGCCAAAAGGCCCTTCAAAAATCCTATGCCAATATTAAACTTCTTTTTACCGATGAATATCTAACGAGGAACTCTAAAGATAGGGTAGCGTAAGTGCGCCTCTTCATAATGTTTAGATTGTTTGTGCAACCAATCTAATTGGTTGTACCAACTATTTGCAAATTCGGCCTCTTTATTTTTCTTTGCTTCGAAGGCGTCTTTTAATTCGGGATTATCTTCTAGCATTTTTTTAGCGATATCCTCAAAAACATAGGGAGAGAAGCCTTCCTTTTGCTGAAGAACGCTGTCAAAGAAATTCCAGTTAAAGAAAGAATCTGAAGCTTCAGGTTCTAAAGTTTCAATTAAATAGCGCACTCCATCCTGAAAAGTCTTAACCATAAAATCTCCTTTTCTAAATTTGATAGAATCCATTTTTTTGGAAACCCTGGTTTCGCTATGGGTATAATGGCCCTCGTAGGCATTATCCCTTGTTTTAAAATCTTCTATTCTATAAGTTTCAACATATAGCGTGGTGTCCCGGGCTAAGGATTCCAGTTTTATATTGTTTAGTTTTAGTAGCTCGGTAATTTGCCACCAACCCTGTGGAATAATATATGCCCTGGGAATTTCGATGGTATCTTGTGCAATAAAATTATTATAATAGTCTATTTCTTTGGTAAATGGCTTTTCTGTATCAAATTTTAAACGTTCATCACCGGTTATTTCACTCGCAATCATGTTGCCTTCATAACCTTTAAAATTTCTTTTGGTGGGATTTTCATAATCCGGTGTATAATTAATAGGATACCAGCGGTCTGTCAGGTATTTTCTAGAGGCTCTTTTACGAATATCTTTCATTCGTTCCCTATTGGCTTCGGCAATGCCTATCATACTGCGCATAAGCTCGTAGGTGCCCTTTACCCGTTTTGGATAGGGCTTGAGCATATGGGTTTCAATCATCATTCCAATGGTATTCCAAAGACTGGTATAGCCGGTAGAATACCTGGGAAGATCGTTAAATTGGGTAAAACCTTCATCCGGGACTTTGTTGAAAACATTTACGTAAGGAGTTATGTCCCAATCTTTTTTTGCAAGAGAATCTTCTAATTGAGGTACAATTTGCTCATTCAGGTAAGCTCCCAATTCGCCCCCCAATTTGTTGTGCTGAGTAAATAAATGGGTGAGTGTATATTGGTAATCGGCGCCATTGCTAACGTGATTGTCAATAAAGATATCGGGTTTCACGTGATGAAAAATCTTATAAAAACTCCGGGCATTACGCGTGTCGGCTTTTATAAAATCCCTGTTTAGATCATAATTTCTGGCATTTCCTCTAAAACCATATTCCGCCGGCCCATTTTGATTTGTACGGCTATGGGAGTTTCTATTTAAGGCACCTCCAACATTATATACAGGAATTGTGGCTAAAACTGTATTTTTCGGTGCTGTAATAGAATCTCCTGCCAAATCTCTAAAAAGCATCATAGTAGCATCAATACCGTCACTTTCGCCCGGGTGTATGCCGTTATTTATAAGAATAATGCTGTTTTTATCTCTTAGTTTTTCAAAATCAAAATCTTCAGCAGGGCTGTAAATTGCAAGATGAAGCGGTTTTCCGCTATCGGTTTCTCCAAATTCTTCCAGGCTCACTTTGCCGGAACTTTCTGCCAATTCGCTATAGAAATCTATAACTTCGGCATAAGTAGCGGTTTCTTTTCCATCACTTTTTTCAAAACGGGTTTCAAAATCATAATCGGTAACCAGTTGGTATTTCTCGAAGTCACAAGATGTAAGTGAAATCAGACATAAAAGTAAAAGGAGATATTTTTTCATAGTATCCTAAGAAATTGGAGGGGTAAAATTAACTAAAACCCGTCTAGCCACCAAACAAGCTATACTAATTAGTACTTGTTAAAGTAAACCTAATCTGTTTTAAAAACTTTTTGCCTACTATTATTAAAAGTAATTTTATTTGCTAATTAATGATAAAGGCTGTTATATAATTTTCAATTTTGTAAACTAAGACAGTCAGGTTAACTTTCTCGCGGCAAGTAAACGGGGTATTAAACAGAAAATTTTTGGATTTCGAGGTGGTTATAAGGCCTTACATCTCAATTATTGCGTAAAAATTAAAATAGTGGATAAAAAATTACTGGCACTGCTGTGTTTTTTCTTTTTAAACAAGCTGTTCTCACAGGAAAATCAATTTAAAATATTAACACTAAATACTGAGCAGGTGGTTAGGGAAGCCCGTATTTTTAATGCTTCAGGGCTTGTGGCTGTCTCAGATGAATATGGGGTTTTTGAGCTGAACTCCCGGGAATTGCCGGGAAATTTTACTATATCGGCCATTGGGTATAAAAGTTCACAGTTCTTTTTGCAGGCTTCCAAAGAAATTCAGCAACTTTATTTAAGTCCTGGGTCAGAAAGCCTTTCAGAAGTGGTGGTGCGAAGTACCAATATTCCTAAAAGTCTTAAAAACGTTCCGGCTTCGGTGAATCTGGTGACTCAAACAGATTTTAAACGAACCGATGCTACAAATGTGCTGGAAACATTTAACACTGTACCTGGACTATTTGTAAATCAGGGAGCTTTAAATACCAATAAAATAAATATCCGTGGAATTGGCGCTCGTTCGCAGTATAGCACGAATAGGATTCAGGCTTATTTTGAAGGAATTCCGCTTACCACGGCCGAGGGGGAATTGACCTTAGACGATTTTGACCAGGAAAGCCTGGATAGAATTGAAGTTATTAAAGGGCCAACCTCCAGTATTTATGGAGCGGGTTTAGGGGGATCTATTAATTTGTATGCTAAACAATCTAAACAAGAGGAAGCCCAACTTACGGCCAAAACGCAATTTGGCAGTTTTAATACCAGAAAACAGGTTTACCAGGCCTCCAATACCACTAAAGAATCTTCAATTTTTGGAACCTTTACACACTTAACAAGTAATGGATACCGCGACAACGGAAATTACGATCGGAAATCAGTTTTGGTGAATGGAAGTCTTAAAACCAGCCAAAATGGTAGTTTATCTTATTTAGCCAATTTTAGCCGATTAAAAGCTTTTATTCCCAGTTCATTGAACGAAGAAGATCTAAGAAATGATCCTGAAAAAGCTGCATTTACCTGGGGGCAGGCCAGGGGGTACGAGTCTTACGATAAAGGTATGCTGGGTGGTTCTTATACACATGCCCTTTTCGATGATTTTAGCAATACAACCAGCATATTTTTAAGTTTTAGAGATGCTTATGAACCGCGCCCTTTTAATATTTTAAAGGAAGAGCGTGTTTCGGCAGGGGTTAGAACAAAATTTAATTTAAATACCCGGGTTTTCGAATTGCCTTCTGAAATTAGTTTTGGAGCCGAATATTATAACGAATGGTACGAAACAGGTACTTTTCAGAATCGATATGAGGATTTTCCCGGGAATGGAAGTGTGTTAGGGGAGCGCTTAAGCAATAATGAGCAGGATAGAAATTATGCTAATTTTTTTGCCCAGCTTAATCTTGAGATTACTGAAAAATGGAACCTGGAAGCCGGGTTTAATATCAATAATACAACTTACAGTTTAACCGATCTTTTTGTGCAAGATGAGATAGATCAAACCGGCGAATATAGTTTTGATATAGTAGTTTCTCCAAGAATAGGTGCTACGTATAAAGTAGCCGAAGGTAAAAACATCTATGCCTCTGTAAGCCATGGGTTTTCAACCCCAACAGTTGCGGAGACTTTGACACCTGATGGGCAGATAAACACTAATCTCAAGCCCGAAACCGGATTAAATTATGAGTTTGGTTTTAAAGGAAACTGGCTCCAAAATAAATTGTATACCGAAGTCGCGGTATTTTCAATTCAAATAGAGAATTTACTAGTGGCACAAAGAGTGGCCGAAGATCAATATGTGGGGGTTAATGCTGGAAAAACCAATCATAATGGATTGGAATTTCTTAGCAATTATCGTTTTCTGGTAGGTGGAGATATTTCAGTAAAACCCTATGTTAATGGGGCTATTAACTTCTTTGAATTTGATGAGTTTGTGAATAATGATGAAGATTTCTCCGGAAATAAGCTCCCCGGGGTTCCTAAATATACGCTAAACCTGGGAGTGGATGTTCAAAGTGATTCAGGTTTTGAATTTTTCGGAAACTATAGAAATGTTGGGGAAATTCCTCTAGATGATGCAAATTCGGGTTACACCAATCAATACAGCCTGTTGAATTTTAAAGCGGGATATACTTTTAAATTGTTTCAGGCATTAAACCTGAACTTCTACGGAGGTGTGAACAATGCTTTAGATAAAAATTATGCAGCGAGTATTGTAACCAATGCTGTTGGATTTGGAGGCGCTTCACCACGTTATTTTTATCCCGGAAATCCCAGAAATTATTACGGCGGACTTCAACTGAATTATATTTTTTAAGATTTCGGGAGTATTTTTGCCACGAATGCACCAATAATTTTTTCAGAGCTATGAAATCTTCCTTTGGAGCTTGTCCTGAATTCAATTCGGGAGGTTAGGGTGCTACCCTCACCACATCGGGCACCATAAACTCATAATTTCCTTTATTACGAATTACATCCCGAACTACGGTAGAAGAAATATGGCTTTTACCGGAAGAGGTTATAAAAAAGAGCGTGTCTATTCCGCTCATTTTATAATTGGTTTGGCCAATAGCTTTTTCAAACTCCAAATCTTGCGCATTTCGTAAGCCTCGTAGTAAATATTCGGCATTTTGTTCTTTGCAAAAATTTACGGTAAGTCCTTTATAGGTGGTCACTTTTATTTTAGGTTCGTCTTTAAAAGTTTCCTTTAAAAAATGCAGCCGCTCTTCCAGGGAAAACATATACTTTTTGTTGGAATTTGTGCCAATGGCCAGAATAATTTCATCAAAAAGCGGCAATGCCCTTTCAATAATTTTTGTTGCTGGTTAAATTTATGAAGGATTTATCTCAGGTAATTTTAGCTCATTTCTCTTAAAAAGAATAGAGATAAACTTATTTGGTAGCCATACTTAAAATTGAAATATCCAATTTTTGTACATATATTTGTACTTGAATAAATACGTTATTATGCAAATTACAACTGTTTCTGACTTTAGAAAAAATATTAAAGTATACCTTGACAGGGTAATCCAAAACTTTGAAACCTTAATTATTAATCGTGGAAAAGATTCTGGAATTGTTGTGATGTCCCTGGAAGAATACAATTCTCTAATGGCCACCAATCACGAATTATCTTCCCGAAAAAATGAATTACGTTTAGATTCTGCCATTGAAAAATTAAAAAACGGAAAATCATTTTCAAGGGGCTTAATCGAAGACTAATATGAAATATATATTTGTTGACGAATCCTGGGAAGACTACTTATATTGGCAGAAAACCGATAAGAAAAAACTTAAAAAAATAAACGAACTTTTAAAGGATATTTCGAGAAATCCGTTTGATGGAATTGGGAAACCAGAACCTTTAAAGCATAAATACGCCGGATTTTGGTCAAGAAGAATTGATAGTGAGCATAGGCTTATTTACCAATATAGGGAAGGAGAGATATTGATTGCAAAATGTAGATTTCACTACGACTAAAAAAAGAAAGCCGCAACAAAGACTAAAAATAATTACCTAGTCTTTTTTGAAAAAAATATAATTTAAAGATTTCGGGAGTATTTTTGCCTCGAATGCACGAATAATTTTATCAGAGTCATGAAATTCCCCTTTGGAGCTTGTCCTGAATTCACTTCGGGAGGTTAGGGTGCTACCCTCACCACATCGGGCACCATAAACTCATAATTTCCTTTATTACGAATTACATCCCGAACTACTGTAGAAGAAATATGGCTTTTACCGGAAGAGGTTATAAAAAAGAGCGTGTCTATTCCGCTCATTTTATAATTGGTTTGGCCAATGGCTTTTTCAAACTCCAAATCTTGCGCATTTCGTAAGCCTCGTAGTAAAAATTCGGCATTTTGTTCTTTGCAAAAATCTACCGTAAGTCCTTTATAGGTGGTCACTTTTATTTTAGGTTCATCTTTAAAAGTTTCCTTTAAAAAATGCAGCCGCTCTTCCAGGGAAAACATATACTTTTTGTTGGAATTTGTGCCAATGGCCAGAATAATTTCATCAAAAAGCGGCAAAGCCCTTTCAATAATATCGGTATGGCCTAAAGTAATAGGGTCAAAAGATCCCGGAAAAACTGCTTTTTTCATAAAAAATGATTTTGTCTTTTCCGTGAAGACGGAATACCAATTAGTCATTTGCGCATAAGCGGAAATTCAAATTTAATCATTTCAGGTAAAAGGAAAAAGAAACCCCTCCGCCTATCGGCACCTCCCCTTTAAAAAAAGGGGAGGAACTTTTAAGAGTATTAAATAATTATATAAGAATCACATCCACTTCTATTTTGAATGGAAACTTTCTGAATTTACTTCGGGAGGCTACCGTAATTTTAAAGCCGTCTCGATTGCGCTGCTAAAAAGTTCGCTTAAACTTATTTCTGCAGCTGCGGCCTGTTTGGGTAAAATACTGGCTGCACTTAATCCCGGGGTGGTATTCATTTCAATAAAATGAGGTTCCCCGTTATGGAAAATAAATTCCGACCTTGTAAATCCGCGCATTTTTAGCTTTTTGTAAATCAGTTTAGCGATTTCCTGCACTTTTTTGGTTTGCTCTTCCGAAATATTGGCAGGTGTAATCTCCTGTGATTTTCCTAAATATTTAGCTTCATAATCAAAGAATTCGTTTTCAGAAATAATTTCGGTAACAGGCAGGGCTTTTACTTTTCCTTTGTAGGTAATTACGCCAACAGAAACCTCGGTGCCATCCAGAAAAGATTCAATAATCACCTCGTCATCTTCTTTAAAGGCATTTTTAGTGGCAGGAAGCAATTCTTCTTCAGTTTTTACTTTAGTGATTCCAAAGCTGCTACCGGCCCGATTGGCTTTTACAAAACAGGGTAAACCAACTCTGGCTAGAATTTCTTCGGTATTTACTTTATCTTCTTTATTCAGAAAATAATTTACTGCCGACTTTATTCCGTAAGCTTTTAAAACGCTTATTAGATCGCGCTTGTTAAAGGTTAAAGCAGCCTGGTAATAGCCACAGGTAGTTTGCGGAATTCCGATTAATTCCAGGTAAGCCTGGAGCAATCCGTTTTCGCCGGGTGTGCCATGAATGGTATTAAAAACACAGTCGAAAGAAATGGTCTTTCCGGCTATTTTTACGGTAAAATCGTTTTTATTAATCGGGTAGGGGGTATCATCATCGGCCACTACAAACCATTCCTTTTGTAAAATATGTACCCGGTAAGGTTCATATAAATCGCGATTAAGATGTTTGTAAACCATATTTCCACTATTAATAGAGATTCTATACTCACTGGAATAGCCGCCCATGGCAATGGCAATTTTTTTCTTCATCTGGGGAGTTTGGCGTTTTTAGTTTATTGTTTCAATAATATCGACTTAATTATAAAGCTTATTGTTTAATAAAAATATTTTAACCGAAACAGGCGTTAAAACCTATATGCTAAATTATCCTGGGATAAATAAGCATTCAATGAAAAAATCAAGATTTACGGGTTTGAAATGAGTTTTTTATTATCTCCGGATAACGCGTAAACAATAGACTTTAAACAATAAACAATAAACCGGCAAAGCCGACACAACAAATCTACAAACAATCTGCCACCAAAAGCAGGGGTTTTATATCTTTGCTGCTTAGAAACAAATGTATGGGATTCTTTAAATTTATTTTTAGTAAAACTTTTTTAATTCAGCTAATCATTGCCGCTATTTTAGTAATTGTTATTGCTTTTTTGGCTTTGAAATGGCTTGATTATTCTACCAACCAGGATCAGCGTATCGCTGTGCCAGATCTGGCAAAGCAGTCTTTAGATGAAGTAGAAGATAAACTGGCAGCCCAAAATTTAAGATTTGAGATTATGGATTCTGCGAATTTTAATCCAGATTTTCCGCGTTATTCGGTGATAGAACAAGTGCCGGAAGCAGGGCAATTTGTAAAAGAAAATAGAAAAATATACCTTACTTTAAATCCCTCAGGTTATAGAAAAGTAATGATCCCCGATTTGATAAGGAAAACGCGAAGACAGGCCGAACCTACTTTAAGGTCTTTGGGCTTTGAGATTGGAGACGTTAGTTATAAACCCGATATTGCCGAAGATGCTGTATTAGAACTAAGGCATAAGGGTAAAAAACTGGAACCGGGAGACGAACTTATGAAAACTTCTACTATAGATTTGGTATTGGGAGATGGTTCTGGAAGGTACCGAATAGGCGAAGATAGGAAGGATAGCACAACTACCGCAGAGGAAGAAATTGAATTTTAATGAAAGAAGAAGATCAAAACGAAATAGACCAACAGGACGAAACTTTATACGAACATCATAAATTTGAAGCCGGTCCCGGTCAAAAACCTTTGCGCGTAGATAAATTCTTAATGAATTTTATTGAAAACGCCACCCGAAATAAAATTCAAAAAGCTGCTAAAACCGGTAATATATACGTTAACGAAGAACAGGTAAAACAAAATTATAAAGTTAAAGCCGGCGATATAGTCCAGGTAATGTTCGAGCATCCGCCGTATGAGTTTTTGCTAACCCCGGAGAATATTCCCTTAGATATTGTTTACGAAGACGATACCTTGTTGGTGGTAAATAAACCTGCGGGTATGGTAGTTCATCCCGGCCACGGTAATTATAGCGGAACCCTAATAAATGCCCTGGTATATCATTTTGAAAACCTTCCCAATAACTCCAGCGATCGCCCGGGACTTGTACATAGAATAGACAAAGACACCAGCGGACTCCTGGTAATTGCAAAAACAGAGGAAGCTATGGCACACCTCTCTAAACAGTTCTTTGACAAAACCAGCGAACGCGAATATGTGGCTCTGGTTTGGGGAAATATAGAAGAAGATGAGGGTAGGGTAGAAGGAAATATTGGAAGGCATCCTAAAAACAGGTTACAAAATACCGTTTATGAAGGGGAGGAAGCCGAAAAAGGAAAACCTGCCGTCACCCATTATAAAGTCCTGGAACGTTTTGGTTATGTAACCCTGGTTTCCTGTAAGTTAGAAACCGGGAGAACCCACCAAATTAGGGTGCATATGAAGCATATTGGGCATACCCTGTTTAACGACGAACGTTATGGTGGCGATAAGATTTTAAAAGGAACTACATTCAGCAAATACAAGCAATTTGTAGATAATTGCTTTAAAATATTGCCCCGTCAGGCCCTACACGCAAAAACCCTGGGCTTTGTACATCCAAAAACCGGTGAAGCCATGAGTTTTAATACCCAGATTCCGGAGGATATACAGGCCTGTGTTGAGAAATGGCGCAACTATGCCAAAAACCAGAAGGAGGTGTTGTAAACCATCTCATTTACTTTTTTAACGTCACCCCGAACCTGCGCTTACCTTAAGGCGGGTTTATTTTGGATTATAGCAGCTTTAAAATCTGATTATAAAAAGAATTTATACTCAACTTGCATCCCGATAAAGAATCGAGGCAGTCTCTGAAATAATCCCGAAGCTTCGGAACAGGATGAGGTAGTGCTCGTCACCCCGAATTTATTTCGGGGTCTAAGCTGTTAAGAATTTAAATTGAGCTACGATATTATAGAAAACACTTCAATTCAACGAACAATCTACCCGGGTCATCATCTTCCAGGAACATTTAAATGCCGGCGATTTTTTAGTGGAAGAAAGCTTCCGTTTAAACCTGATCTTAATGAATTTTCCACCCGAAATATTAAACTGGTAAGAATTCGAATTAAGCAGCTGCCCGTTAAAATCAATAATAATTGCACCAGAATTTTTCCATAAAAAACGACCTGTACAGGTTTTTATCGGGTTTGGATATTTAGAAGATCCTTCCATAAAATCAATTTTTGGAAACTATAAGTTACGCAAAAAGATGCTTTTATAAGAAAAACCTGTAAAATTTAACGCAGCTTCAATATTTTTTCTTCGCAATTCTATTCCCGGTAATTTGGCGTTGCGCATTAGATTTAAAGCGTGAGACCTCGTTATCCCGTAGTTTAGCGTGCTTGGTTTTTCTACCCTGCACCCTGGCGCGCCATTTTCTCCAATTACGCGGGTGCATTTCCTCCTGCATAAATTTTATCACATCCTTTTCGGCCAGGCCAAACTGGTATTCAATCGCTTCAAAAGGCGTGCGGTCTTCCCAGGCCATAGCAATTACGCGATCCCGCTGCCGCTCGTCTAAGTCAAACTTTTTAGCAATACTCATTTTTTAACCGAAATTTATGAAAATAGGAGCTTTTGTTGGGTTGAACATTGGTGAAGGTTTTTGTAAAAAAGAGGTGGTTTTATAAAAATGAATAGCAGAAAAGGGATAATAATTATTTAGGTGTTTCCCTGGCGGGTCGGGCTTTACGTTGCAATCTTTTTGCTCGATAATCGAGATTTAATCCTTCCGGCTTTGTTTTAAAGCCAAACCTGCCTCAAACCGAATTTCTGAAACTCGCAAAAAGGATTTCCACTACAATCCCTAACGCAGGGGTTTATGTTTATTATTCCAAAGTTAAAAATCAATTTATTATGTTGTAAATAGCTTATCTGGAAAGATCTATAATTTCATTTTTTTTATACAAATTAGGTAGATATCTCGATTTGATTCGAAACTGACTTCTTTTCTTAATTTTCGGTTTAACAGACATGTTTTCAAGCTTTATACCTGGGTCATAATAAATATTACCAGTCGACATTTGGGAAAGGAAAAGCTGAAAATCCGTTCCTGTACCTAAAATTATATTGTTTCCATACTTGTATTTTCTATCTTTCTTTGAATCCGAGAGAGAGGGGACATAGCACGCCTTGTCATGTTTTCTATTCCAATGTAAAAGCATAGATGAAAAACTCCAAGAGGCCGCTTCATTCCCTTTTTGATCAATTAAAGATATACTTCCGTTTGAATTTCTAATTTTTCCGCTTTCTTGATCGAATCCTATAAGTTTCATTTCTAAATTAGTAGTTGGGTGAATTTTTCCAACTTTGTGAAGGCCACCAAAATTCATACGGTCAGGTCGTCCTCTTTTATCAGAATACCCATATTTTCTAATAAAATATTCCGTCCCTTTTGTTTTATAAAGACCATCAGTTGGTTCTGGTGTCATTAAGGTAATAACCGATGAGTTAATATTTTCGAATTTCTTGACACCAAATTGCTTTATTTCCCAACCCATAAAATCAGGTTCTGAATATCCATTTGGCGTTACACCTAGCTCTGCTTCTAAAGTGTAACCGCCACAATTTGAAGATCTACATGGCAGTATGTTACTCTTGGAATCGAGACGTTTTGAGGAAATCCAACCAAGTTGATGAACTCTTGAAAGTTCTTGAAGTAGAATAGCTCTATTATTTGCTGCTCGCGGCAATTCAATAATTTTAAATACACCGTGTTCTTGCAAATTATTTAGAGCATCAAATTCCTTAGCAATTTTCGAAATAGGATGAGCAACAAAACCTAAAACTTTTCCTTTTTTGTTAGCAGATATAAATAGTATTCTATCCTCCAGTCTTTGAGTCATTAATTCAGAGGGGGCATTCTTTGAACCTAACAAAAAACCTGAAAATCTAACTTCTGGGTATTTAGGATAAAGAATTAATTGAGCATTTGGAGCAGGGGTAAGATTGCCTTCTTCCGTGATCCAAGAAAAATTTAGTGATGCCTTAAATCTTTCTCTTCTCCAATCTCCAGCCTCAACCGTTGATATGCTTGAGATAGGTAAAATATTTAAAATTTCGAAATTTCCACCAAAATAAACTTGATTTTTGGAATTATCATTTGGAGCGAGTTTTTTTACATATATTACATCACATCCATTATTGACGAACAGTGATTTGAGACTCTCTAGTTTCATTAACTTTTAAAAGTTCTTTTACAATATTTTTACCAACCGCTTGAATTAACGGGGTGGCAACTGAATTACCAAACTGCTTGTACGCTTGATTATTTGAAACAGGTATAATAAAATTGTCTGGAAACCCTTGAATTCTTGCACACTCCCTTGGTGTTAATCTTCGTGGATTTTTCCCTTTCTGTGGTATTAAAATTTCAGCACCATCTTTATAGTACCTAGCGCTTAAAGTCCGTGAAATACCATTCAAGTTAGTTAAACCAAAACCAAATCCATTTCCTTTTGCTTGATGTTTTTTCTTATAAGCCTGTAGGTAACTCCATAGTTTGTCAGATAATGTATACTTATCGTCAACTTTTGGCTCTAAAATATCTTGTATGGCTAAATCTATTCTTTCGGGATCCGGAAAATTAAAATTTTCTTTTTCTTTGAAAATATTTTTGTTGAAACCGACTATTATAATTCTTTCTCTGTGCTGCGGCACATAATATTTAGCATCTAAAACCTTGAAATGAATTGAATACCCCAGTTCAGATAAAGTTTCAGTTATTACTTTAAAAGTTTTCTTTTTATCGTGAGAGATTAGGTTTTTTACATTTTCTAACATAAAAACCTTAGGTTTTTTATGTTTTATAATTCGAGCAATATCAAAAAATAATGTGCCTTGAGTTTTATCTAAAAAGCCGTGTTCTCTACCCAGAGATTTTTTCTTTGAAACCCCGGCTATAGAAAAGGGTTGACAAGGAAATCCCCCTAGTAAAATATCGTGATCAGGTATTTTTGTTTCCGGAATTTCCGTAATGTCCCCGAAAGGTACTTCTCCAAAGTTAGCTTCGTAAGTTTTTTTAGCGAAGGAATCCCACTCGCTGGTAAAAACGCATTTTCCACCTACATTTTGATAAGCCAATCTAATACCTCCTATTCCTGCAAAAAGGTCAATGAACTTAAATTTTGGTTTTTTTGGAGGTGGAAATGGAATATCCCACTTTATAGGTAAATAATATTGAAAATCTGGTTCTTCTGAAATCTCCAAATTTTCGTGCAATTGGGTTAAGAATTCTTTTGCATAGGTTTCATAATATTTTGAAACCTCATTATCATGATTTTGAAAATAATGAGTTAAATGAGCCATTTCGTTAGTAGTTTTTTTGTCTATAACGATTTGTAAATTTTCTTTAACCTCAGAATATTTTTTACTCATTTTCATATTGCAAATATGCGATAATTATAACTTTTAACTTAGAAATTTTATTCCAACTTTTCAACAGTTTAAAGACTTCACCTTGACAGATTTTAAAGAAAAATATAAACAAAGGGGTATAACAAAGTTTAATTTAATCTTTAATTTTTAAAATTTTCATCAATCGATTTAGGTTTACCTCTCTTTTAATTGATTTCTTCCTCTTTGGTTCTAACTCACAATCTGTCCAAATTATAATTACTCGCCATCCTAATTCTTTCCATTTCTGTGATTTTATTTTATCTCTTTTTACGGCTGAAATTCTTTTGCCGGAAACTATTTCAGAAGTTGTAGATATTTTATCTCCCTTATTGCAATCTTTATGGCAATGCCAAAAACATCCCCGTACATCAATTATTGTTTTATATTTCGGTAAAACAATATCCGGTTTCCCCGGCAATTTTTTATCGTGAAGTCGGTAACGAAATCCTTGCGCATGCAAAAACTTTCTGACAATCATTTCTGGTTTGGTATCCTTTCCACGAATTTTACTCATATTGTAACTCCGTGTTTTCTTATCGTGTACATCTGCCATAAGAATGCTCAATTTACCACTTAATCCACAAACCAAAAAAAGGTTTTCCATAAAGCGATCTAAATTTTTAAAAGCCTATAAATCCTGGCTATTCCCATATAAAAAACTAATAAAACGTGGCTTTCCTGTTTTCTATGCTTTCACTTATATTTGAAGTAAAAATCGCATAATTATGAAAATTGTTATCTCACCGGCCAAAAGCCTTGATTACGAATCTAAATTACCAACCACCCGGGGCACACAGCCCGCTTTTTTGGAAACTACTGCCAAACTAAACCGCAAGATGAGTAGAATGACCAAAAATGAGATTTCAAAATTAATGAGCATCAGCGATAAGCTGGCCGATCTTAATTATACCCGCTACCAGGATTTTGAAGAAGAACACAATAAAAGGAACTCCCGCCCGGCCGTCTATGCCTTTAACGGCGATGTGTATGCCGGCCTGGATGCCTATAGCATTCCTACCGAAAAGTTAGACCAATTGCAGGATAGCCTGCGCATCCTTTCCGGACTTTACGGTATACTAAAACCGCTAGACCTTATACAGCCATATCGTTTGGAAATGGGAACATCGGTAGGTATTGAACGTAAAGATAGCCTTTATGAAGTTTGGCAGTCTAAAATCACCGAACTGCTAAATAATGAAATGGAAACAGATGAGCTTTTTATCAACCTGGCCAGTAATGAATATTTTAAAGCCATAGACACCAAAAAGTTAAAGGCTGAGGTAATTTCACCGGTATTTAAAGATTTTAAAAACGGAAAATTAAAAATCATTAGTTTCTACGCCAAAAAAGCCAGAGGGGCCATGGTACGTTATATCATAGATAAAGACGTTCACAACCTGGAAGAACTTAAAGGTTTTGATTATATGGATTACCGATTTAGCGAAGAACATACCGAAAAAGAAAGCGAGCCGGTGTTTATTAGGTAATTTCTTCAGATTTTCAGTGAGCAGTCTCAGTGGGCGGTAGTATTTAATCGTCATCACGAGCGAATGCTGAGTGCGGCCATCTTTTGTTTTATTTTCCCGGTCACTTCTAATTTCCGACGCGAGTCGGAAGTATCGGGAAATGCTTGGTAGATAAGAGTTAAAAGTTAAAAGTGAATAGTTAATAGGGAAAGAGGTTAGAGAAAAGAATAAAGAGGTAGAAGTGAGGAAACCCATAACTGACTAAGACTAGAGTTTAACAACTACCGTCCAGGGGGGAGTTAAAAGTTAAAAGTGAATAGTGAATAGGGAAAGAGGTAAGAGACTAGAGAAAAGAGAAAAGAATAAAGAGGTAGAAATGAGGGAACCCATAACTGACTAAGACTACAGTCTAACAACTACCGTCTAGAGGGGGTGAAAGTTAAAGGTTAAAAGTTAAAAGTGAATAGGTAAGAGAATAGTTAAAAGAATAAAGAGGCAGAAGTCATGGAATTTTAAACCTATACCTGACTAAGACTACCGTATAGGGGAGAGTTAAAAGTTAAAGGTTAATAGTGAATAGGGAAAGAGGTAAGAGAAGAGAGAAAAGAGAAGAGAGAAAAGAGAAGAGAGAAAAGAGGTAGAAGTGATGGAACCCATAACCGTCTAAGATTACAGTCTAACAACTATCGTCTATAGGAGAGTTAAAAGGTTAATAGGGAATAGGGATTAGGGAAAGAGGTGAGAGACTAGAGAATAGTGAAAAGAATAAAGAGGCAGAAGTCATGGAATTTTAAACCTATACCTGACTAAGACTACAGTCTAACAACTACCGTCTAGAGGGAGTGAAAGTTAAAGGTTAAAAGTTAAAAGTGAATAGGTAAGAGAATAGAGAAAGGAATAAAGAGGCAGAAGTCATGGAATTTTAAACCCATAACTGCCTAAGACTACAGTCTAACAACTACCGTCTAGAGGGGGTGAAAGTTAAAGGTTAAAAGTTAAAAGTGAATAGGTAAGAGAATAGAGAAAGGAATAAAGAGGCAGAAGTCAGAGAATTTAAAAACCCATAACTGACTAAGACTACAGTCTAAATAACTACCGTCTAGAGGGAATTAAAAGTTAAAAGTGAATAGTTAATAGGGAAGGAGGTAAGAGAAAAGAGGCAGAAGTCAGAGAATTTAAAAACCCATAACTGACTAATACTACAGTCTAATAACTACCGTCTAAAGGAGAGTTAAAAGTGAATAGTTAGCAGGGAAATGAGGTAAGAGAAAAGAATAAAGAGGTAGAAGTGAGGAAAACCATAACTGCCTAAGACTACAGTCTAACAACTACCGTCTAGAGGGGGTGAAAGTTAAAGGTTAAAAGTTAAAAGTTAAAAGTGAATAGGTAAGAGAATAGAGAAAGGAATAAAGAGGCGAAAATTAGGAGAACAACAAACCCCAAACAACAAACTCCAAAACAAAAAAATACGAATCACAATGTTTCATCACACTCATCCTTTTAAACCATTTATCCCAAAAAATGCTACAAAACTAATTGTAGGTACCTTGCCGCCACCGCGTTTTACCAAAGGGGAATTAAAAGAAGGCGACGTGAACTTTTGTTACGGCAGTCGCGACGGACTCTTATGGATTGTGCTTGATGCTATCTTTGAGTTGGGGCTTAAATTTGAAACTACAGAAGAGGCTATAAAGCAACGCAAAGACTTTCTTAAAAGGAGAGGGATTGGAATTTGCGATATGGTGGAAAGCAGTAGGAGGGAGAAGATAGATGCTTCAGATCTTGGAATGCAAGAAGTGGAACTTCGAAATATTACTGAAATTCTACAACAAAACTCCAAAATTGATACTTTGCTTTTTACCGGTGGAAATTCTAAAAATGGTCCGGAATACTTCTTTAGAAGGCATCTAAAACAAATCGAAAGTGATATCAAATTAAAACTAATTTCTAATGAGGTACCCAGGGTACATCAATTTTTGCTGGATGGGCGACTTATAAAAACTGTATCCCTAACTGCTCCTTCGGGTTCGGCAAATCGTGCCATTGGCAGTATGGAGCTTTACAAGCAATTAAAACAAAAAGATAGAGATTTTAATACCATAGATTTTAGGGTAATGCAGTATAGAGAGTGGTTTTGAATTTTACGACTTTAACGTCATGCAAAACTTATTTCAGCATCTAGCATGTTTAAAAATGTAAAATTTCATCTTAGACCCCGAAATAAATTCGGAGTGACGAATAAATAAACATAATATAAAAGAAAGGTAAATGAAAATAAAAACCCTGAATTAAAAGTTACACTCTTAATTCAGGGTTTCCAGACGTAGTCAACTTACAACTACTGTAATTCTTTCTTTTCCTGTTCGGCCATTGTGGTTGGTTTTACCTTAAATTTTTTACGTTTAGGGCGTAACCTTCCATGCGTGCCTATGGCAATTTTTCCTCGTTTGGTCTTTTTGTCTCCTCGTCCCATAAATTTATTTTTTGTTTTGTTGGTCTTTTATGGTTTTTTCGTCAAAATCTACCTCGTTGGCCTGCTTATCCGTTTTTCCGGTTGGGTTGGTTGGATTTGTCTGATCTTTTTTCCTTTTTCTCTTGCTATCTTCAATTGGTCCTCCCATAATCTTTCATTTTTAGATTCACCTCTAATTTACGAATTGAGGCTCTAAAAATCTACTAAGACCTTGTTAGAATTAGGTTAAACCGGGCGAATACTTTTAATAAAATTTGCAATATTAGCTTTTCCGTGAGCGTTGAGGTGTTTTATAAATGCGGAGCCAATAATGGCACCTTTGGCAAACTCGGTAGCCTGATTAAAGCTTTCTTCGTCACTAATTCCAAAACCTACAATTTGTGGGTTTTGCAATTTCATTGCCGAGATTCTTTTAAAATAATCCCTGGTTTCTCTGCTAAAGCCCGAGGTAGAACCGGTAACACTTGCGGTACTTACCATATAAATAAATCCGTTGGAAACCGAATCTATAAACCTTATACGCTCTTCTGAAGTTTGTGGGGTAATCAGGAATATATTCTGAAGTCCGTTTTCTTCAAAAATTTGTTTATACTCCTCATTGTAAACATCAACAGGAAGATCAGGGATTATAAGTCCGTCTATTCCGGTTTCGGCACATTTTTTACAAAATTTTTCAACGCCATATTGCAGAATAGGATTAAAATAGCCCATAATTACCAGGGGAATTTCTACTGAATCTCTAACTCCTTCCAGTTGTTCAAAAAGTTTATTGGTAGTCATGCCATTTTGTAAGGCTTTTGTAGAACTTTCCTGAATAGTAGGTCCATCGGCCAGGGGGTCGCTAAACGGTAAGCCGATTTCAATAAAATCTACCCCGTTTTTTTCTAAATCCTGAATAATGGAAACCGTGTCTTCATGCTCGGGGTAACCGGCGGTAAAATAGATGGAAAGCATCTTATGTGCTTCCTGAAGTTTTTTATTTATTCTATTCATTTTCATAATCTTATATATCGCCATTCTGAATTCATTTCAGAATTTAACTTGTTTTCAATTTTTTTCGCCACGAATGCACTAATATGTTCTTTCCCATTGTAATGGCAGCGCACAAGGCAATCTGTTTTTTTACGTCATTCTGAATTTATTTCAGAATCTAACTCGTTTTCTTTTTTCGCCACGAATGCACTAATATGTTCTTTCCCATTGTAAGGGTAGCGCACAAGGCAATCTTTATTTTTACGTCATTCTGAATTTATTTCAGAATCTAACTATTTAAGATTTTGCAATAATCAAAAATTAGAAACTGAAACAAGTTCAGGTTGACGGTAACTCATATTTTGTTTTAAAACTTTCATTATAATTCCCCGTTTGGGAATAGAGAGCTTTCTACAAGTCAAAATAATCAATATACGTACTCAAATCTTTATCCCCACGGCCCGAAAGATTAATCACTACAACATCGTCTTCTTTAAATTTACGATCTTCAAAAATTGCCAGGGCGTGAGATGTTTCAATAGCAGGAATAATCCCTTCCAGTTTGGCCAATTCCCGGCCGGCATCCATGGCTGCCTTATCGGTTATCGAAATAAATTCTCCGCGGCCACTTCTAAATAAATGGGCATGCATAGGGCCCACACCGGGATAATCGAGTCCGGCAGAAATAGAATAGGGTTCGGTTATTTGACCATCTTCGGTTTGCATTAATAGCGTTTTACTGCCGTGAATAATACCTTCTTTTCCCAAAGCCGAAGTTGCGGCACTTTCGCCACTTTGTATGCCTTTTCCAGCAGCTTCAACCGCAATAATCCCAACATCGGGATTATCCAGGTAATGAAAATAGGCTCCGGCAGCGTTACTTCCGCCACCTACGCAGGCCACCACATAATCTGGGTTTTCGCGATTTTCTTTTTCTTTTAGCTGAACTTTTATTTCTTCAGAAATCACTGCCTGGAATCTTGCTACCATATCGGGATAGGGGTGGGGGCCAACCACAGAACCAATAATATAATGCGTGTCTAAAGGGTTATTGATCCAGTCCCTTATCGCTTCGTTGGTAGCATCTTTTAGGGTTCGGCTTCCCGATTTTGCCGGAACAATTTTAGCACCCAGCATTTTCATTCTGGCTACATTGGGAGCCTGGCGTTCAATATCAATTTCGCCCATATAAACAACGCATTCAATGCCCATAAGTGCACAAACAGTAGCAGTAGCCACACCGTGTTGCCCGGCACCGGTCTCAGCAATTATTCGGTTTTTTCCAAGGCGTTTTGCCATTAAAATCTGGCCTACCGTATTATTTACCTTGTGGGCACCTGTATGGCAAAGGTCTTCGCGTTTCAAATAGATTTTTGTCCCGTATTTTTTACTGAAGCGCTCTGCATAATACAAAGGCGTTGGTCTCCCTACATAATCCCGAAGCAAATCTTTAAATTCTTTCTGAAAAGATTCTTCTTTCATAATATCCAGGTACTGCGAACGCAATTCCTCTACATTTGGATAGAGCATTTCTGGAATAAAAGCTCCTCCAAAATCGCCGTAATATCCTTTTTCGTTAGCCTGATAGCTCATTTTAATTTTTTTATTTGTGTGCCGCAAGTGCACTTATTTTTATAATGTTTGCAATATCCTGAACCTGGAACCTGAAACAAGTTCAGGTTGACGGTCAATTTTTAATTTTTCTTACGAGGGCAGCGCCCTTAGAAGTTTTTAATATTTTCTTTCGTCATCCTGAACCTGCCCGTTCGTTCAGACGGGTTTATTTTAGAGCCTGCCGATTCTTTATCGGGGATCTAAGTAAATCCAAACTGATAAACCAAAACAGATAACCGACAACTCAAAACTGTTTTCTAAATTCTTTCAGTTTTTCGGCATTTTTTAAACCTGCTTTTTCTTCAAATTTACTATTTACATCTATGGCATACAGCAAATTTTCCTTTCCATTCTCTTTAAAATATGCTTGTAGTTCACTAATAGCTTCCACCTCTTCCGGGCCAATACCACCACTTAAAAAAAAGGATTTTTTTGAAGGATATTCTTTTAAAACCTCCCAATTAAAGGTAATTCCGTTGCCGCCTTTATTCTTTCCTTTGGTGTCAAATAGAAAATAATCAACCACAGTTTCGTAAGCTTCTAAAAGCCCAAAGTCAAAATCGTCTTTTACCGAAAACACCTTTATAATCTCTACCTCGGTTTCAACTAACAGGGTTTTTAATTCGGCACAGAAAGTATCGCTTTCCTCACCGTGAAGCTGAATGGCATTTAAATCGTGCTCCTTTATTTTTTGTAAGATAATATTGATGTCTTCATTAACAAAAACCCCTGTTCTTTTTATTTCCCGGGATATTTCGGGGATGCTGTCCTCGAAATACCTGGGTGTTTTTTTATAAAAAATAAACCCCATGTAATCAGGTTGAAGTTTCGCAACTTCACTGATGTTTTCGGGATGCTTCATCCCACAAATTTTCAGTTTTAAGTTTTTCATTTTATTAGGTTTTAACCACTTCCCCTTGCGGGTACTCCTCCTTAAAAGGAGGAGAGCAGGTGTTGGTTTTCGTCATCCTTAATTTATTTTAGAGTCTGCCCCGATTATTTATCGGGGATTTAAGTTATGGATAATCCAAATTTGTTAGAAGCTGAAACAAGTTCAGCTTGACGAAAACCAGACTTTAGAGATAGGCAACTATTTTATTCTTTGGTCAATTTTCTCACAAACTCAGCGGCAGCTTTACCTGGGTTTTCTGTTTTCATAAAATTTTCACCTATTAAAAAGCCTTTATACCCATATTCTTTCAAATCTTTTATCGACTCAACCGAGCTGATCCCGCTTTCTGAAACTTTTACAAAATCTTCGGGAATTTTTGCTGCAAGCTGCTTGCTTGTATCTATATTTACTTCAAAAGTCTTTAAATTCCGGTTATTTACCCCCAGCATATCTATACTTGGCATAATAGATTTTTGTAACTCTTCTTCGTCGTGAACTTCAAGTAAAACATCTAAACCAATGCTTTTTGCAAATTCTGAAAGCAATTTTATCTGTTCGCGGTCCAGTACTGCGGCAATTAATAAAATAACATCGGCGCCGTGTGCTTTTGCTTCTAATAATTGATATTCATCAATTATAAACTCTTTTCGCAATAGTGGCATTTGTACCGATGCGCGTGCATAGAGCAAATCGTCTAAAGAACCGCCAAAATATTTGCCATCGGTCAATACCGACATTCCTGAAATTCCTGCATTCTCATAGCCTGTAGCAACATCCTGCACATTTAGATTTTGGTTAATTACCGACTTTGAGGGGGAGCGCCTTTTATGTTCGGCAATAATACCGGTATTACTGCTTCGTAATTTTTCGGCTAGAGAAATTGTTTCCTTATTGAAAAGCGCCGATTGTTCCAATTGTGAAACGGGCACTACCAGTTTTTTTAAGACTAATTCTTTATGCTTGTCGGCTATTATTTTATCTAAAATGTTCATTTTTTCAAATAATTTTATTTCTATACACTTATTTAAAACGTCATCCTGATTTGTTTCAGGATCTAATTATAAAACACCTTAGAAGCTGAAATAAGTTCAGCTTGACGATGATAAGACTTAATTTTTCTTAAGGCTAACTTCTTATTCACTCAATTCCTGCAATTTCTGCAATGCTTTTAAAGCTTTCCCGGAATTTATAGATTCACGTGCAGTTTCAAAAGCATCTTTGATGCTAATTTGTTGTGCGGTGGCGATAGCCATCCCGGCGTTGGCACAAACTACATTTTCTTGCGCCCTGGTGCCCTTTCCTTTTAATATATTCACAAAAATTTCTGCGGAACTTTCTATAGAACCACCTCCGGCAATTTCTTCTTGTTTTAAGCCTTCTACTCCAAAATCTTCGGGGCTTAACATGGCTTCAGTATTATTAGAAATGGTTTTGGTATTTCCGGTAAGCGAAATTTCATCATACCCGTCTAAAGCGTGTAAAATAGTAAAATTCTTATCGGTGTTTTGATATAGATACCCATACATTCTGGCAAGTTCGAGGTTAAAAACCCCAACTAATTGATTTTTGGGAAAAGCCGGGTTTACCATAGGCCCCAACATATTAAAAAAAGTTTTTACCGCTAAAGATTTTCTGATGGGGGCCACATTTTTCATAGCCGGGTGGAATAGGGGAGCGTGCAATACACAAATACCTGCTTCTGCAATGCATTTTTCAAGGAAACCGGCATCATTACTAAATTTTATCCCCAGGCTTTCCATAACATTAGAACTTCCGCTCACCGAAGAAACCCCATAGTTACCATGTTTTGCTACATGTATTCCGGCACCGGCTGTAACAAAGGAGGCCGTTGTGGAAATATTAAATGTATTTTTACCATCACCCCCGGTTCCACAAAGATCTATAGGATTGTAGGCGCTTAAATCTATAGCCACACAAAGTTCTAAAAGCGCATCTCTGAAACCCTCCAGCTCTTCTATGGTAATGCTACGCATCATATAGACGGTTAAAAATGCGGCTATTTGACTTTCGTTGTATTCTCCATTAGAGATGCTAAAAAGTGCTTGCTTGGCTTCATCTTTGGAGATGGTTTCGTGGTTAATAAGCCTGTTTAATAATTCTTTCATATTTAATTTTGTTATTCCCATAAAGATGGGAACCTGTTTAATAAGTCTTGGTCACTCCTACGAATGTAGCAGTCTTTTAATAAAATTGTTTGCTTTTAGAGATTTCCGTCTGCGCGGAAATGACCTAAGCCTTAACCCAATTTTCAATCATTTTTTTGCCATCTGGGGTCAATACCGATTCAGGATGAAACTGAACCCCACGAACATCGAATTCACGATGACGCAGCGACATAATTTGGCCATTTTCGTCGTAGGAAGTAGCTTCCAAAGCATCGGGCAGTTCTTTTAAAACCACCCAGGAATGATAGCGCCCCACCTTCATGGTTTTGGGCAAACCTTTAAATAGCGGTTCATCGTCAACACAAAGATTCATAGTAGTGGCAATACCGTGGTAAACCGATTCTAAATTCCCTAACTCTCCTCCAAAAACTTCCCCTATAGCCTGTTGGCCAAGGCAAACGCCAAGAATACTTTTTGAAGAAGCATATTTTTCTATAATAGGTTTCAATAAACCGGCTTCACTGGGAATTCCCGGCCCCGGAGAAAGTAAAACCTTATCATATTTTTCTACTTCTTCCAGCTCCAGCTGGTCGTTTCTTATAACCGTGACCTCACAATTCATTTCTTCTAAATAATGCACAAGATTGTACACAAAAGAATCGTAATTGTCTATAACTAATATTTTTTTCATTCTACCTGGTGTGAAATTCTGTTTTTAAATACTCAAAGTCGCGTCAATCTAAACTCGTTTCAGATTCTAATATGTTAGATCTCCGAATAAATTTGGGAGCTAGCTCCCAAATTTATTCAGGATGACGTATTGTTTTTATTTTTTTAGATATCTTCAGCAATATCCAATGCTTTGGTCAATGCGCCCAATTTATTGTAAACCTCCTGTAATTCGTTTTCTTCAACAGATTCAGAGACTACTCCGGCACCGGCCTGGTAATGCAATTGATGATCTTTACTAACAAAAGATCGAATTATAATGGCGTGGTTAAAATTTCCGTTAAAATCCATAAACCCGATTGCACCTCCATAGGCATCACGATTTACATTTTCATATTTTTCTATAAGCTTCATGGCGCTGTGTTTGGGTGCACCACTTAAGGTTCCCGCCGGAAAAGTATCGGCCACTACCTGCATGGTAGGGGTTTTAACATCTTTGGTACCGGTAACTTTGCTAACTAAGTGAATTACGTGCGAGAAAAACTGAATTTCCCGATATTTTTCCACTTTTACATTATTTCCGTGCCTACTAAGATCATTTCTGGCCAAATCTACCAACATTACGTGTTCGGCGTTTTCTTTTTCATCTGCGGCTAGTTTTTTGGCTAATTCAGCGTCTTCTTCATCATTTCCGGTACGTTTAAAGGTGCCGGCTATAGGGTGTATTTCTGCCCGGCCATCCTGAACTACCAATTGTGCTTCAGGAGAACTTCCAAAGATTTTAAAATTTCCGTAGTCAAAATAGAAAAGATAGGGGGAAGGATTTACACTTCGTAAAGCCCTGTAAACATTGAATTCGTCTCCTTTAAATTTTTGGGAGAACCTTCTGGAAAGTACAATTTGAAAAACATCGCCGCGATAGCAGTGTTTTTTTCCGAGTCTTACGTTTGCTTTAAACTCTTCATCGGTAAGGTTAGAAATTGCTTTTTCCTGACGTTCAAAATTATAAGTTGCAAAGTTTTTTACCTTAATAAGTTGCGCTATTTCGTCAATTCTGGAGTCATTGTTATAGCGGTGATCAAAAATATAGGCTTCGTTATTAAAATGATTAATGGCTATAATGTTTTGGTATACCGCATAATAAATATCAGGCAGTTGAAGGTCGCCATTGCGCTTTTTGATTTCAAGATCTTCAAAATAGCGAACCCCATCGTAAGCGATATAGCCAAAAAGCCCATTGTTTATAAATTTAAAATCTGAATCTTCGGTATTAAACTGTTTTGAGAACTCCTGGATTTGCCGGGGAACGTTTACTTCAGGAGTGATTTCCGTAGTCTTTTTACTTCCGTCAGGAAAAACTTCGGTAATTACTTCATTTTGAATTTTAATAGAAGCGATAGGGTTACAGCATATATACGAAAAACTATTATCGTTGGCGTGATAGTCACTACTTTCCAGAAGAAGGCTATTGGGATATTTATCCCGTACTTTTAAATAAATACTCACCGGCGTAATGGTATCGGCAAGGAGTTTTTTATGGCTTGTGGTCAATTTAAACATATATTGTTTTTTTTATCACTCCGGCAAAGGCGGGAGTCTATTTAGTATATTTTTGTTTGAGTTATTTAAATCTTATAGTCAAATCTTCCCAATCGGGGTTGAAATCGTTTATCAGGTTTATTTTCCAGAGTCGATTCCATTTTTTTAGTTGTTTTTCCCTTTTAATCGCCAACGACGGATATTCGAATTTTTCATAATATACTAGTTTATCAAGTCGGTACCTGCTGCTAAAACTTTTTAGGTTTCGATTTCTATGTTGATATAATCTTTGTTTCAAGTTTCCTGTAATTCCAATATATAGTGTTCCATTTTTACGATTTGTAATGATGTAAACGTGATATTGGTAATCATTTGTCATTTTGATCTTTTTAGAGATTTCCGACTTCTCGGAAATGACGAAAAATTAAATAAAAAAAGGCTTGTCGTGAGACAAGCCTTTTGTATGATTTTATACTATAGCAATGTTACTTCACGACGTTTTGACGTAAATTGTTCCACCACCAAGTATTTGCTATTCTGTTTTTCATTGCTTCAAAGATAGAAAGCCTATTTTAATAACCAAATGAAATTTTAAAAAAGAAAAGCCGAAAAAGTAAATTTAACTTTTTCGGCCCTATTTCTATATTTTAAAAAATTAGAATTTCAATTCAATATTTAAATCGAAATTGTCGTAGATAGTTTGGTCTCCCAATCCGCTGAAGAAACTACCAGAATTGTATTTCACGTTATATTTAGAACGATCTATTGTTAATTTTGTAGTTGCGGTATTATCGTTGTAATCTAAATCGAATGTTATGGGATGGGTAGTGTCTTTAATAGTAAGATCTCCAACTACGCCATAGGTGCCATTATCTTTTTTGGCTACACTCGTAATTACCAGGCTGGAAGTTGGATGATTTTCTACTCCAAAAAAATCATCTGAATTTAAATGGCCTTCCAATCCTTCTTTATCTTTTCCTTTTAGATCTGTAACTGTAATGCTAGACATATCCATTACAAATTCACCACCTACAATCTCATCGTTCTCAAAACGGAGTTTTCCATCTTTTAGGTCTATGGTTCCAGAGTGCGAACCCAAAACTTTCTTTCCTGTCCAGGCAATATTACTGGCCTGCGTATTTATTGACTTTTCCATAATTTATTTTTCTTTTTTATAGCAATTTTCTTCCCGATCCTGTTTAGAATTTTAGATCTACGTCCAGTTCAAAGTTGTCATAGATGGTTTTATCGCCAAGATTATCAAAGAAACTTCCCGAACCGTAACGAACATCGTATTTAGACCTGTCTATGGTTAATTCGGTAGAGGCCGAATTTTTGTCCATATCTAAATCGAATGTAATTGTATTTGTTTTTTCTTTAATTGTAAGGTCGGCAACTACACCATAAGTATCGTTGCTTTTCTTTGCAACACTGGTGATTACCAATTTTGAACTAGGATAAGTACTTACTCCAAAAAAATCATCAGATTTTAAATGGCCTTCTAACTTTCCTTTGTTTTCGCCTTCAAGGTCGGTTACATTAATTGTGGTCATATCCATAACAAATTCTCCACCTTTAAGCTCACCATTTTCCATAGTGAAATACCCATTTTTTAATTGAATAGTGCCCTCGTGAGAACCGGTTACTTTTTCTCCTTCCCACTCAATTTTACTATCTTTTATTTCAATTTTCTTTTCCTGTGCGTTTACGCCGGTAAAAGATAGCATCGATACGATAACGGTGGCTGCGAAAGCGCCTTTAAATAGATTCTTTTTCATAACAATTTTTGATTTTAATTAATTTTAGATTTGATTTATATTAAATGGAATAATTCGTTTTCTTGTTTTCTCACTTTTTTGGCGTGTTGCATTTGGTCTTCATCGCTTCTATAACCGGCAGTAGCTATTACAGCGGTAGTTAAGTTAGTTCCCGATATTCCCAGGACTTCATCAACCTTCCCGGTGTCAAAACCTTCCATAGGGCAGGTATCAACTTTTAGGTGGGCAGCAGCCGAGAGTAAATTTCCCAGAGCAATATATGCTTGTTTTTGTGCCCATATTTTTTGCTGATCTTCGGGTTTATCAACAATATTTGAGGTGAGCATATCTTTTAATCCGCTTAAATCCTGAACTTTAATTTCCCTGATTTTACTAATATTTTCCAGATAAGAATCAATATAGTTTTCGTTTAGTTTTTTTAGCCCTGCGAAAATAAAAACGTGCGAAGCATCGGTAAGTTGCGACTGATTCCAGGCAGCTTCTTTAAGTTTTTCTTTTGTCTCTTTATCTGTCACCACAAATACTTCGTATGGTTGTAATCCGTAGGAGGACGCAGAAAGTTGAATACTTTTTTGTAAATATTCTACCTCCCCTTCACTTAAAGATTTTTCGGGATTAAATTTTTTGGTGGCATATCGCCAATTTAATTTTTCATTATAACTCTCCATTATTTTCTTATTTCGTTTAAACAATTTGTCACGTACTCTATGTCTTCTTCAGTCAAGTTCCTGGTCATTTCAGCTTCTACCGCATCTACTGCCGGATCTGTTTTCTCTAAAAGTTGTAGTCCTTCTTTAGTAATAGTAATTTCTACCTTTCGCCTGTTAGATTCGCAAATAACTCTTTCGGCCAAACCTTTAGAGATTAGTTTGTCTACCAATCGGGTAGTGTTGCTCATTTTGCTAACCATACGCTCCTGAATAGTACTTAAGTTGGCCGGCTTGCCTTTTTGCCCACGTAAAATTCTCAAGACGTTAAACTGAGGAATGGAAATATCAAAAGGCTTAAGGGCTTCAGCCACTCTATCATCTATATAGTTGGCAGTCACTAATATTCCCAGGCTAAGTTTTCTGGCTAAAGGTAGATTACTGGTTTTTAATTGATCTTCAAGTTTCATTTGTTCTAACAACATTTGTACGTACAAATATAAAGTGCTTTTGTCATTTTAATCAAAAAAAAATGTTAATTTTTAATAAGTATATCCTTGCCTCTTGAATTCTTTAATTTTTAAAACTTTCAATATCTTTACGGGAAATAAAAAGGAAGATATTAACAAGTTTCCCTTTGGGAATTGAAAAACCAGGAATTTATGAAAGAGCTTAGTCAGGAAGAATGGGCATCACAATTGAAAAAAGATGACAACGCTGTAATTTTAGATGTAAGAACGGAAGAAGAAGTAGAAGACGGGTATATTCCAACCGCAAAGAACCTTGATATTTATAAAGGTCAGGAATTTGTAAATGAAATCGAAAAGCTGGATAAAGATAAAAATTACTATATCTATTGTCGTTCGGGAAAACGAAGTGCCCAGGCCTGCACTATTCTAGATCAAATGGGATTTAAAAATACTTATAACCTGGAAGGTGGTTTTATGGAGTGGGAAGGCGAAAAGGCTGAAGACTAAACACCGGTTAGTTTAGAAGTTATAAAGCAGCATTTAACATTGTAAGTGCTGCTTTTTTTTATTGTTTTTCTTTTAATTATATAGCTATTTGTTTTGTTAAATTTATAATTTAATCGGATGAAAATTTGGTTTTCATCGATAAAGTGATAGATTTGGTTAATCTATTAACCTTTTTTTAACCAAATATTTAAATTTATGATTTTAAACAAATTCAAACCACTCGCGGTAACTGCTTTAGTTGCCACATTTTTATTTTCCTGTTCACAAGATGAACAAAACGATCAGCAAATTGATGAAGAATTGGTGGCCCCCACTTCATCAAATATTATTGAAAGCCAATATATAGTCGTTTTTAATAAAGAGGTAACGGGAGATGCTACTTCTAAGTATCCCGAAAGTTATACCAAAGCTCAGGAGGCTGTGGCCAATACTACCAAAAAGCTTTTATCTGAAGCAAATATTGCCGATGCAGAACTTCTTGCAGTTTACAGTAAAACTATTAATGGTGTAGCACTTAAATTAAATCTTGATCAGGTAGAATCATTACGTAAGAAAAAAGAGATTGCTTTTATCGAGGAAGATAGAATAGTACAATTTGCACCACCTTGTGGAACTCCAAATGGTGGTCCTTGTGACGGTGATCCCGGAGATGGAGATGGCGGTGATGGCTCCTCAAGCCAGGTGACTCCCTATGGGATAGCTCGTGTAAATGGGGTTGCTTCTTATACGGGCTCTAATGTAGCCTGGGTAATCGACTCAGGAATTGATACCGATCATCCAGATTTAAATGTTGATGCTTCAAGAGGCTTTAATGCGTTTACATCGGGAAGAGATAGCAAGTCTACAGATGATGGAAATGGCCACGGAACGCACGTAGCAGGAACTATTGCTGCTTTAAATAATGATATTGGGGTTATAGGAGTGGCTCCCGGAGCTACCGTGATTCCGGTAAAGGTATTAGACAGCCGTGGTAGCGGTTCTTATTCAGGGGTAATTGCCGGGGTAGATCACGTAGCCGCATACGGGAGTGCAGGTGATGTAGCAAATATGAGCCTTGGAGGGCCAACCTCCGCTGCTTTAGATAATGCAGTTCTTTCTGCATCTAAAAAAGGAATTATTTTCGCACTTGCCGCCGGAAATGAAAGTTCTGATGCTAACACAAGTTCACCGGCAAGAGTAAATGGAGCCAATATCTATACTATTTCTGCAATGGATTCTAATGATAATTGGGCTTCTTTTTCTAACTACGGAAATCCACCGGTAGATTATGCTGCCCCGGGAGTTGCTGTTAATTCTACCTGGAAAGGTGGTGGTTACAACTCAATTAGTGGTACCTCTATGGCTTCCCCGCACGCTGCAGGAGTTTTACTTCTAGGAAATGCATCTACCGATGGAAATGTGAATGGAGATCCAGATGGTAATGCCGATCCGATTATTGTTCACTAAAAAACAATAAATTTAATAGATATAGAAAAAAGCTGTCTGAAAAGGTTTTAAAACCGTCATCTTGAATTTATTTCAAAGCCTGCCCCGATTCTTTATCGGGGATCTAACGTGTTGGTAATTAAAAACATGTTAGAAGCTGAAACAAGTTCAGCTTGACGAGAATAGACTTTTCAGACAGCCTCTTTCTATTTTCTAATTAGTATCCAGCGAGTACCTATACTTAGCATCTTTAAAATTTCCCCTTTTGCGATGCTGGTAATACTGGTATTGTTTTGAATATCGTCCAGGGTATCTCCGTTTAAAAAAATTAGAGAGGTATTGCTGCTGCCCATAGCTATTAAAACCAATTCGCGGCCTCTACAACCGGAAGCATCCGGAATGGTAATCGAAGACGGGCTATTAGTAATTCTCAGGTAGTAAACTTCATCACCAATGTTATAATTTCCACTATGAGTTCCCGTACTTACATAATTTCGGGTATGATTGTATTGCCAATCTACATTCCCCGAATTATCTGAAACTAAAATCTGATTTTCTTCTCCCCGTAATTCCGGTAAAATATATTCCTGGGCTTTAGTTCTACCTATTCCCACCGGACCTTCAAAATAACCCGCAAACACCCTTGAACTTGAGTTTCCCAGGGCACGGGCATAAATTCCATAGATATTGCCCCTGCCGGAAGATTCGCCAATTTCTGTGAAAATCCCATAATTAGAACTGTTAGCACCTTCTGTACGACCTACCGAATTATAAATTCCATAAATTCCCGAACCGCTAGCCCCCTGTGAAGTAGTGTTATAAATGCCATATCTAACCCCATCACCATCTCCCGTAACGTGATTTTTTATACCATATTTTATAGCATCTGTTTTACTTCTATTAAGTACTTCTATCCCATAGGTGTTTTTTGTTTTGCCGGGATTATTATTATTTATTTCCAGGCCTTTTTTAATATCTTTTGAATCCCCCGGATTTATGGCAATTTGAAGTTTGCTCTCTATTGTTTCGGTACCAATACCTATGTTTCCATTTCTGAATAGGTCATCATTTATATTTCCGGGACTTTCTACGGTACCAGGTTCATAAAAATCAGCCATTTTTGCATCTGAAACTATAGACTTCCATTGCGATTCAGGGTGGTGCCAGTAATAAAAACCGGTGGGCGAGGTGTTAAAATCGGCACTTAAAAAGATAAGCATGCCGTGTTGTTCACTTCCGGGATTTTGTGCCGGGAATTTTTTTACCCTGGGAATAAGGATGCCATCTATTTTTGCGGGATTATTTATATCGGAAGCAATAATATCTAATTGTGCTTCGGGACTGGTCGTGCCAATGCCCACCTGGGAATATGCGGCTATTGAGATAAGCAGAAAGCAATAAAGTATAAAGTTTTTCATCCTACTAAAAAATACCTGTTACGGAATCCTATTTCTTTAGTCAGGAGTGTTTTGGAATTCTAAATATAGTTTTTGAAAACTTTTCTTCTATAGTTCTTTCAATAATAAGGGATTTCCCCGGCCTTAGCCTTATGCTTCTTTTACTTTATTTTGTAGCATTTTTATTTCATCACGATGTTTCGCCGCAGCCATAAAGTCAAGTTCTTTTGCTGCTTTTTCCATCGCTTTTCTTTTCTCCCGAATTCTTTTTTCCAGTTCGGGTTTGCTCATATAGGCAACTTCTTCTTCGGCAGCCTTTGTAGTGAGTGGTTTTTCGGCATCATATACATCTAATTTCTCCTTGATCAAGGTGCTACTTTCAAGTTTTTTAACCAGTGGGGTAGGGTTAATATTATTCTCTTTGTTATAATTTATTTGTTTGGTTCTTCTATATTCAGTCTGGTCAATAGTTTTTTGCATACTATCGGTAATCTTATCGGCATATAAAATGGCTTTCCCTTCTACGTGACGAGCCGCACGGCCAATGGTTTGAGTAAGCGAGCGGTTACTTCTTAGAAAACCTTCTTTGTCGGCATCAATAACAGCTACCAGCGATACTTCAGGGAGGTCGAGTCCTTCTCTTAAAAGGTTTACTCCAATAAGTACATCAAACAATCCACGGCGTAAATCCTGCATTATCTCTACACGTTCCAAAGTGTCTACATCTGAATGGATATAACGACATCTAATATTAATACGCGTAAGGTATTTTGCCAATTCTTCGGCCATTCTTTTGGTTAATGTGGTGACCAGCGTTCGTTGATCTTTTTCAATTCGTGTTTGAATTTCTTCAATAAGATCGTCTATCTGATTTAAGCTCGGTCTCACCTCCACAACCGGGTCCAGAAGTCCGGTTGGTCTAATAACCTGCTCCACATAAATCCCTTCGGTTTTTTGTAATTCGTAATCTGCCGGGGTGGCACTTACATAAATCACCTGGTTTTGCAAGGCCTCAAACTCTTCAAATTTAAGCGGCCTGTTGTCCATTGCGGCAGGAAGCCTAAATCCGTATTCTACCAGGGTTTCTTTTCGGGACCTATCACCGCCGTACATAGCATGTACCTGCGGAATGGTTACGTGACTTTCGTCAACCACCATTAAATAATCATCTGGAAAATAATCCAGCAGGCAGAAAGGCCTTGTACCGGGTTGTCTTCCATCCAAATAGCGAGAATAGTTTTCAATTCCGGAGCAATAGCCCAATTCTCGAATCATTTCAAGGTCAAAATTGGTTCTTTCGTCCAGGCGTTTTGCTTCTAAATGTTTACCAATATCCCTAAAATAGTCTACCTGCTTTACAAGATCGTCCTGAATATGATGAATAGCATTTTGCATTACATCAGGTGAGGTAACAAACATATTGGCGGGATAAATATTCAGGCGTTCATATTTTTCAATAATATCATTTGTTCCGGGATCAAAAGCTTCAATTTCTTCAATTTCATCTCCAAAAAAATGAATTCTGAAAGCATTATCGGCGTAGCTTGGAAAAACATCTACGGTATCTCCTTTTATTCTAAAGTTTCCGTGGGTGAATTCTGCTTCAGTACGGGAATAAAGTCCCTGAACCAATTGGTGTAGGAATTTGGTTCTGGAAATTTCCATATCCTGTTCAATAGTAACTACATTCTTTCTAAATTCTACCGGATTACCAATACCGTATAAACAAGAAACAGATGCCACCACAATTACATCACGTCTCCCACTTAAGAGGGAAGAAGTAGTACTAAGTCTTAATTTTTCAATCTCCTCATTAATGGAGAGGTCCTTTTCAATATATGTTCCTGAAGTAGGAATAAAAGCTTCGGGTTGATAATAGTCATAATAGCTTACAAAGTATTCTACCGCATTATTCGGAAAAAACTGTTTGAATTCTGAGTAGAGTTGTGCGGCAAGGGTTTTGTTATGGGCCAGGACCAGGGTAGGCTTTTGTACCTCCTGAATAACATTGGCAACAGAAAAAGTTTTTCCCGAGCCTGTTACCCCCAGTAAAGTTTGGTACTGGTCGTTATTATCTATTCCGCTTACCAGCTGCTCAATGGCTTTAGGCTGGTCTCCGGTAGGCTTGTAATCCGATTCTAACTTAAATTTCATTTTTATTACCCGATATTCAGGATTGAAATGCATGGAAGCATGTCCCGAAATTCATTTTTTTCTAATTAATACCTCGTGAGTTCATAGCAAGGAAGTACTAAACTAATCAATAATCCTGCCTATTCAAACTCATATGCAATTTGTCAGGTTTTTGAGGTAAAAGATTTAAAATCAGGAGTATGAGGTGTTTTTTATGGTTTACAAGTCTCTCTTTTTAAGTAGTTTATAAGATAAAAACACAAAAATAGCCGTCCATAGTAGCACAATAAGCAGTTGATCCCAGTGAATACCGTAATCCTTATCAATTTCAGAGCCTATTTGTGATGCTGCGGTTTGTACGGCCGATAGTCTTGAAAAAGGTTCTTTAATTAAATTGCTCATAGATTCCAGCGGGAAAAACCTTGCAATAGTATCGGCAACTTCAGAGGCTCTAAAGACTTTCCATTTTAAAACTCCGTAAACAATGCTTTCCAAAATCCACCAGATAAAGAGAAAGCCCAATGCAAATGCCGAACGTTTTATGAGAATTCCCAAAAACATACAAAAAGCAAAAAAACCGGTAAGTTTTACAAAATAGGCGATTATATATTCCATATCAGAAAAGATGATGGAAACCTCGGTAAAGTCTGAAAATGACAGTCCTAAAATAAGCGACACAATAAATAGAAAGATAGTAGAAACCAAAGAAAATACCATCACGGTTAGAAACTTAGAGGCGATAAATTCTTTTTTACTAAGTCCGTCTATTAAATTTTGTTTTAGGGTCCTATTGGTATATTCATTAGACATCATGGAGACAATAACAATTGCCAGAAACAGCTTCAGTAAGGCGGCTACGTAGGAGTTAAAATGCCAGATATAGGGGAAATTAAAAATTCCCTGGTCTGCAACCCGAAAATTAATAGCCCCTAAATTGAATTCTATTGATGCTATTAACGCAATAAATGTTATTAAAATAAAATAGGTTAAAACCAGTATTTTTGCCGATCGGCTATAGCGTAATTTATGGTATTCTATCTCTAAAAGTCGTAACATTATATAGAGGGGGTTTGATTGGTTAATTCCAGGAATTGTTCTTCCAGGCTTTCTTTGCGTTTTACCAGGTAGGATAATGCAAGTCCTTTTTCAAATAAATATGCATTTATAGTTTCGGCATCCATAGGTTCTTTTAGAATGGCGGTAACCACATTTTCTTTTTCCGATACATTTTCTATTCCCGGGTGTGCTATAAGTAATTCCTGTAATAACTGCATATTTTTAGCTTGCAATTCAAAGAATCCATGGCTGGCATTTATAGCATCTACTGGGCCGCTATAAAGTTTTTTTCCATTTCTTATAATCACCACGTGGGAGCAAACCTTCTCTACTTCATCCAGTAAGTGGGAAGCAAGTAAGATGGTAGTACCTCCTGCGGCAATTTTTCTAATAATTTCCCTAATTTGGTGAATTCCTTGCGGATCGAGCCCATTGGTAGGCTCATCTAAAATAAGGATTTCAGGGTCGTTGAGTAGGGCAGAAGCTATAGCGAGACGCTGCTTCATACCCAGAGAAAATGTTCTAAATTTACTGTCTTTCCTATCCAGCAAGTTTACAATCTCCAGTTTTTCTTCAATTTTATCTTTGGGGACATCCTTAATTTTACATACCAAAGCCAGGTTTTGTGTGGCTGTCATATAAGGATAGAAATTAGGATGCTCAATAATGGCACCTACTTTTTTTAAAGCTTCGTGGGTTTTAATATTGCCGCCAAACCAGGCAAATTCCCCAGAGGTTTTATTTACCACATTCAGCACCATACCGAGTGTAGTAGATTTTCCACTTCCGTTAGGGCCTAAAATTCCGTATACGTTACCTTTTTTTATGGTAAAAGACAGGTTGTCTACCGCGGTTAATGCGCCATATTTTTTAGTAAGCTTTTTGAGACTTAAAATTGTTTCCAAAATTGAAGAAAAGTTTAAAGTATGACGACGAAGTTAGGCAATTGTTACAGATTTCTCTTTAGAAAGCTTATTTTTGATAAAAAGCTGATATAATATGGAAGAAAAGCTGATGTCTAAGAAAAAACCATCATTTGCTGTAAATGAACGGTTAAATCGATATCTGGCCAAATATAACCGAAATACTAAAATTCCTGTTTTTTATGATGACTTGCTGCGTTTTTCCGGCTCGGTTGTAGTGTACGATCAGCATGATGAAGATACTTTTTGGGTACGCTGTTATTATCCCGATTTTGAGCGGGAAGAAATAGATAATAGCCTAAAGCAGGTGTATACCATTATGCATTCTGATGGTAGTGATGATTCGCTGGAATTTTTAACCGTAGATGCTATAGATTATTGCACTTTTGGCAACTCGAAACCCTTTCGCATTAAGGTGAGAAACATTCTAAATGATAGTTTTACTTATTTCTATGTAAAAAAAGCTGATGCCTCCCGAATCTATGGGCTGGAGTTTGAGCATTTGCTATCCCCACACCGAATAAATTTTTTAGTCTATAAAGACACGTTAATTGAAGAACATATTGCGGGTATTCCCGGAGATGTTTTTATAGAAGATCATTTGCCTTTGTGCGATAACCGGGCACAAACCCAAATCGCCAAACAATTTGTAAAATTCAATGAGCGATGTACGGTAAGGTTACTGGGAGATATGCGCTCGTATAATTATGTGGTAATTCCTACACACGATTTTGATCATGTAGAATATCAAATAAGGGCCATAGATTTCGATCAGCAGTGTTTTGAAGGAAACCTAAAAGTGTATAGGCCACAATTCTTTAAAGAAAACCTGAAAATGGTGCAGTTGGTACAGGAAAAACTTCAGGAATCTTCAATTGAACAATACCGGAAAGAAGAACGTTCCCTGCTTGCCAAAAGAATAATAAACACCCGTCCGCGCTATAAAGAGTTGTTGCGTTGTATGATAAACGATCATGTTTCTACCCAGGCCAACGTAAAAAGCTTAAGAAAAGACCTGTATAAATATACTAACGATATGAAGTTTAAACGTGCCAGTACCATGGGGCAAATTCTTAGAACAGCATTAGATTTTGTACGTCGTAATTACGAAGACGTAAATATGAAACGTTTGCTGGAAAGTTCATGAAAGAAAAATAGGATATGTGAAAACTTTTCTTAAAATCGTCATCCTGAATTTATTTCAGAGCCTGCCCCGATTTTTTATCGGGGATCTAAAATGTCGATAATCAGAACAGGTTAGAAGCTGAAACAAGTTCAGCTTGATGAAAGCTATACTTTTTATACAACATTTTTAACGTAAAAACAGTTGAAAAAAAAGCCACGAATCCACTATTAATTTTTGTGGATTCGTGGCTACAATCTTTTTTAAAAAGATGTTTTAGTTTTTTTCTTCTTTATTAAAATAAACCAGGTAATAATACATCTGTTTTTCTTCGTCCCAGCCTTTTTCAACAAATTTATCGGCCGACTCGGCATTTACAAAATCCATTTTAATCTGGATGTTTGTGTCAAGGTTTATAACACTTTTAATTTTCTTGCGGGCATCTGTTACCGCTTTGTTGGCTATAGGGAAATTGGTAAGATCTTCAATCTTATATTTAGGAGCCTTTTCGGTTTTGTAATGTTGAAATTCAGGCACTAAATCTGGATTATCTATAACTGAATTTAAGAAGTTACTTTCTTCAAAATCGTCATTTTTAGCGAAGTAATCCATACTTCGGTTCATGAACATGACTTCTTCTTTTTTGTCTTCAGCAGGTAAAACCACGTCTTTGGCAAAGTTCTTACAGAAGTTTAAGTAACTTTTGGTGTTGTAATTTTCATCGCGCATTACATCTACTCCTAAAAAGTTTTCCAGCCAGTATTTGGTGTCATATTTATTAGAGTCTACCGAAAGGATTTTATAACCTTCAGCACGGTTTTTATTGAAAATTAGCGCACCTTTATCTAACTTATTTAAGTTGATTCCCTGTTTAACAATCATCTCCAGGATACTGCCATTTTCTTCAAACTGAAGAAAATCATGTTTTAACTCAGATTTAAAAATGCCAATTCCTGAAACTTTCTCATTATCAATTTGTAGGTTCTCAAAATAGACTACATAAACTTCTCCACTTTTAATATGCGGATGGGCAGATTGCTCAAATAATAGTGTTGTAATTTTCTTAGAAGCTTCGTGTATGTTGTCTGGATTATCAAAAACAGCATTGGCTAAATTATAAAGTTCGTTGAACTCAAGATCTGTATCGTGAGAAAATTGGAAATAATTTTCTTCCTTTTCTCTAAAAGGTTTTAGGAAATACTCCTTAATTAGTGGAGTGATCTCATCATTTAATTGATAAGGAGCAGACGAAAGAAAAATATTTTCATTTCGGCTTTTATTGCCAACTCTATGAATAGACAGCGATTCAATTTGCGCATTAAAAAGATTAATCATTCGGTATATAATTTTTTCAATTCCGTTTCGAATATACGAGATAAACCAAAGCGGAAATTTTATTTGTTGTTTATTGGCACTGCCAAAGGGTGTAATACCCGGAGACATGCCTCGAAATTAAAAATTTGTTTCCATCGAATGCCTCGTGGTAATAAGACCTTTAACTACTATGAAGTTTGAAATCTGAATACCCACGACGCTTGGAGACCGGTACAGTAAACAGTCAAGTTACACTTATTTAAGACGCCGAAGCGAGTTAGGAATGATTCCTCCGAAATCAGTTCCAGTTTTCATCAAACGAAAGGTCGTCGTAATCGTTGGTATTAAAACCCTGGTCAAAAATATCACCAGAACCGCCATCGCCATCATCCTCGCCTACAAAATCTTTATCTGGTGCATTGTCTGGAATTTGCCCGTGTACAAACATAAGGTTGGGGTAATCTCTTCCATCTTCAATTTCGCCAATCTGTGCTAACTCTATTAAAAAGGTCCACATTTTTAGAAAGTCGTACACATAGATTATGTTTCTATTATCTTCATCTAAAATAGATTCCAGGCTGGTTTCGTTCATCAATCTAACTTCACCACCCATATCAAACTGCGAAAATTCTTCGCCTTGTTCCCATTTTTCGTCACTTAAGTAGAATGAGGCCATCTCGGTACCATCAAAACCAAACGACTGTAGAATGGTGTTATGAAGATCTTCCAGGGTGTTGTCTTTTAGTATTTCTATATCTCTAAATACATCTTCCTCTGCATCAAGAATTACTCTAAATCGGTAAACCATAATTTCAAATTTTAGGGGGCAAAGTTACGAAGTTTTCAACTTTCTGCCGGCGGTAAAGCTTTCCAATAATAAATAAAATTGGAATCCAAACAAAGCCGAGGCGATTACTAAATGTAGCGATTGGGTTGTAAAAGGAAAATCGAAATTATACATGGCAATTCCCGTTATAATTTCGAGGGCTATTAGCCATAGTACCCAGTTTATTTTTCCAAAATTAAGTTGAAGTTTACGGTTTTTCCACCAAAGTACAAGGTTTACCAGTATTACAAGAATGGAGAAACTTCGGTGAATGTAAAATGTTATATCAGGATTTGCCAGCCACATTTCCCTGGCATCATAACCAAATGCTTTTATTTGTTCATCTACAATTTGCCTTACTTGAGTTCCTAAAACCACTTGAATTAAGGTAAGTGCAAGAGCCAAAACCATTAAGTTTTTAAAGGTTTTATTAGGTCTTTTAGATTGTTGTTTTTCTCCTGAAATATAGAGTAAATAAAGTAAAACTGCTACAATTACCAGGGCCATAACCATGTGTATGGTGATTCTTACCGGAGATAGAACCGAATAAACAACGGTGGCACCCAGCCACGCCTGGAACCCCATAAGAAATACACTAAGCCAGGAGAGCAAAGTGATTTTTTTGTTGCTTTTCCATTTTCTGAAAGAAAGTATAGCCATAATAAGCACAGCAAAACCAGCCAAAGCACCTGCCAACCTGTTGATATATTCTACCCAGGTATGTACGGGGTTAAAAATGGCATAATCGTGTTTGGTATAGGTGCTCCAATTTTTTTCGTTATAAACTTCTTTTGATGTGAAGTCCTCTGCAGCTACTTTTAAAGTTTCGTCAACAATAATTACCTGGCCTTTTTCATACTCTCTATTAGCCTGAAATTCCAATTCTGAGACTTCTGTTGGGGGAATGTAATAGCCGAAACATTTTGGCCAATCTGGGCAGCCCATTCCAGAGCCTGTCATTCTAACAACTGCACCGGCAACTATAACCAGGTATACGAGTATGAGGGAAATTTTAACCGATTTTCTATACATTTTTTTAAACTTTATTGGCACCGCCAAAGGGTGTAATACCCCGAGGCTTGGCTCGAAATTAAAAATTTGTTTCCAAAGAATGCCTCGTGGGCTTGCTCAGAGGTAGTTTACTTTTTAACTCGATAATAGATATTCAAATATTTCGAGGCTAGCCTTTAAAAATAAAACAAAGCTTTTGAAATTATACCTCTTAAGCCCACTGCCTACTGAGACTGCCTACTAAGACTGCTCACTGCCCACTGTTAACCCAAGTTCTTTTCCTTTTTTTAGCATTAAATTCCTTGCGGCTTCATGTTCATTAGGAATTTCTCCTTCCAGAATTGCTTCTTTAATGGCATCTTTTATAATACCAATTTCTCGCGAGGGCTTAATATTAAAAGTTTCCATAATTTCTTCGCCGGTAACCGGGGGTTGGAAATTGCGCACCTGGTCGCGCTCTTCCACCTCTTTCATTTTACTGCGAACCACTTTAAAATTGTTATGATACTTTTTAAAACGATTAGGGTTTTTAGTGGTGATATCGGCCTCACAGAGTGTCATTAGGTCTTCAATATCTTCACCCGCATCAAAGATAAGTCGGCGCACGGCAGAATCGGTTACGTCATTGTCTACAATAGCTATGGGGCGTGAACTCATTAATACCAATTTCTGTACATATTTCATCTTCTCATTAAGCGGCAGGCGAAGTCGTTTAAAGAGTTTAAATACCATTTTCGCGCCCACAAACTCATGACCGTGAAAGGTCCACCCAATTTTCTTATGAAATTTTTTGGTAGGGGCTTTCCCAATATCGTGCAATAGGGCTGCCCAGCGTAGCCAAAGATCATCGGTGTTTTCTGCAATATTATCTACCACTTCTAAAGTGTGCCAAAAATTGTCTTTGTGACGTTGACCTTCAATTTCATCTATGCCTTCCAGAGCGGTAAGTTCGGGTAAAATAATATCCAGTAAGCCTGTTTTGTGCAGCAAAGAAAATCCTTTTGAAGGTATTTTTGCCAGCATTATTTTATGCAGCTCTTCTGTAATTCTTTCTTTGGAGATAATGCGTATGCGTTTCCTGTTTCTGGTAATAGCATCTAAGGACTCTTTTTCAATTTTAAAATTTAGTTGTGTGGCAAATCTAATGGCCCGCAGCATACGCAAGGGATCGTCAGAATAAGTTATATCGGGGTCCAGTGGAGTTTTAATGATTTTGGACTGAAGATCTTCAATACCATTAAAAGGGTCTAAAAGATTTCCGAAGTTATCCTCATTTAATCCCAATGCGAGTGCATTTATAGTAAAATCACGCCGGTTTTGGTCGTCTTCCAAACTTCCATCTTCCACAAGGGGTTTTCTACTCTCTTTTTGATAGCTTTCTTTACGAGCGCCCACAAACTCTATTTCCATATCATAAGCCCGTAACATTGCGGTTCCATAATTTTTAAAAACCTGCACTTTGGGTTTATGCGGAAGTATTTGGGCTACTTTTTTAGCGAGTTGAATACCGCTGCCAACCGCAACAATGTCTATATCTTTAGGGGTGCCTCGTTGTAAAATATGATCGCGCACAAAACCTCCAATAACATAGCTTTCAAGATTTATTTCTTCTGAAGCCTGGGTGATGACCCTAAAAATATTATGGGATAACGCGCTTTTATAATTCTTCACTATTTAATTTCTTTTGAAATTTCCTGTTATCAATATGTAATTAAATGATACTGGAAAATTATATCTTTTCTAGCCACGAATACACAAATATTTATAGTACAATTCTTTTGTGATCTAATAAATCTTTGTGGAAGTTGGCTAATATGGCTAATCTGTTTTCGGAAACCTTTAAATAATTAATACATTGAGCAATATGCTTATCGTGAATATTCTCTATAGACTTTATTTCTAAAATGATTTTATCAAAAGCGATAAAATCAGCATAGAATTTGTGTCTCAGAACAACTCCTTTATAGGTGACTGAGTATTCTTTTTCTCTTTCAAAGGGAAGAATATTCAGCGAATTAAACTCAAGTTCTAATGCATCTTTATAAACTATTTCAGAAAAGCCACTTCCTAAATTATTATATTCATTGAATAGTGTGCCAACAATGACATAACTTTCATCTTTATATATAATATCGAACATAATTAGTGTATTCGTGGCGAAATAATCTATTTTCTAATCACTTTAACCTTACCATCGTTACTTAATTTAATGATAGTAGAGGGTTTAGCCGATTTCTTATTTTTTTGCAAATTTACTATATAGTCCACACCTTCTAAAATTTCGGGACTAATTTTGGCGAAACTTTCCGGTGTTTTTTCACCACTAATGTTTGCCGAGGTAGAAACGATGGGTTTACTAAATCTTTTTGCTAAATCATTACTGAATTTATCTTTGGAAACCCTAATAGCCAGGGAATTATCAGCGCCTATTAGGTTTTCGGCCACACGAATTGGATTATCGTAAATAACGGTGGTAGGTTTTCGGGCAAATTTTAAAATGTCGTAAGCTACTTCTGGTACATCTTCCACAAATTGGTTGAGCATTTTATAATCTGAAACCAAACAAATTAAGGCCTGACTTTCGTGGCGTTTTTTTAGTTTATACACTTTTTCTACCGCTCCAGGATTGGTGGCGTCACAGCCAATTCCCCAAACTGTATCGGTAGGATAAAGTATAAGCCCGCCGCGTTTTAAGATAGTAAGGGCGTTTTGTATTTCTGTTTTAAGATCTTCCATATAAAATGTTTTTGTATTCGTGTAGTGTTTTTTGCGCCATTTGTTTTGTGGTGAAATTTTCTACCACTTTTCGATGGGCGTTTTGGGTAAACCTAAGGCTTATATTGGTTTCTTTTGCCAAAAATAGGATGTGTTCGCTTAATTTTTTAGGATCTGTCGCATCAGCTAAAAGTCCGTTTTCCATATGGCTCACAATTTCGGGAATTCCTCCAACATTTGTGGCTATAACTGGAGTTTTATGGTAGAAAGCTTCATAAATTACATTAGGGACACCTTCAGAGTTAGAGGTGAGCAGTAACATATCTAACTGTAATATTAGGTTTGCGGCATTTTCTTTAAAACCCAAAAAACTGATAGATGCTTCTAAATTATTAGCTTTTACCTGTTCGAGTAATGCGGCAGTTTCAGAAGTGAAATATCCAATTTGTACAAAGTGAAATTTTTGACCGTTTTGCCGGTTTATTATTTGTTTGGCAGTTTCAATGAAAGTAGAAAGGTCCTTAGCAGGAATATGATTGCCAATATTTCCTACCAGAATATAATCTTCGGTTAAGCCAAGTTTATTTCGAAGATTACCATCAGGGCAAAGCTGTTTTTGTTTTTCAATAGAAATACCGTGATAAATGGTTCTTAAACGATTTTTATCCTTAATTTTTTCTGCAGTGATCTCTTTGGTTTTATGCGAAACACACAGAATGCGTTTAATTTTTGGATAGTTGTATTTGTAAAGTGTTTGCTCTCTGTTTTTGATGGGAAAAGAAGTCTTTTTGCTAAAAACCATTGGCGGTAAATTATAGAATTTATCGGCCAAAACAACCAGGGCAAGTGCTTTTGGATCGTGAATATGGATAAGGTCTATTCGCCTGGTCTTGCAAATTTGTATAATCTTTAAACTGTACCGAATATCGAAATTAAAGCGAAGTGGTGAAGTTTTGAACTTTAATTGATTCTCTTTGAGTCTCTTATGAAACAATCCGTTTTTTACGCATAGAATTAGATTTTCCACTTCGGGAGCCTCATTTTTAAAGGCTTCACACAGCAATTCGATTTGGTTTTCACCGCCCCCCCAATTTTTTACTGCCGATAAATGAAGGATTTTCATTAGGTCTTTCTCTTTATTCGTTGCTGCAATGTTTATATTTGTCGATTATTAAAAACTTAAGTTTTTGATTAGTCAAGCCTTAATGCGGTGGTAAAAATACTAATTTACACTGCGATATTTAGCTAATCTTTCGGTCTAATTCGGGGATGGTGTAATTATTAATAGCTTTAACTTTATTTGTTGATGAAGATTTTCATTTCAAAATATCATAAATTATCCAAGAAGAACATCGAAGAAATTCTGTTGAATTTTAATGCTATTGGGCAGTCGTTTTTTGCAGGAAAAAAACATCGCAGAAACCATATTAAAATAATTGAAAAAGAGGGGGAGAAATTCAATATAAAGTCTTTTAAACAGCCTAACTTCATTAACAGGTATGTGTATGTACTTTTTAGGGAATCTAAAGCTGAGCGCTCGTTTAAATATGCAGAAAAACTTATTAAAAAAGGAATTGGAACCCCTAAGCCTATTGCTTTTGCTGAAGAAGTTGTTAAGGGAGCTCTTACTAAAAGTTTTTATATCAGCGAGCATTTAGATTATGATCTTACATTTAGGGATTTAGATTTGACAATACCCGGCCACGAAGATATTTTACGTGCTTTTACCCGTTTCACCTTTAAACTTCATGAAAATAATATTGAGTTTTTGGACCATAGCCCCGGTAACACTTTAATTCAGCTAAATAACGGCGATTATAAGTTTTACCTGGTAGATTTAAATAGAATGAATTTTAAACCGCTTAATTTTACCGAGCGGATGAAAAATTTTGCCAGGCTTACTCCCGATAATGAAAAGATTGAAATTATGGCCGATGAATATGCAGAACTCATAGAAAAGTCGGAAACCGAAGTCTTTAAAAAAATGTGGTTTTTTGCCCATTCTTTTTTTGTAAAAAGGGCTAAGAATAGGGAACTGAAGCAAAGGTTTAAAAATTTTGTCGGAATTAAATAAGCGAATATAAAATTAAGGTTCTTGTCCTAAAGTTTTGAAATTGATATTTTCAATTAAATAACATCAAGAAATCTTAGAGTTTTTTTGTAGTATTAACCAAAGTTTAAAGTAAGCTCTTCCAATAAGAAATGAATTATTTCTTTAGGAGGGTTATGAATAAAATTAAAATGTTTAGCTCAATAAAATGAGGTGATGTTTTAAGTTTAAAATAGTCATTTATAATTTAGAATAATGTTTCAGCACTATATTGTTACTCGTTTCAATTTAAGAGCGAAAGACTGGACTACTACAAAAAATAACGAAGAAGTGCTAACTGATGAATGGTTAGAGGAGCGTTTTGATTTATTCGAGAATTATTGTTTTGCATCGGTAAAAAACCAAACTAACCAAAACTTTAAGTGGTTGGTTTTTTTTGATATTAATACTCCTGAAATCTATAAACAGAAGGTAGTAGATTACAAAAGTGACTACGAAAATTTTGTTCCCGTTTTTATTGACGGTATGAAAAATTTCCTTCCCGAAATTGTAAAAACTATTAGTAATCTTGATTCCCAGGAATATATAATAACCTCACGGCTAGATAACGACGATTGTATTCACCAGAATTATACAGATGTTGTGCAAAGTTATTTTAATAAACAAGAGCATCAAGCGCTTGATATAATTGATGGTTATACTTTAGAAACCGGTAAAAATACCCGTTTGGGTGCTTTAAGAAAATTAAATAATCCATTTATTAGTCTTATAGAAAAGAAAGATGATTTTAAAACTGTTTGGTTTCGAAATCGTCATGGCTCCTGGAAATATGAAAAAAATCTGGTTAGAATAAAAAATCAAAGACTCTGGTTAAGTATAATTCATTCTAAAAATAAAGTGAATAGATTTTGGGGATATGGAAATATAAACCCTGAAAAAATCTATGATTTTAATATTTCTAAAACCCGAACAACAGAAATCTTTAAAAGTTTAGTGAGTTTTAATTCATGGCGATTATTGAGTTTTAAAAATAGGGTAAAGTTAATTAGCAAAGAAGTTTACAAAAAAATTAAAGCGGCTATAGGGCTTTATAGAAATACCTGAATTAAATAAAGTACAGGAACTTCTCTAATTTACTCCATAATCTGGATTTAATGCTTCAAGGCTTGTTACCAGGGAACATCTTAGCTTTCACTTAATCGCTTTTTTATCCAAAGTAAAATATAATTTAATATTTCGTCATTGGCCATATCCAGGGTTTGAAAGGTGAGAAAAAGTTTCTTTTGGTTTTTTTCAAACCATTTCAATTTTAGTTTTGTTGACGATAAATTTTTATACGACCTGAAGTAAGTTAACTGCGAGTAACTACGATAATGGTAAGTGTTATTCTTAATTTCCAGATGCTCAGATAAGGAAGATAGCAGAAATTGATTTGGATTTCTAAATCTGTGTTGAATATTGTTTCTAAGTAAAGAATCTTCTTTAAAAAATTTTGTTAGAGTTGATTTTCTTACACTAACCGGAGTATGAAATCGTCTAACATATTTATCCATTTTCGCCATTTTGGCGCTGTTTTGTTGTAGTTTTTTAAAACTGATTTTATCCTTTTTTGTAGAAACATCCAGGAAGTTTAAAAATTCATGATATGATTTTCGTAATGTTTTGTTTTCATTGAAGTCTTGCCATTTACCTCTTATGATAGGTTCTCCATTAATAAAAAAATCATCTACAGAGACTTCTTTCATTACAAAAGTATCATCATTAAAAATAATAAAGTGCTCAGATAAGTTGGGGATTCTATACAACATAGATATAATAGAACACGAGTTAAAGGTGGGGAGGTATTCTTCAAATCCCCTAAAAATAATTTCGTGATCTACCAGTTCTAAGTTCATACCTTTCTTTTGAGCTAATGATTTTAGGTGATCAAAAGATTCGGGCGATTGATTATCGGTTACTAAAAAAATATTCCTAATAAAAGGCGCAAATTTGATTATAGATTTAATAGCCATATCAATTTCCCCAATTGAATTGTATCTTTTTAAGTGTTTTTTAGAGGAGAAATTTATAGGAGATTTAGAATAATCATTAATTTTTTTTTGCCAATTTTTGTCGTCGCCATCTACCCATGTTATAACGGCATCAACGGGAATATCTTCTAGAGATTCTTTCATTCTTTGAAAATTTAACCTGGTAATTTAGGTTTTAATTTGAATTATTCACTGAAAAATAAGGATTAATTTACCTTTTGTTTAAATGCTAAATTATAATATTCAAAAAAAAAGTAGCAAATTTAATACGTTAAAATCACTTAAGCGCTATTTAATTGTGGGTGGTTTCCGGTAAGTCTTTAAAGGATAGAAATTAAGGTTTTTGCGAACTTTTAGCTTTCGTATAATATTTAAGGGTTTAGGTTTTAAATGACTTTTATCGGCATGTAGAAATTTTATTGATGCATCTATTAAGCGCGCGCTAGACTTGCCATCTTTATAGGGGTGCATATTTTTATTAAATTCCTGGATTTCTTCAAGTAAATTCACATCAGGATCAAGTGCATTTTCTATTGCGCTTTCAATTTTTTCAACCTGGGTGATATTTAGTAAGTGTTTTCCGGGTTGTGAGTTTCTAAAAGTTACTACCGGTTTTTCTTGAAGCAAAAATTCAGTTACTACAGAGGTAGAATCGGCAAACAGTACATCGCTTTCTCGAAATAAAGGGATCAAATCTGTAGTATCGTAATAGGTGAGGTTTTTCCCTTGTATGTCTATAAATTTTTGAACACGTTCCTGCGGAATTTTTGGGTGGAGCACTACTTTAAAATTCCAATTTCCTTTTTTCGAAATGCGTTTTATTTCCTCTATCACATCATCATTATAGGCTAAACTCAGTTTTTTACTAAAGGTAGAGGAAATTAAGATACTAGGTTTTTCCCGCGGAATTTCTTCTAGCGGAAACAGGGGATCTAATTTGGGCCAACCGGTTTCTACTACTTCAAAGTGTCTATATTTTTTCTGCAACTCTTTAAAAGGTTGTGTAGTAAACGGTCCTTGAGTTGAATATAGATCGAAAAATCCGCGAATTCTAAAGTGCCCCTTTTTAAAATTACGTTTACTGGGGGCAATCCCATGAAATACCTGTACTTTTAAACCCGGGAGAAAATCGGCTATACTGTTGGTAATACTTAAAATAATATGGGGGTTGTAATCAATGGCCTGGTGAATATCATCTACCACAAGCTTATCTTTACTAAATTTCTTTTTGGTTTCCGGTTCATCAGCAAACCATTTTACCTGGTATCCACGTTTTTTAATTTCTTCTTCCAGGGGCTCACCAATTGGAAAAGCATAGGTATAACTGATATAAATAAGAAACCGATAATTCATATGTTGAGGTTTTTTAAAAACTCACTTAATTTTAATTCCATGAGCTCGGGATTTAATTTTTGATATAACCTGTCATTTTTAAGTTTGCTGAAGCGGGGTGTATTGTTTTTGAAAAGATGTGGTTCGAAGTCCTCCAAATGTATTGAAACCTGTTTTACATTATCTTCATAAATCGCCCAATAATTCTTTTTTACAATTGGGGAGTGTATAGAAAAACCTGGTATACCCAGTGCTTTCATAATATTGGCAGCTCCACCTTCATTTCCAAAATAAAGATCACAGTTAGCCGCGTTAAGTATAAAACCTTTTAATGAGTTTTCATAGATATCAAGAAAAATACGTGATTGGGTTTGGGGACTGCACAGGTTGTAAATTTTTTTTGCTTCAGCATTTTGCATGGGCAAATAGTTAAATAATATCTGCGCTTCTGGTATTTGTTTTACAATTTTATCCAATAAAAATGCCATATAAGCTTTAGGATAAGATTTTGTGGTGGAACTTCCCAGTACACCGCACATAATTACCGGTTGGTCTATGTCTATTCCTTGCTTTTTCAGCTTCTTTCTAAAAGTCTCTTTTTCTTTGGGAGAGATAAAAATTTTAGGTCTAAGCGCTATAGGAAAGCTCTGGTCCAGACCTTTTAAAAGTTGCATTCTGTTCTCTATGGCGAGACCTGCACTAGTTTGGGGATTTTCTTTATAACTGAAAGTTTTTGTATAAAACAGTCGGGTATAATTTTTATCAAAACCAAGTCTTCTAGGTGCCCCTGCAAAGTAGGTAATAATGCCTGAACTTATTTTAGAGTAAATGTCAATTATTATAGAATAAGATTCATTACGAATAAAACTCAAAAACTTTAGAAATTTTAAAGGGTTTCTTCCTGTCTCTGGTTTATACTCAATAAGCTTATCTATAAATGGATTGTTTTCTACTACCGGCTTTGTGTGTGGGTAAATTAAATAATGTAATTCAGCATTCGGATATTTCTTCCGAAGGGCTTCAAATAAGATTGAGGATGTGAGCACATCCCCAATCATTTTTTGCTGAATTATAAGTATTTTCATACGTTTTTTTCACTCGCCTCACAGCAAAGTTTATAAGATAAGACCTTATACCGCTACATCATACTCACGTAGTGCATCGTTTAGCGATGTCTTTTTATTGGTAGATTCTTTACGTTTACCAATAATTAAAGCACAGGGAACATTAAATTCTCCCGCAGGGAATTTTTTGGTATAACTTCCCGGGATAACCACCGATCTTGCCGGAACAATTCCCTTCATTTCTTTAGGCTCTTCGCCGGTAACATCTATAATTTTAGTAGAAGCGGTAAGTACAACGTTAGCGCCTAAAACAGCCTCTTTTTCAACTTTAACACCTTCTACCACAATACTCCTAGAACCTAAAAAGGCGTTGTCTTCTATAATTACAGGAGAAGCCTGTAGCGGTTCTAAAACCCCTCCAATTCCTACACCACCACTAAGATGAACGTTTTTGCCAATTTGAGCACAACTTCCTACGGTAGCCCAGGTATCTACCATAGTACCTTCGTCTACATAAGCACCAATATTTACATAGCTAGGCATCATAATTACTCCGCTAGAAATATAGGCCCCGTGTCTTGCAACCGCGTTAGGAACTACTCGAATTCCTTTTTCTTTATAACCGTTTTTTAGTGGGATTTTATCGTGATATTCAAAAATGCCAGCCTCTAAAGTCTCCATTTGCTGAATAGGGAAGTAAAGCACCACGCCCTTTTTAACCCATTCGTTCACTTTCCAACCATTTTCAGTCGGTTCGGCAGTTCTTAACTTCCCTGAGTCTAATAGCGAAACAACTTCGCGTATAGCTGCTATGGTTTCTGTATCTTTTAGTAAATCCCGGTTTTCCCAGGCTTCATTGATCTTAGCTTCTAAATGATCCATAATATTATTCTTGATTTTCAGCAAATATAAGAGCTTAAAGCTAATTTTTGGTTCTAAAGCAATATAAACCTTACCTTTGCGCAAATTTTGAAGATGGCACGAATTATGGCACTTGATTTTGGGACAAAACGCACCGGTATTGCCGTTAGTGATGAACTTAAAATGATTGCCTCTGGACTAACTACTGTAAAAACCCCAGAGCTTCTGGAGTTCCTTGAAAAATATTTTAAAGAGGAAAAAGTGGAACTGGTGTTGGTAGGGGAGCCTAAACAAAAAGACGATACAGCTTCAGCAGTAGAAGTTTATATTCAGCAGTTTTTAAAAATTTTTATTAAAAAGTTTCCTGAAATGCCTTTTAAGAGAGTAGACGAACGTTTTACTTCCAAGATGGCTTTTCAGTCTATGATAGATAGCGGTGTAAAAAAGAAAAAACGCAGGGATAAAGCGCTTATAGATGAAGTTAGTGCTACCATAATCCTGCAGACTTATTTGTATGAGTGAGCTTAAAATGTATAATGCCTATTGAATAATTTATAATTTAAGTTGTTTAATTTTATGAAAACTGACTTAATTAATCGTTCCAATGTTTTTGCACATAAATGCGTAAAACTAGCAATAAATCTTCCAAAAAATAAATTAGGAAGCCATATTGAGGGTCAGTTAATTAGGTGTAGTACTTCGGTTGCAGCTAATTTAGGCCGCATGTTTAGGGCAATCAAAAAAAGCTTTTATTTCAAAATTAGGAATAGTAATTGAAGAAGCTGATGAATGTATTTTCTGGATAGAATTCGCGAAAGATGAAGATCTGCTAAATGAGAAAGATTCAAAGGAATTGATAATTGAAGCCAAGAGCTGACATCTATCTTTATCGCGTCTGGAATCACGGCGGTAAGAAACCAAATTTCCGGGAAATGATATTATAAATTATTCATTATAAAATATAAATTCTAAGAAGAATGATTTTACCAATTGTAGCGTACGGAGATCCGGTTTTGCGAAAAAAGTGCAAAGATATCTCTGAAGATTATCCAAAACTGGATGAGTTAATAGAAAATATGTGGGCAACTATGTATAATGCTTATGGCGTAGGCTTAGCGGCACCACAAGTTGGCCTGCCAATTCGTTTGTTCCTTGTAGACTCGAGCCCGTTTGCAGAAGATGAGGAATTAGAGTTACAGGAACGCGAAGAACTCAAAAAACTAAAAAGAGTTTTTATAAATCCAAAAATTGTAGAAGAAGAAGGAGATGAGTGGGCTTTTAACGAAGGCTGTTTAAGTATTCCTGAAATTAGGGAAGACGTTTTTAGAAAGCCTAAAATAGTGATAGAGTACCAGGATGAGAATTTTAAGGAGCATAGGGAGACTTTTACAGGACTGTCAGCCAGGGTTATTCAGCATGAATACGACCACATTGAAGGAATTTTATTTACCGATAAACTATCCAGTTTAAAAAAGCGTTTACTAAAAAGTAAACTTGCGAATATTTCAAAAGGGAAGATTAAAATTGAGTATAAAATGCGTTTTCCCGAAATGAAAAAAGGCCGTTAATTGTATTGTTAAAGATTTAGAGAAGGTTGCGTGTCTTGATGGTTACCCCAGGCTTAGTTGAACATTATTTTTGAGTATTAGGAATATTGGGGAAGCTTTGTAACTACAAATATTTATGAGTTATCTCATAAATATTCCGGGCTAATCACTTTGATAAGTTGTTTTGGCAGCTGATATTTGCCAGCCTAAAAATAAAATCTGACAATAGGATTACAAAAACATTATTTAGAAAACTATTTATAATGCTGGGCCAAGGCCCACAAAATAATAACCTCGTCGAGGAATTAAAGATATACTATGGGATTAGATAAGATATTAGCGATTTCGGGAAAACCCGGTTTATACGAACTTACTGCACAAAGCCGCGGAGGATTTATTGTAAAATCTATTCCTGACGGAAAAAAAATGGCAGTAAATATTCGTCATAATGTAAGTTTGTTGAGTGAGATTGCCATTTACACATATACCGAAGAAGTGCCATTGGCAGAAATATTTGAAAAAATAAAGGAGAAAGAAGATGGTGGCGAAACTATAAACCATAAGTCTTCTAAAGCCGAGTTGGAAAAGTATTTTGCCGAGATCCTGCCAGACTATGATGTAGATCGTGTATATGCCAGCGATTTGAAAAAAATATTTCAGTGGTATAACCTGCTTATTAAAAACGGTATTACCGATTTCTCTACCGAGGAAGAAACATCAGCAGAAAAAGATACTTCTGGAGAGGAAGAATAAAGATTTCTGCTGTCATTGAGGGATGAAGATAGTCAACCTTTCAAGAGGTTACTTCACTTTGTTCTTAATGGCGTTAATTAATAAAACCTCACAGGTTCAAAAGCTGTGAGGTTTTTTGTTTAAAAATACGTCATCCTGATTTCTATGACACTTGCAAGTTATTATTATATATTTTTTGATTTTTTATGATGGCAAAAATTCTATGAATGATCTTATTTCTTACAGCATTTAAGACGCTCATTTTGTTTTTGCCTTCATTTACCTTTCGATGGTAATATTGTTTTAAATCAGAAGGCAATTGGATCGCCCTCATGGCTGCTAAATGCAGTATTTTCTTAATGCCTTTATCTGCATAGATAGAAACCGATGCCCTACCAAAAACAGAAGTTCCTGAACTTTTTGAAAATGGCGCCACTCCAGCATAACAGGCAAATTTACGAGGATTTGTGATCGATTTAAATGCATTTGTTTTAATCAACATATTCCACGATAAAATAGGACCTACTCCAGGAATAGCACGTATTAAATGGTATTGGTGCTTCAATACACTATTGTGCTCAATAACCTCAATTATTGATTTGTCGGTTTGTTTTATTTTTTCAGTTAGTAATTGAATAAGTTCAGCTCCGTGCTCTTCCAGTTGCGGCAAGTCAAGATCTGCAATCAGTAGGTTTTCTTTGTTTTTTGCTTTGAGTTGGGCTCTTTGCTTAATTAACAGGTTCCTATGGGATATAAGTGCTTTCAGCTTTTCTATTCCCGGTTCTGGTTTTTGATGTGGTTCGAGTTCTGTGTGGTTTTTTTCCAGGAATTTAGCAATACGGAAGGCATCTATAATATCATCTTTTCCTCTGGTGAGTCCAATACTTTTGTGTAAATGCAAAGGATTTACTTCGTAAAAAACGATATTTAAAGAGGTTAAGACTTCAATAATCTTACGGCCATATCGCCCCGTATTCTCAATACAGACTTTTAAACTTTGTGGCTTTGAGCCACTAAAAAAAACTTTTATAGCTTTTTTGTTGTTATCAATACGTTTGGCCAGTTTCTTCTCACCTTTTATAGAACAAATATCCAATGTGTTTTTACTGATATCAATACCTACAAAAGTCAATGAATTTTTCATAATTTTGGTTTTAGTTATGAATGGATTAAATTAAATAGGACTCAATTCCTTAATAATGGGCTTTTAATCCCGAATTTCTATTTGAGTTACTATTTAGGGAAAGAGTAGGTACTGAATCAGCATATAGCTCTTTTAACTGGAACTTGTTATAGTTAGCCTACTCTTTTTTAATCCTTAATTTACACAAATTTTACTCTTGCAAGTCTAAAGGAA
>NZ_JAEHOK010000022.1 GCF_016236915.1 Salegentibacter maritimus
TGTAGCCTTCCCTAAAAATAAGACAGTTTAAAATTCGAAATTGTTAATTTTAAAAACGATAAACTGTCCGATGAAAAAAAGTAGATTTACAGAAAGTCAGATCATCAAGATCTTGAAAGAAAACGAACAAGGCCGAGCTGTTGGTGATATCGCTCGAGAACTGGGTATTGATAAAAGCACTATCTATTATTGGCGTAAGAAATATGGTGGAATGGAAACTAGTGAGCTAAAACGGCTTAAGGAGTTGGAAGAAGAAAATCGCAAGCTCAAGCAGATGTATGCCGATGCCAGTCTAGATAACCAAATGCTGAAAGATATACTGTCAAAAAAGTTCTAAGGCCTTCCGACAAGAAGCATAGAGCGGTTTATTTGATCAAGGAGTACCAGGTCTCCATAAAACGAGCCTGTAATGTAGTAGGTTTAACCCGTTCGATGTGGTATTATCAGACTAAGCGAGACGATTATGAGGTAATCGATAAACTTTCTGAATTGGCCACTGAGTTGCCCACCAGAGGTTTTGATGAATACTATAAACGAATACGTCGCGAAGGCCATAAGTGGAACCGGAAACGGGTATTACGAGTATACCGGCAGATGAAGCTTAAGCTAAGGCGCAAACATAAAAAGCGCATTACAGGTAGGGTAAAACATCCTTTAGAGACCACTGAACAATTGAATCAGGTTTGGAGTATGGATTTTATGTCAGATGTCCTTTCTGATGGCAGAAAGGTACGTGTCTTAAATATAATTGATGATTGCAACCGAGAAGTACTGGCTGTAGATCCAGGGTTGAACTATCCTGCTAGAAAGCTAGTGGAGACTTTAGAACAATTAGAAGAAGAAATTGGATTACCACAAACTATCCGTTGTGATAATGGCCCTGAGTTTATCTCTAAAACATTCAGTCAATGGTGCAATAGAAAACGTGTGGAAATACGGTATACCCAGCCAGGTAAGCCAATGCAAAACGGGTATATAGAACGTTTAAATAGATTTTATAGAGAAGATATATTAGATGCTTACTGGTTTAATGATTTACATCAATTGCGTTCTTTAAGCAATAAATGGATGGAAGATTACAATAATAACCATCCGCATCAATCCCTGGGCAATAAATCACCAAGGGAGTACAAACCTCGATTCGGGGAAGAATTCTTCCCCGAATCGAATGATATTAATGAAAATTTATTGAATTTAGCCCTGTCTTAAATTGGGGAAGGCTACACGTCTATTTCGCCAGGATTGAAGCGGATGATCATTTAGGGAATGCTGCACTTAAATAAAGTACCTGTGAAATAAATAGCAAGTCCTTTCTTTAAATCTTCATAATTTTAATCTAGTTTTTCGTTCATGTATTTTATCCAAACCTTATAACCTTTCTCTTTTAAATGGATACCATCTTCAGAATAAAGTTCTGGATTAAGCTTTCCTGACCCAGTTTTAAAAAGTTTGGAAACTTCGTGATAAGACGTCCGTTCGTTAAAAGATAGTTTGTTAATTCCATTATGTATCTTTCTGTATTTCTTACGCTGTCGCGAATCTTTTTCTGTCCCAGTAGGTAAAGGTCCGAATAACATTATTTTTGAGCTTGGAAACATTTCTTTAGCCTGTTGAAGTAATGCTTTAATACCCGCCACAATTTCTTGAGCGCTATTGAAAGGAAAATTGTTTACTCCAATCGTTAATACCACCGTTTTGGGGTCTGCTTTTTCATAGTTGCCATTTCGTAATCGCCAAAGTAGATGCTCGATACGATCTCCGGAAATACCAGCGTTGATCCATTTCAAATCTTTAAAATATTCGTCTGCTACCACTTTACCTGGTTGATAGGATACGTGGGATCGATTGCCGCCGAGACCTTGCGTAATGGAATTTCCCAACAGCAGCAAATCAATATCCTTTGAGGTTTTACAGAGGGAATCAATGTCTCGGACCTGTGTCCACCAATCTGAACCTTCCGTCCAACCAGCCCCGGATCGGTATTCCGCTGAGGGAGCCGGAACAATAGCAAAATTAACTTTTTGTTGGTTTGTACTCATTATAAAATTAACGATGGGTGTCGGATTTTGCAAACTATGGGGATGATGGCCGTTATTGGGTTTGTAAATAGTTTTAATATTCCCGCCGTATTTCTTTACTCCATCCTCAAAAGGAATCGTATTTTCGGCAATCGGCACCAAATTATCGGTTTCGCCTACAATATGAAATATAGGATAGCCGCCCTGTGCAATAGACTTTATTTTATGAATGGGATCGCCTTGAAATGTTTTGATTTCCCAATCGCTTTTTAAACCATATGCCTTCTTAAATCGCTCCCAATCCTTGGCATTTCCTTTACCGCTGCCAAAACCTCCAGGCCAGCTTTTTCCATCGAATACGGGTGCATCCGCATATATGCCAGCAACTTTTTCTGGGTTTTGCTCGGCCCAATTATATAGAATCAAACCACCGCGACTCATACCTTCCAAGATTACTTTCTTGGAAAACCCAACTTTGGTCATCAAACTATAAAAAACATTCCAACGTTCTACTGCTTCCTGATTTCCAAATAAATTGGAGACATCACAATAAGCTATATGAAAACCTCTTTCTAAAAGTGCGATATCTGTTTGCGGTTCGTGTCCCCAAAAACGAGCCCGTAACACCCAAGGTGCTCCTTTTGCCGCTTTTCTGGGTCTCGCCAATTTACAATCGATACCCTTAAATTTAAATGAGGTTTGCGCAAAACCATGAAAATTAGAATCATAGCTCAACTCAATTCCAATTTCATTCTTCAAATCAAGGGTCTTTTTCTTTTGCTCTTGCATTACAACTTCATACAACCTTTTTGCTATTATTGTTGCTCCTAAACTGGAAGGGTGAACGCCATCTGGTAATAAATCTTGTTGATCTATAAACAACTGGTACAAGTCGATAACTTCTTTTTCCTCCTTATAAGCTACTTTCTGTATCAAAGGAATAATACGCTCCTTAATAACTGGATTCCAGATATTTACAGAATCTTTTGAAAAAGATGGTAGCGGGAGTAACAAAACCGTTCGAACATCTGTATTTCTTTTCTTGAAGGAAGCGATCAAATCTTTATAGTCAGTTTCAAAATCATCACCGAGATACTTCCTATTTTGTGATTTACTATCGTTAGTGCCTAAAAGAATAAAAACGATGTCCGGTTTAAATTGTAAAGCTTTTTGATATTGGTCCGATTTCCAATAGGGACGATCCCCTCTTTTTAACAGAGTATGTCCACTTACCCCGAAGTTTTCCACCACATATCGGTCACCGAGCATCTCCTGTAATTGTGCCGGATATGCATTTCTTTCCTTGTTTTCCATCGTCGCACCATACGTAATGCTATTGCCCACACAGGCAATCTTTATCTCTTTTGGTAATGCCAAACCGGCCTGGGCTTGAGCTAATAAGGGTAAGGAAAAGGAAAATATTAAAAAATAATCTACTAGCTTCATGAAATTGTTTTTACAGATATCTTTTTATTTTTATTGATATATTTTCGCTCAATCTACGATTATCTGCACCGGCAGGTCCTCGGCATCAAACTCGCCAACCCACAACCCGAATCACTGCGCATCGACCAAGACATTAGCACTCAAAATAGGATATTACATGGTGCGCGCTAACTATATGACTACATTTTCTATAAACGTTTTTTCATCCAGCTTATGACCAATGGATAATAATTTATTCTTCGATTACCAACCAATTGTATGAATTTGCAGGAATTTTAATTTTTAAGCTTATCTTATAATCACGAGATAATTTATATTCGGTTGGTTTCCCTTCCTTTTCTCTAACAGATGCTGTCTCAGTCAAACCAGTATAATAAAGTGGAAGGCTTATTTCGCGAACCATATCGGTATCAGTCGGATTAAAAAACAAGGCAAATCCTCTTTCTTCCAGTTTAGGATTTACATGCATAAAACCATCCCAGTCCCTTCCCGAAGGCCGTCTTAAGTGAATGACATCACTATTCAAAATATACCGATATCTTTTATACCAATCTATAACTTCCTTTACCACCCTTTTAGTCTTCTGTGTATCATATAAGCGAGGGCCTCGATAGGCCGATTGCACACCTGAACCGTAATTCTGTATCATCTGATTCTTATAATCAGTCAAATGTTTGTTGAGCGGCTCAATAGTAGCAGCTGCACCACCACCATGGTACTGGGTCAATGGAGTAAACGTCCAGCACATACTGGGAGTGCGATCCCATAGCCCGTCATATATATTCTGACGACCGAGTACAAGTTGTCGTTCACGTGGCAACGACCAGTTTACCTCACGATACCCAATACCGGTCTTATTGCTTCCAGAATTAATATAGAAATCAGGAACATTCATATAAATACCCTCTCCACGCATCCATTGATACAAATTCTGTATTTGGGTGTATTGCTTCCACTGCGAATCGTTCAGACCGTTGTGATGGGAATGTATAGTTGAAGCGCATACGTTACCGGGATAAGAACCGTCGTTTTCAAAAACGCTCATACCGGTCTTCTCATAAAACTTTTTTATTTTTCGAAAGTAATCGTACCCCCATTCACTTGCCAAGCATGGGGAAGAACCATGAATCATACCGCCCCGTTTCCCAGTCTCGGGATTGATAACATCGATCTCATCACTGATCCACCGGCTTGAAAGTAAGGAATAGCCTCCCAACTCAATACCTTTACTATCGGCATAATCCACAAGTTCTTTATACTTTGCGTAATTCGCTTCAGATTCGTCCTCCATGTTCACACCACTCCCAAAACTTAGAATTATCATTTCATAACCCACTTCGACACACTGGTCGATTGCATTTTTAATCACGGTCTCATCGGAACTTACCACGTGCATAAAAATAGGATTTTCGGTTACCCATGGAGAAATTGTACGGTACATTTTTCTTAAAAACAGACCCTTGCGCTCTTCCTCACGACTGTCCAAAGGTGTCTCCCATACCCGAAAGGTCGTTAGTGATTCCCCTGGCAATATTGCCGTATCCGGGCCTAAAGGCGGTTTAACCTCTAAGAGGGCGGGCAGGTTCAAGGGGTAATTGGTCTGGGAAGTATAACGGGGATCCTTTTCCCAATAAGTGGTATGATCAGAATTTTTTTGTTGCATACCACCGAAGGCGTAATCACTTTCAATATGGATATTCGGCTTTACCCAGTGCTCCGGGGTGCCCACAAGACTTTCTCCTTCGACCATGGCTAGCTGTTCGAGTTTAAAGCTATTGAGCTGCACCAAAAAATCACCTTCGTTAAAGACTTCTATCCACTTACTCAGCGTTGGAATGCCATCATAGAGTGCAAAATGAACTTTAACCATGAGATCATCTTTTTTCAAGGTAAAAATAAGTTCCTTTCCCTTCGGCATTTCCTTGTTAGATGCCCAACGTTCCCGCTTCCAGGCCATACGATCAGTCAGTTCTTTTATTTCGAAATCATTGACTAAAAAAGCATTATCCAACGCAGACATTCTATTTACCCATTTCATTAAGGTATAACCATATTCTGGCTGTTTACTCAAACCACCTATAGGGTAAGTGACGCCATCAAGTGTTAAAATCCCTTCATTCGAAACAGCACGTAAAAGACTTTCTCCCGTCATTTGGTTTAAATAATCTATCGTGGCTAAATTGGGAAGAACTCGAAAAGTTCTTGCAATCAACCCATTAGATAGTACTATATCTTTTCCGCTCGCCGTTTTATATACTTCAGCTTTAGCCTTTATATTATTGATCAGCCAATCATAATCAGGGCTTACTAAAGGGAGCTCAATTTCCGGAAGCGCATCTATGGCTTGTTCTAAGGCCTTGCTGGTCCTGGAAGACATTTTTTGTTCTACTCCGTTAAACTCCTGTTCTGTGATCGTTGGGGCGATTTCCATATATTCAATTTTGGGCTCTGCCCATACGGCGTGATCGCCGCTTGCACCGTCACCGGCATTTTCGACCACCAGTTCAAGAATACCACGTTTTACCTCGAGATCAACATTCTTCACCTTATCGCCCTGGCGCATCACTCCGCTATTATAAACTTCCTTACCGTTGTGCAAAACCTTAAAGATAACGCTACCATTATCTACCTTGCCTTGCGTTCCTTCGACACCAATAAACTGTTTTGATGTCGAAGATACCCTATAAAAAATACGTTTACCGTCAGTCAACGGAATAGCTTTCACATCAGGCCCTGAATAATCGATATCGGAATCATTAACCCCAATCTTTGAAGAAAACCTATGCCCATTATTCATTTTAATCTTGATCAAAGACTCAGCATGTACTCCAATCCCTTTTTTAAAGTTTTCGCCATTGACACTTAAATTTTCGCCGGTCACTGAGCGATTCTTTACTGGAGCGCCGTATGTCTGTTGTGCGCGACTTATCTCAAGATCTTGTAGTTCGATAAATTGCTGAGCTCGGATTCCTATGGTAAGCATCAATGCCGCTAATGTGAGTATTATATTCTTGTTCATTATTAAATTCTTTAAATTAAAATATACAAAAGGCTCAAATGAATTCACTTTTCATCTACATGGGTACTTAAGCTAAATGAGCAAAGACATTATTTATTTTATCAAAAAATAATATTACTATTTTGTAATCACACCTATTTCCCCAGCGGAAGCCATAGTTTCGTCTTCATCCAATGAATTAAGACCTTCAAGTTTGATATATTTAGCTCTATAGGTTTTATCGAAAAAAACTTCTTGTTTTACAGGGTTGTTTTTGATATTAGAAAATGTGCTTTCACTCACTACTTTTTCCCAATTTTTTCCATCTTGACTTATGTAAAAATTGTATTTAAAGATAATTCCTTTTCTATCTTTATGTTTGGTAGGCGTATATGTAAATCCATTAAATAGTATGTTATCTCCTAAATCGATTGCTATATTATGAGGAAAATCATCTTTAGGATCTGTTAACCAATAGGTTATTGGATCAGAATCTATTGCATTCTCAGCTGAGAAATTTTCTAATTCACTATTGCTTGAAATCACTTTCCAATTGGTGGGAGCTATATCAAAGGTTACCGAAACGGTTTCACTATTTTTAAGGCCATCTTTTGAAAAGGCCTTAGCCTTTACTACTCCTGCTTCTAAAAATTGAAAAGGATTTTTATATTGTCTTGAATCAATTGTGGGTAACGAACCATCTGTAGTAAAAGTGATTAGAGTTGCCGATGAATCTGAAGTGATTTTGACAATGCCATTCTTATTACGTTTAACTGTTGGATTTTCTAAATTTTCTGGAGCTTTAAATAACTTAAATTCTGATAAAATAGGGCTAGATAATGCCTCTGAGATATTAATGCGAACCTTTGATGATTTAACCGTAGGAAATACCAGAATTCTTTTATATCCAATCGTAGTCTGTTCATCTATTTTCTCAAATTTATTACCATTCCAGACCTCTACATTAAAAGCTTTCACTCTTTGTCCCAACGGTATATATTCTTGCAATACTAATCGATTAAATTCGGTAGGTTCGCTCAAATCGACAGTAAATGACGTTTCATAAACTGTATCAGAAGTAGCCCAATAAGTTTCATAATCCCCATCCAATAGATTAGCCGGGGCATATACTTTATCATTTCCACGTTGATGCTTAGCTGTAACTTTCTTATTTAGAGCAATATTATCATCGAAGGTTTCATCTAGAACCCTACGCAATTCCATTAACCTAAGAGAATCATTCGGGTGAATAAGACCTTTACGATTTACAGGGACATTTAACAGCAGATTACTATTTCTTCCCACCGAAGCATAATAAATCTTTAGTAGATGTTCCAAAGATTTGACGTCATCATTTGTGGAAGGACTGAAAAACCAGCCAGGACGTATAGAAACATCAGCCTCTCCAGGAATCCAATGCTCACCATTTATATTTCCTTGATTTAATGTATCCTGTTTTGGAGCATCAGCTCCCGGTTGAAAACCGGAAATATTCAATGTACTCCAATTTGTCTTTCCTGCAAATCCACTTTCATTACCAATCCATCTTGCATCAGGACCAATATCGCTAAAAATAATTGATTGAGAATTGTTTTTATAAACAGTCCTATAGAATAAATCCCAGTCATATTCCTGTCTTTTTCCGTTAGGTCCTTCTCCATTAGCACCATCAAACCAAACTTCAAAAACTTCACCGTAATTACCTAAAACTTCATCCAACATATTGGCAAAGACTTGATTATACTCCATAGTTCCATAATCTGGATGATTTTGATCCCAAGGGGAAAGATAAACTCCAAATTTCAGCCCATGCTTTGCACAAGCCTCAGATAGATCTTTTAAAACATCACCTTTCCCATTTTTCCATAGGCTTTCGCGAACGGTATGTTCACTATATTTACTCGGCCATAAAGCAAAACCATCATGATGCTTAGCTGTAATAATAATAGCTTTCATACCTGCAGCTTTGGCAGTGCGTGCCCATTGGTTGGCATCCAGTTGAGTAGGATTAAAAACCTTAGGATCTTCTTTTCCGTCCCCCCATTCTTTATCAGTGAAAGTGTTTGGCCCAAAATGGATAAACATATAATATTCCATTTTTTGCCAATCCATCTGCTGAATATTTGGAACAGGTCCATATGGCTCTGGTTGAGAAACATTATTTTGACAGCTAATTATTATACAAGAAAACAGGGCGATTAAAATTAATTCTTTTATATTTTTCATAATTATTTAAAAAGGTTTTGTATTGGATCTTTTTTATTTTTTTTAGAAAATTAAATTTTACCATAATTAATGATATCACAGCAAATCAATACTTTAGAGGAATAACCATGTTCCAGGTTCTTTCAAATTTCCATGGTTTAGGGCCGGTACCTGTAGCAGCAAATAAATGGGTCGGTTTTCCCTTTTCCACCAATACAAACGGCCGTTCAAAATGATTCTGAACGGAGACACTTCCATCATCCCATTTAATTTTTCGGGTATATGCCTTTACCTCTTTAAATAATTTCCAAGAAACACCATCCTTAGACCAAACATGCACACCTCCTCCTTCTTCTCCACAAATTTCCCCTGATCTGTCCTTTAGGAGGGCCTCATATTTATCCCCTGACCACCAGATGTAGGGGTCTTCTACATCAACCAAGTTATTATCCTTTGTTTCAAACCTAAAAATCGGCTTCTCACTCAATCTGGCATAAGGCCCCAAAGGATTGGTAGATTGGGATACCCCCAATAATAATGGTGGAATTAATCCGTTTGTAGAGGATTTATACATTAATAGAATTTCACCAGTTTTAGGATTAACTGCCGGTGCCGGATTAGAAGTAATCGAAGCATCCCAATGTCCTTGTCTTGGTTCAATCACCGGTTTATCGTACCTTTTCCATGGTCCATATATACTATCACTGATGGCTACTCCAATTCTTTTATTCATCCAGGCAGCTCTCCAGTTTTCCTGGCTTACATCGGGCTGCTCCATCGAGGGATATTCAAAGTCATAGGTATTGCCGAAATAATACAACAGATATTGGTCTTTATATTTGATAATTCTAGGGTTGTGGGTACACATTCCGTCCCAATACTCGCTCCCGCGAACAGGTAAAACCTCACTATAAAATTGATATGGTCCTTCAGGATGAGATGAAATAGCGTGAACAATTTGAGAATTGGTAACCCAATTACCAAATCCCACATCTTTACTCCACCTACTTGCAAACATATGGTAGTTTCCGTCTTCTCCTTTTATTACCGAAGACCCCCATATCCAATAATTGTCATCCTGAAACCCTCCATTTTTAGGAGCGGGCAGCAACCTATCGATAAAAGCCGATGCTTTGTTTTCACTGAAAGCGAAGGCAAAATTACTTGTAAATAAGGATGTACCTAAGGCTCCCATTCCGTTAATTTTTATAAATTTTCTTCTATCCATTTCCAATATCTTTGTTAGAATGATCTCTACAATCTATTCAGTCCTATATCATTTTTGAAAGAGTACTTAGAGGCTTTAAGTTACTATCATTTGGACGCTGTTTTTAAGAAAAGGGGGCTTATTGAGTCATAAAATCTTTTAACGAATAGGACTTATCGGCCTGGACTTCTTTTTGATAAACGACACCATTTACCTTTATAGAGCAGCTTCCGTTCTTTGTTGGCTTTACCTCCAGCTTGGTCACCACCCCGTTCTTCCAGGAAAACCCAACCTCATATCCCCCTCGCGCTTTTAGGCCGGATACCGATCCGTCTTTCCAACTTACCGGGAGCGCTGGAAGCAGTTCTATGGCTCCCGCATGGGACTGTACCAACATTTCTGCCACGCCTGCAGATCCGCCCATATTTCCGTCCAGTTGGAAGGGGGGATGGGAACACAGCAGGTTGCTATAAGTGCCACTCCCCACCTTCATTTCCACTCCAGAATAATCCGTAGGTTTCAACAGTTCAAACAACATCTTATGGGCTTTTTCACCGTTCTTCAACCTTGCCCAGAAGGCAATCTTCCACGCCCTTGACCAGCCGGTACCTGCTTTTCCCCTCGCCTTCAGGCTCACTTCGGCCGCTTCTGCAAGCGCCGGGGTTTGGGCTACCGAAATCTGGTCTCCCGGAAACAATGCATACAGATGAGAGACATGACGGTGTTGGTTTTCAGGATCGTCGACGTCTTCTACCCATTCCTGAAGCTGGCCCCATCGGCCGATCCTTGGTCCTGAAATCATTTCCTTTGCCTTACTGATCGCTGTAATTATTGGAGACTGATCATCCAGCACCGCTGCCGCTTTTTGGCAGTTGTTGAAAAGGTCCCAGGCGATCTGGTGGTCCATAGAGGCACCCATGGAAATCCCTCCGTGCTCCGGTGAGTAAGATGGAATCGACACCAGCTCCCCTTTCGCATTTTCGGAAAGATAATCCAACCAGAATTTAGCCGCCTCAAGCATCAATGGGTAAGCCTGCTTCTCGAGATAGTCCCTGTCCTGGGTATATTCATAATGTTCCCAGGCATGCCGTGACAACCAACCCGCACCTGCAGGAAAGAAGCCCCAAGGGAATCCCCATCCCGGGGCGGTAAACCCATATGCATTGTTCATGGTGTTCACCACCCAACCGTCTGCTCCAAAATGTTCCTTGGCTGTAACTTTTCCCGGTTCCACCAAAGTTTCTATATAATTGATCAGCGGGACATGGCATTCTGAAAGGTTGGTCACCAACGCCGGCCAGTAGAGCATTTGCTGGTTGATGTTCATATGGAAATCACTGGCCCACGGAGGATTGAGCGAGTTATTCCATTTCCCCTGAAGGGTAAGCGGCAGCGTGTTTTCCCGCGATCCCGCGATCATCAAATACCTTCCATATTGAAAATAAAGGGCCTCAAAATGGGGATCCGGTTCCCCTCCATAATAGGCTTTCTGACGTTTGTCCGTAGGCAAATGGTCCCGATCAGGTCCCTTGATCTCCAGCCGCACCCTATCAAATAGTGCTTTGTAATCCTTCTGGTGCCGATCATAAATCTCTTCCACAGCGTATCCTCTTATCTTTTCGATGATGGTGTTCAGCTCTCGCCTATAATCATTGCCCAGGTATTCCGGATATTCGTTTTTGTATTCGGTCGATGCGGTCTGAATAACATATAGGTAGCTGGCATTGGTGACCTGCAGCTTGCCCTGGTTGAAGGTACTTTCTCCATCTGTACGGACTGACAGTTTTACACCAAAGCCAAGACCGTTGTTCTCCAGTGATCCGGTCACCAACAGTTCACCACCCTGGAATTCCGTTCCAGAAAGTGGATGGGGAAACTCTAGAAACAAGGTATAGTCCACCGGTTTTTTGGACTTGAGCTCATGGACCAACACCCTGTCGGGATAACTGGCATAATACCGCCGCTTGAAGCTATTGTTCCCCGTTTTGAACCTAACGTTTACCGTAGCCGTTTCAAGGTCAAGTTCCCGACGATACCCCTTTATCTCTTCATCTATATCAGAAAGGATGTGCAGTTCACCCATTGTCTGATGGGCTCCGTAGTCCCCAAACTCCGGAATCCCGGATGCAGAGGGATGGATCTCCCCCGTGAGACTGTCGTAGGCCAGACGGTGGGCCTCTTCAAACTTGCCCTCCTTCAACAAACGGCGGATCCGGGGTAGGATCTTTGCAGCATTTGTCCTGTTGCCATAGTTATACTGATCATTTGCCCTTGGGCCTCCCGCCCATAAGGATTCCTCTGAAAACTGTACCCGCTCATGGACGGGATCCCCAAACATCATCGCGCCAATATAACCGTTACCAATGGGAAGCGATTCGGTCATCCATGATGAGGAAGGTGTTTCGTACCATAATTTCAAATCAATCCTTTCTGTGGCCAAAAGCCAATTCAAAGAACAAAATAAAAACAGAACACTCATTAACTTTGTTCTAGCTATCATTATACTGGGTTTTCACTTTAGTAAATTTTAAAAGAATACTTTCAATTTCTAATTATTTCGACACTTTATTTAATTTCTAAAGTATGTTTTTGCTGGTTTCGCCAAATTTTAATTGGAGTACTGTGGTCGGGAAGTCTATTGGCATAATGGTAAAGCAATCGTTCCACGTTATGCGTTTCCTGACCCCAGAAGTCCAGGATCACGTCATTTTTTCGGAAGCCAATTTCTGCCATTTCGGATCCTTCAGGAACATCTACTACCAATACTCCGGTCTCATCATGCATGCCCGTTGCTGATACCTCTCCCAGGCCTACCAGATTTTTTATCTTTCCTCCCAGCCATTCCTGTAGCGAGCCATCTCTGCTGGGATTGGCTCCAGGTGCCAATCCAGGTGTATAAATAGGTAATTCCGGAGTTTGAGCTAAATCCTTTAAATCCGGCGAAATTACCCCAAAGCGATTCATATCAAAATTTTGAAATCCTAATAAAATGGCTGGTGAATTGTCAGCAACCCTATAATCACCAATTAACGGGTCGATAAATAAAGGATTCCCGATTTTTGACTGCTCATCCCGCCCCCCTTCGTTAAAGCCTAAGGGTTTTTCCGAAATATCAAATAGATTCAAATCCCAGGCTGTACCCCAGTGTTTCATACCTATGGGATAATAATAACTTCCGAAGATATTCCTCATCACCACGTCGCCACTGTTCTTTTGCCACACATGAGCATGAATTGAATTGTTTACACAAATATTATTTTCAACCACCCGATGATATCCCTCTCTTAATTTAATTCCATTTTTAAGTAAGAGATTGTTATAAACATGATAATTCGTAGCTCCATCATCAAGATCTAAATCCCAACCGTGGTCACATCTTAATCTATTATTACGGATTACTGTAGTGTGTATTGCATCCAATAATTGTAAGCCTGGATGTTTCTCTACATTTGCATCTATTTGACCCCTATCCGGTTGCCAGAACCTGTCTCTTCCCCAAGCATTGAAAGATCCGTGGTCACTAGTTTCTAAAACGGTTTTGAATACATCATTATACTCAAACAGATGTCCACCCCATGTACCATCACCAACATTGATTCCTGCTCTCGAACAATTGTAAATACTGTTATGGCTGACGGAGATTTTCATCGCCATTGCAATCTGTACACCTGCTGCCTGTTTTTCCACTTCACCAACATCATGAATTAGATTATCGTAAGCAACACAATATTTAGGATAGTTTTCTGTTTTAGGCCCTTTTTGCAAGTCAAGGTCTTCGTATTTAGTAAACTCAGTATAGTGAAAGTTGGGATTTCGTACTGCTTCACTATCTCCTACGAAACTGATAGCACTTGCTCCAATATTGGAAAAATGGCAAGTTCTAACCTCAACTTTTCTGGCATATTTGCTTACAAATACGCCATTCCCTCCTAAATACTTAAAATTACAGTTTTCAATAGATATATTCTCCGCTCCTTCAATCAGAATAGCGCCTCCTCTATATATAGTCCAATCACTTCTTAAAAGACGCTCTTTAGTGAGCATAAATGTTCGTCCTGTATGTTTCAGTGTTAATCCTTTAATAATTATATTCTTTACTGGTTTATTCTGATCTCCTGCAATTTTTATCAATTCTGATAAACCATCTGTGGCAACCTTTTTTGGAAGTTTGTTTGGTGACACAGCATAGTAATATAGATAATCACCATCCGCATACCATTCATTAGGGTGATCAAGTTCCGCTAAGGAATTTTCAACCATTCGGTATTCCTTATGTAATCCAGCTTCAGGACGGTTGTTCTGCCATCCACCTTCTAATATTGGTTTATTATCTTTATTAAAACCTTTAATTCTATAATGAAATCCTCCCCATCTTGCAGCATGAAGAACATGAAAGTATGCCCCATTATAGCTTGAATCACCTTTTAATCTTTCGATGTCAATTGCATCCGACGACCAGCCACCGTAAGGCGTTATCTGAGGATTAAAATTCGGGTAACGAGCTAGAATTTTTCGTTCTTCACCTACAAATAACTGCTCAAAATCATCCAAATTAGGGGGTAGGGTAGTTCTATAAACGTTTTTCTTATATTTTTCCCATTGTGCGTAAAAACTCCCCCCTCCTGATAATGATACCTCGTCATCCTTATAAGAAGAAATAATGAGTGGATGGCTTGTAGTTCCACCATCATTAGAATTTAATTCTATTGGTGCTTTCAATTCGTAATTTCCTTTTAATAGTAAAATTTCTGCACCTTCGGAAGTTTTAAATTTTCGGTAAATATTTAAAGCACGATCTAGGGTAGCAACTGGTTCTTTAAAACTTCCTTTATTATTATCATTCCCTTGAGGAGATACAAAAATTTTATGCTGACCATAAACCTGGATTGCTACACTTGTCCATATAAATGCCAATAAAAGTAATTTCATATTAATCTTCATAAAACAAAATCTATATACTGAATATATTAATCTTTAACCTCCGTACTTTTGTAGCTTCTAATTAAATTATCATCTGGATTATTTGATAGCTCCAAAAAACTTCTGGTAGAGTGATATATCTATATTAATATTAAAACTTGAATGATTTAATCTTATCACCAACCTGGATTTTGTTCTAAATCAGGATTTAAAGTTAGTTCCTGAATAGGAATAGGATATAGGTACATCTTATCGACCCACTCAGGGGCCCCTCTATCCGGGTATACATCAATATAGCCTTCTTCTGTCAATTGAATATTTTCCAACCGACTTCCATATTTCTCAGCCATTTCGGGAGATATTTTCATTCCATAAACAGTTTTTGGGTTTTCCACTAATTCTCCTGCTTTCCAGCGCACTAAATCATCCCATCTAAAACCTTCTGCGGCTAATTCTACTCGTCGTTCTCTTCTTATTTCGTGTAGTAAAGGATTGATCTCATAACCATAATCGGGCCAATTTGGATCATTAAACCCAACAGAAACATTTAGAAAGGGCATAGCTACTCGTTCCCTTAATTTATTGATAGAAATATCTAAATCGTTTTGTTCTATTTCACCTAACTCAGCTACAGCTTCAGCATAAATGAGTAAAACCTCAGCATAACGAAAAATTATCAAATCTAAATCTGATTGATTAGCATTCCATTGCTCTTCATATGGTGAATGGAATTTAATAACACAGTATCCAGTCGTGCAATAATTGGGATCTACAATAGGTAATTCATTATAAACGGGATTTCCTGCCTCGTCAATTTTGAAAGGAAGTTTCTTCGAATCTATAGTTTGCCATAACCGTGGATCTCTATTTTCTACTTCCATTGAAAGTGTATTATCTCCTAAATATAAATCACTTAAGGCTATTGGCAGACCATCCTTAACCAAATAGGATTCTACCATTTTTTTACTAAAACCAGTATACGACTCTTCCATTTGGCGAGTAACATTATGGGTCTGAATGTCACTAATAAAAGAACGTGACAAAATCACTTCTGGATTATTCTCTAAATTCTCCTGAATAAAAAGATTATAATAATCAATTCCTGGCTGACCGTTTTTATATATACTATAATTATTAGATTGTATTATTTGGAGAGATGTATTCTTTGCCTTTTTTAATAATTCTTCGTAATCGCCTAAACCGTGATATTTACGAAAAGTTCCTTCATAGAGGCTAATTCGCGCCTTTAAAGCTTGTGCAGCAGCTTTATGTAAACGACCATTATCCACTCTATCTTTTTCATCAAGGTTTTCTATAGCAAAGTCTAAATCGGCCAGGATAGAATCAATAACTACCTTCCTGGAGTCTCTTTTGCCATATAATATTTCTGTGTCATCAATATTTAAATCCATATTTAACCAAGGTACATCTCCAAACCTTTTTACCTTATTAAAATACTCTAAAGCTCTAAAAAATCGTACTTCGCCTACATAAGAATTTATCATACTTTCATCTCCTACTACTTCCGAATAACGGGTTAAGAAATAATTAGCAGCACGAATATTACTCCAATTTCCCGTAGACCAGCCACCTCCAGTAGTTGGAACTATATAATCACCGTATAAATAATTATCTGGATTTCTTGGAACTTTAACATCACTTTGGTTATCGAAATTTCTAATAGATCCAGGATTAATGAGTATAGAGTAAAATCTATTAGCAAAGCTTCTAAGATCATCAGGTTTATTCCAGAAATTATCATCACTAATGGAGTCTAATGGTTTACGATCCATAAAATCGTCGTTGCAAGCATAAAAAACTGAAATACTGGCAATAAGCAATAAAATTAATATCCTTTTCATTTTCTATTAGTTTTACATTAATTAAAAAGTTAGATCAAGCCCAAGCGCCAAAGAACGTTGCAAAGGATAGGTTGAAGGATTGAGAACCTCAGGGTCATAAGAATCCAAAATTTCACTATATTCCCATAGATTTTCCCCGCTTATATAAACCCTAAGATTTCGTACGTATACTTTTTCGCTAAATTCTTCGGGAATTGTGTAGCCCACAGTTAGATTTTTTAATCTAATGTAAGAGGCATCCTGAAGATATCGATTTGAGGTTTGGAAATTACCGCCATGGTTAAATCTCGGTCTTGGCCAGTATGCATCAGGATTATCAGAAGTCCAATAGTCTAAGCTATGTTGTTGGGGAACATTCCATTCATTAGTAAGCCCCCAAAAATAATTACCACCTGGCATGTAATCTCGTTTTCCTACCCCTTGGAAGAGAAATGCTATATTAAAGCTTTTCCAATTCAATCCACCACGAAAACCAAATCGATAACGAGGTGTAGTATTACCAATTATTGTTTTATCACCCGGATTACTTAGAGTGCTTTCTCCCGGGCTTATTTCTCCATCTTCATTTAAATCGCTATATCTCACATCTCCGGCAGACCAATTTCCTCCCCATAATTTGGATTGATCAGGTGCATTTTCAACTTCTTGATCAGATTGGAACAAACCATTAGATTTATAGCCCCAAATCTCTCCTATTTCACGCCCAACATAATAATCGCTTAGAATTCCATCTGGATTGTTAAATTTGGTAATTTCTGTTTTATTGTCAGATAGTATAAAATTTAAATCGTACAGAAAATCATCATTAACTCTGTCCTTCCAAGTTAATGACAGCTCCCAGCCTTTGGTCTCTAAGTCAGCAGCATTTTGATTGGGTACAGCAGTTCCTAAAATAGCAGGTAATGTTTGTCCTCTGGTTAGCATATCCTCCGTTCTTCGAATATAATAGTCCATACTAGCATTTAGTCTATTATTCAACATTGCATAATCCAGCCCAAAATTTGATTGCTTCACGGTCTCCCAAGTAAGCGACGGACTTACCAATCCAGCTGGATGTATAGCTACCGGTTGCTCTCCGGTTAGAATATAGCCACTTTGTGCACTTGTGGATAAATTAGATATATAGGGATAAAAGCCAGCAACATCTTGGTTTCCTAACGTACCATAAGATGCTCTTAATTTTAGATTGTTAACAACTGGTTTTAGGAAAGACATGAATCGTTCTTCAGACAAATTCCAACCCGCTGAAATAGAAGGAAAAAATTCGAACCTATCTTCCTTAGGGAATTTTGAAGAACCATCATAACGTCCACTAAGTTCTACCAAATACTTATCATTATAAATGTAGTTAAAACGGTAGAAGGCTCCCCTTATGGCCCATTCTCTATCATAATAATCAACAAATTTCTCACCAGTAGCCTGGTCTGGCACGCCTAATTCATTGTTAATAAGATTATCACGAGATAAAGATGACCAACGATTATGGGTATACTCTTGATTGAAGCCTAACATAACTTTTGCATAATGCTTTTTCACAGTTCTTTCGTATTGTCCCCATATATTTAAAGCGTTATAATAATTATCCGCCTGATCCATACCTGCAGAACTAGGTGTTGTCCAGGGGTAAAGTGTCACTAGATCAGGATTTGCATAATGCTCTTGAATTTCTTTTCGATGTATTTTATTTATATTACTGTAAAAATTTGTAGTATAATCAAAATTAAACATAAGCCCTTCAAAGGGTGTTATTTGCAAAGCACCAGTTAACCAAACATCATTTATTTTACGGCTCCTATCTCCGCTAAGAGCACTAACTGCGGCCATATTTGTCCATTGTCCTTGACCTGAAAAATTACCATCAGGATGATAAACAGGCATCAAAGGTCTTAGATCTCCACTAATGAATCCAAAATTTTCACCGTTCGCGAATATATTACCATATGGAGATACTTTCTCGGTATTGTTATATGTGGTCTTAGCAGAAAAATTTATCCACTCCAAAATATCTGTGCTAACATTTAAATTTACATTATAGCGCTTAAAGTCTTCATCAAAGAAACTATTAAGACCACCTTCATCTACCATTCCTAAGGACGCATAATAGGTAGTTTTCTCAGACCCTCCACTGATATTAAAATTATGCTGCTGACTAGTAGTGTAATCATCGTATAAGGCGTCAATCCAATCTGTATTTCCTGCATACAAATACTTATCCGAATTATTCGGATCCACAAAAACAGCATTAACAGGTATGGGGTTGTTTAAATATTCTTTTACATGGTTAACATATGTATCATTAAAATATACTCCGCCCCCGCTATTGCTTCCTGCAATATTCATCATCTCAACATAGTCCAGAGAGTTCATATATTTAGGCATTCTAGTAGGTTTTTTGAAAGAAAAATTTCCGGTATAGTTTATTGAAGATTTTCTATTTTTCTCCCCTCCTTTAGTCGTAATAAGGATTACTCCAAATGCGGCCCTAGCACCGTATATAGAGGCTGAAGCAGCATCTTTCAATACCGACACGCTCTCTATATTATTTGGGTTTATTAAATTAGGATCCATTTCCACTCCATCAACGAGTACAAGAGGACTTCCGCCATTGATTGAAGTGGTTCCCCTAACGTTAAATGTAGTACCACTTCCGGGGCTTCCATTGGACATATCTATATTTAAATTTGGAATTACCCCTTGTAAACCTTGCCCTACATTTGTTATTGGTCGGGCTTCAAAAACTTCCGAATCCACAGCACTTACCGCACCGGTTAAATTTACTTTTTTTTGAGTTCCATATCCTACTATGACGACTTCGTCCAATGCAGCTGCTTCTGTTTCTAGCACTATATCGATTTCGTTTCTACCGTTTACTGGAATTTCTTTTCGCGCGAAGCCTACGAAACTTACTACCAACACACCGTCTTCAGCCACCTTTATCGAATAGTTTCCCTCAAAATCAGTCATCACTCCGTGATTAGTACCTTTTTCGACAACATTGGCTCCAGGAATAGGCATACCGCTTCCAGTTTCGACAACTCTACCTGTAACAGTTATAGTTTCTTGTGCTATTTTAGCTTCTTTAACCGAGTAAGAATTCGCCTCAACCTTAAAAAGCGAAATGATTAGAAAAAATGAAGTTAACATCGGTTTAATTTTTTTTGGCAAATTTTCAAATTCAAGGAATTTACAGGAAATGAAATTTTTCATAATTTCGTCATAGTTTGATGGTTTAACATTTGGATTGGTTTTAAACTTTTCGTTTTAATTAAATGAGATTAATATTTAGTGAGACTATTAGACCTTATATTTTTTTTTGGCTGTTTGAGAACATTTTTAAGAATATACTATCGCAAATCCACCGAACTAAATTATGTTAATATTCACTTAACATATATCTAATTATTTGCTCCTAATGATACTTTTTTTGCATTATACGCATGAGAGTTCATTTTTTTAAGAATATATATACACATATGAAGTTTTTCGATTTTTGAGATGATGGTAAAAAAGGGTATAAAATTTAGACCCAATTAAAAATGAACAGATTACTTTTTCAGGAAATTTTCAAACTTTTGTAGAAAACCGAATTGTGGTTATGAAGTATGGATAAAGGTTAAATGAAGAACCTTAACGCTGTTATTATAAGACTATCTTTATATACTAATGAAATTGATAATAAATTCATAGTCAAAGATTCCATGCTTAACTAAATTAACCTTCAATTAATTTGGCAATAATGAGCCAACAAAAATATGTTGATAATTGTTTTTTTTACGCTATACCTAATATTGAGTTGAATAAAAAACTTAAGAAGTAAAAAATCTCAATATTTATCAGGAATCAATCTTTTATATTTTACTTGTAAAGACAATTTCTTTCTCTATGGTTCTAGTAGAGTTATTTGATTAGGGGTGGAGGGGTATAATAAACACCCTTTAATTTAAATTTTTATTGAAGGTCTAAAGCAAAAAATGGGGTTGGTTATTTTGTTTCGTTTTCCCTAAATTTATGAGGCTACTGATATTTATATTTTTGATTGCTTTTCCCTTTAGTGTGGACACCGTCAAACCAAACTTCATAAGTCGATCCATACTCAGCAAGAAATTCAAATTTTGTTTAGCCCCGCTATTGTAGACAACTGCTTTAAGTAGTTTTATTCCTAGATGGCACACCTTTTAAATTTCGTGGAATAGTTCCTATAGTATATTCACTCAAGTTGTCAAATAAATTTTTAGAGTTTTCAATCTGATACAAATCTACTGGAGAAAGAAGCACCCAAAGTATCAAATTATATTCTTCACAAAATTTGGAAAATTTCTTATTATTTCATTTTCTTAATTTTTAAATGAAGGTGACCTCATACCTTGATTTATACTTCGGCTTTGTCCAAGCACAAAACCATCACGCGGCTAACAGCCAGAATAAAATTTTCAGCTCTTCCAAGTTCATAGCGTGGTATTCCCGATCAGGGTCCAAGATTGTAATATTCAGTTCGTAAAGCTTCTTAACCTGAACCCATTCTTTCTTAGAAATGTTTTGGTTCAAAATACACAATAGCGGTGTAAACATCTTCAAGTGTTTCCATGTGTTTTAAATTTGGGATCACATTGACACACTTTAACATAACTTCGCTCTTAAAGTCTTCCTTAATTATGGAAATCACACTTTTATTTTAAGCTACTGTAGAAATAGAAAATAAGCAAAACATTCATACAAAAAATCGCAAAATTACTTTGTAAAATTTTTATTTTAATCTATTGGCTGGTGTTACTAGGCTATGAGAATTCCCAGCTGTTGGTACCTTAAGCGGTATTGAATTTCTAGTTTACTTTAAGCGTAGCTACCTGCCCGTATAATAAGAACTTGAAGATTCATTTTTCCTTTATTTTGAAAACATAGGCATAAGCTTCTTCAGGCTTGATTATATTGGGATCGTAATTAGGCATTTGAACTAATACATTCTTTCCAATTTGCTGCCAATTTAATTCTTGGCCAGTGACCAGCAGGGTAATTTTTGTTCCCGGTTTAAATGTTACATTTTTAATCTTCATTTGCACTCCAGGCCACTTAGGAGCTAATACATATTTGTTTTCAGCATTTTGGGTAAAAAAGAGTTCTTTTACAGCAAAACCTGGTTCTGGGTTAATTGTTTGTTTTAAAATGAAATCGCCCCCGAGGTAATGTTGTTCCGGATGGTAATCTTTCGTACCTTTTCCCCACTGAAAAGAACCGTTCCAAGGTCTAGTATTATAAATAGCCTCTCCATTTGTTCTCAACCACTGTCCAATTTTAAGCAACCGATCTTGCATGATCGGGGGAATATTGCCTCGTGAGTCCGGACCAATGTCTAATAATAAATTTCCCCCAGTACTCACTATATTGATTAACATCAGTGTCAAGGCCTGCGCCGAATTATAATCTTCTGCATCTTCGTTTTGATTGTAACCAAAAGAAAAACCCATTCCCCGACATTCTTCCCAAGGTCGGCTGAAACTCCCGTCTTCCGCTTCGTATTCCGTAGTAAAATAGCCACCATGGTTTTTACGTATTCCCTCTCCCCAACGGTCATTAACTACAATTTTATTTTTCACATTACTATCATTATAAAGCCAGGCTAGAAATTCTTTACTTTTCCATTCTTCAGCAGGTAAATCCCATTCTCCATCTGACCATAAAACATCAGGTTCATACTTTTGCACTAAATCTTTAATTTGTGGAAACAAATGTTCACGGACAAAACGTTTCTGGTCCTTTTGCCACCAAGGATGATACCACTCGTATAGCGAATAATACAATCCCATTTTCAATCCTTGGTTCTTAACAGCATCAGACAATAGCCCCACCAAATCTTTTTTAGGTCCAATTTCTGAACTATTCCACGGGAAACCCCGGTCGTTTGCCTCTTCACTGGGCCAAAGAGCATAACCATCGTGGTGTTTAGCTGTAAGTATAACATATCTTGCTCCTGCATTCTCAAAAAGTTCAGCCCATTCTTTTGGCTGAAATAAATCCGCTTTGAACATTTTACCGAATTCATAATAGTTGATGTCTCCATAGGTAGCCCGGTGATACTGCGTTACCTCGTCTCCATTAAAGTCGCCATTTCCAAAGAGAGTTTCTTCTTCCAACCAGTATTGATACCATTCAGAATATGTCCCTTTTGGCGTGAATGCAGGCACGGAATATGGTCCCCAATGGATGAAAATACCAAATTTAGCATCTTCAAACCAGCTTGGTATCGGTCTGGAATCTAGAGACTCCCAGGTAGGATCATAAACTTCTTGTGCACTTACATACTTCAGTGACACACTCAAAAAAACTAAAACAAATAATAATTCTTTCCTTTTTGTTCGTAGTAACATAATTCATTTTTTTCTGCTTTATTCCTCAAAGAAGAATATAATCAAAGTATTAATAAGTTTTAAAAGGATTTTATTCTCTAAAAAAATATTTTTTCCGTATTACGATGTTTTTTTCCAGACAAATATGTTTTTCATTAAAAATTCCAACTTAAAATTAAGCCAAACCTTTTAGCCGAAATAATTTTTAATTTGCTAAAACTGATACTTTTTTAACCCCATTGAAATGCCAACTACAAATTTCAGACATCATAGTTTACAATTTTATCAAATTTTTAAAAGTATTCAAATTTAATAAAGTCTTGAACTAAAGCTTTTTAAATTATCTAATCCTGAAAAAAATTCAAGCTAGTATAGCCTTTTTACTACATTAATTCTAACCCTGGCCAAAGTTTCGTTCTAAGCAAGTTAACTAGGAGCAAGTCCGCAAGGCATTGGCTGAAAACAACTTTTTAATTTAGAGGTAAGCCTTGTGATATTATATCCTTTGACGGTGCCAATAAATATCACTTTCAGTTTAAACATTTCGTCATCAATTTTAAAATGTTTTCTCAATAAACTTGTAAAACAGAAAGCCAACCGGCTCACTAGACGATGTTAAATTGAAGCTCGAAGGCTAGTGTGCGTACATTTTTTTGAAATGTTTATTACTTTAATTTTTGACCCATCTCCTAAAGGCCGTTTATTATTTTCTCTTTTTATGCGGATACATTTTCAATATTTAGGATTAGGGAAGACTTAAAAAAAGGAGTAAGCGACTGGTTTATGCAGTCTGGACTAACTTCTAAATATTGGTATTTTGCATCACAAAAAAGGTAGGGACAGCAACGGCAGGGGAAGAAATAGAGATACTGAAATTGAAAAACAACCGGAAGCGGGGTAAATGAAAGAATGGAATTTCGATTTAGCGGGCGTCCTTTTTTACTTCGTTAAGTATAAGCATACACAAAGAGCGGTAACTATTATATGTCAGATACATCTTAGGAAAATAAAAAGGATGCCCAAGATGTTATTAGAGAAGCTCTTTACTCGAAATGGAGCATTTCGCGGAATAAAGCGGTAATGTGCTTCTCCAGGTATGCAAACCCATTATCTGTTTGAAGTAGGATTTAAAGTGGACTTGACTTCAAAGCCGTAGACAAGAATGGAGTTTAGATGATTCCCGAATTTTTCTCGGGAATAAAAAATTCATCAATCTAAAATCTATCGTTTGCACAAAACTTTTTGATTACACTAATATTGATCATAAAGTGTTCGGTTTGTAAAGTAGTTTAATATGGAATGTTAGTGTACATAAATAACCGAGAAATAAAAAGCATTGCAAAAATGAAATTTGCAATACTAATCATAGGCTTCAGGGTATTTCGGATCAAACTCTCCAAATTTCACTGTTAGCTTATGAAAAATATATTCTGTTTCCGTTTCAGTAAACTCAATATCATCAACATACATGGTGTAAAAAATATTCCCATCTACTACAAAATGAATTCTACCTGAAAAAGATATTCCGTCATTTACGTAGTCTTCATATATATATTCTTCCGCATTATCAGTATAAGCATTTTCTTCGGCAATGCTATAGGCTACTATTGCATGAGGAACATTTGACGGACGCTTTTCAGCAGATCCAATACTGTTTAAAGAAAAATATTTGTTTGGTAATTCTTCTAACTCAACACATTGTCCTGGTTCAAAAACAAATGTTTCACCAAATTTTTTGTTGAGACAATTTTGCTCAGGTTCCTCTAATTCATCATTTCCAGAATCACATGCTGTTAGAAAACTTATTATAAAAATTGAGATCAGTTTTAATTTCATGGTGATATTATCAAATTTTCATACCCGTCATCCGCTCATCCAGCTCTTTCCATTTAGGTAGATGTTTGGATAATTCCAGCCAAAATTCTTTAGAATGGTTTTTAATCCTTGTATGGGTTAACTCGTGAACAATTAGATAATCAATTAAAGACCACGGTAATTTTATTGCATCAATGTTTATGTGAATATTATTTGAAGGGGTGCAGCTTCCCCAACGTTTATTCATTTGAATAAACCTCAACCCATCATAATTCAATCCAGTTTCTCTAGACCATTTTTTAATTCTTGGTGTTAGTTTTTCTTCTGCCTTGATTCTAAAAAAACTTTGTAATGCTTTTTGAATATCATTTTGAGAATAATCTTCGGGAACGATAATTTTAAATTTTGACTCGTTAAAATCGATACTTACAGAACTAACGGTGTTGTCCTGAAATATTTGGGTGTAATATCTTCGACCTAAATACTGAATTCTTGAACCTGTAACAATTTCACCATCTTCAATGGTTTCAACCAAATTCAATTTATCGATTATCCATTTAGCTTTTTTGAGTACTAATTGTTGAGATTTTTCTACTGAAATTGGCTCACCTTTAAGCACAACTCCATTTCCTCGTTCTACTGTTATATAGTGCGATTTAAGACCATTTCGTTCCTGAATGGAGTAATCTATTGTTTTATTACCATAAAGTACTCTAGGCATCCTTATTCTTTATTAAAATATCCAATATATCTTTAGCTTTCTGTTTAGCATCGGTATTTTCAAGCTTGCTTCTAAGAAATCGTTTTATCTTGTTCTCTATATCTTTTTTTACCCGACTTTTATCTGACCACCCAACAATACTTAATTCACCTGAAATAAGGTCGTATAGCGTATGTGTTGCATCTTCTGCGCCTTCAGCAAAGATAGCCTTCATTGAAGTGTAAACGGCTTTCTTTTGCTCTGTATTGAAGCCCTTACTTTTACTTTCTTCTTGTTCATCCACAATCTCATCAACCAAGCCAGCATAAGCTAACAACAATTGAGTTTCGGTAATCCGTTGCTCTTTTTTCTGCTTAAGCAATTCTTCTAAACGCTGCGCTAATGGTTTGAAGAAATCTGGGTTTTTATCTAACCCAACCTTAATGGTGTGCTTCAAATTATTACGCATCTTCAACTCCTTGGTAGCTGGGGAAGCATTCATCATTTCTTCTTTGAACTTTTCCCTATCGATAATAGAGATAGGTTCTTCAAGTAAATTCTCTACACCTTCGGAACGCAAATGCTCATCAATCATTGTTTGTAGCATCCTACTCTCGTCATGACTCACTTTTAAATCTTCATCATCTGGATAGGCATTTCTGGCTCGTAATTTTATTTCATTATAGAGCTTGAAGTCATCTTCATATTTCATTGCCATGGTGTTCGGTAAAACAACGTGAATAGACTTGTTGAATTCTTTCAATAACACCTTGAACTCATCTCGTTTATCTAAGGGTTCAATAAATCGTAAAGCCGCATCAATATACTTTTCACGTTCGTATAGTCTATCAATTCGCATCGGTCTAAAGAACTCAACCAACTTGTTGTGATTCAATTGTAATCTTGGTAATTCTTCAGCTAGATTTTTTAAAATATCATCAGGTCTTAAATCCCCACTGAAGATTTCCATTGCCTGAATGAGATAAGAAGAAATCCCGTAGTAATCCACAATATAACCCGCATCTTTACCTTTGCTGGAACGGTTCACCCTTGCAATGGCTTGTAATAAATTATGCTCCTTTAGTGATTTATCCAGATATAACACACTCGCAATTGGTGCATCGTACCCAGTTAATAGCATATCACTCACAATTAGAAACGCAGTGTTATCGTATTTTTTCTTGCCAGATTTTTCCTTTTCATCTTCATCCCCAAATGGAAGTTTATAATCTTCAGTAGCCGTTTTTACGTCTTCGGGTGGTGTTACCCAAATGTGTTTTGGGTTATCAGGATTTTCTTTGTTATGTTCTACAGCGGTATAGTATTCTTTAGCTATTTCATCTGATTTGGGTGAACCTAAACTGATAATCACCTTAGATTTGAAATGATGAAATTCTTCGTCCTGTAATTCTTTGAAAATCTTCTGATACTTTATAGCGGCTTCACGACCTGCGGTTACCAACATAGCTTTATGACCATCAGTATATATTTTATCACGATAATGGGTAATTATATGCTTGGCCACGTCCCGCATTCTATTATGGGATAACTGGTATTTCCGTAAAGCAGCACGTTTTAAAACATCCTTTTTTTCTTCTGAAGCATCTTTAAATTTCTCATCAAATTCTTTATCCAGTTCTTCTTTTTTAACATCTAGTTGGGCTATCCCTTCATCGTACAACAATTCTACGGTAGCTTTATCGGCAACCGATTCTTTAATGGTGTAGACATCGATGTAGTCACCGCCATAAAATTCCCCCAACGTACTCTTATCTTCTTTACTTATTGGTGTTCCCGTAAATGCTACAAATTTAGCGTGTGGCAATACCATACGCATAAATGCGGCAAGAAAACCATAATGACTCCTATGTGCTTCATCAACCAGAACGTATAGGTTCTTTTTACTGGATAAATGGGCAAGTTCAATTTCTTCTCTCTCTGTAACTACCCATTTCCCTTTTTGGAGTTCTTTGGTGATTTTTAGTAGCTTATTACGTTGGCTATCTATGGTTTTTTCAACCCTAATATTATCGGTTTCCTCTACTTCGGTTTGGTCTTTATCGGTCTCTTGAAATTTCTGAAGTGTGGTGGTAATAATCTTACCATAATCATTACTTAGTAAAGTATCCAAATGAGCAACAGAAGATGCTTGGGTTACATTCTTAAACCCAACATTTTGGAATGTAGTAGTAATCTGCCTATCCAAATCCTTACGGTCGGTCATTACCATTACCGTTGGATTATCGAACCCGAATTCTGGTGACATCAATTTTCGGGTCACATAGGCCATAGTAATTGATTTACCAGAACCTTGAGTGTGCCACACCACACCACCACGGTCTTCTTGTAGCCTCTGGATGGTTTTATTAGTGGCTCGTAATTGCTGATACCTTGGTAGCTTCTTTATAATTCGTCCATTATCATTCTCAAAAATCACAAAATGACGGATAATATCCAGTAAACGTTCTTTGCGGAAAATGGAATATAAAAGGATATCCTGCCGACTTGGATTATCACCCAAAAAGCTCAGGTCTTCTTCTTTATGGGGTTTGTAAACCGAATAAAATTGTTTGGGTGCATTTACCGCCCCATATTTACCGCCAAGCTGCCAGATACCAACCATTAACTGATTGAAGTGAAAAAGCTTCTCTGAATTATCCTGATAGTATTTTAAATCACCATAAGCAGCTTCCCAGGCATTTTGAGCTTTAGGTGATTTACACTCAATAGCAGCAAGCGGCAACCCATTTACATAAACCATAATATCTGGTTCTGAGTTCCAAGACTTGCCTTTAAATTTCATCTGGCTGATGGCCTGAAAATGGTTGTTTTTAAGATTATGATAATCTATAAAATAGACTGGGTGAAATTCTTCTTTGCCGTCGATTTTTTGTTTTAAACTCAGCTTTGCACCCCGTAGGTATTCCCAAATTTCCTGATTAATTTCTATTAAAGAAGTACCAGTAACGGAACTAATAGTATGATAGGCTTTTTGTAGGTTATTCTCATTAATCCAGGGATTGATACGTTTTATTGCGGCTAACAATTCTTCTTTAAAAATAACTTCGGCATTATCTTTCCGTTTATCCAGTTGGGTAGCTTTACCACTGGTATACCCCATACGTTCAAAAAGCTCTAAAGCGGGAAGTTCACTGTATTGGTATTCTGCTTGGGTAACATCACTCATTTTATAATTACTATTGTACAGTTATCGACCAGTTATTGATTATTTATTGAGGGGGTGGTTGATAAACTATTTTGTTTTAGCTTATTTTATTTTTTTTAATTATATATACTGAATAAACCATTCATTATCTAGTAATTAAACAACTCATCCCACTACACTAATAGGCTTAAAAGATTGTTTAATTTCCACCTCTTCGTTTTAATTGTATTAGAATAGTTATCGACCACTTATCAACCAATTATTAATTATTTATTGATTCTTGGTCGATAAAATATTTTGCTCTTTTTTTCTCCTATTTTCACAACTTTTCCATCTTCAATTAATTTGTTGAAATGGCAATTTTCTTCCATAACAATATTAAGCTTCTATTAAATTATTGACACGAACTTTCCCTGTTAATAATTGCTGCATCAAAGCTTTTTTAAGTTGTTGATAGCTTTTTAATTTTGAATGCTGAATGTTAAGTTTTGAATCGATATTACTTAATATTTCAGCTATTTCTTCTTGTTCCCCTTTACTCAATACAGGTATTTTTAAACTTTTTAAACCTTTAATTGTTAATTGAGGTTGAGCGCTACCACTAACCAAACTTTCAATTTGCAAATTCATTGAGTCGCTTTTGAAAAAATAATACAGAAATTGAATATCATAAGTTTTCTTTCCATCTCTAATTATTGCCATTCCAGAATTTATTCGAACATTCTGATAAATACTATCATCATCATACAATCCTATATTTGCAACACTTCCTCTTGTTGTTATTACGAGGTCATTTACTTTAAGTTTTCCTTTTCTTAACTTACTATCTTTTTCTTTATTTATAAATTGTGTAGTTGAAAATTTAAGACCTTCTTTAGTAACATTTTTAGCTGATAAAAAAAGACAGTAACCGGAATCTTTAAAATCTTTGGATTTCGGGTAATTATTTCCTCTATCTCCATCCTCTAGTTCTAAATCTGAATCAATCAACTTCTTCACCTCCCAACTTCTAGGAATTTTACCAATCGGTGAATCCTTAAACTCGGTATGCCCGATGCCTTTGGTCAGTAGGCGTTGCATTAAGCCTTTTTTGAATTCTTCGGTAGCGGTAATTTGTTGGTCTATTACCTCTATTTTCTCATCTACCGTGCTTAGGATATCGGCAATTTTTTGTTGTTCTGATAATGGTGGGAGTGGGATTTTTAGATTTTGAATAATTGGTTTTCTAAGTGATTGCACTGTGGAACCAACAGATGTATTTACTAATCTTTCAATTTTACTTTGTATTTGATTTTGTAAAAATTTCAAAGAAACATTTTTCTTTTTAGCTGTAATTATATATGTTCTTTGATGAACATCAAATTTTCCTTTATAATACTTAACTATAAAAATACCTTCTCCAGCCAACAGTAAAGCTTCATCATCATATGAATAACAATCAATTCGTTGTGTATTTACTGAACGAGTAAAAAAGGGATATTTTCCATCAACTTTAGAATCTTGAGCATTTTTGCTTCCTGTAGAAACATTTAAAATTTTTCCAATATCAATCAATTCCCAGTTTTCTGGAAGTGCTTCATTTTCAACCTTCATATCCCCAACTCCTTTAGAAATCCACTTAGTTTTCGGTCAATTTCAGCTTCTTGCTTTTCTAAGTCGGCTATGGTTTGTTTTACAGATACAATATCAACCTCTGGTTCGGGTTCGGTGGTGTCAACATAATGTGAAATATTAAGGTTAAAGTCGTTTTCTTTAATCTCCGCTAAATCTACTACCCGCATATATTTATCGACTTCGGCATAGCCATCATAAGCATCAACTATTTTCTGTACGTGGTTCTCTAGTAACTGGTTTTGGTTTTTCCCTTCTTTAAATTCATTGCTAGCATCAATTATGGCAACCTTATTTTTCTGTGCTTCGGTTTTATTCTTATTGATAATCCAAATAGAAGCAGGGATACCCGTGTTGTAAAATAATTTTGAAGGTAATCCAACAATACCCTCTACCAAATCGGATTGTAATAAAGCTTTACGTATTTTACCTTCAGTAGAACCTCTAAACAAAGTACCGTGCGGTAACACTACACCAGCTTTCCCATCTTGTTTTAATACCGAAATCATATGCTGTAAAAAAGCCAAGTCAGCATAACCCCGTGGTGGGATTCCATACTTGAAACGTCCGTATGGGTCGGTTACTTGAGTATTATACTTAGGAGCAACCTTTTTCTCCTTGCCGTTTTTATCGAGTTTGACTTCAACATTAGTTTCGGCAGGTGTCCACCATTCCCCCTGTGAAAAAGGTGGGTTGGCAATTACCCTGTCAAACAACATTAACTCGTTATTTTCTATATGCTTTGGGTTCACCAGCGTATCACCTTTTTGCAAATCGGCATCGGTAAAATTGTGAAGTAGCATATTAAGTTTCCCAATTGCCCAGGTACTTAGGTTCTTTTCCTGCCCGTACAATGAAACATTAATATTTTTCCCAATTTTACCATCGGGTTGTTCTGCAATGTAATTGGCGGCTTCTATAAGCATACCGCCACTACCCATTGTAGGGTCGTAAACCCGTTGCTTAGGTTCTGGTTTGATTAACTGTACAATAAGTTGAACAACACCACGTGGAGTGTAGAATTCACCACCTTTCTTCCCAGCATCATCAGCAAACTGTTTTATAAGGTATTCATAGGCATCACCAAGAATATGTGGTGATTCTAAATCTTTATTTCTTAGTGAATAGGTATTGAAATGGCTCAATAACCGCTTAATAACATCATCTGAAAGCTTGTCTTTATCCCCAAATTTGGTGGTGGTCAAAACACCTTCCAATGAGGTATTTTCACGTTCAATGGCCGCAAATGCTTTATCTAATTCAATACCGATATTTTCGGTAACCTTTATTAGGTAATCCCACTTAGCTTCAGGTGGGAAGTTGAAATAGGCATCTTCTTCAGCTTCTTCACGGGTACTACTATCTTCCTGCATTAATAGTTCCACTTCTTCTTCAAAGGTGTCATTAGTACGTTTTAAGAACAATAATCCGAAGATGTAATTTTTAAAGTCGGAAGAGTCAATAGACCCACGAAGTATATTAGCTGATTCCCATAACCAGGATTCTAGTGTTTCTAGTTTTAAGTTCATTTATTCAATTGGTTTGGTAAATTGTGTAGGGTAGCTGTAAGAATACAAGTTTATATTTTTAAATAAAAATATAATTCTATTATTATATAACATTTTCCTTAGCACTATTGATTTATTTTATGCTCTCAAGAGAATTTCATAACTATTCTCTAATACATCTATATATGCTTGCTTCATTTTTTCACTTAAAAAAGAATTATGAATTAAGCCTATAGCTTTATTTTTTGATTTTTGAAACCGATTAAAAACACCGTTTATTTGCTTTTGGTTTAGTCCCAAACCAAGACCGAAGTCAATTAGTATTTTTCTAGTTATCTTTTTCTTTTTTCCAGCAAGAGTTAGTGCTAGTTCTTCCTGATCATCGGGGTTTACAATAGAAACATTCAACAAATCATAAGCCGGAGAAAGCGTCCATCCATATGCTGCTTTTATCAGTGAAAAGTTTTTTAGGTGCATATCGTTATTTCCAGTTAAAAAACTGAAAACGGTTAATTCAAAAAGACGTAAAACATCTAATAGCGTATTGTCTGCATATTGAAGTACCGCTTTTCCGACACGCTCCATAGATCCTTTATACTTATCAAAAGCTTCCACTACCTGAAACATATCTAGCATATGGATTTTAGTTCCTTCTTTTGTTCGATCTATTCGCTTGGTGATATATGATAACTCTCCAGAAGATAGTCTAATCAAAGAATGAGGAACAACATCAATATTAAATAATTCAGCCATTTTCATTGTTACATGCTCATTGGCCGGCATTTCGGGAAAATCTTCTGAAGGTGGTTTAAATATATAATTACCCCCTAAAGCGCCAACTACGGTAAGGCGCTGATCTTTTCTATGATCATCCAACACGGACATCGATAATTTAGGCTGCACACCAGGAACTGAAATTCTTCTTTCCACAACTTGTTGAGCTAGTTTGGCCATTTCCTGAATAGAATAGTCTATTTTAGGAGCTATCTTTGTTCCAAAGAATTTTAGACTACATTCTTCGTGAAAATCTTTTCCTGTAGTAACTTCTTTATAGCAATATAAACACTTACTCATTCTGCTCTGGTATTGGTTGCACACTCACCGCTCCTATACAATTTTGGCAGCAGGCTAATAGTAATCCCATACGATCATTTCTATTGATTTTCCAATTTTTAGAAGCTATATCCAATAGCCAGCCTTCAGGAATTAATCCTTCAAAAAACGCAAATAAACGTTTATCCTTATACTCTTTTTTTCTTACTGGCATAGTGAAAGTTATGAACTGATGAGGGTAACGATTTATGTAATATTCATCATATTGAAATGTAAACGTGCCATCGTTGGTTTCTGTCAATATTCCACAGAATATATTGTCATAAAAAATCTTAGCTTGCCTCATTACTTTCTATATCTTTAAAACTTACCGGCATAAGTTTATGACCAAACATCTTTAAAACCTGATTTACTTTCTCCAGATTTAAATTTGTTTGATTTTGCTCTATCTTACGGATAACAGTTAATGCTACTCCCGCACGATCAGCAAACTCCTCCTGTGTTAAGTTCACTTCTTTTCTTCGTGATTTTACAAATTCTGCAAGCTCTTCCATTATATGCTTTAACGTATAATTACAATCAAATATAATAAATTATATGTAATTCCATATAATTCTACTATAAATCTCAAATTTATATGTTTTCACATATAATTTAAGCTTAATTGAAATTTCTTGTTATTTTGAACAATTGAATTATTTCCACCTTATACAGGTATTAATCACAGTATTTCGCACCAGTTATCAATGTCTTCGTTCCTCCTAAATTTTTATTTCTGACTTCTTCAATTAAGGCTTTAGTAGCTTTATTGGAGATATTCCAAATGTAAGCTCCCCTTGTAATTTTACACCCTTACGAACGAGCTGTTTGAAAGTATAATATATTTTAAACTTTAAACAGTAATTATGAAAAGAGTAGATGTTTACTGAAAACCAGTGAAGCCTTCATTTTTAGGCCAGCCTACAGAATTAAATTTCCCTGATCTGCTTTGAAAAGCGTTTAAACTTTTAATCGATCTGATCTTAATCTTCTAGCACCTTCTATCTGCAATAAGTTAATACAATGCTAATTAGGATAGCTAGTTATTTAAAATTACATATTTTTGTATCGCACACGATTTAATTTTGCGCGATATAAAAAAAATGCTATGAAAAGAGAAGTCGAAACCTCGTTAACACAAAATATCTTTAGAGTGTTACTAGCCCTGTTTATGATTTATGCAGGCTTTAGCCATTTAAGCTTTAACAGGATAGAATTCCAGGCACAGGTGCCGGATTGGGTACCCCTGAGCAAGAATCTGGTAGTGATCTTATCTGGTATAGTTGAAATGATTTTAGGGCTGGCATTACTTTTTTGGAAAAGACAACGTGCAATTATGGGCTGGGCATTGGCAATTTTCTTTGTACTAATTTTTCCCGGTAACGTGGCACAATATTTAGATGGGAAAGATGGCTTTGGCGCTTTAGATTCCGACAGGGCAAGACTAATACGCCTTTTCTTTCAGCCTGTTCTTATAGCCTGGGCACTCTGGTCTTCGGGTGCCTGGAAAGCCTGGAGAAATTCGAAAAAATAAATGTTATGGACGATCAGCAATTAAGATTAAATAATCAAATCTGTTTTCCTATTTATTCGGTTTCCAGATTAATAACAAAGGCCTATAAACCCTATCTGGAAGAAATGGGGTTAACTTATCCCCAGTACCTGTTATTATTGGTGCTCTGGGAAAGAGATGAATTATCGATTAATCAGATTGGAGAAAAATTATTACTAAATACGAATACCCTTTCTCCCCTGATTAAACGAATGGAGAAAATGAATTTGCTACAGCGCAAACGCTCAAAAAAAGACGAAAGAAGTGTATTTATTCAACTCACGGATAAAGGAAAAGCGCTAAAAAACACTGCTGCCCCAATTCCAGAAAAGCTTTTAAACACCTTATTAACAGAAGATGTAACGGTAACAGAAATAATGCTTTTAAAAGACACACTGAATAAATGGTCTGATATTCTTTTAGAAAAACAGCATAGCAAGGATTAACTTACTGACAACTAATTTATTAACACAAAAACAATAAAACAAAAATGAAAGCACTTCAGATAAAAAAATACGGAGAAATTAAAGATAGTTTATCAATTAATGAGATCGAAAAACCTTCGGTAAATTCCAACCAGATTTTAGTGGAGGTTAAAGCTGCTTCAATAAATCCTATCGATTATAAAATAGCTCAGGGGCAACTAAAAGAGTTGCTCGCTTTAAACTTACCGGTTACTATAGGTTTTGACGTTAGTGGTGTAGTTGCGGAAAAAGGAACTGATGTTAGTGATTTCGAAATTGGTGATGAAGTATATTCCAGAGTGCCACAGGAAGAAATGGGTACCGTAGCAGAATTTGCTGTTATTAGTGCCGATAAGGTGGCTAAAAAACCGGAAAATATTTCTTTTGAAGAGGCTTCAGGATTACCATTAACGGGAATCACCGCGATCCAGGCTTTAGAGAAAGCAGATATTAAAGAAGATAACAGGATTCTTATACACGCTGGCTCCGGTGGCGTGGGTAGTTTTGCAATTCAGTACGCCAAAGCAAAGGGAGCTATTGTTTATACCACAACCAGTTCTAAAAATGTAGATTGGGTAAAAGCTTTAGGAGCCGACCGAGTGATCGATTATAAAGAAGAAGATTACAAACAAGTTGCCAATAATCTCGATATAGTTTTTGACACTTTGGGAGATTATTATACGCTTGAGGCTTTTGAAATTACAAAAGAAGGTGGAGTTGTAACCTCAATCGTAGGTCCGCCAGATGAAGATTCGGCAAAAATTATGGGAATACCAAATTATCAATTGCCTGAAGAATTATCAAAACTTGTCAAAGAGAAATCGGTAGTTTATAAACACACCTGGATGCAGCCTAATGCTGCTCAGTTAAATGAAATTAAAACCATGGTGGAAGCGGGAGATATTAAGCCCACAGTGGACCTTATTTACGATTTTAAAGATGGAATTGATGCTTATGAATACCTGGCGACCGGAAGAGCAGAAGGAAAAGTGATTATAAGCTTAACCTAATATGCTTTGAATTCCTTATTAGATTATAAATATTACATAAAAAGAAAATAGCTATGAAAAAGAAAAATGTATTAGTTGCCGGTGCAAACGGTACTACCGGAAGAATTATTATTGATTTATTGAAAAAATCAGATCAATATCTGCCCATCGCAATGGTTAGAAAGCAGGATCAGAAAGAGCATTTTGAAAACGAAAATGTAACAGCCGTTTTGGGAGATTTAGAGAAAGATCTAAATGAAGCTGTAAAAGGTGCGGATAAAGTGATTTTTGCTGCCGGTTCCGGTGGAAAAAATGTTAAGGGAGTTGATCAGGAAGGAGCCAAAAATTTCACCAATGCGTCTAAGAATGCAGGAGTTAAGAAATTTGTAATGCTTAGCTCTATGGGCGCAGACAATCCCAGTATTGGTGGAGAGCTTGAAGATTATCTAAAAGCAAAAGGGAATGCCGACGATTATCTGCAAAAAAGCGGTTTAGCCTATACAATAGTTAGACCTGGAGCACTTACCAATGAAGAAGGTTCAGGCAAAATTCAACTAATGAATAAATTAGAAAAACAAGAAAGTATATCCCGAGCAAATCTAGCTCGCACGCTTGTTGAGGTTCTTGAAGATAATGTAAAGCAAAATCAGGTTTTTGAAATTCTTGATGGTGAGACTCCAATTGAAAAAGCAGTAGGTAGTTAAGAAATTTCAAATACTTAATCGAACAAGAAAAAAATTAAAGATATGAAAGTACTATTTGTATTAACCTCTCACGACAAATTGGGAGACACAGGTAAAAAAACAGGATTTTGGATTGAAGAGTTTGCAGCACCATATTACAACTTAGTAGACAAAGGAGTTAATGTTTCGGTAGCTACACCCAAAGGAGGTAAGGCCCCTATTGATCCAAACAGTGAAAGTGAAGATGCACAAACTGAGGATACAAAGCGTTTTTACAAAGATGCTGAAACTCAAAATATAATTGAAAATACCATAAAGTTAGATACCATTAAAACTGAAGAATTTGACGCTGTATTCTACCCCGGTGGTCATGGTCCCCTTTGGGATCTTGCAGACGATAAGACTTCTATAGCATTGATAGAGGCTTTTAACAGGCAGAAAAAACCATTAGGTTTTGTATGTCACGCACCTGCTGCGCTTAAAAAGGTAAAAAATGAAAACGGAGAACCCTTAATAAAAGGAAGAAAAGTTACTGGTTTCACTAACACTGAAGAGAAAGCGGTGCAACTAACCGAAGTTGTCCCCTTTTTAGTGGAAGATATGCTGAAAGAAAACGGTGGCATTTATTCCAAATCTGGAGACTGGGAAGAGCACGTGCTTGAAGATGGAAATTTAATTACCGGACAAAATCCTGCATCCTCTAATAAAGCATCCGAAAAATTATACAAGATGCTGAAATAATTTGAACGCTTTTACTTAAAAAACCTGCAACCTTAAGTGTTGCAGGTTTTTTTATAACCAAGTATCTAACGGCTTACTTCTAAACACTAGTAATTAGCGATTATAGTTATACTGAAGCTAAAATGCCTAACACAATTGGTAAAAGACTAATGCTATCACTCTTGTTTTGCTAAATAGTGAAATTAGTTCTACTTACATGCCAGGACAATAATTAGGTGGATATAAACCGAGGCCCGAATTGCAAAGAATTAGTTTTATAGCTTGATTCCATCCTCTTAGGTTCGAGCTTTTCATACTCTATAATCGAATATTATTGCTAATTTCTGCTCAATTTATATAAATATTGTTTCTGCTCAAAAATGCTATTGAGCTTTCCCGGTATATTGATCTAATTGTCTGGAATCTCCCGATAATCTAAGTACTCCCGGAGATCGTTTGGCCCTAAGTTGCCTCCGTTCGCAATACTAGTCGATTATGGTTATTTTTTCTTTAAATAATGAATACTAATAAATCAAAAAGCACTAAAAAATATACTATTTTTCATTTAAAAAGTTAAGTTTTGTTAAAACGAGACCAATCCGGTGACCAATAATTTATGACCATATCGGAGGTACTGTAAACACTATAACAATAATAATTAGGTCGTTCCCTCCGACTCCACTTTTTGAGTACCAAACTCAATCAAAAACCCCGAAATCCTAGGATTTACGGGGTTTTTTGTTTTTAGGTTACAAGTGCTCCAGTCTGCTAGCGGTACTGTGAGTTTTTTCTGTTCTATTATTCCTCCATAGTTTTTTTAACCATAAAAAAGGGGCGATTAAAAACCGCCCCAAATTAGTCAACCAAACACAGTCAAATTTAAAATCAGTTGAAACTAACTTTTAGAAATTTAAAGATTAGAAGCTTCAGTTTCCGTAAATCTTTAAAATGTTTTCGCAGTGAATTCTTGAAAATTAAATGATCTTTTAAATAAAAGTTTTCGCATTGTACATCATCGCACTCCTTTAAACCTTCCAGCTTATTTTTATAATCAAAAAATGCAGTTAAATGATGTTCATTAGCTTTATTTAATAAGTCAAGTTGTTCTTTAAGGTAAGAAGCATCTTCAGAGTTTATATCAATATTCAAACTGCTCTTTCCCGATTCTAATATGTTTCCAAAGAAATTAATTTCCTCGCTTATAAAAATCAAATTATCTTCCCAATCCTCTGCTTCAGATTGTATGCTTAAAATTTGTATTTCTTCTTCACCATAATGTTCCTGAAACTTTTCATTCATTTTCCACTATTTTTATATTTTTATTTCCTTTGGTATTTGTTCAACTCCAATAATTTTGATGGAATTCTTACCGGTAGGAAACTCCCATTCTACTTCATCTCCTTCTGCATAGCCAAATAAGGCCAAGCCCATAGGTGCCAGAATTGAAATTTTATTTTCTTTTATATTACTTTGATCTGGAGTAACGATTTGATAGGTTTTATTTACACTAAACGGAGTAGCGATTTCTACCTTGGAATTAAATCGCACCACATCTTTGGGCATATTTTTTTCACTTACAATTTTGGCTAGCTCCAGTTCATTCTTTAGTTTTTCTATAGATGCACGATAAGTACTATCTTTGTAGTAATGCGCCATTGAAACAATTCGTTTTAAAAGCTCATACTCTACCTTTTCAATTATAATAACATCATATTTCATTTTCTCTGCTACAATTAATTAAGGAAATATACCACGTTGGTTATAAGCGGTCTCTATTCTTGAAATTGCTAAAATATAAGCGGCCGTACGCCAATCTGTATCTCTTTCTTCAACTGCTCTTTCAACTTTTTTAAATACCTGAAGCAATTTCTTTTCTAATTTTTGCATCACTTCTTCCAGTTCCCAAAGCTCTCCATTTCTATTCTGTAGCCATTCAAAATAACTACCTATTACCCCACCAGAATTACATAAGATATCTGGAATAATAGTAATACCTTTTTCTAACAATATGGCTTCTCCCTCTTCGTTTGTAGGGCCATTAGCTCCTTCGGCAACTATAGAGGCCTGTATTTTATAGGCATTATCTCCTGTAATTTGATTCCCAAGGGCGGCCGGAATTAAAATATCACATTCTAGCCCGAAGAAATTGGCTGGTTCGATTTCCCTGGCATCTTCAAAACCTTTAATAGAACCTTTTCTAGGGCTTGAGTGTTCAAATAATTTGTCTACAGAAATGCCATCTTCATCAAATATAGTAGCATGGGCATCCTGTACAGCAATCATTTTTGCTCCATCGGCTATTAAAAATTTTGAAGCCCAATAGCCCACATTACCAAAACCCTGAACGATAAAGGTTTTATCTTTTAATGATTCTCCTCGAGATTTTACGAGCTCTTTAGTAGTTAAATAAACACCAAAACCGGTTGCGCGATCACGACCTTCCAAACCACCAGATCCTACAGGTTTTCCCGTTACCACATGTTGGTTTTGAGAACGTTCTGAGGTTGAAATTGTAGACATATAAGTATCTGCAATCCAGGCCATGGTCTGTGCGTTGGTATTTACATCGGGTGCTGGAATATCATGTTCCGGCCCAATATTTTCTCCTAATGCATACGTAAACCTACGTGTTATTCTCTCTAGTTCGGCATCAGAATAATCTCTGGGATCTAATTGAATTCCACCCTTAGCTCCCCCGTAAGGCAAACCGGCCAAAGAAGTTTTCCAGGTCATCCACATGGCAAGTGCCTTGGCAGCATCCACATCTACCGTTGGGTGGTAACGCAAGCCTCCCTTATAAGGGCCTAAAGCATTATTATGCTGCACCCTGTAACCGGTAAAAACCTCTACTTTACCGTTATCCATTTTTACAGGAAAATGAACCACAATCTCGTTGTTGGTTATTTCCAGTATTTTTTTAATGTTTGGATTTAAATCTATGATACCGGCAGTTTTATTAAACTGTTTCATAACCGTATCATACATACTCTGTTTATTTTTTTTTGTAGCAATCATATTTATAGTTTATTGGAAATGTTCACAATACATCTTTCTGTTTTCCTTCCAGGTACACTGGTGCCTCAAATCGCAATTAAAACAAAGCGTTTTAAAGAGCTCACTACCTGCCTGCTGTATCTCCTTTCCACTTTCTTCCAAAATTGCCGGTCGTTCCATTTCAGCTATATTCATAGAATCTGCATTTTGCAGGGTACTAAAGCTAAAGCTGTGCCCAATTAATTCTACAACAGGCTAATAAATATCAATGTATTGATTTTGAGTGTATTAGAAAATAAAAAATAATTATTTAATTTCTTAAGGATGAAAAGAAACTCCCCGAACGGGAGAAAACTACCCAGAGCTTTATTTAATCTTTTCCCGTAAAGTTTTACGGTCTATTTGAAGAATTTCTGCAGCCTTGGATTTATTTTGGTCTACCGCTGCAAGTACTTTTAGAATGTGTTTTTTTTCTACCTCTTTTAAGGCCATTAACTCCTCATCTACATTAGGAATTTTATATTTTATGGAAGCCGGTAAATCTTGTGGTAAAATTTCATGCTCACACATAATAATGGCCCTTTGTATTACATTTTCAAGTTCCCTAATATTGCCGGGCCAGGTGTAGCGGTTTAAAATTTCGACTGCCTTTTTAGATAAGGTTAAATTGCTTTTACCATAATCACGCTGGTACTTCTCCAAAAAAGTTTTGGCTAGTGGTACAATGTCTTCTTTTCTCTCCCTTAGAGGAGGAGTTAGGATCTCCACTACATTTAACCTATAATATAAATCTTCCCTAAAAGTTCCTTTTTCTACCATTTCCCGCAACTCTATATTTGTTGCGGCAATAACCCGAACCTGAAGTTTTTCTGATTTTCTATCGCCAATTTTCCTAACCTCCTTTTCCTGAAGTACACGTAACAACCTAACCTGTACGGCTAATGATGCTGTACCTATTTCATCTAAAAAAATAGTCCCTCCATTAGCTTCCTGAAAATATCCTTCGCGTGTTTCTGAAGCACCGGTATAAGCCCCCTTAACAGAGCCAAACAATTCTGATTCTAACAAGTTTTCTGGTATAGCACCACAATTAACAGCCACAAAAGGATTGCTGGCAAAAGAACCCTTATAATGAATAGCCTTCGCAACCAGCTCTTTTCCCGTACCACTCTCCCCTCTTATTAAAATAGTAGCACGATTATTTTTCACTCTTTCAATAACATCAACCAGTTCTTCAAATTTAGCTGAAGTTCCAATCATCCCCGCATAATTATTTCTCGCACCTGTTGCCAGACTGGATTTTGGGGCTTTTGAAGCCCGGTTAATAAGTGAATTTTTAACTGAAGTAAGTAATTCGTTTTTTGTAAAAGGTTTTGGTAAATACTCTAAAGCACCAGATTTTATGGCTGTGAGGGCATTATCAATAGAAGGAAATCCCGTAATTACAAGTTTTGGGATTTCAGTATAGTGGTCATCTACATATTTTACCAGTTCCATCCCATTCATTCCAGGCATTTGCAAGTCGGTTATCAGTAAATCAATCTCACTATGCTTTAAAATATCTATTGCTTCTAATACAGATCCTGCTTTATAGGTATGATAATTTTCCTGCTCAAGATGCCTGTCCAGGATCTCCAGCATATCGTAGTCGTCATCAACTATTAATAAGTTTTCTTTACGTATAGACATATTAGAATTTCAATGGTAATTGAACTTTAAAGATGGTTCCATTTGGCACATTATCAGCAATACTAATTTCACCCCTATGGCTTTTTATAATTCCGTGTACTACGCTTAAGCCAAGACCAGAACCTTCTCCCAAAGGTTTGGTAGTGGAAAAAGGTTCAAATATCTTATCTTTTACTTCTGGATCTATCCCTTTTCCCGTATCGGCAATTTCAATGGTATAGTGTGTTTTCGTATTATGAATAGCAATCACAATTTTCGAATTTTCAGGAGAATAATAAATAGCATTAATTACCAGGTTAAAGAAAACCTGGGTTAATTGTATAGGATCTACCTGCGCCTTTAAACCGGGATCGTCAATAAGAAATTCAAACTTTATATTCGCTTTTTTAAAATTAGGTTTCAATAAAGAAAGCGCCTGACTAATTACCGGTTTAACTTCAATTTGTTTAATATCCTGGGGCATATCACACGAGAAGAACATAAGTTTCTTCACTACTTCCCTGGAGTACATAGCCGATTTTATAATTTTTTGTGCGTCTCTTTTTATTTGTGCCCCCTTGCTTTTTTCCTCTATAAATTCGGCGAAACCAAGAATATTCCCCAAAGGAGTATTTAATTCATGGGCTATCCCCGCGGTAATTTCCCCTAAAATAGATAAACGATCGTTTCTTTGCGCTGTTTTCTTTAAAAGTTCTTCCTGGGTTTTTATAGTTTGGCGTTCAAAAAATAAAGCAATCTCATAGGCGATCTTATCTAGCAAACGTTGCTCTTCTACCAAAAAATGCGCTTTAGACAAATCTGAAGCCGGATAATGAACCTTAATAAAGCCCATTGGTTTTTCGGAAGTTTGAATAATACTCTTTTGAGAGTAAGCTTTTAAGGGAATTGGATTTGAAGTTAAGTGGCAATCTTCATATTGAATCTCCACAGTAGCAAGCTCTGGGAATCGCCAGGCATTTTTTAAAATTTGTACAATAGTCCCTAAGGTATCTTGGTAAGAGCCGTTATATTCTCTAATAGCCGTAGAAACCTGATAAAGACAGGAGAGTTCCTTTATACGTTCATTTAACTTTTCTTCTATAGAAATACTTTCCTGTATCATCTTCAAATGGTTTCTATAACAAAGATAAGTAGAAACTAATAGTTTTTATCATAATTAGGAAGCACCTGGAAAGAAATTCAAATTTTAGTTATTAGTGAAATTGGCAACCGTTTAATTTGCATTGACGAATCTTTATAAAATCTCCAGGAAGCAGTAATTTTTTATTCATTTTGCTAACAGATACTTATAAACTCTCCTAAAACTACAAAACACACCTTCTAAAAACCAATTTTCTCCATTCCCAGCTAAACTTTTATAATTTTTTACAAAAAGATCTAGATAATTCAAATAAATTACATTAATTTAATTTATATTTAAAAAATTATCTGATATTCTGACGGAATTCGCAAGCAACTATCATTTAAATAACATAAAGCTAATTAAACAAACTTTTAATAAACATAATCACCTTGGGCGCAAATATGTTTAAAATTGAAAATAATAGCGATCATGTTTTAGTAGAACATTTAAAATCTGGGGATGAAGCGTCCTTTCAGGTACTCTTTAATAGATATCAGGAAGACGTATATTATTATGCAAAAAGTTTAGTGAAAATAGATGTACAAGCTGAAGAAATTGTACAGGATGTTTTTATAAAAGTTTGGGTAAGCAAACATCTTTTAAAGCCTAAAAAATCTTTTAAAGCCTTTATTTTTACCATAGCCCGCAATCTGGCTTTTAATTTTTTAAAAAAAGCAGCTAACGATCGTGAATTGATGAACAGGGTTTTTTATGAAAGTATAGAATCCCATAAACCAACAGACATTAACCTCACTGAAGCAGAATATAAAAACTTAAGTGAACGCGCCATCACTTCTTTACCGCCACGCTGTCAACTAATCTTTAAAATGTCGAGGGAAGAAGGGAAAAGTTATGAAGAGATAAGTGATGAGTTAAATATTTCGGCAAATACTGTCAAAAATCAAATGACCAAAGCTTTAGGGAATATTCGGGAATTTCTAAGCCTACATGGCGATATAGCATTTTTATTGGCGTTGCTGTGGAATTGCTAGAGAATCTCCTTAAAAGTATTATATCTACTTCCATATTCGAACCAGCTTTCTTTAAATATTTTCTCATTAAGAGTAAAATAAATAAAAAGTGTAATTATTGGATATATCCATATATTAAAGCGACTTTCAGTAAACTACCGCGCAGCAAGCCCGCGAAGCATTCGTTGGAAACAAATTTTTAATTTCTAAGCAAGACTCGTGGTATTATTTCCTTTGGCGGTGCCATTAAAAAATCATCAATCTTCAGTCATAATTTCATCAAACTATTAAATTTTAACATTTCAGCCTAAGCCCTACTATACTTGACTTCAACCTCTATTTGTTAAGAATTTTTAAAGAAAATCTAAAAAAATTCACAACTTGAATAGTAGTCCTTAGCTTTTCAATTGTATTCTAACTACAACCCGACTATTTAATGAACCAAAAAAAATACATAAAAAGCTTACTGTTTAAATTCTCACGAAATCGTTGTAGTGAAGAGGAAATAGAACAAATAATAAGCTATTTCCAAAAAAATCCTAAGGAGCAGGCACTTCCCGAAGCAAAAGAAGTATTGAAGCACATTGTATTAGAAAAGAATGAGCGTAGAAAATCAAAAGATAAGCTTTATGCCGAAATCGAAGATAGAATTTATCATCAAAAGACATATAGCCTCCCACAAAGACCTAAAAAGCAGCAAGTTTGGTTTACATCTATAGCTGCCATTTTTATTACTGTTTTAAGCGGCTCCCTATTTCTATATTTAACAAAGCCAAAAGAGGTAAATCAAGTTCCAATTGCAGAAGATTCTATAATCCTGGAGCATGAAGATGGTACGCTTACAGGATTATCGCAAAAAGGAAATTTTCAGTTAACAAAACCTAATGGAAAAGTGATAGGTGGGCAGCGAGGAGACCTATTGGTATACAACAAACACGAATCGGCTTCAGCAAAAGTTGAATACAACACTTTAAAGACTCCCAACGGTAAACGTTTTAAAGTACAATTATCAGACGGGAGTCTGGTTTTTATGAACGCGGGCTCTTCTTTAAAATACCCTGTAAACTTCTCAAGAAATGACAAACGAGAGGTATTTCTTATTGGTGAAGCTTTTTTTAAAATAACAAAAGACCAAAATCGTCCTTTTAAAGTTAGTGCCCAAAATCTCGAAATTGGTGTTTTAGGAACCGAATTTAATGTCTCAGCCTATCCAGAAGACACCACCGCAGCTGTAGTATTAGTAGAAGGTGCTGTACAGTTGCATACAAAACAAAATAAAGCAGAACCATCAATTTTAAAACCGGGACAGCTAGCTTCTACTACGAAACACATTGGTGATTTAAAAATTAGCGAAGTAGACCCATCTATCTACACTTCCTGGATGGAAGGAAGGATGGTATTTAGAAATATGAGTTTTGAAGATATATTGAAGAAAATGGAACGTCATTTTGGAGTAAGCATTATAAACAAAAACAAAGCAATCGCTAAAGAGAAGTTTAATGCCAGTTTTGGCCAGGAATCTATTCTCAATATCCTGGAATACTTTAAAAAAACCTATGGACTGGAATACACTCAAGAATGTGATAAAAAATTTATTATTAACCCAAAAACAAATAAAATGAATTAATAACTATAACAAGAAAATTAGCCACAAAAACGGGGAATGTTAGAGCATTCCCCGCTACAAAATATGGCCGATTAAATAACGAGTATCAACCAAATATTTAAGCTTTAAAAGTATGAAAAAATCACCTTATGGACTAGCAAAGCTGCTTGCTTTGTTTAAATTTAATTTGAAAATGAAACTCACCATTTTGTGTTTCCTAATAAGTCTTTTTGGATTGCACGCCAATAACACTTATTCGCAGAAAACCGTATCCCTAAAATTGGATGACGCAGAAATGTCGTATTTACTGGACCTTATAGAAAGCCAAACCGAATACCACTTTGTTTATAAAATTAAAGATGTAGACCTATCACGAAAGGTAAAAATCACGGTAAATAAAGAAAAAGTTCCTGCTGTGCTAGACCAAATTTTTAAAGGTACAGACACCAAATATGAAATTTATGGCAAACAAATTTTTCTAACCAATAATTCGAAAAAATCTGTTGCTACACCAATTTCTAACAATATTCAAGAAACCATTACGGTTACCGGTACTATCACAGAAACCAAAACAGGAATGCCAATTCCCGCTGCTAATATTTTGGAAAAAGGCACTTCTAATGGTGTTATGAGTGATTTTGATGGAAATTTTTCTATTGAAGTACCTGAGGATGCCGTTTTACAGGTTAGTTATGTTGGTTACGCTACCAAAGAAGTAAATGTAAACGGTCGTAACGAAATCGATATTGTTCTGGAAGAAGATGCAGCTGCTTTAGAAGAAGTTGTTGTGGTTGGTTATGGAACACAACGTAAACAAGATTTAACCGGTGCTGTATCTGTTGTAAAAGTAGATGAAATGGTACAACAACCCAACGCACAGGTTACCAGTCAATTACAAGGCAGGGTTTCGGGTGTTAGTATTACAGGTGGAGGCCAACCAGGTGAAGCCCCACAGGTAAAGATTCGTGGCTCCAATACATTTGGAAACAACACGCCATTATATGTTGTAGATGGTATCCCTACTGGGAGTATAGATAATATTAACCCAAATGATATTGAAAGTATGCAGGTACTTAAAGATGCTGCCTCTGCTTCTATCTATGGTTCTCGTGCTGCCAATGGAGTTATTATTATTACCACTAAAAAAGGGAAAGGCAGACTATCTGTAAATTACGATGCCTACTACGGCACACAAATGGTTCAAAAAGGCAATCCATGGGATATACTTTCTTCTCAGGAAATGGCCGATCTTACTTTTAGAGCCATAAGAAATACAAATCCAGACGTAGCTATAGATCATCCACAATATGGAGATGGTGCACAACCTGTTTTACCAAATTATATTGCCCCGGTGGGTGCTAATACGGTTGATGAATCTCTATACAATGTAGATCCTTACTATACCGATCCTGCTCAACTAAATGATTTTTATCGAATTGTAGAAGCAAACAAGCAAGGAACCAATTGGTTTCAGGAGATTTTTAATTCTGCTCCAATTACCAGTCATAACCTTTCGGTTAGCAATGGTAGTGAAAAAGGAAGTTTCTTATTTTCTCTTAATTATTTTGATCAAGAAGGAACCCTGGCTAATACTTACCTGAAGCGTTACACCATGCGTGTAAATAGTGTATTTAATATCACAGATAATATTAGGGTTGGTGAAAACTTAAGTTTTGCCATTAGGGAAAATCCACAAATTGGTGCACTTTCAGAAGGAAGCGCCATAGGAATGGCTTTTAGGCAACAACCTATTATCCCGGTACGTGATATTAGAGGCAATTATGCAGGCTCTTTTGGTCAGGGCTTGGGTAATGCCTTTAACCCGGTAGCCATGTTAGATAGATTGAGAAATAACCGAGGAGTTTCCAATAAGCTATTTGGTAATATTTTTGCAGAAATAGACTTTTTGGAAAGTCTTACTTTTAAAACAACTTTTGGTGGAAATTATTTCTCAAATAGTTTTAACTCTTTTGTTTTTCCAGCATACGAAAACGCTGAAAACAACTCGGTAAACTCTTACACCGAAGGTGCTGAAACCTATTTTAACTGGACCTGGACCAACACACTTACCTATAAAAATACTTTTGCAGATCTACACAATTTAACCGCAGTATTGGGTACAGAAGCTTATCAAAACAAAGGCCGTGAAGTAGGTGGTACTACACAATCCTATTTCTCTTTTGATCCAGATTACGTAACGCTAGATACCGGTTCAGGAACCCAAACTAATTATAGTTCACAATATGCCAATGCGCTTTCTTCTGTATTTGGCCGGGTAGATTATAACTTTGATGATCGTTACCTATTTGGTGCAACCATAAGAAGGGATGGGTCATCACGATTCTTAAACGAACAGTACGGTTGGTTCCCTGCTGCCAGTGCCGGTTGGAACGTAAGTAATGAAAGTTTCTTTGAATCTAATTGGATAGATGATCTTAAAGTACGTGCCGGATATGGTATAATGGGTAATCAGATAAACGTAGATCCCGCCAACTCATTTACAACCTTTGGCGGTAATAATCAAACCTCATTTTATGCAATTACAGGAAGTCAGTCAAGTACTTCTGAAGGCTTCCAGCAATCAAGAATTGGAAATCCAGATGCTGAATGGGAAAAGAATATAAATGCAAATGTTGGTATAGATGCAACCCTATTCAATAACACGCTGCAACTAACTGTTGATTATTATCGTAAAGATATAAACGATCTTTTGTACAATCCCAATCTACCGGCAACCGTTGGATCGGCTACAGTACCTTATGTGAATGTTGGCCAAATGACCAATAGTGGTATTGATTTAGACCTTTCTACTTATTTTACGCTTTCTGACGACCTTCAATTTAACACTTCGGTTACTTTTACAAGTTATAATAACGAAATTGTTAAAATTGCCGATGGTATAAACTATTTTGATTTGGAAGGTCGCCGATTTAATGGTAGTTCTATAATTAGAAATGCCGAAGGAGGCTCTGTTAGTCAGTTTTTTGGTTATAAAGTAGATGGCTTCTGGGATACACAAGAAGAAATAGACCAGGCCAATGCAGCAGCGAGAGAAAGTACAGGTAACCAAAACACTACGTACCAATCTGATGTGGCGGTAGGGCGTTTCCGTTATGCAGATACTAATGGAGACAACCAAATAACCCCTGAAGACCGTACATTTATCGGAAATCCAAATCCTGACTTCACCTACGGACTAAACCTGGAACTTTTATACAAGAATTGGGACTTTAGTATGTTCTTATACGGCTCTCAAGGAAACGATATTTGGAACAATGTTAAATGGTTTACCGATTTTTACAGTTCTTTTAATGGTGCAAAGAGCTCTACTGCTCTTTATGATTCCTGGACACCAGATAATATGAATGCAAGTGCTCCTATTCAACAAACCGTTGGTTCATTTAGCTTGGCAGATGTTCCCAACTCTTATTTTGTTGAAGATGGTTCTTATCTAAGAGCTAAACAAATCCAACTAGGATATACTTTGCCAAATTCTGTGTTAGATGCCATTAAAATTTCTAAGCTAAGATTTTATGTACAAATGGCTAATGCATTTACTATCACTGGTTATTCTGGTATTGATCCGGAAATTTCTGGAGAATCGGTAAGTTTTGGAATTGATGAAGGTGCCTACCCTAATCAAAGACAATTGATATTTGGACTTAACGCTAGTTTATAATGATAAAAACAATAATTATGAAAAAATATAGAATTTTAAGCCTTTTATTTTTGGCGGTTATGGTTTCGCTAAGTCTTGGGTCTTGTAGTGACGACTTTTTAGACCAACCCGCATTGGGCTCATTAAGTGAAGATGTAGTAGCCAACAAAGAAGGTGTAGAAAAATTACTAATTGGTGCTTACGCTGCCTTAGATGGGCAGGGCCTCGGTGGAGGAAATCCCTGGGAGTCTGCATCAGATAACTGGGTGTATGGAGCCGTTGCCGGTGGTTTAGCCAGTAAAGGAAGTTTTGGAGGAGATCAGCCCGCTATAGACCAAATTGTAAAATTTATTTCAAATCCTTCAAACGGATTCTACAATACTAAATGGATCGCAGCTTATGAAGGAATTACGCGTACCAATAATGTTTTAAAATTATTGGCTAACGTAGAAGACATCAGTGAGGCCGAAAGAAACAACATAGCCGGGCAGGCAAGATTCTTAAGAGGGCACTATTACTTCGAGTTAAAAAAGATGTTTAATATGGTTCCCTGGATAGATGAGAACACTGAGAATCCCAAGCAACCCAATGATACCGATATTTGGCCTAATATAGAAGCTGATTTTCAGTTTGCATTCGATAATTTACCTGGAACTCAATCTGAATTTGGACGTGCTAATAAATGGGCGGCCCGTGCTTACCTTGGAAAAACATACCTATACCAGGAAAAATTTCCTGAAGCTTCAACAATATTCACGCAAGTAATTGAATCTGGCACAAATTCGGCCGGGGAAAAGTATGATCTTGTTGCAGAATTTAAAGATAACTTTGATGCCGAAACCGAGAATAACGCCGAAACGGTTTTTGATGTACAGATGGTAGCCAATGATGGTACTAGCACTATTACAAATTCTAACCAGGGGGGCATGCTTAATTTCCCTTATAACAGCCCATTTAGATGCTGCGGTTTTTATCAGCCCACACAAAACTTAGTAAACTCTTATAAAACGCAAGAAAGCAGTGGTTTACCATATTTAGATAATTATAACCAGAATCCTGTAAAAAGTGATATGGGTGTAGCTTCAGATGCATCGTTCACACCTTATACAGGCTCTTTAGATCCACGTCTGGACTGGACGGTAGGCCGTCGTGGAATACCATATCATGATTGGGGACACCATCCCGGTGCTACCTGGATAAGAGACCAATCTTACGGTGGACCTTATGCTCCAAAAAAGAATATTTACTGGCAAGCCACACAAGACTTATATAGTGATCAAAGCTCATGGGCACCAGGTACCGCAATTAATGTTCATATTATTCGCTTTGCCGATGTCTTATTAATGGCTGCTGAAGCTGAAGCACAAACCGGAAATTTAGATCTGGCCATGCAATATGTAAACCGAGTTCGGGAGCGGGCTGCAAACCCACAAGGTTTCTTAAAGAAGTATATTGATGAAAACAGTCCCTTAACTGGTTTTAATGATGCAGAAAATGCAGCTAATTATAATATTGGCCTATATACCAGTTCTGAATTTTCTTCCAAAGAAGATGCGCTAGAGGCTATTTATTTTGAGCGTAAACTTGAATTAGCCATGGAAGGACATCGCTTTTTTGACCTGGTAAGATGGGGAATTGCCGAAGAGACCTTAAACGCTTATTTCGACTATCAGGGAAAAATAACTACCGATGTTAGAGGCGGTAAGTTTATTTCGGGCAAAAGCGAATACTACCCTATTCCACAAGCACAAATAGATTTGAGTTTAGACTCAAATGGAGAGCCAACCTTAACCCAAAACCCAGGGTACTAAACTGGCTTTCTAAATCGAGAATAATAAGATAATTACAGGCCAATAATGATAGAATATTGGCCTGTTTTATAAAAAAGAAGAAAAACTGATATAAAAGATAAATTTTGTATGAAAACAAAACAACATCTTTTATTTCAAAGAGTTTTTCTATAAATTCGAAACCTACTTATGTATATATCGAAAATTTTGAATTCGATATAATTTTCAAAGAATAATAATACCGAAAATCAATTAATCAATTAACTATTAAATAATGAAAAATAACAGACGTTCCTTTATTAAGAATTTAGGAATAGTGGGCGCAACTGCGGCCGTAATCCCGTCCAGTTTTGCTGCAGAAGCGAAAGAAGTAAATTTATTGAATAGAGCTGCAAAAACTTCAACAAACAAAGTTCTTAAAATCGCTTTAATTGGCGCCGGGGGAATGGGTGTTGCCGATACCAATACGGCATTAAAACACGAGAATATAGAACTTGTGGCCGTATGTGATTTATACGATGGGCGTTTAGAAGATGCTAAAAAACGTTGGGGCAGCAGTTTGTTCCTTACCAAAGATTATAAAGAAGTGCTAAACCGCAGTGATATTGACGCGGTAATAATTGGCACCCCCGATTTTTGGCACAAAAAAATGAGTGTTGATGCGCTTAATGCAGGTAAACACGTGTACTGTGAAAAACCAATGGTACATAGTGTAGAAGAAGGAAACGATATCATAAAAGCCTGGAAGAAATCTGGAAAAATCTACATGGTAGGTAGCCAGGGAATGTCTTCTTTGGGTAATGAAAAGGCCAGAGAACTATTGGCAGCTGGTGCTATAGGAACGCTTAATTATGCTGAAGGCTTTTGGGCCAGGAATTCGGCCTTGGGTGCCTGGCAGTATCCAATCCCCAAAGATGCCTCTACCCAAACCGTAGATTGGGAGAAGTATACTTCTATAAGCAAAGACATGCCTTTTGACCCTTTAAGGTTCTTTAGATGGAGAAATTACCTTGACTACGGTACGGGTATGGCCGGCGACCTATTTGTGCATTTATTCTCCAGTCTTCATTTTATTACCAATTCGTATGGCCCCAATAAAATTGCGGCAACCGGTGGATTGCGCCACTGGGATGACGGGCGTGAAGTACCGGATGTACTTTTAGGAATGTTTGATTACCCCGATACAAAACAACACCCGGCATTTAACCTTTCCTTGCGTTGTAATTTTGTTGACGGTACCAGCGGAAGTACTTTCTTAAAACTGGTAGGAAGTAAGGGTTCTATGGACATAGGTTGGGATAACCTTATCTTAAGGCGTAATGCCGGTGGAGGAAGTGATGATCCTTTCCTGGCAGAAAAAGCAAAAGAAAATTCAGGCAGGCCAGATCGTAAAAAACTGGTTCCACCTTTAGAAACCGTTTACCGGGCAGAAGATGGCTACAAAGGAGCGCATTATGACCATTTTGCCAATTTCTTTATGGCAATTCGTGAAAATGGCTCGGTAGCCCAAGATCCTGCTTTTGGGTTCCGTGCAGCCGCACCGGCTTTATTATGTAATGAAAGCTATAAAAAGAATGAATTTATAAACTGGGATCCGGAAAAAATGAAATTAG
>NZ_JAEHOK010000023.1 GCF_016236915.1 Salegentibacter maritimus
GGGTCTGTAAATTAAACTCTGTCTGATGTTTCAATTCCTCTGGGGCTAGCCCCAGAGGAATTGGCGTTTATGTCCAGCGGTATCCGGTCTCCAAATTTAATATAAAATTGCTGAATCGTAAGGCTCCAATTATGCAAAGGAGCGGTCCATTTCTTCTCAATGTTTCGTGTGGCCAGGTAGACTAGCTTTAGCAGCGACATATCAGTGGTGAAAGCACCCTTGGTTTTGGTAACTTTCCGGATTTGCCGATGGAAGCCCTCTACGGCATTAGTGGTGTAAATAATCTTCCTAATGGGTTCTGTATACTCAAAATACTGGGATAGCTGTTCCCAGTTACGCTGCCAACTTTCAATAACTACAGGATATTTATTACCCCATTTCCCTTCCAGGTTCAATAGCTCATCTTCGGCTACATCTTTAGTGACAGCCCTATAGACCTTTTTCAGGTCTTTCATAAACTCTTTTTGATCTTTAGAGGCAATATACTTCAATGAATTACGGATTTGGTGTACAATACAAAGCTGAACCTGAGCCTTTGGATAAACGCTTAAGATGGCTTGTGTAAAGCCTTTGAGATTATCTGTACAGGCTATTAAGATATCCTGTAATCCACGGTTATGAAGGTCGGTTAAAACCTGTAGCCAGAAATTAGCACCTTCGCTCTCAGAGATATACATCCCCAGGATTTCCTTTTTCCCTTCTTTGGTAATACCCAGGATGTTATAAAGTGCTTTGTGGGCAATCTTTCCATCCACTTTAACTTTATAATGCATGGCATCAAGCCAAACAATACAGTAAAGGGGTTCTAAAGGACGACTTTGCCAGGCTTTGATATCAGGAATGATCTGATCGGTGATCTGGCTTAAAACCGTATGGGAAATATCGGTATCGTACATTTCTTTGATATGACCCGAGATGTCACGGTAGCTCATTCCAAGTCCATAAAGACCGATAATTTTTTCTGAAAGATTATCAGCCAGAATCGTCTGTCGCTTTTTAACCAGTTCCGGTTGGAAGCTACTTTGACGGTCTTCAGGGGTTTCAATGTCAAAAGAGCCAAAGCCACTTTTAAGCTTTTTCTTTCCCTTGCCATTGCGTTTATTCCCTTTGGAGCGTTCATCACTACTTAGATGAGAGTCCATCTCTGCCTGAAGGGCCTTCTCAATAACGTTCTTGAGCATCGGTGCAAAAGCACCGTCTGCACCAAAAAGGCTTTTGCCTGACATGAACTGGTCAAGCACCTTTTTCTCGAATTCTTGTTGTTCTTTTGTTGCCATAATTCTGTATGAATGAAATTAATAAATAATTCAATTCAGACAGAGTTTATTTTACACTCTCTCTAAAGTAATAATAATCATTTTCTCTGCCTTCAAAAACCACCGGCGTGCCATGAAAATAATTTTTTTGAGTAAAAATCTTTTTCTCGTCTTCGTTTGATAATTCTTGAATCTCTTCTTTATAAACTTCTTTTTCCAATTGAAATTTTATTTAAAGCTTGATACCAACGTCTCGTATAAAAACAGTGCTGGTAAGCTTGATTGTCCTGCGGACAATCAGGCGCAGCAAGCGAGCAGGGAGTTTCGATTTGAGACGCATTTAAGCATCTTTTTATATTGTTAGCCGTAGTTTTTTATTATTCTGTCTGAGTGGTTATATTGTTTTTTGAATCCAATTTTTTCCACCATTTTATTTGATGATATATTTTCTTTGGTGGTCATAAGAAAAACTTTAATTCTTTCTTTGTGGATTTTTTCTGTTACAAAAGAAAGTAAATGAATTCCATTTCCTTTAGCCCTAAACTTTTTATCGATAAATATGGTTCCAATCATATTTAATTCTGGATGAAGAAAATTCATTATAGTACAAAACCCAACAATTTTTCCTTTAAGTTTCAATCTATAAATTAATTTCCGAGAATGTAAACTTTCGACCATTGCAGTCGTGGTTTGTAGATCTTTGTCATTTTTACCATCATATTCTTCATGAAAGTATTTTTGATAAAGAATACTCAATTCTTTAATATCTTCTTGTTTAGATAAATCTACTTCCTTCGAAAATTTAGTTTTAAGCTTAAGAGAATTTAATGAATAGTAGTACCTTTCTTTAAAAGGTTCAAGTGAATAATCTAAATTGCTATTTGACAATTGTTCAATTATTTGAGTGTTTCCCGTGAAATGAAACCCATTTCCAAATTGACCAAAATCAATTTTGTTTTTAATGATTTTGGTATCACTATGAATTAAGTTATTACTGTTGAAAAGGTAATTGCCAGTTATCCAAAAACCTACACACCATCTATCCTCTATTTCATAAATCCAACAATCATAAAATTCAACATTATTCGAAAATACGCGACCAAATGCATTAATTATATTGTAGAAATTAAATTCATTATATCCGTCTAAGCTTTCGATATGATAAATAAAATTAGCATCTAAATTATTTGAATAATCTGTGAACATTTTATTTTTTAAATTACGGCTAACTTGTTATAATACTATAAAATACAATTATTAAATAGTACCTGTATCGGGATAATAAGAGTTTTTCCAAATATAAGATAATCGAAAAACTTAATTATGTGGAAATCTGTAAATAAGGCTAGCAGTTGCAACCGCCTTTTAAAATAAAAAGCACTCTTTTGTAAATAATTGAGGTTAAGTCAATTGATGCATTAAAGTAAACAGATACAAAATAGTCTGTCTTCTTTTTGAAATGTGAATTTTTGATTTATAATTCTTTCTAAAGCTAGAGTTGGAAATACTCTACCAGCCCCATATCTACCATAACTAACCTGCGCCGGATCCTATGCTGTTTTTATAGCGTACGGGAAGTTAAGCGTAAAGTAAAAACAGCATAGGGGCGTTATTCGATTTAGATAATAGGTCACCTATTCCTCATATCGTCTTTTAAGAATATCTAGTTCGGTAAAATTAATATCTATTTTATAGTACGGCTTCCCAAAGGTAGGTTCTACTTTAGTTATCCCGTTGATAATCTTTGAGATCATTTCTGAAAATTTCCTTCGATCCTTTTGTCGTGCATTTTTAAGCAAATTGTATTCCTCCTGCGAAACTTTTCCATCTTCCAGCTCCCATTCCTCCCTGGTCAATCTTCTAATGTTTGTTTCCTCCAGTGGTCTTGTTTTAGCCTCTATTTTTTCAGCTTTATCAAAAAGTCCTGCAAGCATATTATAGGTAGGCTTATGATATTTTTCTTCGTGCTCCCTGAGCAGGGCAACGATAAAATCCAATCGGCCAATTACATAATTATATAGCCCAATATAGTGCCTAAAAATTGGACTCCTGGGATGAATCTTTGTGACTTCAAAAAAGTCCATCATATCATCCAGGCTTTCCGAATGAGAGGGACCTATATTTTTCGAAAACTTACGAAATCGTGCTGCCGTGATGCGATTAATACTAATTGCAGAAAACAGGCTTTTTCTATCTTTATTTGTTTCCATTACAGTAATTTTTTTCTTTGCTGCTGGGCTTCTTCAGACCAAAGAGCTGGTTTTTGCTCCATCGATCATTTCATTAGGTATTTTTATTAATTTTTAAAACACTGAATAACAGTGTTTTAAGTTAGAGGGTGGTTCCTAAGTATCCACTCTGTACAGTAGATTATTCCCCTGTTTACAGTAGCTAACGAATGATTCTAATTATTTATGCACCAGGGTTTTAAATATTAAAAACCATAATTAATTGAATATCAGTAATTTAAAAATTGTAACCTTGCTTTAGCAGGTTACCCTCTTGCTATTCAAATTCCATCCACTCCGCTTCTGAAATTCCAATAGCTTTTCCATATCATTAAATCACTAGAATCAAGTGCTTATTGATCAGCCCTGGAACTGCTTTAAAATTTTCTAAATTCCTCTTTAACTACTTTCCCCTTGATTCTTTTAGGGCTAAAATCTCTTGAGGAGGTAAGTCAAAAAAGTTAATAACTGTAATCTTATTTCCCTGATTCATTTTCTAGTTCTGAGCTTCTAAAATCAGGCTATCAAACTCTTTTTTGGCTTACTTCCGGATCCTCTTTTTGGACGAACCTCTTTTTCCTAAGCTGTAGCTTTTGCGAAGGCGTGGAAAATGTGGTGAGGACTTTTTACTACCAATCATTCTCGCCAGCTTTTCCCTTCCCATTTGATGATATTAAACATTTCCGGCAACCGGTCTCCAATATGATGTCCATACCGGGCGGATATAGCTGATGGATTTTCATTGGTAGTCACAAAAGTTTTTAATCTTCGCCGGTGTCTTTCATAAAGCAATTTTCCGATAATCTCTTCCCGGTTATAAGCCTTGTTTTCTTTACCCACATCATCCAGGTACAGTTTTCCGTAATAATAATCTTCCAGTTTAAAATTGCTGTTTTTATTCTGTTGCGATTCGTAATAACGTGTCAGTAAATGAACTGTCGAAATCTGAGGGAACCATAGTTGTGCACTTCGGGTCTGATCCAGAATTATTCTTCCAATGTGATGAATGGCATCAAAAAGCGTGGATTTTCCTACGCCGTAACCTCCATACACCAACAATCCTTTGTCGAGTCCTGGTTTATTTTTTATGATACCAAACTCATTAAAATTAGGCTGTTGTAGGAAATACCGGAAAATGCTGAACACTACGTGTTGGTTTTCTTGTGTTATTTCGAATTCGGGATACTGAGTGCGAAATAAACTCCAAAACACGTGTTTGCTAACCAGAGTTCGTTTAAAGTCAGGTTGCCTATTTTTTACAACTGACTTTGATAATATATATGGAAACTGGGTGCTAGTCATAACTCTGAATTTTATGCTGAACCTGTAAGTCCATTGTTTTAAGTCTCATCGGCTTATTGCCCTGGGCGATCAGCTGTCCAATTTTCTCCCTGAGTTTATGGGTGCTTAGGATTATTCCTTTCCAGAATTCTTCAGAACCATTTAGCAACTCATAAGCAAGCTGAAGTTGTTCTTCTGAAACACCATCTTTTTCCAGCATCAATCGAATTGGTGTCAAACAATCCTCGAATCCCGCCTGGTCTACTTTTTTTGTTGGTGCGCCTTTATTTTTTAAATTTTTTAAAAAGAGTTGCTGAAATTTAAATGCCCAGTTGAAATAGCCCAGATAGTTTTCTGGAATTTCAGATTTATCAACTTTTAGAAATTCTTTTTTATTTAAAGTTTTAAGGTTTTGTAGTTTAAGGTTTAATTGTTTATTTATACTCGCAATGCTTCGGACTTGCTTTGAGCATTGCTCAGACACTGCTGTGTGCAATGCTTTATGCAATGCTCTGTCCAATGCTTTAGGCGGTGCATTGGTATTTTTTACCAAAGCAATAATGTTGGAGGTGTATTGGTTTTTGCTTTTCTGGACCCATTTAATAAATTCCCAGTCAACCAGGTCTTCAAGCGCCCGGATATAAGTTTTATAATTTTTAATTCCCAAAGCTTCCATAGCCAGATCAGTAGGGAAGCCAAATGTTTCTTTCCAACCTAACCTATTGCAACGTTCTATGGCAAAAAAGTAAATAGCGGTATGTACGGGTTTAACTTTGTTGGGATGATTAAAACTGAAATCAAACCACGCCCTTGAAAATTCATATCCGTTCATAGGAATAAAATTTATAAGTGGATTGAAAAATCGATTTTAATGGATCGGGCTTAAATCTATAAGTGCCTGTTCAATTTCGCTTCGCTTATAATACACACGTCGTCCTAATCCATATGGTTTCAGTTTGCCCCGCTTGGTCCAGTGGTGTACAGTTGAAAGGTCAATTTTAAGCATTTTAGAAACTTCAGTCCTTGTGAGGTATTCTTCCGGTTCTTTTGGACGAAATTCTTGTTTAAGGATTTCAATTTCTTTCTTCACTCCAAGTAGAATAACGTTTACTAATTCCTCAGGAGTTGTCTGGTGTAGTTGGATAACTTTTTTCATTACATTGAGTTTTTTGGTTTACAATGCAAATCAATAAAATTTCATGGCATACCATTGGCATACTATGTCGTTAGTACGTCATAACTTTAACTTTTTCTTAAGTTAAGATCGGTTTATCCATTGTTTCAAATGGAATTCCAGCTCGTGAATTAAGGGTGTTAAGTCTGTGGAACGTTTTCTTATAGATTGAAGTTTTTCACGCTTGTCAAAAGGTAAATCTAATAGTTGCTGAAAAAAATCAAATACTTCTTTTTCGGATCCACCATTAATTTTTTTAGCCTGGATAAGTGCTTTAATTAACTCGGCCAGTTCGAGAGGAGTACCCAGCCATTTAATACGATTTTCCTCGCGGAAATCTTTCAATTCCCGCTCTTGTAAAATACTATTTACTTTATAATGTTTATCAAGGCTGAGAATAGATTTTTTGAAATCTAAAGTGTCCTGTTGGGAATATTGTGGTAGCGGATTATGGAAGGTGAAAAATTCGGTGATAATATTATCCTTCTCTGGAAGATGAAATTCCTCCAGTTTATTATGAAAAGCTTGAATAAAATCATATTCAGCAAGTAGATGGGGTTGACTTTGTATGGGTAAGCTCGGTAAATTTTTATCGACAGCTAAGACTCCTGTTATTTGCTGAACAATAGCTTCAAATAATAGGAAGTGGTATTTTTCTTTTGTCTGTAACGGTACTCCTTTATAGAGTAGAGGTCTTTTATAAGTAGTATTGAAATAGGCCTTGACCTGGTAAGGCATGACTTTATAATTATTGATGAAGATTAGAATATCTTTATACAGGTCCCTCATAAAGATTTCCATATCGACCTTAAAATACCTTCCGTGGGCTTTCTTAAAATAAAAATCGTAAAATGCGGAATTGATATCGATTTCCAGGAATTGCTTTAAGGAACATAGCTTTAAAAATGGTAGCTGCAACTGGTTATATTCAATATTTTTCGGCTTCATCTTTTAGATCGATATGATTGGATTCATTATAATTCCCATTTAACTAAAATCAACTTTTAGCCGCCAGTTTTTCGTATAAGTCAGCTATTTGCTGGGCACTATCCATAGCAGATTTCCCTATATATCCTAAGAACATTTTTTCCGTGCTATGTGCGGTGATTCTCATTAATAATGGTGTTGGAAAGATACCGTATTGGTTAGTTGCAAAAGTCCTTCGACATACGTGAGAAGTAATCAATTCGTATTTGGGGAAAGTGCCGGTTATTTTCCTTTTTGTGCCTTTCTTTTTATAACGGCCTTTTTCATCTTTTTCAAGTATTTCTCCGTTTTCATCAAGCATAACAATTTTTGCTCCTTCTGTAAGCGAATTTATTCCAACCGTATTACATAGAATTTTTAAATCGTTATTAAAATTTTGAAGGGCTATTGGGTAGGGTAGTCCTTCTTTTAAAATTTCTTTGGTAGTGGGAAGCACAGGTATAGTAACATTTTTGCCTGTCTTCTGTTGTTTTAGTTCAATTAGTTCCAAGCCCTTTCTTGTTATAAAATTATCTTTCGATAGTCGAAGTAGATCACCTCCTCTTTGACCAATATTGCAACCCAATAACAGCCATTTTCTAACATTCTTAAGGCTATCAGATTCTAATTGGGCCTTTTCAATTTTAAGAAGTTCTTCAGGAGTTAAATAAATGATGAAGTCATTTTTTGTTTTTCCTCCTTTTACCTTCTTAAGTTGATGACTAACTTCTAAACCATTTATTTCAGCATCTGCACAGACTGACTTGAGATCATCAATTTTTTTTCTGGCGTAACCTTCAGAATAATTTTGTGAACTGAGTAGCCAATCTAAAAATTTTCTACCAAATTTGATATCTACATCTTTCACTCGATACTTTTTAGCCCCTTGGTACTTTTTGAAAACGTTCAAAAGGTTTTTATAGGATTTAACCCTACTTAAAGAGATTCCCAAGCCTCCTCGAGCATTTTCTCGGGTATGAGCATTATCTATTAATTCTTGAATACAATCTGTTATTAAATCACTTTTAATTCCATCATCCACATGTTCATCTTCCTCTGGATTGTAAAAAATGTAAAGAATTTCTTTAAGCCAATTTTTCTGTTCAGGTTTGGGTTTTTGCTTCTTATACTTAGAAAGAAGAAAGTCTTCTAATTCGGACAGTTTTGAATTAACTTCGGCTATTTTTCTTTTGTCAACTGCATCTAAACCCCGCCTTTTATGCCTTGTAGTATTCCAATACTCTTTTGGAACCTCCAACTCTGTTTTAGCTTCAAATTGAAACTTTTTGTTATTATTATCCTTATCTTGTAGGCGTACTGTAAGTGGAGCTTGTTGCCTTTTGGAACGGTAAAGAAAATATATTGTAGCCATAAGGATTTATTGAGTAATTATAAAGATAAGACATATTCATTTTTGTTGTACGCAAAATGTACGCCCGAGGAAGAATATAAAAGAATTTTACGCAATCCATAACAATTTAACCTGGGACAATATAGTGCCGGAAGCTGTTGATTTTACTAAGCTTATACTGGTTTTTGTGGATATAGGAAATGAACTTAAAATTTTAAGGAAACACTACCGTCCCGAGTACTTAAAGCCTTGTTAATCATCTGATTTTCAAGGCTTTTTTGTTTTGTGGGGCTACGTTGAGGGCAACCTCTTATTGAAACTGTCTATTTTTACATGATTTACTTTTTTTATATCATTATCTTCTACAGAGTAGGTTCAATTATTATACTATGAAACAACTTAGAGATTATATAAATAAGAACAATAAAAAATTTTTCCTGGGTATTAATGTAGGGGTTATTATAGGAATTTTACTGGGATTATTTTTTATACTAAATTAATCAGTAATTGATTTGGTGGATAATTTCTTTATCACCATTTTCCTATAGTCTATTCTGACTCTAACCTGTGGAAAGTTTTTGCTTAGTATTAAGCCGTGGTAGTAACTGCTTTTATGACCAGAAAATGTTCTTGATCCAGTATGGTTCAGAATAAAATTTTGGGTGTTTTCCAGAATAGAAAAGATATCTCCGGTATATTCCTTTTTATCGATGAAAACATCCATTGTAGTTCCCTCAAATCTTGCACATTCTACCAGGCAATACAGCAGATTATTGGGAAGGATTAATATTGATTCCGCCATCAGTGTAATTTGGTATCCTGAGGTTAATGTTATTTTCCCTCATTAGATTTACTCCTCATCAATTGAAATACCTTCTTAATAACGATCAACTTCCAAGTAAAAACTCAAATTATGATTTGATGAATTCCAATTAGACATTCCTTTTTCTCTGAAATATTTTGTGTCTAAAGGATTAATACCTAAAGGAATCGCGAAAAACTTACTATCTGGAGTCTTCTTTTTACTTTCTAACCATTGTATAGTAACAGCGAAACTACCTAATTCTTCTTCTAGATAAATATCATAAGTATCCAAATCAACTTTAAACCAATCTGACTGAATATCTCCTACATCAAAAATAATGTCTTCTCTATTAAGTAATTCAGTAGGCTCATTATTATCTAATCGATATACATTTAACCTAAACTTTACAGAATTATATTGATTACTTCCGACATAAAAGTTTAAACTTTTAAGCCTATAGTCACCGTTCAAATTAAATTTCATCCCTGCTTCTGTACCCAGTTTGTCATTTTGTACTTCACCTGCAGTATAAAAATTAAACCATAATGTTCCCGTACCAATATGGTTCCTTCCAATTGTTTTTTCTTTTGGTTTTTTACTCGGAATAACAACTTCTGTAAGTTTATCTGATTGCGGTATCATTTTCACTACATTTTCTTTATTTCGCAAAGAAGATATTTGAATTAATTTCTTTTTATATCCAAGAAATGAAAATTGTAAAGTGTCACTTGATCTTAGTTTCTTGTTTAAATTAAGATTAAAATTTCCGTTTTTATCCGAAACGGTTCCAATATTTGTTCCTTGAATCCCGATATTGGCATAAGGTAATTCTGATTTAGTGTCAGCATCTATTATTTTGCCTTTAATATTAGATTGAGAATAGGTAAATGCACTTATTGAGAAAAATAAGATTGAAAGGATTTTATTCATGTGTGGGTTTATCGTTCAAATTAACAATTGAGTTTTAATTTTACTTGCCAACGCCAACATTCTGTATAATCATCAACTACGTTTATTAATATACCGTTTGGAAGTATTCCCTACAATCTTATCTAAAACCCTTTCATAAGGCTTCATTTCTCTTTTGTAGTAAGCTTTGTGAAACTTTTTCCAGTAATCTAAAGACATACTCTCTTTGGCCTTATATTTCAGTAAATTATGTCATGAATTTATTACAAGGTACTTTTTGAATTTTCGTGGTTTCATTGACTGCTTTTGCATTTCCATTCCTATAAAACAGTAATAAAGTTGATTTTAATCATCCCAATTTATGGAATATTCACCTGTAGGTGCAGTCTCAATCCATTTTCCCTCAATGATTTTTTCGTTACCCGTTCTGTTATTAGTTAAATTAAGTCTATATGAAACCTGTCGTTTTCGCCATTCCTGTTCAATGTGAAATGCAGATTGACCTTTAGGAATTGCAACTTTTTGCATTTCTTCAAAACCGTGTGGGTTTATCGAAGAGTACTCACTATACAACCTTTCCTCGCCATTAAAGTAAATTTCATTTTGATTAATGTCTGTGGGAACTTCAACCATTAAAGAATCATTCTTTAACCAAATAAATGCACCGTCTTCAGGGCTTTTAAAATGCGATTGAATATGAGTGTCAACCCCTCCATATGGGGAAATTGAAATCTCCTGGGACTCTGGTACATCGAATGTGTAAGTTGTTCCCTTCCTAACAAAAAGGGAATCACCATCATCTTCATTTAAAGTGTAGATGATGCTATTAAAGCGGTATCCCTGCGATTTTTTCTGAAATACTTCAATCTCTTTGACTTCTTCACCTGATTTAAGAACTAGAGTAAAACCAAATTCCTCCCCGGAACTGTTTTCTTTTAATATAACTTCAAGCAAAGAAGGAGTATTTCTGGTTATAACAAAACCTTTAATATCCCACAAAGCTTCGATTTTGCCCAGATCTTCTAAAGATAACACTGAATTTTCCTTAGTCATTTCCCCTTCTTGGGAATAGATGTTCCCGAAAATACTATAATCACTATTATGGTTTACGACCTCTGCGATTTGCCAATTACCATTAGTAAAAGATATTTCTGTTTCACCACCTTCTGCTTCCATTTCAATTAAAGTGGTTGACGGTTGTATGGTAGATAGTTCATTATCACTACAGGAAATTAATCCTATTATTAAAAATAGACCAATGAATATTTTCATGTTTTTTTACTTCTCATTTTTTGTCATTTATTATAGGACTTTGGTTTTTTAACTTCGTTACGGTTTTACTTGTTAAAATTGCTACGTCACCGCTTAGTTTTTATTTGCCTTGTATATTAAACCCACTACAGCTGAACCATCATTAAAAAGTATAAAAGTTTCAGTTCGTTCCTGTTTGGTGTTAAGTTTTGGGCTGAAATAGGAAAAAGTGATAATAAGCTTATTTACTAATAATTCGTTTGGGTCTCTACCAGTATATCTGTTTAAGTATTTAGGATTGCCAATCCTGGATCTCTTTTAAATTCTTCTCTTTTTCATTTAATTCCCGAAATTTTACTTGACTTAGCCTCGATCAATGGAGAGGCAGTACTTCTGTTTATAGTTTGGTGATCTAAAAGATAAAGAAGAATTTTTTTCTTTTCAGGGGCTAATCGTCCATAATCGTTCGTAAACGGTCGTTTTTCGGTCGATTGATTGACTGGAGTTTCCTTTTTGCGAACGATTTCGATATTCATAAAATCATTCTCTTCTTCTATTTTAGGAGTAGGTAAACCATATTCTTTGCAGGAGTTAATAATACGGTTAATTCTGCTTTCTCATTTCCATTAGAATCCAGTTATTTCAAATTATGATTTTTTCAGCCTGCAGTAAAAAAAATACTCCTGCCAGCCAATCTTCTCTTATTTGATTTTTAACAATCCTCATCAGGATCTTCAACCGCACAATGATCGGCGTGCCAGGCATTTCTTTCGCCCATTGGTTTTTCCATTCCTATGGTAGTGTCGTGGCGGGTTTGATGTTCCATTTCTGAATTTATCTCAGCACCCATTAATACAATAAAAGCGGTTAAAAATAACCACAACATTAATATTGCTACGGCAGCAAAACTTCCGTAGAGATCATCATAACTTCCAAAATTGGCTACATACCACGAAAATAAAATAGAGCCGGCCAGCCAAACCAGGGAGCCAATTACCGCACCCCAGCTTACCCAACTAAATCTTGGATTTGTTCTGTATGGAGCAGTTTTATAGAGCATACTTAAATTAAAAATTAAAATAAGTCCCAAAAACACCCAACGTAACCAGTTGAACATGTTTTCTAATTGTGGTGTTAAGCCCAGGTTTTTTATGAGTAACGGGAAGAAAATCACAATTAATAAACTAATGAGTCCTATTACTAAACCTCCCAGGGTAAACAACAGGCTTAGCAGATTTTTCATGATAATTCCCCGGCCATCAATTTCATCGTAAGCAATATTAATACCTTGCAAAAGTGCACTTGTTCCTTTATTGGCACTCCAAATACTTATAAGAATACTAATAAATAACCCCCAACCAATTTCTTTTTTAGAACGTTCTAAAACAGGATCCAGGAAATCGGTTAGCATATTAAAAGACTGGTCGGGTAAAATAAGGTTTAGGTATGAAATCTGTTCTTCAATTTGCGAAGGTTCTAAAACCAGGCTATAGATGGAAATAGCAGCTACAATAGTGGGGAAAATTGCAAGAAAGAAATAAAAGGCAACCCCGGCTGAAATTATTTGTATATGGTCTAATTTCATCTCTCGAAATACACGTTTCCCAATATCTATCCAGCCCGATATTGGGATTTGGTGTGGCCATTTAGCTTCTTGACCCCGGTAATTATTTCTGTTTTTACTCATTTTATAGATACTAGATTTTTACCTCTATTTAAGTAAGCCTAATATTTTTTGAAAAAGGGAATCTTTATTTCGCTTATTGATTTTGCTTTTAAATTCCGGTGCTCGAGCCTTTCGGCGGATAGCTTGATTGGTTTCTAAGAGCATCAATTTGCTCCCTGGTAAATTCCGGTATCGGCATTTCGCGCTCTTTTCTCCAGTTTTCAACTTCAGCTTCGGCTCTGGCCGACTTCTCTTTAGAAAGCCCGGGATCTTTTCCGAAATAAATAGTTTGTGAAGGGAAAGCAAAATCGGTACCGCTGCGGTCTACAACTTCCATCATTCTAAGCATAAGGTCTTCGCGTATTTCCAGAAATTCTTCATAACTGCGTGCTTCTAAATAAGCAAAAACTTCAATATCTAAAGAGTGTGCGCCAAAACCTATAAAGCGAATCCTGGCCGGATCTTCATAAACTTTTGGATGTGAATAGAGTGTTTTTCGTAATTCGGTAAGTAAAAAACGCAATTGGTCTGATGAAGTTTCATACCTGAAATTTAGAATGCTTGCGAACCTAAATTTATCTCGATAGGCATAATTCTCTATGGTGTCTGATGAGAAAGCTCCATTGGGAATGGTGATAAGTGTACGATCCAGGGTTCGAATTCGTGTAGACCTAATCCCAATTTTTTCAATAGTTCCGGTAATTTCTCCCACTTTACAAAAATCACCTACTCTAATGGGCCTATCGGCTATTAAAGTTACACTTCCTACAAAGTTTTCTATAGTTTTTTGTGCACCAAGGGCCAGTGCTATACCACCAATTCCCAATGCTGCGAGGCCGGTGGTTACATCTACACCTATAGCCCCCAGAATTGCTATAATTCCAAAAGCTACAATAGCTATTTTAGCTGCACGTTGTAAAAATAGGACTATAGAAACCCCGGCAGGGTTTCCGCGTAAAAGCATTTTTTCCTGAGTTATCTTTCCAATAAAATCAGATAATCTCCATAAAAGGATAAGAATAGCAGCAATCCCTATGGTTATGGTAATGGCGCTAAATTTCTGCCTTAGAATAAATGAAAGTTCAAGGTTTCTTGAAATAGATACAAATATCCATACCGCCATATAAAGTTTTACAGGTAGTTTCAGCGCAGTAATGATTCCTGAAATTGGCGAATGTCTTGCTTTTTTCCATATTTTCTTTAGTAGAAATATAATGACAGAAACTATTAGTCGCGAAATTAAATAGCTTATGGCAATAAGTATTACAGCAATTATCCATTGGCCGGCCGGAACCCCGCCCCATAGGTGCTTTTTTAAAACACCGGGCATTATTTCATCTATATATGTAGGGTTTTCCAGGTTAAGCGAGCTAATAGCCCTGGTAGTTTTAGAGGAAAAAAGCCATATGGGATGGCCGGCTTCATCATCATATTTTTCTAAAAAAATAGGTATGGTCTCACCATTAACCTTTACACTACCAATTTGATCCAAATTTGCATCTATATCATCATCTAATTTGCCACTTTCTTCATTGCTAATTATGTAATAAGACTGTATGTTTCCTTTTTGGTCAAACAAACCTTGTAAAATCCTAATAACTCGCTCTTTCTCTTTTTCGGTAGAAATACCCGCCGGAAAATTTAAGTATTTAGCTGCTTTGTTATAGTTTAGCTCGGCCATTGCATCTATAAAACCATTTACCGCTCCTCTTGGCGTTCTTCTACCAAGGGGGTCTTTAGGGGTTTCCTTTGCTTCCTGCTCTTCATTTTGTGTTTTAGATAATGGGAATTGCGCCTGGATATCTATGCTTGAAAACAGCAAGAAACAAATAATAAAAATCTGATGTACGCGGGTTATTGACTTCATGAGTTGGCAGTTTTCAAACTTATACCGAAGATAAGCAATTGTTTTTATCGCTTAGTTTTCTGGCTTCAGTTCTAACGTATTTATAGAATTCAGACTTATAAATCTTCCTTAAAACTTGATCGTAAAATCTTTAAAGAAGGTTAAAGTTCTTGAAACAGCTTTTTTAAACCTATAAATTATAGAATAGAGACTAAAATAATGAAAAATGGAAAAAATAGTAAAGATTAAAGAAGTGAAGCTTGTAACTCATGATGTTAAACAATTTATAGTAGAAAAGCCTGCTGGTTATACGTTTACCCCGGGTCACGCCACCGAAGTTTCTATAAATAAGCAAGAGTGGAAGGATGAAAAAAGGCCGTTTACCTTTACCAGCTTAAACGAAGACGATTATTTGGAATTTACGATTAAGATCTATCCAGATCATGATGGGGTGACTGAACAATTAGGTAAATTAAAACCTGGAGACGAATTAATTGTTCGCGATACCTGGGGTGCCATAGAATATAAAGGGCCGGGATATATTATTGCCGGAGGAGCAGGAATAACTCCATATATAGCGATGCTGCGCGAGCTTAAAGAAAAAAATAAGCTAGACGGAATAACTTTATTTTATTCTAATAAAACCGATAAAGACATTATTCTAAAAGAAGAATTAGATACTATGCTGGGGAAAAATGTAACTTATGTGATTACCGACCAAAAAGATACTCATTTTACCAAAGCTTATATAGATGAAGACTTCTTAAAAAAACATATAGATAATTTTAATGAAAAATTTTATGTATGTGGGCCGCCGAAAATGACAGAAGAGGTAGGTGAACTTTTAGAAAAATTAGGTGCGAATCCAGAGTCAGTAACCTTAGACGATCAGTAAAAAAAAAAGCATCCTTCAAGTAAAATTATTGCTAAGAGAGGTTTTGCTTACCGGGTAGGGTTAATTGAGGAATATGTTATCTATAATATTTTAAATGGAATATGATATTTTTTGAAATTAATAATCCGGGGTTGTTTCTTGTATGTGTACTCATCTTTTTTGCTGCGGTTTTTCTCAGGTATCTGGTCGCTGCAGGGATTTTTTATTGGTATTACTTTAAGCTGAAAAATAAAAAGTTTAGTGCAAAAAGGTTAAGTAAACGTGGCTTTAGAAAAGGGCAGTTAAAAAGTGAGATCTACTGGAGCATGTGGTCTTCTGTAATTTTCGGCTTTTTTGGTGCGGTAACCTATTTTCTTTGGCAAAGGGGCTTTACTGCCATTTACTTAGACCTGGAAAAATATGGGCTTTGGTATTTACCGGTAAGTTTTATTTTGCTTTCTCTACTGCACGAAACTTATTATTACTGGATACACCGTTGGATGCATAAGCCCGGTGTTTTTAGAAAAATTCATAAAGTACATCACGATAGCCTGGTGCCCAGTCCCTGGACGGCTTTTTCATTTCACCCCTGGGAGTCTCTATTAGAAGCCATAATAGTCCCGCTGTTGTTACTTCTGATACCCGTACATCCAATTGTTATTGGTCTCTATCTAATCTTTATGACATTTAGTAGTGTAATAAATCATTTAGATATTGAAATCTATCCAAAATTTTTTAGGAAAACCTGCTTCGGTAAATTGTTTATTGGGGCTACCCATCATCATTTTCATCACGCCGAGTTTAAGACCAATTTCGGACTTTACTTCACTTTTTGGGATAGATGGATGCAAACCAAAAGTAAGTCTGAGGCTTCCTCTGAGTAAGGAAAGCCCATTTTGAAAAGTTTTATAGATTATCCTAAACTTGTTTCAGAGTTTGTACTAATTTTTTTGGAGATTTAAAATGTGAATATTTTAACTATGCTAGAAGCTGAAAAACAAGTTTAGCTTGAGGCTGGTTGCCAATCTAAATTCTTCTCTTACGATTATTTCAGGCTTTTGTAAGCTTTCCGTATCTTGAAGCCAAAATAAAAATTCATGATAAAAAAACTACCTGTTCTGGGGCTGGCTGCAATGCTTGCAGTTGGTTGCGGAAGTGAGAAATCTCTTTTTGGCGGTAAGGATAAGTCGGCCGAAAACATACCTAAAAAATCAACCAACGGCCTCAAATCTTATAATCAGGTGATACCTTCTTCGGCTAAATCAGACGAAGGTCTCTTTACCACACATTTTGTAGACGATAAACTCTACTTCGAAATTCCTTTAGATTTACTGGATAAAGATATGCTTTTGGTAAGCCGTATTGCCGGGGTGCCCGATGGGTATGGTGGGGGCTATGTAAATGCCGGTTCTAAAGTAAATGAGCAGGTGGTGCGTTGGACCAAACGAAAGGGTAATATAGATGTTAAGGTAATTAGCTTTGAAAATATGAGTGATGAAGAATCACCTATTTACAAATCGGTACAAGCCAATAATTATTTCCCTATTTTATTTAGTTCAAAAATTGAGACTTATAATGCAGACTCTACAAGTGTGATAATTGAAGTGGGCGATTTGTTCGAAAACGAAGTAAAAGCCATTAACGGGCTTTCGTCTTCACTTCGGAAACGTTATAAAGTTAGAAGACTAGATCAAAATAGATCTTATATAGAATCGGCAAATTCGTATCCAAAAAACATAGAGGTGAAACACGTGATGACTTACGAAGCCGAAGAACCACCAACAAGGGACCAGGCCGGGACTATTTCTATGATGATGAACCAATCTATGGTATTGTTGCCAGACGATAAAATGCAGCCTAGAATTGCAGACCCACGTGTGGGCTGGTTTACTATAGATAAGTACAATTATAATTCGGAAGAATTAAAAGCCGATGATTATGAGTTAATTAGGCGTTGGCGATTAGTACCTAAAGATATTGAAGCATATAAACGTGGAGAGCTGGTAGAGCCGGTAAAACCCATTGTATATTATTTAGATCCTGCCACCCCTAAAAAATGGAGGCCTTATTTTAAGCAAGGAATTGAAGACTGGAACGTGGCTTTTGAAAAAGCAGGATTTAAAAACGCGGTTATTGCCAAGGATCCGCCTACTAAAGAAGAAGATCCTGAGTTTAGCCCCGAAGATGTTCGCTATTCTGTAGTGCGATATGTAGCCAGTACCACAAGAAATGCCGTTGGCCCTTCGGTAACCGACCCGCGTACAGGTGAGATTATAGAAAGTGATATTATTTGGTACCACAATCACTTGCGTTCTTATCGTAACCGGTTTATGATTGAAGCCGGTGCCCAAACCGAAGATGCCAGAACCTTAAATACCCCCGAATCTGAAATTGGAGAAATGATGCGTATGGTAATTGCGCACGAGGTGGGGCATGCACTCGGTTTACCGCATAATATGAAAGCGAGCTCAGCCTATCCTACAGATTCTTTAAGGTCGGCTGAATTTACCCAAAAGTATGGTTTAACTCCATCTATCATGGATTATGCGCGTGTAAATTATGTGGCACAACCTGAAGATAAAGGCGTGCGATATATAAGAATGATGGGGCCATACGATTTATATGCCATCAACTGGGGATACCGGTATTTGCCTGAAGCTAAATCGGCTGAAGCAGAGAAAGAAAAATTAGATGCCTGGATATTGGAAAAAGCAGGAAACCCCTGGTATGAGTTTGGAAACGGTTATGGGGGAGTAGATCCACAATCCCAACGTGAAAGCCTGGGAGATGATCAGGTAAAAGCCAGTGAATACGGCTTGGCGAACCTTAAAAGAGTGGTGCCTAACTTAATTGAGTGGACCTCTAAAGATGGCTACGGCTATGAAGATTTGGAAGAGGTTTATAGAGAATTAACCTATATGTGGAGAGGTTATGTTTCTCACGTGGTAACCAATGTTGGGGGCATTTATGAAACTCGTAAAACCTCAAATCAGGATGGTGTGGTTTATAAAAACGTGCCTAAACAAAAACAGAAAGAAGCTGTAGAGTTCCTGGTAGATGAGGCTTTTAGCACGCCCAAATGGTTGCTTAACCAGGAAATATTAGACCGTATTGAAGCTTCAGGAGCTATAGAACGAGTACAAAATTTACAAACCCGGGCCCTTAAAAGCTTGTTGGATGAAGACCGGTTAAACCGAATGATAGAAAATGAAGAGATAAACGGAAATGAAGCTTATACCGCTATTAATTTAATGCAAGAATTACGAAAAGGCATTTTTAGCGAACTTTATAGCCGTAAAAATGTTGATGCGTACCGCCGTAATTTACAACGTTCTTATGTGGATATTGCTTCAAATTATCTCAAAAAAATGAAGTCAGAAGGAAATGAAGCTTTATTAAAATCAGATATATTGCCATTGATGCGTGGTGAGATGCAAACATTAAAGCAAGATATAAACCGAAGAAAATCTGGGGTAAATCATTCGCTTACCAGATATCATTGGAATGATCTAATTGCCAGAATAGATGCTGCGTTGGAGGTAGAGTCTTAATTTTTTTAAATATCAATAGAAACCCCGAAAAGCATAAAGGTTTTTCGGGGTTTTATTTTTTTTACCTTAACTTGTTCTATAAACTTTCGCGATTATTTCAGAATCTATTTAGTAAAGATTTAAAGTTGAAAAAAAGGCTTGCTTTTAGGTTTGTGAAAAATAACAAACATTTGTATTATCCTCTAAAGTTTTCCCTGACGTCAAAAACTATTGCACGGGAAAATCAAAATAAGTTTCAGGATAGGGCTCATTTCTAAGGGTATAATGCCACCATTCTTCGGAATACGGTCGGAAGCCATTTTTGAGCATAATTCGTTTTAACAACAAACGATTTGCTTTTTGTTCTTTGTTAATTTTATTGGTATTATGGTGGGAAATATCTCCGAAGAAATCATATTTGCTGCCCATATCCAGTTCTTTTCCTGTATTCATATCTATAATAGTGAGGTCTACGGTACTGCCCCTGGAGTGCCCCGATTTGCTGGCTATATAGCCCAACTGAAATAAATCTTTTTTAGCAATTTCAGGGTAAAATATATTTTTGGAGAGCGTGTCTTTTGGATGTCTGGCCCATTCAATAAAATGGTTTACTGCGGTTTGTGGCCGGTAGGCATCAAAAATTTTAAGGCAATAGCCTTCCTGCATCAGGTCATCTTGGGCATTTTTTAGTGCTTCAGTAGCCACTTTGGTTAAAATGCCAACCGGTTTATAATAGGCATTCACCGGCTTGCCAATAAAATTATTACTTCCGGCATACCTAATATCCAGCTTTATGTTAGGGATTTGTTCTTTGATATAAACAAAATCTTTGGGAAGTCCTTTTTCCTGGGCCAGGCTTATACTTAAGTTGCATAGGAAAAGGAAAAGATAGGTTAAGTTTTTCATCTTGGCTAAATTTAATTCAGATTACTCGATAATCGAGGCTTAATGTTTGGAGCTTTGCCTCGATATTACAAAAAGTTTCTTTAATGTTTTGTTGACCTGCTGTGAGGTAAGTTACTTAAAATATTATTCCCTGATTTTCATCATACTTTTTTCTTGGTTAAAGGCTTAAATTTAAGCTTATTAATTAAATATTCAGGTCATGGAATTAAAAGGTAAAGTAGCTCTTATAACAGGCGCAGCATCGGGAATAGGAAAAAGTACAGCCTTACTTTTTGCAAAAGAGGGGGCAAAAGTTTTTTTAACCGATATTAATGAACAAGATGGAAAGGCCTTGGTTACTGAAATTGAGGAATCGGGAGGAGAAGCTGCATTTCTTAAAGCCGATACCTCTAAGCCAGAAGATTCTGAAAAAAGCGTAGCCCAGGCAGTAAAAAAGTTCGGGCAACTGGATGTTGCCATAAACAATGCGGGTATAGGTGGTCCTCAAAATCCTGTTGGGGAATATGAAATTGAAGCCTGGGATAAAGTAGTAAGCATTAATCTTTCCGGGGTTTTTTATGGAATGCGATATCAAATTCCTGCGATGCTTAAAAATGGCAAAGGAAGTATTATTAATGTAGCTTCTATTTTAGGAAGTGTAGGTTTTGCAAATGCATCAGCTTATGTGGCAGCCAAACATGGGGTTGTTGGCTTAACAAAATCGGCAGCACTGGAATATTCGGCGAAAGGAATACGGGTAAATTCTGTAGGACCTGCTTTTATAAAAACACCATTATTGGAGGGGTTGGACAAGGAGCTTTTGGCGCAATTGGTAAGTGTTCATCCTATTGGGCGTTTGGGAGAAGCAGATGAGGTTGCACAACTTTTTGTATGGTTGGCAAGTGATAGGTCTTCTTTTGCCACCGGGTCTTATTATCCTATAGATGGAGGGTATTTGTCTCAGTAAGATTTTAAGTTTTTATTGGTGTAAACAATAAATAGACTGAAAAAGTTTAATAAACTCCTTACTTTTTCCAAAGGCCTTTGGGGCTATTGTTAGCGTCTGCATTGTTTTTTAATCGGTGAACAATCAAAAACCTGGAGATATGTTGAATAAAGCCTAAAATCAAAATTTAGCTAGAAGAAAGTAGACTATGCAGAAAGCCTCTTGCCAATAAAATTGGTTTTCGTTCTCTAAAATATAACTTTATGATTTTCATAAGAAATTGAGAGGTGGATTGCTGCTGAAAAATAGTATTTTAGAACTTTAAATAAGCAAATCTTAACCGAGAATCTAGTTTATATTTATGGTAAAACCTCATACCAACGAGCTTTCTGAAAAAGAAAAAAATATCCTTACTAAATATGCCTTACAGCTTACCCAAACTATTAGGGAGCCGTTGCTGGTTTTAGATGAAAATTTTTGCGTTTTAAGCGCTACAACCGGGTTTAAGAATAGGTTTAAGCTTATTGAGCAGGCCATGGATGGAGATTCGGTTTTTCACTTAAACAAAGGGCAATTAGATATACCTGACTTTAGGAATAGTCTTGAAGAGGTCTTAAAAACAGGTGAGGCAATTAATGAGAAGACTTTTAGTATTGATCTTAATAAGAAAGGAAAAAAGAGGTTTGCTGTAAATATTTCTTTGCTGGAGTCTCCTAATGCGCAGAATATACTTTTGGTTAGCTTTAGGAAGCTAAAGGAAATGAGTAAAACCGACAAGCAGGAGGCTGTTTTTAATCGTATTTTTAAAAATATCCTATCAAAAACTCCTGCTGCTATATGTGTATTACGCGGGCCGAATCATGTCTTTGAGGTGGCCAATGAGAATTATATGAAACTGCTAGGGCATAGGGATATTATTGGTAAGACTGTGCAAGAAGCGATTCCGGAGGTGGGTAACCAGGGTTTTATAGAACTTTTAGATGAAGTATACAAAACAGGAGAACCTTATATAGGTAAGGAAACCCAGGTACAACTCAAAGTAGATGAAGATAAATTTAAAAATTCTTTTCTAAACTTTGTATACCAACCCACCAGAAACCATAAAGGAAAAATAGATGGGATCTTCGCCCATGTGATTGACGTTACAGAGCAAGTAGAGGCACGTAAAGCTGTAGAAGATAGCGAAAAACGCCTACGGGAAGTGATTGATGCTGTCCCGGCAATTGTTTGGATTTCCGATACTAAAGGGCAAACGGTTTACCTCAATAAAAACTGGTATAGTTATACCGGGCAGGACAAGGAAACTTCTGAAGGTTTAGGGTGGTTGGAAGCCATTCATCCCGAAGATAGAGAACAAACTAAATTATCATTCCTGGAAGGTCATGAGCAAAAAAAAGGCTATAGTATAGGCTTTAGATTGCGCAACAAAAAAGGAGAATACAGATGGGTGCTAGATAAGGCAGGCCCTAAATTTGATTCCAGTGGCAATTACGAAGGTATGATAGGTACCTTAATAGATGTCCATGAAGAAAAAAATAAGGAAGACCTGGTTAGGGAAAAAGATCACCGGCTACAGGGGATTGTAAAAGAGGCTACCGTAGCTACTGCTATTTATACGGGAAGGGAAATGCGTATAGATCTTGCCAACGATGCTATGATCAAGCTTTGGGGCAAGGATAAGTCGGTTATCGGTACTCCATTGCATAAGGCCTTGCCCGAACTGGACGGACAGCCTTTTTTAGGTTTGCTTAGAAATGTTTTGGATACCGGGGAAACATATTGGGGAAAAGAAGACAAAGTAGATTTAATGATAGACGGTAAAATGCAAACCGGCTATTACAACTTTACCTATAAACCCTTAAGGGACAAAAACGGGAAGATTTACGGAATTTTAAATATGGCGATAGATGTAACAGAATCTGTTACATCAAAAATATTGCTAAAGGAAAGTGAATTTCAGTTTAGGCAAATGGCCGATTTAATGCCCGGAATGGTGTCTAAATCCAACAAGGAAGGTGTGGATATTTATTTCAATAAAAATTGGCTGGATTTTACCGGAAATGACACTACAAAGCTTAAAGAAAAGGGATGGTTTCAATATATCCATCCCGATGAAAAAGGAGGGTTTTTACGTGCCTGGCAAGATTGTCTAAGTACCGGTTGTAATATGGAGATGCAATTGCGCCTTAAAAATAAAGAAGGGAAATATATTTGGCATCTAAGTAGATGTGAAGCGGTAAAAGAAGACGACGGTTCTATAAAAATGTGGATTTCTGTAAATACCGAAATAAATAAGATTAAGGAAGAAGAAAAGCGGAAAGAAGAGTTTTTAAAAATGGTAAGTCATGAGTTAAAAACACCGGTAACCTCCATAAAAGGCTATGTTCAGCTTTTGTTAACCTTAATCAAAAAACAAGAGGCGGCAGAAGATTCAAAACTCCCTCTAAAACCTTCATTAGAGCGCATAAATCATCAGGTAACCAGGTTAACCCGTTTAATTTCAGAAATACTGGATCTTTCAAGGATTAGGGAAAATCAATTGGAACTAAAAAAGGAAGAATTCAATTTAAACGAATTGGTTAAAGAAACTATTCAGGATATTAATTATACCAATACCCAACACGAGATTAGCTTAGATAGTGATAGTCAGTTTAGGGTGATGGCAGATAGGGATCGTATTGGGCAGGTAATTATAAATTTTGTAATGAATGCTATTAAATATTCTCCGGGGAGCCAGAATATAATTCTTAAAATTACCGGAGAGGGTAAAGATAAGGTAAGGGTAAGTGTTAAAGATTTTGGAATAGGAATAGGAGAAGAAAATTATAAAAAGATTTTTAGGAGATTCTATCGGGTAGAAGTTAAGCGGGAAGAAACTTACTCGGGTTTTGGAATTGGTTTATATTTGGCTAACGAAATTATAGAAAGACATAACGGAGAAATACAACTTAAAAGTAAGCTGGGTGAGGGGTCAGAATTTTCATTTATTTTGAACACTACTTGCGTTACTTCTTAATTATTAAATATGGAAAAAACTACAAAAATTCTGGTGGTTGATGATGATTCAGGAATAGGGGAGATGCTAAAAACCTTGCTGGAATTTTATGGTTACCAGGTAATGGTTACCGAAAAGCCACTACTGGCAGAAGAATTAATTCAACAAGAAAGTATAGACCTGGTTTTATTAGATATGCTTATCTCAGGGGTGGATGGTACCGATGTTTGTGCCGGTATTAGGCAAAACTCTAAAATAGCTCAAACTCCGGTGCTTATGATGTCGGCATTACATGATGCCGGCCCTAAATGTAAATCGGCCGGTGCCAACGATTTTATTGCGAAACCTTTTGAAGTGGAAGATCTTACTGCCAGGATAGAAGCAATTCTACAGAAAAAAGAATAGGCATATAATTTTGTAAATACGGAATATATCCAATAAATTTGGGTTTTAATGGATATATTCCTAAAACATTATAATTATGGGCCAACCACCTTCTATTGAAATTAAACATTTTAAAGAGATTAGGGAAGAAAATAACTTTACCCAATCTGAATTTGCCGATCTTTTAGGGATTAAAAACTCTACTGCCGATATTGAGCGGGGTCGTACCAAGCTTTCGGGCAAAGTGGTGGCCGAACTTCTTGGGCAGTTTGGGGTTAATCCATTGTGGCTTTTTGGGCAAAGTGGGCAAAAGTTTTTACAACTTAGTAAAGGCGATGTTAGCCCCAAGGTAGTGACCGTAGATTCTTCAGATAATGAGAATATGCTCATGGTAAATCAAAAGGCTGCGGCCGGTTACCCCCATAATGTACAGGATGTAGAATGGTATCAGCAATTACCGGCTTTTGATATTCCATTGCCCGAATTTAGAAATGCTACTTACAGGGGCTTCCAAATTGAAGGTGATAGTATGCTTCCAAATTATTATCCTAATGAATGGGTTTTGGCTAAAGCCGTACCCGATTTGGACCAGGCCAGCAACAATAAAATTTATGTAGTGGTTTTACAAGACTCGGTGTTGGTAAAAAAACTACAGAAATTACCTGATTCTTCTAAGATATTATTGATCTCCTTAAATGAAGAATATCTTCCTATTGAAGTGAATATAAATGAAATTCAGGAGCTTTGGCAGGTAAACTCAAAGCTTACTTTTAATCTGGATAATCCTTCAGAAAGCGGTCTTTTTAGAGAGTTAAAACAATCTATGGAAGATCTTAAACGAGAGCTTCGAACTTTTAAAAAACAGGCATAAATAAAAAAAACCTTTTTGATATGTATCAAAAAGGTTTTTCCATTGGTTGGTTAGCTTGTAAAAAAATGCTCTAATCTACGGCATCTTCAATTTCCTCACCAGCCTCTTCAGCAGCATCTTCTACATCGTCTGCTGCCTGTTCTACTCCAGATTTTTCTTCTCTACAAGAAGTAAATACTGCGGCAGTACTAAAACTAATGGCCAGGATTAAAATTATCTTTTTCATCTTTTTTATTTTAAAATGTTGGTTAATTAATAGTCGTCATTACCTTCTACCTCATCTTCTACTTCATTTGCAGCATCTTCTACTGCTTCCCCGGTTTCGTTGGCTGCATTTTCTACAGCATCTCCAACGTCGTTGGCAGCGTCTTCAATGTCTTCTCCAACATTGTCCATATCATTATCCATTTCGTCCATTTCTTCTTCCATCTCCATTTCCATTTCATCTTCTTCCTCCTTTACTTCACGGCAGGAAGTGAAAGCTGTACTAAGGGTGAAAAACATGGCAAGCATTAAAATTGATCGTTTCATAATTTGGTTGTTTCTAGTTTTCAAGAACAAAATTACAGAGGTAAAATTGTATCGTTGATACAAATAACATTAAATTTTTCTTAAAATATAAATAATTTGTCGATATAAATAGCTTTTTAAGATGTAAAATTAATTATCGTCAATTTTGTCTATCTCTTCGTTAATCTCCTTGTTAACTTTTTTATCTACTTTTTCACCGGCACGCTCTAAGATTCCTTTTTGTTCCTTTTCTTCAGGTTCTGGTGCCTCTTTTTGAACTTCAACTTCCTTTACCACGGTTTTTTCCTCTGCAGTCTCCCTACAAGAGGTTAAGCTTAAGGTACCTAACAAAAATATTCCTGTAATAAATACTCGTTTCATGTTTTTATTTTTTTGATTAGTAGATCGAAATTACAATTTAAACTTTATGCTTATTTCTTTTTTAAGAAACTTTAGCAAAATCAGGTAGGTTTTTTAGATATTTCATAACGCTATGGGTAGCCCCGGTATTACTGTTGATGAAGTGGCCGGCTATCATTCCTGTTTTCTCCCTAAAACTTCTGTCGGTAATTAGTTTATTACTTATGTTAGAAAATTCGTTAGAACTGGCTGCCACGAACAATCCGGCTAATTGCCGAAGTTTAATGGCTTCGGGAAAGTTTTTATAGTTTTTACCTATTACCACAGGAGTTCCAAAAGTAGCAGGCTCAAGGATGTTATGAAGTCCCGTAGTACCGGCGGCACCACCTACATAAGCAATATCAGCATAACTGTATACCTTTCCTAAAAGACCAATAGTATCTAATATTAATATATCGTAGCTTTTTAAATCTTTATGTTCTCTTTTAGAATATCTGATATATTTTTTTGTGATTCTCTTTTCCAGGGCCTTTAGCTTTTCTTCCTTTATCTCGTGGGGGGCAATAATCACTTTAAGTTTTTCTGAAGTTGTATTTATAAACGGAATTATAAGCTCATCGTCTTCAGGCCAGGTACTTCCCGCTACCAAACAGGGGGTGTTGTTAATAAACTCTTCGGCGAAATCAAGTTTGTTGTTGTGCTTAATTTGTCTCGATACACGGTCGAACCTGGTGTCACCACTTAGCGTAATATTATTGAAACCAATGCTTTGCAGCAAGTCCATAGAACTTTTATTTTGAACAAAAAAGTGATCAAAATTTGAAAGTGCCTTCCTCATAAAACTTCCGTAGCTTTTAAAATAGATCTGGTTCTTCCTAAAAGCACCTGAAACTAATAGCGTTCTAACACCTCGCCTTTTTAATTCTGATAAAAAATTTGGCCAGATTTCATATTTGATAAAAAAGGCCATTTTAGGTTGTACAAGGGCTAAAAAGCGTTTCGCATTATTCCGTGTGTCTAACGGGAGATAGGTAATGATGTCGGCCAGCGGGTGGTTTTTCTTATTTTCATAGCCCGAAGGGGAAAAAAAAGTGATCAAAATCCTGAAGTGCGGAAAATCCTTTTTTACTTCTTCAATAATGGGCAAAGCTTGTTCAAATTCACCTAAGGAGGCAGCATGGAACCAAAGATAATCATCCTTAGGATTAATTTTAGATTCCAGTTCAGTAAAAACCGATTTTCGGCCTTCTGTAAATAATTTTAATTTTTCATTAAAATTGGTGGCCAGCGGAAGTACTCTCTTTGCAATGCTTGTAGTTAGGTTATATAGTGCTCTCAAAATAAGTGGTTTCTAATGCGAAAATAGGTCTTTAATTAAAATTGATTGGCAATAGGAGCTTATTTTGTATTTTCGTGCTACTCAAAAAACTTACATGAAAAAGATACAAATGGTTGATCTTAAGGGTCAATACGAGGGAATAAAAGACCAGGTGAATACTTCTTTCCAGGAAGTGATAGAAAATGCAGCGTTTATTAATGGTCCGCAAGTTCAGCAATTTCAGAAAGATTTGGAAGACTACCTTCAGGTAAAAAATGTGATACCATGTGCAAACGGTACCGATGCTCTTCAAATAGCCATGATGGGGCTTGGTTTAAAACCAGGGGATGAAGTGATAACTGCCGATTTTACGTTTGCGGCTACTGTAGAGGTGATAGCCCTACTTCAGCTTACCCCGGTTTTGGTAGATGTAGAGCCAGATACGTTTAATATAGATCCCGAAGCAATAAAAAAAGCAATAACTCCTAAAACTAAAGCTATTGTTCCTGTTCATCTTTTTGGCCAGCCGGCAAATATGGATGCAATTATGGAAATAGCAGAAGAACATAAGTTATTTGTTATTGAAGATAATGCGCAAGCCATAGGTGGAAATTATCATTCTAAAAATGGAAAGACATATAAAACAGGGGCAATAGGGCATATTGGTGCCACCTCCTTCTTTCCATCTAAAAACCTTGGCTGTTATGGAGATGGAGGAGCCATTTTTACCAATAACGATGAATTAGCACATACTATTCGAGGCATTGTAAACCACGGAATGTACGAGCGTTATCATCACGATGTAGTAGGAGTGAATTCTCGTTTAGATAGTTTGCAAGCTGCGGTTTTGCGTGCCAAACTTCCAAAATTAGATGTTTATAACGAGGCTCGTAAAGAAGCTGCAAATCGCTACAATGATGCTTTTAAAGACGAGGCGCATATAGAAACTCCCGTTAGGAAAGGCGATTGCGATACCCACGTGTATCATCAATATACCCTGAAAATTAAGAACGGAAAACGTGATGCCCTGGCAAAACATCTTCAGGAGAAAGGAATTCCTTTTGGAATTTATTACCCAATTCCGTTGCATAAACAAAAAGCTTATACCGATTCGAGGTATAATGAAAGTGACTTTCCGGTGACCAATCAATTGGTACAGGAAGTTTTAGCATTGCCTATGCATACCGAACTGGATAAAGAACAAATTTCCTATATTACAGAAACCATTAAGCAATTTTTAAACACTTAAACTTTTAAGTATGAAAAAACTTTTAATCTTTTGTTTCGGAATATTTCTGTGTGCCGGGCTTCAGGCCCAGGATTTATATATACAGGCCGGGAAGTTGGTAGATACCAGGTCTGGAAAAGTCTTAGCTGAGAAAACCATTATCGTTTCCGGAGAAAGGATTAAAAGTGTGGAGAACGGATTTGTAGCTCCAGAAAATGAGAAGGATTCTGTAATCGATCTTCGGAACAAGACAGTGTTGCCCGGGTTAACAGATATGCATGTTCACCTGGAAAGTGAAACCAATCCGCAGAAATATATGGAGCGGTTTGTAAACGATCCTGCCGATGCTGCATTTAACTCGGTAGGTTTTGCTAAAACAACTTTAATGGCTGGTTTTACTACGGTTAGGGAATTAGGCGGTAGCGGTGTAAATATTGCGCTTCGAGATGCTATTAACGCAGGAAAAGTGCCCGGGCCTAGAATTTTTACTGCCGGAAAATCCCTTGCAACAACCGGTGGTCACGCCGATCCTACAAACGGGATGAATAAAAAATTAACAGGAAATCCGGGGCCAAAGGAAGGTGTGGTAAATGGTCAGGAAGATGCAGCGAAAGCAGTACGCCAGCGGTATAAAAATGGAGCCGATTTAATAAAGATTACGGCTACCGGCGGGGTTTTAAGTGTCGCGAAAAGTAGCTCTAATCCGCAGTTTACCGAAGAAGAAATAAAAGCCATTGTAAAAACAGCTAATGATTATGATTTTCATGTAGCAGCCCACGCTCATGGCGATGAGGGAATGCAACGGGCTATAAGGGCCGGTGTAAAAACTATTGAGCACGGTACCAAAATGAGCGAAGAAACAATGGATTTGATGAAAAAGCATAATGCTTATTTGGTGCCCACCATTACGGCCGGGAAAGAAGTAACCCAAAACGCTGAGATTGAAAATTACTATCCGGCACTTGTAGTACCGAAAGCCAGGGAAATAGGTCCGGAAATTCAGGGAATGTTTGAGCGTGCGTATAAAAGAGGCGTTGGCATTGCTTTTGGCACCGATGCAGGTGTTTTTAAACACGGAGAAAACGCACGGGAATTTGTGTATATGATCAAGGCCGGAATGCCGGCTATGGAAGCTATACAGAGTGCTACAATTACTCCGGCTATGATTTTAAAAATGGAGAATAAAATTGGCCAAATTGCTGAAGGTTTTTATGCCGATATTATAGCTGTAGAGGAGGACCCTACCCAAAATATAGAAACTTTAAAAAATGTAAAATTCGTTATGAAAGAAGGAAAGATATATAAAAAGTAAATTCCTTAGTTGCTTCGGGCAGAGTCGAAAAGTTTCGTTTGAAGTACATAAAAATAAAAATCCTGAAGTTTATAGCTTCAGGATTTTTTATTTTTTGAAATTGCTTCGGTCTATAGAAGATGAGTTTGTTGCAAAACTTCTTTCGTCAAGCTGAACTTGTTTCAGCTTCCAAGATGTTAGATCTCCGAATAAATTTCGGAGCAGGCTCTGAAACAAGTTCAGGATGACGATTAATACTAAAAAGTTACTATTTATGTATAAAATTTCTCAGTCCTATATAGAAGCTGAAGCAGTTTCCATTTTTCGGTTTATTTTCTTAACCAGACCCTGCAATACTTTTCCGGGGCCAACTTCGGTAAAGCTACTGGCGCCGTCTTGCATCATATTTTGTACACTTTGCGTCCATTTTACCGGAGCTGTTAATTGAAAAACAAGGTTTTTCTTTATTTCCTCGGGATCGGTTACTGCAAACGTGCTTACGTTTTGATAAATAGGACAGGTAGGTGTATTGAATGTAGTATTCTCTATAGCTGCAGCCAGTTCTTTTCGGGCCGGTTCCATTAAAGGAGAATGAAAGGCACCTCCAACAGGCAGGATCATAGCACGTTTTGCACCGCGTTCCTTTAAAGTTTCGCAGGCGGCTTCTACTGCTTTTACATCTCCCGAAATCACTAATTGCCCGGGGCAATTGTAATTTGCAGCTACAACGGTTCCTTCTGTTTCAGCACAAACGGCTTCTACTATCTCGTCTTCCAGGCCTAAAACAGCGGCCATAGTAGATGGCTCTAATTCGCAAGCCTGCTGCATAGCCATAGCGCGTTTGTAAACCAGTTTTAAACCATCTTCAAAAGAAAGCGTGTTATTTGCTACCAGTGCCGAAAGTTCTCCTAGCGAATGTCCTGCTACCATGTCTGGTTTAAAATCTTCGCCCAAAACTTTACTTAAAATAACCGAATGTAAAAAAACTGCCGGTTGGGTAACTTTTGTCTGTTTGAGGTCTTCAGCAGAGCCTTCAAACATGATATCGGTAATTGAAAAGCCTAAAATTGCATTGGCTTTCTTAAAAAGTTCCTGTGCTTTCGCAGATTTTTCAAAAAGGTCTAAGCCCATTCCCGAAAATTGCGCTCCCTGACCCGGGAAGATATATGCTTTCATAATTTTTCAATTTAGATTCGGCTAAAATAGAAATAATAAAAAAGACCTCATAACAAATGAATTGCCAGGAGGTCTTTTAATTGTAAAATCGGGTATTTTTTAAAGGTTCAATTTGCCTTTCTCCCCAATTTCTTTTTTATCACCGGTTATGGCCGCAGCCCCAATTTTTAAAAAAGTTACAAATTTGTTTTGCTTGTTATCCCAGAAATAAGCTTCTTGAGGAACCACTTTTATAGCCGTTAAATTGGGGTCGTCAACTCCATTAAACCAGGCATCATCCATTTTTCCGTAGAATTCTTTTAAAACACCTTTGTTGGTTTCAATACTGGCCTTTCCATAAATGCTAATAAATTCCATATCTGAGGTGTCACTAAAGAGGAGTTGTACGTCGTCGTCTTTTGCGATATCTCCATTATGATCACTATCTAACCTGCTAAAAAACCAGATATTTCCTTCTTTATCTACTTCTTTGGTTGTCATAGGTACGGCACTTAGAGGTTTGTTACCAAAATCTGTAACCAACATGGCTGTTTTTATGCTGTTTACCATGGTTTTCATCTTGTCTAAAGCCTCGTCTTTATTCAAATTTTCTGTACTCATCATTTTTTAGTTTAAGTTGGAAGTTGAATTTAACGAGTATATTAAGTTATCTACGCTAAGAAAGTGCTAAAAGAATAATATGGCCTGTTAAGAATTGTAAAATTAAGTGTATTGCTTTATGATGCTGGTAACCTGTGGCTTATATCCCGCACCAAAAATATTGAGATGAACCAATAAATAATAAAGTTGCCAAAGTGGGATACGCTTTTTAAATCCTGCTTCTAAAGGAAACTCTTTTTCGTAGCTATTGAATAATTCCTTATCAAATCCGCCGAAAAGCTGCATCATAGAAAGGTCCATTTCCCTGGGGGCAAAAGAAGTGGCCGGATCTATAAGGCAGGGATCGCCGCTTCCATTAACCAGGTAATTGCCTCCCCAAAGATCGCCGTGAATTAATGCAGGATTTTCATTGGGGATTATTGTTGAAATGTTTTTAAAAAACGAACCGGTAGCACCAAGGTCAAAACCATTATTTTTCGCCAGTTTAAATTGAGGTTCCAGTCGCTGGGAAATATAAAAGTCGGCTGCCGAAGCTGCAGTATTATTTTGTTGCGGAAGACTGCCAATATAATTATCCCGGTGAAACCCGAATTCTTTGGCAGTAGTTTTATGCAAGGCTGCCAATTGCCGGCCAAAATCCTGCCAGAAAGTAGATGACTTGGTAGCACTTTCTTTGTGTTCCAACAATAAATATGAAAAAGATTCAATTTTACCAATTCCTAAAACATCAGGAACATCAATTACTTTTGTGTTTTTAAGAGCTTCCAGGCCTGCTTTTTCAGCATCAAACATACCGGGAAACTTTTCGGCATTATTTAGTTTTACTACCTGTTTTTTCTCACTAAATGTAATGAGATAAACATCATTAATATCGCCGCCGGTAAGTCGGCTAAATTCGGCGTTGTTTAGACTATGCTCTTCAGCTATTTTAAAGAGAATGTTATCTTCTAACATAGGTTAGGTAAGTAAAGGCGTAGTCGTGCTTCTCATCCTTAGGATGAAACTCTTCGGCTATTAACTTCCATTTTTTTTCATCTATTTCGGGAAAAAAGGTATCAGCTTCAAAAGTACCGTGTACACGCGTAAGTTCTATTTTATCGGCTACCTCCATCCCTAATTTATAAATTTCGCCGCCGCCAATAATAAAAGGTTGGGGGTCTATTTTAGCAAATTCAAGCGCCTTTTCTAACGAAGAGGTAATTAAAGCATCTTTTTTTAGATAATTATCATTGCGTGTAATTACAATATGTGTACGGTTTGGTAGCGGTTTTGGAAAAGATTCAAAAGTTTTCCTGCCCATAATAATATGGTGCCCGGTGGTAAGTTTCTTAAAACGCTTAAAATCGTCTGGTAGGTGCCACACTAAATCCTGGTCTTTTCCCAGGGCATTATTTTCCGCAGCAGCGGCAATCATGGTAATCATAGTTTTAGGTATTGTAAGGTTGATCCGGTTTATCGGGCTGGTTGGGTTTTGGTTTAAATCGCTCGTTGTCTGCTTTTAATTCAGGTTTAACCTCCGGTTCAGCAGTATTTTTATGCAAAGGAGGGTTTGCAGGGAAATCCTGCTCTACCTGTTTTTGCATTTTTGCAATCTTTTCCTTTTGTTTTTGTACTAATTTACTCATTTGTTTATCCTGCCATTCTTTTCCTAAAAATTTATTGGTAATAAAAACATTAAAAACGTGGGCTAAAAGTAGAAAGCTCCAAATTAAAATTGCCCAAACAAACCAATTATAGCCAAGGGGCATAAAGTTTTCTTTGTAACCAATCACTACATTTAAAACAATAAGGAAAACGGCACCAATTAAAAAGATAATAAAGTGTTGAAATAACCTCTTTTTTTGAAGCGTACGTTTACGCGCATTTTCATAGAGTTCTCGTTGCTCGGCATCGAGTTTGGAAGTGTTTTTCTTTTTAGAAAACATAATAAGAAGTACTTTAGTGTCTATACCAAATTTACAGTTTTCGTTAACAATTTACATAGGATTATGGAGAATTTAAGAAAAGGATTTCCGGTATTGGAACAATACACTTACTTAAATACCGCAGCTTCAGGTTTATTGCCCGAAGCGGTTTGGGAGTTTAGGCAAAATCATGACCTGGATTTTCTGCTTGGGGCCAGTGTATTTAAAGAAAAACAAGCCGAAGTACTAACCGAAACCCGTGAATTGGTAGGCGAAGTCTTTAAGTGTGCCCCGGCCCGGGTGGCCTTGGTTCCTAATTTTTCCTTTGGGATTAATACTTTATTGGAGGGGCTGGATAAACACCCAAAAGCGCTCTTGCTTAAAAATGATTATCCGTCATTAAACTGGGCAGTCACATCCAGGAATTTTGAAATTGAATATGCCGAAATTAACGAAAACCTTGAAGAAAATATCGCTGAAGCCTTTAAAAAGGAACAACCCGATTTTTTTGCTTTTAGTATTGTACAATATCTTAACGGGATAAAAATAGACCTTGGTTTTGTGAATAAACTAAAACAAGAATATCCTGATACCTTATTTATTGCCGACGCAACCCAATATTGCGGTACCGAAGAATTTAATTTTGAGGAGAGTGGGCTCGATGTGCTTATTTGCAGTACTTATAAATGGTTAAATGCCGGCTATGGCAATGCTTTTATGCTCTTAAAAAAAGAAATTGAAAAGAGGATTAGTCCAAAAACTTTAGGTTTTGGCTCTTTACGGGGTAAATATAAAGCCCATGAAGGTAATTTTATAGGGAAATTTGAACCGGGGCATCAAGATACCTTAAATTACGGAAGCTTAGCTGAAGCCTTAAAATTGATTAAAAAAATTGGAATAAAAGAAATTTCCGCAAGAATTGAATCTTTAAGCAACAAGGCTAAAAGTGAATTCACAAAAATGGATTTACTGGAAGAAAGCGTGGTAAATAGAAAAATACATTCTTCAATTTTTAATATTAAAGGAGGAGAAAAGCTATTCCGGCATTTACAAAGTAAAAACATTATTACTTCTATGAGGGGTGGTGGGGTTCGCGTAAGTTTTCACTATTTTAATACTGAAGAGGAGCTGCATTTCCTCCTAAAACAATTAAGGGAATTTGGGGTTTAGTGCTTTTTCCTGAATATATAGTTTTTAAACCAGTTATCCTGGTCTTGAAAACTGGATTGAATCTCTAAACCGGCTTCTTTCGCCAGCCAGGCTACCACGGCATCGTCGTATTTTTGGGAGATTTCGGTGTGTATGCTTTCCCACGCATCAAAACATACCTCTAGCTCCAGCTTTTTAATAGTCACTTTTTGCTTTGCTTTACTTACCAAATAGCTTTTTGCGGTTCCGGTTTCGGGGTCGTAGGTTTCCCAGTGTTTAAAATTGTCTAAATTAAAGTTGGCGTCTAATTCTCTATTTATTCTTGCCAGTAAATTTTTGTTGAAAGCCTCTGTAATGCCGGTCCTATCGTTATAAGCGTCTAAAATCTTTTGCGGATCTTTTTTCTGATCAAAGCCCATAAATAGCCGGTCTTCAAAATTCATGGCTTTTTGAATATTACGAAGAAAGTTTATTGCGTTTTCGTGTAAAAGATTCCCAATATTGGAGCCCAACACCAGGATTACTTTACGGCGATTGTTATAATCGGCCAGATTTTCGAGGGTTTTAAAATAGGTGCCCTGTTGAATTTTTACCTTCACTTCGGGTATTTCATTCCTTAAAGAATCTCGTAATTCTTCCAGTACATGCTGACTAATATCTATAGGTAGATAATTGAAATCGTATTTTTTAGCTACCAAATGTTGTAAGAGGATTTTGGTTTTTTTTCCGTCTCCTGCTCCTAATTCAATAAGGTCAAATCCTCCTTCTTTATTAAATATTTCGGCAATAGCAGCTTTATGATGTTTCAGTATGTTTAACTCGCAGTTAGTAAGATAGTATTCAGGCATTTCCATTATTTGCTGGAAAAGTTTATCCCCTTTTTGGTCGTAAATATATTTGGAAAGTAAATATTTCGGAAAACTGGTTAGGCCTTTGTAAACGTCTTCTTCAAACGCCGATTGGAATGTAGTGGGTGTGGTTTTCATTTAGTTTTTTGGTTATTTGGCCAGTCTTAATCCCGTAAATTGCCAGCGTAAATGTGGATGAAAAAAATTGCGATATGTGTGGCGTGTATGCTTTTGGGAAGTGGCAACTGAAGCTCCTCGTAAAACTTTTTGGTTTACCATGAATTTTCCGTTGTATTCACCCAATGCGCCTTCAGGCCTGGTGTAATTAGGGTAGGGTGAATAAGCACTTTCTGTCCATTCCCAGCGGTCTCCCCATTTAAAATATTTTTGTGCGGTTTCCCATTCAAATTCTGTGGGTAATCTTAAACCTTTCCACTGCGCAAAAGCAAATGCTTCATAATAAGAAATATGACTTAATGGAGCTTCCGGGATTAGTTTTGTAAGTCCGTTTAAAGTGTATTGATGCCATTCTCCATCTATTTTGTGCCAGTAAAACGGAGCTTCAATTTTATTAGAATTAATCCAGTCCCAGCCTTCGGCGTGCCATAATAGCACATCTTTATAAGCCCCCGACGCAATGAATTCAATAAACTCGGCATTGGTTACCAGTTTATTTGAAATTTTAAAATCATTTAGGTAGACCTTATGAGCCCCCTGCTCGTTATCATAACAGAAGCCATCAGATTTATGGCCTATTTCATAAACACCTTTAGAAATTGAGATCCATTCCTGCTTAAAATCCTGGATGGGATTTTCTTTAAACTGATCGTTATATTCCGGAAATAGCGGGTTGTTTCCAAGAATATACTTGATATCTGTTAATAAGAGTTCCTGGTGTTGTTTCTCATGATGGCAACCTATCTCAATTATGCCGCATAACTCTTTAGAAATACTGCTCTCCTGAAGAAATTGTTCCATAGCTTTTGAAACATAATTTCGGTATTTATAAACCCAGGCTACCGTTGGTCGCGATAAATTACCACGATTGGTCCTTATTACTTTATCGCCTACACTTTCGTAGTAACTATTAAAAACGTAAGCCGAATGTTTATCGAAAAGTTGATAATTTTTTAGGTGTGGTTTTAAAACAAATTCCTCAAAAAACCAGGTAGTATGCCCAAGGTGCCATTTTGGGGGCGACACATTTTCTATTGGTTGCACCACATAATCTTCTGTTTCCAAAAAGGAACAAATCAGTTCAGATTGTGCCCTGGTTTCATTAAAAAAGTCGAGTAATTGTTCTTGTGATTGCATAAAAAAGAGTGATACTTTTTTGGGTATCACTCAAATTTACAATTTTTTCTTTCGGTCTAAAACTTAGGCTAGTTAACGCCAAGTTAAAGTATAATGAGACCCCTATAGATTTAAAGGGAGGGTGTAGCTTATTTTTGTAGGCTTTCCGCCACGAGTGCCTGGTTTCATTTTAGGCATCTTTTTAAGCATTTCTTTTACTGCAGCAATTACTTCTTTTTTATCGCCCTTAACAGTATTGATTACTGTTTTACCTTCTTCATCTATATGCATTTTTACAACCACCTTTCCTCTTATAAATTCCCCCTTATTGTTACGAGGATATTTATAATTAGACTTTACATGTTCCATCAATTTTTGATTGAAACATTTTTTTGAATCTTCGCTAGATTCACATCCCGGCCAAACCGGTGCCTTTTCCTTTACCGTAACCGTATTTCCTTTAACTTCTACGTCGTTTTGGGCAAACAAAAAAGTGCCGGTTAATAAAAAGAAGCAGAACATTAATTTTTTCATGGCTCGGGCTGTTAGTGGTTGTAGAGCTGTTCTCTAGAAATTAAATGGGACGGTGAAATTGCGGTCATCTGGTTCGCCATTTAAGGTTCCAGGTTCCATATCAGGAATCTTTTCAATCATTTCTCTGGCTGCAGCATTTACTTTTGGCTCAGATCCTTCTACATTTTTTACTACTGCTTTTCCTTCTTCAGTAATGGTGAAAGAGATTTTTACTTTTCCCCGCACATAATCACCGTCTTCGGTTTGAGGATACTCATAATTTTCTCTTACGTGTTGAGATAGTTTTTGATTAAAACAGGCTTTTAAGTCTTCGGAGTCTTCACAGCCTGGCCAAACCGGAGAAGTTTGCTGGGCCTGAACACTGGTTAAACCTCCAACTACTAAACTTGCGATAAGCAATAACTTTTTCATAAATTTTAAAATTTTAATTAGATAATTATAGATTACACCGCAACCTTGGCTTTAATACCCGGGTGCGGATTATAATTCTCTAATTTAAAATCTTTATAATCGAAATCAAAAATATTTTTTATTTCGGGGTTAAGGCTCATAGTTGGAAGCGCCCTGGGCTCTCGGGAAAGTTGCAGTTTTACCTGCTCCATATGGTTATTATATATATGAACATCGCCAAATGTATGAATAAAGTCCCCCGGTTCATACCCACAAACCTGTGCCATCATCATAGTTAATAATGCATACGAAGCAATATTAAAAGGTACCCCAAGAAATACATCGGCACTTCTTTGATAAAGTTGAAGCGAAAGTTTACCATCGGCAACATAGAATTGGAAAAAAGCGTGACAGGGCGGCAATGCGGCTTTTCCATTAGCTACATTCTCTGGAAATGATTTAGAAGAATCTGGAAGAACTGATGGGTTCCAGGCCGAAACCAACATTCTACGACTGTTAGGATTCTTTTTTAAGGTTTCTATAATTTCTTTGATCTGGTCAATTTCTTCGCCATTCCAATCTCGCCATTGTTTGCCATAAACAGGGCCCAAATCGCCATTTTCGTCTGCCCATTCGTTCCAAATCCGCACCCCATTTTCCTGGAGGTATTTTACATTGGTATCGCCTTTTAAGAACCACAAGAGTTCGTAAATAATAGATTTTAGGTGTAGTTTTTTGGTAGTGACCATGGGAAAGCCTTTGCTAAGATCAAACCTTAACTGATGCCCGAAGATACTTCTGGTGCCTGTGCCGGTTCTATCGCCTTTGTCGGTTCCGTTATCTAAAATATGCTGTAAAAGTTCGTGGTACTGTTTCATAAGTTTGCGCTGCAGAAGATTAGTTTTGCTAAAATAGCAAAAGCTGTTCAAATACAATTCTTAAAGATTTTTTAATAAATTACCCAATTATCATCCCGGCAAGGGTGGCAGAGAGCAAAGAGGCGATAGTCCCGCCAATTAGCGCTTTCATTCCAAATTCTGATAAGGTTTTTCTTTGTCCCGGGGCGAGAGATCCAATACCGCCAATTTGAATTCCTATAGAGGCAAAATTTGCAAAACCACAAAGCATATAGGTGGCCATAATCACAGATTTTTCATAATTAAGGCTAAGTGCATTTGCGGTGTTTTTAAGATCGGCCAGTTGTACGTAGCCTACAAATTCACTTGCAGCTAGCTTTATTCCCAGCAATTGTCCCATAAGCATCATATCTTCTTTGGCAACACCAATAAGCCACATGAGGGGAGCGAAAATTGTTCCTAAAATAGCTTCAAGTGAAAAGCTGGAGTAGGGGGTGTTTTCGGCTAGAAAAGCGTTCATGCCGGTCCAGGATCCTGTCCAGTTTAAAATATAATTGATCATAGCTATAAAAGCGATAAAAACCAGGAGCATGGCTGCAACGTTTGCGGCAAGTTTTAAACCTTCGGTAGTTCCGTTGGCTATAGCGTCAAGGATATTTGAACCAATTTTATCTGAAGATACCTCCACATTGGTATTAATTTTATTTTCCTGGGGATATAGTATTTTAGAAACCACAATGGCGCCGGGTGCTGCCATTACTGAAGCTGCCAGTAAATGTTTTGCAAACTGAAGCCTTAGTTCTGGATCGTCTCCTCCTAAAAAACCAATATATGCTGCGAGCACACCACCTGCAACGGTAGCCATTCCGCCAATCATAACCAGTAAAATTTCAGAACGGTTCATTCGTTCCAAATAGGCCTTAATCATAAGTGGGGCTTCGGTTTGTCCAAGAAATATATTTCCTGCTACGCTTAAGCTTTCGGCTCCAGATATTCCCATTAAACGGGTAAGTATCATCGCCATTCCCTTCACCACAATTTGAATAATTCCAAGATAAAATAATACAGAAGTTAATGCTGAAAAGAAGATAATAGTGGGTAATACCTGAAAAAGGAAAATAAAACCAAAACTGTCTACATCCATCATTCCGCCAAGTAAAAATTCGCTTCCTGCGGCTGTAAAATCAAGAATTAGTACAAATATATTTCCTATAAATTCAAATATTTTTTGAATAAAACTAATCTTTAAAACACCAATTGCCAATAACAATTGTGCACTAAGTCCAATACCAATGGTTTTCCAATTAATGGCTTTGCGATTGCTGCTAAATAAGAAAGCAATAAATAATAAGCTTAGCATGCCTAATGCTCCCCTCCAAATACTATTAAAGGATATCCCGGCACTGGGCACCATTTCTTTTGCCAATTTAGCAGGAACAACCTCTTCGAGATTGTTAAAATCTTCGGTCTTAAAGTAAAATTCTTTATCAGCCTCCTTTAGCGTCATGCTGGAATCTGTAAGCGCAGAAATTCTGTAATTTACAATGCTGTCTTGAGGTGGGCTGTAAAATAAAACGAGAAGTTTGTTTTGTAGAATATAATCTCCTGAGGCAAGTGTATCTTTAGCTGTACTAATGTTAAAGATGCCTTCATCTAAATGTAAGTTGTGTCCCTGCGCAAAAGTCTCCTGGTTGTCTTGTTCTTTATCAAGAGTCCAGGTTTTTGAAATATTTTGGGAAAAAGTGCCGGTCACACTTAAAAGAACTAAAATCAGGCAAAACCAGGTTTTATTCATAAATGGGAGCATTATTTGCGTTTGGAAATTTCGTCCCGGATGCGCGCCGCTTTTTCGTAATCTTCATTGTTTACGGCCTGGGAAAGCATATCTTTAAGTTCGTCTAAGGATAACTTTTTATAGTCAGTATCGTCAGATTTTATATCAATATCGTCGGGAAGTAGCTCTTCTGAAATTATATCTTCCTCCTGTTTTTCTGAAGCGGTTTTTTGCTCTTCTTCCTCTCCTTTTAAAAAGATTCCTGCTTTATCAAGAATGTTTTTATACGTGAAAATAGGAGCGTCAAACCTTAAGGCAAGGGCAATAGCATCACTGGTGCGTGCGTCTACAATTTCTTCAATCTTATCGCGTTCGCAAATCAAACTGGAATAAAATACACCGTCTACCAGCTTATGAATAATTACCTGCTTCACCGTAATTTCAAACCTGTCGGCGAAATTTTTAAAAAGATCGTGGGTTAAAGGGCGAGGTGGTTTTATTTCTTTTTCTAAAGCAATAGCGATAGATTGTGCTTCAAAAGCTCCAATAACTATGGGAAGTTTACGTTCTCCATTTACCTCGCTTAAAATTAAAGCGTAGGCTCCGTTTTGGGTTTGGCTATAAGAAATTCCTTTTATATTAAGGCGCACTAAACTCATATATCATCAATTAAAAAGGGCTGTCTAATTTAGGACTTTCACCGTATTTTAGACAGCCCTTTTAAAGGGTGCAAGTTATAAAAATTATGCGTTTTTAGCTTTAAATTCCTTTAGTTTTTCGTTTAGCTTAGGTACAATTTCAAAAGCATCACCAACTACTCCGTAGTCTGCGGCCTTAAAGAAAGGTGCTTCCGGGTCGTTGTTAATTACCACTTTAGTCTTGGCAGCGTTAATTCCTGCAAGATGTTGTATTGCCCCTGAAATTCCTACTGCGATATAAAGATTAGAAGCTACCGGTTTTCCCGTTTGGCCCACGTGTTCGCTATGCGGTCTCCAACCCATATCGCTAACCGGTTTGGAGCAAGCTGTGGCAGCCCCAAGAATATCGGCCATTTCTTCAATCATTCCCCAGTTTTCCGGGCCTTTAAGTCCGCGACCACCAGAAACAACTACTTCTGCATCAGCAATGGTTACTTTGTCTTTTGCTTTATCTACCGATTCTACATTTACTGTAAAGTCCCCTTCTTTTAGCTCAGGAGAAAAATCTTCAGCGGTAGCAGCAGCTTCTCTTTCTTTTAAACCGAATGCATTTTGAGATAAACCTACAATTTTTACATCGGTAGTGATTTTAGTAAAATTAAAAGCTTTGTTGGTAAAAGCACTCCTTTTAACTGTAAAAGGCTCCTGGCTCTCTGGTACAGCAATAACATTAGATGCATAACCTGCATTTAGATGCACGGCCAAAAGTGGAGCTAAATATTTACTGTTGGCGCTTTGGCTCAATACAAAAAGCTTACTTCCTTCTTTTTCTGCTGCTTGTTTAATTGCATCTGCATAAGCTTCAGCATTAAACTTGTTTAGTTTGTCGTTTTGGATATTTAGCACTTTGCTAACTCCATATTTTCCAAGTTCAGAAGTATCGGCAGCGTTAAAACTTACTGCAACTACTTCATCTCCGCCGGCTACTTCCTTTGCATAAGAAGCAACTTCAAACGCAGCTTTTTTAAACTTGCCATCTTCGGTTTCTGTATATACTAAAACTGACATATATTTTTATTTTTTAAGTGTAATTGCTCACAGGTTTTGAAAACTTGTGAGGTAATTTATATTTTATATTGCCTTGGCTTCGTTGTGAAGTAAATCTATCAATTCATCAAGATTTTCTGGGTCAACCAGTTTTACATCTCCTTTAGGAGCCGGTTTTTCAAACTTCACAGCTTCGGTTTGCGTAGCTGCTTCCTCGGGTTCAAGAACATTAAGTGGCTTTTTACGAGCTTGCATAATCCCTCTCATATTTGGGATCTTAAGATCGCTTTCTTCAACCAAACCTTTCTGTCCTCCAATAACCAAAGGAAGAGAGGCAGTTAAAGTTTCTTTACCGCCATCTATTTCCCTTACGGCTGTAGCTTTGTTGCCTTCTATCTCTAAACTAATACAGGTGTTAATAAAATTAGCGTCCAGAAGTGCTGCTAGCATTCCCGGTACCATTCCGCCGTTGTAATCTATAGATTCACGTCCGGCAATTATAAGGTCATATTCTCCTTCTTTAGCAACTTTTGCCAATTGTTTTGCTACCTGAAAACCATCTACAGCTGGCGTATTTACACGTATGGCATTATCGGCTCCAATAGCAAGTGCTTTTCTTAAGGTAGGCTCGGTTTCGGCGCCCCCAACATTTACAACATCTACACTTGCGCCTTGTTTTTCTTTAAACCACATAGCGCGGGTAAGTCCAAACTCATCATTTGGATTTATTACAAAATTCACTCCGTTGGTATCAAACTTTGAATCACCATCGGTAAAGTTGATTTTTGAGGTAGTATCAGGTACGTGACTAATACATACTAATATTTTCATTATAACGAGTTTTTTATATTTATAACAAATTTCATCACGAAGTTACATAATTTAATCCATAAAATGCTATGCACGCATAGTAAATTTCGCGATTTTCTTCAAAATTAATTTTATTGATTCCATCAATATATTGTAAATATGACAATTTTAAGATTAAAAAACTCCTAAAAATTAATTATTTCTTAGGGGTAATAGGCTATAATGTTGAACTTACGGAAGGCCTGTAAATTTTTGTGGATTATTAGTGGGGAAAACTTTATTGAATTACTATTTTTGTTGTTTAAAAAGATACATCTAAATAGTATAGCATATAATGAAGACAATTCAATTTAGGGAAGCCGTTCAGCAAGCAATGAGCGAAGAGATGCGAAAAGACGAGTCTATTTATCTAATGGGCGAGGAAGTAGCAGAGTATAATGGTGCTTACAAAGCCTCTAAAGGTATGTTGGACGAATTTGGCCCTGATCGTGTAATAGATACCCCAATTGCAGAGCTTGGATTTGCTGGAATTGGTGTGGGTTCGGCAATGAATGGCAACAGGCCTATTATTGAATTCATGACCTTTAACTTCTCATTGGTTGGAATTGACCAGATAATAAATAATGCGGCTAAAATGCGCCAAATGAGTGGTGGCCAATTTAATATTCCTATCGTTTTTAGGGGGCCAACCGCTTCTGCCGGGCAATTGGGTGCAACGCACTCCCAGGCTTTTGAAAGTTGGTATGCCAACTGCCCGGGTCTAAAAGTAATTGTACCTTCAAATCCTTACGATGCCAAAGGTTTGCTGAAAGCTGCTATTCGTGATGATGATCCGGTAATCTTTATGGAGAGTGAGCAAATGTATGGTGATAAAGGAGAAGTACCTGAAGAAGAGTACGTACTGGAAATAGGAAAAGCCGATATTAAAAGAGAAGGTAGTGATGTAACAATTGTTTCCTTTGGAAAAATTATTAAAGAAGCATACAAAGCGGCCGAGAAATTGGCTGAAGACGATATTTCTTGCGAGATTATAGACCTTAGAACTATTCGCCCAATGGATCATGAGACTATTATCGAATCGGTTAAGAAAACCAATCGTTTAGTGATTTTGGAAGAAGCCTGGCCTTTTGGAAATATTTCTACTGAAATCACCTACCAGGTACAGTCTAAAGCTTTTGATTATTTAGATGCACCAATTGTAAAAATAAATACTGCCGATACACCGGCACCTTACTCTCCTGTATTGCTTAAAGAATGGTTGCCAAACAGCGACGATGTTATTAAAGCGGTTAAACAGGTGATGTATATTGACTAAAAAAGCCAGCAGGATGCTGGACTTAAAACTTAGCAATAAACAGGTAATTAATCATAACTCTATAAGTAACACCAATTATAGGTTAAGCTTGCAAATAGAGAGAACTTTTATAAATCTAAAACTTCATCGGATTCTGATTCGGTGAAGTTTTTTTTTGTCCTGAAGAACAATGAGGCCGAAAGCAACTTATCTTTCCTTATTATTTTTGCTTTGCTATACGATAATGGTATCGCAAACCAGGGTTGGTGGTGTGGTTAAAGATCAAAACGGCCAGGCTTTGCCTTTTGTGAATGTGATTTTTAATAATTCTTCGGAAGGGACAACCTCAGGTGAAAGAGGGAAGTTTTATTTGCAAAGTGAAAATAACCATACCGAACTCAAAATTTCTTTTATTGGTTATCAAACTGAAATAATCCCACTTCCGCAAAAAAGTAATCTTTCACTGGAGATAGTATTGCAGCAAGAGGCTTCAAGCCTTGATGAAGTGAAAATAATTAGAGGGAAAACTTCTAAGAAGAATAATCCCGCTATAGATATCCTGAGAAAAATCTGGAAAAATAGGCGAGATAACGGTGTTACTGCCTTTAAACAATATCAGTATAAAAAATATGAAAAGCTGGAATTCGAACTAGATGGTATAGATAGTTCAGTAGTGAAAAATCCAATTTTTAACGGAATGGAATTCATATTTGATTATGCCGATACCAATAGAATTACCGGAAAGACTATTTTACCGGTTTTTATAAACGAATCGGTTTCCAGGGTATATGGTGATAATGTAGAAAATAAAAAACGAGAAGATCTTTTAGGAAATAAAAACTCAGGATTTGATCAAAATCAAAATTTAATCGCTGCGGTAAAAGATGTGTATGATGAATATAATGTTTACGACAATTATATCAAGGTTTTTGACAAGAGTTTTGTAAGTCCGCTTTCTACAACCGGCATTAATAATTACAATTACGTATTAAGTGATAGTGCTTATGTAGAAAATAAGTGGTGTTATAATATTATTTACTATCCACGCCGGGAAAACGAGCTTACTTTTAAAGGAGATTTTTGGGTAAATGATACTACCTGGGCAATTAAGAAAATAAATCTTGAGGCTTCTCGCGATGCCAATATAAACTGGGTGAAGGAGTTGTATATAGAACAGGAGTTTGAGGTGCTTAACGATTCGGTGTTTTTAATATCCAAAGATTATTTCCAGGCTAATTTTTCTTTGACCAAAAAAGAGACTTCAAAAGGAGTGTATGCTAAAAGGACTCAAGTTTTTGACGAGTATCAATTTAATTTAAAGCAAGCAGAAGGATTTTACCACAAACAGGCATATAGGTTTAATAAAGAGGTTTATCAGCGGGGTCAGGATTTTTGGGATAAAAACCGTTTGGAAGAACTTAATAGGGCAGAGGAGGATATTTATGTGATGCTGGATAGTCTAACCAGTGTGCCCGCATTCAATAGAATTTATGATATTGCAACCATAGCCGAATCTGGGTATGTAGAGTTTAATGGCTGGGATTTTGGCCCTGTCTATTCCTTGTTCGATTATAATGAGGTAGAAGGGTTTAGGACCCGCATAGGGGGAAGAACTTATTTTGGGCAACACGACCCCTGGAGAATTGAAGGGTATCTGGCATATGGTCTTTTAGATGAAAAATTTAAATATGGAATTTCCGGGAAGTGGTTGTTGGATGTACGTTCGCGTTTCATAATTTCTGGAGGAAAAAGACACGATATTGTACAGTTGGGAGCCGGTTTAACCGGTAATACTACAGATGTTTTGGGGCGTAGTTTAGCATCTTCAGGACTTGTGAGCGTGGGAGACAATACTAAATTAAGTCATTTAAACTTAAATACTGTAAATCTTGAAATTGAGCCCTGGAATAATTTTAAGGTTCGGGTAGGTGCTTCTTATCGTGAGCTTAGTTCGGCCTCTCCAGATTTTAGTTTAGACTATTATACCGATAAAATGCAGTCTAACATTGCTTCAACTATAAAGCAAACAGAAATAGCAACTACTTTCACCTATACGCCGGGTAGGCAAACTTCCGGGTTTGGGGTAGAACAAAATGTAATTAATGAAGATGAATTTCCTACCTTCTTTTTTAATTATAGTCTGGGCTTAAAAGACATATTGAAAAGCGATTTTGATTATAAGAAAATCCAGTTTTTCTACAATCAGCCATTTAAAATTGGCGGTTTTGGTAGGGCAAATGTCAGCATGGAAGCCGGAAAAACCGTCGGCGAAGTTCCGCTGGGGCTTTTAAATGTGGTGCCTGGTAACCAAACTTACTTTTCTATGTATAATGCGTTTCCGGTACTTAATTTCTATGAATTTGTAACTGATACGTATGTTTCAGCACATTTTGATCATAATTTTAACGGAAGGTTATTTGCCAGGATTCCGCTTTTGCGAGAATTAAATTTGCGTGAACTTGTTGGTGTTAGGGCTGTTTGGGGAGAAATTTCTGAAGCAAATAAAGCGCTAAATGCTTCTGGAATTCCATTTCGCGCACCTAACAAGGCACCTTATTACGAATATAGCCTTGGAATAGGAAATATTCTTAAATTTCTAAGTGTAGAAGCTCATTTTAGAGGTAATTATTATAATGTACCAGAGTCACGATCTTTTGCAATAACAGCCTCCTTTGGTTTTCATTTCTAAATAGGCGTAATTAATACTGATTTTCACTATATTTGCCGCCTTTAAATGAGAAAAATAGAAAGAACATGTCAGATAGTTTTGATGTATTAATCGAGATCCCAAAAGGGAGTAGAAACAAATATGAATACGATTTTGAGTTAAAGAAAGTCCGTTACGACAGGATGATTTTTTCTTCAATGATGTACCCGGCCGATTACGGCTTTATTCCAAATACCCTGGCCCAGGATAGCGATCCATTAGATGTTTTGGTATTGGTAAGTGAACCAACTTTCCCCGGTGTTGTAATGGAAGTTAAACCAATTGGTGTTTTCCATATGGCCGACGAAAAAGGACCTGATGAAAAAATTATTTGTGTGCCGGTTTCAGATCCTATTTGGAATAGGTTGAATGACCTTAAAGAACTTAATGGCCACATGATTAAAGAAATTGAGCATTTCTTTAAGGTTTATAAAGATCTTGAGAAGAAAAAAGTAGATGTAGGTGGCTGGGGCGATGCTTCAGAAGCCAAAGAAATTATAAGACAATGCGTAGAGCGTTTTGAGAATTTTGATGGAGATAAAGGTCAATTTGGAATACAACCTTAATTTCAGTCACATAATTTTGACGATTTTAAAGCAATAACCTTAAAAAGTTATTGCTTTTTTAATTATCAGTGATTTACTACATTAGCCATATTAACTAAAACTTAACAATTAATATGGAATCAATAATGGTTTATATGCCTGCAATACTTGCAGTAGTAGGTCTTGTTTTTATGTGGGTAAAACGTTCCTGGGTACTTAAACAGGATGCCGGGGACGGCAAGATGAAAGATATTTCTTCACATATCTACGAAGGGGCACTTGCCTTTTTAAATGCAGAATATAAATTACTTAGTTTTTTTGTGGTTGGGGCCAGTATTGCCCTGGCAGCTATAGCCTATGTTGTGCCAACCACACATTACCTAATTATTGTTGCTTTTATTTTTGGAGCTTTTTTCTCGGCCCTGGCCGGAAATATGGGGATGAAGATCGCTACCCAAAGTAATGTGCGCACAACACAGGCGGCCCGAACCAGTTTGCCACAAGCTTTAAAAGTTTCTTTTGGGGGTGGTACCGTAATGGGTCTTGGCGTAGCCGGTTTAGCGGTACTTGGGCTAACCACATTTTTTATTTTATTCTACCATTATTTTATGGGTGGGCAGTGGAGTAATACCACTCAAATGACCGTTGTTTTGGAAACCCTGGCAGGTTTTTCCCTGGGTGCCGAGTCTATTGCATTATTTGCCCGTGTTGGCGGTGGAATCTACACAAAAGCTGCCGATGTTGGTGCCGATTTAGTGGGGAAAGTTGAAGCAGGAATCCCGGAAGACGACCCCAGGAATCCTGCAACCATTGCAGATAATGTAGGAGATAATGTTGGTGACGTGGCTGGAATGGGTGCCGATCTTTTTGGGAGTTATGTGGCTACCGTTCTTGCTACTATGGTTTTAGGAAATTATATTATTGAAGATATGGGCGGAAATATTGTCGATTCCGGGTTTGGAGGAATTGGTCCTATTTTATTGCCTATGGCTATTGCCGGTGCCGGTATTATTATTTCTATTATCGGGACGCTTTTAGTGAAAATAAGCAGTAATTCGGCTAAAGAAGCCCAGGTGCAAAAAGCATTGAATATCGGTAATTGGACCTCCATAGTTCTGGTAGCAGTGGCCAGTTACTTTTTGGTAACCTGGATGCTACCTAAAGAGACCTTAACTATGGGCTTCTTTGTTGGTGGATCTGAAGGTTTTGAATTTATGGAAATCGCATCAATTAGGGTGTTTTATGCTTCTTTGGTAGGAATAGTAGTGGGAGGTGTAATTTCGGCGGTTACCGAATATTATACCGGTCTAGGTAAAAAACCGGTACTCTCTATTGTGCAAAATTCGAGTACAGGAGCCGGAACTAATATTATTGCAGGTTTGGCTACCGGAATGATCTCTACCTTTCTTTCTGTGTTATTATTTGCATTAGCTATTTGGGCCTCTTACGCTTTTGCCGGATTTTACGGCGTTGCATTGGCGGCTTCAGCTATGATGGCCACTACAGCAATGCAATTGGCTATTGATGCTTTTGGGCCTATTGCCGATAATGCTGGGGGAATAGCCGAAATGAGCGAACTGCCGGCCGAGGTTAGAGAGCGCACCGATATCCTGGATTCTGTAGGAAATACTACTGCAGCTACCGGAAAAGGTTTTGCAATTGCTTCTGCCGCATTAACCTCACTGGCGCTTTTTGCTGCCTACGTAACTTTTACCGGAATTGACGGAATCAATATTTTTAAAGCCCCGGTTTTGGCGATGTTGTTTATTGGAGGCATGGTGCCCGTGGTTTTTTCAGCATTAGCCATGAAATCTGTTGGGAAAGCAGCTATGAAAATGGTAGAGGAAGTGAGACGACAGTTTAAAAGCATTCCAGGCATTATGGAAGGAACCTCGAAGCCTGAATATGATAAGTGTGTCGCTATTTCTACCGAAGCAGCCTTAAAAGAGATGTTGTTACCCGGAATTTTAACCATTGGCTTTCCAATTGCCATCGCCCTACTTCCTATGCTTTTTGGCTATGAGAATGTTTTAATAGCAGAGATGCTTGGCGGCTATATGGCCGGGGTGACTGTAAGCGGGGTGCTTTGGGCAATTTTTCAAAATAATGCCGGTGGTGCCTGGGATAATGCTAAAAAGTCTTTTGAAGCAGGAGTGATGATAAACGGAGAAATGACCTATAAAGGTTCTGATGCCCACAAAGCCGCGGTTACCGGAGATACGGTAGGAGATCCGTTTAAAGATACCTCCGGGCCTTCTATGAATATTTTAATTAAATTAACCTGTTTAATCGGTTTGGTAATTGCACCAATTTTAGGAGGACATACCCAAACCGATGTGCCTAACGAAGAGACTGCAATAAAAGAAGAGACTGCAATAAAAAAAGAGGTGATTATAAATAATAATGCTTCAACCGATGAGAGCTCCAAAGAAATCCAGGTTAATATGATTTCGGAAGGAAATGAAACTATTGCTAAAGTAAGAATTACTACTACTGAAAAAGGAAAAACTGCAGTACAGCAAAAAACTTTTACCGGTACCAAAGCCGAAGTAGAAAAACAGGTACAGCAGTTAAGAGATAGAATATACTAAAGTCAGGTTTTTTAAACCAAAGAGGCTGTTTGATTTTTTGTTAAAACCGTTATCCAGAATTTATTTTAGGATCTAAGATGTTTAGAATTTATTTCATGTTAGAAGCTGAAACAAGTTCCTTTAGACTTGCAAGAGTAAAATTTGTGTAAATTAAGGATTAAAAAAGAGTAGGCTAACTATAACAAGTTCCAGTTAAAAGAGCTATATGCTGATTCAGTACCTACTCTTTCCCTAAATAGTAACTCAAATAGAAATTCGGGATTAAAAGCCCATTATTAAGGAATTGAGTCCTATTTAATTTAATCCATTCATAACTAAAACCAAAATTATGAAAAATTCATTGACTTTTGTAGGTATTGATATCAGTAAAAACACATTGGATATTTGTTCTATAAAAGGTGAGAAGAAACTGGCCAAACGTATTGATAACAACAAAAAAGCTATAAAAGTTTTTTTTAGTGGCTCAAAGCCACAAAGTTTAAAAGTCTGTATTGAGAATACGGGGCGATATGGCCGTAAGATTATTGAAGTCTTAACCTCTTTAAATATCGTTTTTTACGAAGTAAATCCTTTGCATTTACACAAAAGTATTGGACTCACCAGAGGAAAAGATGATATTATAGATGCCTTCCGTATTGCTAAATTCCTGGAAAAAAACCACACAGAACTCGAACCACATCAAAAACCAGAACCGGGAATAGAAAAGCTGAAAGCACTTATATCCCATAGGAACCTGTTAATTAAGCAAAGAGCCCAACTCAAAGCAAAAAACAAAGAAAACCTACTGATTGCAGATCTTGACTTGCCGCAACTGGAAGAGCACGGAGCTGAACTTATTCAATTACTAACTGAAAAAATAAAACAAACCGACAAATCAATAATTGAGGTTATTGAGCACAATAGTGTATTGAAGCACCAATACCATTTAATACGTGCTATTCCTGGAGTAGGTCCTATTTTATCGTGGAATATGTTGATTAAAACAAATGCATTTAAATCGATCACAAATCCTCGTAAATTTGCCTGTTATGCTGGAGTGGCGCCATTTTCAAAAAGTTCAGGAACTTCTGTTTTTGGTAGGGCATCGGTTTCTATCTATGCAGATAAAGGCATTAAGAAAATACTGCATTTAGCAGCCATGAGGGCGATCCAATTGCCTTCTGATTTAAAACAATATTACCATCGAAAGGTAAATGAAGGCAAAAACAAAATGAGCGTCTTAAATGCTGTAAGAAATAAGATCATTCATAGAATTTTTGCCATCATAAAAAATCAAAAAATATATAATAATAACTTGCAAGTGTCATAGAAATCAG
>NZ_JAEHOK010000024.1 GCF_016236915.1 Salegentibacter maritimus
GCTCCAACAGCTAAAGATAATTGTTCAGAATTAACTGCGACAACGTCAGATCCGCTAACATACAACGAAATAGGATCTTATGTTATTACCTGGAGTTTTGATGACGGGAACGGAAATACAACTATACAAAAGCAAAAAGTAATTGTAGAACCTTCACCATTAAACGCGGTGACATTTCATGATGCAAGTTTTGAATATAATGGAGACGCCCATAGCCTGGAAGTTAAAAATCTTCCTGAAACTGCTTCTGTAGAATATTCTATTGTTCCGGAAACAGGAATTCAAAACGGAGCTATAAAAGCAGGGGTGTATACTGTAACGGCAAATCTTTTTTCAGGAATTGAAACTTGTCCTGATGCTCAGTTGACTGCTACACTCACGATTGATAAAGCTGAGGCAGAAATAAGCGCAGATGCTGTTCAGACTTTTGTTTATGATGGAACGGTTAAGAATATCGTAGCAAACCTAAATCATTCAGAAACTGAGTTGACCTATACTCCTCAAAAAGGATTTATAGAACCCGGAACTTATGAAATTACGGTGAATTCAGTTGAAACTGAAAATTACTTTGCGACCTCAAAAGAGGTGACTTTAGTGATTGAAAAAGCAGAATTTACCGGAGTGAGTTTTGCTGATAACACTGAGGCTTTTGTTTATAACGGCACAGAACACAGTATATTTGTATCTGGCCTTCCAGAGGGTGCTACGGTAGAATATACCAATAATGGGCAAACAAATGCCGGGACTTACCTTGTTACGGCAAAAGTTAGCAAACCAGGGTATAAAGACTTGGTGCTAACCGCTAATATGGTAATTAATAAAGCATCACAAAGCATCACTTTCGATGAACTTGAAGATAGAAATCAATTATCAGATGAACATTTTCAGCTAAATGCAGTTGCTACATCAGGTTTACCGGTAATGTATTCTTACACTTATGAATCAGAAAACCCGGCAGCTACAGTTGGCCCTAGAGGTTTTGTGAGAATTCTAGGTGGTGGGCAAATTACCATTACGGCCAGGCAGGAAGGAAACCAAAACTACGAGGCAGCCACTCCTGTGGTAAGAACCCTAACTATAAATGGTAGTGAAGCCCGATTGGTTAGCGCGAGTATTAATGGTACAACTTATAACGATCCTAATATTGATATTTACTACCTAATTGGTTGTGGAAGTTCAGAAAATGAGATTCAAATTGAACTTGAACCAAATCAAGGTTCATCCATAGATAGTCAAAATATCTTTACTGTAAACACGCCAACTCCCGGGATTTATAGAAGAACGCTTGTAGTTACTTCAGGGGATGGAAATGTGAGTACTACTTACAATATAATAATAGAAAAGAATTTCAATTTTGAGGATATTGTAATTCAGAAATTTAATAATGTACTACTGGTTAACAACAACCCTGAAACCAACGGCGGATACAAATTTGTGAGTTTCCGTTGGTACAAAAATGGTTCTGTAATTGGTAATGACCAATACTACTCTGTAGGGAATAATACCGGTGATCAGTTAGATGCTGATGCTTCCTACTACGTGGTTTTGGAAACGGAAGATGGCGAAGTTTTAAGAACTTGTATTTCTTCAGTTCAGTTAAAAAGCTCTTTAAATGTTTCATTAGCACCAAACCCGGTTAATTCTGGAGGAACTATGGAACTATTAACCGATTTCCCGGAAGAGGAGCTTGAGACCATGCACCTATCAATACATACCCTTAACGGGGGGCTTATCCAACAAATGAAATCAAATAGTAAAAGTACAAACATAACATTGCCTTATAATCTTGAAATAGGAGTATATATTCTTAAAATTGAAACTAAGAGCATTTATAAATCACTCAAATTCATAGTAAAATAAGATAGTTTTATGCTTATTGAAATTTACTTTAATGATTAAAACAAATATGAAAAATAGCAATATAAACAACGTAACTAGTAGAGTTACTTTAGGTCTTATATTAGCACTAAGTTTACTTAGTGCTAATATGGCGACATTTGCCCAGTCTAATAACGAAGTTTCCTTTTACCTACAGGGCTCTTTTTCTAAGCTTAATTATGAAGCTTTAGGAGCGAGTAGTGAATTGGAAAATGGTTTTGGTCTTGGGGCCAAATATTCCTATTACCTAACTGAAAATTGGAGCCTTGGGACAGGTGCCGAATTGCAGTATATGGAAGGGGCCATTTTTGTACCTACTGCCCAAGGGGCGTATATGACTCAGGATTCTGAGGCAGAATCTTTTGAATTTAGATATGCAGCTTCAAATTTTTCAGAGAACCAGGAGGTTTACTTTTTAAATATACCTCTTCAGGTTCAATACGAATCGCTTGGTACGACCAGGTTTTATGCAGCTGCCGGAGTTAAAGCAGGTTTAGTTTTAAATTCAGAATACCAAAGTTCGGCCGGTTCACTAGAAACCAGCGGATATTATTCACAGTATGACGTGGAACTTACCAGTCCTACATTTGCAGGTTTTGGCGAATTTAAAGCTGTAAATAATTCTAAATCTGAGCTCGACCTAAAAACAAATTTTGTAGCTCATTTGGAAAGCGGTGTGAAATTAATGTTGGAGAATAATAGGTCGCTTTATATGGGGCTTTTTCTAGATTACGGATTAAATGATATTAAGCCAGACACCTCAGGGGAGAGGTTTGTTCATTATAATGCCCAGGCCCCTACAGACTTTACTTTTAGCAGCTTATTGTCAGCCCGTGAAATACAGGATTTAGATGAAGTTAAAACCCTGGCATTTGGCTTGAAAATTCAGTATGCATTTCAGTTTTAAAATTAAAATATATTGAATGAAAAGGCCGCCATTTTAGGCGGTTTTTTATTGGTTCATTCCCAATAATTCTTCTACATAAGTTCTGGAATTAGAAAGCCTGGGAATTTTATGCTGTCCGCCAAGTTTGTCATTTTTCTTAAGCCAATCGTAGAATAATTTTTCTCGTGCCTGGTGTATTTTCGGCATATTTAGCGTCATATTATTATAGCGTTTTGCTTCATAATCGCTATTTACCTGTTGTAAGGCTAAATCCAACTCATGCCTAAATTTATCAAAGTCCTTCGGCGGATTTTTAAACTCTATAATCCATTCATGCGCACCTTTTTCTTTGCCTTTCATAAAAATTGGTGCAGCGGTATAATCTACTATTTCACAGTTGGTAACAAGGGAAGTCTTTTTTAAGGCTTCTTCGGCATTCTCGATAATTAACTCTTCTCCAAAAGCATTGATATGATGCTTGGTCCTGCCGGTTACTTTGATGCGATAAGGATTTGTAGAAGTAAATTTAACTGTATCACCAATCTTATATCTCCATAGGCCCGCGTTGGTAGTGATTACCACCGCATAATTTTTTCCTGTTTTTACTTCGGCTAGCGGAATAGCTTTTTCCTGTTCGCTTCCATAGCTATCCATAGGAATAAACTCATAATAAATTCCGTAGTCCAGCATTAATAAAAGCTCTTTGGAATCGTTCTGGTCCTGGCAGGCAAAAAATCCTTCCGAAGCATTATAGATTTCATAAAACCTAAAATCTTCTTTGGGTAAAATCTTTTGATATTGCGGTGCATAAGGATCAAAACTTACCCCACCGTGAAAATAAACTTCAAGGTTTGGCCAAACTTCAAACAGGTTTTCTTTACCGCTGGTCTCCAAAATATTGTTGAGTAGCACCAACATCCAACTGGGTACACCGGCCAGGCTGGTTACATTTTCTTTAATTGTTTCATTTACAATTGCCTGCATCTTTACTTCCCAATCGTTCATAAGGGAAACCTCGTTGCTTGGCGTGCTGCTAAATTCTGCCCAAAAAGGCATGTTTGCAATTAAAATAGCCGAAAGATCTCCGTATGCCGTACCGTTGTTTTTGTAAATTTCCTTACTGCCTCCCAATCGTAAGCTTTTCCCTGTAAAAAGTTGTGACTGCGGATTGTTGTTTAAGTACATACAAAGCAGGTCTTTTCCTGCATTGTAGTGGCAATCTTCCAGGGAGTCTTCACTTACCGGTATAAACTTACTTTTTGCACTGGTAGTTCCACTAGATTTGGCAAACCATTTTATAGGGGTAGGCCAAAAAATATTATTTTCTCCCCGCCTGCTGCGTTCAATACAGGCCTCATAATCTTCATATTTTTGAATTGGAACACGCTCTGCAAACTGAAGGGGATTTTTGATTTCCGCAAAGTTGTACTTCTTGCCAATTTCTGTGTTTCTCGCCTTAGAAAGTAAATCCTTTAGCAACTCGTGTTGCACTTCGTGAGGGTATTTTATAAACAACTCCATTTGGTGAATTCGCTTCTTTAGGAACCAGGAGGCCACGGAGTTTACTAGTGGAATTGGCATTATTCTTTATATCTTTATACGCTGAGAATGCTTCAGCTGGTTGGCTGGATAAAAATAATTTAAACTTCGAAGCTTGCAAATCAACTTCGGTTAAAAATAGGGAAAAAATGATGAGATACGAAGGCGTTTTAAAAAAAATGAGAACCGAAATTGTAGATAAAGTACAATATTACCTGGTTTTTGAGGACGATTTTATCAATATAAATCAAATACTCAATAAAAAAATAAGCCTTAATTTCCTTCGTTTTCAATGTTTAAACTGCGGATTGGAAAAGAAAATATTCCGGCAGGGGTATTGTTATGATTGTTTCTCGTCTATTCCCCAGGCAGGTGATTGGATTATGAAACCCGAACTGAGCAAGGCGCATTTAGATGAAGAGGATAGGGATTTAGATTATGAAAAACAAGCCCAATTACAGCCACATATAGTTTATTTGGCTAATTCCAGCAATGTAAAAGTTGGTGTAACCCGAAAAACGCAAATTCCTACCCGGTGGATAGACCAGGGAGCCCACGAAGCTATTGAAATAGTTGAGGTGCCCAATAGGTATCTTGCCGGAGTTACCGAAGTAGCTTTAAAAGATCACGTATCAGACAAAACGAACTGGCGAAAAATGCTAACCAACGAGGTTTTAGATCTTAACCTTGCTGAAGAAAGAGATAAATTAAAAGATTTTATCCCGGAGGAAGCTAAAGAATATTACCTGGGCGATAGAAAAGAACTTGAAATTGATTTTCCGGTGCTGGAATTTCCAAAAAAGGTAAAAAGCCTTAACCTGGGGAAAAGTCCGTTTTATGAAGGAGTATTAAAAGGAATTAAAGGCCAGTATTTAATTTTTGAAGACGGTACCGTGTTTAACGTTCGCGCCCACGAAGGCTTTGTAGTGGAGTTAGGAGTACTTTAATTGAATAAAGCTGAAAGGACGTCATGCTTATTTCAGCATCTAAGATAATGATAGTTAAAACATACTAGAAGTTGAAATAATTTCAGCTGGACAAAATTAGACTTTGTTGGCATCGCCAGGGAATATAATACCCAAGGTGGTTTTAAAAAAGCCTCATAAATTCCCAGGATAATAGGAAATTATGAGGCTTTATTTTTTAATTACTTGTGGTGTCCGTTTGCTTTTTCTTTTTTCCAAAAATGCCGCCTAAAATATCTTTGGCTGCATCCTTAACCTGTTCCTCCTGGCTTTTAGGTTTGTCTTCTGTTTTAGGAGTTTGGGTTTGGGTAGAGTCTTGAGAGGCAATGCTATCGGTTTGCTGTTGTTGATTTCCACCCATTTGTTTGTTAATTATATCTTTAATCGCATCCTTGCCACGGTCTTTAAGGTCTTCTTTTTGTTTTTCCACAATTCTTTGGGTAAGATTGCTTACTGCTTGTTGCATATTTATATTGATTTGTGGATTTTGAAAAGTTCCTTTTAGGCCAATGGGCAATGCTACCATCATATTTTGTAGTTCGTCCCCGCTTAACTTGCTTAGTGCATTTCCTACCTGGCTGCCCAATAATTTGGCCGGAACATCCAGGGCCAGGGTATAGTCCATATTCATATCAAATCCGTGGCTACCCGAAACCTTAACGTCTACCCCTTTTACATTAAAACTAAAGGGTTCAATTTGTACCATCCCATCATTAAAGGTTAGTTTTGTTTTTAGCTTATCCAGGTCCAGGTCACTTAAATTAATAAAATCTAATTGCTGGTCTAATCGGGAAAGCAAAGCTAATTTTTCGGGATTTACCTCTGCCGTAAGAATTTCGGCCAGGGCGTTCCCGGCAAGTGTTGAGAGCTGTGGGGTAAGGTCTTCATTTAAGTTTCCATTTAATTTTAAATTGGTTTGCAATTTTCCTTGCAAGGCCTGGGCTACCGGGGCCAATCCCTGTAGCATTTCCAATCCGTTAAACGATTCAGCTATATTTAATGCGTTTAGCGCCAGGTCCATGTTAAATGTAGGGGTTGTACCTTTTGTAGAAACATTTCCTGTTAGGGCTATATTTCCGCCAAAAATGTTTGTGGAAATATTTTGTAAAGTGGCGGTTTCGTCACGTAAAATAATACTTCCTTTAGCATCTTTAAGTTTAAGGTTGTCGTAAATTACCGTATTTACCGCAAAAACCAGTTCTGTATCCAGGAATGAAGGAATTTTAACCGCTTCTTTTGTAGCCTGTGCAGAAATTTGAGCTCCGGTTTCAGCTTTAGTCTCAGTTTCTGCAATCATAAAGTCGTTGATTGCAAAAACATCTGAATTCACTTTAAAGTTCCCTTTTAGATTTTGATCGGTAAATAGAAAACCCATAAGGTTTTCAATATTTCCGGTAGCCGAAATATCGGTTTGCCCGGTACTTAGTTTTAATTCAGGAACACGCACATTACCCTGGTTAAAATTCATAGTAGCGTTAGCGATCTTTAACTCATTGGGAATTTCGGGCGATTTATAACTGAAATTCCTAATACTGGCGGTTCCGTTACTTTTTACATTCTGATATTGTTCTTCTTCTATAGAATTCATATCAAATTGCGTGGTAACATCGGCTGTCAATATTCCATTTAGTTCCTGTTCCAGTTCTAAGGGGTAAGCTTTGTTAAGGTTCGCTAAGTTTAGGGTTCCCTGTAACGACATATCTATAAGCATATTTCCCATTAGGTTTTTTACGCTTCCGTTGGTCGCAAACTTATCCTGGTCTATTCTAAAAGTCACATCATTGAAAGTAAGATAGGTGTCTTCCAGGATTCCGGTTTCGTTTAGAACCTGTAGGTCTATGTTGATATCCTGTACACTCTTTGGTAACTCGGGATATTTAAAAGAGGCATTGTCTGAACTTACTTTTATATCCATTTTAGGGATATAGGTCTCGTCTACAATACCCTGTATTTTTCCATTCACAATGAAATTTCCGCTGGTTTCTACATTTTCAATGTTTTTTGCATAGGTTTCAGGAATTACCGCCAGGAAGTTTTTAAAGTCTGAAGAAGGCGTCTGGAAACTTAGGTCTATTTCATTATTGTTTTCATTTACCTGAACAAAACCTTCAAAAGTAAGTGGTAATTGGTTGATGGTAGCTTTGTTCTCCAGGAAGGTGTAACGCATATTCTCCAAATCCATTTGGATTACTGCATCAAGGGCGACTTTGTTTCGGTTTAAATAGTTTACGCCATCAAAATCTAAAGAAACCAGGGCATTAGATTTAGTATCGAGTTCACTTGTGGCAAGGGAGAAATCACCGGTTCCCTGGTGGTTTAATTCTTCTACATCCAATAATAGATTTTGGCCTTCATCTAAATATTTTACGCGCGAATTATTTATTTCATAATGCTTTAAATCAAGGCTAAATCCGGTTGAAGTAGAATCACCGGTAGTTGTGGTAGTATCTTCAATTGCAATATCGTAGTTGGCATTGCCAAGCGAATCTACCTTAATATTCAAGTAGGTATTGTTAATTTTTATATTGTCTAAAATTTTAGGTTCATCAGCTCCCTTAAATAATTCTTTAATAGACATTTCTAACTGCGCTTCTTCACCAATAGCAAGGGTGTCTCCTTTAAAAGGCTCATTATTAATCACGCTAAAATTTTCAATTACCACCGTAGCTTGAGGAAAATTTTTAAATAGGCTTAGACCAATATCGCTAAATTCAATTTGGGCATCTACACTGTTATTGGCGGTTTTACGCACATAGTCTTTTATTTGAGATTCGAATAAAAAAGGTGCTGCAACAAGTATAATAACAATTGCCAATAATGCAATACCAATTATTTTAAATGCTTTTTTCATTTTTTTATTATTTAATTCAATCTTGTCTATCAATATGAGCGTGAGTAAAACACAGCTCGTTTTAAAAACTTTTTAAACAGCTTTATTTTATTAATTATATTCTATTTCTTCTCCCTGTTTCAGATTAAAACGCTTTCTAAAAGCATAAACCGAGGCATAGAGGAGTGGGGTATCCAGGGCGGCCACAATTACTTTAAACAAAAATCCGCTAAGTAACAACCCACCAAATAGTTCCCATTCAATTTTATTAAAACTACAGAGCAAAAACAAGACCGAAAACGTATCTACAAACTGTGATAGGAAGGTAGAAAAGTTATTTCTAAGCCATAAATGTTTTCCTTTGGTTAGTCTTTTCCAAAAATGAAACAACTGGATATCTATATACTGTGCCAGTAAATAAGCAACCATAGAGGCAAAGACCGCTATAGTGGTAGCACCAAAAACCTGGGTAAACAAGGCATTGCTTATAGGTGACCATTCGGTTGCCGGTACGGCATCTGCAGTATAAACGATCAATAAGGAAAAGAGCGAGGCAAAAATACCCGTGGTCACAACCTGGTTTGCTTTTTTCTTACCGTAGATCTCACTAATTATATCGGTGATTAAAAAAGTAACCGGATAGGGGAGAATTCCTACAGAAATTTCAAAGGTATACAGTCCAAAAAAATCCCAGCTAAAAAACTTCTGAAAAATTAAGTTTGAAGCTACTAACGAAGCTATAAAAAGCCCGGCCAGGATTAAGTAGATGCGTTGCGCTGTAAGTTGGTCTTTTAGTAAAAGTTTATCCAATTTTATTTTTTAAGTCTTCCTGCAAAATTAGGGGTATGTGATTTTGTTTTACTTAATTTGCTGTGAAATTTACAGTCCAGCTTTAAAAAACTTTTCCTTACGTAGTTTGAATTCCCCAAAAATAGTACATATAGCCCTGGGAAGCAATGTGGGCAACCGCTTTGAGCTTCTGCAAAATGCACTGCATACAATATATTTAGAAATTGGCGAGATAAATAAGGTTTCTAAGGTTTATGAAACTCCTGCCTGGGGTTTTAGTGGAAATGCTTTTTTGAATGCCTGTATTACCGTTTCTACAAGATTTTCGGCTGAAGAGGTACTTCGCAAGTTGTTAAAGATAGAGGCCGATGCTGGCCGGGTACGTTCTGATGCTAAGACTTACCAAAACCGAAGCCTGGACCTGGATATTCTACTTTTTGAAAATGAAGTTTTAGAAACCAAAGATTTAGTGCTGCCGCACCCATCTATGCAAAACAGGAAGTTTGTTCTGCTGCCACTTGTCGATATCGCCGCTGATGAAATTCATCCTGTTTTTAAAGTTTCTATAGGAAAACTCTTGCAAGAAGTACAGGATAATTCGCAAATAAGTGCGATTTCTGAAAAACTTGAAATCCCCAAAAATAGTTTTCATTTAAATAAACTTAATTATATCGCCGTAGAAGGTAATATTGGAGCCGGGAAAACCAGTTTTTCGACTATGGTTTCTGAAGATTTTAATGCCAAACTTATATTAGAAAGATTTAAAGACAACCCGTTCCTTCCAAAATTTTATGAAAATAAAGAGCGGTATGCGTTTCCTTTAGAAATGTCTTTTTTAGCCGATAGATACCAGCAGCTCTCCGATGATTTGGCGCAGTACGATCTTTTTAAAGATTTTGTGATATCAGATTATGATGTTTTTAAGTCGCTTATTTTTGCTAAAATCACCTTGCATGAAGATGAATATGCCCTGTACTACAAGCTTTTTCATTTAATGTACAAAGAACTGGTAAAACCAGACTTGTATATTTACCTCTATCAAAACACCGATAGGTTACTCGAGAATATCAAGGTTCGAGGTCGCGATTATGAGCAAAATATCCAGCCCGATTATTTAGTGGAAATTAATAAAAGCTATCTGAATTTTATAAAAACCCAAACCAATATGAAGGTGCAGATTATAGATATTTCAGGGAAAGATTTTGTAAATAACCGTGCCGATTATCTTTCTATTTTAGAAGAGATAAAAGCTTAATTGAAATAATACTAGTGGGCCATATAGGCTTGCTCCCTGTTATCTTGTGAGATTTTAGAAAATAAATCCCAAAGCACAACACCTACACTTACCGAGATATTTAAAGAATGCTTGGTGCCAAGTTGTGGAATTTCAATAATTCCATCACTGGCCGAAACTACCTTTTGCTGTACACCTTTTACTTCGTTACCAAAAATAACTGCTAACTTTTCACCGGCCTGGGCTTTAAAATTGTTTAGCAATACCGAGCCTTCAGCTTGTTCAATAGCAAAAACTTTGGTCTGTTCTTTTTGTAGTTTTTCCACAACCTCTAGCGTATCTTCAATATATTCCCAGGCAACCGTATCGGTGGCACCCAAAGCGGTTTTTTGAATGTCTTTATGCGGTGGTTTTGCAGTAATTCCGCACAGGTAGATTTTCTCGATTAAAAAAGCATCGGCACTTCTAAAAACCGAACCAATATTGTTTAAACTTCTAATATTGTCTAGCACCACAATAATAGGGGTTTTCTTAGCCTCTTTAAATTCTGAGACAGATTTACGATCTAATTCGCTGTTTTTTAACTTTCGATTTTCCATAGCACAAAAATAGGTTTTCCATCTTTTCTTCGGAAGACTTTTTACGATGCTTTTAATTGGCACCGCCAAAGGGTGTAATCCCCCGAGGTAGATTACTTAAATTTTTAAAAATTACACTTAACTTGCAAAGAAAAATTCTCCTTGCCAAGACCCAAAAAATCATTAGAAGCCAATAAAGTTTCGTTTAAGGGAAGTTTCGACTCCCTAAAATTTGTTCCCCGGTTTTTTAAAGAAATCAGGAAGGTGAATCCGTGGCTTTTTTATGCTAATCTATTGTCGAGAACTGTAAATGCTGTACTTCCGGTAATTATCCTTATTGTGGGAAAATTGATTATCGATGAGGTGGTTTTACAAATTTCTGCTGAAACCAAAGACCTGGAAAGACTGTGGTGGTTGGTAGCCGCTGAATTTGGATTGGCTATTTTGTCTGATCTAATGAGTAGGGCCATTAGCTTAACCGATGCGCTTCTTGGCGATCAATATTCAATAGATACTTCGGTTCGTATCATTAAAAAAACTTCAGAATTAAATTTAGATCAATTAGAAGACGCTGAATTCTATGATAAATTAGAACGTGCCCGCCAACAAACTACGGGTAGGGTTGGGCTAATGTCTAATATTCTTACCCAGGCCGAAGATTTGGTGGTGATCTTTACCTTACTTGCCGGGGTAGTAGCTTTTGAGCCCTGGCTTATTATATTATTGGTAGTTTCGGTAGTTCCTACAATAATTAATGAAATTAAATTTAGCGGCACCAGTTATTCCCTGGCGCGAAGCTGGACACAGGAGCGTCGCGAACTCGATTATTTGCGTTATGCCGGTGCCAGCGATGTCACCGCGAAAGAGGTGAAGCTCTTTGGCCTTTCTAATTACCTGGCAGACCGATTTAAAAATCTTTCTGATACTTATTATTTAATGAGTAAGAAACTTGCGAAACAGCGTGCCGGCTGGGGCTCGCTATTTAATGTGATAGGTACGGGAGCTTATTACGGTGCTTATCTCTTGATTGTTTTTAGAACCGTAGCAGGAATCTTTAGCCTGGGCGATCTTACGTTTCTTTCCGGGTCTTTTAACAGGTTGAGGTCTAAATTACAGGGGTTTTTCACCCGTTTTACGGCTATTACTGAAAGCGCACTTTATCTTCAGGATTATTTTGAATTCCTGGATCTGAAATATTCCGAAGAATTGGAAAAAGAAAAATTATCCCTTCCGAAGAAAATAAAAAAAGGCTTCGAGTTTAAAAACGTAGGCTTTAAATATCCGAAATCTGAAGCCTGGGTGGTGCGCAATATAAACTTTGAATTAAAAGCTGGCGAAAAGCTGGCCTTTGTAGGCGAAAATGGTGCTGGAAAAACCACGCTTATCAAATTATTACTTCGGTTTTATGAACCTACAGAAGGGGAAATTCTACTAGATGGCATCCCTGTAACACAATATAATCAAACCCAATATCAGCAATACTTCGGAGTGATTTTTCAGGATTTTGTAAAGTTTGAGCTTACGCTTCGGGAAAATATTGCCATGGGTGAAATTGAAGAAATTCAAAACCAGGAAAGAATAGACAGTGCCGCCGAGAAGAGTTTGGCCAATGAGGTGATCTCCGATTTGCCTAGAGGCTACGACCAGCAGTTGGGTAAACGCTTTAAGCAGGGAAAGGATCTTTCGGGAGGGCAGTGGCAAAAAATAGCAATTGCACGTGCTTATATGAAAGATGCTGAGGTCTTAATTTTAGACGAACCCACTTCGGCCTTAGATGCAAGGGCCGAAACTGAAGCTTTTGACCGGTTTATTAAATTAACCGAAGGAAAAACTGCGGTTATTATTTCGCACCGCTTTAGTACGGTAAGAATTGCCGATAGAATTATGGTCTTAAAGAATGGTGCGGTATTGGAAATTGGAACCCACAGAGAACTTATGGAAAACGATAAACTTTATGCCGAATTGTTCAATTTACAGGCGCAGGGATATCAATAAAGTTAATTTCACTGTACTTTAATTTTTATTAAAAAAAAATCTAACTTAGTACCTAGCCTCAAATTCAAATCTCTAAAAAAGAAAAAATGGGGCAATCACTATCGCAGATGTATATCCATCTGGTTTTTGGAACTAAATTCAGATATCCTTATATCAATGAAAATGTATCGGATTCTTTGCACGCTTACATCGCTGGCATATTAAAGAATTTGGAAAGTCCGGCGTTAAAGATCAATTCTGTGCCAGATCATATTCATATTCTCTTTCGGCTTTCTAAAAATTATTCACTGGCAAAAGTGGTTGAAGAGGTGAAGAAACAATCTTCAAAATGGATGAAGGAGCAGGGAGTTACAGGTTTTACCTGGCAAGGTGGTTATGGTGCGTTTTCGATAAGTAGTTACAAAGTTGAAATTGTAAAGAATTATATAATAAGACAACAAGAACATCATAAAATTGTGAGTTATAAAGATGAAGTCGAGAAGTTTATAAAAGATTATAAACTAAACAATTATGATACGAAGTATTTTTGGAGATAAGTAGCGAGGTGTTTCAGGCCTTCAGCCTGAGGATTTATGTGGTTGAGATGTGAGTTGCGTGTAGCGGCTATTTCTCAAGAAGCGAAGCTACTCGTTGTGCTGTGTAAGGCCTGCAGCCTTACTTTTAGTTATGCTGCTCTAAATAAACTATATGTTAGTAGTTTTAGAAAAGCCTGAAAGGCTAATACACTTTAACCATACACGCCGTCTCGGTTACATCTCAGCCTGAAGGGCTGAAACAGAAAAGTATATACATGAAAATTAAACACTACGGCATACCTGGAACTGATGTTTCATTGAAAGGAAGATGGATGCAAGAACTTTTAATAGGCAATGCTCCGGCCGAATTACAGGAACTGCAAGGAAAAAAAGGATTACTCTTTTCGAAAGTAGTTTTAGATAAATTTATTGAAGAAGATGCTAAACACGGAAATTCTGTTTTAGTTACGTGTGAGAATCGTTCGTTGAGGACTTTTTCCAGTGGTGAAAAGCGAAAAGCTTTACTGAATTATTTATTGTTGCAAGAACCAGATTTTCTGGTTTTGGACAATGCATTTGATAGTTTAGATAAAACCTCAGTTAAGGCGTTAAGATCAAGCCTGGAAAGAGTTTCAGTTGAAACCGCTATAATACAATTATTCAATAGGCAGGAAGATTTATTGCCATTTATATGTTCAATTTTAAGAGTGGAGAACCAAGATATCACAAATTTAATGTCTGTTTCTGAATTCCTGGAAGCCCGGGGCCAAACAGCGTTTTCAGCTATATCAACAATTCCACCGGCACCCAATGTTTTTTCTGAAATTCCGGAGGTTTTAGTAAAAATGAATGAGGTTTCTGTTTCGTATAAGGAAAAACCTATTTTAAAAAATATTAACTGGGAAATTAAGAAAGCTGACTTTTGGCAACTTATTGGGCCCAATGGATCTGGAAAAACCACCTTGCTTTCTATGATTTATGGTGATAATCCAAAGGCTTATGGTGTAGATTTATATCTTTTTGGTAGTAAAAAAGGTAGCGGCGAAAGTGTGTGGGAAATAAAGAAAAAAATCGGTTATTTCTCGCCTTCCCTTACCGAGCTTTTTACCCGAAGGAACAGCGTTCTGGAAATGTTAATTTCAGGGTTGCGAGATAGCATAGGCCTGTATCAAAAACCCAGCGATAAAGAAGTTAGAACTGCAAAAGCCTGGATAAAGGTATTGGGAATAGAATCATTCTCCGGCGCTATTTTTACCGGTTTATCTGAACTTCAGCAAAGAATTGTTTTAATTGGGCGGGCTATGATTAAGCATCCGGCCTTGCTTATTTTAGATGAGCCCACCAATGCGCTAGACGATAAGAGTGCCCTGGAAATTATATCGCTTATTAAACTGATTGCTCGAGAAAGTGAAACTGCAATAATTTTTGTTTCACATAGGAAAGAAAAGGGCCTGGAGCCAAAAAAGATTTATCAATTAATTCCCACAGAAAATGGATCGATTGGGGAAATACTACCGGCATAATTGTGGAAAAAAATAAATAACTTATATGGGATATTTTCCTTTGAAAAAGTGGGATTCTGTACTTTAGCAAGAAATTAAAATTAAGCATTTTGGCAGCAAAAAAACCTCAGAAAGTTACCCCATTGATGAAGCAATACAATGCTATAAAGGCAAAGTATCCAGATGCCTTATTATTATTTAGGGTGGGCGATTTCTATGAGACTTTTGGTGAAGATGCGGTAAAAGCCGCCAGAATCCTTAATATTATTTGCACCAATAGGAATAATGGTGGCGAGCGCACCGAGCTGGCCGGGTTTCCCCATCATTCTTTAAATACCTATTTACCAAAACTGGTAAAGGCCGGGGAGCGGGTAGCAATTTGCGACCAGCTGGAAGACCCTAAAATGACCAAGAAAATAGTGAAACGCGGGGTGACCGAGTTGGTGACCCCGGGTGTGGCTTTAAGCGATGAGGTGCTTCAGAGTAAATCAAATAATTTTTTATGCGCCATTCACTTCGGAAAGAAAATCTTTGGAGTTTCGTTTTTAGATGTTTCCACCGGCGAGTTTCTCACTGCACAGGGCAATTCAGAATATATAGATAAATTACTTCAGAATTTTAGCCCTAGTGAGGTCTTGATTCCGAAGAAAAACAAGAAAGATTTTGCGCAAATTTTTGGGGAAGACTTTCATACGTTCTACCTCGAAGATTGGATTTTTAAACAGGATTTTGCTTACGAGACCTTAAACGGGCATTTTCAAACAAAATCTTTAAAAGGTTTTGGGGTAGAGCACCTGGAAGAAGGCATTATTGCCTCGGGGGCTATTTTGCATTACCTGGCCGAAACCCAGCATCGCAAACTGCAGCATATTACCGCCATAAATCGTATTGCCGAAGAGGAATATGTTTGGATGGACCGCTTCACTATTAGAAACCTGGAACTATACCATTCTACTGCTGCCAATGCCGTAACCCTGTTGGATGTTATTGACAAAACAATCTCGCCAATGGGTGGTAGGTTGTTAAAACGTTGGCTTGCCCTTCCTTTAAAGAATGCCGATAAAGTGAAAAAACGCCATGAAGTGGTAGGATTTTTACTTGAAAATCCTTTGGTATTGGAAGAGATTCAGCAAAACATTAAAAAAATAAGCGACCTGGAGCGGTTAATTTCTAAGGTTGCTACGGGAAAAGTGACCCCGCGGGAGGTACTTCAGCTTAATCATTCATTACAGGCAATTATTCCTATTAAGGAATTAGCCCTAAAAAGCAAAAATGAAGCGATAAAAATAATTGGCGATAATTTGCATGCCTGTGAGGTGCTTCGGGGCAAAATTACCGAAAGTTTGCACGAAGATGCGCCGGTAAATATTTTAAAAGGAAATTGTATAGCCGAAGGTTTTTCGGAAGAATTGGATGAATTGCGAAAAATAGCTTTTTCGGGTAAAGATTACCTGGATAATATGCTGAAGCGCGAAACCGAAACCACCGGGATTTCTTCGCTTAAAATAGGTAGTAATAATGTTTATGGGTTTTATATTGAAGTGCGCAACACCCATAAAGATAAAGTTCCCGAAAACTGGATTAGAAAACAAACCCTGGTGAATGCCGAGCGGTATATCACTGAAGAATTAAAGGAATATGAAGCCAAGATTTTAGGGGCAGAGGAGAAGATACTGCAGTTGGAGCAGCAGCTTTTTAGCAAGCTGGTAACTTGGATGAACGATTATATTCAACCGGTACAACAAAACGCCCAACTTATTGCTCAATTAGACTGTTTGTGTTCTTTTGCTGAACAGGCCAAAGCCGAAAATTATTGTAAGCCTGAGATTGAGGAAAATCACGATCTAAATATTGAGGAAGGCAGGCACCCGGTTATTGAAAAGCAATTGCCAATAGGAGAAGCTTATGTAACCAACAATGTTGTTTTAGATCGGGAAAACCAGCAGGTGATTATGATTACCGGCCCTAACATGAGTGGTAAGTCGGCGATATTGAGGCAAACCGCGCTTATTGTATTAATGGCGCAAATGGGAAGTTTTGTACCGGCAAAAGCTGCTAATATTGGCCTGGTAGATAAGATTTTTACCCGGGTTGGGGCCAGCGATAATATTTCTATGGGCGAGTCTACTTTTATGGTAGAAATGAACGAGACTGCCAGTATCTTGAATAATATTTCAGACAGGAGTTTGGTGCTTCTAGACGAGATTGGCCGTGGGACCAGTACCTACGATGGTATTTCTATTGCCTGGGCTATAAGTGAATATTTACATGAACACCCTGCCAAACCTAAAACTCTTTTCGCAACGCATTATCATGAACTCAATGAAATGTGCGATACTTTTGAGCGGATCAAGAATTTTAATGTTTCGGTAAAAGAACTAAAAGACAATGTGCTTTTCCTTAGAAAGCTGGTACCTGGAGGTAGTGAGCATAGTTTTGGGATTCACGTGGCCAAAATGGCCGGAATGCCGCAACAGGTATTGCACCGAGCCAATAAAATTTTAAAAAAGCTTGAAAAGTCACATAAAATGGAAGACTCAGGGGAGCTTTTAAAGAAATCGGCCGAAGAAGAGATGCAGCTAAGTTTTTTTAATCTAGATGATCCTATTCTGCAAGAATTAAAAGAAGAGGTTTTACATATAGATATAGATACACTTACACCGGTAGAGGCTTTAATGAAGTTAAACGAGATTAAAAGAACCCTTGTAGGTAAAGAAAAGTCTAAAGAGAAGGCTTAGATGGTTTTCTGTTGGCGGTTGTGGGGTTTTTAGTAAAAAATAGTGAGGAAGAGTATTAAGTATTGGTAAACAATGAGTTGTAAATTTTCAATTTAGGCTATGAATTACTGAAGGAATTTTTTCTTTAAGTTTTTCTTTATTTTTTTAAAAAAGCCTTTGACATTATAAGATTTATATTAAATTTGCATCCGCAATACGCTATTGCAGCCACTAAAAATGTGGAAGTTCTTTTAAACACGCGAAAATAGCTCAGTTGGTAGAGCGCCACCTTGCCAAGGTGGAGGTCGCGGGTTCGAATCCCGTTTTTCGCTCATATAAAATATACCACGCTCGGGTGGTGGAATTGGTAGACACGTTGGACTTAAAATCCAATGGCCATTATGGCCGTACGGGTTCAAGTCCCGTCCCGAGTACTTAAAGCCTTGTTAATCGACTGATTTTCAAGGCTTTTTTGTTTTTAGATATTAGATTTGTACGCTGAATTGTACGCAAAATGTTAAAAAATATCAGATTCACTATTTTAACATTCTTCTGTAAGATTTTTCCGATCTTATTATTGAATCACACTAACATAATTTGCTTTATATTTCTACTTACAAAAACTCACAAATAACATTAGATAACATCACATTACAACAAATAGTGAAAAATAACATTAAATATTATGACTCCTCGGGAATCTATTTTATAAAGGCTAAATTTTAAAAAGATAGGAAGTAATCTACCTCTTTTTGGGAACTTAAATTCTTGTTGTCAATTGGTTTCTAAGGCCTGTTTATTCATTTTCTGAAGATCTCAAAATTCAGATTTTCTTTTGTTTAAAGTTTCCCGGTCTATTTCACTTAATAAATCAACCTCTTTTTCTATAAAAGGATCGTACCAGTCCGCTTTTTCTTTAGCCCAGGCAATCCAGTCTCTTTTATGACTATCAAGGGAGTTAGATTCAACAGCATGTCGCTCAAATTCATTGATATAATTCCTTAAATATTGAGAGCGATGCCAGCGGCCCGCAGTATCGAAAAGATGTTTAAAATTATTAAGTTCAGTGGTGACTTTTTCCTCCCTGGCCTTCTTAATAGCCTCTTCCTCTTCAATTTTTTCCCAAATTTCCTGCCTTTCAATCCTTTTTGTTCTTTCTTTGTAAGCCAAGTGTTCCAGTTTGGCTATAATATTCAGAATTTGAACTTCCAGTTTTTTATCTTTTTGATCTCTCCACTCCTTAGCTCCATAACCGTGACCAATTTTGATAGACATTATACCAGAACCCACCATTTCAAACCTTTCCCAGCGTGAATCCTCTACTTTTACTCTTTTTAATATTTCCCTCACTCTAAGTGTAAATTTCTCTTCATCAATAAGAAACTCAGAATTTTTATTTTCCGAAATCTTGTGTCCTCGTTGCAGTATAATTTTGATTAAAGTGTTCCATAGCCTTAAAGCCCTGGGAATATTGGGTTTTGTAACTTCAGTCGCTAGGCATTCTCCTTGCGAATAAATAATGTCTCTTCCTTTACCAAACCATCCAATTTTTCGGTTCTTTAGAATCTCTTTTGCCTTTTTTACCAGTGGATGTGGGGCTGAAATACGATCTGGAACTGTGAAGTTTAATCCTGAATGCTGCAATTCATTTTTAATTTTTGCAAGTTCACTATTGGAATGAACAAAAGTGTTTTCATCATCTTTTCTCAAAATTAATTCGATATTAATATTCTCTGATTTTGGCAAAGGAACTTTAGGTGATCTTTTACCATGTTTTAGTTTCGCCCAATGTCCCAGTTTTGGAGTTGGAATATTGTGCTTCTTGCAGATTTTACGCAAACCATTATCCGAATAAGCATAATCCTTAATTAGTGAAGTTAAAGGTTTGCCCCATACAAGGTTGTAAAGCTCTTTTCGAGTAACTACAATCTTACCTGATTCTTTGTCGTTCATGTTATTTTTTACTAGGTAGAGGTACTAATTAATTTATTAACTCACCAATTATACAAATTTTTAATTCCTGTTTTTTTAACATTACTCTAAGATTTTCTATATTTACCACTAGCGCAGAAAACACTTCCCTACAGAGTTTCTAGCTATTTTTTATTTTAATTCCCACAGCTACTTAATGCAAAAAGAAAAAATCACCCTATCTCAACTCGAGCAATATTTATCTAAAGCGGCCTGGATTTTAAAAGGTCCAGTAGACGCCTCTGATTTTAAAGCCTATATATTTCCGATCTTATTTTTCAAAAGAATATCAGATGTATATGATGAAGAATATCAAAAGGCCTTAGAAGAATCTGAAGGAGATGAAGATTATGCAGCTTTACCAGAATTTCACCGATTTGAAATCCCCAAAAATTGCCACTGGCAAGATGTTCGGGAAACAACTGTTAATATCGGACAGAAGATAGAAGAAGCTTTGCGATGTATAGAACAGGCAAATCAAACCTATTTGTATGGTATTTTTGGAGATGCACAATGGAGCAATAAAAACAAACTCTCAGATAGGCTCCTAACTGATTTAATAGAGCATTTTTCGCAATATAAATTGTCTAATGACCGGGTAGATGCCGATATGTTAGGTCAGGCTTATGAATATTTGATAAAGCACTTTGCCGATCTCACCAATAAAAAGGCAGGAGAATTTTATACTCCGCGGTCGGTAGTTCATTTGCTTGGGTTAATCCTTGATCCTCACGAAGGACAAAGTGTTTATGATCCAGCTTGTGGAACCGGCGGAATGTTACTCGAATGCGTAGATCATCTAATAGATAATAATGAGGATTACCGAACCTTAAAACTTTACGGGCAGGAAAAGAACCTTACTTCCAGTTCTATTGCCAGAATGAATATGTTTCTTCACGGAATTGAAGATTTCCAGATAGTGAGAGGAGATACACTTAGGCAGCCCGCTTTCTTTGAAGCCGATGGTTTAAGAACATTTGACTGTGTGATTGCAAATCCTCCATTTTCCTTAAAAAACTGGGGTGCTGAGAATTGGGCTAATGATCCTTATGGAAGGAACATAGCCGGAGTGCCGCCAAAAGGAAATGGTGATATGGCCTGGGTGCAACATATGCTAAAATCTATGAATAGCACTGGACGAATGACGGTTGTTCTACCCCATGGAGCTTTATTTAGGAAAAACGCAGAGGGTAAAATTCGTAAAAGACTACTTGAGGAAGACCTTTTAGAAGCAGTTATAGGAATAGGGCCAAATATTTTCTATGGGACGCAACTCGCTGCCTGTGTTTTAGTCTTTAAACAAGTTAAAGAAGAACAAAAGAAAAATAAAGTGCTATTTATTGATGCATCAGATCAAATAAGAGTAGGTCGTGCTCAGAATTTTCTGGAAGCGGAACATGTAAATCAGATTTTCACCTGGTATAAGGATTATAAAGATGTAGAAAATTATGTGAAGCTTGCTGATTTTGAAGACATTCAAGAAAATGATTTCAACCTGAACATTCCGCTTTATGTAGAAAAAATTATTGAAGATAACCTGCCTTCTGTTGAAGAGGCTTTATCTGATTTAAAAACGGCTTGGAATGAAAGTTTGAAAGCTGAGGAAAAGTTTAAAAAGATTTTAAAGACATTTATGTAATGGCATACGAAACCCCAATAACCGTAAAAAAAGCAATTGAAAATATTCGTAAAAGAAAATATGTTCTGCCTTCTATTCAGCGTGAATTTGTTTGGCAACCGGAACAAATCGAAAAACTTTTTGATTCTTTAATGCGAGATTATCCTATAAGCACATTTCTGTTCTGGAAAGTAGAAAAGGATAAGATTAAAGATTTTCAGTTCTACGAATTTTTAAAACATTATCACGAAAAAACTTCTAAACACAATACAAAAGCCGATCTCGGAAACGAAGAAAACATAATAGCAATTTTAGATGGACAGCAGAGAATGACATCTCTATTTATAGCTTTAACAGGTAGCTATACTAAAAAACTACCTTACTACAGCTGGGATAACCCCAACGGATTTCCGAAGAAAAAGCTCTATTTAAATTTATTAAGTAAGGCCGAGGATATTGAAATGGAATATGATTTCCAGTTTTTAACTTCTGCTGAAGCAAAAAATGAAGAAGGATATTTTTGGTTTGAATGTTCACAAATTCTTCAAATCGAGGATCCTGGTGATATAAATATTTTCCTCATGGAGAATGATTTAATGAATACATCTATTTATTCTAAAGAACAGTCCAAGTTTGCTATAAATACGCTTAGTAAACTTTATAACAACATACATCAAAAGGGGGTTATTAGTTACTACCTGGAAGAGGATGAAGAGCTAGATAAAGTACTTCAAATTTTTATAAGGATAAATAGCGGCGGTACTAAATTGAGTTATTCAGATTTATTACTGTCAATTGCAACCGCTCAATGGAAAGAGAAAGATGCCCGGGAGGTAATACATGAATTTGTAGACGACATTAACTCAATTGGTGATGGTTTCGCTTTTAATAAAGATTTTGTCCTTAAGTCTTGTCTGGTTTTGGCAGATTTTAATGATGTTAAGTTTAAAGTGGACAATTTTACCAAAGAAAATATGGCTGTCATTGAATCCAACTGGGAAAAAGCATCAGCTTGTATTCGAAAAGCAGTTGAATTAATTTCTAAATATGGCTACAACAGAGACAATTTGCTCGCAACCACTTCTGTTATTCCTGTAGCTTATTTTATATATACCAATAATTATGAGGATGCAATTCTACATTCATCAAGTAGAGAGGTAGACAGAAAAAAAATAAAGGAATGGTTGGCCCGTGTTTCTCTTAAAGGAACTTTTGGAGGAACTCCTGATGCTATTTATCCGGTAATGAGAAATTTGATGAATGAAAACCCTGGAAGGTTTCCATTAGAAGAAATTATAGATTATTATAGAGGTAAGCGAAAATCTATTTCCTTCAACAGTGATGATATTGAGAATATTTTAGAAATGGATTATGGTAAAGCAAGAACTTACTGTGCGCTTTCTCTCCTTTATCCTTCTTTAAATCATAATTTTAAATATCACCAGGATCATATTCATCCTAAATCTTTTTTCCGAAAAAGGAAGTTAAGCGAATTAGGAATTGAAGAGGATGATATGAAGCAGCAATTCATTAGCAGATATAACAAACTATCTAATCTTCAACTATTACAGGCAAATCAAAATACTGAAAAGAGCGATATTCATTTTTCAGAATGGTTGTATAAAACCTTCCCTAGTGATTTGGATGCAAAAGCCTTTTTGATGCAAAATCATATTAAAACAGATCAGTCATTAGGATTTGAGGACTTTATTGATTTTTACGAAACAAGAAAATTAGCCTTAAAAAGATTATTGGAATCAATCCTTAATGTTAAGGAAACCGAGCAAATTGAAAACTTATAAATGACCCAACAACAACTTGAAAAATATCTTTGGGGTGCAGCAACTACCTTGCGTGGTACCATAGATCCTGGTGACTATAAACAATTTATTTTTCCGCTGCTTTTTTATAAACGTATTTGCGATGTTTATGATGAAGAGTTTGAGAATGCCTTAAAAGAAAGTGACGGAGATTTAGAATATGCCGGTTTTGAAGAGAATCACCGTTTTCAGATTCCTAAAGGAGCTCATTGGAACGAGGTTAGAGAAACTACAACAAACGTAGGAATGGAAATTCAGGAGGCGATGCGTGAGATTGAAAAAGCTAATCCCGATACCCTTTACGGCATTTTTGGGGATGCCACCTGGACCAATAAAGACCGACTGACTGATGAAACCCTAACGGACCTTATTGAGCATTTTTCTCAACATAAATTAAATCTTGCCAATGTACCCGATGATCAACTGGGGAACGCTTATGAATATTTAATAAAAGAGTTTGCTGATGATAGCGGCCATACCGCAGCAGAGTTTTACACTAACCGAACGGTGGTAAAACTTATGACTATGATTATGGACCCGCAACCGGGAGAAAGTGTTTACGATCCTACCTGTGGTTCTGGCGGACTTCTTTTAAATTGTGCCTTACATTTAAAAGATGAAGGTAAAGAATATAGAACACTAAAATTATACGGTCAGGAAATTAACTTGATTACTTCGGCTATTGCCCGTATGAATATGTTCTTGCACGGGATTGAAGAATTTAGAATTGTAAGAGGTGATACCCTGGCCAGACCGGCATTTTTGGAATATGATGAATTAAAGAAATTTAATGTAATTCTAGCAAACCCGCCATACTCCATTAAATCCTGGGATAAAAAGAGTTTTGACAATGATCCCTACGGAAGAAATTTATGGGGTACCCCACCACAAGGCTGTGCCGATTATGCTTTCCAGCAACACATACAAAAAAGTTTAGATATTGAAAACGGCCGCTCTATTTCACTATGGCCTCACGGGATTTTATTTCGCGATTCTGAAGCGGCAATGCGCAAAAAAATGATTGAAGAAGATCTGGTAGAATGCGTTATTGGTTTAGGACCTAATCTTTTTTATAATTCCCCAATGGAAGCTTGTCTTTTAATTACACGGACAAAAAAGACAGAACATAAAAAAGGACAAATTCTTTTTATTAATGCTGTGAATGAAGTTAGACAGGAGAAAACTATGGGCTTTCTTGAGCAGACTCATATCGATAAAATCTTTAATGCTTATTCTAATTTCGAAAACAAAGAAGATTTTGCTGCTCTAGTAGATAAAGAAAAAATTCTTCAAAATGGAGGAAATCTATCTGTTAGTTTATATGTGAGAGCCGATAAATATGATGCAAGCCAAAATGAAGATTTTTCTGAGGTCTATGAAAAATGGGAGAGATCTTCCCACGAGTTAAAACATTCTATGGAAACACTTTTTCAAACCCTGGAGAATTAATGGAAACAATATTGGAACAAGAATTAAATGTTAATAAATCTACCTGGCAAAAGATAAAATTTGGCGATGTAGTAAATGAGCCAAAAGAATCGATTAAAGATCCCGAAGCTGCTGGAATCAGAAATGTAGTAGGCCTTGAACATATAGTATCTGAAGATATACATTTAAGAAATTCCGCCAGTATTGAAGAAGCTACCACTTTCACAAAAAACTTCAAGAAAGGAGATGTGCTTTTTGGAAGAAGAAGAGCATATCTTAAAAAAGCTGCACAGGCACCATTTAACGGAATTTGTTCAGGAGATATTACAGTTTTTAGAGCGAAGGAAAATCTGTTGCCAGAATTACTTCCATTTATAGTTAATAACGATAAGTTCTTTGACTATGCGGTAAAGCATTCTGCCGGCGGACTTTCTCCAAGGGTGAAATTTAAAGATTTAGCCAATTACGAATTTCTCCTCCCACCCAAAGACCAACAAGCCCAACTGGCCGAATTGCTTTGGGCAATGGATGAAGTAATTGAGAGGGGTTTAATAACTAAGGATAAACTTCAAATAAATAAAGAAGTTTTAAGAAAGGAGTATTTTCAAATTAAAGAAAATTCTAAAACTGTAAAGATTGGAAATATAGCAAAGCTCACTGCTGGAGGTACACCAAGTACTTCAAAAACTGAGTATTGGGAGAATGGTGAAATACCTTGGCTTTCTTCTGGTGAAGTTCATAAAAAAAGGGTTTATAACACAGAAAAACTGATCTCTAGAAAAGGATTACAAGAGTCTAGTGCTAAATTACTTCCTGTAAAAACTTGTTTAATAGCCTTAGCTGGTCAAGGAAAAACAAAAGGAACTGTGGCTATTTCAGAAATCGAATTGACAACTAATCAATCCGTAGCAGCAATAATCCCTAATAAAGATATGATTGAGGCTGACTATCTTTATCACAATTTAGATAGCAGATATCTTGATTTTAGACATATTACGGGTAAAGAAAATTCAAGAACAGGTCTCAATCTTAGAATTTTAAAAGGTTTCGAAATTGTATACCACCTACCCAATTTGCGAAAGAGTATTATAGAAAAGTTTAATAATATAGATAAACTGATTGAATTAAGTGATGATAAAATTTTGGCATCCAAATCTCTTCAAAAAAGTCTAATCAACCAAATATTTTAGGATGAGTGAAAAGAGCCAGGTTATTGAGTATGTGCAATCCAATTTTAGATCTACTTCAGTAAAAAGTAGTAATACTAGCTTTTCCAGCATTAATAAATCAAAACAGGTTTGGTGGTTTAATGTGTCGGTTGAAAAATTTGAGGGAGAAGTAAATCTATTGCTCAAAGGGACTGATGAAATAATCTGGATTCACTTACCCACAAACTTTGTTAATAATCTGGCTTCAAAATTTAAAATCAGGGAAGACAAAAATGCGGTAGATCTGGAAATCTCAGCAGATAAATCATATCTCTATTTAAAAGATATAAAATCAGGCGGGACGCATTTTGATTTTAAGCCTTATGTAGAAGAGAGTTTTAAATTTTAAAAAAATATGAAATACACCGGCCCATACTGTTATACCTTATTTCTTTCCGGCGAGAATGGAAAGAGAGTCATTTCTAAAAAGGAATGTAATGGAGTAACATCAAACTTCCAGAAGCCAGTAACCTTATCTAAAACTCCAAAGATTTATATACTTAAACACGAGGGTGAAATTGTTTATGTTGGTTATGCCAGCCAGGCAATAGGAACAAGACTATCCCAGGGGATTAAAGCAAAAGGGCTAAATGGATATCACGGTTATAAATGGAAGCAGGTAGATCAACTGGAATTATTTGTTTATGTTTTTGATAAAGAAATTAAGGGCGGTAAACATTTAGATGATAAGCCTTTCACTTTATTGGCTGAGGCTGTTGAAGCTGAGCTGGTGTATAAGGTTAGAGAGAAAACAGGACAATGGCCGGAGTTTCAGAATGAGATTCATTTTAATAATGAGGATTTAGAATTGACAAAAAGAATTGCCGGAAAAATGTTTGAGGAAATAATGCTTGAACTCACCCAATGATATATGCAGTAAAACACAATAAGGTTGACCGTAACCAATTTAAATTAAATGAAGATTCATTAACCTCTTCGGTTTTTGAAAGGTTGATGTATCTACCCAAAGAAATGTTTCAGCATATTTTGGAAAAGGCTTTATATGATAACATACCGGGACTGGATTTAGCCAGCATCGAAAGTGTGGAGTACTGGCCGAACTGGAGTGCAGAGGAGACTTCTAACTCCAATCATGTTCAACCGGATGTTTTTATCCGTACCCCGAAGTCAGATGTTATTATAGAAACCAAACGCTATGATATCAAACAGCAGGATCCTAATCAGTGGAGAAACCAGATAATTGCTTATCACACGGAATACAGGGAAGACCAAAGGGAATTAATTTATATAGCCTTGGGTGGACTCAATAATAATAAGACCGAACCTGTTCATCATGATTATTATACCACAAAAATTTACAAATGTAAATGGCAGAGGATATTAGATGTGGTAAAAGAGGTTTTATACAGGCTTGAATCTTCTTATGATTTGACCAATAATCATACTGCCATTCATAATATTCTAAGCGATATTATTTTAGTTTTTGGGATGTATGGCTATTCAACAGCCGAATGGTTTGAAAAATTTGTAAAGCCTTTGAAAATATCTCAATCAGGAATTAATTTACTATCACAAGAATGGAAAAATTAAACTCAGCAGAATTTCATGATGTTTTAAAAGATATAAGATCCTCTTATAGACTTTTGGCATTATATCAAAGAAGAGTTCTAGATGTCGTAAAATATATTGGAAATCAGTACAACTTCAATTTTACCAGTGGCTGGTCAAAATTTAGCAATGCAAGTTTAAATGGGACAAGAGCAAGCATTGAGAAATGGAGTTGGGATTGGTTATCAATGTACCTCTATGAATTCAACATGGGGAAACGTGAAATTAATGGAGGCACTTATTTTTTCAGAATTATTCATCAAGCTGATACCGGATTTTTTGATGAAAATGAAAAAACTGATATTTCAAAACTGGATATTTCAAAATTTGGGAATGTTGAAGTTGCTTCAACCCGACTCTTCCTTGTACTTACAAAAGACAGGGATGGTTGGCCTTTTCAAAAAAATTTGTTAGATAATAATTTATCTAAGAATTCTGAAGGATTAATTTGTAATGAAAATTGGATGGGTGTTCCTTATGAAATGGAAAGATTCTATAATCGTAGCACTACTGATAAAGTTTTAGCTGACTTTAATCAAAAAGTAAAATTATACTTCAATATTGAAATATTGCAGACAATAGAGGCGGAAGATTAACTACAAGAAACTGAATATGACTTTACACGCAGCCATAGAACAAGTACTTACTCAGGAAAAAAGAAAAATGACTCCTGTCGAAATTGCTGATGCGTTGAATAGGAATAGCTGGTATTCAAAAAAAGATGGTTCAGTGATTAAAAGCAGTCAGATTGGTGCAAGGGTCAAAAATTATCCGCATTTATTCAGAAAAGAAGGTTCGCTTATTTCTTTAAAAAGTAATACGGGTATTAAAAAAGCTATTATTCCAAAGCCTAAAGTAAAAGCAGGTTTAAGTGGAGTAAATTTAAATCCTGAACTAGCTTTAAAAGTTTTGATGAATGATAAAAATTTTAAATCGGCAGGAGAGTTAGAAGGTAATTCACCCGATAAGGCCGGTTTGTATTGTATTCGAATTAAAAAGCCGGAAACTCTACCTACTTCTTTTTCGGCAGTTTTAAAATCACGCGAGCATAATATTATTTACTTAGGGATTGCTTCCCAAAGTTTGCGCAAACGGCTTAATCAGGAATTAAGAGCCAAAGGTCATGGTACTTTTTTCAGAAGCATAGGGGCGGTCCTTGGTTATACTCCTGAGGCTGGTTCACTCTCAGGAATGAAGAATCAGAATAATTACAGGTTTGCAAAAGAGGATGAAGAGAAAATCATAACCTGGATCAACAAAAATCTATTGGTTAACTGGGTGCAGTTGGAAGAGGATTTAAACAGTTTTGAATCTGTGCTTTTAGGCGAATATCTGCCTTTGCTGAATATTGCAGGAAATCCTGGAGCTCTAAAGGAGGTAAGAAAATTAAGAGAGCATTGTAAAAAAATAGCTAGACAAATCTAAAATCACATTATTAAATGAGCTTGGCTGTCTTCTATAAGTACTATAAAATTTCACCTCGAGAACTTAAAGAGATCCTAAAAAAGGAAAATATTATTCCAGACCTTAGGTTTGTAAAAGAAGTACCTGAAGAGTGGAATGAAATAGTAAGTGAAGAACTTAACATACCTCCATTAAAACAGGCCGAAGGGAAGGCACAAACTGTAAGTTCTACCACTGGGAGTGACGACCTTGTTGAGAAAAGGTTAAAGTCTTTTGATGAACTGGAAAAATTAAAGGAAAATGATGTTCCAACTTCCAAAAAAAGTAGGTCAGGAGCTAAAAAAAATAAAAAGAAAAGGGATCGTTTTTTTGCTTACGTAAAATATATTGCTCCTGACAAAAGTCACGCATTTGTAAAGAAAATAGAAGATTTAAATGCAATAGGATCTGTTAATCTTAGAACTCACGATAATAGTTTTAAAATTCAAAAGGGAGTAGAAGATCTGGAGGAGAATCAGATTTTACTGGTAGAGGAAGGTTTTCATAATCTCGCTTATATAAAAGAACTTTATTTTACAGGCCTTGCTCTCAAATCCGTTAATCATTTTAAAATTACGGGAGGAAAAAGAGATGCTTTTTCGGTAAATTCCAGAGTGCGATTTCCAAAGGAATTTACAGATGCAATTTTAAGTACAGTCAAATTTACTTTTAATGGTCATTATTTGGATTGTGAACCTGTAAATGTCAATTCCAAAATAGATCCTATTTCACACTTGCAGAAACAAGTAGAAAGAATTCTTCCTAAAAAGGAATTGAATGAAGAAGACCAGGAGATTTTTAAACTTTATACGAAGCTTTCAGAAACCCCAGATCTTGAAGAAAAACTTCGGATACAGTTTGAGGTTGAAATAGAAAACCCTATCAAACTGGATCCTGAACAGCAGTTCGATGTCTTTCTTTCCAAATGGTTGTTTCTTAAACCGGAGTGGGTCAATATAAACACCTTTAAACACCTGGAAAAAGCAGATTTATACTTTGTTTCCTGGCTGGATTTCAAATTACCTGTTTCATTCTGGAATGAACATCTGCTCGATGCCTGTATACAGTATGAACAGTCAGTAAATTCTGAAGCTAAGGAAGCAAGGCTTTCATTTGTCGCTTCCTTAAATGATAAACATCTGGAGGCAATTAGTGAGGCAATTATTGAAGATGAGAAAAAGGAGCTGCTAATTGAGAGTCTTGATGTTTATATGATATATCAGGCATTAATTGATATTGCTCCAATAGAAGATAAAGAATCCTTCTACAATAAAATTAGAAATAGCATAAAGGCTGAATTAAAATTTGATCTCTGGCTAACAGATGAAAATGCCTATTTGCCCAAAAAGGAAGCAATTAAAAGGTTTGATTCTCAAACAGCCGAAGTTCAGGAAAGGATTTTAAAAGGGTTGCCAATGGATGACATTGTTCCTTTGGTTCCCAAGCTTAGGCAAGTAGAAAATACTAAAATTAAATCTGATCTAATTCTATGGGCAGGAAATGTTATTCAGAAAAATTTTTCAGTTATTAGTTTTGATCTTGAAAGTGATAAAAAAAGCATTTTTGAAATTGCATGGAATGCTGGGGATACCTGGCGTAACCATAAAGGAGAGAAAGATGTAAAAGAAGCGCTACCTGATTTCAAAGAGCTGACGACAAAAACCAATTATCTTTTTACAGGTCATAATATAATAGATTTCGATTGTCCCATTCTGGAAGCCCAGGGTGTCATTTGCCATCGAGAACGGCTTTGGGACACCTTATTAATGGAAATGCTGTTACGCCCCTACCTTAAGAGTTATGCTTTGATAACGGGCCACAGAGCAGAGCAGGATGCTAAACTTACCTTAGATCTTTTTAAAAATCAAGTGCTTAGAATTCTCAAATTTTCAGTTGAAGAATTTGAAAAATTCAGCGAGGTTCTGTCCTCTCCGGTAATTAATAATTTATGGAAATTAAGAGAAGAGTTGCCGCTGCAATGGCTTGAAGAAGATGAGTTGGAAGAAACGGATAAGTTTTTTCGACCTCAGGCTAAAAGGAATTCAATATATACTTCAGTTGCAGAAGCAATATCCAAATCAAAGGTTTCCAGTAAAATAATTGTAGGACCAGAAATAGCTCAGAGGGAGTTCCTGGATTTCCCTGAAATTGAGTTTTTAAATAAGGAACAGGAACAAGAATTTTTACTACTTGACACTGAAAAAATCTCGGCGCTGGGACGTGATAAAGGTTGGTTAAAACAGGTATTAGCTAATTTTATTCAGCATTCCGTAGAGAATGACCTTAAACCTTATTGGGGTCGGTTATCTACTGCCATTCAGTTAAAAATCACCGAACAAATTGATTATTTAGAATTGTTAAGACCACTTCCATCGCTGGATTGGAATAAAGAAAATATTTTATTTGTAACGGTAGATGAATTAAATGACCTAAGACCTCATACTGCAGAAATACCTAAATCTGACTTCTTTTTAATCTATCCGGATCTTATATCAGTATCTAATAAGACAATGCTTAGAGAAATTGATATGGATTATATAATTTCCTTAAACCTAGATAGCCACTTCTGGATGAAATTTTCCGGCGGTCAAAGTTTTGTTAGTATTTCTAAGGAGGAATGTGAATCGCTGCAGGCTGAGGTGCCAAATCATTTCACGAATTTCTGGATAGAAAAATATCAGTATTCAAAATTCAGAATCTGGGGGAACTATAACTGGGAAAAATTAGTGGAAGATTTTTCAGTCAATGATAAAATTCTAATAACATCGGATACTTCATCTTCAGGTAAAGAACAGAAATATTTCGCTAAAATAAATATTTCACCAAACCAAAATAAGGCGATTATAAGGTTCAATCCTGAGTCGATTTATAGGTCCAGGTACTGGGTTTTTCAGAGGGAACTAATAGATCAGGTAATTGATCCCGGGGATTCTGCAGTTCTACTTATCCAACAACATAAAGAGGTTGAAAGTCTGGAAACATATTTCCGTAGCCTTGGGTATTATATTCCCTCGAGAGATGCCAGTATGGGGAGAAGGCTTGAGCTCCTGCACTCCGGTCATTCAGGTAAAAATATTATAATTGACACTCCGGAGAAAATAAATACTATACTAAATGCTAATCATTCCGGTAGCTTAACTGTAATTCTTGACAGCTTCAATCTTGCTGAAAAACTTCATATTGCGAAGGAATCTGAATATTTTAAAAACCTGGTTCGGAATCATTCACTTGCCTCAACAGAAGATGTTTCAGAAGAAACCAATGAAGAGGAATCAGATGAAGAGTTTAGTGATACCGGGAAATTAGGGAAACCTCTTAACAAGGATACTTTCTTTAAGCTAAAGCTGGAAAAGCCACTTATTTCTTATTATTCAGATTTGGTATTCTCAAATAATCCCGGCAATAAATTCTGGATTCTTGATCCCAGGGTTTCTGATTTTCCCGATTATGGTAAAAGTTGGGGGGCTAAGAGCAGGAGTATTAATTTGTGGAAAGATAATGACTTGTATGAGGAAGATGTGAAACATGCAGATAAGAACATCATTAGCCCAAAGCCTTTAGAAGAATTACCATTTTCTTTGGAAGATACTAAGAAGATTCTCAGTAGTATTTTTCTAGGAGGAGGAGAATGGTATGATTATCAGCACCCATGTTTAGATGAAATTCTTCCGGGGAGAGAAGATGTAATGGTAAGTCTTCCAACAGGTGGGGGCAAGTCTCTTTTATTTCAAGCGCCGGCACTGTTTAGGAGTGCCTTTACCAATAAGATGACAATTGTAATAACACCATTAAAGGCCTTAATGGAAGATCAGGTATACAATCTGTGGGAACAGGGTTTTTATGGAAGTGTAGAATACCTGAATTCCGATCGCAGTACAGACACCCCTTTAATCTACAGAGCATTAGCCGGAGGTGAAATAAGTCTACTATTTATTACTCCTGAAAGATTTAGAAGCAGAGCCTTTTTTAATGCATTGGAAGTGAGAATGCAATCTGATGGGGGGTTGGAATATGCTGTATTTGATGAAGCTCATTGTTTATCTCAGTGGGGACATGAATTCAGGCCGGACTATTTTAATGCAGCTAAAACCATACATAAGTTCAGAATGTCATCTCGAATACCTTTGCTTTTATTTTCTGCAACGGTATCCGAGAAAATTTTCAATGATTTTAAATCTATTTTTGATGTTAAAGAGACCGTATCCAGATAGGGTAGATAATCCCGTAAGTGACCATATCAAGCCAGTTTTTAAGATGGTTGGAGATTTTGAAGGAATGATCTCTGAAATTGCCGATGATTTAATTAAAAGTCTGGATCCGGAAAAAAGCAGGGTTTTAATTTTTGTGCCATCCCGAAAAGGAACTGAACAGGTCGTTGAAGATTTGAATGAAAAATTTGAGGCGGAAAACTCCCCACTATATAATAAAGTAGATTTTTATCATGCAGGCCTGGATGGTGCCTCCCGTGATGAAAAATATCATGATTATAAAGAAGGGAAAACCCTTATTCTGGCAGCAACAAAAGCCTTTGGGATGGGTATGGATATACCTAATATTCATTTTCTGTTTCATATGGGACCATCTTCCACCTTTGAAGATTTTTTACAGGAAGTGGGACGGGCAGGACGTAATAAAAAGACAAGAGAGGCAGCAGGTTTTTCTGAAAGTAATCCCATAGTAGCCAAATGTTTGGTGACCAATAAATCTTTTAAAGATCAAAAAGACCGGCAACACGATTCCCAAATAACCTGGACCCATATCAATGAGGTAAGAAAAACGGTTTTTGAATATTTAAGCAGGTTCAGACCAATGGAACCCAATAAAGAAAAAGCTTTTCCCTTACCATTAGATTTACTGGAGCAATTTGTCCAGTTTGAAGATGTCAGGAATAGGGAGACTTTTTTCAGGGTGGCATTGTACTGGTTGGAAAAGCTGAAACGAATAAGGCTTGGAGTATTTACCCCTACTCATTTACCTATAAGTCTTTTGGAAGGAAATGGAAATTTCAGGAATATAAAGAATTCTGAAGACAGAGCGCAATTGGAAAAATTGGTGAAGTCATTAATAAGCTACCAGAAAAAAATTCCTGAGGCAGAGACCTTAATGGTGGAAACCTCCAGACTTAGAGAATTCTGTAACGTACGAACAGTATATGACATCTATAAAATCCTTTTTCGGGCACAAAAGGCTGAATTAATAAGGATAGAAAGAGAGATAAAGTTAGCTCCAACCCAACTCAGAATGCACGAACTTAATTCTTGGAGAAGAAATGTTTTTTCACCTACTCTTGAATGTGCCTTCGGATTGTCAGAACGACTTTTAGAAGAATCTAAAACGGGGGACCAGGTGAGTCTCGAAGGGAAATATATAGATGAATTAATTCAAGCTTTAATCCCTGATTATATAAACCCCAGTGAGGTCTTTTGGAAACAATCAAAAAATGATAAAGAAGAATTTTCCAAAGAAGATATTGCGCTTAAATTAAAAGATGACTTCACAACTAAACGCTATAAATCTGCATTTAAGATCCTTGGATTTGCTCCAAAAATAAAATCTAAATCTGTTATAGAGATTGATAAGGGAGAAAAAAAACCAAGGATAATCCAGTTAATCTATAATGGAAACAAAATTAAAAAGACGTCCAAAGAGTATCTGCAGGAATTCAAAAAAGATCTTATTACTCTAATCTACCTGGTTTCTCAAAAATATATTAAGGAAAATAGTTCCACCTTTAATATAGTTGATTTATTAATTGAATTAGGTATTGAAGATAAGGGGGAAGAATACTTTCAACAACTGATTTTTATAGCAAAAGGACTCGGTTATATTAAGGGAGGGGGAAGCCTCTTACCTATGGGGGTAGAATTATTTATTGATGATATTTCAGATTTTAAGGATGAGGAACTAAATTCAGAAGATGCCAAAGTTAAGGAAGAGTTCATGGAGAGCAATAAAATGAGGGAATTGCGTCTACTTGCCCTTGAATGTCTTTCTGAAATTTCTCCTGCTGCTCATGATAGATTTATAAGAAAATATTTTGAATGTGAAGACTTAAAGAGCTTAGTGTCCTTGCTGGAGGAGAATCTATCTGAAAATCATTCTGGTTTGGTGGCCTTTAGAACTGAAGCTTTGGAAAAAGAAGAAACAAAACTCAACGAGGATCAAAGGAATGTTTATTTCGCGCCGATAGATCAGAACTTACAAGTTATTGCCGGACCAGGAAGTGGTAAGACTCATACCTTGATTTTAAGAGTTGCCAGGTTAATCCAGGTAGAAAAGGTTCAACCCGAAAATATTCTTGTCTTAGCATATAACAGGGCAGTTGTTGTTGAACTTAAAGATCGTCTTGGAAGACTCTTCAAAGATTTGGGTTATTCCAAACTTATAAAAAGATTAAAGGTTTTTACTTTTCATGGTTTTATAAAGTACTGTCTTGGGAATAAACTGGAGGATCTGGGTTTTAAAGATTGGACTCCTAAATTTCTAGAAATTGCTCAAAATTCACCCGGTTTAATATCTCAAAAACTAGGTTACATAAAACATGTGTTTGTAGATGAATTTCAGGATATTACCGAGGAAAGGATGGATTTGCTTAAGCATATAGCAAATCCAAGTACGAGCAATATCTGTGTAATTGGAGATCCTGATCAAAGTATTTATGGTTACGAGAAGGCAAATGCTGGTGGACCTATGAATCCTCAACCGTATTATGAAACATTTGCTTCCATATATAAGCCTGTGGAACTTAATCTTTCAATCAACTATCGTTCTTATTCCGAAATAATAACCGAAGCCAAAAATTTCTTAAGCAGGAATGAAACAAGATTTGACATTCCTGATCTTACCGCATTTAAAACATCCGGCAAGGAAGAAAATATAGTTGAAGTAATTGACAGCACCCAAAGGAGAGGGATTAGATGGGAAGATTATGTACAGAATCTTGTTACGTCGACGGATAATAATATTAAAAAATATCAGCAAATTGCTGTTATGTTTCGCTCAAATGATGAAGTCTTCAGAGCTTTTAATATTGTAAAGAGGATGAATTTGGGGTGCAGGTTAAGAATACAAGGTTCAAAAGGAGCCTTATACAAAACCAGGGAATTCTACTTTTTTTTATCGTATTTGAAACAACAAGAAAATAATCCTCTTCCTAAAAATTTTGTTCAGTTGATAAATCAGGAAAAAGAGGCTGTTTTACGAAAACATCCAAACTGGGATGAATACCTTTTAAATATCTTTCATTGCCTGGCCTTTGAATTCCAAAAAGAAGCTGATGATGATTCTACCTTTGAAGATTTTGCGGACTTTGTAAAAGATATTGCAGGTAAGGATGATGGGCAATTTGGCAAAATATATCAGCAGAACATTGGTGAAATCAGAGAAGGTGACCCCGAGCAGGAAATCATCGTGACCACTATGCACAAAGTAAAAGGTATAGAATATGATGCAGTGATAATTCCTCCATCCATTGCAAATTTAGCAATAAATGTTGGTGACAATGTTCAAGATTATATTGAAGAGGAGAGAAGACTATATTATGTGGCTTATACCCGGGCTAAACATAAGCTCGTAGTATTAAAATATCATAGAGAAATTGCTTTAGATAACGGAGAGCCATATCAGTATCCTAACCTTAGGAATTTCAGAATTAAAGTAGATGAAGGTGCTGATAAATTTACTATGTACTGGAGTGCCAGTAATTATGGAAGAGGGGTTTTTGAGTTCATAAGAGATACTGTGAAAATTGGAGATGAAGTTATCCTTAAATCATTCAGGAGAGGGAATTATAAATTCTGGGAAGCAGTAGTTAGAGGTAGAAGTGTGGCCTCAGTTTCCAAAGCATTATCCCAAAAAATAGATCATTTACCTGAGGTCACCGGCTTTGTAGTTTCTTCAATATATGTAAATACCTATGAGGAAACCGTTTACTCAGACACTAAAAATGGGACAACTTATGCTGAAAACTGGACTTCGGAATCCAGAGATAGAGGATTTATTTATTTAATCGATTTTTCAGGTTATGCCAGTTAAATTAAAATAGCAAAAAATGTGATTTCACGAAATTAACGGCGTGAATCAGAAAATGTAAAAAAGAGAAGATGATAAATATCGCGTATCGCGATACGCGATAAAAATGAATATAATACTGCTTTTTTAAATTTTAAATCCTAATATTGCATATCGCGATATGCAATAAACGTTATGAAAGCATTAAATACTCAAATGAAACCCCAGGATATCTTATTGCTGCTAAAGCTTATAAGTATCAATGATAACTCCTGGAAACAAAAAGATGTAGCTGAGGCTTTAGGGATGAGTCAATCTGAAGTGAGTGAATCGGTAGCCCGTTCTAAATATTCAGGACTATTAGATCCTAAAGGAAAAAAAGTAATGAAACTGGCTTTTATGGATTTTTTACAATTCGGATTAAAATATGTTTTTCCACAAAGACCGGGACCGGTAGTACGCGGTGTACCTACTTCTCACTCAGCCGCTCCTTTGAAGGAACAGATAGAAAGTAGTGAAAATTATGTTTGGCCGTCCGGTAAAGGAATGTTGAGAGGGCATAGTATAATACCTTTATATTCCTCTGCTCCCGAAGCTGCGTTAAAAGATAATGTTCTACATGAATTATTGGCATTGGTAGATGCGCTTCGAGTAGGAAGAGCCCGAGAGCGGGAAATAGCTGTAACTGAGCTTAAAAAACGTATATAATTGGAAAATAGAACTATAAATATCGCTACGGTTGAAGAAGTTGCAAAGGGTTTAAAACAGTTTAAAAAAGAGATCGTTTTTGTAGGTGGTGCAGTAGTTAGTTTATATACTGATGACCCAGCTGCAGATGAAATTAGACCAACTAAGGATATTGACTTAACCCTAAACGTAGTAAATCTTGGCCAATGGGAAAAATTACAGGAAGAACTGGCGCAACTTGGTTTCTATCCTGATCCATTCGGTCAATCTATTTGTAGTTATAAGTTTAATAAAATTCCGGTAGATATTATGTCTACTGAAGATGGACCACTGGGCCCATCCAATCCCTGGTATAAAATCGGGTTCAAAAATCTAAGGACCGTAAAAGCAAAAACTGAAGAAATAAAAATTCTATCAGCACCGTGTTTTTTAGCTACCAAGTTTGAAGCTTTTAATAATCGGGGCGGGGATTATAGATGGAGTCATGACCTGGAAGATATTATTTATGTCTTAGATAACCGGACCGGTATTGTAGAAGAAATCTTACAAGATGACACCGAAATTCGAATTTTTTTGCGCTCAGAATTTCAGAAATTTATAGATAAAGGCCTATTGGAGGAAATTCTTACTTCTTATATCCATCCCCTTATGGTGGAAGAAAGAATGCCCTTAGTAACAAATAAAATTAATCAAATAATCGCAGATTAAATTATGGCATTTAACGAGCTTAATAGCGTAGAACATTATATAATCCATCAACTTAGCGGTGTAAACTTGAATAAAGACGGGGCTGCAGAACCAGAAGAAGCTTATGGTAAATTCTGGAAATATAAATTGGCTAAAGAACTTACCCGGTCAGTAAACGAAGTTTTGCTTGAAAGAGATTTAAAAGATGCTCTTCAAAGATTAAATCCTGAAATTAAAGCCAGACCGGAATTTGCCGATGAAGTAATTTACAAATTAAGAGCTATTATTATTGCGGTTAATGAAACAGGTCTGGTAAGGGCTAATGAAGAATTTTTTAAGTGGCTTCGGGGGGATAAAACAATGCCATTTGGAGAAAATAATCGTCACGTTCCCGTTAAATTAATCGAATTTGAAAAGGATAAGTTGGAGCTGAATAGCTATACTATTACTAATCAGTACAGAATACATCACCGGGAAACGAAAATTCCCGATGTGGTTTTATTTATAAATGGGATTCCGGTGGTAGTTGGAGAAGCTAAAACGCCAATAAGACCTTCTATAAGTTGGCTAGATGGTGCTCACGAAGTTCATAATATTTATGAAAATGCGGTACCTCAATTATTTGTTCCAAATATTTTATCCTTTGCTAGCGAAGGTAAAGAACTTTATTATGGAGCAGTTAGAACACCCCTGGAGTTTTGGTCTCCCTGGCGTTTAGAAGATGATGAAGATGCTCTGGCGAAACGTTTAGGTTTGGGGGAAATAGCAAAAGAATTAAGCGATTTACTCCATCCAAAACGCCTTCTGGATATACTTCAAAACTTTTCTTTGTTTTCAAATGATAAGAAAAGTAGGCGAATAAAAATTATTTGCAGATTCCAGCAATATGAAGGAGCAAACAGAATTGTAGCCCGCGTAAAAGAAGGCAAAATAAAGAAAGGCTTAATCTGGCATTTTCAGGGATCGGGAAAATCATTATTAATGATGTTTGCCGCTCAAAAGCTAAGAAAATCACCGGAATTAAAAAGTCCTACAGTTATTGTATTGGTAGATCGCACGGATCTGGATGCTCAGATTTCAGGTGATTTCAATGCAGCAGATATTCCAAATGTAGAATCTACAGAGAGCATTCAAGGCTTACAAAAATTGCTGGAACAAGATACCAGAAAAATAATAGTATCGATGATTCATAAATTTAGGGATGCCCGTCCTAATATGAATTCCAGAGAAAATATTATAGTTTTAGTCGATGAAGCTCACCGTACTCAGGAAGGTGACCTCGGAATGCAAATGAGAGCTGCTTTACCCAATGCCTTTTTGTTTGGATTAACGGGCACCCCCGTGAACAAAGCCGAAAAGAATACCTTCTGGGCTTTTGGATCAGAAGAAGATAAGGGAGGTTATTTATCACGATATACCTTTCAAGATTCGCTAAGGGATGATGCTACCAGGCCGCTTCATTTTGAGCCTAGATTGGTGGATGTTCACGTAGATAAAGAAACTTTAGATAAAGCTTTTGAAGAATTTAAAGCCAATGCCGCAATTAGTGATGAAGAAGCCGATGCCTTGAACCAACGTTCAGCAAAAATGGCAATCTTTTTAAAATCCCCGGAGCGTATTGCAAAGATCGTTGGAGACATCGCAGTACATTTCAAAGAAAAAGTAGAACCTCACGGATTTAAGGCTATGATTGTCACACCAGACCGGTATGCTTGTGTGCAATATAAAGAGGAACTTGATAAATATTTTCCAGAAGAAGCTAGTAGGGTAGTAATCTCAACCACAGCCAATGACCCGCAAGAATTTAAGCAAAAATGGGGAATCGATAAAAGCGAACAATCTCGTATTGTAGATAAATTTAAAGATTCTAATACCGAGCTTAAATTTCTGATAGTAACAGCTAAACTGCTTACCGGTTTTGATGCCCCAGTATTACAGACTATGTACCTTGATAAATCTCTAAAAGATCATACGTTGCTGCAGGCTATATGTAGAACCAATAGAGTTTATCCAGGGAAAAATTATGGGCGAATTGTAGATTATTTCGGAGTTTTCGATGATGCCGCGAAAGCTTTAGAATTTGATGAAAACACGGTTAAGCAAATTATCACTAATCTTTCTCTTTTAAGGGAAAAGTTACCTGGTGCAATAGCGGAAACTCTGGCGCATTTTGAAGGTGTAGACAGAAATATAGACGGTTTTGAAGGGCTGGAAGCAGCTCAGAATGCCATTAATACTGATGAGAAAAAAGATAAGTTTGCTGCAGATTATAAGCATCTTTCCAAAATATGGGAATCTCTTTCTCCCGATAGAATTTTAGACCTATATGCTAAAGACTATAAGTGGCTCACTCAGGTTTATGAATCGGTACGTCCGGCCTCAGATAATACTGGGAAATTACTTTGGTTCGCTTTAGGAGCTCAAACCACAAAATTGATTCACGATAATGTTCACGTGGGCGAAGTTCACCCTCTGGAAGAATTTTTAATGGATGCCGATGTTATTGAAGATATTTTCAATAATCCAGATCCTAAAAATGCCAAAAAATTAGAAAAGATTCTGATTAAGCGTTTTAAAAAACACGCTGGAGACCCAAAATTTAAAAAACTTAGTGAAAGGCTTGAAGAACTTAGAGATAGAGCGGAACAAGGTTTAATAACCTCTATTGAATTTGTAAAAGAGCTTTGCAAAATTGCAAAAGAAACCCTCCAGGCTGAAAAAGAGGTTGAAACCCTGATTCAGGAAAAAACTCCTCAAGCCGCATTAACTGAAATTTTTCTGGAGTTGAAATCGGAACAAACACCTGCCGTAGTAGAAAGAATTGTAGATGATATTGATTCAATAGTTAGAATTGTACGATTTCCAGGATGGCAGGATACTGCCGCCGGAGAACGTGAAGTACAGCAGTCTTTAAGAAAAAGCCTTTTAAAATATAAACTCCATAAAGACCAGGTGCTATTTGATAGGGCCTATGGGTATATCAAAGAATATTATTAGTCGTTGTAATGGTTATCCGGTGGCCCGTTGCAGTTTTCGCCTTTTACCGTTGCTATGGCATTTAATCTCGCCGTTTGCAAACGCCGTATAATTTATATTATTTTAAGGTATGAGGTATATACTTGAATTACACTTATCTATCAGATTTTTAAAAGTGTTTTTTGTCATTTTATTTAAACTTTAGGGTCTTATTGGACAAAATAAACAAGGAGTACCTAGAATATTATCTATTACTTGATTTACATTTAATGGATATATAATTGATAAAAGAGTTTCACTAGAGGATGAAAACAGTAATACGTTTACCGTAAAAATAACAATAGCCAAAATAAGAGAAGAATTGTTGCTGCTTTCTAATTTTTCTTTTTCTGAATTTAAATTTTCTTCACTAATATCTATCTTTTTGAAATACCAATAAACATTTTTAATAATCGCCAAATCGATAAAGAAGAAAATCATTACGTAAACAATAAAAAACGGTACGAATAGAAAGAAAAGATGTAATAAAATTGAGAAGACCACGATAATTATATTTCGATTATCGTAAATAATACTAAATTCATTAGTGAAATCTTGAACATTATAAATTATCAAACTGAAAAAAGACAATATAAAAAATATAATGTATAAATTGAATTTGATGTTGTTTTCTTTATCCATTGTTAATGTTTACATATTTTTAAAAAAATACAGCTAATGATCGCGGTTATCCCCAGTTGGCGGAGCAGGGTACGCGGCGTTGTCGGTTTAGATCTATTTTGTTGGTCAAGTTAATTATTTTCTTTCTAACGGTGCTGGCTATTGGCGATGAACCGTTGTTAGCAATAGTTTAAATTATAAATTTTAGTTGAGATAATCTTTTTCATTTTTTGAAATAAAATCACAAGCACCTTTAGTTTTTCCATTTCGATATGCCTTATGAAGTAAGCTAAGTTTCTTCATATTTTTTTCTATAATTTTAATCTCGGAATCAATAATATTCATTGCGTGAATTAGTGATATTACGAATGGAAGTAATATAACTATTAGAAGGCAAGTAAATATAATTCTATGAATTTCAAACTGACTATTAAAGCAGGCACTGAAAATTAAGTATCCAAGGCAGGTTAGAACAATTAAGAGATGGAAATAAATGTACTTTTTCCAGAGATTATTTAATTTTTCTTCTACCAAAATTATGTTTACATCAACATTCGAAAGTAGATTAGAAAAAGTGGATTGTAAAACTTGTTTTTTTTCATTTACCTCCTCCTCAACTTGATTTACTAAATATTGAATGATAGAATAGGAGTGTTTTTGAATTTTTGATGCGCCAACTAAACTGCTTACTTTAAAGTATTTTACAAAATCAGGAATAAAAGTCAGAATCAGATACAGGGATAAAACAATGGTAAATAAAGTGTCAAAACTTTTTGGTTCTATCCAATTATTTGAATTCTCCCAAAAAGAAAGAGAGTGATGAATTAAGATCATTAAATATTATTGTTTATTTAAAAAGTGGTTAAGTTTTTAGTTTAAATGACACTATCCCGTAAAGTGTGTAAGTTTTAAATAAAGGGGTTTGGCTTTATTACTTAAAGTCGAACCCTTTCTTCATATATGGTTAAGAACTGATTGAGGATAATTCCCCAATTTCTAACCGGCATAGTCCACTTTTTTGTGGCTTCCCTTAAAGCCAAATATACAGATTTCATAACAGCATCATCGGTAGGGAAGGATAATTTATTCTTGGTGTACTTCCTGATCTTACCGTTTAAATTCTCAATAAGGTTGGTTGTATAAATAATACGCCTAATCTCCAGTGGAAACTCATAGAAAACTGTAAGGTCCTCCCAGTTGTCTCTCCAGCTTTTAATAGCATAGGAATACTTGTCATTCCACTTTTCTGCAAAATCCTCCAGGGCAGCTTCTGCGGCCTGTTTGGTCGGAGCATCATAGATGAGCTTCATATCTTTTGTAAAGGCTTTTTTGTCTTTCCAGACCACATACCTGCAGGCATTCCTGATCTGGTGAACTACACATATTTGAGTTCTGGACTGCGGGAATACGTTTCTGATGGTATCGGTAAATCCGTTTAGATTATCTGTGGCGGTGATAAGAATATCCTCCACCCCACGGGCTTTCATATCCGTGAGTACACTATAAGATAAACAGACTCTAAAGGACGGTTCTGCCAAGCAACAATATCGTTACTAATTCGATCAGTAATTCGGGATATAGTGGAAGTAGAAACATCAAAACCATAAACCTCAGAGATCTGTTCTTCAATATCACTATTGCTCATTCCTTTGGCATAGAGCGATACAATAACATTCTCAATACCATCGACCATATTCTGCCGCTTGGGAACAATCATGGGATTAAAGGACCCGTCCCTGTCCCTTGGAACTTTTATAGTGTCCTGGCCAAAAGAACTGCGAACCTTCTTCTGGGAATAACCATTGCGGGTATTGGCATCCTTGGAACGCTGGTTTTTTACGTAATCCAGGTGACCATCGAGTTCACCTTCCAGCATCTTTTCCAGCCCACGCTTTTGCAACTGTTTTAAAAAACTACTGAGTTCTTCACCTGATTTGAACTGCTTTAAAAAATCATCGCCAAATAAATCTTCTTTTTTCATTACTGTGTAAATATTAGAGGCCTGAAATTACAGGCAAGATTAAAAAATATCGGGGTTTGCAAACCCCGATATTTTCTACTTACACAGTTTTTGAGATAGTCCCGTTTAAATTTTCTTCAGTTGTTTTATTGTTACTTCCAATCTTCTTAACAAGTCATCATAGGTAAAAATATCTACAAGATTTTTATATTTTCTTTTTATGATTTCAAAATCCGCGAGTTGTGATGGTTCCATAGAAATATCTCTGCCCATAATTATTATTCCATTTGGGTTGACAATTTTAATCTCCATCCCCTCTGGCAACTCATCTTTGTACTTTTTAGTCATCTTATTTTCGCCTTGTTTACCAAGTTTATTAAGATAATAGATATACTTTTCTATTTGCATTATTGCACCTGATAAATCTCTATTAGGAACGTGATTATCTCGATATTGAATCTTTGAAACTATATTTTTTTCAAATGGAATCTTTATTTCAATTAGATCTAAATTTCCATTAAAGTCAATCAAGCCATAGTCTAAACGTCGGTTTTTACCGCTGTAAATATCTTTAAATTTGACTTCTTTAAAGACTGCAATATATTTGGGAAATAATAGTAGAATAATTTGAAGAATTTCTTCTTGCCACTGGTTTTCTGAATATTGAATTTCATTACCCAGCATATATTTTAATTTCTCTAGAAGGGTTTCATATTTGATTATTTCAACTTCCTTAAAAGTTTTTCGTAAAACATTCTTTTTTACATCAATTTTTTTGTTCAGATACTTATTGTATTTCTTTTCATTATCTGGTACCTGGCTAAAATAGTTTCCTAAAATAGAAGTTATTTTTGCATCTCGGTATAGATTAACTTCATAGGAATTAGGGAAGTTTTGTAATAATTTATTAAAATCCTCAAGTGGTAAGATATCCTCTTTTTCTCCACCAATATAAACTGATTGATTAATATTATTGTCGATTTTCTTTAGAATTGAAATTTGGCTTGGTATGATGAAATAATCAACTGGAAATTCAAGACTTTCTTCGAAATAGAAATCGTTTTTTAAATCAAAGACATTCTTATCAATCTTATAATAGTTATTCTCTAAAATTCCAATTGTGAAATAGAACTCTGGATTTTCCATTTCATCAACGTCCTTCTTTATTAGTAGATTCTTGTTTAAGTTGAAAACAGTTTTAAATTTAAAATCGTAACCTCTTTCTAAGTTTTGTTCTAACCAATGGGAAGGGGCGTAATCAGCAGCATATTTTAGAACAAGCTTATCTTTGATTTTTTCAATAGTAGTCAAATTTTCTTATTTAAATTATTGCCAAGGGCCACGGTTCGCAAGTTGGCGGAGCAGGGTACGCGGCGTTGTCGGTTTAGACCTGGTTTGTTGGTGAATTTAATTATTTTCTTATAACGGTGCCGTCTATTTGCGATGAATCGTTGTTAGGCACTGGGCGAAGGAACTAAATTTGTGTTTTTCAACCATTGAATTCCATTTTCAACATCTCGGATATCAAATTTCCTTTTTTCTTTTGACCAATCATAGAAGGTTTTAATCAATAAATCTTCAGAAAATTCTTTTGGACCAATCAGTATTTCTTTCCAACAAGAGAACAATGTAGCAATTAGTTCAACCTTGTTTGTTTTTGATTTTTTAAAGGTTTTGATCAACCAATCTATTCTTTGAGAGTCATTTGAAAAATAGGAGTGATAATATCTATTATATTTCTCTAAGTTTTCCAAGGGTACATAATGGTATCTTGTGTATTTACCACTTTCCCTTTTGACCTCAAACCAATTTTGTTTTTTTAGAGCTTTATCAATACTGTGCATAAACCTTCTATCATAAGGTCCTGCAGCCTGTTTGGCATACCTTTTTTCAGTATCTATAGAACATAATTGTTCACTCAAATAAACCAGTTTTTGAAACTTAACGTGTCCAAATGTAGGTTCACCGTGCAATTCATCAGCTATTTTTGCAGCTAATACAACTCGCTTAAAAAATAGTTTACTTTTATTCTCTGTTTTAGATTTTGGCTTTTTTGTTTTAGAAAGATTTTTAATCTCTTTCAATCCTTTTTTTACAAATGCATCAATATCTACCCCTTCATTTTTCAAAAATGTTTCAGCGGTTAACTCATTTTTACTAACTGAATCCGCTAATTCATGAATTTGATCTTTCTTTGATTTCATGCAAGTTTAATTAGTTTTATCATTCAAGTCCTGTTGAACTTTCTTTACCAGCCTTTTCAACCTTTTCAATCTATTATCATATTCTTTTAAGGAAATATCTAAATCATCACAAATTTCGGATCTCTTGGATTCTTCATAATATCTTCCTTTAAAAATTTGAAATAAATCTACATCGTCGGTAAGTCTTTCTTCAACGATACTTACAATTTTCTTCATATCTATCTTTTCATCTAATTTAAACTCAGATTTTAAAGTATAGTAATAATCTTCCTCTGGTGTTGATGGTGTTTTATCATAATGATAAAACCCTGTATTCTTAGCATTAGAAATTAATTGTCGAACAAGGTTATATTTCAAATATTTTATAAGATCAGGATTTCTTGAAGGATCGAACTTATTAGGTTCATTTAGGTAGCGGGTAATAGCTTCCATAGAAAAATCATATGCTAATTCTTTTCTAGATTTAGCCATAGATAAATTTTCGTCCCCTATCAAAACATACGAGTATGCCATCAATACTTTGATAACTTTTTCCCAGTCCACATTTTCATAATCTGATGTGATCTTAAACTCTTCCAATTGACTTTCTACTTATAGATGCTAATTAATTAAAAAAAATTGCCATTACGATGGCAATTTTTAAAAAGCCATCAGCATATATAGTTGTAAAGCTATAAATATTAATTCAAATCGTGAAAAATGGCTAAAGATTCTGAAGGTAGAAAGTATAATAGAATACCCGGGTATTCCAAAAAAGTTAATGGGAAAACTATAAAAGTTAAGCCCCATGTTAGGAGTAACAGAAAAGACTCAAAATGTAAATAATTATTAATCATTAAAATTTTTAAGAATGCACAAGAAATTTGAATTTTTTATCGATAAAGAAAATTTCGATACTGAAGAACCCCAATTAACCGTAAAACAAATACTTGTTGATTATGGTAAGTTTAATCCAGCAGAGAATGTTTTAGTTTTAAAAGATAAGAACGATCTCAAGGAGTTAAATGATCTTGAAGAGATTATAGAAATGAAAAATGGTATGCATTTTACCGTTTTTAGTAAAAAACCTAATCCAGTTTCTTGATGAAATATGGAACAGAACGCTTAATTGATGATTTACAAGCTCTTGGTTATAAAGTTGTTCCAGTAGTAGCGAATAATGGTAAAAAGTTTGTTCAAATCGACAAATATGAGGTAAAGGTTGGGCAATTTAAAGGGCGGGTTATTGATCTTGCAATTCCTGCCCCTAACCAATATCCTAGAAGCGTTGGCCCTAGTATCCATGTCAAATCTGACCCAATGCTTTTGGATAAAAAAGATACAATTAAGGGCACAAGAAACATTATAAACAGTCCACTGGGCGAACCATGGAGATATTGGAGTTTTAGATTTAATCTAAATGCTCAAGATCCTACAAAAGATTTAATATCACAAATAAATGGAATATTCAAAAATATTTGATCGCAAATCATTCAGTACGGTTATCCCGGAATCAGTAAATGATGATTTGAAGAAAGTTTTAATAAGAGAAGATGGTCAGGAAGATTTATTATTTGCTTTATGGGCACCATCTATAGGTGAAAATAGATATACTGCTGTAATTAATGAGATTATCTTTCCAGAAGATGGCGATAGAAATATTCACGGAAATGCAAGTTATAATTACCAATATCTTCTTCGTGTATGCAAAATAGCCTTGAAGAAGGGGATGGGAATAGCACTTTTGCATAGTCATCCTTATCCAGGATGGCAAAACATGAGTTTTGATGATATAAACACGGAAAATAAGACCTTTATCAATGCTTTTTCTACAACAGAATTACCTTTCGTGGGGTTGACTGTTGGAAATGATGGATACTGGAGTTCTAGAGTTTGGTATTATCATAAGGAAGAAATCCAAATGAAGTGGTCTAATTCTGTTCGAATTAGTGGAGACAGATTGCAGGTATATTTTAATGATAATTTAATCCCTCCAGATAAACCTAGCAAGAAAACTATTAGAACTGTAAATGTTTGGGGAGAAGAAACACACAAGAATATTTCGAGATTAAGAATTGGAATAGTTGGTCTTGGAAGTGTAGGGTCAGTTGTCGCTGAAATGCTTGCCCGAATGGGGATTTCTAGCTTTACTTTAATCGATTATGATACAATTAAAGAACATAATTTAGATAGATTAGCTGGGGCTTTTAAGACTGATATTGGTAGCTTGAAAGTTGACGTAATTAGAGAGCATATTCTTAAAGCCGGAACTTCTAATAAAATTACTGTAGACATATCTGACAAAAAACTGAATGAAGAGGAAGCTTATAGAAAGGCTTTGGATTGTGATATAGTTTTTTCGTGTGTTGATAAGCCTTGGGGGAGATACATTTTAAACCACATTGCCTTTTCTCATTTAATACCAATTATTGATGGTGGCATTTTAATTGAATTTGGAGACAAAAGGAAACTGAATTTCGCAGATTGGACGGTTCATACAATTTCACCCGGGAAACCTTGCTTACAATGTTTAAATGCTTTCAACATTTCCGACGTTGAATTAGAAAAAGATGGATTATTAGAAGATCCTGAATATTTATCTGGTTTACCGGATAACCACTATTTGAAGAGTAGGGAAAACATTTCTCCGTTTAGTTACAATCTTGCTTCCTTAGAAGTTTTACACTTTATGGCTCTAGTAGCAAATGTTGTTGATCCTAGTAATTATGGAGAGCAGAAATTTAGATTCAAACACGGATTTTTAAGCAGGAACTTTGATATAAATTGTGATTCAAATTGTGATTATTTACTAAATATTGGAATGGCAGGGTCTGTAAATTAAACTCTGTCTGATGTTTCAATTCCTCTGGGGCTAGCCCCAGAGGAATTGGCGTTTATGTCCAGCGGTATCCGGTCTCCAAATTTAATATAAAATTGCTGAATCGTAAGGCTCCAATTATGCAAAGGAGCGGTCCATTTCTTCTCAATGTTTCGTGTGGCCAGGTAGACTAGCTTTAGCAGCGACATATCAGTGGTGAAAGCACCCTTGGTTTTGGTAACTTTCCGGATTTGCCGATGGAAGCCCTCTACGGCATTAGTGGTGTAAATAATCTTCCTAATGGGTTCTGTATACTCAAAATACTGGGATAGCTGTTCCCAGTTACGCTGCCAACTTTCAATAACTACAGGATATTTATTACCCCATTTCCCTTCCAGGTTCAATAGCTCATCTTCGGCTACATCTTTAGTGACAGCCCTATAGACCTTTTTCAGGTCTTTCATAAACTCTTTTTGATCTTTAGAGGCAATATACTTCAATGAATTACGGATTTGGTGTACAATACAAAGCTGAACCTGAGCCTTTGGATAAACGCTTAAGATGGCTTGTGTAAAGCCTTTGAGATTATCTGTACAGGCTATTAAGATATCCTGTAATCCACGGTTATGAAGGTCGGTTAAAACCTGTAGCCAGAAATTAGCACCTTCGCTCTCAGAGATATACATCCCCAGGATTTCCTTTTTCCCTTCTTTGGTAATACCCAGGATGTTATAAAGTGCTTTGTGGGCAATCTTTCCATCCACTTTAACTTTATAATGCATGGCATCAAGCCAAACAATACAGTAAAGGGGTTCTAAAGGACGACTTTGCCAGGCTTTGATATCAGGAATGATCTGATCGGTGATCTGGCTTAAAACCGTATGGGAAATATCGGTATCGTACATTTCTTTGATATGACCCGAGATGTCACGGTAGCTCATTCCAAGTCCATAAAGACCGATAATTTTTTCTGAAAGATTATCAGCCAGAATCGTCTGTCGCTTTTTAACCAGTTCCGGTTGGAAGCTACTTTGACGGTCTTCAGGGGTTTCAATGTCAAAAGAGCCAAAGCCACTTTTAAGCTTTTTCTTTCCCTTGCCATTGCGTTTATTCCCTTTGGAGCGTTCATCACTACTTAGATGAGAGTCCATCTCTGCCTGAAGGGCCTTCTCAATAACGTTCTTGAGCATCGGTGCAAAAGCACCGTCTGCACCAAAAAGGCTTTTGCCTGACATGAACTGGTCAAGCACCTTTTTCTCGAATTCTTGTTGTTCTTTTGTTGCCATAATTCTGTATGAATGAAATTAATAAATAATTCAATTCAGACAGAGTTTATTTTACACTCTC
>NZ_JAEHOK010000025.1 GCF_016236915.1 Salegentibacter maritimus
GCTACAGGGGCAACATTATCTTCTACCGTTACCTTTGCCGTGGCTGTGGTTTCATTTTGGTTGTTGTCCACAACGGTCAGGGTCACTGTATTAGGTCCAACATTTTTACAAGTAAATTCGGTGGTATCCAAGCTTAGGCTAGCAATACCACAGGCATCATTAGAGCCATTGTCAATATCTGCAGGAGCGATAGTAGCTGTACCATTGGCATCAAGTCGTACCGTAAAGTCCTTGGCTAATGCTACAGGGGCAACATTATCTATAACTTTTACTAAAATAGGGCAAACAGTTGTCCTGTTTCCTTTTTCATCTTCCAATTCAAACTCTACTGTATGATTTCCTGCACTTAAAGTAGTTCCCGCTGCGGGAATTTGGGTAATACTTACAGTGCTACAATCATCACTTGCAACTATCTGCCCAGATAAATCGGGTAATTGAGTTGTACAGGAACCATTGTCTGTATATAAATCATACGTGGTTGTATTACAGGTTGCTGTGGGTGGTGTATTATCTACATAAACAGTATATTGTTTAGTTTCTGTGCTAGTTGAGCTATCACTAAAAGTTGCTGTTAAAGTCACAGTATAGTTTGTTTCACCTGATATAGAAACAAAAGTATTTGCTGCGTCCTGAGTGTTTGCAGTATTACCATCTCCAAAATCCCAGGACCAATCTGTCACAGTAACAGGACGTACGGCACTAATTGAAACATCATCAAGCCCCCAGTTATCAAACGTAGTACCTGAATTGGAAGGTTGATACCATCTAAAAATAGTATTTTCTGTTTGTGCGGCCGCCGGTATAGCTATTGAATTCCAGTACCAATTGTACCATGCAAAACTTCCCGTGTTAGTAGTATCCCAGTCTCCATAAATATCAGTCCAAGAATTCCCTCCGTCTGTACTGTACTGAAGATAAACTTCCTCATTGGCAGCATCCGGTTGTTCACATCCACTTCCTTCATCATTACCGTATCGAATATAAAACTCAATATCCCCACCTAAACTTACATCTACTGAATTGGTTTGAACAAAACGAATTCCCTGAGCGTTAGTATCGGTAGCCCAAAAATAGGCAGAATTATCAGGAGAATTTTGTCCGGGGCATGTTGAAGCATCTACAGCAAAAGGAGAGGATGACCATCCTGTTGGAAGTACCCCACCATTAAATGTAAAAGATGTAGCTGTAGTTGTACTGCTAGCTGTTCCATAAAAGTCTACGCTCGTATTATCACAATCTCCGCTAGGTTTGGAAGTTGTAAAATCTACTGTTTGAGCATTTAAAGAAAAAGAGAAAAGAGCGAAAGCAAAATTTATAAAGAGTAATTTATATTTCATAGCTTTTAATTTTAGAGATCATAAAAGGGCGTTTTTGAGGTTTCGCATTATTCTTACGGTCATTAACAAATATTCTAAGTCTAGAATCATTCGAATTACAACTTCCATTTATTTCCTCATTAGGCTGTAAAGAAATTTCTTTCAATTTTTCCCGATCGCCTTCGTTTTCTCCTAAAATGTAATTGACTATAATAGCATTATTGGTTTTGTTTTTAATTTTTATTAAATAATAGCTGAAGTATTTATCGTTTTGGACATCATCACATTCTGAATATTTGAATTGAATTTCAATTCGATTATCAGAATAGAATGTTCTCCAATTTTCTAAAGTAGTATTATCAGCATCGTTTTTATTGAAATTAGCAGAAACTTTATTCGCTAAATCCAGGTAAGGATAATCATCATAAATACCAGAATTTCTAAGATAGGATTCGCCCTCAATAAAACTAATATTTAAATGAGGAGACATTTGATTGGTTTTAGCATAACTGAAAATGCCGATAAAAATCATAAAAAAAAGAAGTAAAAGTTTTTTCATACAAGATAGATTGAGTTTGGTTTAAAGTTTCAATGAAATTATTAGGTGGCATTTAAATTGATTAAAGATTGGTTCTACTCAAAAAACATCATCTAAAATTTAAATGCACAAAATTTTATAACAGACAAAAAAAATCAAAAAAAAATATTGAAGCTCTTAAAATCCAACAAAATCCGTATCTAAATTCGATTTGGACACGTAAAAATTAAATAATTAATAGTTCACAAACAGCTATTTAACAGCTAATGCATATTCACTAGGACTTATTTCCACATGGCTTTTAAAAGTTTTACTAAAAGAAGTTCTGCTTACAAAACCACACTCCTGCGCCAAGGCCTCTATGGTATTATTTTCAAGATATCCATCCCTAATGAGTTTTTCAGCATACTCCATTCGCAGACCATTTTTATATTCTGCAAAACTCACTTCATATTGTTGTTTAAGAAAGTAAGAAATATGGTGAGAAGGCATCTGGAGCACTCTTGCGCATTCAGTTAGATTAAAATTCTTCTTCAGGTATAATTTATTTTGTTTTATCTTTTCCAATTTTAAATTCATTTCCTCCTCGTCTAACCCAAATTTAAGACCGTTAATTTTCAAATCTTTATTGCCATTTGAAGTGGTTCTGGCACGTTGAGGGTATCCATATAATATACTGGGAAAGTAAATGGGGATTACCCCAATAAGAAAAAGTGCGATATAAAGAAAGAAAGTTATAATCCCCCCTTTTTCCCCAACAATAATCAAAGAGTCGAAAACTTTTACGAGAGCCATTTTTTCCAATGCATAAAAAATTGCCAGAATAGACATAAGCATTAAAATCCCCCAAAAAACTAAAAGCCATTTATTAAGAATACTCTTCATTTCATCGGCTTCACCATTCGTAATAAAAAATTTAATTTTAGGTAATAAAAACAACAGAACACCCAGTTGCCAACAGTGTCTTATTAATAGATGTTGATCCAGTCTTAAAAACAAATATTGAGCACTAAGTCTTGTTTCGGGAGAGGATATTGTCTCAGAGAGAATACTATTATAAACACTGGCAGGCTGAAGGTATATATAAACCACATCTACCAGGCCCAATAAAAGCGGAATAAACAAAATAAGTTCTGCTTTATGCCAATTGAGTCGATCGGTTAAAACAACCTTAAAATAATAATAGATTGGAATAAAAATAAAATTGTACAAAAGTAATGGCCAAAGAAAAAACCATTGAAAATGTTCTAAGTAACCACCATCATAAATATAGGTATGTAAAGCATATAGAGATAAAAGCAAATAAAAACAACCTAATATTCGGGTTGCTATTGTATTGGTAGTGCCTTTTAATAAAAGTGTACTGGATAGAACAAATCCAAATATTGAAGAAAGAAGTAAAACTATAATCATTGTGTGTATGAATTATCTTTTTACCGGCGAATCAAAATGGAAATACTTATAGAATTTAAAAGAGTACCTCTATTTTAAAAATACCAATAAAACCAATCCAATTTTAAGTTTTTTTTAACAACAAAGATATAAATATAGATTTTTAATGAACAACTAAAAATGATATTTTTCATTTGAATAGTATGATTAAATAAGGATTCTTAATCATTCCTACCCTTTAACACCAGTTTCAGCATTTTAAGTTTATTAGAGTTTTATTAACTTTTTATAATACAACAGAATTATAATTGTTAATATCAAAAACTGATGTATCCCAAGATCGTTCTCAAAAGTTGTGTGCAAATTGAAATAATAGTCTGATTTTTATTTTCTAAACCGAAAGCATCAAGATTTAGGCTAACGCTATCATAAATTGAATAAATAAGAAAACAAAAAACCCCGCTTTTAGCGAGGTTTTTTATAGACTTTTATAGTCAAACTTACTATTTCTTTGTGACCTTGCCAGGATTCAAACCTGGAACCTCCTGAGCCGTAATCAGGTGCGCTATTCAGTTGCGCCACAAGGCCTTTTAAACTTGCTTTTCCTATGTGGATAAGCGGCTGCAAATATATTATTATTTTTACAATCTAAAAACAAAAACCAGATTTTTTTAAATTAAATAATCTCTGCACTTAAACCTTCTTCCAATAATTTAGAACATCTGGGCTTTAAATCATCAAACGAGCCTGTTTTAACCGTACACTTTCCTTTGTAATGCACTAGAATAGCACATTGCTCAGCCTGCACCGGTGTATGCTCACAAGCGTAAATTAAAGTCTCTATTACGTGATCAAAAGTGTTGTAATCATCATTATAAAGTATGATCTCATTTTCCTTCTGCGTGGTAGTCTTCACCTCTTCTAATACTTCCTCTTTCGTGCTCATCTCCATTAAATTTTAAGGCCTCAAATATACAAATTATCTATAAAATATTATTTTACAAACTTAACCGCCACCCAATTACTCCTTTCAAAATGCTCTATATATGTTAGTCCATTCTCCACACAGGCCTCTTTAATTATCGGAATATCCTCTTCATAAAATCCACTTAAAAAAAGCCCCCCTTTTTCTGTAAGGCAATCTATATAAACAGGAATATCCCTAAGTAGAATGTTTCTATTTATATTAGCAAGAATCATATCGTACTTTCTATCCTGCAATAACTCGGCCCCGCCCTCTTCAACATTAATATTGTCACAATCATTTCTATCAACGTTTTCAAGGGTATTTTGATAACACCAATTATCAATATCGATGGCATCTACAAATTTTGCACCTTTTAAACTTGCAAGAATGGCCAACACACCGGTACCACATCCCATATCAAGTACCGTTTTATCATTCCAGTTATTTTTTAAAATATGCTGAATCATCATGTGCGTAGTGGCGTGATGCCCGGTTCCAAAAGACATTTTGGGCTCTATAATAATATCATATTCTACCTCGGGAGCGGGATGAAAAGGAGCTCTAACACTACAGATACCATCTACCATAATAGGATTAAAATTCTTTTCCCACTCTTCATTCCAGTTTACCTGTTCTATTTCTCCCTTTGAATAGGTGATTTCAAATTCTTCCGATTGTAAAATATGAACCCCTGCCAGGAGATCATCTTCGTATTCCTCGGCAGGGATATAAGCAGTTATGCCGTCTTCTTCTTCTACAAAACTCTCAAACCCTAAGTAACCCAGCTCTGCCACAAGAATTTCTGAAGCAGGCTGCAGAGGCGCTATTTTGAACCTGAATTCGAGATAATTAGAAGACATAATTAAAAAGCATTTATAATTTCAACAAAATCTACTGCATTAAGGCTGGCTCCACCAATAAGTCCGCCATCTACATCTTCTTTTGCAAAGATCTCTTTGGCGTTTGCGGGTTTTACACTACCTCCGTATAGAATAGATACATTTTGCGCGATTTCGTCATTAAATTTATCTGAAATATTCTTTCTGATAAAAGCGTGCATTTCCTGTGCTTGTTCTGGAGAAGCGGTTTCTCCGGTTCCAATAGCCCAAACAGGTTCGTAGGCCAAAACTACATTTTCCCAATCTGAATCTGAAATTTGGTATAGGCTTTCCTGAAGCTGTTTTGCTACCAGGTCAAAATGCTTATCACTCTTTCTGTCTGCAAGTTCTTCTCCAAAACAGAAAATAATTTTCATTCCACTTTTTAGGGCTGCATTTACTTTTTCGGCAAGTATCTCATTGGTTTCCCCAAAATGGGCACGACGTTCACTATGGCCTAAAATTACCGTATCTACCCCAATACTTTTTAGCATTTTAGCTGAAACTTCACCTGTGTAGGCCCCATTTTCTGCCTGGTGCATGTTTTGCGCCACAACTTGTACCTGCGTATCTTTTAAGCTCTCAAAAGCTGAATACAAATTTGTAAAAGCTGGTGCTACCATAACTTCGGCCTCAGGCTCTTTTACCAATTGCATTTTTAAATGTGAAAGCAACTCCTGGGTTTCAGCCAAATCGTTGTTCATTTTCCAGTTTCCGGCTACTATCTTTTTTCTCATAATTTTTAGTTAATTTTTATATTTCTGCGGAAAAAATCCGTTCACCTACAAATATATTGATAAGTATAAACATAGCTAAGCACTAGCCGAATGAAGATTGGCTTTTTACAAAAAATGTAAAAAATATCGCGAATAACTTACAATTCTATATCAGCAGCGTCAAACCAATGTTTTTTCTGTGTAATTGTACCACGTTCCAATACCATAATTCCCGGATTAGATCGCACCATGGTTTGCAAAGCCTTTTTATCTACCTGATAAAACTCGAAATCAAGTTTAAATTTATCTATTATTTGTTGCTGATTTTCATTATTTGAAGCTGTTAAGCCAATAATTTGGTAGTCTTTACCTTCTGCCTCTTTAGCCAATTCCTGTATTGCTTTAAAACCTTCTTTCTCTGTATGCTCCAAATCGTAAGCTACTACCATAAAAAGCTTTTCGCTATTAAGTATTTCAGCGGTAATATCTTCGCCATTTGCTTCAATTTCAAAATCCTGAATTGGCGGCACATATCCTTCTTCAATCATAGTAGTTTCTACCCCAATAAATTCACCTTCCTGCGTAGGGTAAGTGCCATCTGTAACAAGTTTTACTTCTTCCCCATTATGCTTAAAAGTCCATTGATATTCATAGACTGCCTTTTGGGCATCTTCGGGAACTTCCATTAGTTCCTGAATATTATTTCCAATTTTATAGGCTCTAAAATCAAAAACCGGTAAATGCATCAATACGTGATAACAAAACCAAAATGAAAGCATAAAAGATAAAAAGATGATCCATCTATGGGAAATGGGATTCAAAACCGGGCTAATTAACTTTCTATTAAAGAAAAGAATAAGGATAAGAACAAGTAAAATTACATCTTTTATAAAAGACTGCCAGGGCGATAAGGGAATGGCATCCCCAAAACATCCGCAATCTGTAACCTTATTAAAATAAGCTGAATAAAACGTAAGGAATGTAAAGAAAACAATCATTAAAAGTAAACTCCACACCGTAAATTTAGGCAGGTAACCAATTAAAAGCATAATTCCCAACACCAGTTCAAATACCACTAAAACTATGGCAATTACTAAAGAAAACGGCACCAAAAAATCAAGCCCTAAAACTTCAGGACTAAAATATTCCTGCAACTTATAAGAAAATCCCAGCGGATCGTTGAGTTTTATAAATCCTGAAAATATAAATAATACACCAACCAATATCCTGGAAATTCCTACTAATAATTTCATGTTGCTTTGTTTAAAATACTATTATTCCCTGCCCAAGTTATAAAAAACTAGGCTTCACTCTCGTTTATAAGGATCATTGCAAAAATGGAGTAATTAATCATATCCTGGTAGTTTGCATCAATCCCTTCACTTACCAGGGTTTTCCCTTTATTATCTTCAATTTGCTTAACCCGTAATAGTTTTTGAATAATAAGATCGGTTAAAGAACTAACCCGCATATCACGCCAGGCTTCTCCGTAATCATGATTTTTATTCATCATCAAAGCCTTGGTTTCAGCAATATTTTCATCATAAAGCTTTGTTGCTGTTTCCACGTCAAGATCGGGCTGGGCAACCACGCCCTTTTTTAATTGAATTAAAGCCATGATGGCGTAATTAATAATGCCTATAAATTCAGATTTTTCGTCCTCATCTACTTTCCTCACCCCATTTTCCTGAAGTTTTCTTATGCGCTGGGCTTTTATAAAAATCTGGTCGGTAAGCGATGGAAGTCTAAGAATTCGCCAGGCACTTCCATAATCTTTCATCTTATTGATAAACAAACTGCGGCAGGTAGCCACCACCGCGTCATACTGTTTTGAGGTATTCTGCATAAAAGAAATCTAATTTGCGTAAATTTCGTGCAAATATTTCAGATACTAAAACCGCAGTTTATAATTTCTAAGCTATTAATTTCGAATTCCTGAAAATCCCAGTAAAACAATTAAAAAATGACCATAAATTGTAAAGGCAGGCTTGTAGACCTAAATCAACCTAAAATAATGGGAGTTATAAATACCACTCCCAATTCTTTTTATGCCGAAAGTCGAAAAACTTCGGAAAAAGATATTCTTAAGCAGGTAGAAAAAATGCTGAAAGATGGAGCAGATTTTATTGACGTTGGTGGCTATAGCACTCCCCCGGGAGCGCCCAAAGTTGAAGAAACCGAAGAGCTAAACCGAGTGCTGCCGGCTATTGAAAACATTTTAAAACATTTCCCCGAAACATTGATTTCTGTAGATACTTTTCGGGCAAATGTGGCCAGGCAAAGTATTGAAGCCGGGGCAGCCATGATTAACGACATTTCTGCCGGCCACCTGGATGATGAAATGATGAAAACAGTAGCCAAATACCAGGTGCCTTATATTATGATGCATATGCGCGGTACCCCACAAACTATGAAAGACCTTAATCAATATGAAGATTTATTACAGGATATACTTTTTTACTTTTCAGAAAGGATACATGCCGCCAGGGCACTGGGAATAAACGACCTAATTATAGACCCGGGCTTTGGTTTTGCCAAAGATATTGGCCAAAATTTTAAGTTGCTTTCAAAAATGGAACTCTTTAAAAATTTAGAATTGCCACTACTCGCGGGGCTATCACGAAAATCTATGATCTATAAAATTTTAAAAATTTCGGCAGCAGAGGCTTTAAACGGCACCACTTTCTTAAACAGTATAGCACTTAGCAAAGGTGCCAATATTCTAAGGGTTCACGATGTAAAAGAAGCAGTGGAATGCGCTAAATTATTTGCAGAGCTTAATAAGTAACAGCATATTTTCTATTTTTACAAAAAACCCCACTAATTTGGATATCATTAATCTTCGTTTTCTCGATATACTGGATATTGTATTTGTAGCCCTTCTATTATATTATTTATATAAACTGGTAAAAGGAACGGTTGCTGTAAATATCTTTATAGGTATCGTGATTATATATCTTATGGGAAGCCTTACCGAAGTGCTTCAAATGGAGATGTTAAGCAGTGTTCTTGGTGAATTTATAGGTGTGGGAATGTTCGCTTTAATTGTGGTATTTCAACAGGAAATAAGAAAATTTCTTTTAATGATAGGTTCCACAAATTTTACACAAAAGGGAAAATTCTTTACTCAACTTAGGTTTTTAAAAGGCGATTTAGAAACCAGCACAAATGTAGATGCTATTATTTCGGCATGTGAAGCCATGGGAAATAGTTATACGGGTGCATTAATCATTATTCAAAAAAGCACGAAACTGGATTTTGTTAAAAACTCTGGTGACGATATGAATATTGAACTAAACCAACCTATTATAGAATCTATTTTCTACAAAAACTCACCTCTTCACGATGGTGCCATGATTATAGAAGACAATAAAATTACCGCTACCCGGGTAATTTTACCTGTTTCTAATGATAGGTCTATCCCGCTTAGATTTGGATTACGTCACCGTGCAGCCGTTGGAATTACCGAAAAGACCGATGCACTAGCTCTTGTTGTAAGTGAAGAAACCGGGCAAATCTCTTACGTAAGAGATGGCGAATTTGTAATGTTTGAAAGTACAGACGAACTGGTAGACCGAATAAAAGAAGATTTGCTATAAGTTTTACCACCAATTTAAGGCAGCGCCCTAAAGTCTATATAATCGCTATTATTGTGATAGGGGTTATCCCAAAAAAGCTCCCCAGGCATTTGCTCGAGAGTTCACCTATGAATACCCCTTTCTTTTAAAGACTTTCTTCAGCCATAAACTGAACTTCATACAGGTTTTTATAATAACCGTCTTTCTTCTTTAGCAACTCGGTATGGGTTCCAATTTCTACAATTTCACCGGCATCCATCACCATAATTTTATCGGCTTTTTTAATAGTGGCCAACCTATGTGCTATCACTATAGAAGTTCTTCCTTTTGTAATTTTATCGGTTGCTTCCTGAATTAGTAGTTCGCTATAAGTGTCTACCGAAGAAGTAGCTTCGTCTAAAATTAAAATACTGGGATTGCTCATATAGGCCCGCAAAAATGAAATAAGCTGCCTTTGCCCTGAAGACAACATGGCTCCCCGTTCTTTAACATTATAATGATAAGCATTGGGCAGTGTCTTAATAAAATCGTGAATCCCTATTTGTTTAGCCGCATTAATTACATCTTCTTCAGTAATATTAGGATCACTGAGGTTAATATTAGCTAAAATTGTATCGGCAAAAAGAAAGACATTTTGCAACACTACCGCTATTTCAGATCGTAAAGATTCTAGTGTGATATCTTTAATATCAATACCATCTACCAAAATTTGCCCACTGTCTATTTCATAAAAACGATTCAGCAAATTAATTACTGTAGACTTTCCTGCCCCGGTAGCCCCCACAATAGCTATAGTTTCGCCGGCATTGGCTTTAAACGATATTCCTTTTAAAACTTCTTCATCGGCAGTATAACTAAATCGTACATTTTTAAATTCCAAATCGCCCTTTAGATCGTTTACTTCAATTTTACCTTCATTGCTTATAGAAGATTCTGTATCTAAAATTCCAAAAACCCTATTGGCAGCAACCATTCCCATTTGTAGAGTATTAAACTTATCGGCAATTTGGCGTAGGGGTCTAAATAACAACTGAGATAACTCCACAAAAGCAATAATTACCCCCAGGGTAATTCCGTCGTCTGCAACTGCCCTTAAACCACCAAACCAAACAATTAAACCAATAGTTACCGATGTAGCCATTTCAGCAATAGGAAAGAAAATAGAGTTGTACCAAACAGTTTTCACCCAGGCATTTCGGTGCTTATCATTAATCTCTTTAAAGTTCTTATATTCAGCTTTTTCACGGGTAAAAAGTTGTACGATTTTCATTCCCGTAATTCGCTCCTGCACAAACGTATTAAGATTGGCAACCTGTGTTCTTACCTCCTCAAAAGCTATTTTCATTTTCTTCTGAAATATACGTGTAGCATACATAATTAAAGGAAGTACCGTTAAAACCAGCAAGGTTAACTGCCAACTCTGGTAAAACATAAAGCCTATTACCACCAACATTTTTAAAATATCGCTAATAATCATAAAAAGGCCCTGGCTAAAAATACTGGCAATAGTCTCTATATCGCTTACTGCACGAGTTACCAAACGCCCAACTGCCGACTTATCAAAATAAGTCATTTTAAAATTGAGCATATGTTTAAAGAGGTTTACCCGAAGGTCCCTCACCACTTCCTGCCCTAACCAGTTGGCGAAATACACAAATAGAAACTGAAAAATAACCTCCAGTACTAAAACCCCGGCCATTAAGCCTACATAAAAAACGAGGTTATCATAATTTTGTGGAGTAATAGCATCATCTACAGTAACCTTTAATAAATAAGGCCTTAAAACCGCAAAGAATGAAAGTAAAATAGCAGCAACCGCTACAAAGTAAAAAGTTACTTTATAAGGGTTGGTATATTTAAGCAAGCGCTTAAACAAATCAAAATCGAATGCGTTACCTGTTTTAGATGCCATTTAATTTATTACTATTTCAGGATAAGTAACCCTGGTAAGGTATAATGCTTTTGCTGGTACCGAAGTGCCTGCCCTACTCCTATCTTCACTTTTTATAACCTGGTGCATATGTTCTACCGGTTGTTTACCAAAACCTATTTCCAGTAGAGTTCCTACAATTGCACGCACCATATTTCTTAGAAATCTGTCGGCTGAAATATAAAAAACCAACACGCCATTCTCAGTTTTCCAAACCGCTTCAGTAATCTTGCAATTATAGGTCTTTACATCGGTTTTAGACTTCGAAAAACACTTAAAGTTAGTATAATCCTTTAAGATTTTGGCTGCACTGTTCATTTTATCAACATCTAGTTCGTTTTTTAAAAAATAGCTTCTATCTTCTAAAAATGGATTTTTATGCTGAACGATATGATATTCATAACTCCTACTTAAAGCATCAAACCGTGCATGCGCATCAGCCTTTACCCTAAAAATATCCTTTAAAGCGATATCTGCCGGAAGCAAAGAATTCATTTTAAAGACAAAAGTTTCTTTTTTGAGTTCTTTATCAACATCAAAATGCGCAAAAATCTGTTTAGCATGTACGCCGGCGTCTGTTCTTCCGGCGCCAACTATAGGCGTTTTCTCCTGAAAAACAATCGAAAGAGCTCGTTCTACCTCTTCCTGAACAGAAATTGCGTTAGGCTGATTTTGCCAGCCGTGATACGCTTTTCCAAAATATGCCAATTCTAAAAAATACCTCAACAGAGTTCTTTATTTTTATATTTGCAAGCTGCAAAGATAAGGCATTTATTAGAAGCTGAAATCCTTTGAAGGCATTGCTTTCAAAATGATTCTAAAAGTAAACTACCTCTGGGCAAGCCTACGAGGTATTCGTTGGAAACAAATTTTTAATTTAAAGGCAAGCCCAGGGATATTATACCCTCTGGCGGTACCAATAAAAACAATCCCCGATTTGAAAAAAATATTATTACTTAGTGATACCCATAGCCATATAGATGAAAGAATTTTACATTATGCAGCAAAAGCCGATGAGATATGGCACGCCGGTGATATTGGTGTTACCCATATAACCGATGAGTTAAAAAAAGTAAAACCCTTAAGGGCAGTTTATGGTAATATTGATGATGCAGAAATAAGAAAGGAATTCCCATTACACCAACGCTTTAATTGTGAAGGCGTAGATGTTTGGATTACCCATATTGGCGGTTACCCGGGCAAATACTCACCTGCCATTAGGGAAGAAATTAAAAGAAATCCGCCTAAACTTTTTATTAGTGGGCATTCCCATATTTTAAAAGTTATGAACGATAAAAGCCTGGGCTTACTTCATATGAATCCGGGAGCTGCAGGAAAGCACGGATTTCATAAGAAACGTACTATGCTTAGATTTAAAATTGATGCAGGGGAAATCAAGGATTTAGAAGTAATAGAATTAAAAAGTAAGTAGGCAGTCTCAGTAGGCAGTAGGCAGTCTCAGTGAGCAGTCTCAATGGGCATTATGCAAATAGAAAGACTGCGTCATTACGATGGAGGCACAGTGTAGAAATCCATTTTTCTTAAGAAGTCGGAAGAGTTGATATGTGATAGAATTTAGGTGAATTAATCAATTAAGATCAGTTTTCTAAGCCTAAAAATCATTGAAATTCTAAATATTCGCGGATTCGTGGCTAACTTTTTACGCTGCTATATTCATTATTTCATACACTCATACTTGCAAAAACTAAAAAACCCGAAGTTTTCACTTCGGGTTTTCACGCACTAATACTACTAAGATGATAGGCTTATCGTAATCGGTCTACAGATTTTACGAGATCTTCGTCCTTTTTAATGGCCTTATTGGCCAAAACAAGAAAAACGATAGAAATGATTGGAAGAAACATCCCAATACCCTTCTCTGAAATATCCATTTCTCCAGGTAAGCTTAGCGACCAATAAACAAACACTCCTAGTAAAAAAAAGTTTAATAAGATATTTAAACGCCCCAACACAAATTGAAGCTTTCTATTTTTGAACATAAAAATACTCACCAAAGATAAGAAAGCTGAAGCTATAAATGCAATAAAAACCATAATATAATCTTGCGCATATTGGGCAACACCCTCAGAATTTTCCCATAGTGAGAAAGCAAAGATTAACCCGCCACTTACAATAACAGCTATGAGCAAATATATAGTTTGAATTCTTTGTAACATACCTTTCAGTGAAATTCGCGAACAAAAATAAAGATTCTTTTTAAAAATGCTATTTAAAATATTAAAATAAAGTTGTATACTTGCAGGAACATTTCGTAACCAATTCAAAACAGGTTACTTAAGTCTCCAAATTTTTTTCGATTCTTCCTCGCGAAGTTCAACAATCAACCCAAACACAAATTTATTTTTAATTATCCATGTTTGAAATTTCAGAATTAAAAGCTAAAAAGCTTCCTGAGTTGCAGGATATCGCTAAATCTTTAAACGTCCCAAAGTTCAGGACTTTAAAAAAATTAGATCTGGTATATCAAATCCTGGACTATCAGGCCGCCAACCCTAAAAAGGCGAAAGAAGCACTTACAGACGACACTAAAAAGGAGGAATCTCCCAAAGGTAAAGCTCCTGATAAATCTTCGGAAAAGCCAAAGGCCAAGAAAACAGGTAAAATAGGAAGCAATAAAAAACCTCCAAGTACTGCCACAGCTGCAGAAAACAAAGACACCCGACCTACAAAAAAAGATTCCCATACTCCCAATAAAAATGATTCTCCCAAAAAAGAAGAGGCATCTTCTAAAGCAAGGGAAAGCAAAAAAACGGAGCAAAAACCAAGGGAAACAAGAGATGACGCTTCTTCTAAAAACCAGAAGGGCAGCCACCGCGACCATAAGAAAGATAGCCGCAATAAAAGTAACAATCGTGAAACAGGTAACCGTGATAGCCGAAACCGCTACCGCGAACCTGATTATGAGTTTGATGCTATTATTGAAAGTGAAGGTGTACTGGATATTATGCAAGACAATTATGGCTTCTTAAGATCTTCAGACTACAATTACCTCACTTCTCCCGACGATATTTATGTTTCCCAATCGCAAATTCGTTTGTTTGGCTTAAAAACAGGAGATACTGTATTAGGGCAAATAAGACCCCCAAAAGAAGGTGAAAAATACTTTCCCTTAATTAAGATCAATAAGATTAATGGATTGGATCCGCAGGTAGTGAGAGACCGTGTTTCTTTTGAACACCTAACCCCACTATTCCCCAAGGAAAAATTCAATATTGCCGAAAAGCAAAGCAGCCTATCTACCCGTATTATGGACCTCTTTTCCCCAATTGGAAAAGGCCAACGTGGAATGATTGTTTCCCAGCCCAAAACCGGTAAAACCATGCTGCTTAAAGATATTGCCAACGCAATTGCAGCAAACCATCCTGAAGTTTATCAAATAGTTTTACTTATTGATGAGCGCCCGGAAGAGGTTACCGATATGCAGCGTAATGTGCGTGGGGAAGTAGTAGCTTCTACTTTCGATAAAGAAGCACACGAGCACGTAAGGGTTGCCAACATTGTTTTAGAAAAAGCAAAACGCCTGGTAGAATGTGGGCACGATGTAGTGATTCTTTTAGATTCTATTACTCGTTTGGCGCGCGCTTATAATACCGTGCAACCGGCAAGTGGTAAAGTATTAAGTGGTGGTGTTGATGCTAACGCACTACACAAACCAAAACGTTTCTTTGGTGCCGCCCGAAATATTGAAAACGGTGGTTCTTTGTCAATAATTGCTACCGCCCTTACCGATACAGGCTCTAAAATGGACGAAGTAATTTTCGAAGAATTTAAAGGAACAGGAAATATGGAACTGCAATTAGACCGAAAAATTGCTAATCGTAGAATTTTCCCTGCCATAGACCTTACTTCTTCAAGTACTCGCCGCGACGACTTATTGCTTGACGACAATACCATACAAAGAATGTGGGTATTGCGTAAATATCTTGCCGATATGAACCCTATTGAAGCGATGGAATTTATTAACGATAGGATTAAGCAAACCCGAAATAATGAAGAGTTTTTAATTTCTATGAATGGATAAAGCCTTTGTATTAAAACTAAAAAAATCTGGAAACTTTTGGTTTCCGGATTTTTTTATGCTCTCAAAAATCTAATTTTTCAAACTTTTAGCGGTAACCTCAGTATCTACCAGCCTAAAATTTCCTATTGTCTTTCCATTTTGTTTACTCCATTTATCTATAAGTGGGACTTCCAATTTAAGTTCGCGGTATTCATCGGGGTTCATTATTGGAATCCCTTTTATTATCGGGCAAATACGCTTGCACTTTTAACAGCTTAAAAAGCCCTCTATAATTTCCCCTTCTACATTTTTAGCGACTTCAGTAAGTTTTAAATCGTTTTTATCAAAAGGACAGCACAATTTATTTATTGTACTCATTTTCATAGTTTATTTTTTTTTATTCTGAATAATAATCTTGCACGGCGGCAGTAAGATTTTTAGCCCCCATAATTCCCGAAATAACCGCTACACTATCAAAATCTAATTTTCTAAGTAATTTGATATTTTCCGGCTTTATACCTCCTGCTAAAAAAATAGGCATTTGGGTTAGCGAACTTGCTTTTGAATCACCTTAAAATCAACTAGCTCACAACTGATACTGGTTGAGGAAGGAAATATGGGACAAAATGAAATATAATCCAGTTGATTGTTAATTGCCCATTCAATTATTTCCAGATCTTTATTACAGGTTAAACCCACCAGCGATTTTTCGGAAATCGACTTTTTTATCATTTTGTAATTAGGTGGAATTTCATCAAAATGCACCCCATCGGCTTTTGTAGCTTTTAAAAGCTCCCACCTGTTATTGAGCAATACCGGGACGCTCTTAGGTTTACAAATGTCACATATTTTATCGATGAATTCCGGTATATTCTCCAGCCCTTTAAAGTTATCCCACAATGCTACAAGCGATGTTTTCGGCGTTTTTTCGCATAAAAAAACCCCAACGTTTTGTTGAGGTTTCTTGCTTTGAGCGGGAGACCGGGTTCGAACCGGCGACATTCAGCTTGGAAGGCTGACGCTCTACCAACTGAGCTACTCCCGCCTTTATGGTGCAAATATAAAGTTTAAACTACTCAAACTCCAAAGGAAAATTAAACTTTTTCGACACTACAGGCCTATTTAATTAATATTCAGTCATAAAATAAGTTTATGCGATAAATTCTTGTTAAATGGAGAATTAAAAAACAAGTGTTCCCACAAATAAATCTTATTTTTAGGCTTCTAACAGAACATATCTAAAATCAATTTCTTATGAGTAATAAACCCGGTAAAACCCAGGACCTAATAGACGCAAAATTTCTTGAAGAACGCAAAATATTTCTTTGGGGTGAAGTAAACGACAAATCGGCCAAACACGTTATAGACAGGCTGCTTTATCTTGATATGCAGGGCAATGATGAAATCCAGTTTTTTATTAATAGCCCCGGTGGGTATGTAACCGATGGGTTTGCCATTTACGACACCATGCAAAGTCTGGAAAGCCCGGTTTCTACTATTTGTACCGGCTTATCTGCTTCTATGGGATCTATTTTACTTTCAGGCGGAACCAAAGGCAGAAGATTTATTCAACCTCACGGGAAAGTAATGATACACCAACCTATGGGTGGTGCGCGAGGTCAGGCTTCAAATATTGAAATTCAGGCCAACGAAATTCTAAAGACCCGCGAATTAAGTGCAAATATTCTGGCTGAAAATTGCGGACAAACGCCCGAAAAGATCCTTAAAGATTTTAACCGGGATTACTGGATGGATGCCCAGGAATCTTTAGACTATGGAATTGTTGACGGTATTTTCAAAAAATAATATATGGATATTCAACATCGCGAAAACGACAGCCGCGGAATGTTCTTTATAAAAGATGAAAAAGGAATTTTCGCCGAGCTAACCTATCAGAAAAAATCGGGAGATATTATTGTTATAGACCACACCGAAGTTAGACCGGAGCTGGAAGGCCAGGGTATTGCCACCAGGCTACTGGAACATAGTGTAGCCTTTGCCCGCGAAAACAATTATAAAATAGAACCGCTTTGCCCGTTCGCCGAAGTACAATTTGACAGAAATAAGTCTTACAGCGATGTAAGGGCCTAACTAAAAACACTAACTTTTTCCTCTTTTATGAAGCTTTCCCATTTATTAATCCTACTTAATTTATTGTTATTATTTTCTTGTAAAGAAGACAGGGAACCGGGAATTGAAACTTCAAAAGAGGAAGAAGCTGTAGTGGTTGAAAAATTAGCTTCGGCCGATTTAATTGCCGAAAGATTTTCTTCCCTGCCCATAGCGGCTGGCACCATAAAATTGCAGTATAAGGATTTATTGGATTCTATTTACTCCAAACGCAACTACAAACCCATTTGGACAGATAGGACACTTAGGGAAGATCTTTACAGAGGCATAGAAAGAGCTACAGAAGACGGCCTGGAACCTGAAGATTATCATTTAGATTATTTAAATAAATCGCTCGCTAATCTCTCGGGAATAGGTGATAAAGAACGTAGTTTAACCGAAATTGTCCTCACTGATGCTTTTTTAAAGCTAACTTCAGATTATAATTCGGGAAAATTAAACCCTAAAGAAATTTATGATATTTGGGGAGTAGAAAACAATAAAGTAGATCTACAGGGCCTTTTAAAATACGGGGTTGACCAAAACAATATTTTGGCAGCTATAGATTCTGTAATACCTAAACACGAAGTTTACAAAGGCTTAAAACGAAGTTTAAAGAAATACCGGGAGCTCGTAAAAACAGAAGAAAATCCGGTATTTATTTCTGAAGAAGGAGCAAGTATTAAACTAAATGAAGAAGATAGTCGAATTCCCGATATTAAAAGACGCTTAAAGCAATTAGGCTATTGGGAGCAGGAAATTGCCGATAGTCTTATTACCTACAACGACTCGCTACAAAATGCTGTAAAGAAATTTCAGGAGAAATATGGCATTGAAACCGATGGTGTTATTGGCGCAGGCACCATTAAAACACTAAATAAAACCTACCAGGATAGACTGGAACAAATTTTAGTAAACCTGGAACGCTGGCGTTGGTATCCCAAAGACCTGGGCAATCAATATATTATTGTTAATATTGCCAACTATCGTTTGCACCTGGTGAAAAACGGAGACACACTGGCTACACATCGTACTATGGTGGGCACCGAGGCCAGGAAAACCCCGGTTTTCTCTGATAGAGTAGAACATATTGTTTACAATCCAACCTGGACGATTCCCCCTACCATAAAAACTAAAGATGTCATTCCCGCAGCAAGCAAAGACCCTGATTATATACTTAGGAAAAACTTTAGCATTTTTAACCGAAGTGGTCAAAAAATGAGCCCGCATGAGATAGATTGGTCTTCTTCTAAAGTAAAAGCCTATACTTTTAGACAGGAAGCAGGGCTTACCAATCCATTGGGTTTAGTAAAAATTATCTACCCCAATGAATATATGATTTATTTACACGACACACCTTCCAAATCGCTTTTCAATAAAAATTTAAGGGCACAAAGTTCGGGTTGTGTTAGGGTACAGGATGTTTTAGAGCTGGCAAAAATGTTATTAAGCGACCAACCAAAATATGACGACAAGAAAATTGAAGAAATTTTAAATTCGGGAAAAACCACTACTATTAAGATTACCCAGCAGGTAAATGTGCACCATCTGTACTGGACCGTCTGGAATGAAAACGGCAGCACCCGTTTTGCAGAAGATGTCTACAAAAGAGATGCTGCCATCTATAAATTACTCACTAAAAACTAGCTATTTAATAGCGTAGATTTCTCAAGGTATTCTTTGTTATTTTTATGAATGTAAACTACCGATTCTTCTTTAATAGTATCTATAACTTCTTTAGCAATAGTGTTGGGAACCGCAGGGCAACCATAACTTCTTCCTAATCTTCCAATTTTGTCAATAAAATTTGGCTCGGCATAATCTGCCCCGTGAATTACAACATAACGCTTACGCGCATTACTATTAAAGCCTTTTTCCATACCATCTATAAAAAGTGAAAGCCCATTTCTACCATAATAAGTTTCGGCAGTAACATAAAAACCAAGTGAACTTTGCAGGGAGTTTACAGTATTTGAAAATTTGGTAGCAAACTCACCACCGGTATTTTTTCCGTGGGAAACATAAGTATTAAACAATACTTTTTTTGTTTCCATATCCATAATCCACATTCTTTTTTTAGTAGAGGAAAGACCAAAATCTATCACGGTAAGTATTTTCTTACCTACTTTTCCTTTTTCTTCTAATTGGTCATAGCCTTTTATTGCCTTTGAAAAAACCGGCATGGCAGGAATACTGATATTATTTGTAGAAAATTCGTTGTAAAGATTAGCGACTTTTGCTTCAAAACTTAAATTTTTACCGTTTTCCGGAATCGAAGCAAGAACCGCTTCAGTTTTTGAAGAAGTAAGTTTAGTTTTTAAATCATCTGTGGTTGTAAAAGCGAAAGAGAAGGTTAAAACGCTAAATACAGTCAGAAGTCTATAAATCATACACGTTGTTTTATAATTAATATTCTCTTAAATTATTCCAAAGGTAATGCCAACTTACAAAATATTCTCTTTAATCTAGAAATTAAGCTTTTAGATCATAAACTTTAACATTTTACAACCTATAGAATTAATTTTCAGCACACTATATTCAAAATCAGCATTTTTTAAAGAACGATAGATAGCATAAAAAAGTATTCCAAAATAAAATATTTAGTGTTAAAATTTTAAAACTTAATGGGAGTGTGGTATTAAAAATTAGATATCAAAAGGCTACCGGGAAGATTCTAAAACAAGATTTAGGAAAACATTATTTGGGATGGGTTTAGCATACCGGCAATTTGTTTTTATCTTTATCCCCAAATTAACTAATATTATGAATAAGAAAGTCCTACTAATGATTTTAGACGGATGGGGAATTACGCAAAACCCAGACGTTTCAGCTATTGCCAAAGCAAATACTCCTTTTATGGATAATATCCTGGAGAATTATCCCCACGCCGAACTACGCACCGACGGCATGCAGGTTGGGTTGCCAGACGGACAAATGGGAAATAGCGAAGTAGGACATATGAACCTTGGTGCCGGCCGTATTGTTTACCAGGATTTGGTAAAAATTAACATGGCCGTAGAAAAAAATACCCTAAAAGATGAACCCGTATTGGAGGAAGCTTTTAATTATGCTATAAAAAATAATAAGCCTATTCATTTTATGGGGCTTTTAAGTGATGGTGGAGTACATTCCCATATAAATCACTTAAAAGGATTATTATCAGCTGCGGAAGAATTTGGTGTTAAAGAAAAATATGTACATGCTTTTACCGATGGCCGTGATGTAGACCCGCATTCAGGAAAAGGTTTTATTGAAGAAATAGAGCAACACCTGGAGAAAACGAATGGAAAATTAGCTTCCGTAATTGGACGTTACTATGCCATGGACCGCGATAAGCGTTGGGAAAGGGTAAAAAAAGCCTACGATCTTATAACCAAAGGAGAAGGCACAAAATCTACTAATGCAACAGATGCCATTGCTAAAAGTTATAAAAATAATGTAAGCGATGAATTTATAGAGCCTATTGTAATGACTAATGATGCCGGTGAACCGGTGGCTACTTTAAAAGAAAAGGAAGTAGTTATTTTCTTTAATTTCAGGACAGACCGTGGCAGGCAGCTTACACAGGCTTTAACACAGGATGACTTCCCTGAATACAATATGAAGAAAATGCCGTTATATTACGTAACAGTTACTAAATACGACGATAGTTTTGAAGGCATAAATGTAGTTTTCAAAAAAGACAATATTAAGTCTACCCTGGGGGAAGTACTGGAATATATGGGTAAAAAGCAAATTAGGATTGCTGAAACCGAGAAGTATCCTCACGTTACATTTTTCTTTAGCGGTGGTCGTGAAAAACCCTTTAAAGGTGAAAAACGCTTAATGTGCAACTCACCTAAAGTAGCCACTTACGATCTTCAGCCGGAAATGAGTGCTTTTGAAATTAGGGATAAAATTATTCCTGAACTCAAACAAGAATCGGCTGATTTTATTTGCCTGAATTTCGCCAACCCAGACATGGTAGGCCACACCGGTGTGTTTGACGCTGCTGTAAAGGCTTGTGAAACTGTAGACTCATGCGCAAAAGACGTTGCCGAAACCGCCCAGGAGAATGGTTATTCTGTTATTATCATTGCAGATCACGGAAACAGTGAGATAATGATTAATGAAGATGGGAGTCCAAATACCGCTCACACCACTAGTCCGGTGCCTTTAATTTTATTAGATAAGGATGTAAAGTCTATTAAGGGTGGCAAGCTTGGAAATATTGCACCAACAGTGCTGAAGCTAATGGGCATAGAGCAGCCTGAAGTGATGACTGAAGATCCACTAATTTAAAAACGAGATGAATGCTTAATAAAATATTGTTAGTGTTTTTTGGAATTTTTCTAGCTACAGGAGAAGTTTCAGAGGAAACAAAGCTACCAGAAAACATAAATTCACAAAAAATGCTTTTAGGTGAATTCACCAAAGCCGATCTGGAAAAACCGCCTTATTCAAGATGGTTTACCCCGGGTTACGAAAATTATGAGCCCAAAAAAGCAAGCTTACAAGCGATAAAGGAAAACATAGCCGATTATGAAATCCTTCTCTTTATGGGCACCTGGTGTGGCGACAGCCGCTATGAAGTACCAAAATTTTTCAAGCTATTGGATCTAGTAGAGTTCGATAAAGAAAAGCTTACAAGTATAGCGGTAAATTATAGAAAAAAGGCACCAGGCGATTTAGACGAAGAATATAATATTCATCGCGTACCCACCATTGTATTTTTAAAAGATGGAAAAGAGGTAAATCGTTTTGTAGAATATTCTATAAAAAGTCTGGAGGAAGATATTGCTGCAATAGTAGAAGATAAAGAATACACAGACCCTTACTCCGAATAATAGGAGTCTAAGAATAGATATTCGGTTAATCTTATTAATTTTGCACCATGCCCCATACGTTAACTATAGCCGTAGATTTTGACGGAACAATTGTAGAAAATAAGTATCCTGAGATAGGAAAACCAAAACTCTTTGCATTTGAAACGCTAAAAAAGCTACAGGAAGATGGCCATAGGCTCATTTTATGGACGTACAGAGCCGAAGATAAACTAGAGGAAGCCGTAAAGTTTTGCAAGAAAAATGGTATAACATTTTATGCAGTAAACAAAAGCTATCCCGAAGAAGTTTTGGACCGGACTATAAGTAGAAAAATCCTGGCCGATATTTTTATAGATGATAGGAATATTGGCGGCATGTGGGGATGGGGTGAAATATATCAAAGATTAAAAGACCGAAGGATTTTTAGCGAACCCAAAAAACAAAAGAAGAAATTCGGATTTTTAGGCCGATTTTAAATAACGAATATGATAATCACCAAAACCCCTGAAGAAATTGAATTAATGCGGGAAAGCGCATTAATTGTGTCAAAAACCCTGGGAATGCTCGCACCCCATATTAAACCCGGCATTAGCACCTTAGAGCTTGATAAGATGGCAGAAGAATTTATTCGTGACCACGGTGCCGAACCGGGCTTTTTAGGAATGTACGATTTCCCAAATTCGCTTTGTATGAGCCCAAATGCCCAGGTAGTACATGGTATACCCAATGACACCCCTTTGCAGGAAGGCGATATTATTTCTATAGATTGTGGTGCTCTAAAAAACGGATTTTACGGTGACCATGCTTATACATTTGAAGTTGGTGAGGTAAAACAAGAAATAAAAGATCTCTTAAAAACTACTAAAGAATCACTTTATGTAGGAATAAGGGAGTTTAAAGCAGGAAACCGGGTAGGAGATGTTGGTTATGCCATTCAAAAGTACACAGAAGACCGTGGCTATGGTGTGGTAAGGGAATTGGTAGGGCACGGCCTTGGAGCTACCATGCATGAGGATCCTGAAATGCCAAATTATGGAAAACGCGGAAGAGGAAAAAAATTTGTAGAAGGAATGGTTGTAGCCATTGAACCTATGATAAACCTCGGAACCAAAAGAATTAAACAATTACCAGATGGCTGGACTATTTTAACAGCCGACAATAAAGCCAGTGCGCATTTTGAACATGATGTGGCGCTAGTAAATGGCAAACCACAATTATTATCTACCTTTGATTATATTTATGAAGCTTTAGGGATTGAAAGTGATGAAGAAGATGAGTTTAAAGCAAAAGCCCATGATAAAGAATTATAGGGGCGAAATATGGAAAAAACTCCATAAAGAAGAATGGCAGGATCGTTTTGTGTACGAAGTATCTAATTATGGAAGAATAATTAGCTATGTGCAATACCCGGAAGGAGAACTAATAAATGGAGGCCGCACCAATGGCTACACCAGCTTTTCTCCCAGACTGCAAAACGGAAAGCACAAAGCCTACTATGTACATCGTATTGTAGCTGAACTTTTTCTTACAAAAAAAGAAGAGCACAAATATGTAATTCATAAAAACTTTAAGAAAGACGACAATCGTGTAGAAAACCTGGCCTGGACCACGCCAGACGAATGGGTAAAACACCAGCATAACAGCCCATTGGTAAAAGAAAATAAACGAAAAAGAAAGTTACGTCAGGTAGTAACCTATTCTAAACTCACCTATGCCCAGGCAGTGGTTCTAAAAAAGAAACTTTTAGATCCTAAAAGAAAAACAAGAATTAAGGTATTGGCTAAGCAGTTTGGAGTTTCAGAAATGCAACTTTATCGTATAAAATCTGGTGAAAACTGGGGTGACATTAAAGTATAAACCGCTTTATAAATCTTTAAATGAGTAAACTTTTTAAAGTAGTTTTAAATACTGTACCCCGCCCTGTCCTAATAAAATTAAGCTATTGGGTAAAACCATTTTTTAAGTATTTGCTTCGCGGAAGCAAATATACCGATCCTATAGACGGCAAAAGCTTTTCTAAATTTTTGCCCTATGGGTATATCAAGCAGCGTGAAAATGTACTTTCCCCCTCTACCCTTTCCCTGGAAAGACACCGCCTACTTTGGCTTTATTTAAAAAATGAAACTGATTTTTTCAGTAAAGACTTTAAAGTCTTACATTTTGCACCCGAGCAGGCGTTTTATAAACGCTTTAGAAAGCTTAAAAACCTGGAATACACAACGACCGACTTAAATTCACCTTTAGCCGATGTAAAGGCAGATATTTGTGATTTGCCTTTTAAAGAGAATGAATTTGATTTTATTCTCTGCAACCATGTTTTAGAACATATTCCAGACGATAACAGGGCCATGCAGGAACTTTACAGGGTCCTAAAACCGGGCGGTACAGCTATACTTCAAATTCCGCAGGATTTAAATCGGAAAAATACTTTTGAAGATAATTCTATTACTGATAGAGAAGAACGGGAACGTATTTTTGGGCAATACGATCACGTAAGAATCTACGGCAGAGACTATTTTGATAAATTAAGAAACATTGGTTTTAAGGTTGAAGAAGTTGACTATACCAAACAATTATCTACTGAAACAATAGATAAATACCGTCTTGCCAAAGGAGAAGTTATTCCGGTTTGTTATAAAAATTAATCTTCTACCAAAGCTTCCTCAAATCCGTTTGAAGTAAAAACCCGAATACTTTTCGCATCATCTACATAAATAAAATACACATCTACATTATCAAGTTCTTCCAGCATTTCTAAAGATTTTTCATAGCCTAATGCCATAAAAGCGGTGGCGTAGCCATCGGCCAGGGTACAGTTTTCAGCAAGTACAGATGCGCTAAGCAAATTGCTTTTTTCAGCTTTGCCGTTTAAGGGATTTATAGTGTGTACATAGCGATTCCCCGTAAGACTGTCTATTCTGAATTTTCTATAATTTCCTGAAGTTGCCATCGCACGGTTTTTAAGCGCAAGAACAGTTTGTAAAGTTCGTTCAGCATCCGTTTGCTCCGGATTATCTATTGCTACCATCCAGGGAGATTCTCGCTCTAGATTTTGCCCTTTGGCAACCAACTCTCCCCCAAGTTCAATAAGATAATTTTCCACGTTATTTGCATCCAAATATTCAGCAATAACATCTATGGTATACCCTTTGGCTATCGCATTAAAATCTATAAAAATTCGTGGATTTTCTTTTTTAATCCTGTTCGTCTCGGTTAAGTTTATCTTTTCAAAACCTACAAATTCCCTTATAGAATCTAAAACGGTCTGGTTTGGCTCATTTAGCGGCTTATCTGGTCCAAATCCATAAGCATTTACCAAACTACCCACCGTTGGATCAAAATAGCCCTTGCTTTCTTTAAAAATCTGTTTAGAATAGTTGAATACATTTTTGAAATGAACGTCAACTTCCACATTTTCACCAGTATCATTAATACGGGAAATATCAGAATCACCCCGGTAGGTGCTCATTGAAACATTTATTACTTCAAAAATAGAATCTAAAGCCTTTTCGATATTAAAATTTTCCGAAGAAAAATATTTTACCTGGTAGCTTGTTCCAAGGGCATTTCCGGTATATGTATTTGCCTGGGGGGCCTTATTTTTACAGGAAATGAGTAGAAAAATAAGAAGTAAGGGAAAAATTACGTTTTTCATTTATAAAAAATTGAAGAAATAGAATGCCACGAATATGTTATATTAAATAGTGCGCATGATACGCTTAAATTTCCTGCCAGCCTTCATAATTAACCACATAAGCTTCGCCATGCATCACAGGTTTTTCATAATCGGCAGAATTGGCAAGTCCCACTCCTGCATAAAATGTTCTGGCTTTAAATTTTATAGCATGGTCTTTAATAGATTGCAGGAATGCCATATCATACTCTTTGGGGTTATGTGGGTATTCTATTGCACGAACAATTACAAAATGAAGTTTTTTGTTTTTTAAAGCGACGAATTGTGGGTCTTTTTGTATTTCACTATTCACCCCAAGAAATTCATAGCCCTGTTCTTCAAGTTCCTTACCCACAATATTCATTGCAAGATTATGTAACTCCTGATCATTTAATTTCGCCATAGTGCAAAAATAAAAAATCCCGCTGTAAAAAGCGGGATTCTGTTTTTATTAACCTCCAAAATCATCAAACCTGATGTTTTCCGGCGGCATTCCGAAATCTTCACCCATTTTCTGAACGGCTTTGTTCATTAACGGCGGTCCACAGAAGTATAATTCAATATCTTCCGGCTCTTCGTGATGACTTAAATAATTATCTATTACAACCTGGTGAATAAAGCCAACGAATCCATCTCCTTCATCGTCCAAACTTTTCTTCACTTTCCAATTGTCTTCCTCCATAGGTTCAGAAAGCGCAAGGTAGAAACGGAAGTTCGGGAAATCTTTTTCCAAAGCTCTAAAGTGCTCTATATAGAATAATTCTCTCTTAGAACGCCCACCATACCAATAAGTAACTTTTCTACCGGTTTTAAGGGTACGGAACAAATGGTAAAGGTGAGAACGCATTGGCGCCATCCCGGCACCACCACCTACATAAAGCATTTCTGCTTCACTATGGTTAATAAAGAATTCTCCATAAGGACCAGAGATAATTACCTTGTCTCCTTTTTTCCTTGAGAAAATATAAGAAGAAGCTATCCCCGGGTTTACATCCATCCAGGTATCTTTTGCTCTATCCCATGGCGGCGTGGCTACACGTACGTTAAGCATAATCTCACGTCCTTCAGCAGGATAAGAGGCCATAGAATAAGCTCTTTCTACTGTTTCAGGGTTTTTCATTACCAGTGGACGAAGTTTAAATTTATCCCACTCTGCCTCAAACATATCTGGTGTATCGTGTTCTTCAGGGTGAGCAGTGATATCCATATCACTAAACTTAACCTCACACTTAGGAATTTCAATTTGAATATAACCACCGGCCTTATAATCCATATCTTCAGGAATTTCAACAACAAACTCCTTAATAAAAGATGCTACATTATAATTTCTAACTACGGTAGCTTCCCATTTTTTAATTCCGAATACTTCTTCCGGAATGGTGATTTTCATATCCTCTTTCACCTTTACCTGGCAACCCAATCGCCATCCCTGTGCGATTTCTTTACGGGTAAAATGTGGCTCTTCGGTAGGAAGGATAGCACCGCCACCTTCTTTTACAATACATTTACACTGTACACAGGTTCCACCACCACCACAGGCTGAAGGTAAAAATAGTTTATTATCTCCTAAAGTTGAAAGCAATGTTCCTCCAGAACCTACTTCCATATCTTTTTCCCCATTTACATTAATGGTAACCGGGCCCGAAGGTGCTAATTTTGCCTTTGCTCCCAGCAACACAGAAACCAAAATGAGTATCAATGCTAAAAATACTACTATACTTGCTATAATAACTGTCATAATCTTTCTTTTGCGATTATAATTTAATTCCCATAAAACTCATAAATCCTAGCGCCATAAGTCCGGTGATTATAAATGTAATCCCCAAACCTTTTAATGGAGCAGGCACATTAGAGTAGGCTATCTTCTCTCGAATAGCTGCAATACCAAGAATTGCCAGGAACCATCCAATTCCACTACCAAACCCATAGGTTACAGCTTCTGTTATAGCTCCAAAATCTTTTTGTTGCATAAAAAGCGATCCTCCAAGAATAGCACAGTTTACAGCAATAAGAGGTAAGAAAATACCTAGAGCACCATATAAAGCAGGAGCGAATTTTTCAACAATCATCTCTACTAATTGTACCATAGAAGCAATTACAGCAATAAACATGATAAAGCTTAAAAAGCTAAGGTCTACATCGGCATATTCTGCACCAAGCCATTGCAAGGCTCCCGGTCTTAACAGGTAGTTATCCAGCAAGTAGTTAATTGGTACCGTAATAGTAAGTACGAAAATTACCGCCGCACCTAATCCAACAGCTGTTTTCACGGTTTTTGACACTGCTAAATAGGAACACATCCCTAAGAAGTAGGCAAAAATCATATTTTCTATGAAAATACTTCTAACAAATAAGTTTACTAATTCCATAATTTAATTTTATTAAAGCTGTTGTGCTTTTAGTTCTCTTCTATTAGTTTACGGTTTCTGGCTCGTTGTACCCAAATTAGCAATCCAACTACAATTAGTGCCATTGGGGAAAGTAACATAAGTCCGTTGTTTTCGTATCCTAAAGCGTATAAGCCTGTTGAATCAGCAAGCGTTGCTGCTTTATGTCCTAAAACCTCATAGCCAAATAACTTACCTGAACCTAAAAGTTCACGGAAAAATGCTACGATTATAAGAATTAAACCATAACCTGCGGCATTCCCTACACCATCAAGGAAAGATTTGTAAACTCCGTTTCCTAAGGCAAAGGCTTCTAAACGTCCCATCACAATACAGTTGGTAATAATAAGTCCAATAAATACCGAAAGCTGTTTACTTACATCATAAGCATAAGCTTTAAGTACCTGGTCTACCAAAACCACCAGTGATGCCACTACCACAAGTTGCACAATAATTCTAATTCTACTTGGAATTAAGTTACGCAGCATAGAAACAATAATGTTACTAAACGCCATTACAAATACCACGGCAATAGACATAACCACAGCGGGTTCTAATTGTACCGTAATTGCCAATGCCGAACAAATACCCAATACCTGTACCGTAATTGGGTTATTATCGTCTAAAGGATCTGACAATAATTTTCTATTACCTTTAGAAAGGAAATGTTCTTTCTCTTCTGAACTAGATAGAAAAAGGATCATATCTTTCTTCTTGGCTTCCTTCGCTTCTGAAATATTTTTTTTCTCTGTAGCCATAATTACTTAGTTGCAACTTTAATTTCTGTTTGCTGTTTGAAGTAAGGCAGATAACGTTGAAGTCTTTCAGAAATCATATCAGATACTCCGTCTCCGGTAATCGTAGCCCCAGAGATAGCATCTACCTTATTATCGTCTTTATCTGAAGGATCTATATCCCCTTTTACAACAGATACACCAATTAAATTACCATTACTATCAAAAATTTTCTCGTTTGTAAAACTCTCTTTAAACCATTCTTTGGTAATTTCTGCACCTAGACCCGGAGTTTCACCAAGGTGATCGAACGTAGCACCTTTAATGGTGTTTACATCGTCTTTTAAAGAAACATATCCAAAGATAGCATTCCAAAGTCCGTTACCCCTTAAAGGAACGATATAATATTTAGATCCTTCGTAATTTGCGATATATAACGGATAGTTTTGTTCCTCTACAGGTCGTTTCAGCTCTTTGGCCAAATCTACCGTAAAAGCATCTACATCTTCTTTTACCTCTCCATTTTGATCCAGGGTTAATGCTTCAGTAATATATTGATTGTAAAGCTCTTCAGCTCCTGCTCTATCGGTTTCAACTCCAATAGTAGCTAGAATACTTTGCATTTTTTCCTGGCGAACGTTCTCTTTTTGAATAGGCTGGAGCGAGGTAGCTGTAAAAGCCAGTACCGAAGCTACAACCAACACCATAATCACTGCAAAAAGAAACGTATAACCGTTACTATTTGTCTTATTTACTGATTTTTCTTCCATAACTAAACTGCTGTTTTTACCTGTGTCTTAGCGGATTCAATTCTCTTTTTTCTACGTTTGATATTCGACTGAATTACGTAGTGATCTATCGTTGGCGCAAATACGTTCATTAACAAGATTCCCAACATTACCCCTTCTGGGTATGCAGGGTTAAACACCCTAATCATAACCGAAAGAAAACCTATTAAAAATCCATAAATCCATTTTCCTTTCATAGTTTGCGCAGCCGACACAGGGTCTGTAGCCATAAACACAATACCAAATGCAAGACCACCAATAATTAAGTGACCGTACCAAGGAAAGTTTGTAAGCTCATTACCTGCAACCCCCATTGAAGGAAGGGCGTTGAATATTAGTCCCATAACCGCTGCACCAATAAACGCACTTAATATAATTCTCCAGCTTCCTACTTTTGTTAATATTAAAAGTAATGCTCCCAAAAGAATAAAAAGTGTTGAAGTCTCAGCCACCGATCCCGGAATAAATCCGTAGAACATATCCATCATGCTATAACTTGCATTTTCCCCGGCAGCTAAACTACCAAGAATTGTTTCTCCCGAAATAGCATCTACGGTACTTGCTTCGCTAACCCAAACCTGATTACCAGACATATAAGTTGGGTAAGCAAAAAAGGCAAAGGCCCTTGCTGTAAGTGCAGGGTTAAGAATATTCATCCCAGTACCTCCAAATGCTTCCTTACCAACAAGAACTGCAAATACTACAGACAATGCCAACATCCAAAGTGGAAAATCTACAGGCATAATCATTGGTATTAGCAATCCTGTTACCAGATAACCTTCGTTTACCTCATGCCCTCTAAAGATTGCAAAAGCAAACTCGATACCTAATCCAACCGCATACGAAACAACGATCATAGGTACGATTTTCAATGCCCCGTGAGCAAATGCATCCCAAAAGGTAAAATCACCACCTAATTGAGTGAAGTGTTGGTGACCTGCATTCCACATCCCAAAAATAAGCGCTGGAATAAGGGCAAGTACCACCGTAATCATAGTACGTTTTAAATCTACTGCGTCACGAATATGAGCTCCTTTTTGCGTAGTATGATTTGGGGTAAATAAGAAAGTATCGATAGCATTTACTGCAGGCGCATACTTCTCATATTTTTTCCCTGGCGCAAAAGGCTCTTTTATTTTATCTAATTTTTGTCTAATCCATTCCATAATTCTACTGCTTTTTAACCTACTTCAGTAATCATTAAATCCAAACCAAGACGAATCACATCCTGAATTTCTATCTTGGACGTATTCACATACTCTACTAAAGCAAAATCTTCCGGAGCTACTTCGTAAATCCCAAGATTTTCCATCTTTTCAATATCACCGGCCATACAGGCTTTAATTAGCTGCATAGGATAAATATCCATAGGCAAAACCTCTTCCATTTCACCGGTTACCACAAGTGCTCTTTCCTCTCCATTCAAATTGGTAGTAGGCTTAAACTTCCTGTTTGGAAACAACCAAGACAAAGAAGTTTTTGAATTTGAGTGTATATTGTTATAGGTAAATGGCAACCAACCAAAGGCCCTATACTTATTTCCTTCCGGAATAAGTGTTACTTCGTTCGAAAAGAAACTTATGTGTTGATTATAGGCTATTTTTAATCCGGTAAGGACATTCCCAGAGATAATACGTACATCTTCATCAACCTTTTGAATAAGGGCCGAAACTTCAGCTCCAATTTTTGTTGAAAAATACTTACGATTAGCAGCTTCACTACCTGTTACGGCAACGGTTCTATCAGCAATATAATTTCCTGTTAGAAAAACATTACCTATTATACTCACATCTTCAGGTTTTACAGTCCAAACCCTATCCCCTTGATTAATTGGGTCTATTTCATGAATTTGAACTCCAACATTTCCTGCAGGATGTGGTCCTTTTACATTATGCAGCTCAACCCCTTCAATATCCTTTAAATATTGAGCAGAACTGGCATCTACTCCCAGATGCACTTTACCCGGCGTTAGCTTTTTAAGCGCATTTATACCTTCCTGAAAAGCAGCTAACCTGTCTTTTAAAATAAAGCCCCAATCTGGAGCTAAAGGGGCAGTGCTTACCGCAGAAATAAAGATAGCTTTTGGCGTATCTTTAGGATCAGCTACGATATCGTAAGGCCGTTGATTAATAAATGCACCACAACCACTTTCTAGAATGCGTTGTTTTACAGCTTCAGCATCAGATGAAGCAGCGTCCATTTTTCCAAAATCTTTGTAAGTGTCTTCCGGATCGGCCTCTATAATAACTTCCATGATTTTACGCTTTTCACCACGCTTAATTTGCTTAAGCACGCCACTTACAGGACTGGTAAAACGTAATTCATCGGTGTATTTTGAGAAGAAAAGTTCATCGCCGGCGAGGACCTTAGCCCCTTCTTTTAAAACCATTTTTGGTACCAAAGCGTGAAAATCTGGCGGTTTAATTGCGTAGGTTTTAGACCTTGGAGCTTTTACAAGCTCTTTTTCCGCTTCCCCTTCTAATCTTAGAGATAATCCTCTTTTAATTCGAATGCCTTTTGACATAGGATGGAGTGTATGTTAAAAATTTTTGTTTTGAGTGGTGCAAATTTAGGAATTTAAACCACACTTTTCCCATGAAACCAAAGATTTTTAAGCATTTAAAACTGTTAAAGTGAAATGTTAAAAATTATAGAATAATATTTGTACTTACATTTGTGCAGATTCTATTTTAATGAAAACTACTCTATCAGTCCTATTCCTACTCATTACACCACTGGCAATAACCGCCCAGGTTGCACAGGAAACGCTTCCTCCAAACTATATTAGAAGTATTCAACTATCAGGACAGGACAAAAACACCTATGGAAACCCTGTCTTAAAATTGGGAGAGTCTTTAATTTTAGAGTTTGATGATATTATTGGTGATGAAGCCGATTATTATTACACCATAGAACATTACAATTACGACTGGTCCCCCACGCAATTAGCAAAAAGCGAATATTTACAGGGTTTTGACGATATAAGAATTTTTAACTATCTAAATTCCTACAACACACTTCAGGCATTTTCCCATTACAAGCTAGAGATCCCTAATGACGATACCGGGGGTTTTAAAGTAAGCGGAAATTACATGATCAAAATCTTTAACAGTGAAAAAGAGTTGGTTTTTTCCAGGAAATTTATGGTTTACGAAAATTTAGCCCAGGCCAAAATCAATCTTAGACGCTCAAGAAACCTGGAGTTTATAAACGAAAAACAAGTAGTAAATTTCACTATTGAATCTCCGGACTTACTGCTTAAAAATCCAGAAAACAATGTAAAAGTCCTTATTACCAAAAACCACAACTTAAAAACAGCAATTAAAGACATTGAGCCCCAATACACCATAGGCAATGATTTGGTATACCGTTACGATGCCAAAACGGCATTTTGGGGCGGCAATGAATATATTCAGTTTGACAATAAAGAACTAAGAGCCTCTACCGCAGATATTAGCCAGATTGCATTAAAAGATTTATATCATCATTATTTATTTACAGATCGTACCAGGTCTAACGAACCTTACACCTACAACCCCGATATTAACGGCCAATTTCTAATAAGAAGCATCCCGGCAGAAAACCCTTCCATTGAAGCCGAGTATGTTTGGGTGCATTTTAAACTTGAAAATTACTCAGAGTTAAACAGAGGTGAGGTTCATATTTATGGAGCTTTTAATAATTTTAATTTAGACAAAAGTACTCGCCTTACTTACAACAAAAATTCTGATCTTTACGAAGGGGCAAGACTTTTTAAACAAGGATTTTACAATTACAAATATGTCTTAAAACGCACTGACGGAACAATTGATGAAGGTTTCTTTAGCGGTAATTTTGATGAAACCGAAAACTCCTATCAGGTTTTGATTTATTATCGAAGCCCGGGCGCCAGATACGACCGATTAATAGGCACAGGAACAGCGAATTCTACCTCAATTACAAATTAAGAGCCTAACCAACTCAACTCCTCATGAAAAATGGCAAGCAATAGATTTGATCTTAAATATAGGGGCACCAAATGTTTAAACTGTGAATTCCCATTAGACAAAAGTGATAGGTACTGCCCAAATTGCGGACAATCAAATAGCACCAAAAAATTAAAATTCGACGATTTTTTTTCTGAATTTTTTTCAGGTCTACTAGCTTACGATTCCCGCTTTCAAAGAACTTTAAGGGTATTACTATTTTCCCCGGGAAAAATCTCAAAAGACTACATTAGAGGAAAGCGAATGTGCTACGCAAACCCTTTCCGATTCTACTTAAGTTCCTCGATTATTTTCTTTTTAATTTGGGGTTTCACTAATTCTTTTGACAACATTCAACCAATTCCTGATGCCGATGAAGTTGCCCGGGAAATTGAAAAAGATAGTATAGATGCAAATATACCCAAACTCGTAGCCACCCCTATGGGCAACCTGAATTTAGACTCAATTACCCAGAAACAAAAACAACGAAATTTAAAATCCTATAAAGAAATTTATGTTCCTTCCGGAGAACTGGACACCCTGAGTTATTTGAAAGCAGGAAATAAAAAATTCAACATCTTTTCGCGGTTTTATAAAGAAAAATCTATAAGAAGTGCAGAAACTGCCATGGACAGCCTTTCTTATCCGCAAACAAATTACAATCATTGGTTATACAAAAAAGCAGTAGACTGGAACACTGTAAAAAACAATCCCGGACTATTCTTTAATTACTTTGTCAACAAATTACCTTTTATCATCTTCTTTTATTTACCGGTATTCGCATTATTCATCTGGCTGTTATATGTAAGAAGGCCTTTTAATTATATGGAGCATTTAATTTTTGCTTTTCATGTACAAACCACCTTTTTTATAGTTTATGCCCTGGCGTTATTATTAGATTATGTTTTCGAGAACTGGGCATTTACTATTGCAAACCTGATTTTCCCCTTCTATTTATACAAGGCGATGCGTAATTTTTATGAACAAAGGCGTGTTAAAACCATTGTAAAGTTCGCACTCCTAAACTTTATATTTTTTATTTTAGCAGGAGTTGCAACAATTATTTCGATACTGGCATCTTTTGCAATTTATTAATTATGGTTCAACAAGTTACAAGAGGAATAAAGATTTCGGTTAAAACCAACTTTGAAGGCACACTATTAAGAAGCCCAGACTCTCGTTTTGCTTTTTCTTATCATATCACCATAGAAAATCAAAGTAACGACTCAGTGCAATTAACTTCTCGCTTTTGGGAAATAAAAGACGCCCTAAATCATACCGAAATTGTAAAAGGCGAAGGAGTTATAGGCCAAAAACCGGTTTTAAAGCCCGGTGAATCACACACCTACCAAAGCGGCTGCCTTCTAAACTCGCCATTTGGTTCTATGAGCGGATATTACAATATGGTAAGCTTCACTTCAACCCAAAAATTTAAAGTAAAAATCCCAACCTTTAAATTAAGCGCTCCTTTTGCTGTAAATTAAAGTCCCTGAAATTCTTTAATTTCAAGCCGATTTTTCTCGAGATCTTCATATTTAAAAGTCAACTTCCCCGGCATAAATTCTATTTGAGAGATACTTTTGGTCTTCACAAACCCCCTATCCATAATTAAACCCACCTCTTTATTATTCTCTCCTGCAGCATGATGAAAGTCCCATATATTTTTAGCTGAAAGATTTTGCCTGTTCTGAAAGTCTTCAAACCAGGTCTTACGAAGATCTTTCATTTCTGAAGTATATAATGGAGATGAAGACCAAATTTGTGGTTTTAAAGGTAATTTCTTAAAATGCTTCTGGCTGGCATCCCACACAAATTCCGCAAAAAATAATTCTGAAGACCAATCTACTATCACTACTGTAAAAGGCTCTATATCTTTTAAATTATAGTCTTGTATTTCACTTTCAATATTACCGGCAACAAGCCAATCTATTAGGACCAACCCCCTACTCTTTCTGTAGTAATTTTGCCGTTTATGCGAAACATAACCTCCATTCATTAGGCATAAAACCCTTCTTCTCTGGCTTATACCAATCCAACTACCACCAGCTACCGCATCTTCAGGAAAAAGCAATTTCTGGTCTACCAGGGTTTTAAATTTCGGCATATACGTTTCTCTTTTACTGGCTTCATCCCTATTAGATGTTAAAACAAAGCCATTTTTATTTCTAAAATGCGGCGTAATACTAATTGTGCACATAAATTTTTCTTAATAAAATTACTGCTTTCACTAAAATAGTTAAGCTTTCTTAAATGCTCATTTAGAGTAATTAAAAATCACCTATTTTTTTTAACTTTAAACACACAAAATTTAAAAATCCAAAAAATACAAAATAACTATGGGAAAAGGTTTTTTTCACGTTCCAAAAGCGATTAACGAACCAGTAAAATCTTATGCTCCGGGCACCCCGGAAAGGGAAGAAGTTTTACTCACTTATAAAGATCTTTGGAACGCTAACACAGAAGTTCCTCTATATATTGGATCTGAGGAAATTAAAACCGGAGATACCAAAACCATTAATCCTCCTCACGATCATCAACACCAGGCAGGTACTTACCATCTAGCCCAAAAGAAGCATGTTGAAAAAGCTATTGAAGAAGCACTGGAAGCCAGAAAGAAATGGGCAAAACTTGAATGGGAGCAACGTGCTGCCGTTTTCTTAAAAGCAGCCGATCTTATCTCGGGACCATATAGGCAAAAAATGAATGCCGCAACTATGATTGGCCAATCAAAAAATATTTACCAGGCCGAGATCGATTCAGCTGCAGAAATTTGCGACTTTTTACGCTTCAATGTAGAGTTTATGAGCGAACTTTATAATGAACAACCAATTTCTTCTGATGGTAACTGGAACCGCGTAGAATATAGACCTCTTGAAGGCTTTGTATATGCTATCACTCCATTTAACTTTACAGCTATCGCCGGAAACCTTCCTTCCAGTGCTGCCCTTATGGGAAATGTAACGGTTTGGAAGCCTAGTGATAGCCAGATGCTTTCTGCACAGATATTGATGGAAGTTTTTAAAGAAGCCGGTGTTCCCGACGGAGTTATCAATATGGTGAACGGAGATCCGGAAATGGTAACCGATACTGTTCTTGCCAGCCCAGATTTTGCCGGAATTCATTTTACCGGAAGCACCGATGTCTTTAAAGGTATTTGGGAAAAAGTTGGAAAAAATATTAGAAACTATAAATCTTATCCAAGAATTGTAGGAGAAACAGGAGGAAAAGATTTTATCCTTGCTCATCCAACTGCTAATCCAAAACAAGTTGCAACCGCTATTTCCCGAGGTGCATTTGAATACCAGGGGCAAAAATGTAGTGCTGCTTCAAGGGTTTACCTTCCTAAAAGCCTTTGGCCAGAGATAAAGGATTTTGTTGTAGAGGATGTAGAATCTTTTAAAATGGGATCCCCAGAGGATATGAGCAACTTTATCAATGCAGTTATACACGAGGCTTCATTTGATAAACTCGCAAGTTATATTGATAAAGCTAAAAAAGACGAAAAAGCCGAGATTGTGGTTGGTGGAAATTACGACAAATCTAAAGGGTATTTTATCGAACCAACTGTAATTCTAACCACAGATCCGCATTATACCACCATGGAAACCGAACTTTTTGGTCCGGTTGTAACCATCTATGTGTATGACGACAAGAACTTTGACGATAAAAAATGGGTAGATATTTGTGAAACTGTAGATAACACAAGTATGTATGCGCTTACAGGAGCAATTATATCAGGAGACCGTTATGCCGCCGCAAAGGCAACCGACCTACTGCAAAATGCTGCCGGTAACTTCTACATTAATGACAAACCCACAGGAGCGGTTGTTGGCCAACAGCCCTTTGGAGGTGCAAGATCCAGCGGAACTAACGACAAGGCAGGCTCTAAAATGAACCTGATGAGATGGATTTCTGTGAGGCTCATTAAAGAAACTTTTGTTCCGGCCACCGATTACAGATATCCTTTTATGGGAGAATAATTTGTAAGAAATATAGTTCACCAATTAAGAGTCGCAGCAAATAATGTTGCGACTCTTTTTTTTAGTTTTTTTCAAACTTTCTAAACTACAAATACCAACTAAAGGACATAAAAAATAATATATACATACAATTAACATAATTTTTAATCATATTGAAATCATTTTAACGAATTAAAGAACCCTTCACCGAATTAAAAGAAAATACTGCAGCAAATATTGTATTTTAAACAAATAATTGTCTTTGCACCAGATAGTTACCCCATTTATCACCTTTTTAAATTACCCCTACGTAATTACTATTGCTCTAAAACATTACTATTATGGGAGGAAAACTACTTTCTTATTTATTGCTAATATTTTCTATTTTTTTCTTTTCGGAAAATGGATTTTCGCAGGCATGCCCTGGTTCGGTTAGTATAAGTGTAGCCGAAGGTAGAACTATTTGCGAAAACACCCAGGTTACTTTTAACTCCTCTGTAACCGGAGGTACCGGATTAATATATCAGTGGCAAATTAACCAAACTAATGTTGGGACTGGCCAGGCAAGCTTTAGCACCTCTACGCTTCAAGATAACGACGAGGTGAGACTTATAGTTACCTCCACCGATGATGCAAATTGCGAAATCATAACGCAGCCTATTGAAATGACAGTGAATAGTACCAGGGAAGGCAGTGTAACTATTAAGGCGGATGCAAATCCCGTTTGCCCTGGTGAAGCTATAAATTTTAGCATCGTGAGTATTACCGAAGCCGGAACCAATCCTGTTTACGATTGGCGGGTAAATAATTCCAGTGCGGGCAATAGCGCAAGTTTTAGCGCAGTATTGAGCGCGGGAGATCAGGTTCAGTTATTTGTCACTTCCAGTAATCCATGTACGGCAGATTTTTTCAGTAATCAAATTACTATTTCCGAAAAACCGTCCTCACCAGATACGCCCGGCACGATAACCGGAGAAAACCTTGTTTGCCCCGGTGTTTCTGAAACTTATAGTATTAATCCTGTAAATAATGCTATTTCCTATCAATGGGAATTACCCGGTGGCTGGAGCGGTTCCAGTTCAAGTACCTCTATTACTCTTACCACAGGAACGAACACCGGAACCATAAAAGTAATTGCAATAGGAGAATGCGGCAATACCGAACAAAGTATTACGGTTAACGTTGAACCGGGTACCCCCGGGCAACCTGCTGCTATTAGCGGCAATAGCACCGTATGCCCCAATACATCGAAAACATACAGTATTGCAGCTGTTAATGATGCAACCGAATATGTATGGAACTTTCCGACCGGCTGGAATATTCCGGAGCAGATAACTACAACGCCAGAAACAAGCATTACCACAGGAAATTCGGGAACTGGCAATATTACGGTAGCTGCCAGGAACTCATGTGGCACCAGTAGTATACAAAATCTGGCAGTATTGGTTAAACCCGACACCCCTGGCCACCCGGGAATTATTAGAGGCAACACTTCAGTTTGTCCCAATACCTCAGAAACTTACAGTATTACCGCTATTAATGATGTAACCGAATATGTATGGAACTTTCCGACCGGCTGGAATATTTCTGAACAAATAACTACTTCACCACAAATTAGCATTACAACAGGAACTACCGGGAATGGAAATATTACAGTAGCCGCCAGAAACTCCTGTGGCACAAGCGGCACACAAAATCTTGCGGTAGAAGTAAAAAATGCTGCTCCAACCAGCGTAGGCCCCATTAACATTACTTATTCAAATTCCAACAATGTAATTTGTCCGGGAGATCAAATAGAACTATCTGTCACACAACTTCCTGAAGCAGAAGCATACACCTGGAGTATTCCCTCGGGATGGAGTTTTATTGGAGACCAAACAGGCAATAGTATAACCGTAAATGCCGGTAATTATGGACAAAACGGTAATGTTAGCGTAATACCGGAAAACTCCTGCGGACAAGGCTCTGCAAGCACACTAAACCTTAATATAGATGAACCGGCTCCCGAAATAGGATCTGCAGTAATAAACGGCCCCGAAGTGGTTTGTTCCAGTAGCACACAATTAGAATACAGCATTCCTATAATAAATCACGCTACCTCTTATGAATGGTCATTACCCTCAGGTTGGAGTGTTACTTCGGGAGCAAACACCAATACTATTCAAGTAAATGCTTCGGAAACTTCAGGAAACATAGAAGTTTTTGCCACTAATAAATGTGGCGAAAGTTCAATTATTTCAAACTATGTACAATCTGTAACTGCTGCACCTGCAAAACCTTTAGCTATAACATCTTCTTTACCAAGTACAGCAATATGCCCACCATTAAACAATGTAGAATTCTCTATTCCTTCGGTGAGCAATGCCAGTGAATATCTTTGGACCTTACCCAATGGTTGGGAAATTATAAACGGAACGGGAACTACAAATATTACTGTAAATATTACCGCGAATGCAAATTATAGTGCAAACGAAAGCGTTTCGGTACAAGCTTTAAATATTTGCGGAGCAAGCGCGAGTGAAACAATTACAGGAATAGCCATCGACGAATATGTAATTACCGATCTTGGCGAAGATATGGTCTTATGCAGTCTAAATAACACAGTCACTATTGATGCCTATGTAGCCTTCGGTTCTAAAAACGCTAAGTTAAAAATAGATAGGATTGAGACTTCTTCAGGGGCGCTAATTACCCCGCCAACGGGAAAAGTAAATAACTTTATAATTGAGTACACTCCTACTGCTGCCGATATAAGCAACGGGCAGGTTAGCATTAGTGTAACTACCGAGAAGCCGGGTGGTGCATGTAATGCAGGTGAAGACGAAATGACTATATTTTTTAGGGAAGACCCCCAGGCTTCTTTTACTACCACAGGTCAGGATATTTGCGAAAACACCAGTACACAAATTAGCCTAACAGGAACACCCGGCACCCGAATTACTTATACCGAAAACGGAACTTCAAAAACTATAGATCTCGACGCAAGCGGAGAAGCCAGTATAATTATGAACAATTTAACTTCTTCTACTACGTTTCAATTAATAAGCGCGCAATACCTGGAAGAACCTTTATGTGAAAAATCACTTTCAGGAACACACGAAATAGTTGTTAACCCGGTTCCCTATGCCGAACTGGTTTACCCTCAAACTTCATTTTGTGAAGACGATACTGAAATTAAACAGGTAAGGCTAGAAAATGGGATTGGAGCAACAGCGAACGGAAGCTTTTCGGCCTCACCATCCGGCTTAAGTATTAATGCAACTACCGGAGCGATAGATCCCGGCAGTAGCAATCCCGGCGATTATGTGGTTACTTATACAATTCCGGCTTCACTTGGTTGTGAAAGCCTTGAGTTATCTACTAGTATAAGCATAACAGCAGTACCAACAGCAAGTTTAAGCTACGAAAACAACGCTTTTTGCACTTCTGATACAGCAAATAAACCGGTAACTTTAAGCGGCACTGGAAATTATGAAAATGGAACTTTTTCAGCAGGAACAGGACTGCAAATAGATGCAGGAACCGGAACGATTACCCCATCTAACAGCGATCCGGGCACTTATACAATTACCTATACCACACCGGCCGGTGGCGGTTGTAATACCTACGAATACTCTACTGAAATAACCATAACAGAAGTACCTAACCCTACAATTACTTATGCGGCAACCGAATTTTGTAATTCACAAACAACTCCTATTGAAGTTGTATTAACCGGAAACAGTAATAGTTTAGGAGGAACCTATACTTCTCAGGCAGGTTTGGACATTAATCCCACTTCGGGAGCCGTTAATCCACAAAACAGTACTCCCGGCACCTACACCATTAGCTATGAGACCAATGCTGTGGATGGCTGCTTACCTGTTTCTACTGAAACCACGCTCACAATTACAGCATTACCCTACACCGAAATAAGCTACAATGGTCCCTTTTGCGCATCGGAAACCGAGATAAAAGAAGTGATTTTCAATAATATGCTTGGAAATTATCAAGGTGGGACTTTCTCTGCAAATTCTACCGGGCTCTCCATAAATTCCCAAACCGGAGCCATTGATCCCAGCCAAAGCCAGCCCGGAGAATATATTGTTGAATACCTTATTGCCGCAAAAGCCGGTTGCGAAGCAGTAAATTTCAATACTACTGTAAATATCACAGAAGTACCTTATGCCAACTTTAATTACGACAATGCTGCGCTTTGTAATTCTGAAACTCAGGATCAAGCGGTAGTTTTTACAGAAACACCAGGTGAATATCAAAATGGAACTTTTTCCGGTACCACTGGCCTGGCTATAGATAGTAATGGAACGATAAATCCTGCAGCCAGCACACCCGGACCTCATACCGTAACCTATACAATTGCGGCTGCAAATTCCTGCGAACAAGTACAGGAAAGCCTTGATATTGTAATAGCTAAAAAACCCGAAATCACATCTCAACCTTTTAACGTTGGCGTGTGTAGCACCCAACCAAGTGAACTTAGCGTAACTGCTACCGGAGACAACCTGCAATATCAATGGTACCAGGACGGTACGCCAGTAAGTGGAGCAACATCAGCCACCTTAAGCTTTAGCAATACCACCTCTGTTCATGCAGGAGAATATTACGTGGTAGTAACAGGAGCTACATCCTGTTCAACTGTAACTTCTAACACAGTTAGCATAAATGTAGATGAAGACATTTTTATTCAGGAACCTGTTTCTGAAGTTCCAATTTGTGGTGATGGTTTTTCAGAAGCTAATATGCAATTTATCGCCAGTGCCAATGGCGCTCCATTAACATTCACCTGGTATAAAGGAAATACACCGGTAAATGAATCGGATCCCAATATTAGTATTACAATCTCAGAACAAAACGGCACCTACACCGGCATACTGGAAATTATCAATGTTACTACCGCATACAATGGCGATTATTTTGTAGAAATTCAGGGTCCTTCAGAATTCACCTGTGCTACCGCAGTTTCTAATCCATTTCAATTACGCCTGAATGAGATCCCTGAACCACCAACAGTTCAGGATTTTGAATATTGTCAATTTGAAGACGCACCCGCACTAACGGTAGTTAATGGCAGCAAGCTTACCTGGTATGCATCAGAAAGTGGGAATGATGCTTTTGCCGCCCCTCCAGTACCTAATACCAATACGCCGGGAGAAACTATTTACTGGGTAACCCAAACCCCCGATGTATGTGAAAGTGAACGGGTAGCAGTTAGTGTAAACATTAAAGAGAAACCTTTAACTCCTGAAACTACGGCACTTTTGGAATATTGTGAAGGCGAAACAGCAAATGCCTTAGAAGCCAGTTCTACCAATGGAGCAATTTTAAATTGGTATGATAAAGATAATAATGCGTTGGCAGCAGCGCCCACTCCTGCGACTACAACCCCTGAAACTTATCTTTACTACGTTTCACAAAGCCTTGATGCCTGTGAGAGTGATAAAGTAGAAATTACGGTTATTATTCACGAGTTACCAGAAGTTAGCATAAGCACTTCAGACACTATAGTCTGTGCAAGCGAGCCTGTAAACTTATCAGCAACTGGAGCTAATACATATATTTGGTTCAATGAAGCTAATGAAGAGATTGGTAATACTGCTTCTATTACCATAAATCCGGAAATTTCAACTAACTATAAGGTAATAGGCACAGGAACCGGAAATTGCGCTACCGAAGCTGAAATTACTATCAATGTAGACCAGCCCTCCAATGCCGGTACAATTTCGGGAGCCACGAGCGTATGTACAGGCAATAATTCAGGCGAAATTTCGGTTACCGGAATAACAGGAGAGGTTGTTCGTTGGGAGTATTCTGAAGATAACGAAGTTACCTGGCAAACAATAGACCAGGAAGCTTCTGAAATATCAACAAGTTATACTTATGAAAATCTTAGTCTCAGCACATCATTTAGAGCGGTGGTGAAGAATGGTGTTTGTGACGAAGACATTTCAGAAAGCGTTAATATTCAGGTAGATGAATATCCTGTTGGAGGTGAATTGAATTTTAGGGGGTATGACCGATTATATACAACCTGTCAAAATCCAGACTTTGTAGAAGACCTTATTCTTTCAGGCCATACAGGCGAAGTTGTAGCCTGGAAATACAGAACCGCACAGGGATCTTTTAAAACCATAGCCGGGGAGACCGGCACAAGCCTACCTGCTGCTATTATAGGAAGTTTATTGAGCAACGAAACCTTAATTTTTCAGGCAGAAATTATAAATGGCGCTTGCAACGACCCGGTAAACAGCCAAACTGCTATTTTAAGTGTTATTTCATCAAATATAGAACCGGCTCCGGTAAGTGTTAGCGAAAACCTTATCTGCTTAGGAGACGAAGTCACCTTAACTGCAGATTCCGGCTATCAATCTGGAGATGGTGTAAATGATAGCGGCAATTTCGATAATGCATCTATAGATCAGCATGGTTGGAGGGTTATAAACACCAATGGAATAGAAGAAAATTTTGAAACCAGTGCCAGTAATGTAAGGCCAAATGTATGGAAAAGAGTTACACCCCGGGAATTTATTACCGCCAACCTAACTTCTCCTTACAATACCTCCTTACAATTATTTGATCACGGACTAACAGACCAAAATAAAGGTTTTGCTATTGTGTCCGGGAATAATAGTTCTACATTGGAAACCAATGTTTTTGCTTTAGATGGGATGGATTCCGGTATTCTAACTTTTGACCAGGCTTATAATCTTACCCCCGGGGCTTCCATTGAAGTATTGATTTCTACCAATGGTGGAGCTGCAGGCAGTTATACACAGTTATACAGCAACAACAACGATCCTTCAAGCGGAAATTATACCGATTTTGCTTCTGGTACTCCTATTAGCCGACCTGAAAACAAAATAGAAATTGATTTAGGTAATTATATTGGTCAAAATAACCTAAGAATTATGTTTAGGTTTACAGGGGCTAGAGATGGAGATGTTTGGGCGGTAGACAATATCATATTGCCGGATGGCCCACAGGATGTAGGTGTTATATGGGAAGACACTACCAATCCTGAAACTCCGGTAGTGATTGGAACAAATTTTTCAGAACAATGGACCCCTACCGAAATTGGATGGAATGTTTCTGTAATAACTACTACATTAGAGTATACAGGGGGTTCGTGCCCAACAGCCAGAAACGATGAAGAAATTAAGGTTTTTGTGTTCGACCAATACACAACCAGCGTTACTGTCGAAACCGGCAATTGCGGGTCATATTCGACACAGTTAACTGCTGCAGTTAGCAGTGTTACCCAGGGTATCATTACATCTTATCCCACTAAAGACGGTTATATTGGTAAATGGAAGGTGGAAGGGCCGGATGAAAATTTCGAATTTTATAATGTTGATCCGAATAACACGAGCAACCCTGTAAACAACCCTAATGCAATTTTCACCTCAAATTCCCAAAGTACTGAAAATTACACCTTCAGCTGGATTTTAGAACCCACCGAAACCGATGAAAATGGAAACTTAATTGAAAACCAAAATTGTTTACCCATTTATGAACCCCTGGAAGTTGGCTTTGAACCTTGCATAGCCCTGGATTTTGACGGACTTGATGATTATGTGGATTTAGGGGAAACCTATACCGGAAATTACAGCCTGGAAGCCTGGATTCGCCCTCAAAGTTTACAGGGTACTATTTTAAGCGGGCCCAATTTTGAAATTAATATGGAAGATCTACCGGCAGGGATTATGCCCAATACGCGATGGTACCATATTGCTGTAGCGAATAACAGGCTTTATATAGATGGAATTGACATCGGTAATTTTAACCCTGGTAGTAGTGGTGCAAGAACATTGATTGGAGCAAGGTGGAATAATGGAGCTGCCGAAAATCACTTTGAAGGTTGGATTGAAGAAGTACGTATTTGGAGCACTAACCTAAGTATAAATCAAATAAGGTTTATGATGAACCAACGCCTCTACAATAATGGCACACAAATGGGCGTGGAAATTCCTATGAATGTTCCCGGCGGATTAAGCTACACCAATCTTGCAGGCTATTATCAGCTTCTCGCCGATCCAGTTTTATTAACCGATGGAACTACGGTTGATCTTGCTAATAATTCCGTGCCCGGCAGGCTGGTTGATATGGAGACTTTACAGGAAAACACCGCTCCTCTACCCTATACTTCAAGGGTTGATGGCCAAACCTGGGGCACAGATAACACCTGGACTCATTTTGATGTTTGGGATGCACCAAACAGTACCGGTATAAATGGAAATTCAATTAACTGGAATATTGTTAGAACCTCACATGATATTGATTCGGGAAATAAAGACATTACTGTATTAGGTTTAAAATCAGAAGTGGGAACCTTAGACATTTTTAATCCCTCAGGCGCACATGATGAAACCAATTCGGGACAATATATAAGAGTTAGTCATTATTTAAAATTAGACGGTATTATAGATCTTACCGGAGAATCCCAATTAATTCAGGATATGGGTAGTATTGTAGATGCAGGTAGTTCTGGTTACCTGGAACGCGATCAACAGGGTACCGCCAACAGCTATAACTACAACTACTGGAGTTTTCCTGTTAGTGCAGGAGCTTCTAATAGCGGCGGCTCCATTAAAGCTATGCTAAAAGATGGCACCGACTCTAATAATGCGCAGGATATATCCTTTGCTTACGATCATACTTATGCCGACAACTATAATTATACTGCCGGTCCAAAACGTATTAGTACCTATTGGCTTTTTAAATTCTTTGGCACCGCCAATGTTTATGCCGAATGGCATTGGATAGGCGAAAATGGCCAGCTTAATGCAGGAGATGGATTTACCATGAAAGGCACTTCAGGGGCAGTATCGCTTTCAACACCCCAAAATTATATCTTTAGGGGACTTCCTAATAATGGGCCTGTAGGCGGTGTAAGTATTGGAGCGAATCAAAATCGCTTAATTGGAAATCCATACCCGTCGGCTCTGGATGCAAAACAATTTATTTTAGATAATTTAGATAAGAATGTAGTGCCAAATGCCACCAATACTAAAAATATTTTCAATGGCGCCCTCTATTTCTGGGACCACTTTGGTGACGAAAACACCCATATTTTAAGAGAATATATTGGGGGTTATGCTACCATTAATCTTTCAGGAGCGGTACAATCGGCTTCTTCAGTAGATGAACGTATTAATAACGATGGTTCGGTAGGAAATAAGAAACCCGGGCAATTTGTTCCGGTTAGCCAGGGATTCTTTATCAATACGGTATTAGATCCAGCAATTGCCAATGGTATAACTATAAGTGGAGGTACTATTAACTATAATAATGGACAAAGAGCTTTTGTTACCGAAATAGATCCGAAAGATTCGCAATTTCTTAAACCTATTTATCCTACTAAAGAGAAAAATAAACTAACCAAAAAAGATACGAGGTACAAAATTAGACTAAACTTCCTTTCGCCTCTTGGCTATCAAAGACAGGTTTTGGTTACCGCCGATGCAAATACCACCAATGGTTTTGACCTGGGTTACGATGCGCTCTTAATAGATGATATTCCAGAAGATATGTACTGGCTTATTCAAGACAATGAATTTGTTATTCAGGCAGTACCTAACTTCAATATTGACCAGGTATTACCATTAGGCCTTAAAATAAAAAAAGAAGGTGAGTTTAGTATTGAAATTGGTGAATTGGAAAATTATCCCGACTCACAATCGGTATTCCTAAAAGATAAGCTAAGCGACAGCATTCACGATCTTAGAACAGGCGCTTACCTGGCAAGTTCAACACCTGGAATATTTAAGGATAGGCTCGAAATAATTTTTAAAGGCAAAGAAGATTCGGAAAACCCAAGTAATCCTTCTATTACAACTAACCTTGATTTTGGTTACAACCATAATACAAGGGAACTCAAAATTTACAATCCCGATCTTATTGATATTTCTGAGGTACTTTTATTCGACCTACGTGGAAAACTTATTCAAGGTTTTAAGAATATACCTAATGAAAAGCAGCACACAATTACTATCAAACCTATGCATTCAAGTATCTACATTGTAAAGCTGGTTACCGAAAATGGAAATAGGAATAAGAAGTTTATCATGGAATAAGAAAGTAATTTCTTACATTGACATTTATCAGGTTAAAAAAAACCTCCTTTTAACTGGTTTTTAGACTCTTAAATAATATTTTTTTGCTTAAATTCTTGTTAAAGTAGATTTTTTATGTGTAATTTTACCTCTTGTAACAATTAGTTGCCTATGGGTAAAATTACTCCCCGGTTTTTTTTAGCAGTTTTAATTTTCGGATTGTTCCTACTTTCCGAAAATACTGCTTTGGCGAATTTTAGTTTTGGGCCGGAAAAACCCTATACCCATAACAATGACCGCACCTACTCCTATTTTATTGGTTTTTTGTTAAATGAAGAATTAAGCGTTACCATAACAGAAACTCCAGCAAGCTGTAACGACACAAACGATGGTGATTTGGAGGCGAATGCTTCCGGTGGTGCTTCTCCCTACAATTATTCCTGGACTGGACCAAATGGCTTTACTGGTTCAACAAATCAAATTAGCAACCTTGCACCAGGCGATTACACACTTACCTTAAGTGATAATAATAATCTTGAAATTACTGAAGTTTTTACGCTAACTTTTAATGATAATAAAAACCCCACAGCAAGCAATCCTGCTCCGGTAAACGTTCAGTGTACAGCCGATATCCCTACTGTCGATATCGCAGTAGTTACCGATGAAACAGATGATTGTACTGCCAATCCAACTGTCGCTTTTGTTTCTGCTGTTAGCGATGGCAATAGCAATCCCGAAATCATCATTAGAACCTATAGCGTAACAGATGATGCCGGGAACTCCATCAATGTAACACAGGAAATTACTGTTAACGATACGACAGACCCAACAGCCAGTAATCCCGCTCCGCTAAATGTACAGTGCGCTGCAGATGTACCCTCAGCAGATACTACAGTGGTTACCGATGAAACAGATAATTGTACTGCCAATCCAACTGTCGCTTTTGTATCTGATGCCAGTGATGGAAATAGCAATCCTGAAATCATCACTAGAACCTATAGCGTAACAGATGATGCCGGGAACTCTATCAATGTAACACAGGAAATTACTGTTAACGATACGACAGACCCAACAGCCAGTAATCCCGCTCCGTTAAATGTCCAATGTATTGCAGATGTACCAACAGAAGATATCACAGTGGTCACCGATGAAACAGATAATTGTACTGCCAATCCAACTGTCGCTTTTGTTTCTGATGTTAGCGATGGCAATAGCAATCCTGAAATCATCACTAGAACCTATAGTGTAACCGATGATGCCGGGAACTCCATCAATGTAACACAGGAAATTACTGTTGATGACACCACAGACCCAACAGCCAGTAATCCCGCTCCGCTAAATGTGCAGTGCACTGCAGATGTACCCGCAGCAGATTCTACAGTGGTCACCGATGAAGCAGATAATTGTACTGCCAATCCAACTGTCGCTTTTGTATCTGATGCCAGTGATGGAAATAGCAACCCCGAAATCATCACTAGAACCTATAGCGTAACAGATGATGCCGGGAACTCCATCAATGTAACACAGGAAATTACTGTTAACGATACGACAGACCCAAC
>NZ_JAEHOK010000026.1 GCF_016236915.1 Salegentibacter maritimus
CCTCCGGAAAAGGTACTGTTAAGTCCGGGGTAGCTTAAATAAGCAGAATTGTTGTTAGCAGTATCTTCTTCCCAATCCAATTTCCCATCAATCGCTGTAATGGCAGCCCCCCCAGCATTTACCCGGTATAAGACCTCAGCGATGGCCTGTTCTTCTATAACATTTACAGAAAAACTCTGCTCTATATAATTCGAATCGGCATCGGTAGCACGAATTGTAACCACTGAAACTGCCGGGGAATCGGGATAGCTTAGGTTAAGGCTACTGCCCGATATGACAGCACCGACAGCTGAATTGGTATTACCCGAAACACTATAAGTCAGGTTCCCTACACCGGCATCATCGTCAAAATATGGCAACAGACTAATAGTTTCTGTAACCGCTCCTACATTACGTTCAATATCAAGGAGCTCTGAGGCGATGGTAGGTCCTTCAGAAGTTACATTTAGAAAATCCCAGGTGCCTTCTAACTCTACACCAGGGGCATTGGAAGTACCTATCATGCCCACGGCCAAATCAATTTCAGTATTTTGGATAGCCTGTAAAATTGATCCTTCGGCAATAATACTACCTATGCTAACCTGGGCACCTGCATCTAACGAATATTTTAAATTTACCTCTCCATTTACAGGATTTACAACAAAATAGAATGACACACTACTGCTTGGCCTTTCAATCTCAGGAATATTGATATTTAATGGGGATTGGGGAATATCGTTAATTTCCTGAAGCGCTATAAACCCTGTAGGGCTAATAACAAATTTTATATAATTGCTTTGGGTACCATCTCCTATAAAAAATCCGAGTTCTCCATTTGTGGGAGAATTAGTTCCATAAAGCTGCACAGGTCCATTAAAATTGGCAATACCGCCTTCTACCGTAAAATTACCAGCTTTAGCATGAACCTGAATGCCATATTGAAATGCCTTTTCCTGATTATTACTTGAACCCAATGCTGTACCGGAAGTCATTTGCATAGTCATTGCTCCAATTGCACCTCCAAGAATATCATTCTCATTAGGGTCGTTGGGGTCATCACGTCTATCCAACCAATTTAACCAGTTAGGGTTAGGGTCTCCATTATTCATCAAACCGGTTAAACCAAGTCCCTTGTACCCTCCCAATTGGGTGTTACTGGTAAAAAGTTCATTAAATACCGGAAGCAAAAAAGCATCGCTTCCCGATTGCTTGGGGTTTCCTAATTGAAATACATCGCTTTCATCGGGTATACCGTCTGCGTCATCATCTAAATCATTTAAATCTGATACATTATCTCCGGTATCAGACTTATCAAAATCGTTTGGCTGTGAGCCACCATTACAGGGGTCGGTATCGTTATCTTCTTCGTCCTGGTTCGTATAACCGTCAAAATCATAGTCGGCATTCGCATCATAACCGAGATCTCCGGGTAATTTACACTCTCCAAAATCCTGAGGTTCCAAAACAATAAGTTTACCATTCAAGGTAACTACCCATATTGTGCCCGGAAATATTTCATTATCGCTATTACAGGTAACACCCAAAGCGTCCCCACCTAATCCTGATAAAAAAGATGGAGTAAGTTTGTTAAGACTTCCATCGGGATTAAGTTCTACTCTTCTTAATTCGCCAGTATTTACACCAGCTATAAGATTCCCCTTCATCGCACCGTTAAAATTGCTGGCGGTGTATTCATCTATGCCGTTTGTATTGGTTCCCCAAATAGTTACTAGATCATCTACGGGCCCGTCGGGGTTTGCCAGGCCGGGTCCTCTCCAATCACCTTCAATAGGATTGGCAACCGTAACCGGGGGCCAGTCGGCCGGAAGCGCAACATCAGGATTATTTGTAAAGTCGCCGGAATTCTTCAATGGATGGTACTTTTTAGTTCTAAAAACAGCACCGGTAGTACCATTTTTAGAAGGATTTGTATATAATCCTGCTCCTAGCGGGTTAGCCCTAATTGGCGTGGGATGCCCTCCATAAAAGCTTCCGAAATTATAATTTTGAATATCTGTGGTCACTAAGTGCAAATGATCTTCATTATTTATCTTTTCTCCTCCAGAGGAAACCGTGCTTCCAGGCTCATTCGGATCATAATCATTGGTTACTGCTCCTCCTCCTTCATTAAACGGAAAACCTCCCCAACCTCCGTTCGAGCCATTTTCTGTAACATATAAAGCTCCGGTTTCAGTTAAGACAAGGTCATAAGAATTTCTATAGCCGGGAGAAAAAATTTGTACCGGTCCGCCGGGCACTATTTTAGCCTGATTCAAACCATCATTTCCTCCAAACGGATCATTAACATCTACCCCATCATAACCGGCTGCATCGGGATTAGAGATACCATTTATATTTGGCCTTGTTGGGTCATCTACGGTAGGAAGATCGTATATATATTTTCTACCATTATCAGTTTTTACCGGCATACCGTTTATCATATCTAAATTAACCGCCAGGATAGCCGCAGATAGAGCATATTCTGTAGTGTATGCGAAATTGACTGAAGGTGCACCCGCATTTGTATGGCCACCCTGCGCTACAATAAGATAATTTACACCGTTTATATTTGCCATTTCCATCCCATTGGTAGCATGATTTTCTTCTGAACGCGGAAGACCACGAACAAGATCAACTACGTCCCAGGAATTTCCGTTCCAGCTAAACTGGGTAATAATGCCTGAATTGGTATCTAGATTTGTATCTCCACTTCCGCCTCCACCACCTCCACCAATTCTAAAATCGCTAGAGGCTACATAAATTTTAGGATTTGCTGCGGTACCTCCTACTGTAAGCCCGGTTGTTTCCCTAAAACTTGAGCTGTAAAGACTACCGTCGTCATTATGATCCTGAATAGTTGAGATCCCCAAAAGGGTCTCCATATCAAGTACTTTATAATCTGTTACCGATATGCGCTCAATAGTTAAAATTTTGATAGCACCTGTATATTCAGCCACATATAGTCGCCCATCTGGTCCAAACATCAATGAAGTTCCATTAGATATAGAGCCATTTCCATTAAAGTCTAGGTTGCTTTGGGAAAAGCTTTGCGCATATAGACTAAGGTTAAAAAAACCTGCCCAGGATATTGCGAATAAAATAAAGGTACATCCCCTTAGAAAGTTATTATTTTTCATCCCTTTATATATTTAGTCAAAAAATTGATTCCAATAAATCACGATAGGTGCTAAATGGTCATTACTAAGGGGCAGATCTATATGGGTTACATGATATTAAGTCTTACGAATTACAAGAAGTTGTATAACTGTAAACTTCAAGACAAAAATTATTTGGGGATAGCAAATAAAACATTCTACCACTCAATAAAAAGCATACAAAATTTAAGAACTGTAATATTGTATTTTGGGGATAATCTGGGGAGAAAATTCTATACTAAATTTAGTGAAAAATTATTATTTAAAAAAATTATTGAGCTTCTCCCAAAAGGGTCAAGTAAAATTTTGTTGTAACACCTAGTCTGATTTTTAGAATTGGCCAAATCAATTTATTCAAAATCTGAATATAACTATTGCGAAATCACCTTAAAACCGGTAACAATTTCTACTTTTAGTAAACCATCTTATGGCAAGCCTTCGGCAACACACCCTTATTTTTGAGTAAATATATCCGGTTAATTACTCGGTATACAATTATAGTTTAAAAGTAGTTTTAAAACTCTACAGCATAGAAATTCTATTATTTCATATGGATTCTTTAGTAAGCATATTTAAATAAAACCTATCTTTCTTTGTTTAAACCTGTTTTATATGAAGCCTAAAATCATAATTTTTGACGTAAATCATACCCTTTTAAATATGTTTACTTTAAAAGAAGAGGTAAATGCTGCCCTGAAAAATGAAATGGGTTTTGAGATTTGGTTTCCTAAGTTATTGCATTATTCTTTGGTAGAAACTACTACCAAAAATTACAGGAATTTTACCGAAATAGCTCTGGAGACATTTAGAATGATTTCAGATAAATTTGATAAATCCTTTACCAATTCGGAAGTAGCGAATATAATTTCAGAAATCACTAAACTCCCTCCCTTCCCAGATGTAAAACCGGGACTTGAGAAATTAAAAAACTCAGGTTACAGGCTTATCGCTTTCAGTAATGGTAAACCCGATGTTTTACAATCTCAACTGAAATTTGCTGAACTGAATTCTATTTTTGATGGAATTCATAGTGTTGAAGAAGTAAAAAAATATAAGCCACACCCTCGCAGCTATCAATATATTTTAAATAAGTATCGCGTTCCAGCCCAAAAAGCATTAATGGTCGCTGCTCATCCCTGGGATATTCTCGGAGCAAAACGGGCTGGCCTTAAAACTTGTTTTATAGAAAGACCGGGAGAAATTTTTTATCAATTAGCGGATAAACCGGATCTAAGACTTAACGGGATTGATAAAATTTTACAAAACTTATAGAGGTTAAAACTCTAGAGAGATTAGGAGATCCTGAACTATAGTTTTCCCGTATTTATCTAGCAAAACTCAAGTACGTATCAAATACTTCCTGTAACGTTAAATCCATTTAAAAATAATAGGATAATTCTTCTTTCTTCTTTGGGATGTTTATTTTTAGGAAAAAAGAAAAGATGGAGAAAGTTAATTTAGGAAATTCCGGAATAAAATCTGCACCAATTATTTTTGGTGGAAATGTGTTTGGTTGGACATTAGATGAAAAAGAGTCATTTAAAATGCTCGATGAACTTTTTGAACTGGGTTTTACCACCATTGATACTGCCGATGTTTATTCTCGTTGGGCAGATGGCGTACCTCACGGGACTTCAGAGAGAATTATTGGTAAATGGATAAAAACCCGTAAAATAAGGGATAAAGTCACGCTTATTACCAAAGGTGGCTCTTGTTTGCAACCCGGCGGACCAAAAAATAATTCCAGAGATTATCTTACCGGTGCGGCAAAAGATTCCCTTTTAAGACTTCAAACCGATTATATTGATCTTTATTTTACTCATTATGATGATAAAGAAACCCCTGTGGAAGAGGCACTGGAAGCTTACCAGAGTTTTATATCAAGTGGCGAAATAAAGCATATTGGGGCTTCAAATTTTTCTGCGGAAAGATTACAAAAATCCCTTAGCATCGCTGCAGAAAAAGACCTGCCCCCTTATGAGGTTTTTCAACCGGAATATAATTTAATGGTACGCGACAAGTTTGAAGGAGAAATAGAAGAAATTTGTTCTAAAAACCAATTAGGGGTAGTTCCTTATTTTTCTCTCGCCAGCGGATTTCTTACGGGAAAATATCGTAAAAAAGAAGATTTTGAAGGAAAAGACAGGAAAATATTTACAGAAAAGTTTTTAAACCCACGCGGAGAAAAAATCCTAAAAAGCCTGGACCAAATTTCTGAAAAACATCAGGTTTCTCAAGCCGGTATTGCGCTTGCCTGGTTAATGAAAAGACCCGGGGTGAGCGCACCAATTGCCAGTGCTACCAAATCTTCTCACCTTAAGTCCTTTATTGAGGCTATTGAAGTAAACCTATCTCAAGAAGATATGGAGGTTTTAAATAAAGCGAGTGAAACCCAGGATTAATATCCACCTATAAATTGAAATAAAAAAATAGTCCCGAAGAAATAGTTCCCCGGGACTGTTTTTATTGAAAATTAAATTCAGTTGTAATGAAACCGCCTGAAAGTATTTAGATTAAGAAAAACTTCTAACCTTAGCTATTGATTCTGTAAAAGCAGTTTCTTAAACTATAAATAACTACCTCGAGGTATTACACCCTTTGGCGGTACCAATAAACGCTTAGGCTAAAGCCGAAACCAGTTCGGCAAAATCTACTTTTTGTTGCTCGCCTGTTTTCATATTTTTAAGGGTAAACTTCTTTGATTCCATTTCTTCTGCCCCTGCCAGAATCACAAAAGGTAATTCGCGCTTATTGGCGTAATTCATTTGCTTTTTCATCTTCGCAGCATCCGGAAACAACTCGGCAGTAATATTTTCACTTCTTAGTTTATTTACAGCCTTTAATGCATATAGCGCTTCGTTATCACCAAAGTTGATAAAAAGAGCCCTGGTGTTTTGGGTTACTGCTTTGGGAAAAAGATCAAGCTCCTCCAGAACAAGGTAAATACGGTCCAGGCCAAATGAAATTCCAACACCACTCATATCTTTTAGACCAAAAATTCCGGTTAAGTCATCGTATCTACCGCCACCACCAATAGAACCCATTTTTACATTTTCTGGTGCAGAAACTTCAAAAATAGCCCCGGTATAATAGTTAAGTCCGCGGGCCAGGGTCACATCTAAATCAAGTTTCGCTGTCTTTAATGGCATTTCAGCAATTGCTTTTTCAATAAATTCCAATTCCTTAATACCTTCTTTTCCAGTTTCAGAATCAGCCAATATTTCTTTAATTCCAACAATTTTTTCAGTAAAAGAACCTTTTAGACTAAAGATTGGCTGAATTTTTTCAATGGCGTTTTCAGAAATTCCTTTTTGCAACATTTCTTTCTTTACACCTTCTTCGCCTATTTTATCCAGTTTATCCAGTGCTACTGTAAAATCGATAAGTTTATCCTTTTCGCCAATAACTTCAGCAAAGCCAGAAAGTACCTTTCTATTATTAATTTTAATAGTAACCCCTTTTAATTTTAAAGCTGAAAAAACGGCATCGTATAATTGTACGAACTCCACTTCCTGCCAAAGGCTTTTACTGCCAACTACATCTGCATCACACTGAAAAAACTCTCTAAAACGTCCTTTTTGTGGCCTATCGGCACGCCATACCGGTTGAATTTGGTAGCGTTTAAAAGGAAAATCTATTTCATTTTGATGTTGTACCACATAGCGGGCAAAAGGTACGGTAAGATCATATCGTAAGGCTTTTTCACTAATGGAAGAAGTAATCTTTAAACTGTCTTTAGCCTGATAAGCTTCAGCATTAGCCTTCTTTAGAAAATCGCCCGAATTCAAAATTTTAAAAATTAATCGATCTCCTTCTTCCCCATATTTTCCCATAAGGGTATCAGAGTTCTCAAAACTTGGGGTTTCTATTGGTTGAAAACCAAATTTTTTAAATTCGGTTTTAATTTTATCGAAAATAAAATTTCTTTTAGCAACTTCGGCCGGGTTAAAATCTCGAGTTCCCTTTGGGATAGAAGGTTTTTGTGCCATAAAATATGTAAGGTATAAGTACTTTTTTAGTTTAATTTGAACGCTACAATGCGCTTTAAACAGCGCTGCAAATATCTTAAATTTTAAATGAACCCAAACAAATTTCAGATTTTAAGTAACATTCTTCCACTTATGAAGTCTAACTAAATAGCACTGAAAACAATTTCTATGTTTGGGTTATTTAAGGAAAATGTAAGTATCGCTTTTAATTCAATTAAAAGTCAACTATTACGAACCATACTTACCGTATTAATTATCGCTATTGGCATCACAGCTTTGGTAGGGATTTTAAGTGCGGTAACTGCTTTAGAAAATACCATTAGTAGTGATTTTGCTTCTATGGGAGCCAACACCTTCAATATACAACGTTATGAATTTAATTCCCAACGTCGTGGCGGTGGTGAGATAGAAAAAGTAAACCCAATAATAAGCTATCGGGAAGTTAGAAAGTTTGAAGAGAATTATCAATATCCAAAAGCACAAACTGCAGTATCATTTACCGGAACTACAGTTGCCGAAGTAAAATATCTTAACGAAAAAACCGATCCCGAGGTAAGAGTGCTTGGCGTAAATGAGAACTTTCTTGAGAACTCTGGGCTAAACCTGGAAACCGGACGTGAATTTAATATTTTTGATATTCAAAACAATAATAATGTAGTAATTCTGGGCTCTGATTTTGCTAAACCCGAAGGCCTTTTTAAAGGAGAAGATCCTATAGACAAAGTAATTAGCATTAGAGGGGCGAAATTTAGGGTTATTGGAATACTTGAATCTAAAGGTTCTACTTTCGGGAATAATCAAGATCTACGGGTTTTAATGCCTATACAGGTAGCACGCTCTATGTTTACCCAACCTCAAATTAACTATGCGGTAAGCGTAAAAGTTGATGATAAAGAGTTATTAGAAGGTGCGCAAGATGAGGCGATTTTAACCTTTAGAAATATCAGGAAACTCAACCCTATAGAAGAAAATAATTTTGGCCTGGAACGAAGTGACGATCTCATTAATCGAATTTTTTCCATTACCAGCTATCTAAATTACGCTGCATGGATTATTTCTATCATCACCATATTTGGTTCTTCTATTGCCTTAATGAATATTATGTTGGTGAGTGTTACCGAAAGAACACGTGAAATTGGGGTTCGAAAAGCCCTGGGAGCAAAAAGACGAACAATTGCAACCCAATTTTTTATGGAAACCCTTATTATTGGACAATTAGGCGGTATCCTTGGAATTATTTTGGGTATATTAATTGGAATGGGGGTTTCGGCAGCAGCCGATTTTGATTTCACCACTCCATGGGTAGCTATTCTTTGGGCCACCGCTATTACTATTTTGGTGGCTATTCTCGCCGGAAGTTACCCGGCAGCTAAAGCTGCAAAACAAGATCCTATAGAGTCACTTAGGTATGAATAAAAGTTGTAATTAATACATTAGTTTGAGAACTACCGGTTTTCTTCCCCCTCTAGTCCCATAAATCGTTTTTGCCCAAAATTTTCTTACGTAACATACTTTTTGCGTTATTGAACTCAGTTCAATAACCAAGCGTATATATAAATAAGACTGAATTGTAGTTTTATAAAAATTTTCAGACCATGTGACAGACTCCGGTTCAATGCTCCTCTAATTTTCAAATTATTGCTAGGTACTAAGACTATCTTTTCTACCTACGTATGGATAACCGTCAAAGCCTTAAGACATCTTTATTGGCACTGACAAAGGATGTAATACCCCGAGGCTTGCCCCGCAATTAAAAATTTGTTTACAACGAATGCCTCATGGGCTTGTACTGAGGTAGTTTACTATTAATTCTACCAAATATAAATTCAAAGGATAAAATTTCCCGAATTATACATTTAAGACATCTTTCTCTTAACATTTATTTTACTTAAATAAATTATTTTGTTTATTATTTGTTAACCCTGTTGTTTACTTATAGTAAATTTTTAAAGCTAATATTGCTTAAAATTAACTAATAGTAATAAAACAAGTAATGAAAAGACTAAACATTTTAATGTTTCTTTGCCTTTTGATGACAACTTGTATGTCTTTAGCGCAACAAGTAAAGCTCGAGGGCAGGGTTTCAGACACCTCTTCTCCTCTACCGGGTGCCACTGTAATGGAAAAAGGAACCTCGAATGCTGTTTCAACAGATTTTGACGGCAATTTTGAGTTAACAACAAACAGTTCAAATCCTGTTTTGGTAATATCTTTTGTAGGATATAAAACCAAAGAACATAAAGTTACCAATAACAGCTTTATAGATATTACCCTGGAAATGGACACTCAATCATTGGAACAAATAGTTGTTGTGGGCTATGGAAAGAAAAAGAAAGTTAATTTATCAGGAGCTGTTGCCCAGGTTGAAGATGAATATTTTAAAAGTAGACCTATTACTAATGCAGGATCAGCACTACAAGGTGCAATAGGAAATTTAAACGTAAATAACTCAAGTGGTCAACCCGGAGCAAGCCCTGATTTTAATATAAGAGGTTACGAATCTATTTCTGGTGGTAGTCCTTTAATAGTTATTGACGGGGTTCCCACATCTACTCAGGATTTCAATTTGATCAATCCTAACGATATCGCCTCTGTATCTGTACTAAAAGATGCCGCATCGGCTGCTATTTATGGCTCTCGTGCCTCATTTGGAGTAATTTTAATTACAACAAAAGAAGCCTCTTCAAACAAATTAAAGCTACAGGTGAATTCTAATTTCAGTTTCAGATCGGTGACTAACCTACCTGAAATTGTAACCGATCCATATCAGGTAGCAAGTTATCGTGATGTAATGGCATCACCATTTTACGATTTATATTCAGATAATGCTCTTGAATATGCGCAACAGGTTTCTAATGATCCTGACACCCCTAATGTGAGGCTGGATGACCGAAATTCAAACAACTGGCAATATTTTGCACAGACTGACTGGTTTGATGAAGTTTACAATAGTTATTCAAGTACACAAAACCACAACGTTACTTTATCCCAAAAAAAGGACAAAAGTAGTTTCTTGCTTGGTGCAGAAGCCTTTAAGCAAGAAGGTATGTTAAAATACAATAATGACATTTATAACAGATATAACCTAAGATCTAAACTTAACTTTAATGTAACCGATTGGTTAACAATAGGAAATAATACCTGGTTCAACGCAAACCAATACGACGAACCTACAGCAAATGCCTGGCTATTTTTCCATAATGTAAATAGGCAACCTTCTTTAACCCCTTTATTTAATCCTGATGGAAGTCCCACTTCAGGCTATGCAAATACCATTGGAGCGTTGGAGACTGGAAATAAAATAACCAAAGAGAGAACTTTCTTCACGAAATTCAACGCTCAATTAGATTTAATTAAAGATAAGTTCTTTGTTAATGCCGATGCCAGTTTCAGAAGAAAAAACAAAACAAATGAGACTTACCAGGTTCCCCTAGAATATAAATCTGGACCTAACAATGTTAGTAGAACAAGAAATAATAGTTATGCCTCCTTTTATTCTTTAGATCTGGAGCAGAACAATTATAATATTTATGCCACCTACACCAATACTTTTAATAAAGCGCATTATTTAAATGCTATAGTGGGATACAACCAGGAAGAGTTTTTTAATAACTATAAAGATGCCTATAAAAACGATCTTATTTCAGAGGAATTACCAACTGTGAACCTGGCCACAGGAACCTCAAACGCTAGCCAGGATTTATATTCCTGGGCCACTCAGGGACTCTTCTATAGACTTAATTATATTTTTAAAGACAAGTATATCGTAGAAACAAACGGTCGTTATGATGGAAGTTCAAGATTTCCTAAAAAAGATCGATGGGCATTTAATCCATCTGTATCTGCCGGCTGGATTATTTCTAAAGAGAACTTCTTTAATGACGAAACATTTTTTAATCTACTAAAAGTTAGGGGATCATACGGTTCACTGGGCAATCAAAATATTAACGATGTATATCCCTATATTCCCTCATTATCAACCCAGCAAACTTCTGCTATTCTAAACGGCGAACGTCCTACTTCAGTAATTAGTCCGGGGTTGGTCTCTTCTACCTTAACCTGGGAAACTGTAACAACTTTAAACGCTGGTATAGACATGGGGCTTTTTTCAAATAAGCTTAATGTAGGTTTCGACTGGTACCGAAGATATACCAAAGATATGCTTACACAAGGTAAAGATCTTCCTTCTGTTTTAGGCACTAATGAACCTTTAGAAAATGCTGCTGACCTAGTTACTAAAGGCTGGGAAACTGAAATTAGTTGGAAAGATCAGTTTAAATTAGGAGGTGATGATTTTAGGTATAATGTTCGTTTCAATCTTGCCGACAACAGAACATTTATTGAGAAATTTGACAATCCTGCGGGATCCTTGAACAAATACTATGTTGGAAAAGAGATTGGTGAAATATGGGGATTAACAACATTAGGATATTTTCAAAGCAACGAAGAGGTAAGTAATTCTCCAAATCAAACTGCTGTAGCATCCTACCCCAGTCAACGTCCTATTGAAGCCGGAGACATAAAATTTGCAGATTTAAATGGTGATGGAGAAATAAACGGAGGCGAATGGACTTTAGAAAATCATGGGGATTACAAGCTTATTGGAAACTCTACCCCTCGCTATACTTTTGGACTTGATTTAAATGCGAATTGGAATAACTTTGATTTAAGAATGTTTTTCCAGGGAGTTGGAAAAAGAGATTGGTATCCTGGAGCAGGAAATCACTATTTCTGGGGTATATATGCCCAACCGTGGGCTAGTGTAACTCAAAAAAACCTTGACCATTGGACCCCTGAAAATCCAAACGCATATTTCCCAAGGCCTAAATCATATGTTGCTGAAACAAATAAAGAATTAGGGATCTCACAAACAAAATATCTACAAGATGCTGCTTATATAAGAATGAAAAATATCACCCTGGGCTATACAGTTCCTAAAGGTGCATTTAAAAATACATCTATCAGCAATGTCCGTATATATCTTAGTGGGGAAAATTTATTCGAAATCACAAACCTATACGAATACCTAGATCCCGAAATATTAGGTTCCACAACAGCCTATCCGTTCCAGAAAACATACTCGGTAGGTGCTTCAATAAACTTTTAATATTAAAATCATGAAAAAAATACTATTATATATATCAGCCCTTGCACTATTATTACAGGGATGCGAAGATGATTTCCTGGATCGAATTCCCGAAACTGATATTACAGGAGAAAACTTTTTTAACAATCCTAAAGATCTCGAAACTTATACAAATGAATTCTATGACTATTTAGGAGTTAGTACCAGTGATTATTCTACAGATAATATGGCTCAGTATTCTCAGGGAAGTGAACTTGAAGATAAGCTACGAGGAACTATTTCTCCTGAGACAGTTAATGGAGGCTGGAATTGGGCCCAACTAAGAAACATCAATTATCTTTTAACAAATTACAGGGAAGCAGAAGGCGATAAAAGCGAAATTAATCATTATGTGGGGATTGCAAAATATTTCAGAGCCCGATTTTATATTGCTAAAATTAAGCGTTTTGGAAGCGTGCCCTGGTATTCTAAACCAATTGAAACCGGAGATGAGAACCTCTTATATAAACCTAATGATTCGAGAGAACTTGTGGTTGACTCGATTATGTCAGATCTTGAATTTGCAGTTAAACATATAAATGAAAGCTCAGATAAAACAAGATTAAGCAAGTGGGCTGTTATGGCTGAATTATCCAGGTTTTGTTTATACGAGGGGACTTTCCGAAAATATCATGACGAAATCAGTATTGATGATTCTGAACGCTTTCTAAACCGAGCAGCTTCAGCGGCCAATGAGATAATTAGTAGTGGTAATTTTAGTCTTTATAGCACCGGAAATGCTTCAGAAGATTATAGAAACCTATTTGCCATGGAAAACCAAAGTAGCAATCCTGAAGCAATTATGTACTTAGATTATAACTCAAGTGAACGCACCAACCAAAATGGGGTTGTGTTTGATTATTATTGGGGATTGAGCAAATCTTTGGCTGATTCATATCTTATGGCTGATGGAACATCTTTTACTGCATCAGTAAATAACGAGCAAAAAAGCATCACTGAAATTTTTAAAAACAGAGACCCAAGAATGGCTCAAACAATAATGGCACCAGGTTATACTCGCCCCGGATCTCCTTCTGCGTTTGTGACCAGGCTATCATACGGTGGTTACAATCAGATCAAGTTTTGGCCAAAAGAAGAAAATAAATTAGGCTGGCAGCGTTCTTATAATGACTTAATGATTTACCGTTATAGCGAAGTGCTACTAAACTATGCCGAAGCAAAGGCAGAACTTGGAATAATCGCTCAGGCAGATATTGATAAAAGTATTAATAAGCTAAGAGACAGAGTTGGAATGCCTCATTTAGACATAGCTTCAGCAAATTCATCCTTAGACCCAGCCCTTGTTAAGCAATATCCTAATATTGAAGGAGAAAACCAGGGCCTTATACTCGAACTTAGAAGGGAAAGACGCGTAGAGTTGGCTTGCGAAGGATTTAGGGAGCAAGATATGTATCGATGGAAAGCAGGTACCACCATGGCAAAGCCACAATTTGGAATTTATATCTCCGAACTTGGCGAACACGACGTAACAGGCGATGGAATACCAGATATTGCTGTACTAAACTCACCTGATGAAACTTCACCAATCAATGATGTTCCAGATTCAGTGAAAAGTACGCTCGCCATCTATTATTTGAATGAAGAAGGTGCGCCTACAGACCTATATCTAAGTAATGGAAATCAAGGCTTTATTGGTTTTAACCAAGACAATAATGTTCCTAAGTCGTTTATAGAGCCACAATATTATTATTATCCCATACCTTTAAATGAATTGGTTTTAAACCCTAATTTAGAGCAGCCCACAGGCTGGTAAAAATTAATTGAAATTATAATTGCAAAGCCTGTTATATAGGCTTTGCTTTATTTAAAATTATTATGAAAAAATTACCCTATTATATCAGTCTTATACTTGCAAACATTTTTTTTCTTACGGCAAGTGCCCAGGTTCAGGGAGTTGTTTATAAAGATGATAATGGAAATGGAAAAAAAGACGAAAAAGAAAGAGGCATTGAAGGGGCCATTTTATCTAACGGCCTTCATGTTGTAAAAACAAATAAAGAAGGGGAATTCTTTTTACCTAAATGGGAAAAGGCACGCTTTGTAACCCTATATCCTAATGCTAATCACGCAGTAAAAAAACGTTACATTCATATAGAAGATGATATTAAAAGTTATGATTTTGCAATAGAAGAAAAGGAAAAGAGAAAAAAAGTTAGTTTTATTCAAATATCAGATACCGAAACCTATGAGTATAAAGAATGGTTAAATGATCTTAAAAGATATTCAGACAATACAAGACCCGATTTTATAATTCATTCAGGAGATATCTGTTATGAGTCGGGAATAGAATGGCATGCAAAAGAAGTTACTACACAAACCATTGGAACGCCCGTTTACTACAGCCTGGGAAACCACGATCTTGTTAAGGGAGCTTACGGAGAGGAGTTTTTTGAAAAGCATTTTGGCCCTGCATGGTATGCATTTGAAGAAGGAAATTCCCTGTATGTAATTACTCCTATGATGAGTGGGGACTACGCCCCAAGCTATACCCGTAAAGAAATTGGAGTATGGCTACAAAATTTACTGAACACCTATCCTGAAAAACAGCCTAAATACTTTTTTAACCACGACCTTCTTACAAACGGTGAGAATTTTGATTTTAAGATCGATGAAAAAAGTTCTATTCATTTAAACGACTATAATCTCAAAGCATGGCTTTTTGGCCATTGGCATATAAACATGACCAAAACCCATGGCACATCTAAAATTAAATCTTACGCTACTACAACGGCTGCTAAAGGAGGTATAGATCATTCTCCCTCATCTTTTCGTGTCGTAAATGTAGATGAACAGGGGAATAGTTCCTCGAATTTAAAATGGACATTTGTAGACAATATTATACAGATTGTTTCCCCACATAAAGACAAAGCTTTTAAAAATCCCGACGGGCACATTGATATATCGGTCAATATATATTCCTCAAAGGCTGATGTAGATAGTGTTACTTACAATATTTATGATGATAATGGATTAAACTGGAGTTCAGCCAGAAACAAAAAGCTAAACCAGATGGTCAAAAATTCAGACTGGAACTGGTCAACTCATTATTCTCCCAAACAACAATCTCCATCTTTTACGGTAGCCATTGAAGCATATTTGAATAACGGAGAAGTATTATACAGAAAAAAAACATTTTCTATAAAAGAAACATCACCTAACCAGACAACTAATGGATTATGGTATAATCTGGGAGGAAACCCTCAACACGACGCTGTAAGCAATATTCAACATTCAAAAAACTACGACTTAGCCTGGGTTAAAAACGTTAATGGAAATATTTACATGAGTTCTCCTGTATTATATAAAAACAATGTTCTTACCGCCAGTTTTGATGACAACAACGCTACTGATAATTATATTGTATGTTATAATGCTTCAACCGGTAAAAAACGGTGGAAGTATCAAACAAAAAATGGGATTAAAAACCAAATGATTATTTCCGAAGGTATAGTTATCGCTACCGATTTACAAGGTTTTGTATACGCTATCGACATAGAAACAGGAAAAGTAAAATGGGAAAAAGACCTCAACTATAATAGGTTACCGGCGCTTATTTCCGGAACTGTAACAAAAAACAATATTGTCTATACAGGATTTGGCAATACCCTTTCTGCTCTTGATACCAGAACCGGAAAAACAATATGGACCAATCAGGAATGGAATGGAGGTCAGGGCTCTACACCTACTATGACGATTGCGGATAATATTCTTGTTACATCATCAAACTGGAATGGCCTTTACGGGCATGATTTAAAAACAGGGAAACTCTTATGGAAGAGAAGCGATAAAGGCTTACGTTTTAGAAATGGAAATGTTCTTTACAAAGAGAATACTTTATGGGTTGCAGAAAACGATGGCGACAACGGAACTATTCATTTACTAAATCCCGATACCGGAAAAACTATTAAGACCATCAATACCCTTATGAACAATAAAAGTACAACGACCCCTATTGTTACAAATAAGAATATTTATATCGCAGGATCAGACCCGGGAATTGCAGCTATAGAACGAAAAACAGGAAGAAAAATATGGGAACACGAAGTACTACCTGCCATATTCTATACCCCCCAATACTTTTCTGACCAACAACGTAGTATTGAATCAACCCCTATTTTAGTTGGTAATGAATTAATTTTTGGTGCTATGGATGGATGGCTCTATAAATTAAATGCAACAACAGGGGCTACAACCTGGAAAACTTATTTAGGTTCCCCTGTTTTAACATCTGCGGCAATAACCAAAGATGGTTTCTTTATATGCGATTTCGCCGGTAATATCTATTACTTTAAAAATAAACAAAACTAATACTAATTCATCCCTAAAAAAAACAAGCACATAGTTAAGATTTAACATTGCTAAACAATTCAAATTTTTAATATTTGTAAATTATTTTTACAATTAATAAATTTAGGGTGTTTATTTAAAACCAATGCAGAAACAATATGATTTAATAATAATAGGTGGTGGAGTGTTAGGAACATTTCACGCCTATCATGCTCTCAAGAAAGGTTTAAAAGTTGCCTTGATTGAAAAAAATATTCAGCCAATGGGTGCTACGGTCAGAAACTTTGGTCAGGTAGTACCATCGGGTATGGACAGCAAATGGCAAGCATACGGAAGACGCAGTCTTGAAATATATAAAAGTATTCAATCTGAATACGATATTTCAGCCAGACAAAACGGTACTGTATATATAGCCTCAAATGAGGAGGAACTCCAACTATTAGAAGAACTCTACAGTATTAACAAAAGAAATAACTATAAATCTTTACTTCTCACTAAGGAAGAATGTTTAAGAAAATATCCAGGATTGCGAAGTAATTATGTAATTGCCGGATTATTTTTTCCAGACGAAATTACTGTAGAGCCGAGGCTTATGATTACAAGGCTACATAAATACCTAATTGATAAATTGGGTCTTGAAGTAATGAACAATCTTAATGTATTACATTGCGAACCGTTACAGGGTCGGGTTGAGATAACCACCTCTATGAATAAAACTTTAAAAGCTTCTAAGGTAATTATCTGTAACGGAAATGACTTTAAAACCCTGTACCCTGAAGTTTTTGAAACCAGTAATCTTGAAGTTTGCAAACTACAGATGATGCAAACCAAACCTCTAAAGAACTACCAGCTACCAGGCTCTATTCTTACAGGTTGGACCGTTAGAAGATATGAAAGTTTTTCTGAATGCCCATCTTTTAAAGGGATTAAAGCTAAAGAGCCTGAAACATCTTTTCAAAAGAAATGGGGCGTACATATCCTGTTTAAGCAAGCTACCGATGGTTCTGTTATTATTGGAGACTCTCATGAATATGCCGATGCAAAAAACGCCGATGCACTTGGCTTTGATTTAAATATGGAATTAGATGAGTTTATGCTTAACGAAGCAAAAAAAATAATAGCGCTTCCAAATTTTGAAATTGCAAAACGATGGTATGGCAACTACTCACAATGTAAAAATACAGATATATTCACCTATGATGTAGATGACAATATTCATATTATAACTGGAATAGGTGGCAAAGGGATGACTGGCAGTGCTGGTTTTTCAGAAGAAAATATTAAATCAATTTATAAGTAAAAATGAGCGATCAAAAAATTGAACTTGTTGTTTTTGACATGGCAGGAACAACCGTAGATGAAAATAATGTAGTATACAAAACTTTAAGAAAAGCCATCCATAACACAGGTTATGATTTCTCTCTTGAATTTGTTCTTGAACATGGGGCCGGAAAGGAAAAAAAACAAGCCATTATTGATATTCTTGCCAAAGCAGAAGTTTATGATACAAATTTAGCAGAAAAGGCCTTTGAAGATTTTAAGGAGCTTCTAAAAAGTGCCTATGAAGATTTAAATTTATCGACCTATAAAGGCACAAAAGAACTTTTTATCTATCTAAAGAACAAGGGGATTAAAGTGGCACTGAATACGGGATATGATTCCAAAACAGCTAATCTATTGATAGATAAATTGGGTTGGGAGCCTGGAAAGGATATCGATTTATTGGTTACTGCATCTGATGTAGAAAACGGAAGGCCAAATGCCGATATGATTACGTTAATTATGGATAAACTTAAAGTCTCGAATTCTCAAAGTGTGGTTAAAGTGGGTGATTCTATCATAGATATTGAAGAAGGTAAAAATGCAAATTGTATCTATTCTATTGGGGTAACTACTGGCGCCCATACCAGAGACCAACTTCAAAAGGCAAGTCCAGATTATATAATAGATTCCCTTCCAGAATTAAAAGCTATCTTATAATATAAGACTTATATTTTTTTGATGTACTTATAGAAAAAGGCCTTAAAATCGATTAAAGCCTTTTTCTATAAGTAAAAATACATTACAAGCATTTTTGCTTTCTGATCTGATTTATTTACCGGAACATGCGGTATTCTTCCATCAAAAAATAGGGCATCGCCTTCGTTTACAGTAACCTCGTCTTCTCCAATTATATAATTACAGCTTCCACTTACCATATACTTAAATTCAAAAGCTTCAGTAATAACTTTATCGCGTTTTGAATTAGGAGAAATCTCAAGTAACACAGCTTCGAAACCAATTGAAGAAAGCTGTTTATTAAAAATAAATTTATATAGAAATCCTTGCGCATCATCTTCCTTTTCAATAACTGAAAATTCAGAAGACCTGGTTAATATATAAGAAGATCCATTAGAATTAGGAATTCCTAAGAAAAAATAAGTTACTTCAACTTCCAGGGCTTTAATAATATTAAATAATACCGGTAGTGAGGGGATGGTTCTTCCATTTTCAATTCTAGAAATGAGCCCATTACTTACATCTGCCTTAGAAGCTATCTCATTGATAGTTTTTTTATTAGATTTTCTAATTTCCTTTATGCGCTTACCTATACCAATTATATATTCCTTCATCTGTCTAATTTGCAGACAAGATATTCAAAATTCAGATAAAAATTTTAGCAAATTCAAATATTTGCAACACATCACACCTCTTCAGGCATTTAAATTTACGGAACCTGAGTCAAGATAAGGTTAGTTAATACGATCTTCCAGGGGTTATGACCATCATTATCCCTTATCATTGAAATTTACTTTTGCTAAAAATAGCTCAGCGCGACGGGCCAACTATCTTTACAAAGAAAAGAGTAGACATTACCTAAGCTTTTAATTTCAAACTATTCACAGGTGCCATTCAACATTTCGTTTACATGAGTGGGGAACGCTATTAGACGATTTATCTACCAATCTTTTTCCTACACCTACAGTTTCTAAAACAGGTACTTAATTTTTAAAAATTCCAGATGGGATTTTACCAACCCAAGACTCTGGTAAATCATCTATGCCAAAAAGTCTTGCAATAACCGCGGCTGTATTGGTATTGCTATTGGGAGACTGAAAAGAAGCAGCGTTTTTAATTTGTGGCCCCACTATAGCCCAGGGTACTGTCATTTCAGTTTCACTCACTCCACCATGCCCATGTCCCCTACCTCCATGATCGGTTAATAAAATGAAATGTGTATCTTCAAAAATTCCCTTTGCCTTCATATCTTCTATTAATTTTCCGATAGCTTCATCGGCCTCTTCAATAGCCTTTATATATTCCTGAGACATCCATTTATGCTTATGCCCGGCATGGTCGGTATGTACAGAATATAAAAAAATGAGGCTTGGATCGTTTTTATAGGTTTCTGCAAATTGCACAGCACTTTTATAATTTTGGTGATATTCATCGTTTTCAAGGAACCTCACTTCATCTAAATATCGTTTGTTAATGGGATTGATTAAGCTTGCCCAATTATAATAATATGCCGTTTTAACCACAGGCATTTGTTCTTTTAGCACTTTAAAAATAGAAGGATAGTAACCGTTTTCATCTTGTTCAACAGGAGGAATATTGTTTTTTTCAAGGGTCCAGTCATTACCATCTACACCATGTTGCTCAGGGCCTCCAGAAGTTAGGTGGCTAGTCCAGTTGGGCAAGGTAACCGAAGGCATTACAGTTCGGGTATTAAACGAAATCATTCCTTTCCCGAACAATTCGTCCAAATTAGGGTGCTTTGCTGTTTTATAGCCTGCCACACTAATTCCATCTAAACCTAAAACCATTACTCTTTTTGCAGTGGGCACCTTACTATTCGCCACAGACTTTACACTATTACAGCTAACTGTTACCAAAAGTATTAGCAGTAAAACATAAGATATATTTTTTATTTTCATTATTACAACAATTAATTATGGTTATTAATATTCTTTTAAGCCAACTCACTAAGCACTTTTTTGGAGCTTTTAGTAATATTAAAATATAGCATGGTTAGCGATATCAACACCAACATTCCTATGGCAGATTTAATATTAAGGTTTATAAAAAATTCCACCCAAGTTTGGTTATATTTAAACACTTCTTTTAATAGCAATACCAGGACACTCCCTAAATAACCAAAAGCATCTGCAGTATAAAATAAAAAGCCAATATTGCCTTTATATTGCAGAAATGCAATTAAGCGTTCAAAAATTAGACAATGAAAAAGGATGTATGGCAAGTAAACTCCAACACCGGTACTAATCATCCAGGCAACCGGTGAAATCAAAGAATTTTCAAATAAAAGAGTTGCCAACAATACAATTAAAGCTCCTAATATGGTGAGCCCCATGCCTATATTAAATGCCAATTTATTTTTTCTGATAAGAATTCCCATAGCGGTCAGTACCAACACAATAACAGCTACAGGAATTTCAGTTAATGTTATAAGCGCTGGCTTTTGGGAGTACCCCAGTTCGGCCCAAAACTCTACCACAAAATTATCTCTAAAATCCCTAACAATAGTCAATAGTACATATACTATAACCAGCCCGGCGAATCCAATTCCATGCTTTTTTACAAATTCCCTTCTCCTGGCACGATTCATTGGTATACGTTCAGATCGTTCCTTTATGTCGAGCGCATCTACTTTTTTAGAGTTTTTAAGCATCCACACAGCTATTAAAAACAGCGGTAGAAAGAGCAAACCTGTTACGAAAGGCATCGTATACTCACTTACTCCATAATCTTGAATTAACACAACCCCCACCGTTTTCACCAAACCTGTAGAAAAAATGAATGTAGTACTTAATGCTGCTGCCAGTAATTCTGTGTTCCTTCTACCTTCTATGTAGGATAACACTACGCCAAAAACCATTCCCAGGGGAAGTCCGTTTAGAAAAATAGCCAACACTTTTAAATGTGGGGGTACCACAGCAAAAGCGCCTAGCATAAACAACCCAAAAACTACAAGGCCTACCAACCACTTCACCCTTTTATCGGGAGCCATCTCTGAAATTATTTTAATGCCTGCAAATTTTGACAACATATATCCAAGCACCTGACTAATTACTAGCACTACCTTTGTATCTACATCGAAACTAAGCCCTAAATCAACGTATTGACCTGCCAAAAATGATTTACGAACAGCGTACATCCCTGTATAACATAAAAACGCAGCAATCATTATCCAAGCTGAACTCAACCAACTTGATTTGATAATTTTATCCTTAAATTCTTTCAATTCAGCCATTTTTCTCTGTTTACGGCAAATGTAAACTTGAAGGCTTCACATCAAATTAAGTGAATATAAACAAAAGGTTAATTTTCATGTAAGTAAATAAATTTTCTTATTAAGAAACTATATTTGTTTTTTTAAATTTATCAGCATGAATGAAAATAAGCATATAACCATATGGATTGGAAAAAAAATTAGGGAGTTACGGGTTTCAAGAAACTGGAAACTCGGTGACCTTGCTAATTACTCTGAGGTTAGTATTCCTATGTTATCGAAAATTGAAAATGGCCGTGTTTTTCCAACTTTTCCAACGCTTTTACAAATCCTCAAAACACTGGAAGTTGACCTTAATGAATTTTTTGAAGATGTTGACCAGGGCCAAAAATTCCCGGGATATATCATGATAAAGAGAGAAGATTGTACTGAAACCTCTAAGGAAGACTCTATAGGTTTTAAATATGAAACGGTACTTACACATTCTATTAACAATGTCTCACTTGAAGTATCGATACTTACCTTAGATAAAAATGCCAGTCGAGAGTGCGTAACCACAGAAGGTTATGAATACATATATCTAATTAAAGGTGATATCTCTTATAAGCTTGGGGACAAAACCTTTAACCTCCAAGAAGGAGATTCGCTTTATTTTGATGGCAGGCAACCCCATGTTCCCCTCAATAATTTGAACACAGAATCTGTATTGCTTGTTGTTTACCTTATAACTATTTAACACCATGAATAACACCAAAGCTACGGCTAAAATATTCCACAAGCCAAATCAGGCATTCGAAGATTTTGAAACTAATATTCCCAATCCTGCAGCAGATGAAATTGTTGTAAAAATCACCTATACTACTATTTGTACAAGTGATTTACACACCTATTACGGCAGAAGAAACTCTCCAAGCCCCAGTATATTAGGACACGAAATTATTGGAAAGATCGCAAAACTTGGAGATTCAATTACCTCTGATTATAATGGCCAGCCCATTGGAGAAGGCGATTTAATCACCTGGTCTGTATATGCATTTAGCCCTGAAAACCCAATGGCCAAAATAGGAATTCCTCAAAAATCTCCTGACTTATTTAAATACGGGCATCAAAGTATACTAAACGGTTCTCCTCTAAGTGGTGGATTTGCAACTCATTGCCTTTTAAGAGGTGGATCTTCGGTATTTAAAATATCTAATAAGTTGGTGCCTGGTGAGGCTGCCCCACTTAATTGCACACACGCAACCATAGCAGGGGCATTGCGCCTAGCTGGTGATATTAATGGTAAAAACGTTTTAGTTTTTGGGGCTGGAATGCTTGGCCTTTCAGCCTGTTCCATGAGCAGGGAAATAGGTGCTAAAAATGTATACACTATTGATATAAATAACGACCGACTAAAAAATGCTACCTCTTTTGGTGCTACAGAGACCTTTTCAGCATCCTTAAGTGATCTGGACATTGAAAACAAGTTAAACAATGAAAAAATTGATGTAGTAATTGATACCACGGGCAATCCAAAAGCTATGGAATCTGGGATTAATTTACTAAGTTTAGGAGGTATCGCCATATGGGTTGGCGCAGTTTATAATGCACCCAAGACCCAAATTAATGCTGAGACTGTGGTTCGTAAAATCATATCAATTAAAGGTCTACACAACTATACGCCTACTGACTTAGGTACAGCTATAAATTTCCTTGCTTCCTGCCACCATAAATACCCTTTTAAAAAATTAGTTGGAAAAGAATTTCCTCTAAAAAAACTTGATGAAGCTTTTGAAGCGGCCAATAGCGGTAAATATTATAGAATAGGTATAAATCAAGATAATTAGAACTATAAAACTTCTGAAAATCAACAGCTCTTTTTGATTCTCAATTGCTGTAAAACATCAGCAAAGAATTCTGTTTCTATTTGGCATGTATTAACTAATTACTTGAAAAAAGATGCTCTTATGCTGAGCATCTTTTTTTGTATATAAGAATTCATCCAGTTTTATGATGCCGGATAAAGATAATTCGCTTCAAAACTCAATGGAATTCCCAGCCACCAATAAACTAAAAGAAAAATAGTCCAGGCCACTAAAAAGATAGCCGAAAAAGGTAGCATCATAGATATAAGGGTTCCTATTCCCATACCTTTGACATAGCGCTGGCCAAAGACAACCACTAATGGAAAATAAGGTAAAAGAGGAGTAATAATATTAGACACCGAATCCCCTACTCTATAAGCCGCCTGAGTAAGGTCGGGCGAAATCCCCAATTGCATGAGCATAGGTACAAAAATAGGTGCTATAAGTGCCCATTTGGCCGATGCAGAACCCACCATTAAATTTACAAACGCACTTAAAATTACAATACCAACTATAGTTACCTGCCCCGGCAAATCTAATGCCTGAAGAAAATTAGCTCCTTTTATAGCTATTAAAAGCCCAATATTAGAACGAGAAAAAGCATCTATAAAAAGTGCCACAAAAAAGGCCATAACAATATAATAGCCCATGCTTTCCATAGATTTTGTCATACTCTTTATTAAATCTCCTGAAGATTTATACTTTCCAGATACGAAGCCAAAAACCAATCCGGGAATTAATAGTAACACAAATATTAAGGGAACTATTGCTTTCATTAAAGGTGCATGGAATGAAGTAAGAGATTTAGTCTCGGGATCAACCATACCGGGACCTCTTAAAGCTGAATCTTCAGGATATGCCCATAGAAACAAACCAACCAACCCGAGAACCATTGTCAGGAATCCCAACCAAAAAGCTTTACTTTCTTTAGCCGAGACCTTTTCCATTTTTGGCATTTGATCTTCATCTCCATCTATTTTCACTTTGGCAAGCCTTGGTTCTACTATTTTATCGGTTATCCACCATCCCACAAGTACTATTAATAAAGTTGAAGCAGAGGTAAAATACCAATTATTTAATGGATTTAAATTAATATTAGGATCCATAATTCTGGCGGCTTCCAAAGTAAAGCTCATAAGAAGCGGGTCTATAGCCGAAGGGATAAAATTTGCAGAAAAACCTCCAGACACCCCTGCAAAGGCAGCGGCAATACCAGCTAAAGGATGGCGCCCGGCTGCGTAAAAAATAACACCTCCCAATGGAATTACCAACACATAACCGGCATCTGCAGCGGTATGACTCACAATGGCTATTAAAATAAGCATTGGAGTTAGTAATTTCTTGGGTGTAAAATTTAGTAGCTTTTTAAGGCCAGCATCAATCCAGCCCGAATGTTCTGCCACCCCTACACCCAGCATAGCTACCAAGACTATTCCCAGAGGAGCAAAAAGCACAAAAGTATCTACCATATTGGCAAGAAATTCGGCTAATTGATTTCCGGTAAGTAAATTTTGAACATTAAGGCTATCACCGGTCATTGGATGAGTTTCCCCAAAATCAAAAGGAGATAGAAAAGCCGATAAAACCCATATAAAAATGAGTAAATAAAAAAATAAAATTGCGGGATCTGGTAATTTATTACCCATCTTTTCAACTAAGTCAAGAGCCTTATTTAACATGCCCTTTTTAGGAGAATTAACTGCGTCTGCCATAATTTAGATTAGATAGAATGTTAATGAAGTGCTAAAATAGAAAATTATTAAAGAAGTATTCAGCAATCCTAAAGTGAAATCATTGAGGAAACCTTCTTTATACCTTGGCCATTTCTATAACCTGATTTTTGTGCCAAAAATTAATTATAGCCCATTAGCCAAATTAAAAGAATAATGCTTTCTTTTTTTGGAGTTGCTTTACTTAGTTTATTTTTTAGTACAATGCCTTATTGAATCCAAAACAACAATTACATCCGAAACACAATAAACTAAAATACCTCGTTGCAAACCAACGAGGCATTAAATGGATTTTTTTTGTATTTCGAGGCAAGCCCCGGAAGATCCTATACTATCGGGATAAAACTTGGATGGTTCCGTAGAATCCAAGCTAATTAAATATTTCTGTTAAAGGCCCGGGATATCTTTCATCTTCCCATTTTCAGATTTTCCCAATACAACAACCTCTTTACTTTCTTTGTACTCTTCAATTGCTAATAACAATTGTTCCCTGGTGTCCCTTCGAATTTTTATTCCGGTTCGTTGGTTTTTATTGCGGACTTCAATATAATATCCATCTCTTAAATCTTTAGGTTTCGTAGAAGGTCTTCCCATAATTAACGTTTAAATATACTATAGTATTTAATCTTAAAACTGCTTTTTTATCTAAAACAATAAGATAAATCAGGAGATCATTTTTCTTAATTTTTATTAGGTTAACCAACCTATAGTGAAAGGCAAAATCTCCTTATTAAAGCTTTTATCAATTTTTAGAATAAAAAAATAATCTCATAATTTTATAATTGGGTAACATACGAAAAAGAAATTATAAAACCTACTACCAAGCTTTCCTCCTACTTATTAAAGCCTTATAAAAGCGATTTATAAGAAATTTTTAACAAATTAGCATCCTTGTCTCTAAAACTCTATACATAGATAAGCTAAAACTAGTCTTGATTATTAACTATCTCTTTATCCATTTCATCCAGCAAGTCTATTAATGTTTCCAGTTTTATAGGTTTTACCACATAATTGTTCACATTATTAAAATGCCTTGCTTTCTCTCTATCGGCTTCATTAATGCTGCTGGTGAGTATATAAATAGTTATTTTAGATTGAATAGGAATGTCTTTAAATTTTTCTAGAAACTGCCAACCATCCCAAATGGGCATATTTAAATCCAGAAGAATCAACTCGGGAAGTATCTCTCCCGAAGTAAAGATAGCTTGAAGCTTATCATAAGCTTCTTTCCCGTTTTGGCAAATCATTATATTTTCAATTCTTCCGGTCATTTCCAGGTATTTCTTAGAAAGGAAAATATGAATTGGATCGTCTTCAATTAAGCAAGCTAAGTTAATTTTTTTCATAAGGTAGTTTTACTATAAATTTTGTTCCTACGTCAACTTTACTTTCAACCTCAATTTTCCCGTTCATAGTTTCGACTTGAGTTTTGGTGAGGAATAAGCCAATTCCGCGTGCGTCTTTATGATCGTGAAAAGTTTTGTACATTTTAAAGAGTCGTTCCCCGTGTAAATTCAAATCTATACCCAAACCATTATCCTCAAAAGTGATATTAATGGTTTGCGCAATATGATCTTTCTTGGCGTCTATATAAATAAAGCTTTCTCTATTAGATGATTTATATTTTATTCCGTTGGTTATAAAATTAATAACAATACTCTCAAGATAAGATCTTAAACCATAAATCTCAATATCTTCGGGGATATTTGCCTGAATACTTACATTTTCTGACTCTAATTGTGCATAAACACTCTCAATCATTCTCGAAACTGTGGTTTTTAAGTTTACAAACTGAAAGTTTTGCTGTCCGGATATATTAACCTCAACTATCTCATTTAAATCCTGTATTGTAGTATCTAAATTTCGAGAAGCATTTTTTAAATGGGTAAACGATTCATCTTCATCAAGAAACTTATGTGAATCAAGCAGAAATTCTAACAACAAAGTAATACCACTGGAATGTGATCTTAAGTTGTGTGAAACAATATGGGCAAAATTCTTGAGCCTTTCATTTTGACTTTCTGTAATATTAAAAAGATTTTCAATACGAGCAAGTCTCTCTTCCTTTATTTTTTCATCATGCTTTCTTTCTGAAATATCTTCTACAAAGCTCCATATTCTCTTTTTTCCGGTTGCATCATACGTAAGCACTCCCTTTAACAATACAGGATACCTGGTTCCGTCTTTTTTAATATATTCCTTCTCATAGGGACCATAAAACCCAACTTTATCTAGTTGTTGTATTTGTTCTTTTTCAGAATTTGCATATTCCTCGGGAGTGAGATCCCAATAGCTTAAATTTATAAATTCTTTTTTAGTATAGCCCGTAGGTGCCACTAATTTTGAATTAACCTCCAGGAAATTTCCAGTTTCATAATCGTTCAGCGCAATTCCTAGAGGAGAAAGCTGGTATAGTGCATCTAATAAATTTTGGCGATAAAGAGTCTCAAATTCTTTATCCTTTTTTGCGGTAACATCCTGATGTAAGCCATACATTTTAATAGGCCTGTTTCTTGCTCCCCAGGTAAAAACCTTTCCCTGACTGGAAATCCATATCCATTTACCTGTTTGATGCTTAAAACGAAATTCACAACTAAATATCTTTTCATCTCCATTAAAATGGTCGTTAAGCCGTTGTTGTACCGTTTCTACATCGTCGGGATGCACCAGGCTCTTCCAAAATTTTATTCCCTTACCTTTAAAATAATCTTGCTGATAGCCTGATAGTTTTTGCCAAACATTGTTGAACTCAAGTTTATCTTTTTTAATGCTCCATTCAAAAGTAGCTGTCTCTGTACCTTTAGTAACGTACTGATACTTCTTTCTCTCTTGTATTAGGCTATCATTTAAGCGTTCTAATTCTAATGTTTTTCGCTTTAGTTCTAAAGATTTCATCACCTGGTTAGAGAGCTTTTTAAGCCGCTCTTGTTGTAAAGCACTTAGTTTTCCGGGTTTACTATCTATAGCACATAAAGTCCCAACAGCAAAACCCCGCTCATTGATAAGCGGAACTCCAGAGTAAAAAATTACCGGATTCTCTCCAGTTACAAAAACATTATCTTTAAATCGTTCATCTTTTCTGGCATCTTCTACAATGGTAACTTCCTCTAAATTCGCTATGGTATAATTGCAGAAAGTAAACTCTCGTGGAAATTGCCTTACATCTAAGTCCATCCCATGCGTAACTTTAATCCATTGTGTATCTTCTGCTATTAGTGAAACAAGGGCACTTTGGGTTTTGCATATTTCAGCTGCCATGTTACTTAGAAACTTTAAGTCCTCTTCATCAATATTGGTAGATAAATCATACCGGTTTACTTCTTTAACACGTTGGGGATCGTGATTAAACAAAATATCTGTACTCATAAAACATGTAGGGTTTGGGGTATTAGCGCTTGAATATAAAGTAAGTTCTACAACTAAACAACTACAATTTACCAACAGTTAAAGCACCATATAAAGGGCAAATAACAACAAACTGAAACACAGCATAATGCAAATTTATTTTAGAAAATAAATTAAAGAACAAATAACCTAAAGAAACGAAGGTTTTTCTAAAAATAGTAATGAGACAATTTTTTTAAGCAATAAAGATGAAGAATAATTGACTATAAAAAACAAGATCCAAAAATATTGATGAGTTTTTAAGAGATTTGAGATGAGTTTCTAAACATTAGACTTTAATAATGAACAAAAAAAAACCACCGGATATCCGGTGGTTTTTATAGCTTATTTAAAGTTTAATTATTGTAATCTAGCTTTAAGTGCTTTAGCCTTCTCATCTTCTCCTAATTGGTTGTAGATGTTTATGGCTGTTCTTATAACATTAGTGTTTTCCGGGTCGGCTTCAATCACCTTTTCAAGGTAAGGAACGGCTTGTTTATATATTTTATTTCGTTCTTCTTCAAGCTCCTCATAACGTTTATTATCTTCCTTACTCATTCCCAGACCGTTCATTTCATCAATAATACTACGCTCCTTAGCAAGGATAGCAACTACAATATTCATCCTGGCATTGGTCATATCAGGATCTATCTCAAGTGCTTTTTTATAATACTCAATGGCTTTTTCGTTATCTCCCAATTCAGCAGCAGTTACACCAAGGTTGTAGTATATATTTGGATCATTAGGGTTTTTCTTAACCATTTCCTGCATCAGCTCATTATACTTTTCTTTATCCCCCATTCGGTAATAAACGTCGGCTTCAGCTTGCAATAGTGCAACATTGTCAGGATTTTCTTCTTTAGCATCCTTAATGGCAGCAATTGCTTTTTCGTCTTCACCTTCCTGAATGTAAATTAGAGCAATGTTCTTGGCTATCTCTCCCTTTTTAGATGGAATTTTTTGATCTCTAGGATCTTTATATTCACCTGTCTTAAGCATTAACTCTCTCTGTTCTTTATTCATTACCTCTTCCTCACCAGTTTCTACATTAGTGGCAAGATATTCTACACCAGAACCATCAAAACCTAACTCTTTTAATGTTTCATAATACTCTAATGCCGTAGTATAATCTTGCGCATTTAAAGAATTGGCTGCTGCGTAATATAAATAAAGAGTATCCTGCTTATTTAACTGGTAACTATAATGTAGCTTGTCTGCTGCATTCTTATAGTTCTCTGTATTTTGATCGTTAATAGCACTTTGCACCAAAGCATTTCTTACCTGATCAAATCCCTGAACAGCTTCATCACTATTTCCTAAATCCTGAGCCTGTTTAAAGGCTTCGGCGGCGATTTCCAAATCTTCAAGGGAAGCGTTTTCCCCGCTTCCTAAATAAGCCTGACCTTTATAGAGATAGAACCTTTCTGTCCACTTCTCATTAGCTTCAGAAAGCAATGATTCAGCGGTTTTTAATTGAGTTTTAGCTTCGGCATATTTACCATCATCTATGGCATCACCAGCATCTTTAATTTCACTTTTTTGAGCAACCGCAGCCACTGATAAAAGTGACAAGGCTATAGTAAAAATATTACTTTTCATCTTGTTTTGGTTTTTATTTTAGTTATTCTTCACTATCGTTTACAATAGTTGTGCCATTCGAATTTTCTTCAGTATCTACAGTCTTTTCTGCATCATCCATTAAGTCTACATCATCTTCATCATGCATTACTTTTGCAACAGCAGCTATGGCGTCATTTCCTTTAAGGTTAATTAATCTAACACCCTGGGTTGCACGCCCCATAACTCTAAGATTAGCAACTTCCATTCTTATTACAATGCCAGATTTGTTGATAATCATAATATCCTCTTTATCCGAAACATTTTTAATAGCAACCAGGTTTCCGGTTTTTTCGGTAATAGATATTGTTTTCACACCTTTTCCGCCACGGTTGGTTATTCTATAATCTTCCAGACTGGATCTTTTTCCGTATCCATTTTCAGAAACTACAAGAATATCAGAATCGAAATCTTCAACAGAAACCATTCCTACCACTTCATCCTTATCATCGGCAAGAGTAATACCTCTTACTCCTGAAGCGTTTCTTCCCATTGGTCTGGTTTTTCCTTCTTCAAACCTAATAGCCTTACCACTCCTTACGGCAAGCATTACCTGGCTATCACCATTGGTTAATTTTGCTTCTAGCAATTCATCATCTTCCTTAATGGTAATTGCATTAATACCATTGGTTCTAGGCCTTGAATATTGTTCTAAAGAGGTTTTCTTTACCTGGCCTTTCTTAGTGGCCATAATTACATAATGCTTATTGATGTAGTCTTCATCTTTAAGATCTTGTGTACATATAAATGCTTTTACACGATCATCGGGGTCTATATTAATAAGATTTTGAATAGCTCTACCCTTAGATGCTTTACTTCCTTCAGGAATTTCATAAACCCTCATCCAGAAACATTTTCCTTTTTGGGTAAAGAAAAGCATATACTGATGATTTGTTCCAGAGAAAAGGTATTCTAGAAAGTCTTCATTTCTTGTATTAGAGCCTTTTTGACCAACTCCACCCCTATTTTGGGTTTTGTATTCGTTTAATGAAGTCCTTTTAATATATCCGGCGTGGGAAATAGTAATTACAACACGCTCATCTGGAATCATATCTTCAATACTCAAATCGCCACCTGAGTATTCTATAGTAGAGCGTCTTTCGTCCCCATATTTTTCCTTAATTTCCAGAAGTTCGTCCTTAATTACTTGCATTCTGCGTTCCTTTCGCGCCAGAATGTCTTTAAGGTCTTCAATGGTTTTCATAATTTCATCATACTCGGCACGCAGTTTATCCTGCTCCAGGCCGGTAAGCTGGCGCAAACGCATTTCAACAATTGCTTTTGCCTGTACCTCAGTAAGCTCAAAACGTTCTATTAATTTATTTCTTGCTTCTTCTGCATTGTTAGAAGAACGTATTAGAGCAATAACTTCATCTATATTATCTGAAGCAATAATTAACCCCTCCAGGATATGGGCACGATCTTCGGCTTTTTTAAGTTCAAACTCGGTTCTTCTTACAACCACTTCATGCCTATGCTCTACAAAATGATAAATAATATCTTTAAGATTAAGCATCTCTGGTCTACCGTTTACAAGCGCAATATTATTTACACTAAAAGAAGTTTGTAAAGCAGTATGTTTATAAAGAGTATTTAAAACAATATTAGGAATGGCGTCTCTTTTTAATTGATATACGATTCGCATTCCATTCCTATCAGACTCGTCCCTGATAAGACTAATTCCTTCAATTTTCTTTTCATTAACAAGGTCGGCAGTCTTTTTAATCATATCTGCCTTGTTTACCTGATAAGGAATTTCGGTAACAACAATAAATTCTTTACCATTAATCTCCTCCAGGCTAGACTTGGCTCGCATTACAATACGGCCTCTTCCTGTTTTAAAAGCTTCCCGAACCCCATCGTAACCATAAATTATTCCTCCGGTAGGAAAATCGGGAGCTTTAATATGCTCCATAAGCCCCTCTACCTCTATATCGTGATTATCTATATAAGCAACTGTACCGTCTATTACTTCCGAAATATTATGGGGAGCCATATTGGTTGCCATCCCAACGGCAATACCACTGGCACCATTTACAAGCAAATTGGGAATACGAGTTGGTAGTACAACCGGTTCGTTTATAGAATCATCAAAGTTCAGTTGCGTATCTACCGTTTCTTTATCTATATCGGCCAGCATATCCTCGCTAATCTTACGCATCCTGGCCTCGGTATAACGCATTGCTGCAGGGCTGTCACCATCTACAGATCCAAAGTTACCCTGCCCATCTACCAGCATATACCGCATACTCCAGTGTTGCGCCATACGTACCATGGTATCGTAAACCGAAGAATCACCATGAGGGTGAAACTTACCTAAAACTTCCCCAACTATCCTGGCAGATTTTTTATAGGAACGATTAGAAAGTACCCCCAGTTCATACATCCCATATAAAACCCGGCGATGCACCGGTTTTAAGCCGTCACGAACATCTGGTAAAGCACGTGACACAATGACCGACATTGAATAATCAATGTAGGCCGATTTCATTTCATCTTCAATATTTATAGGAATAAGCTTTTCTCCTTCAGCCATATTGTAAAATTTAATTTAGTTCACAAATCTAACGTGCCAATTTACATATTTTATAGCAGCTAAACCCCTGCTTGACGTATTGTTTAACCAGATTTTATTAACAAAAATTTAGTGCGCTATCGTTAATAAGTTCCTTATTTTAACCTTTGATTATTGAAAGTAATTTTGTCAATTAGCTAATATCATTGGATTAGGTACAATTTTTGAAATATTTGTACTGAATAAATCATAGAGAGAAAGGAAGATAAAGATGGATGATAATTTTTCACCAAGAGTAAAAGATGTAATCGCGTACAGCAAGGAAGAAGCATTGCGTTTAGGCCACGATTTTATTGGCACTGAACATCTTATGCTTGGCTTGCTTAGAGACGGAGATGGCAAGGCAATAGATATTTTAAATGCCTTAGACATAGACTTAAGTCATTTAAGGCGTAAAGTAGAAATTCTTAGCCCGGCTAATCCTGAATCTACCGTGATTTCTAACGAGAAAAGGAATTTACACCTTACCCGCCAGGCAGAGAGAGCCTTAAAAACAACATTTTTAGAAGCTAAGCTTTTTCAAAGCTCAAATATCAATACAGCGCATTTATTGCTTTGCATATTAAGAAACGAAAACGACCCTACCACTAAACTACTAAATAAACTAAAAGTAGATTATGATGGCGTTAAAGATCAGTTTAAATATATGACCGCAAGCGATGAAAATGATTTTCAAGACAGCCCAACAGCCGAATCGTTTTCAGATGATGACAGCAATACAGGTGATGCAACAAAAGACAATCCGTTTAGCGGTGGTGGCAGTGGCCCGGGAAAAACTTCTAAAAAATCAAAAACTCCTGTTTTAGATAACTTCGGAAGGGATTTAACCGCCATGGCCGAAAATGATAAGCTCGACCCTGTTGTTGGAAGGGAAAAAGAGATTGAAAGGGTTTCGCAAATTTTAAGCAGAAGAAAGAAAAATAACCCGTTATTAATCGGTGAACCCGGGGTAGGTAAATCGGCCATTGCCGAAGGTCTGGCCCTTAGAATTGTACAGCGAAAAGTTTCCAGAATACTTTTCGATAAACGTGTGGTAACTTTAGATCTTGCCAGTTTAGTAGCAGGAACAAAGTACCGTGGCCAGTTTGAAGAACGCATGAAAGCCGTGATGAACGAGCTTGAGAAAAATGATGACATTATTCTTTTTGTAGATGAAATTCATACCATTGTAGGTGCCGGTGGTGCCACAGGCAGCTTAGATGCGAGCAATATGTTTAAACCTGCACTGGCCAGGGGCGAAATACAATGCATTGGTGCCACTACTTTAGATGAGTATCGCCAGTATATAGAAAAAGATGGTGCGCTTGAAAGAAGATTCCAAAAGGTGATTGTAGAACCTACTTCGGTAGAAGAAACCATCGAAATTTTAAATAATATTAAAGACAAATACGAAGAGCACCATAACGTTTCGTATACCGACGAGGCTATTGAAGCCTGTGTTAAACTAACTAACAGGTATTTGACCGATAGATTCTTACCAGATAAAGCTATAGATGCTTTAGATGAAGCCGGATCTCGCGTGCATATCACAAATATAGATGTTCCCAAGCAAATTTTAGACCTGGAGCGGAAACTTGAAGAGGTTCGCGCTAATAAAAACTCAGTTGTTAAAAAGCAGAAATATGAAGAAGCTGCCAAGCTTAGGGACGATGAGAAAAATATCGAAAAAGAACTTCAGGTAGCACAGGAGAAATGGGAAGAGGAATCTAAAAAGCATAAAGAAACGGTAGATGAAGACAGCGTTGCCGATGTGGTTTCTATGATGACCGGAGTGCCTGTAAACCGTATTGCCCAAACTGAAAGCAATAAATTGGTGGAACTTCCCCATAAAATTAAAGGTAAGGTTATTGGGCAGGATGATGCAGTTGGTAAAGTTGTAAAAGCTATTCAGAGAAACCGCGCCGGACTCAAAGATCCTAATAAACCCATTGGTTCATTCATATTTTTAGGCCAAACAGGGGTAGGTAAAACGCAATTAGCAAAGGTTTTAGCACGGGAATTATTTGATAATGACGATTCTCTTATACGAATAGATATGAGTGAGTATATGGAGAAATTTGCTATCTCCAGGTTAATTGGTGCACCTCCCGGATATGTTGGCTATGAAGAAGGTGGGCAACTAACAGAAAAGGTGCGCAGAAAGCCTTACGCAGTAATTTTGCTAGATGAAGTTGAAAAAGCACACCCAGATGTATTTAACATGCTCCTTCAGGTATTAGATGATGGGTATTTAACCGATAGCCTTGGAAGAAAAATAGATTTCCGAAACACTATTATTATCATGACCTCTAATATTGGGGCAAGAAAATTAAAAGATTTTGGACAGGGAGTAGGATTTGGTACTGCTTCCCAGCGTTCGCAAGCTGATGAAAATGCCAAAGGCGTAATTGAAAACGCGCTAAAGAAAGCTTTTGCTCCAGAATTTTTGAACCGAATTGATGATGTAGTAATCTTTAACAGTCTTGAACGAGAAGATATCCATAAAATTATTGATATTGAATTAGTTAAATTATTTAGCAGGATAGGAAGTCTTGGATACAACCTCAGCTTAAGTGATAAAGCCAAAGATTTTATCGCTGAAAAAGGATTTGACAAACAGTACGGCGCAAGACCATTAAACAGAGCTATTCAAAAATATATTGAAGATGCACTGGCCGAAGAAATAATTACTTCTAAATTGAAAGAAGGAGACAGTATTTTTATGGATCTCGATGAAGATAAAAATGAATTGACCATAAAAATTGACAAAAAAATTGAAGAGCCGGAGTCATAGGTTTTTTTGAAGATTAATACTTTTTACAGAGGTTATCTGAATATTTGTTTTCAGATAACCTTTTTTTATCAAATTCATTGAAAAATATTAAATTCGCACTCTATTAATCCCTACATTAATGATTACAGAAACTCTGGAATTAGAGTTTGGGCAGGTTCATATCCTGTCAAATATTCTAATCGCTGAATTGAAAGAAGGCGTTCTTTTTAATGCCGAAAACAACGCCAAATTATTAGAAATTGGCAAAGAAGTTTTTAAAAACAAACCTTATGGTTATATCTCATTAAGAAAGAACTCCTATGCAGTAGACCCACTCGTCTATAGGCACTCTGCCCTTGACAAAAATTTAAAAGCTATTGCAGTGGTGAGTAAAAATGAGCTTATCAAACTGAATGCTAACAATGTAGAACGCCAATTCTACAACGATCCTGATTCTTTTGCGGTATTCGATAGTTTAGACCAGGCCATTAACTGGATACAGTTTAGAATCTAATCAAAAATATTTTCGGTAAAATTAAAATTGTTAAGATATCGCCTGGAAGCTTGTATATGGGGTGCCATAGTTACATCTGTATGTAATACGGGCACCACCTTTCTAAATCCGGCCAAAACTTCACTCAAAATTACTGAGGTTTTTGCCGGTTCTCTAAAGTGCATCGCTTGCGAAGCATTAAAAAGTTCTATAGCTAAAACACTATTTAGATTCTCCACTACCTTTAGAAGTTTCGTGGCGCTATTAGCGCCCATACTCACGTGATCTTCCTGCCCATTTGATGAAACAATAGAATCTACACTGGCAGGAACTGCAAGTTGCTTATTTTGGCTTACTATACTCGCAGCGGTATACTGCGGAATCATAAATCCGCTATTCAAACCCGGATTTTCTACTAAAAATGCCGGTAAGCCCCGAAGTCCCGAAACTAATTGGTAAGTTCTTCTTTCTGAAATATTAGCCAATTCTGCCATCGCAATTGCCAGGTAATCTAGCGTAAGTGCCAATGGCTGACCGTGAAAATTCCCCCCTGATATAATCTTATCTTCTTCAATAAATATATTGGGGTTATCGGTAACCGAATTAATTTCGGTTTTGATAGTTTTCCTTACAAAACTTAAGGTATCCTTACTTGCCCCGTGAACTTGTGGTATACATCTAAAACTGTAAGGATCCTGTACATTATCTTTTTCGCTTTTGGCAATTTGGCTATCGTCTAAAAATTTTCGAATCCGTTCAGCCGTTTTAATTTGTCCTCTATGCGGTCTGGCCAGATGCACCAATTCATCAAATGGTGATAAATTACAATCAAAAGCATCTATAGATATAGAACCAATTAGATCGGCCAGATAAGATAGCTTAAAAGATTTAAGCAGTGCATATACCCCATGGGCACTCATAAACTGTGTACCGTTAAGCAAAGCTAAGCCCTCCTTAGATTGTAACTTTAAAGCTTCCCAATTTTGAATTTTCAATAATTCAGACCCGCTTATTATTTTATCTTCAAAATAAACTTCTCCTTCTCCAATTAAAGGCAAGGCCAAATGCGCCAGCGGAGCAAGATCTCCGGAAGCTCCCAACGAACCCTGTTCGTAAACCACCGGTAAAATATCAAGATTGTAAAAATTTATTAGCCTTAAAACGGTTTCTAATGCAACACCCGAATTCCCATAACTTAAAGATTGAATTTTAAGCAAAAGCATTAATCTCACAATATCTTTATTCACTTTATCACCTGTACCGCAAGCGTGAGATTTAACCAAATTTTCCTGGAGCTCGGTTAATTTACCCGAACTTATTTTTACGTTACACAAAGCACCAAAACCGGTATTTATTCCATACACAGGAGTGTCGCTCTCGGTAATTTTTTTGTTTAAGTACGTTCGAGACTTCTTAATATTAGATTCGGCTTCTTCACTAAGTGCCAATTTTTTTCTATTCACCAAAATATCTTCAATTATTTCTAAGTCTAAAATGGCCGAACTGATATAATGATGAGATTGCATAAATTATGGTTTTAAACACCATGACTTAACCTGAGGCCATTACAGTAGCAATAATAGCTGGCTAAACCCGGTTTTATAAGGATTGCTTATTTAATTATAAAAATAGAAAGTGTATAAAAGTTTTTAACTTCTTACAATTCTCTAAAATCTCTGCCAAAATTCTTATTTCTACTAATGTAATCCAAATTTAAAGCAGAATATTTAAGAATTTTTAAAAATAAAAGACCTAAACATTTATAAGTATAACTAGCCTCTTTTTTCATCTTTCATTAAAGCCAAAAAAGCCTTTCCCAAATTGTTACTAATATCACCGGAAAGCATAGCTTCGTAGCCAAGTTTTTCAGCACAAATATCCCCTGAAAGCCCGTGTAAATAAACGCCTAAAATAGCCGCCACAAGTGGCTCATATTTTTGTGACATTAAACCCGCAATAATTCCCGACAGTACATCGCCACTTCCGGCGGTAGCCATACCAGGGTTTCCTGAGTTATTGATATAAATATGCTTTCCGCTAAAAACAAAGCTATGGGCGCCTTTTAAAACCAGGATCAATTTATACTTTTTTGTAAAAGTTTCGATCTTTTTCATCTTATCAAAATCGTCTTCCCACTCACCTATTAAGTGCTTCAATTCTTTTGGATGCGGCGTTAAAACCGAGTTTTTAGGAAGCAATGCTAGTAATTCTTTATTTTCAGAAAGCATATTTAAACCGTCAGCGTCAATTAGCATAGCGCTTTTGGTTTGCCCCAACAAAGTTTTAAAAGCTTTCACCGTATTGGCCGATTTTCCTGCCCCCATTCCAAAACAAATAACATCTGGCTCAAAATCTGTTTCAATATTGGTGAGTTCGTGCTCACTTTTATCGGTAATTACCATCGCTTCCGGCAGCGTGGTTTGCAAAATGGTATAGCCGCATTTAGGTGAAAAAATACTGCACAAGCCTGCTCCGGCTCTTAAGCTTGCTCTGGCCGAAAGTGAAATGCTACCTATTTTACCATAACTTCCACCTACCACAAGACAATGCCCATAGTCTCCTTTATGGGTATTTTTAGGGCGTGCTTTATAAAGTTGTCTTGCTTCACGTTTACCTATTAACTGGGCAAGAGGTTTAACAGCTTTTAAAAAAGTGCGGTCCAATCCAATATCCAAAACCTGCACTTCGTCTGCAAAATGCATTGTTTGCGGTAAATAAAAAACAAGCTTCGGAGTTTGAAAAGTAAGCGTATAATTCGCTTTAATAACTGCAGCATCTTTAGCGGGAGCTTTATCCGGAAACAAGCCCGAAGGCATATCAATCGCCAAACAAAAAGCACCAGACTGATTAATATGTCTCAGTAATTCTGCAAGCCAACCTTCGGCAGGGCGGTTTAAGCCAATTCCAAAAATGGCATCCACTACAAAATCGCCCGGGGCAACTTCAGGGAAATCTTCGGCTCTTTTTATAAGATCCGGCCAGGTATTGCTTTCTTTTTTATATCTATCATAATTCACCAGAAAATCATCAGAACGCTTATCGCTATAATTCACCACATACACGCTCACTTTATAGCCATATTTATGCAGCAAACGCGCAACTACAAGTCCGTCGCCACCATTGTTTCCTATTCCGCAGAAAATTTTAATAGCAATATCCGCACCCTCCAGCCTCTCATGAATTTCACCAAAAACCATACTTGCCGCTCGCTCCATTAAACGCGTACTGGAAATCCCTTCGGTTTCCATAGTAATCTTATCGGCTTCATTTAATTGTGCGGCAGATAATATTTTCATAATTATATTACTTGAATTTTACTTTAGATTTATTTCAACAGTTAGTTATCAGGACTGCCTGGGGATAAAGAATCTTTCGACTTAATGATTTTTTGGGCTTGCCACGAGCTTACTTACTATTATAAAATTACAAATTAAACACAGAAAGCTACTTTTTAAAAGACCAAACTTCAGCCACTATAAACTAACACATTTAATTTTAAGCAATTAGAAACTAATTTTTTACCATTCATTGTAAGTATATCAGCATTTATTTTTAGTTGCAATAGATGCTTATAAAAGCTACTAATTTATAACACAAGCGTTAGTTAAAGTGTATTTAATGATTCTTCACAAAAACCCCATTTTAATATTATATTCAAACCGAAATCAATAAATTAGCGCAAATTTTAAAGAAAATGAAAGAGATTGCCCTAGCCGCAAGGCATAAAGAACTTAATGCCAAGATGATACCTTTTGCCGGTTACAATATGCCGGTTTCTTATGAAGGTGTGAATATTGAACATCAAAATGTTCGAGAAAATTTAGGTGTTTTTGATGTGTCACACATGGGAGAATTTCTCATTACCGGGGAGCACGCTTTAGAGCTTATTCAAAAAGTAACTACTAATGATGCATCAAAATTGGTAGATGGGAAAGCACAATACACTGTAATGCCCAACGAAAAAGGCGGTATTGTAGACGATTTAATTATTTATAGAATTAATGCCGAAAAGTATTTACTGGTAGTAAACGCTTCAAATATAGATAAAGACTGGAACTGGATTGCGCAACATAACACGATGGATGCTACTATGCGTGATATTTCAGACGAGTTTTCCCTACTGGCTATCCAGGGCCCAAAAGCCGCCGAAGCCATGCAAAAACTCACTGATGTAGATCTTAGCAATATGAAGTTCTACACTTTTGAAGTTGCCGAGTTTGCCGGAATTGACAAGGTAATTATTTCGGCTACGGGCTATACCGGTAGCGGCGGATTTGAAATTTATTTTAAAAACGAAGATGCCGAGCAAATTTGGGATCGCGTAATGGAAGCCGGAAAAGATTTTGGAATAAAACCAATTGGACTTGCCGCGCGTGATACTTTAAGGTTAGAGATGGGCTTTTGTCTTTATGGAAACGATATAGATGAAACTACCTCCCCTATTGAGGCAAAATTAGGATGGGTCACTAAATTTACCAAAGACTTTATTAGTGCTGAAATCTTAAAAAAAGAAAAGGAAGAAGGGCCAAAACGCAAGCTAATAGCTTTTGAATTGGAAGAACGCGGAATACCACGCCAGGGTTACGAAATTGAAGATGAAAATGGCAAGGTTATTGGCAAAGTAACATCTGGGACAATGTCACCTTCACTGGAAAAAGGAATTGGTTTAGGTTATGTAACTACCGAACTTGCTAAATTTGGCAACAAGATTTTTATAAAAGTCAGAAAAAAATCCATTCCTGCCGTACAGGTGAAATTACCCTTTTATAAAGGCTAATTTTTTTGGAACGAATATTAATTTTAGGAGCAAGCGGCTTTATAGGCAATGCCTTATATAAAGAGCTATGCTCCTTTTTTGATACACACGGCACCTACCATACACCCAACGCAGGATTTGAAGAAAACCATCAGTTTCATCAATACGATATGGAAACTGAAAACATTGAAATCCTTTTGCAAAACTTAAAACCTACGGTGATAATTTCTGCCGTTCGGGGGAGTTTCGATGCTCAAATTAATACACATTTCGAGATTATAAATTACATCTTAACCCATCATTGTAAACTCTTATTTATCTCGTCGGCAAACGTATTTGATGCATTTACCAACTTCCCATCTTACGAATATGATAAAACCCTTTCTCAAAGTATCTATGGTAGGTTTAAAATTAAGATTGAAAATGCCTTATTAAGATTGCCTAACCATAAATACAATATTTTACGCCTCCCTATGGTGTTTGGGCATAATTCCCCACGTTTAAAATTAATTAAGTCGCAAATTGAATTTGGGCAGGCCCTGGAGGTTTTTCCCAATGTTGTTATTAATGTTACCGAAATTGAAAAACTAACCCAGCAAATACACTATATCATCAATAGAAAAAGACAGGGTGTTTTTCATTTGGGCAGTTCAGATTTAGTACATCAAAAAGATTTTATTGAAGAGGTTTGCGAAGTATTGGGGTATAAAAATTTAGTTTTCAAAAACATTTACAACTCTAATTTCGATAGGTTTTTAGCCGTTTTACCTAAAGAGAATTTACTTCCTGAAAATTTACAGGTTTCGGTACATCAAGTTGCTAAAGCTTCTGTAAAGCAATAGGTGTGTTAATCTTGTACTAAAAATAATTTAGATTAAAAATTCAGGCTTTAGTTGCTTAAATTTAAAGATGAATCATAAAAATAACTCTCATGACTAAACTAAGTGAAGAAGAAATCAACAAAAAACTGAAAAATCTTGAGGGTTGGGTTTACAATAATAACGCAATTCATACCTCTTTTCAGTTTGCAAATTTTAAAGAGGCATTTACGGTAATGACGCGAATAGCCTTTGAAGCTGAAGCACAACAACACCACCCTAATTGGGGCAATGTGTATAACGAATTAGAAATTTCACTCACATCCCATGATGCCAACGGTGTTACCGAGAAAGATTTTAAACTGGCAAAAGCTATTGAAGAAATCGTAGAAGCATCAGCCTAAACACAAAAAAAGTACATTAAAATTTAAAGCTTTCAATTTTTAAATTGAATTGGAAGCTTTTTTTTTATTTTTGTCTCAATTTTTTATTCAGAATAAATGGGAAGAGCATTTGAATTTAGAAAGGCACGTAAAATGAAACGTTGGTCTGCAATGGCCAAAGCCTTTACCCGCATTGGAAAAGATATTGTGATGGCCGTTAAAGAAGGCGGCCCTGATCCTGATACCAATGCTAAACTAAGGGCAGTTATCCAAAACGCGAAAAGTGTAAATATGCCCAAGGATAATATTGAACGTGCCATTAAAAGGGCAAGTGATAAAAACCAGGGGGATTATAAAATAGTACTTTTTGAAGGTTATGCACCGCACGGAATCGCTGTATTGGTGGAAACTGCCACAGATAATAACAATCGTACCGTAGCCAATGTTAGATCGCATTTTAATAAATGTGACGGAAACCTGGGAACTTCAGGATCGGTTGAATTTATGTTTGATCACACCTGCAATTTCAGATTAAACCCAGAAGGTTTGGATGTGGAAGAACTGGAGCTGGAATTTATAGATTTTGGGGCCGAAGAAGTTTTTAAAGATGAAGACGGCATACATATTTATGCCCCTTTCGAATATTTTGGGGCCATTCAGAAAGAATTGGAAAACCGGGATATAGAAATTCTTTCTTCAGGATTTGAAAGAATTCCACAGGTTACAAAACCGCTTTCCCCGGAAGAAGCTGCCGATGTAGAGAAACTATTGGAAAAACTGGAAGAAGATGATGATGTACAAAACGTATATCACACCATGGAAGAAACCGAAGCTTAATCGCTTCAACCAATAGATATAAAAAAGCTGTTTGGAAGTAAACTACCTCGGGGCAAGCCCACGAGGCATTCGTTGGAAACATTTTTTTAATTTCGAGGCAAGCCTCGGGGTATTACACCCTTTGGCGGTGCCAATAAATTTCTAAAACCATCATTCTGAATTTATTTCAGAATCTAATATGTGGATAATTAAAATATGTTAAACCCTGAAACAAGTTCAGGGTGACGAGTATAATAATTAAAACTTCTAAACAGCTTTTTATTTTAATGCTCTCCCCTATCGTGTTTGGTAGGTTCGCCTTTTCTCCGTTTCTTTTCTTCTTGTAAAAGTGAAAGCTCACGACCCGTTTGGCCTTTAACCGAAGTGTTTTCCTGCGCTCTTCTTAATAAATAAGGCACTACATCCCTTACAGGACCAAAAGGTAATAGTTTTGCAGAATTATAGCCCTTTTTAGCCAGGTTATAACTAATATGATCACTCATACCATACAACTGACTAAACCAAATACGCTTATCGTTAAAGGGCAGGCCTTTATCTTCCATACTCTGCAAAGCCAAATAGTTACTAACCTCGTTATGGGTTCCAATAAACAGGTGGATATCATCAAGATTAGCTAAACAATAAGACATGACACTGTTAAAGTTAACATCGGTAGCCTCTTTATTTTCGCAAATTGGCGAAGTATATCCATATTTCTTCGCGCGTGCATTCTCTTTTTCCATATAAGCTCCCCGCACAATTTTTGCCCCAATTTTAAAGCCCTCTTTTTTGGCCTTTTCATGTAGGTTTTTCACATACTCTAATCTGTCCCAACGGTAACACTGGAAGGTGTTATAAATAAGAATCTTATCCTTATTATATTTCCTCATCATGTCTTCCATCAGTTCGTCGGCAGCAAGTTGCATCCAACTTTCCTCGGCATCAGCGTATAATCGTACATTGTTTTCGTAAGCACATTTGCATAATGTATCCACTCTTTCCTTCACCCGTTCCCATTCTTGCTTTTCATCTTCGCTTAAATTAACGCGCTCGGTAATTTTCTCCCAGATAGCAAACCTTCCAATCCCGGTTGGTTTAAATAAAGAAAAAGGCAATTCTTCACTTTTAGCCGCAAACTTTATTAGTTTCATCTTTTTGTTTAACGCGGCATCAAACTGTTCATCGGTTTCTTTTCCCTCTACCGAATAATCCAGAATGCTATGCAACTTTTTAGAATACATCTCTTTGGTAAGTGGCTTACAATCTTCTTCGGTAATTCCCCCACAAAACTGTTCAAAAATGGTTTTTTTAATTATACCTTCTACCGGTAAATGTAGTTTCAATGAAAACTTAGTTAACCAGGAACCCGCATCTACCAACGTTTTCCTATTCATCATGCTAAACAAAAATATAGCACGGTCCAGCTCTAAATCAGATTTCAACTTAAAAGCTGTTTTTGTATCGTTAAAGATTTTTCTCTTGATCATGGGCGTATCTTAATGGTAGCAAATATAATTATTGAAGTTTGATTTTATTATGAATATTTCTGCTTATTTTCGAAGCCATATTTTAAATACTAAAAACGTTAAAAACTATGTCCCATAGTGCAGCAAATAAAGGTCCGGTATACTTCCAGGAAGATGGTTTTATTAAATTAAATACTTTTTTAAAAGAAGAAAACCTTTCAAAAATTTTTCTTTTGGTAGATAATAATACACACCGGGATTGCCTGGCCGTTTTTTCAGAAAAAATAGAATTTCAGGAAGCTATTGAAATTTTAGAAATTGAAGCGGGAGAAATAAATAAAAATCTGGAAACCTGTACGGGACTATGGAATGCATTGTCTGATTTAGATGCCGATCGTAAAAGCCTTATGATTAACCTTGGCGGTGGCGTGGTAACCGATTTAGGTGGTTTTGTGGCTTCTACCTTTAAAAGAGGCATAAGCTATATAAATGTTCCCACCAGCCTACTGGCTATGGTAGACGCTTCTGTAGGGGGTAAAACCGGGGTTGATTTGGGTAATCTTAAAAATCAAATTGGCGTAATTAATCATGCTGAAATGGTACTAATTGATCCTACATTTCTAGGTACCCTACCACAAACGGAAATGCGAAGCGGACTGGCAGAAATTTTAAAACACGCTTTAATTAGTAGCGAAGATTATTGGAATAAAGTGACTAATCTAAGTGGGCTTACGCTAGAGGATCTCGATGGCATAATTAAAGAATCGGTAGAAATTAAAGCAAAAGTAGTTACTGAAGACCCCGAAGAGAATGGCCTGCGTAAAACATTAAATTACGGGCATACCCTGGGGCACGCTATAGAGTCTTACTTTTTAACCCATCCTGAAAAAACAACATTGCTTCATGGTGAAGCCATTGCCATTGGAATGATTTTGGCCACCTACCTATCTAAAGAACTTCAGGAGTTCCCGGAAGATAAATTAAAAGAAATTAGCCTTAAGATTCTAGACATTTATGATAGAGTTGAATTTTCTAAAGAAGACATTCAAAAGATCATAGATTTAATGAAATATGACAAGAAGAATTCTCATGGAAATATAAATTTTGTCCTTCTAAAAGATATTGGAAACACAGTGATAGACTGTAAAGTGCCCAACGAGTTAATTTGGAATGCTTTTGAATATTACCAAAAAGCTTGATTTATTACTTAAAAATGTTATTTTTAATATACTAACTACATCCTCATAAACACTTATTTATGAAACGAATTATTGTTGATTACAAAAAACTAACTCCAGAAATACTTGGACTCCTGGTGGAAAAGTACCCCGATGGTTATGACGACGACCATATAATTTCATTTAAAAATGCAAAAAATGAAACTATTGAAGCGGTTGAAGTGAAAACCGAAGACTCTATTTACCTGGTGAAAGTAAGTACACGCCTGGAAAATACGATGGCCAAGTTTGATGAAGACGATTATGACGATTCAGATTACAATGAACCAATTGTGGAAATTCCGGAAAAAAGCGATGATGATGACGACGAGAAATAATCACTTTTTCTTTTCGCATTTAATTTATAACAACAAAAGGAGCTTTCTTCAGAGGCTCCTTTTGTTGTTTTAATAAGAAAGAAGAGTATTTGTAGATCTAAAAGAGACTTTTTTACGGTTTCTCCATATAAAAGCCCCTCATACAACAAGAAGGATTTTAGGTTTTATCGCAATAGTACATCTACCTGCATTGCCACATCTACTAGCAATTTAACTAGTGGAAAAGCTTCAGAATACCAACTATAGAAACAAAAAAGCTACTGATCCTAGCCAAATAAGGGTCTGTAAATTAAACTCTGTCTGATGTTTCAATTCCTCTGGGGCTAGCCCCAGAGGAATTGGCGTTTATGTCCAGCGGTATCCGGTCTCCAAATTTAATATAAAATTGCTGAATCGTAAGGCTCCAATTATGCAAAGGAGCGGTCCATTTCTTCTCAATGTTTCGTGTGGCCAGGTAGACTAGCTTTAGCAGCGACATATCAGTGGTGAAAGCACCCTTGGTTTTGGTAACTTTCCGGATTTGCCGATGGAAGCCCTCTACGGCATTAGTGGTGTAAATAATCTTCCTAATGGGTTCTGTATACTCAAAATACTGGGATAGCTGTTCCCAGTTACGCTGCCAACTTTCAATAACTACAGGATATTTATTACCCCATTTCCCTTCCAGGTTCAATAGCTCATCTTCGGCTACATCTTTAGTGACAGCCCTATAGACCTTTTTCAGGTCTTTCATAAACTCTTTTTGATCTTTAGAGGCAATATACTTCAATGAATTACGGATTTGGTGTACAATACAAAGCTGAACCTGAGCCTTTGGATAAACGCTTAAGATGGCTTGTGTAAAGCCTTTGAGATTATCTGTACAGGCTATTAAGATATCCTGTAATCCACGGTTATGAAGGTCGGTTAAAACCTGTAGCCAGAAATTAGCACCTTCGCTCTCAGAGATATACATCCCCAGGATTTCCTTTTTCCCTTCTTTGGTAATACCCAGGATGTTATAAAGTGCTTTGTGGGCAATCTTTCCATCCACTTTAACTTTATAATGCATGGCATCAAGCCAAACAATACAGTAAAGGGGTTCTAAAGGACGACTTTGCCAGGCTTTGATATCAGGAATGATCTGATCGGTGATCTGGCTTAAAACCGTATGGGAAATATCGGTATCGTACATTTCTTTGATATGACCCGAGATGTCACGGTAGCTCATTCCAAGTCCATAAAGACCGATAATTTTTTCTGAAAGATTATCAGCCAGAATCGTCTGTCGCTTTTTAACCAGTTCCGGTTGGAAGCTACTTTGACGGTCTTCAGGGGTTTCAATGTCAAAAGAGCCAAAGCCACTTTTAAGCTTTTTCTTTCCCTTGCCATTGCGTTTATTCCCTTTGGAGCGTTCATCACTACTTAGATGAGAGTCCATCTCTGCCTGAAGGGCCTTCTCAATAACGTTCTTGAGCATCGGTGCAAAAGCACCGTCTGCACCAAAAAGGCTTTTGCCTGACATGAACTGGTCAAGCACCTTTTTCTCGAATTCTTGTTGTTCTTTTGTTGCCATAATTCTGTATGAATGAAATTAATAAATAATTCAATTCAGACAGAGTTTATTTTACACTCTC
>NZ_JAEHOK010000027.1 GCF_016236915.1 Salegentibacter maritimus
GGGTCTGTAAATTAAACTCTGTCTGATGTTTCAATTCCTCTGGGGCTAGCCCCAGAGGAATTGGCGTTTATGTCCAGCGGTATCCGGTCTCCAAATTTAATATAAAATTGCTGAATCGTAAGGCTCCAATTATGCAAAGGAGCGGTCCATTTCTTCTCAATGTTTCGTGTGGCCAGGTAGACTAGCTTTAGCAGCGACATATCAGTGGTGAAAGCACCCTTGGTTTTGGTAACTTTCCGGATTTGCCGATGGAAGCCCTCTACGGCATTAGTGGTGTAAATAATCTTCCTAATGGGTTCTGTATACTCAAAATACTGGGATAGCTGTTCCCAGTTACGCTGCCAACTTTCAATAACTACAGGATATTTATTACCCCATTTCCCTTCCAGGTTCAATAGCTCATCTTCGGCTACATCTTTAGTGACAGCCCTATAGACCTTTTTCAGGTCTTTCATAAACTCTTTTTGATCTTTAGAGGCAATATACTTCAATGAATTACGGATTTGGTGTACAATACAAAGCTGAACCTGAGCCTTTGGATAAACGCTTAAGATGGCTTGTGTAAAGCCTTTGAGATTATCTGTACAGGCTATTAAGATATCCTGTAATCCACGGTTATGAAGGTCGGTTAAAACCTGTAGCCAGAAATTAGCACCTTCGCTCTCAGAGATATACATCCCCAGGATTTCCTTTTTCCCTTCTTTGGTAATACCCAGGATGTTATAAAGTGCTTTGTGGGCAATCTTTCCATCCACTTTAACTTTATAATGCATGGCATCAAGCCAAACAATACAGTAAAGGGGTTCTAAAGGACGACTTTGCCAGGCTTTGATATCAGGAATGATCTGATCGGTGATCTGGCTTAAAACCGTATGGGAAATATCGGTATCGTACATTTCTTTGATATGACCCGAGATGTCACGGTAGCTCATTCCAAGTCCATAAAGACCGATAATTTTTTCTGAAAGATTATCAGCCAGAATCGTCTGTCGCTTTTTAACCAGTTCCGGTTGGAAGCTACTTTGACGGTCTTCAGGGGTTTCAATGTCAAAAGAGCCAAAGCCACTTTTAAGCTTTTTCTTTCCCTTGCCATTGCGTTTATTCCCTTTGGAGCGTTCATCACTACTTAGATGAGAGTCCATCTCTGCCTGAAGGGCCTTCTCAATAACGTTCTTGAGCATCGGTGCAAAAGCACCGTCTGCACCAAAAAGGCTTTTGCCTGACATGAACTGGTCAAGCACCTTTTTCTCGAATTCTTGTTGTTCTTTTGTTGCCATAATTCTGTATGAATGAAATTAATAAATAATTCAATTCAGACAGAGTTTATTTTACACTCTCAAGACAACCTTAATCCCCTTATAAAATTAAATCTTCCAAACACTCTCTTAAAAAAATCCAGTATCACCCAGATAGAAGACCTACCGTTTAAGACCTTCATTATTATAGTGTTTTCAATTAAAAGTAATATTAATAAACTTTATTAAACTACCTGGGGGCTATGATACCCTGTGGCGATGCTAATAAATTAATACTTATAGCTATTTTTTCTATGATCTATTATTTCTATCTTTTAATAATTTATCTACTTTGGTTTTAAGTGTTTGAGAATCGCTTGCATAATCTTCAAGATTTACAATTTCCACCTTTCTAAAATCTGTAGGGTGGCTTTCGCTTTGCAGCGAAATAGTTCCTCCTGTTAATAATGTACCTTTATCGTTTTGTGGTTTCTCATATCTAAGTACTTCTTCTCCATTTGCATAATGTACAATTAAAGAATCGCGTACAACTAACACATCAACACGCACCCATTGATCTCCGGCAAAAGTTTTGGAATTTGAATTGGTGCAGTGATTAGTAATAAGCTTCCCGTCCATAACAAATTGGGTACCTGGAGTACATATGTTGGCATTTGTTCTTTCATCTTTCCCATTCCCACCCAATAATTGCACTTCAACAGAATTGGGAAAGTCCTGGTGTTTGTCCATGGTTTCAGGTTTCTGACCGTGAATCATAATACCATTATTGCGGTAGGCCCATCCCGGACCATTCTTTACTTGATCTCCTATAAAACGGTATTCAACACCCAATAAATAAGTTGAAAAAGCTTCTTTATAAAATATATGTCCATATTTATCATCAAACCCATTTTCGTACTCATCATACCTTACTTGTAAAAGACCATCATTAACCCTAAAAGTATTCCCGAAATTTTCCCCAAGTTGATGACCTTTAAATTTTATGTCCCAATCATTAAGGTCTTTACCATTAAATAGTGGTTCCCACTCATCTGAAATTTGCGAGGAACAACCTCCAAAATTAATAGAAATAAAGAGTATTAAAATGGTAGAAAATGGTATTTGTTTTATCATGATAATTTAATGTTTTAGATTTGATTTTTAGAGGTTTAATAAGGATTTCAAATAAACCTATAAAGTACTCCTACTTTTTTATTCTATTCACAGTACTGCAAAATAAGGTTAATTCCCTTTTATAATTCTTTAATTTTAATATTTCTAAACCACACTTTATCGCTGTGATCTTGAAGGGCTATATGGCCTTTGCGGGTTTTCCCAAAGTTTTCCCAGTTTTTAAATTTAGAAGATTTAACCATATCCTTCCATTCTTTACCGTGTACAGGAAATTCGTTTATGGTAAAACCGTTTAACCTAACAGACCCTTTATTGGTGTTATGATCAATTTTAATCACGGTTTTATTCTATTTTCCCGCATTTTTGGTTTTATCGCTTTTTGGTGGCATCATATCATAAAGCGCTCCTGCCTGCCTAATTGGGCCATTCGTGGCATCTGGATGTAATTCATTATCCAAAATTTGAATTTCCGGTCCTGTTAAATAAGGTTCAGAAAAAGCTTCACCTTCCTGTACTCCCCACATAATCCCACTATTTCCTCCTTTTGAAATTTTCCATTCTAGCGAAAGCTCAAAATTGGTATAAGTGTTTTTAGTGATAAGGTTTTCTGTACTCGTTCGTTTTCCCGGGGCAGGAGTAAAAACAATAACGCCGTCTTTCACCTGCCACTGGCTTGAAATTGAATCAGCATTAAAGGCTTTCCAACCATCCAAATTTTCACCATTAAAAAGTTGACTCCAAAGCTCTTCAGATTTATTTGTTCCTATAGCGTCTTTCTCTTCAACAAAATTCTTCTGCTTATCCCCTTTGTTATCGTGTTTACAGGCAATTGCCACTACGGCAAGCATTGTTATTATTAAACTAATTTTTCTCATATCATTAATTTAGTTAATCATTATATCGCTTCTATATTTTGTTTACGAAAAAAGTGGCAAGCTTAATTTTCATTCTGCAATTCAACTATTAGATAAGAAAATTATTCCCAACACCTAAAGCATACTGAGAATGTTTTTGTATTTCAAAATCTATCAATAGTAATCCTGTAGCACAAACAACAAATTTATCCCAGATTATGTAATGGTTTGTGCAAGAGCTAAGCTTAATTTTCAACTTAAAATGTACCGAAACCAACCATAAATCTGAAATACAACCTTTAGGAACATATTAGTTAATGATTGGCTTACGGCTTTATCTTTTATAAGTTATATTTTATTGATTTAATTCTTTCCCAACTTTCTGAAGAATATTTTTTGTTGCTATTATGCCTTCTTCTGGCGAAAGCCTTGAACCTTCATACTCCACTCCTACATAACCATTATAACCAGCATCTTTAACTATTTTCATTATTCGTTTATAATCCAAGGTGGTTTCTTCTCCTTTCTCATTAAAGTCGTAAGATTTTGCGCTTACAGCCTTGGCATATGGCATCATTTCTTTGATCCCCTGATATTTTGGGTATTCCTCTGCACAATTGCCTTCAGACCTTTTTATACAGAAATTCCCAAAATCTGGTAAAGTGCCGCAGTTATCCATATTAACTGCCTCAATCACTGCTACCAAAAGTTCGGCATTAGAAGATAGGTGTCCATGATTTTCAACTAAAATATTAACGCCTTTTTCTGCAGCATATTTACTAAGGGCCTGCAAGCCCATTATAGCCGATTTTTTCCACTCATCAGGCTCCCGGGAACCAAATAAGTTTACCCGAATAGAGTGCGCTCCCAGATATTGGGCTGCATCTACCCATTTTTTATGATTATCTACAGCACTTTCACGCTTGTCTTTGTTAGAAGATGCCAAATCTCCTTCGCCATCTATCATAATTAATACATTTTCCACTCCAAATTCTTCACTTTTCGCTTTTAGAGTATCCAGGGTTTGCTGAAATGCTATTTCAGGGTTTTCAGAATTCTTTATTCTTGCTGAATAAAAGCCACTCACATACTCAATCCCATCAAAACCCATCTCCTTTGCTTTTTCAGCAAAGTCCATCGGGTCTAAATCGCCGGCAAAAATAGGTTTGTTAAGTGACCATTGGGCCAGTGAAATTTTAAAAAAAGGTTCAGCATTATTAACGGTTTCGGCTATTAAACTACTGGCGTCGTCCTTTTGTTTATTTTGGTGCTTACATGAAAATAGAATGGGAAATAAAAAAGCCAGTAAAATTACGTTTATGCGCTTCATAATATAAGTTGAATAAAAATTAATTATAATGATGATTTTTCAAATAAGAGTATATTTTAATTTACAGAACTTTTGTTTTACCTGGTTTGGGTACAGGATATAAACCATCTTCTCCCGGTAATGTAGGTGGGGTGGAATTCCAGGTCACATCCCTAGGCATTAAAACCTCCTGAGATTTCAATGCTTCTTCCCAGTTAATTACCTGCCCCGAATAAGTAGCCATTCTTCCCATTATAGCGGTCATTGTACTTTTAGCGCCATTCTCGGCATCACTAATAACCTCATTATTTCTTATTGAAGCAAATAGTTTATCGTGCTCTACCTGATAAGGATTAGGGTCTCTTTGCCCCCGGTATCTAAACAAATCATTTCCATCAAGATCGGTTATACTTGCTGCACCCGCATCATTCATATCTACAGTTCCTTTGCTAGCCTGAAACTTCTCACCTACCTTAGACCAGGTACCTGGCTGGTGTCTACACTGGCTGGAAATTACTGCACCACCAGGGTACTTAAACTCTACAAAATGATGGTCGAAAATCTCTCCGTGTTCAGGCCCTGTTCTTATCAAACGACCTCCCATTCCTTGAGCAGAAATAGGATATTCTCCAATAAACCAGTTAGCAACATCAATATTATGAATATGCTGCTCAAGAATATGGTCTCCACATAGCCAATTAAAATAATACCAGTTTCGCATTTGATACTCCATTTCACTCTGCCCAGCTTTTCTTGGGTTTACCCAAACCCCAGCACTATTCCAATAAACCTGGCCAGACATAATTTTACCGGCCTTATTTTGTTTTATTTGTTCGGCAATTGCCAGGTAATTATTTTGATATCTCCGTTGAAGTCCAACTACTACGTTCAATTTCTTTTCCTTTGCAATTTTCGCCATTTCTAATACTTTGCGTATTCCCGGTACATCGGTTGCAACCGGTTTTTCCATAAATACGTGTTTTCCGGCATTAATGGCATATTCGAAGTGATATGGACGAAAACCAGGGGGAGTGGTAAGAATTACAACATCTGCCTCATCAATAGCTTTTTTATAAGCATCAAAACCTACATATTGATGTTTTTTCTGAACATTGACTTTCTTGCTACCTTCAAATTCTTTTTCAAGGCTTTGAAGACTACCGCTTAAACGGTCTTCAAAAGCATCAGCCATAGCTACTAATTGAACATTTTCGTCGGCTTTTAAAGCCTGATTTGCGGCACCTGTTCCTCTACCACCACAACCTACCACTGCAAGTTTTAAGGTCTTTTCGTTAAAAACATTTGCCATGGCACTCATTTCCATTCCGGGCAGCATCATCCCGGCTGCAACAATACTTGAGTTTCTTACAAAGTCTCTTCTGGAAGATTTTAAAATTGATTTCTGGTTCTTTTTAGAATTTTTCATTTTGTAATTTTTTAATGTTTAAGGTGTTTCTTCTCCCCAATATTTCTCTAATTCATTTTTTGAAGGAATGTCCTCTATTCTCACTACCCTAAAACCTACAAAGGGAGCATCGGTATTCCACCACTTGCTTTTAGGAAACTGTGGATCTCTCATTTTCCAGTTTTCAGTAGAGGCCATACGGGATGCACTTCTCAAATCCTGATTGTCGTCTAAATAAGAACCACCCCTCACCGATCTAGGATATTCCTCTATGGGGAATTCGATTGGATTTTTAGTGATAGAATTTCTATTTTGATAAGCTTTCGGTAAATATTGATCTAAAGTCCATTCTGCCACATTACCGTACATATCATAAAGCCCCCAGGGGTTTGACTCTTTTTGACCAACCTTATGGTAAGTACCGTTACTATTGGCATAGTACCAGGCATATTTATCCAGCTCTTTATTATTATCTCCAAAATAATATGCTGTATTGGTACCGGCACGTGCCGCATATTCCCATTCAGCTTCAGTAGGTAACCGATAGAAATGACCCGTTTTAGCCGATAACCATTTACAGAATTTAGAAGCGGCATGATGAGTTATATTTACAACTGGCTTGCCTTCATCTGTACCCATTCCCAAACTCATATCTACATAAGGAATAGTGGCTCCGGATATAGCATCGATTTCAATCTCAATATCAGACTTTTCTATATTTTTAGACACGGTATCTATTTCCCTGTTTAGAAATAGTTTATATAATTCCCAGGTAATCTCATATTGGGACATCCAAAAACCAGCGATCTCTACAGTATGAACGGGACCTTCATCTTCTCTCCTTTTATTTTCATCTGCCGGACTTCCCATTTTAAATTTCCCCTTCGGAATCCAGACCATAGGAATAACATATTCTGATCCATCTATTTTTTGAACGTAATCTTTTGGGGATCTTTCCTGGGAAAATAGATTAGTGGTTACAAAAGATAAAAATAGTAGTAGTTTAAAATTCATTTTTCATTTTTTACATACTCATTCAGCTATAATCAATAACACTTGCTTAATTATAAATGAGTAATTTCTATTTTCTTAAACTCAACTTCAGCACCTTCTGCTTGAACTGCTATTCGCCCACGTTGGGTGCTGGAATTAAACCCCTCATTAACTAAGTCACCATTCACCCATACTTTTATCTTATCAGCTCGGCACTCTATAACCATCTTATTCCATTCTCCTAAAGGATTTTCAGATTCGTTGGTTAAATTTTTAATTCTGCGGCTTTTACCTTCGGTTGTGCCCCATTTTTCTTTTGGACCACGTCGTTCTTCCATATCCTGCACTTCTATATTTTCTACTATACACCAAAAATCACCTGCATTTTTGTGCTGCATTTGTACCTCTATAGATTTTGGAAACATATCATATAGAGCTCGTGGGGTAGATGCATGAACCAGGACACCACAGTTCCCGGGGTTTCCCGGGAATCTATATACTAAATTTAATCTATAGTTTTCATAAATCGAATCTGTGATTAAATGGCCTCCTGGAGTACCAAGGCTCACCAACATTTTGTCACGAACAATAAAAGGGCTTTTTGATTGAGCATTACTGTCCATTTCAGGAACGTCTATATGCCATCCAGATAAATTCTTGCCGTTAAACAAACTGTAAGAATCAAAATTTTCTGGATTTTGTGCCTTACAAGAAAAAAACAAGAAGGATAGCAAAAACACTGAAATTATACTTTTCATTTTATTTACTTTAAGCATAGTCTCCAATTCACCAGGGAATTAATAACCAGGGTTTTGGACTAACTCAGCATTTCTGTTCATTTCGTCCCTTGGTATAGCTATAAAATACATTTTATCTAACCATTGACGATTTTCGATACCAGGATTAAGATCTCTTACATCATAGGTATATTCATAAAGTGTTGGGTCATAACGATAAATATCCACATCTGCGCCCGACTTTAAATCTCCATTAATATCCACTACTCTTACCTGTTGTCCTATTGTTTCCGGGGCAATTAGCCAGCGTCTTGCATCGTGAAAACGATGTTCTTCATAAACCAATTCCAACATTCGTTCTTCTCTATATTCTTGCATCAATTCTTCACCGGAAGCCTGAATTGCAGGCATTCCTGCTCTAAAACGGATCTTATTCAACCATTCTTTAGCAATATCTTCTTCTCCTAACTCTAAGGAAGCTTCAACATAATTTAACACCCCTTCTGTATATCGCAATAAGGGAAATGGAATTTGCTGTCTTGTATTTTGGTCTACAATAGAAGGGTCTGGATCAATAAATTTACGCATATAATAGCCGGTTCTAGTACCATTCCAATCCTCAATAGCACTATTTCGTGTATCTAAACCGTTCCAGGTACCATCATTAATTTCATAAGTTCCTGTTTGTATTTGATTATATGGGTCACTTCCAGCTACATCAGATGTTCTTGGCTTCCAATCGGCACCATCATATAAGATTGTTGCATAAAACCTTGGGTCCCTGTCGCTGTAAGGTCTGTTTGCCTGAGATGGATTATTCCAATCGAATTCGGTGCCATCTAATAATTCGTATTTATCGACAAGATTTTGTGTTGGAGTATTGCCTGCCCAGTTATGATAACCATTTGGACCATTAAAAAGGCCTATTCGCTGACCACTTTCATTTTTTGAAGCTATAAAATAGCGAGCAAATAGTAATTCTGACGCTGCTGCCGGATCTCCTACTGCACTACCTCCGCCAAGCGAAATTGATAAATAGTTTTGAGTTCCATCATTAGGTGAGACAGGCTGTGAATGATTAAGCTTATACCCTCTATTTAAATCTACAACTGCTTTTGCAGCCTCCTGTGCTCTTTTCCATCTTTCCATCTGGTTACCCTCTGTATACCCAAGATATTCTGGATTGGAAAAATCTGAAATGACAGGCGATTTTGCAGATGCAATTGAGATATCGTGCAAATCACTTGCTGCATATAACAGAACACGTGCTTTTAACGCCAAAGCTGCTGCCTGACTTGCACGGCCTTCTATAAAATTATCTGCCAAAAGACTGGAGGCAAGCTCTAAATCTGATACTATAAAATTTACTGTTTCTTCAAATGTATTTCTAGGTACTTCAAAATCATTAGAATCTAAGGTATAAACTTTATCTATTATTGGCACTCCTCCATGCATCCTCAAAAGGTTATGGTAATAGTAAGCCCTTAAGAATAAGGCTTCCCCCTTTAATTTATTTACCATCTCTTCATTGTCAAATTCAGGTTCTTCTAAATTTTCCAATGCTATATTGGCTGCTCGAATACGGCTGTATAGGTTTCCCCAGTTATAGGTGTAGTTTATAAATCCACGGTCTGAAGGTGAAGAACGCGATTCGGTTATAGTGTTTATTCCCCTACCAGGATGAGTAAATAATGCCTCATCTGAAAGGGAAGCTAGCATTTGTTCATCAAAACCACCCTGTCCTAATCCTCCATAAATGTCTAAAACAAATGCTTCAGCTAAAGCAGGATCTTTCCAAACAGCCGATTGTGAGAATTCGTCTAAAGGTTGAGTATTGACAAAATCATCATTACATCCTACTATTGAAAATAACATAAGCAGATAAATTCCTATATTTTTCATCTTATTATTTTTAATTTTATATAATTTCATTTAAAAAGTTATAGCTACCCCTAAATTTATAATTCGGGACTGCGGATAGTACTGCCCGGTAGAACTAGTTGCTTCCGGATCTAAAGCTTTCATTCCACTCCAGGTTAATAGATTAAACCCACTAGCATAAACTCTAAGACTACTTACACCTACTTTCTCACCTAATTCATTAGGTAGCGTATAGCCTAATTCTATATTTTTCAACCTAATATAATCGCTGCTTTGCAACCAGTATGTATTTCCATAAGAGTAATATTGATTGCCACGATCTGTAATTCTAGGATGAACAGAACTAGGCTTATCTATGGACCAACGATTTTCATAAACTTCCTCTAAATAGTTTCCAATAGATCCACTTTCATCTGTTCCTACCCTTAACTCACCGCCAGCAGCACCTTGAAATAATATTGATAAGTCGAAATTCTTATAAAAAGCTGCGAGATTTAAACCTCCCTGAAATGTGGGGGTGGTATTTTTGTCTCGACGTACCCTATCGTCTCCCGTTATGGCACCATCACCATCATAATCAACATACTTCATATCTCCAGGTCTTAAAGTATTAGTAACCTCACTATAATCCAGGGTATTATTAGCAATATCCTGCTCATCCTTAAAGACACCATCATAAATGTAATATAGACCAGAACCTATTGTTCTACCTGTAGTTTTCTGCCATTCGGGAGCACCCGGAGCTTCATCCCAGAAAATGATTTTATTCTTTGCATAGCCACCATTAATATTAACGCTGTATGATACTTCACCCGCGTTCCCAGCATGCCCAATATTAAAATCAAAACCTCTGTTTTCTATTTCTCCGATGTTTTCTGCAGGCAATGTCATACCGGTACTTTGAGGAATAGAAGCATTTCTCCTCCATAAGATGCTAGAACGCTTATTAAGAAAAGCATCAAATTCAAAATTGATCAAACCATCAAAAATTTGACCGTCTAAACCTATATTATAATTGTTTGCTACCTCCCAAGTGATTAAAGTATTAGGAACACGGGATTCATAAAGAGTTTGATTTACAGCTCCGCCCGCAACGTAAGACCCCAAACCATAAGTTGACAAAAATTGATATTCAGCGAGGTTCCCATCAAAAGTTACATTGTCATTACCCATTTGCCCCCAGGAACCCCTTAGCTTCAAGAAATTAACAACCGGGATATTGTCTTTCCAAAAGTTTTCTTCAGATATACGCCATCCTAACATAACTCCGGGAAAGAATCCATATCTTGTTTCTTTAGGAAACATATAGGAGCCATCGTATCTCCATAGAAATTCGGCAAGATATTTTTGATTATAATTATACCCCACTCGTCCAAAATAATTCAATCTAGCACGTTCGTATGCACTACCTGTATTATTGATTTCTTCCTGCCCTCCGGCAAACATTTGATCTACTGAAGTAGAAAGAAAATATCTTCTAAATGCTCCAAAACTTTCATTCTTTATAGTTTCCCGGTTTACCCCGGCCAAAATATTTATCTCATGATCATCAAACTTTCGATCGTAACTTAACACTCCTCCTAAAAGAATATTTAATTGATCTTCACTAGACTGATTTAGGTTAGGCTCTGCAGGACCTCTTTGTCCCTCTACTAATGCCGGTGTTTCACCGTCATCCTGATACTCTCCTTGCCATGTATATAAATACCAGGGAATTTCCCAACGTTTATTTTGTCTAATATATTTATCTACTGAAGCCGTACCGGTAAATTTAAGCCCTTCAACACCCGGAACTTCAATCTCTACCTGCCCATTTGTTTGAAAATAATATCTCTTATCTCTATCATAACCGGTTTGATTTGTAGTAATAACTACCGGGTTTTGCCCAAATTCAATATCAGGTCCAGGTTCGCCCGTTGGCCAATAAGCGTTAGACAAAGGGCTACTTCTCATTAACATCCTAAAAACGGCAGCTGCAGATTGTGTAGGGTAATTACGATCTTCTTCTCTTCCTAAAACTCCAATTTTAGCACTAATATATTCGTTAATATTAGCATCCATATTTATTCGTAAACCATACTGCTGGTAATTGGTTGCTGAATTTTTATAGAAAGCGTCTTGATCTTGATAATCCAATGAAGCCAAAAAATTCAGATCTTCAGTACCTCCGCTAATTTGCATATTATGCTTTTGTTGAGTAGACCATTCCTTTAATGTTTCCCCAAACCAATCTGTATTAGGATAACTCCAAGGGTCTTCTCCACTAGCTATCTTTTGAAATTCCTCTGGCGTAAATGGAGCTAAAACCTCACTACCATCAGGTCTTGTATATACTCCTGATGTTTCAAATCCATTCTTGGCAGATTGCCATTCATTTGTTGGCAACTTATATATTTCCAGTTCATTTCTCATCTCGGCATATTGTGATGCATCTGCCAGATCAGGTATAACTGTGGGTTGAGTAAACCCTAAATTGTAATTGTAGGAAAATTCAGGTTTACCTTCTTTTCCCCGCTTCGTGGTAACCAAAATTACACCATTAGCCGCGCGGGCCCCATAAATGGCAGCAGAAGCATCCTTAAGTACTGAGATATCTTTTATATCTGCCGGGTTTAAACGAGCAAATCCTCCGGGTCTTGCCGGTATACCATCAATCACAACTAGTGGGCTACTATCACCAAGTGTATTTGTTCCTCGAATTCTTATGTTAGAATTATCATTCCCTGGCTCAGCACTACCTTGTGTAGCCACAACACCAGCAACTCTACCAGTAATTGCATTTGATACATTTAAATTAGCCGATTTCTGGATATCTTCACCGCCTACCGTTGCGACCGATCCAACAATATTCTCTCTTTTTTGAGTTCCATACCCCACTACAACCACTTCTTCCAAAGCAGCAGCGTCCTCTTCTAACACGATATCGATTTCGTTACGATCATTAACATTAACTTCTTTGGTAGCATAACCTATATAACTTATTTGCAAAATTGCATCTGCCGGCACTTTAATTGAAAAATTCCCGTCAAAATCACTCATTACGCCATTTGAAGTTCCTTTTTCCAAAATATTTGCTGCCGGTATAGGCATACCGGTTTCTGCTTCAGTAACTGTACCGGTAACTGTGATCGTTTCCTGCATTACATTACTAGTGCCTGGGATAAGCTTTTCTTTAGGTTTTCCTTCTTTAAGGATAATTTGCTTTTTCTTTACTTTAAAATAAATATCGGTCTCGGAAAATAAAGAATCAAGGATATCAGAAATAGGTTTTTTATAAGCATTTAAGGAAACCTTTCGATTAACATCTACTTTATTCTGATTATACAAAAACCTGAACTCTGAAAGATCTTCTATTTCACGAAAAACCTCTTTTATTGTTGCGTTCTGAACTTCTAAGGTGATTTTCTTGTCCTGGGAATAAGTATTCGCATGAATTTTAAATAATGAAATAATTAATAAAAGTGTAGTTAGTTTCATTTTTAGGCTAAGGTTAGGTAGCTTTTCAGAATGGGAAAGCCTACACGAATAGTGTTTTTTTTTCATACTTTTGTAGTGGTTAGGTGATTTAACTTATTTGCTTAGATCACTTTTTCAAGCCGGGAAATGGGCCAACATTTTCCGGTTTTTTTATACAAGTGATTTCTTTTTAGATTTCAAATTATTTAATTCAACTCATATTTATTTTTTTGGTTTTAGAAATTAATCAGTTTTAATTATTACTCTATTATCGTTCAATTCAAATTCAAAAGGAGTGTCTTCTTTGAAAGCGTTTAGGATCTCCTCTATACTTTCTTCTTTAAATGTAGCTGTATAAACCTGCCTTTCTAGAACTTGATTATTATTTTTTATACTTACACCAAAATGCCGTTCCAATTTTCTCCTTATATCACTAAACTGCATATTTTCAAATCTTAGGATACCTTCTTTCCAGGCGATATATTTTGAAACATCTACTTTCTCCATGGTCATGCTGCCATTTTTATTACTCCAGGCTGCTTTATGCCCTGGAAGAAGCAACCTGGAAGAAGTTTTATCATCTTTATTGTTCTTTGCTCTTATTTTCACCGAACCTTCAACTAAAACAGTATTAATTTGGCTATCCTCGGGATAATTTGAGACATTAAATTCGGTACCCAGAACTTCAACGCCAACTGCACCTGTTTTTACTACGAATGGTCTAATTTTGTCCTCCGCAACATCAAAATATGCTTCCCCTTTAAAAAACACCTTTCTACTTCCATCTTTGGAAAACTCTACAGGATACTTAATCCAACTTCCGGCATTAAGTGTTACACGGGTTCCATCGGCTAAAACCAGGTCAAATTTTTTACCATATGGAATTGACAATTCATTATATGAAACCTTCTTAGTTTTGTTTTTACCCGTGTATGTTAACCAACTTCCATTTTGCTCTGCAACTACTCCCCCTTTTCTACCCAGAATTTCTTTTTGCTCATTTTGTGATATAACTACCACCTCACCATCTGCTAACTTAAGTATAACATTATCTTTATCTATACTGCCGGAAGTTGTAATGGCAGTATCTTGCGATATAAAAGCATCGTTATTGAAAAAATAAAATAATCCGACCAAAAAGATTAAAACAGCAGCTACTTTATAAAATTGATGTATAGAAATTTTTCCTACCCAGGTTTCCTTTCCTTTAACTTCTAACTCATCTTCATCTATGCTTTTCATTATACGGTTAAAAAGCTTGTCTACATCCTTTTCATTTCTATTAGAAGCAAAACCAGGAGCTTTTTCGGTTTCCAGGTATTCTCCCAAAATTCCTTTTATTTCTTCCTGATTTTCCGCTTTATCTATAATAGCGATGAGTTTATGGTACTCTTCTTCTGTAAGCTGGTTATTCACCAACTTATCCAAAAGCTCATCGATATATTTTTTGTTAATCATTTAACGATTTAAACCTTGTGTTTAATAGTAATACACATCAAAACACAAAAAGTCCCAAATAAATCTAAATTTTATTCGAATATTTTAATTTTAAGGAGGGAAGGTTTAGGATAAAAAGTAGGAAAAAGCAGGATATAGAAGCCCGAGATGTGGTTGTAGCTCAACCTTAATCTGCTTTAGGGTTTCCCAAAGATGGTTTTTTACTGTCTTCTTTGATATATTCAGTAAATCAGCAATCTCCTGATTGCTCTTCCCTTCATTCCTGGATAATATAAAAATGCTACGCTTCTTTTGAGGAAGGCCCGCTAAAATATCTTCAAGAATATCCTGATATTCCGAGTATATCAATTTGTTTTCTACATCATTAAGAAAAGCTATATTTTTCCATAATTCTTGTTTCAAATTCTCCTGATTAGCTATTTTACGTAGATGATTATAGGTAAGGTTGCGGGCTATGGTATAAATAAAGGCATTAAAAGACAAAGAGGTTTTTATATCAGCTTTCTTTTGCCACAGATTAATAAAAATCTCCTGCAACAGCTCTTCTGTAGAATAGTGCGATTTGGTAATGGAAAACACAAAAGCATACAACCTCTTTTCGTATAAATCAAAGACTGTTCTAAAGGCAGAACGGTCACCTTTTTTTACTAATTCAATAAGTTTTGCATCTACTGATTTTGATTCATCCATAATCTTGGCAGAATTATTTTTTACAGCTTACAAGCTATGAAATGAGAACCAATGCTCATTCTTAAACTTAGCCTATACGAATTAATAAGGAGCCAAATCTCTCTCTAACTAGAAAGAAGAACTAAAGGACTTTATAGCATAAGGTCATTTTAACCATATTGCCAGCCATCCCCGAAAAAATATAAATCACCTATTATTAAAACTATATGTCACTTAAATCTGTTTATATAAAAATGTAATTTTTTGAAAATATTTTTATTCATTCCATAAATTACTGACTAACTTATGTTGATTTTTTGTTAAAAACAAAATTAATTTTAATAAAAAATTATGATTTGAAAAATCTTTAAGATTTTCACTTGTCTTAAGCTAAATTCTTATAATTATTAATTAGATCTTTCTATTCACAGAGAATTCCTGAAAAAGAATTTAATAGTAATGAGTTCCCTTCTGGTAAGACAGGGATTAATTTAATGAAAAGATTTTTTATTTCGAGGTAAGTCTCGAGGTATTATATCCTTCGGAGGTGCCAATAAATAATAGTCAAAAAAACAGGTAAGCCAACAAGGTAACAACTACTAAGAAACCCTTTTAAGAATCACCATATTTTATTTAGGCTTACGTTAAAAATTGAGTGGGAAAATATTTAAATGAATCACGCTACATCTAAACTTAAATACCATTCACCGTTATTAAAACAAATCTGAACGAAATTTAAATTAATTTAAAAATCTTTGTAGCATATTTGATAGGTTAGTTAACTATATTTTCGCTAAAATGAGAAAGAAATTAAATATACTTTTTATTGAAGATGATGAAATTGAAGTGATGAAATTAAATCGCACTTTAAGTTCATTAGAACTAAAACATATTTTCCACGAAGCCCAGGATGGTGAAATGGCTTTAGATATATTAAAGAGCAATCAAAGCTTACCCGATATAATTTTCCTGGACTTAAATATGCCCAAAATGAATGGCATAGAATTTCTACGCATTTTAAAGGCTAATGATGTTTTAAAATATATACCTACCGTTATTTTAACCACTTCGAACAATAGAAAAGACGTTTTGGAATGTTATCGAATTGGCGTCTCTGGATACATCATAAAACCTTTAAAATATGATGATTATGTTACTAAAATAAAAGCTGTTCTAGAATACTGGAGCCTAAACGAATTAATTAAAGCCTAACATGAAAGGAATTGTATTCACCGAATTTTTAGATATGGTAGAACAGGAATTTGGACTCGAAACCCTGGATAAAATCATCTCTTCTTCTCAACTCGAATCCAATGGGGTTTATACTTCTGTGGGTACCTATGATTTCTTTGAAATGCAGAAACTTATAGGAAACCTAAGCATCGAAACCGGTATCCCGGCTAATGATCTTATCTACGCCTATGGGAAGTTTTTTTTTCAAGTACTAACCAGGCATCACAAAGATATATTTAGCCTATACAGTTCTCCTATAGAAATGCTGGCATCTGTAGAAAATCACATTCATGTACAGGTGCGAAAAATTTATCCCGGGGCCGAACTACCTACTTTCAAAATTATGAATCAGAAAGAAGATTCACTTGAAATGATGTATTTTTCTGAACGTTCCATGTATATGTTTGCAAAAGCTTTAATGGAAAAGACCTTTGAGCATTATCATAAAAATTGTTACATTGAAACAGAATTGATTAAAAATGATGGAAGCCAGGTAAAATTTAAGATATATATGCAGCCCCATGCAATTAGACCAAAAAATTCAAATATTAGAACGAGCCCTACAACGTGAAAAAGCAGCCAGAAAAGCAGCAGAAAACATACTTGAAGAGAAATCTACAGAACTCTATAACCTCTCTGAAGAATTAAGAAGATCTAAAAATTCATTAGAGGATCTTCTAAACAGGAAAACATCTGAACTTGAAGGTGTTTTCGAAAACATTATTGATGCCTACGTGGTAATGGAACTTTCAGGAGATGTCATTAAAATGAACCAGGCTGCAATAGATCTTCTTGGTTATAATGTAAGCCTAGAACCTATAAACCTGGTGAAGCTTGTAAAAAGAGAGTATCTAGACTACACCTTCGAAACATTTAAAGAGTTAATTACTCACGGAAAATTTAATAATTATAAAGCTGTAATTATCACTAAAAATGGTGAAGAAAAAACAGTTCAGATAAATGCCAGCGTTATTTACGACTCTAATGAAAATCCCATAGCAGCCCAGGGGATTGCCAGAGATATCACCGAGGATATGCGTCTTAGAAAGTTAATGGAGGAGCAAAAGCAACAACTGGATATTATCTTTAAAAACTCTCCTATTGGTGTAAGCTTATCCAAAAGCCTTGAAAGTGGTTTAATTATGGTAAACCAGGCAATGTGTGATATGTTAGGATATACAAAAGAAGAGTTTATGAACGTTCAGGTTCAGGATCTTACCCACCCAGACGATATTGAAGAATCTAAAATTCTTAGGCAGAAAATGTTTAAAGGAGAGATAGATAGGTTTAATATTGAAAAGAGATATATCACTAAAAATAAAGAAATAGTATGGGCTAAAACCTCTGTTACCGGGGTAAAAGACAGTAAAGGGATCACAGACCTTATGGTAGCCACGGTTGAAGACATTACAGAGCAGAAAGAAGCAAACACAAAATTAAAAGAGTCAGAAAATAGAATGGCTACGCTAATTATGAATCTGGAAACCGGTATTTTGTTAGAAGATGAAACCAGGCATATTAGCTTAACCAATCAAAAATTCTGCGATATGTTTAATATACCCGTACCACCGGAAGTTCTAATTGGAACCGACTGTAGCAATGCTGCTGAAGAATCTAAGCACCACTTTCAAAAACCAGAGCAATTTGTAGAAGGAATTACTCAACTCTTAGAGAATAAACAAACAGTTCTTGCAGAAGAACTTCATTTAAAAGATGGTAGAATTCTTGAAAGAAGCTATATCCCAATCTATAGTGAAGGAGTATACAAAGGACATTTATGGAGCTATGATGATGTTACCATTCCTAAGCGTTATAAAGAAAGCTTAAGGGCTCAAAAGGAAAAGTATAGCAATATTATAGCTAATATGAACCTTGGCCTTATAGAAGTAGACAACAACGATAAAATTCTCATGGCAAACCATAGTTTCTGTGACATAAGCGGCTATTCTGAGGAAGAATTAAAAGGAAAAGTTGCTTCCCAGCTTTTATTGCACGAAGAACAGGAAAATATTGTTTTGTCCAAAAATTCAGATCGGGGAAAAGGATTATCAGACTCTTACGAACTAAAGGTTAGAATGAAATCTGGCGAAATACGTAACTGGCTAGTTAGTGGCGCCCCAAATTACGATGTGAATGGAAATGTTATTGGCTCCATAGGTATACATTTAGATATAACCGACAGGAAAAAGTTAGAAGAGAAACAGGTTGAGCTTTTGAAAAGTCTGGAAAGCCAGAACGAAAAATTAAACGACTATGCGCACGTGGTTTCGCATGATCTTAAATCTCCACTAAGGAATATTTCTGCTTTATTGAGCTGGACGCGTGAAGACTTTGCCCACAAATTAGGACCAGAAAGTGTTACCAATATAGACCTTATGCAAAACAAGGTGGAAAAAATGGATCACCTCATCGAGAGTATTTTAAAGTATTCCAGTATTGGCAGCACCACGACAATTGCCGAAAATGTAGATGCTCATGAAGTTGTAGAAGAAATTTTATCTATGATTTTTATCCCAAAAAATATAAAAGTGGTAATAAAAAATAAACTACCCGTAATTAAAGCAGATGCAACCGGTATACAGCAACTATTCCAAAATTTAATAAGTAATGCCGTTAATTATATCGATAAAACCGAAGGTTTGGTTGAAATAGATGTTGAAGAAAAAAATAAAGAGTATATTTTCTCTATAAAGGACAATGGTTGCGGAATTCCAAAAGAATATCACGAAAAAATATTCAAAATTTTTAGTTCGGCCAGTACTCACCAAAAGTCTACCGGCATAGGTTTAAGTATAGTGCGTAAAATAATAGACCTCAACAATGGAAAGATATGGTTGGAAAGTGAAACAGGAATAGGAACCACTTTCTATTTTAGTTTGAATAAAACTGCATAACAGTAACGCATATTTTACAATTAGCGGTAAAGTATCATATTCCTATTTTTTTTGTATTTTTCTATAATGGAAGAGCAAGCAAATTTCTCATATATCCAACAACTTTCTGGTGGGGATAAAGATTTTGAAATAGAACTTTTAAAAGTTATAAAACGAGAATTACCCGGAGAAATTGAGGTGTTCAGGAAAAACACTCAAAATAGAGCATATAAAAATGCTTCAGACAGTGTTCATAAATTAAAACATAAAATAAGCATTTTAGGTTTTGAAAAAGCCTATCACCTGGCCGAGCTCTATGAGGCCGAATTAAGGGAAGGACAAAATAATAAACAGCCTGAATTTGAGGAAGTACTGGAAAAAATGCTTAGGTTTATAAAGTCCCAAAAATCTTTACAATGAAGTCTTTAATAATCGATGATGAAGCTACAGCCCGACTAATCATTAATCAATTAATTGAAAAAAATCCAAATCTGGAATTAGAGGCAGAGTTTTCTAATGCCATGCAAGCAATTAAGTACCTAAATCAAGATAGCGCAGATCTTATTTTTCTTGATATACATATGCCAGATTTTACGGGCTTTGACTTCATTCAAACCATTAAAAACCCACCAAATATTATTCTTACCACTTCAGACAAAAGCTTTGCCATAGAGGCCTTTGAATATGATTGTATTTTAGGATACCTGGTAAAACCCATCACGCAAGAGAGGTTTGACAAAGCAGTTCAGAAAGCACTAAAGGCCAAACCTTCAATTAAAACAGAAGACCCGGTTTCTGACCTTAATAAATCAGATAATAATCTATACGTAAATATAGACCGAAGACTAATAAAGATTGATATTCCCAGTATTTATCTAATTGAAGCAAAAGGCGATTACATTCAAATTAAAACTTTTGAGAAAAACTATACGGTACACTCCACCCTTAAAAAAATTACCGATAAATTACCAGACGAGCTGTTTTTAAAGATTCATAGATCGTTTGTTATTAACACCAAACATATTATAGATATCGAAGATAACAGTGTACTAATTGAAAAAGATGTTGTTCCTGTAAGTCGCAGTAATAGACCTGAATTGATGAAGAGGCTTAACCTTCTATAAACCATTCATCTATATAAACTTCCCATTCGCGTATACAAAAATTGGCTTAATCGAATAAAAATCCGCTTATCGCTTTCCTGAGGTATTTTTAACTAACGAAATACCTAACTACTTAAAATTGAAGCGATGAAAAATCATAACTATGCGGTAATTATGGCCGGCGGGGTTGGAAGTAGGTTCTGGCCTGTAAGCAAACAAACAAACCCAAAACAATTTCAGGACATTCTTGGAAGTGGTAGAACTTTAATCCAATCTACTTTTGATAGGCTTCAAAAGTTCATTCCAGTTGCCAACATTTATATTCTAACCAATAGTAGCTATAGCGAGATCGTTAAAGACCAGCTCCCAGGAATTAAGGATGAACAGATTGTTCTGGAGCCGGTAATGAGAAATACCGCCCCATGCATCCTGCTTGCTGCAATGAAAATTCACAAAAAAGATGCTGCGGCTAAAATGTTGGTTGCTCCCAGCGACCATTGGATTCAGACCGAAGAACAGTTTCAAAAAGATATGGAATTAGCTTTTTTTGAGGCTGGAAGCAACGATAAGATCATAACCTTTGGTATTCCTCCTACATTTCCAAATACTGGCTATGGATATATTCAATATAACCCGGCTACTTCTAATGAAGTTTATAAGGTTACCAGGTTTACCGAAAAGCCCGATTTTCAAACAGCTCAGCAATTTGTTTCTTCTGGGGAATATTTATGGAACAGCGGAATTTTTGTATGGAAAGCCAAATCTATCCTGAAAAAGTTTCAAAAATTTCTTCCACAGATGTATCAATTGTTTTCTACCGGACAGGAGTATTTCAACACTACAGAAGAGCCTGGTTTTTTAGCTGCCAATTTCCAAAAGGCCGAAAATATTTCTATTGATTATGGAATTATTGAAAAGTCTAAAGATGTAAAAGTTATCCCGGCAGGTTTTTCCTGGAATGACCTGGGTACATGGTGTTCCTTGCAAGATGAATTGCCAACTGATGAAGAATTAAATACTGTGGTAAATTCAAGGTTTATTCCCATAGATGCTAAAAGGAATATTATTCGTACCGAAGAGGATAAAGTTGTTTTCATAGATGGCCTTACAGATTATATGGTGCTGGAAAACAAGGAGGTCTTGCTTATTGTTCCCAAGAGTAAAGAACAGCATATCAAGAACATTCGCGAAAATGTTATGGAAAAGTACGGTGTGCATTTCGGGTAGACATTAAAGCACAATTTTTTTGATGGTTTGCATTTAAACTAAAAATATCGATCTACTATGAAAAAACTACTACTACTTTTCTTCTTTATTCTTAACCAGTACATAATTGCCCAAAACTTCAATTTTTTGGGTGAATATGATTCCCAGGGAGTACCAGAATACCTGGAGCCTGTAGATGATGTTATAAGTACTGAAAGTATGGATATGATAATGAATGCGCTACCTGAAAGTTATCCTGTGCCAGATTATAATCCGCATTATATCACTTCAGGCTATGATACTAATATTGAACTGCAAAAAGATGCCACAGTATGGGTTACTTTTGTAAAAGAAGGTGCCGGGTATAAAAACGTTCTTGGGTTTTATACCTATAGTATAAATGATAAAAACCGAAAGCAACCCAGGGATAATGAAATAACTATAATCTTTCCCAATGCTTCGGAAAGTGGTTACGGCGGCGGCCTACGGAAAGGAAATAAAGTTAAGATTGGTGATTTTAAGTCGGGAACCGGGATAGGCTGGATTTTACTGGCAAATGCCTGGAATGGATCTCAGGTAACAAAGGGGCTGTGGCAAATCCATTCCGATCCCGATTTTAATCCTGAAGCCAATGAAAACTTAAGGCATCATACAGTCTTACTATCTGACCCTGAAAATGAGAGAGTCTACCTGGGATTTGAAGATATTAGAAGAGATTATGCTTCGTGTGATCAGGATTTTAATGATGCTATCTTTTACGTAACTGCCAACCCATATGACGCTATTAAAACTCAAAACCTGGTCGATGTAAAATCTGCAACAGATGTTTCCTCTGCCAATAAAGGTGGGTTAGAAAGCGACGGTAATTTGGCTAAATTAATTGCTAAAAGAAATTTCAACAGACTTAAATCGGGCTATAATAAGTTTCAGAAGACAAAACAGCAAAAGTTTGTACAGAAATATTCAGTACAAAAAAACTCTAAAGGTTATGATCTTACCAGCCTTATACCAGAAACCGGTATGTTTGGTTCAGAAACTGCAAAAATATCCAGCCCAGAAGACCTTATGGGCATAACCAATGCGACACAAGTCTTTTCTGCCGACTATTACCAGGGCAACAAAAGAATTGCAGCTGCTTTAATGACTGAAACCAAAAATGGAATCTACGATCATTCAAAGGTAATTTGCGACCGCTTAAACGCATCTAGCCTGGAAGATATTAGAACTCTTAAACTTAAAGGTTATAACCTGATAATGTTAAAAATGCTAAGAGCCAGCGGACAATTAGAATATGCTGTGAATTTTTCGGTAAGTATTTCAGAGGAACCTAAACTACACTCTTACTGGAATATCTCAGATTATCCTGAAGGAGACTACCTAAATTTTCAAATATGGGGAAGCAATATGGGACAGGTTAGTAGCATCACAGGCCATATTATAGACAAACTGAATGCATATAAAACAATGACAAGCGATGAGGTAGCCGTCAAGTACCCTACTGTTTTTGTTAAAAGTGGTTTTTATAAAGACAGCCGGCTTCACCTGATCGTGAAGAATAAAAATAAAGATTCTGGCTTAAATTTAAGCGGAAATTTACGAACCACCGAAACTGAAGATGAAACCAAAATTTCAAAAAACGTAGCACTAAATACAGAATTTGAACAGGAACTTAGCCTTGAGGCTGGAAAATTATTTGATATTGGCTTTCAAATAGAAGGAAACAATTCACCAAACGCAGATGCACTGTACCTCGCAGATGGTCCCTGGGGAATGGATTATTCTGAAAACGAAACCCGGGTAGATGAATTTCAAATTATTTCCGGGAACCTTCAAACCGGAAAGGACATCTTTCATCTGGAAAGAAATGTTTATGCACGTGGAAGTATTTATGGCACTGCAAACATATTCAGAACAATTCTACCCGGTGATCAGTCTTTTAAAGTAGAAGATTTTAAATCTATTCAATTCAATGCAAAAAACTCATTACCAATGGAAATCATTCTCGTTACGGAAGATCTTGAAAATTGGGAAAACAGGTACAGGCTGCAAATGGAAGTGAATGAAGATTTTACAGTCAACAATTTTAATCTATCTGAATTCACTAATGGTTCTAAAACTTATGCTGGTGAACCCCTTAAGGCAGTTGTATTTTCAATTAAGGGTAATTATTCAAATTTTCAGGATTACAATATCAGGCTTCAAGATGTTATGTTTACTATAGATGAGTTTACGCCCTTAAAACCCGAAGTAGATCCTTTACTAGACGAGAAGCCCGAATTAAAAGCTTTTAATTACCCGAATCCCTTTCAATATAAAACAACCATTGTTTCCCCTATGGATGCTGAAAGCGCTCTTTTAGACATTTATGACCTCACGGGAAGAAAGATCTGGTCTAAAAGCTATAATTCAAAAACATTTACCAGAAAAATCCCTGTAGAGCTTAATGTATCTCCGGGAATTTATAAAGCCATATTATTAATTAATGGTAATAAAAAGTTTACGCTTAGTTTGCTGGTTACTTACTAAGCTTTTTAGGTGGTTAGGTTGATAAGCCGGAGTAATTTCTCCGGCTTATTTTTTTGGTTAGAAAAACATAAAACTACAACATCAAATAATTAAAAATCTTAAGTTTATTTTATTGGCTTTTAGTCCAGGCTAAAAAAGGATTAAACCTCTTTATCTGGGACCAATAAATGAATAAATTCAGGATAATTAAAAGCCAGGCAAGTTATTCAACCATAGTATAAGTATCCGGCCAAATCGAATTGATTAGCCTAAATGCCAATTTAGCTTATAAGATCATTGTGTCTTCTGTCATCTATCTTTTTTACTAAGCTTATTTAAGCACGTACCTTTCTTGCAGAAATAAAAATGGGCAAAAAAAAGAAGCTGTCTGAAAAGGTTTTAAAATCATCATCTTGAATTTATTTCAGAGCCTGCCCCGATTCTTTATCGGGGATCTAACGTGTTGGTAATTAAAAACATGTTAGAAGCTGAAACAAGTTCAGCTTGACGAGAATAGACTTTTCAGACAGCCTCCTTTTTAGGTTGATATAATATTTTTATAGGAAAATATATCTAAAATATAATAACACCTTACTTATAAATAATTTCCATGGTTTTAAAGATTATAATTTAAACAAGGGTTTCTTAGTGATTTGCCACCTAAGGTTAATACCAAATTCAGTAAAAGTAAAACCTGCAGCAGTAGCCGATGCGATATTGGAGTGGTTGCCATACACACCTGCTGTAAACCTATCCCCTATTCTATAACCAAGCCTTCCCTGAAACCTATAAGTAGATTGCTTGGGTTCATTTTCTATAAACTGATATCCGGTAGCTATGGTAAGGTCGTAATTTAATTTGGAATTAGGGTCGTTTCCCAGGAGGTTGATAAAAACTTCTGCAGCCTGAAATTTTTCCGGGCTAAAATACAACTCGGGCATTTGCTTTTTAAAACTAATATACTGGTAATTGAATCCCCCCTTTAATATTGGTTTTTTTATAAAACTATAATATATAGAGGTAAATAAAAGATTCCTGTTATTTTCATCACTTTGCTCGGTATACATATATTGCAAATACCAGCCTAAACCATTGGAAGCAGTATAATTGTTATTTAAAAACAAATGATTTCCGGCAATTTGTCTATTCAATAATTCTGCATTAAAATCCTGTAAGTCTCTACGATAACCTATCTCAAGGTCATCTCTAACAAAAGGTTTTACCGCTAAAGAGAATTCTCCTACCAGGTTGGTATAATCGGTTTGAGAAGAATTTGCAGTAACAAATCCGCCACGGGCTTTTAAGCTAAAAACAGGCGACAGCCTATACAACCCTGCCAAATCGAATTGATTAGAAGCGGCCTCCAAATTTGTAGTTGAATTTTTCGTCTCTCTATATGTAAAAGCACCCGAAAATTCCAGGTTTGAATTTACCGGAAACCTTACTCCTGTTCTGGAAGCAACAGCTTTATTATCTCCATTATCATAAGAATAGCTTAAGTTTTCCTCCAAAACCGGAGCATAAATTTTATCTATTTTTTTTAGAAATTGCATGGCATCCTGCTGATTTGTATAATAACTAAGAGTTTTATCTGCTGCATTTTTTGCTTTGCCCGCTTCTCCCCTGGCAAAATACGCATTGGCTATTCCCAGGTTCCCATCAAAAGATGCTGAATCCTTCTCCAGTATTCTTTTATAATTTTCAATACTCATTTTAAAATCGCCGGTATACATCCCTAATGTAGCTTCCAAAGCCAAAATTCTAATCTCCGGTCCATATTCAATTTTCATTTCAGCAATTAAATCTTCGGCAGTACCGTATTTATTATTCCATATTAAGGCCTGAGCATATCGCTCTTTTGCCTCTAAAACTTTTAAGGAATCAGTTGATTTTTCTGAAAGTGATAATGCTAAATTGGCATATTTTAAAGCTTCCTTTTCCTGTCCTCCCACATGTGCTGCCAGAGCCATACCATTATAGGCCACAATGCTATCGTTCAAATTAAGCGCAAGCGACTCATAAACCGATTTTGCTGCTGAAGAATTCCTGGTTATTAAATAAACATTTGCCTTATTAAGCAAACTCTCCTTATCATTCGGAAAATCCCTAAGATTAGCGTCTAATAAGTTTAGGGCATTCTCATATTGTGTTTCCCGAAGGTATTGGTTGGCATACCCAAGCCGTATATATTTTCTGGAAGTTAAGGCGTTTGGGTTCTTATGAGAAACATTTAAAGCCCGGTTTACCAAGGTTAATGCCGGCTGATAATCTTTCAGGTTACTTAAGGTATTTGCATAGCCAAGCAATGCACCAAAATTTTCGGGATTTTCCGAAACTAATGTCTTATAATAAACTTCGGCTTTTTCATATTGCTTGTTCCATAGCAGCGACTCTGCATAATTCAGCTTTACTTCCAGATCATTTGGATAATCCTTTAAAAGATTACCGAATAAATCTTTAGCTAGACCAGGATTATTATGTAGCCCCACTGCCCGTGCATAACACAATCTGGCTGTTTTATTTTCGGGATGATCTTCAAGAATAGCTGCAAAGAAGCTTTCGGCCTCTTCAAATTCTCCATTTTCTAAATTATAAAAGCCTTGTTGCATTTCCTGCGCATTCACTTTTACGCAGAAAAGCAATAAAAAAATATTCAATAACAATACAAAAATCTTCATGGTTTAGGTGGTTTAGATTGTTATTGGCAAGTTAAAACCACTTTCACCATATTTCATCTACAGAAAAACGCCATCCATCGAAAGAGACCGATTACTCATTGCTTTTCGAAAGATATTAGCATCAGATATTAACTCAAAAACCTAAAATTATGGCACTTTCAATTAAAGAAAACAACAGAATTTTTGAAGTAAACGGAAATCTTTCTGCATCTAATTCTTACCAAGTTAGAAAGTATTTTGAAATCATGCTAAAAATGAATGGTAACATAAAAGTAAGCCTTGAAAATCTGGATAGTATGGATATAGGTAGTGTATTTGAATTGAAAGCACTTGCCGCTTTTGCATCAAGACAGGGAAAGACAGTCACTTTTATTGGTTCTAAAAACAAAAAAATCCAGGGTGCATTTCTGGGTTCTGGTTGCGATCTCTTCAGCTTTAATCACCTTAAGCTTAGTGCTTAAAAAAATTCACAACATGCTCAGCTTAAAACTTTACAACTTCCGGTTTAGCCTTCAGGCATCGCAGGTATTTATGCTAAGTGCGCTAGTGGTAAACATAGGTAACTATCTATATAATCTTGCCCTGGGTCGCTTACTTGGCCCAAAAGCCTTTGCAGACGCCGCAATCCTGATTACGTTTTTATTAATCCTGTCTTTTATGGCGATGACACTTCAATTAAGTGTTGCAAAATTTACCGGGAGTTTCAATGGTGCCAAAAAAGACGCTTTCTTGAAATATTGCAGGAATTTGAGTCTTTTTATTGGGGTTATTGTTGGGGCCTTAATAGTCTTTATTTCCACACAATTACAAGCCTGGTTTAATACTGAATCTGCTGCGATGTTTAGAATATTCGGAATGGGGGTTCCCGTTTATTTCCTAATGAGTGTAAATAGAGGCTATTTTCAGGGCGAACAGGAATTTATTAAGCTCTTTATCACCTATCAGGGAGAAATGCTAAGTAGACTTTTTATAACATTGGCCTTTATTCTTTTTCTTCCATTTGAAAGTTCTGAACTGGTTGCTTTGGGAATATTAATATCCCTGGTTCCCGGTATGTTACCTTTTAGGAGAATTAAAACCAAAGTGCTACCGGCTATAGATAAAACAGAAATTTCACACCTTAAAAAATTCGTGATAGTAACTGCCTTTTATGAGCTTACCCAAATCTTAATCAACAATGGTGATATCTTATTGGTAAAGCATTTCTTTGATTCCCATGCGGCCGGACTGTATTCTTCCATGGCACTTATTGGCAGGGGAGTTTATTTTGTAGCCTGGATGTTTGTGATGTTGCTGCTACCTGAAGTTGTAAAAAAGCATAAAGAAGGGCTGGAAACCAAAAGAATATTTTTTAAATACCTGGGAATGATTAGCATCTTAGTGACTGCGGTCGTTGCTTCAACACTGCTTTTTCCAAACCTTATTATTCAGGTTTTATTTGGAAGTGCTTATACAGAAGTTGCCGGTATTCTTTGGAAATATGCACTTGCAAGTGCTCTTTTTGCCATCGCCAATGTTTTTGTATACTACTTTCTATCTCTAGATCGGTACTTACCGGTAGTGGTTTCGGGCGTATTTGGGGTGTTACAGTTGTCTGTAATATTTTTTAGGCACGCAAGCCTGGAGATGGTAGTAGAAGCTCAAATTTATGTAATGCTAGGGTTACTAATTCTGCAATTAATATATTTTCTTCACCAACATAAAACTTCTATTCACCGAAAGTAATTTTCGATCTATCGAAAAAGAGAAATTAAACCGAAAAGCAGGCAGATATTTACCTTATCAACTAATCCCTAACCCTAAACAAAGAAATTATGAAACTGGCTATTGTAACCGCATTTCCCCCCAGTAAAGTAACATTAAATGAATATGGATATCATCTGGCAAAGCATTTCGCCCAGAATAGCGAAATAGAAGAACTTATCCTTATAACCGATTATACCCAGGAGAAAAAGCAAATAGATTTTGAAGCTCCTAATTGTAAGATTACGGTTAAGGACAGCTGGAGTTTTAACAGCTATAAAAATATTTTTAGTATTTATAAAAGTCTAAAAACCTCAAAACCAGATGCGATTCTTTTTAACCTTCAGTTCATGAAATTTGGAGACAAAAAAATTCCTGCAGCGCTTGGCCTTTTTCTACCTCTAATATTTAGAATTAAAAAAATTCCTACAATTGTACTCTTGCATAACATACTGGAAACAGTAGATCTTGGAAATGCAGGATTTACAGAAAACAAAATATTACAAAAAGTGTTTAACACTATTGGCAGTATACTTACTAGAGTGATTCTGCAAGCAGATACGGTAGCCCTTACCATAGGAAAATATGTAGAAGTAGTTAAGCAAAAGTATAAGGCGCAGAATGTAATTCAAATTCCGCATGGTTCGTTTGAAACACCTCCTGAACCAAATTTTGATCTACCAGCAGGATCTAAAAAGATCATGACGTTCGGGAAATTTGGAACGTATAAAAAAGTAGAGATTCTAATTGAAGCTGTTGAAAAACTTAGAAAGAAAACAAACCAGGAATTGGAAATAGTAATTGCCGGTACCGATAGCCCAAACACGCCGGGCTATCTAGATACTGTAAAGCAAAAATACAAGCGCGTTAAAAATCTTACTTTCACAGGCTATGTTGCCGAAGAGGATGTTCCCATTATCTTCGGAGAAAGTGCTGTGGTAGTATTTCCCTATACCTCAACAACCGGCAGTTCGGGGGTTTTACATCAGGCAGGCAGTTATGGAAAAGCAGTAGTTATGCCCAACCTGGGAGATCTTGCACTATTGGTAGAGGAAGAGGGTTATACCGGAGAATTCTTTATTCCCGGTAATGTTGATTCTTTGGCAAATTCATTAGAATGTATTGTGGAAGATGAGGCCTATAGAAAGCGCATTGGAGCAACGAACTATAAAGCGGCTTGCAGCTTACCTATGGAAAAAATTACACAAATGTATTTAAATGAATTCAAGAAAATTGAAGGAAAAAAACTAGGTTTTAAATATGCCAATATTGGTTAGTAGTTTTAATTTTAAGGTTTGGAAGAAGAGCATATCTTGCTCTTCTTCTTATTTTTTTGAATATTGAAAGTAACTTTCTAAAATATTCTTTATTTGTTCGGTTTTAAGGGGCTTGATAATGTACCTATCTATATGAGTGTCTTCCTGGGCCTTTACAATATCTTCTGTAGCGACGCTGCTACTACAAATATGAATGACCGATTTTTTTTGAAAATTGATGTTCTTTAATTCTTCTAAAAAATCCCAACCGTTTAAACCGGGCATATTCAAATCAAGAAAGATAATATCTGGAATTTTATCTTCATCATTAATATTTTCACGCAAGTAATCCAATGCAGAAACGGCGTCATAAAACTGGAGGACCTCTTTTACCCTGCCTGGCATTCCTTCCAGCATTCGTTTGGTAAAAAACTGATAGAACTTATCATCGTCTATCAAACAAATCATTATTTTCATAGTATTTCCTCCTTAATCCTATATTTATCCAGATTTATTTTTACCATTGTACCTAAGCCCGGTTTACTTATAAACTCCATTTTACCTTTATTGCTCTCTAAAAGTGTTTTGGCCATAAAGATGCCGGTGCCTTTGCCAGATAGATCGTCGTGTAGCCTGGTATTTCTTGTAAATCCTGCTTTCCTCAATTTGGTAAGATCCATTCCTATTCCATTATCTTCAATGCTAATAATGCGTTGTCCGTTTTTAAGATACGTTCTTAAGGTAAGAAGCCGTTCTGGTTTTTCGATATCTGAAAAGTAAATTACGTTTTCAATTAAATTTTGCAGTATTATCTTAATTGTTGGTTCATGAAAAGTAATTTTATCCCAATCTGAAAAATCTTTCCTTATCGTAATTTGGTACTCCCTGAATAGGGTTTTATTATCGTTCAATAACTTATCTATAGATTTGGAGATACTAATTTCCCGGTTATTTTGAATAGATTCGCTTCCACCGGTTATTTTAGACAAATAATTAAGTTTATCGAAAAGTTTGGATAAATTTTCTTCAAAATGAGGAACAAGATTACTTACCTGCTCATCTTCACTATTTTTCAACTCTTCAATAAGCAATTGTAAACTTGTTGCAGGTCCCCTAAGGTCGTGCGAAGTAATTTGACCAAATTCTTTCATTAAATGATTCTGGCCATCTAAATATTCTGAAAGGCTAAAGATTTTATTATGAGAATTTTCTTCAAGTTCTGTTACATCCTGAAAAATTCCGAATATTTGAATACACTTCCCTTTACGCAGTAATGGGGTACCTATTGCCCTTACCCATTTCCTATTATTTTTAGCATCTACAAGCTGAAGCTTAAGTCTATACTCCAATCCCTTTTCTATTGCATCCTTAACAGCATTTTTAATTTTCTTCTGAGAAGTTTCAGAATAAAATTCAATAGCTCTTTCAAAATCAATGGGCTCTTTTTCTGAAAGACCATAAATTTCATATACTTTTTTACTCCAGGTAACTTCTCCAGACCCAATATTATAAGACCAATGACCTACATCTGCAGCTTTCTCTATTTCACTATTAATCTTACGTTGCTTTTTTAAATCTTCTATTAATTTCTGATTCTCATCTATAGAACGAGAGATGGTAATAAGCTTTTTGACAAGCTTTTCTTCCTTAACAGGAATTATTTGACTTTCGAGCCAGACATAATCGCCATTTTTTTTCTTAATCTAAACCTTATGTTTTCAACCAGCTTGCCTTCAAGGGCTAGCTCGTTGGAGTTGCTTTCCACCATATCCTGATCTTCCGGATGAACCAATGGATAAAAACTCTTACCAATAAGATCCTTAGATTGATAACCTAATAGTTTCTCTACTGTTTGGTTTACAAACACAAATTTACCATTAGGTTCCTTATAAAAAATTATATTAGGCGAATACCGAAGAGCATAGTCTTTAAGATGTCTTAAAAACAATGATTCTTTAAGCATATATTGTTTTTTACGATTTGAGGCGTAGGGGACCTTCTCCAATATACAAAATTCTGTATATCAATAACATATACTTTCCAAAATTAAGTTAAGAAATGCTTAGTGCGAGATATAAATAAAGGCCGGTTTTTCTTCTCCCCTAGAGTTAATAAAACCAAAATTTCTTTGACGCGCTTTACGCCAGGGCTTGTGTCCTACAACAGAAGCCGGGATTTCATTAAAGTCATAAAGCGTCCACGATAGGAACGAAATATTAACTTTTTTTAGGAATTGTTGCATCAACTGATGGTATTCTGCCTGATCCTGTTCATCGTATCCCCAGGGATTCCAAAAACCCTTATAAGAAGATATTCCAAACTCTCCCATAACCAATGGCTTGTCTATTTCTTCTATTAGGCCGGCATAAGTCACTTCAAGTTCTGTTATATCTTTATAATAATGAAAAGTTACCAAGTCTACTTGGTCTTTTAACAATACAGCACTTTCAGGATTAGACCAACCAATGGTTACCAAATGGTTTGGCGCTATATTTCTTAACTGATGAATAATACTTTTAAGCCAGTTCAAAACTAAATCTTTCCCCCTGCTTTCAAAATCAAGGTCAGGTTCGTTTTTAATATCCCAGCCTAAAATGGCCTGATGATCTTTAAACCTGGAAACAATCTTCCGCAGGTGTTCATGCGTCAATGTCCAATTAAGAACCGAATAATCTCCGTAGAAGTCGAATAAAGTAACAAACACCTTAATATCCATATCTTCAGCTGCATCAAGTACTTTATTTAACTTTTGAAGTTTAGCTTCCTTCACATCTGCACCTCCAAAATCCTCATAAGGAATAAAAATCCTAATAGTGTTTAAGCCTGTTTCTTTAATAAGCTGAAAATCAGCTTCAATGGTAACAATATCAAATTCATCACCAAACATATTCCAGGGTGTTTTCTGCGGATAATAATTGATACCTTTTATTTTGTATCTCTTATCCTTATAAAAAACCTGATCTTCCTGAATGCTCCAGTAAGATTTATTCTCTATTTGTTCGGCCTTGAAATTCTCTTCTAGCTTTTGCATATGCCTTACCCTCCAAAAACCATCTTCCAGAAGCATCATTACCCGGTAAGAAGAAGTGTCTACGCCCCTATCTAAAACTTTATCATTTTCAAGGCTTTCTGAATATTCAATAACATTTCTATCCTTAAAAACAACCAGTTGCCCATCTGCACTATAAAACTGAAGTTTTGGATGATGTGCCGTAGTAGTCGACCTAAAATTGATATTTTTTGCCTTATTAGTATCCAGTATCTTATAGATATTCACCCGGGCACTATCTGTATAGTAATCTTCAATTCCATAATCCTTATTGGTTTGTAAGGCTAAATTCTTAACGTACCAGGAATTCAAATAATCGCGTTCTATCTCTTTTAGGTTTTGTACTTCCATGGGCCTGCCTTCATACGAACTGGTATCCCAGCTAATCTCCGGCAAATACATTCGACGACTTTTGATCTCGGTATGCAACATAGTAGAACGATCGGCACCAGTGTTTAGATAGCCTAAAACCGTACTTATCCCAAAAATAAGAAAGGCATTCACTGCGAGAAAGCTAAGGATAAGAATCGCACGGTATAAGTTTTTATTAATCTTTTGCCGCATGTAGGTTTATTGAATAGATTTGGTGACACCAAGAGTTCCTATTTTAAAGGTAAAAGAATCTGCATAATTAATACCCCTGCCAGGCTTAAAAATTGCAAAGCCAGCTTTGCTTGTTTCCCTATGCCTGGAATGAATCTCATTATTACTATCCAAAATTTTTAAAACCACTTCTGTCCCGTCGGGAATATATTGTCCCAGAAAACTAGTTAAGGGCCCCACCTTAATGAAGTTGTTTTCTAAATCGAGCTCTACATTAAAATCCTCTATAACAGGCTCATAATCTACTACAACCTCATTACTTTTGGCCATTCCGGTAATATTGGCTGAGATTTTCCAAGTAATGGGCTTTTCGGGGTGTAGTAATTGTGCCGTGGCCACTCCGTTTATGGTAGCGGCGTAGGTTTTCTGTATTATATTTTCTGAATCTATAATCAAAAACTCTACAAAAGTCCCATCGCCCACCAGGTTATTAAACTCATCCTTAATTACCGAAGTTTTAACCCTGGTTACCTGGTTTCCATCGGCAAAAGAATGTTCTCTTTGTATGGCAAGTTTAAAATCTGTAGCCACCGAAGGATAAACCTGGCTAATCATTTCCTTAGTCTGTAAACCTTTAGAAGTACCTGAAACTATAATGTTACCGACTTTCTCTTTTGAAGTGATATTCTTCCAGGCAAACATATTTTTTATTTCGATGCTATCTGTTTTCAATACTCCCTGAAAGAATTCTGAAATTTCAACTCCGGTACCATCAGATAAAGGATTATCAAACCTGTCTGTGGGAATACTTATCAGCATAGAATAATCTTTACCTCCTGCCTGTATACTCCTGGGGCCAAAGTAGTTCTCAATAAGTTTGGGTTGTAACTCTGGCAAAACCATAACCTTTCCCGACTTCATAAGGCTAACTCCCAATAATTTCCATTTTATAGTTCCTGCTTTTTCTGAAATAAACCCGGGAACCTCAAATATTACTGAATTACCCACTATTTGAGGAATTAACATAGTTTTACCGTAAGAGCTATTAACGAGCAAACGTGCATCAGCATGAATATTATTAAACTCCAGCACAAGTTTTTCACCTGCAATTATTTCTTTTGGTATAGGCGATACAGCCTTTCCCGACACAACATCTTCTGCCTTTAAGATGCTAATAATCAACAAACAAAGCATGAGTAAGTAATTTTTCATCATTTGGGGTTTCCTATATAGTTATTCATTTCAATCTTTAAAAAGTGAAAACCAGCTCCTTCAAACTCCTGCAGTGCAAGTTTTGATTGTATTAGGTCCCTTACAGGAATTACCTTCCCGGCAATCGATTTGTTCGGCAAGCCATTCACATATATATTTTCCATCGAAGAATTAATTACCGAAAGTTGACCTAGATCCTGAGGTGAACTTTCAAAATACTGTTTCCGCTGTACTCGAATACCTTCTTGTAAATATTGATGATCTACCCAGATCAATTCTGAATTCTCATTATAATATGAATATATAAGTTGAGGAATAGTTACTTCTTCTATCCCATAATTAAATAGCATTCCTTTTAATTTTCCATTTTCAATCTGCAGTTTATTTAAGCTAACACTTTTATAAAGATCTGTAGTAGCCACATTCCCGGCACATTGCAGGTTAAATTTTACGGGGTAAGATTCTAATTTAACAGGAGTAAATTCATTAGGGTCAAAGGTTTCTGGAATCACATCCTCTTCATTCAACCAGGCTATACCTTCAAAATCTACCCTAAAGCTACTAATTTCTTTAGGCATTAGTTTATGTTTTATAACCTGCCTGGCATTATAACTGGCCAGTTCGTTATTGGCTTCATCATATAAAGTTCCTTTAACCACTACATCTGCAGGAACATGATCTACGTTTTGAATCTCCCCAACTATAGAATACCTGCCATTGAGCACAACAAGCTTAGCCGAGAGTACTTCTAATACAGGCTGCTTTAGTACATCTTCATGGTGGGTTTGCTGGGTAGTGATTCTTCTTCTACCGTGATTGTAGAACTCTGTTCGGTTCTGTGAGAATAACTGATCAGCAGGAAGATCTGTATCCAATTTTGTTGGTTCCATATACCACTTATTATTAATCTTGCTCAACTTATGATGAAACTTCCTTTCAACAATTTCAATAGGCGTCACCCAGGAGGTAAATACTTTAGCATTTGCCACAGAATCATTTACCCTGCTAACTGCTACGTTAATGCTATCTAGTTTAGCATAAGAACTCAGCACCCCATCACTAACAGAAACTTCCAGCATAAACTGGGCAATACTTTTACCGCTTTCAGGATTAAGATAGGAATGTGCCCTTTCAAATTCTTTAAAATCTATCGCATCATAATAGGCTTTCACTACATTTTCTTCAGAAACCTGATCCTGGTTATCGTTGTATATATAGTAAAGTGAAACTAAAATTACCGCCAAAAGCAAGAAACCGTATATATGGCTCACTTTTAATACCGCTGGCCTGAACCTATTGTAACTAAGTTGAAACCTTAAAAAATCTGGTTTTTTAAGATCTCCCGTCTTTAATGCATTGAACCAAATTAGTTGCAAGTTGATAAAAAAAGCGATCAGGACAGTCAATACAGGAATAATTCCCCACATCAATTTTAGAAAGACCGGTACATCCTGAATTCCTATAATCTTGGATAAAGGGGGAACATTTAATTTCTCCCAAACTACAATTCCATTTTCCAATTGCTGCAATCGCTGCCATCCACTAAAATATAATAAAGGATCATAAAACTTATCATTAGAAAAAATATACTTAAGATTATATTTTTCGGGTACGGCAAGGAACTGCTGCAACGAACCTATTCCCTCCACGCCCCTAAACTTCGAATTTTCCAATCGCTCTACCGCCCTGGTGGTAAGCTCGGGCAATCTCCTGGCCGAATGATAATTTCCATCTACTGTAAGTGCCCGTGTTTGGGCAGAAAGCCAGGCCATCTGGTCTCCAAACCCCAGGGTTAAAAACCGCCAACGATCGTGCTGATCCTGGTTTAAGAAGTTTACAATAGGTAACATTTTAATACTTTGAGGTTGCATGGGCCTAAAATACCCCAGGCTTAGCGTGAATACCGTCAAAAAAAGGAATACACCAACCATACAAGCTCCTATCACCCTATGGTATACCGCACCAAATTGCTCCTGTATTCTTTTTTTTAGATCTCCCTCAGCAAATCGGTAGGCGAATTCGCCAAATATGGGTAGGGCTATTATAGACCCCCATAGCGTAAACCTATCCAGTGTTAAAATATTGAAAGCAGTCTCTCCAAGTAACATTCTTGGTATAGGAGTGGTGCCTCCTGTTCCTAAAATGAATAGCATAGAAAACGATAAACCGAAGAAAAGATATCTTTTTGAATAGTATCGGTAAAAAATATAGGGAAACAGAAAAAACAAAATTCCCCATGGAATAATAAAAAAAACCAAACCTGAAGAGGTCACCTCTATAAAACTATCTCTACTACCATGTGGTATAGGCACCTGAGTGATAGGGTTCTTTTTGGTATTAATCCAATATGGTAAAATACATACAATTATGGCTACCAACGATGAAAGCCCAAATATTATGATACGTTTAAATAACCGAAAGAATGTCTTTAAAAAAGTTCTAAAAGTCACTTTTGCAAACCCGCCTACCTTTTCGGAAGACACGTCCATAATTACCATTCCTATTAATGGGAATATAAAAAATATCATTCCAAATATTGGGGTTACATGATGTGAAGTAACTGTAACAGCTATTAGAGATAATGCCCTAAAGTAAAATTGCCTTTTACCGGTTTTTATAAACAAATAAATTTCAGGTAAAGAATGCATTAAAACAGAGACCCCAATAATACTGGGAAGCTGCCCAAATATATGCAGAGTCTCTACAAAAGATGAAGAAAAAACAGCCAATAAAGCCGCATAACCTGCAACTTTCCTATTGGCGGTTATTAAGAGGCTAAACCTGTAAACACCGGTAATAAATAAAACTACCCCGATAATTGCCACTAAGAACATTCCAAATTTAAATCCGCCTATAAAAGAAAACAAAGCTATGGCTTGATGCACCAGGGGAGGATAGCCCATCACGGTAAACCCGGTATACCATTTATAGTTCCAGGGCTCAAACCAACTATTGGTATAATGTTCGGCAAAGAACAAGTGAATTAAAGCATCATAGGTGTTCTCCAGAGTAAAAAATATTGTTGAGGTATGAAAAACGACTCCTATAATTAGAGCAGTGATTAGGTATTTATTGGTTGTTTCTTTCATTATAAAACTAATGGTGGTTACTCAATTATAAAAGTAGTACAGGATTTAAACACCTCAAACTCACTGACCGAAAGCAACTTGCCATTCACCGATAAAAATTAACTACTTTATCTAATTCTCAAAAGCCGAAGGCAGGTTCCATCTATTTTTGGATTATAAACTAAACTTATTACCATGAAAATCCTAGCAGTAGACGATCAGCAATTGGTATTAATGCCACTTGAAAAGAGGTTAAAAGAATTAGGCTACACTGTAAAAACAACTACAAATGCCGAAAATGCAATAGACCTTTATAGGGAGTTTGAACCAGATCTATTGATAATAGATATCAATATGCCCGGAGTCTCCGGTTTAGAGATCGTACAATATATCCGCATTAAAATTACCGCAACCAAACCTATTATTGTACTGTCGGGAAATACCGATGACAAATTAATTGTAGAAGGATTTGAACTTGGCATTCAGGATTTCATGAAAAAACCATTAAGCCTGGATGAAATTTCTGCCAGAGTTAAAAGACTTATTGGTTCACCGGTCACAGAAAATCTACAAGTATCCACCAATAGTATACTTCAGAATAGATGCGTAGGGGTTGTGATTCCCTGTTACAATGAAGAAAAAAGGTTAAAATCTGAAGAGTTCATCAACTTTATAGAAAAAAATAGTGGTTACCACTTATGTTTTGTAAATGATGGTAGCAAAGACAATACTCTACAGGTACTGCAAAGTTTGCGAAAAGGAAGGGAAAACTTTATAAGCATTTATAATTGTGAAAAAAACGCTGGTAAAGCAGAAGCTGTTAGACAGGGCTTGGTTTATATGTCGCAATTTAAAGATCTGGATTATGTTGGTTTCCTGGATGCCGATCTATCTACAGACTTCCAGGATTTTGATGATCTTGTGAAGACTATTGAATCTACAAATTTTCAGATTGTAAACGGATCGCGTATCTCAAGAATGGGTGCAAATATTACCAAAGAAAGCGCTAGAAAAATAATAAGTAGCACAATAAACCTCCTTATAACCAAAATTGTTGGTATGCCTTTTAAGGATACTCAATGTGGCGCAAAAATTATGAGAAAGGATCTAATTCCGGTAGCTTTTCAATCGCCTTTTTTAACAAAATGGTTGTTCGATGTAGAAATATTTATGAGAATGAAAAATCATTTTGGATCAGAAAAAGCGCAAAAAATGATTTGTGAACAACCGTTAAAACGCTGGATCCACGCTGATGGCTCTAAACTTTCTATAAAAGATTCACTCAATATTGGATTTCAGTTAATAAAAATATACGGAACTTATACGCTTACCCCTTTGTTTACAAAAACAAAACCCGATTTTCAAAAAGAAGATTCATTAAACCCTTTAATAAAATAGAAAAAACTACTTAGAATATAGAATGCTCGTCTGCTGTGGCTAGAAGTTATTAAAATTAAAAAGCCCTCTCAAAATTGAAAGGGCTTTACTTACGTAAATTATTTATAAATAATATTAAAACTGAAATGCATACTGAATTTTCAAGCCAAATGCCAGGGTTTTAACTTCATCTAAATCCTGTATTTCACGGGCTGACAACAAGCTGCTAAAAGCAAAGTCTGTAGGGGCCTGGGCATTATAATGAACAAACCTCTCCCCTGAGGTGTCTGGCTTAATATCATTTAATCCGTAATCTAGAAAAAGCCCCATATAAAGCGACCTATTATTCTCCAACATTAATTTCACACCGCTTTCCAAATGAGCTACAAAATTTGTTTTTAGGTCGAGCTCAGATTTAGAATTATTTACAGCTTTAAATTCGCCAAAACCTGCAAATGTAGGACTGGTAAGTTCCACGTCATACTGTGAATAATATCCGCTGGTTTCTAGTGAACCGGCCGAACTTTGGTATTCTGAATTTAAAACTAAACCTGCTTTAACTCCGGCAGCTGCATAAAACCTGGTCGTACCAAGCGATTCGTATTGAACCTGAAGAGGTATATTTAAAAAGTAAACCTCCTGGTTCTCTGAAAAATTTGAAGCTGCATATCTAAATTCAAAAGATTCTGCCTCAGAATCCTGAGTCATATACGCCCCTTGGGCAGTAGGTACAAAAATGGCCCCTTCCATATACTGCAATTCGGCACCTGTCCCAAGGCTCCAATTTTCAGTTAGGTAATAGGAATATTTGGCCCCAAGACCAAAACCATTTTCCAATTCACTACTCGCTCCTAAAGCTTCATAATTAAGCTTAGAAAAAGAGCCCTGTAGGTAAAAGGAAACTTCGTTATTAGACTGGGCAAATGTCGCCATATTAGCACTAAGTAAACTTAGTGCTAATATAAGACCTAAAGTAACTCTACTAGTTACGTTGTTTATATTGCTATTTTTCATATTTGTTTTAATCATTAAAGTAAATTTCAATAAGCATAAAACTATCTTATTTTACTATGAATTTGAGTGATTTATAAATGCTCTTAGTTTCAATTTTAAGAATATATACTCCTATTTCAAGATTATAAGGCAATGTTATGTTTGTACTTTTACTATTTGATTTCATTTGTTGGATAAGCCCCCCGTTAAGGGTATGTATTGATAGGTGCATGGTCTCAAGCTCCTCTTCCGGGAAATCGGTTAATAGTTCCATAGTTCCTCCAGAATTAACCGGGTTTGGTGCTAATGAAACATTTAAAGAGCTTTTTAACTGAACTGAAGAAATACAAGTTCTTAAAACTTCGCCATCTTCCGTTTCCAAAACCACGTAGTAGGAAGCATCAGCATCTAACTGATCACCGGTATTATTCCCTACAGAGTAGTATTGGTCATTACCAATTACAGAACCATTTTTGTACCAACGGAAACTCACAAATTTGTATCCGCCGTTGGTTTCAGGGTTGTTGTTAACCAGTAGTACATTATTAAATTTCTGAATTACAATATCCTCAAAATTGAAATTCTTTTCTATTATTATATTGTAAGTAGTACTCACATTTCCATCCCCTGAAGTAACTACAAGCGTTCTTCTATAAATCCCGGGAGTTGGCGTGTTTACAGTAAAGATATTTTGACTATCTATGGATGAACCTTGATTTGGTTCAAGTTCAATTTGAATCTCATTTTCTGAACTTCCACAACCAATTAGGTAGTAAATATCAATATTAGGATCGTTATAAGTTGTACCATTAATACTCGCGCTAACCAATCGGGCTTCACTACCATTTATAGTTAGGGTTCTTACCACAGGAGTGGCTGCCTCGTAGTTTTGGTTTCCTTCCTGCCTGGCCGTAATGGTAATTTGCCCACCACCTAGAATTCTCACAAAACCTCTAGGGCCAACTGTAGCTGCCGGGTTTTCTGATTCATAAGTGTAAGAATACATTACCGGTAAACCTGATGTAGCAACTGCATTTAGCTGAAAATGTTCATCTGATAATTGATTTCTATCTTCAAGTTCATCGAAAGTGATGCTTTGTGATGCTTTATTAATTACCATATTAGCGGTTAGCACCAAGTCTTTATACCCTGGTTTGCTAACTTTTGCCGTAACAAGGTAAGTCCCGGCATTTGTTTGCCCATTATTGGTATATTCTACCGTAGCACCCTCTGGAAGGCCAGATACAAATATACTGTGTTCTGTGCCGTTATAAACAAAAGCCTCAGTGTTATCAGCAAAACTCACTCCGGTAAATTCTGCTTTTTCAATCACTAAAGTCACCTCTTTTGAGGTCGCAAAGTAATTTTCAGTTTCAACTGAATTCACCGTAATTTCATAAGTTCCGGGTTCTATAAATCCTTTTTGAGGAGTATAGGTCAACTCAGTTTCTGAATGATTTAGGTTTGCTACGATATTCTTAACCGTTCCATCATAAACAAAAGTCTGAACAGCATCTGCGCTTATTTCTGCCTCAGCTTTATCAATCGTGAGTGTAGCAGTCAACTGAGCATCAGGACAAGTTTCAATTCCTGAAAAAAGATTTGCCGTTACAGTATACACCCCTGCTTTTATAGCTCCGTTTTGAATTCCTGTTTCCGGAACAATAGAATATTCTACAGAAGCAGTTTCAGGAAGATTTTTAACTTCCAGGCTATGGGCGTCTCCATTATATTCAAAACTTGCATCATGAAATGTCACCGCGTTTAATGGTGAAGGTTCTACAATTACTTTTTGCTTTTGTATAGTTGTATTTCCGTTCCCGTCATCAAAACTCCAGGTAATAACATAAGATCCTATTTCGTTGTATGTTAGCGGATCTGACGTTGTCGCAGTTAATTCTGAACAATTATCTTTAGCTGTTGGAGC
>NZ_JAEHOK010000028.1 GCF_016236915.1 Salegentibacter maritimus
TTCCTTTAGACTTGCAAGAGTAAAATTTGTGTAAATTAAGGATTAAAAAAGAGTAGGCTAACTATAACAAGTTCCAGTTAAAAGAGCTATATGCTGATTCAGTACCTACTCTTTCCCTAAATAGTAACTCAAATAGAAATTCGGGATTAAAAGCCCATTATTAAGGAATTGAGTCCTATTTAATTTAATCCATTCATAACTAAAACCAAAATTATGAAAAATTCATTGACTTTTGTAGGTATTGATATCAGTAAAAACACATTGGATATTTGTTCTATAAAAGGTGAGAAGAAACTGGCCAAACGTATTGATAACAACAAAAAAGCTATAAAAGTTTTTTTTAGTGGCTCAAAGCCACAAAGTTTAAAAGTCTGTATTGAGAATACGGGGCGATATGGCCGTAAGATTATTGAAGTCTTAACCTCTTTAAATATCGTTTTTTACGAAGTAAATCCTTTGCATTTACACAAAAGTATTGGACTCACCAGAGGAAAAGATGATATTATAGATGCCTTCCGTATTGCTAAATTCCTGGAAAAAAACCACACAGAACTCGAACCACATCAAAAACCAGAACCGGGAATAGAAAAGCTGAAAGCACTTATATCCCATAGGAACCTGTTAATTAAGCAAAGAGCCCAACTCAAAGCAAAAAACAAAGAAAACCTACTGATTGCAGATCTTGACTTGCCGCAACTGGAAGAGCACGGAGCTGAACTTATTCAATTACTAACTGAAAAAATAAAACAAACCGACAAATCAATAATTGAGGTTATTGAGCACAATAGTGTATTGAAGCACCAATACCATTTAATACGTGCTATTCCTGGAGTAGGTCCTATTTTATCGTGGAATATGTTGATTAAAACAAATGCATTTAAATCGATCACAAATCCTCGTAAATTTGCCTGTTATGCTGGAGTGGCGCCATTTTCAAAAAGTTCAGGAACTTCTGTTTTTGGTAGGGCATCGGTTTCTATCTATGCAGATAAAGGCATTAAGAAAATACTGCATTTAGCAGCCATGAGGGCGATCCAATTGCCTTCTGATTTAAAACAATATTACCATCGAAAGGTAAATGAAGGCAAAAACAAAATGAGCGTCTTAAATGCTGTAAGAAATAAGATCATTCATAGAATTTTTGCCATCATAAAAAATCAAAAAATATATAATAATAACTTGCAAGTGTCATAGAAATCAGGATGACGTTAAAATAACTTTTCAAACAGCTTTTTTTATAAATTAGATGTAAGAAATCTATTTTTTCTTAGGCTCAAATACGGGAAGTAATTTGCTGCTTACCTCTCCAAAACCTATTCTTCGGCCTTTGCTTTCGCAATACCCACGCATAATAATGGTATCGTGGTCTTCAATAAATTTACGTTCACTACCATCTTTAAGCTTAATTGGTTTCTCGCCTTTCCAGGTGAGTTCTAGCATAGAGCCATAACTATCTGGGGTTTTTCCCGAAATGGTTCCCGAAGCCATCATATCTCCAGAATTTACCGGGCAACCGTTAACGGTGTGGTGGGCTAGCTGCTGACTCATATTCCAATACATATTCTTGAAATTAGTTTTTGCCAATAGGTTCTCTTCAGAATTCTCGGGCTTCAAGGAAACCTCAAGATTAATATCAAAGCTTCTCTTTCCTGTACTTTGCAGGTAAGGGAATAATTCTTTTTCTGGTTTTGGGCCTTCTGTTCTAAAAGGTTCCAGTGCATCTAAAGTAACAATCCAGGGAGAGATGGAAGATGCAAAATTCTTGGCCAAAAACGGACCTAAAGGTACATACTCCCAGGTTTGTATATCTCTTGCACTCCAGTCGTTAAATAATACCATTCCAAAGATATATTCTTCGGCCTCATCGATTGGGATTGGTTCACCAAGTGGGTTGGCATCAGTAGTAATAAAAGCCATTTCTACCTCAAAATCTACTCTTTTTGATGGTCCAAAAACAGGAGTGTCAGAATTTTTTGGTTTGGTTTGTCCTTTTGGTCTGTGAACAGGAATACCGCTAGGTATAATAGAAGAACTCCTGCCGTGGTAACCTACCGGAATATGTAGCCAGTTTGGTAATAAGGCATTATCTGGATCGCGAAACATAGTTCCTACATTGGTAGCATGTTCTTTGCTTGAGTAGAAATCGGTGTAATCGCCAACCTGAACCGGCATTTGCATTTCAATCTCATCAAGCGTAAAAAGAACGCGGTTTCTATGTTCCTGATTGTCTCTTAATTTTTCATTGTTCGCATCAAAAATTTCAGCAATTCGGTTACGAACCAGGCGCCAGGTTTTTTTTCCGTCAGAAATAAAATCATTAAGCGTATCCTGTAAAAATATATCGTCGGTTAACGGAATTCCATCAAAATAACCCAACTGGTGCAAAGCACCAAGATCTATAGCAAAGTCTCCAATACGGGAGCCAATAGTTATTACATCGTCCCGGGTTAGGAATACCCCAAAAGGAATATTCTGAATAGGGAAATCGGTGGTTTCCGAAGTTTCCAACCAGGTTTTTCTATTTGGGTCGTTAGCTGTAATAGGCATGTTTTTCTGTTTTTATTAAGAAATCTAATGATTTCAAATATATTATTTTCCTGTTATTAACCGAATGTATTTATTACTTTTGAGGAATATTTAACGTAAACTTTTGTGATGCAACGAGACACCCAAATATTTAATTTAATAGCGGAAGAAAAAGAGCGCCAACTTAATGGACTTGAGTTAATTGCCAGTGAAAACTTTGTTAGTGAACAGGTTTTGGAAGCTGCTGGATCTGTTTTAACCAATAAATATGCTGAGGGCTACCCGGGCAAACGCTATTATGGCGGTTGTGAAGTGGTTGATAAAGTGGAACAATTGGCCATAGATAGGTTGAAAGAGTTATTTAATGCCGAATATGCCAATGTGCAACCACACTCTGGCTCACAAGCAAATACTGCAGTTTTTCATACTTGCTTAAACCCGGGAGACAAATTTTTAGGTTTTGACCTGTCTCACGGTGGGCATTTAACTCATGGTTCTCCTGTAAACTTCTCAGGAAAACTTTACAGCCCTGTGTTTTATGGTGTAGATAAAGAAACCGGACTTATAGACTACGATAAGGTTGCTGAAATTGCAGAAAAAGAACAGCCTAAAATGATTATTGCCGGTGCTTCTGCATATTCAAGAGATATAGATTATAAAAGATTTAGAGAGATTGCAGATAGTGTAGGGGCTATCTTAATGGCTGATATTGCGCATCCTGCCGGTTTAATCGCTAAAGGTTTAATTAGTGACCCAATACCACACTGTCATATCGTAACCTCTACCACACATAAAACCCTTCGTGGCCCGCGTGGTGGAATTATTATGATGGGAAAAGATTTTGATAATCCCTTTGGTCAAAAACTTAAAAACGGAAAGCTTAAAAAAATGTCTACCCTATTAAACAGCGGAATTTTTCCAGGAAATCAGGGTGGGCCTTTAGAACATATTATAGCCGCTAAAGCCATAGCTTTTGGTGAAGCTCTTACCGATGAGTTTTTGCATTATGCCGTGCAGATGAAAAAGAATGCTGCAAAATTAGCGCAAAGTTTTGTTGAAAAAGGATATAAAGTTATTTCTGGCGGAACCGACAACCATTGTATGCTTATAGATCTTAGAAATAAAGATGTAAGCGGAAAAGAAGCAGAGGAGGCCTTAACTAAAGCCGAAATTACCGTAAATAAAAATATGGTGCCTTTTGACGATAAATCTCCTTTTGTAACTTCCGGAATTAGAATTGGTACGGCTGCGGTTACTACCCGCGGACTTGTAGAAGAGGATATGCCTAAAATAGTAGAGTTTGTTGAACGTGTTATTACCAATATTGATAATGATAGCGAGTTGGAAGCCGTTAAACAAGAGGTGAAAACCATGATGCAGGATAGACCGCTTTTTAAAATGTAAAAAGCATAGAACTTATATTTGAAATAGGCTGTCTGAAATGTCTAGTTTCGTCAAGCTGAACTTGTTTTTAGCTTCTAAGGTGTTTTGATTATCAATACTTTAGATCTCCGAATAAATTTCGGGGCAGGCTCTGAAAGAAATTCAGGATGACGATTTTAAGAACTTTTCAGACAGTCTTTTTTTTTTACAGCCAAATAATTGCCAGGCAAATTATAAGAAGGCTCAAAGCTGGAATAATTTGCTTAAAATTATCCTTTATTTTTAAATGCATTACAATAGCTCCAAGCATCATAGCCGCCATCCCAATGGCAGCAGGATTTACTAAGGATTTAAACCAAATTCCTGCCAGGAGCATTAAGGCTAAAGTGATTTTTATAAAGCCCACCAAATAAACCAACGCCTCTGGTAATCCGTAGGCTTTGAATTCGGCTTTCATATTAGAGGCCTCTGCACCCCGATAGCTGGTTTTTTTGTTAAACCGTAACAACCATACGTTAAGTATTCCCAGGCCAACAATTAGTTGAAGTACTATTTTTACTGTTTCCATAGCTTAAGTTTTTCTTAAAGATAGAAATGTTTAATATTTATTTTAAAATATTAAACAAAAATCAGGAATGTTTCTTGAATTTTTAAGAAAATAGCAGTGGTAGAATTAAGCCTATACTTCCTAGCTAAGAGATTGATGCTTATTTGGGAATTGTATATACCGTTCTTGGTTTTTCAGGGGGTAGTTTACTGCTGAAAAATCCTTTTTAATTCTTCAGAAATTTTGGTTGGTCTCTTCTTTTCCTGGTCCATAAGTGCCCAGGTGGTTTTTGCTTCTACCAGTACTTTTTTTGTTTCGGCATTTTTTATAATTACGTGCCTGATGGATTTTACATGGGAAGTCTCACTTACATAGGTTTGTATCAGGATCTCATTACCTAAAAAAGCTTGTTTTTTATAGTTTATTTCGTGTTTTATTACCACCCAAAAATATTGTAGATTTTGCTTCTGGTTGGCTCTGGCTTCCCAATGTGCTTTAGCTATATCCTGCACCCATTGTACATACTGCACATTGTTAACATGATTTTGCTCGTCTAAATGTCGTTTTTCTACCAAAAAACTTTGCTCAAATATTTCTGGGGTTGACGTCATTATTTTTCGACTATTTCTACTTCAAAAAGCGTATCCCAATTTTTACCTGTTACGTAGAGCTTTTTGGTGTTGGGATTATAGGCAATTCCATTTAAAACGTGATTTTGGGGATCCAGGCTCTCCAAATTCCCTAATTCATCCCGAAGGCCTCTAAAATCTATCACACCTTCTATTGCTCCATTTTTAGGATTAATAATAGTCACACTGGGAAATTGGTATGTATTGGCGTAAATCTTTCCTTCAATCCATTCCAGTTCATTGAATTTTGAATAAATTTTGGTGTTGGTTGCTAGCTGAATAAAATCTTTTTCCGCAAGTGTTTCTGAGTCCAGGATCCAAATTTTTTCGGTACCATCACTTTTATAAAGCTTTTCCCCATCATTACATAAGCCCCAACCTTCTTTACTTTGGTTGTAGGCGAAACTCCCGGTTTGCTTAAAAGTATCAAGATTATAGATTAAACCTTCTTTTTCGCGCCAGGTAAGCAGGTAAAGTTTGTTGTTTAAAATAGTAAGTCCCTCCCCAAAATAGCGGTCTTCAAGGATGATTTTATTTAAAACTTCGCCGGTTTCCAGGTTTAGCTTTCTTAAAGAAGAACTTCCATATTGTCCGGTGCTTTCATATAAAGTGTCCTGGTAGAATTCGAGGCCCTGGGTATAGGCTTGTTTATTGTGTGGGTATTTATTTATAATTTTATAAGTATATGCTTTGGGGGGCTGATTGTTTAAAATTTTAAAGTTGTCACTAATGGTGTCGGTTTCTCCTTCAGAAAAAACAATGGCTTCTAATTTTTGGCGGCCTAACCTGGGATTTTCCAGGGCTACGGTAAAAGATGTCTCGCTAATAAGGGTTTTTAAATATTTCTGCTGAAAAAACAATCGAATAGAGTCTATTTGGCGATCTTTTAGGTTTTCTATAGATCCACGAATGGTTTGTCCAACTTGAAATTCGGACTTATTTTCTTCAGTTTTTAGTTTAAAATAAGAAGATTTCTTATCAGAATTGCTTCCGCAGGAAAAAATAAATAAACCTAATAATAACAGGCACAGGAACTTAAATTTATTCATGGATCTTTTGCATTAAATACATTGCTAAAATACTCAATTCACTATAAAAAATACTTGTGAAAAGGAGGAAAGATTGTATATTTGCATCGGCAAGTCCCACACAACCAGCTCCTGCTGAATCCCCCAGGGCGGGAACGCAGCAAGGGTAAGCGGTCGTAGCGGTGTGATGTGGGGAGCTTGCCATTTTTTGTTTCTGGAAGGTTCTAAATTTTATCGCATCTTTGCAGCCTATGAAAACAAATGCATCTCCTCAAAAAGTAGTGCTTATAACCGGAGCTTCTTCCGGGATTGGAAAATCTATAGGCGAATACTTATCTAAACATAATTTTAAGGTTTATGGTACCAGCCGAAATCCGGCAAAAATAGCTAACCCTCCCTTTACGATGCTTGCTTTAGATGTTACCAAAAAAGAAACAATTACTGCGGCAGTAGCCCAAATAATAGCTAAAGAAGGTAAGCTGGATGTGCTTATTAATAATGCCGGAGTTGGTATTACAGGTCCTATAGAGGAAACTCCCGATGATGAGATTGCCAGGGCTTTTGAAACCAATTATTTTGGACCTATAAAAGTGATTAAAGCCGTATTGCCCCAAATGAGAAAGCAAAATACTGGCTTGATTATAAATATTACTTCCATTGCAGGCTATATGGGCTTGCCTTATCGCGGCATTTATTCGGCATCAAAAGGTGCTCTAGAGCTTACTACCGAGGCTTTTAGAATGGAGATTAAAGATTTTAATATAAAAATGACAAATGTGGCGCCCGGAGATTTTGCAACTAATATTGCTGCGGGTCGTTACCATGCTCCTGTTTTAGAAGATTCTCCGTATAAAGAGCCGTATGCTAATACTCTGAAGTTAATGAACGATGATGTTGATGCCGGAAAAGATCCTTTTATAATGGCTAAAGCGATACATAGAATTATTCAGGAAAAAGATCCTCGTGGGCATTATAAAATTGGTGAGGCCCTGCAAAAGTTTTCGGTGGGTCTAAAAAGAATTCTACCCGATAAAGTCTATGAAAAAATGCTGCTAAAGCATTATAAATTATAACTTTGCGAACACAAGATTAACAAACAAATATAGCTTATGAAATTTTTTATTGATACAGCCAATCTTGACCAAATAAAGGAAGCTCAGGAACTTGGCGTTTTAGACGGGGTAACAACTAATCCGTCTCTTATGGCGAAAGAAGGAATTACCGGAAAGGATAATATTTACAAACACTATAAAAAGATTTGTGATATTGTTGATGGAGATGTAAGTGCAGAAGTGATCTCAACCGATTTTGAAGGAATGGTAAAAGAAGGTGAGGAGCTTGCAGAATTGCATGAACAGATTATTGTAAAAGTTCCTATGATTAAAGAAGGGGTTAAGGCGATAAAATATTTTAGTGACAATGGGATTAAAACCAATTGTACTTTGGTATTTTCTGCCGGGCAGGCCTTATTGGCTGCTAAAGCCGGAGCTACGTATGTTTCGCCATTTATAGGGAGGTTAGATGATATCTCTACAGATGGTTTGAACCTTATTGCTGAAATTAGGCTGATTTATGATAACTACGGTTTTGAAACTGAAATTCTTGCAGCTTCTGTACGTCATACCATGCACGTGTTGGAATGTGCTAAAATAGGTGCCGATGTTATGACAGGGCCGCTTTCTTCTATTGAAGGTTTGCTAAAGCACCCACTTACAGATATTGGATTGGAAAAATTCCTTGCCGACTATAAGAAAGGAAATCAGTAAAATTTCTTGATTGATATTAAAAAGAAAGGCTATTTAGAGAGTTCTTTTCAACTTAGAACTCTCTAAATAGCTTTTTTAATTATTTAAAAATTCCAGGATTTGCCTTTCAAAATTAGGTGTGTTAAGCTGGGCTTTACCATTAATTATGTTGCCTCTGGAATCAAGGAAAATAAGTTTGTTAAGGTAATTTTTAAGTAAATTGATATCAATATCGATGGTACTTAGTTTATATTCTCTGGTCTGGTCCATATTGTAAGCCTTAACTATATTTTTCCAGGCTTGCTTAGAACCTTTGTCAATATTTATTCCTACAAACTCAAGTTCCGGGTACTTCTCTTTTAAGCTTCTAATTATATCGTGCTGCCATTTGTAATGTTCGGGGACGTCTAGAGACCAATGGTAGGTTACAATGGGTTTGTTGGAAATGTCTTTTAGCCGAACCATTTCATCTTTAAAATTGATTAAAGGTAACTCTCCAATATTATTACCCGGTAATAATCTTTTTTGAATTTTTGCCATTTCCTGTAGCGCGGGTAACTTTTCGCCATTAAACTTAATTTCTTTAAGAATGTTTAGTATGCCATCAATTTTTTCGGCATTATCTGAAAAGGTGATGCCTTGAATGGCCAGGCGATTTATAAAAATACTTTTTATTTCTTCTTTTTCAATTAGAGAATCGGCGAGATTAATTCTATAGCGAATGTTTGGTACAGAGTGAAGTTCAAAACAATTAGAGTTGGTATCAAAATTATCCAGACAATTCTCAATAGACCGGGTTCTTAAATGATCCTCTATAAAATTTAAATAGCCATAATATTCCTTGAGCTGGCTGTTGTTAAAATTTAGGTCTTTTCGATAGTTATTAAAATCATCAGGAATTTGCTGCGCTAATTCGTTGTAGTATTTTTTTACCAAAAAAGTATAGCGTTCCCTTAAGTGATAGAAGTCGTAATTTATAGTATTATAGGCAAGTTCTCTAAAGGCCTCAGAAAATTGCTCTTTTTCATTTAAAGTATTTAATTTATTTATTCTTGATTTCTTGATAGAGTCTGTGATGCCGGCAAATTTGGTAGGATTAATTTTGTAGTAAGAGAGCATCATATCGTTATTTTGCTCGTTACTTAGAAACATTTCTAAAAGGAAACTACTTTTGGAAGATCCCGGCCCACTAAAATTAAGGGACTCATCAAACTGCATAGTGTTTAGCCAAACCAAAATACTATCGCCGGGCTCCAAATACATTATTTGGTTTTCTGGCGGATGCGTAAAACTGTATATTCCGGGTTCTAAATTTTCTAGCTTTTTTCCAAATTGGTTGTTCTGATCCAAAAGAAGCGTATCGATAGTTTTAGTGCCTTTAGAAAGAACAAAATAAGGGTTATTGGGGTTCATAATTTGCCCTCCAATAAAAATTCCTTTTTGGTCTTTTTTAGAACTGTTGCAACCAAAAGAAAATATAACTCCGATAAGAAAAAAAAGTAAATAATATTTCATGTAGATCGTTAAGAGCTAAATACTTGGGATGCCGCTAATCCTGGTAGCAGCTACAAATATAGTTTGCGGTATACATTACCAATGTTAATCGGGAGTTAAAAGAATAATAAAAACGTTAATCTTTAGATAAGTCTTTGGGATTGGCTATTTTTGCAAAAATTTTCAAATTATAATTTTATGCTTTCAGTATCAAATCTTTCGGTTCAATTTGGCAAGCGTGTTTTGTTTGATGAAGTGAACACCACTTTTACCCAGGGTAATTGCTATGGAATTATTGGAGCCAATGGCGCCGGAAAGTCTACTTTTTTAAATATACTCTCTGGAAAATCTGAGCCAACTTCTGGTCATGTGAGCCTGGAGCCGGGCAAAAGAATGTCTGTACTGGAGCAAAACCATAACCTGTATGATGATACTCCGGTACTGGAAACGGTGATTTTAGGGAACCAACCTTTGGCCAGGATAAAAAAGGAGATGGATGAAATCTATATGAAAGAAGATTTTAGCGATGCCGATGGAGAAAGAGTAGGAGTATTGCAGGTAGAATTTGAAGAAATGAATGGTTGGAATGCCGAAAGTGATGCCGCTTCCTTGCTTTCTAACCTGGGTATTAAGGAACAATACCACGCTACCTTAATGAAAGATCTTGACGGAACCCAAAAGGTAAGGGTGCTTTTGGCTCAGGCACTTTTTGGAAATCCAGATGTGCTGATTATGGATGAACCTACCAACGATTTGGATTATGAAACCATCTCGTGGCTGGAGCATTTTTTAGCTAATTACGATAATACGGTAATTGTGGTTTCTCACGACCGTCACTTCCTGGATGCTGTTTGTACGCATATTTCAGATATTGATTTCGGAAAAATAAATCATTATAGCGGAAACTATACTTTTTGGTACGAATCTTCACAATTAGCAGCCAGACAAAGAGCACAGCAGAATAAAAAAGCGGAAGAGAAAAAGAAAGAATTACAGGAATTTATACAGCGTTTTAGCGCTAACGTAGCTAAATCTAAGCAGGCTACTTCCCGTAAAAAGATGATTGATAAATTAAATATTGAGGATATAAGGCCTTCAAGTAGAAGGTATCCTGCAATTATTTTTGAACGAGAACGCGAGGCGGGAGATCAGATTCTTAATGTAGAAAAACTTGAAGCTTCTATTGAGGGGGAAACACTTTTTAAAAATGTAAATATCAACCTTGCAAAAGGAGATAAAGTGGTGGTTTATTCTAGAGATTCAAGAGCAACTACTGCCTTTTATGAAATTATAAATGGAAAGCAGGAACCGGTATCCGGTAAATATTCCTGGGGTGTTACTACTTCACAGTCGTATCTTCCATTAGATAACTCGGCGTTTTTTGATAACGACCTTACCCTGGTAGATTGGCTTAGACAATGGGCTAAGACAGAAGAAGAAAGGGAAGAGGTTTATATTAGAGGTTTTTTGGGGAAAATGTTGTTTAGTGGCGAAGAAGCTTTAAAAACTTCTAAGGTGCTTTCAGGAGGGGAAAAAGTACGTTGTATGTTAAGCCGAATGATGATGATGAGAGCTAACGTGGTTATGCTGGATGAGCCTACAAACCACCTTGATTTAGAGTCTATTACTGCTTTTAATAATTCTTTAAAGAATTTTAAAGGAACTGTTTTGTTTACTACGCACGATCACGAATTTGCACAAACAGTGGCTAACCGTGTAATTGAATTAACACCGGGAGGGGCTATAGACCGTTACACCACGTTTGATGAGTATATGAGCGATAAGAAGATTAAGGAGCAACGCGATAAAATGTATGCTGTAGAGGTTTAAATACTGCCTTACCTAAATACTTTGTTTTATTGATGAGATAGTTGCTTTAGCTCAAAGTTTGGACAAGAAGAAACAAGTAAAAAACCCGGTAGTTGCTACCGGGTTTTTTTTGGCTAATTAAAACAAAAATACAAACTATCTGAATTCTTAAAACATTCCACCACCATCTGCTTCGTTGTCGTCTCTTTGCTTTCTTTTTAATGCCTGGTTTTTTCCTCCGCCAAAGCGGTAAGAAAAGCCTACATATACATTTTGGGTTTCGCCCTTAAACCTTCCTGTTTGTGGTAAGGGGCGACCGTTGATAAAACTAAATTCCTGTGTATTAAAAACATCGTTAAAATTCAGGCTAAGTGTGGCTTTACCATTTAGTAAAGAATACCGTCCTCCCAGATTTATAAAATACATGGGATCCATATCCATTTGTAGATTTTTGGCCTTGCTTCTATAGAAGCCAAATAATTGAAAAGTTAATTTTTCGGTGGCTTTAAAACTATGGTTAGATCTGAATGTCCATGCAGTGTTATCGGTTTCGAGGTAATCGGTGCCTACTACGCCTTTTAATTGTTGGCTATAGAGTTCAAAATTTGTATTGGTGCTCCACCAATCGGTAAATTTATAATTAAGTCCAAGCTCAAGGCCATAGGCATTATTGTCTTTAAAATTTTCAAACTGTAATAATAGTGAGCCTTCTTCAGTTGGATCTTCTATAAAGACCTGGCTAATTTCATCGTTAATATTTCTAAAGAACACTCCGGTAGTTAAACTTCCTTTTTTAGTGAATTTTCGGGTATAATTAAATTCCAGGGAATTGGTGAATTGTGGATCTAATTCAGGGTTTCCGGATACAGTTAGCCTTGGTGTACTTATTTCGCGAATAGGGCTTACCTGGCCAAAACCCGGACGATCTACCCTTCGGCTATAGCTTAATTGATAGGAATTAGTTTCACTTGGTGTATAATTTAGAAATCCGCTGGGGTAAATATTAAAGTAATCGTCTGTAAAAACCTGTTCGCCATTATAAATTGCGTCTACACTAAAGTTTTCTAACCTGGCACCAATTTGATAAGACCATTTTTCGAAATTTTGGCCATAGGTTGTGTAAAAAGAGTAAATATCCCTTTTATATTGATAAGTTGCAGGGGTAAATAAACTACTGTTGGTAGTGTAGTCGTTATCGGTATCTAATAGACGGGCTTCAGCGCCTATTTCTAATTTACTATTTTCAGAAAGCGGATTTTCATAATCTATATTTGCGATAAAATTTTCCCTTGTTTCTTTTACATGGTCACGATAATCTGTAAAGCCTTCGGTATCTCCTTCAAAGTTAAAGATAGAATTTTCATCTTCATCGAAGGTGTTGTAGTCTAATTCAAACAGGATTTTATGTCCCTCTTTTTTAAATTTCCGGTCATAAGCAAAATTATAGGTGCTATTAATATTATCGTAATTAGAATCCAGGTTTTGCGCTAAATTGCTTTGTGGATTGTTGGGGTAAATAATTCGCAAGGCTCCCTGTGGGCCGCCGTTATAATGATTCTGATTGGTATAGAAAGAAAAAGTGTTTTTTTCGTTTATATAAAAATCTACGCCAACTTTATATAAATAAGATTCTCGGGAGTTAAGAATGTCAAAAGCCTGGCGATAATTATCTTCGGTAAAGTTTATTCTTCCCATGTTTTCCCGGTCTCCAAACTGTGTTCCGAAATTTCCGTAGAAATTTAGTTTACCTTTTCTATAGTTTAAATCTAAAGAACCGTTATACCTGGTATTTTCACCAATAGTCACGCCCGTATTTAAATTTCCGTTAAAACCATCTTTTGCATTTTTATGAAGTACAATATTGATAATTCCACTCATTCCTTCCGGGTTATATTTGGCAGAAGGGTTGGTAATTAATTCTATAGTTTTAATAGAAGTTGAAGGGATTTGTTTTAATAATTGGGCCGGATCCATATTGGTAGGTTTTCCATCTATTAGGATGCGCACATTTGAATTTCCACGAAGTGCTATATTTCCGTCCTGGTCTACATTCACCGAAGGTACATTGTTCATAATCTCGGAAGCACTGGCCCCGGTTGTGGTGAGATCTTTCCCAACATTAATTACTTTTCGGTCTATTCGTTGTTCTATGGTGGTGCGCTCTGCAACTACGGTTACACCTTCCAACATAGCTACGTCTGGTTCTAAAGCTATATTGCCAAAGTTGTAGGTCTTCTGGTCTTTGGTAATCTTAATTTCTTTAGAAAATGTTTTATAGCCCATAAACTGCACTGAAAAAGTATAGGTGCCGTTGGGGATTTTTTCTATGCTGAAGGTTCCATCGGCAGCAGAAGTATTTCCCGATACCAGGTTTCCTTCTTTGTCTGTAATACTAATAGTTGCGTAAGGGATGGGCTCTTTGAGATCATTATCCAGCACTAAACCTGAGATTTTTCCCATGGGTTCATTGGCCATTGCGGTTAAACCGCTAATACATAATGTTAAAATTAAAAATAACTGTTTCATTTTTTGATTGATTTTGATGGTTAGTGTGTTTAGAATAATTCCTTGTAATACATAATAGATGAATATTTGTTTTGGTAATTTTCGGGTTGTTGATGAATGAAACTTACCATGTTAGATTGATGAATGACCCCGTTTGTTTTGTTATGCCTTATACTTTGCATTGCATAATACATAAGCCTGAGCTTCCAAAATTTCGATCTTTCTTCTACTTTAAAAGACGAGGTGAAAAATGAAATGTTACACTTTTTTTAAATATTTTTTGAAAAAAGGCCATCTGCACGTTTTTAAAGATTGTTTTTTCTGAAATAACAAACTAAAACTTACAGACAGCCTATCAAAAGCTTGCCGGTTTACTAACCATCACATCTATATTCCAACAAGCCTCTCTAAATAAAAGACTCGTACCAAGTATTTTTGTTACACTTAGGTCTAAATCTTAAGTTTGTGATATGCAAAAGAAAACATTGGTTTTGGGAGCTTCTTTAAATTCGGCACGATATTCTAATATCGCGATTAAGCGCTTGGTTAAATATAACCAGCCGGCAGTAGCTTTGGGCTTGAGAAAAGGAGAAGTAGAAGGGGTGAAAATTGAAACCGAAAAAGTTATGTTTCGGGACATAGACACGGTTACACTTTATCTAGGCCCTCCCAGGCAGAAGGAATATTACGATTATATTGTTTCTTTACAGCCTAATAGAGTGATTTTTAATCCCGGAACCGAAAACCCTGAGTTTTACGATATTCTAAGAGATAATAATATTGAGTTTGAAGTTGCCTGTACTTTAATTATGCTTGGAACGAATCAATATTAATCCTAATAAAGTGAGAAATCCATTTAGAATTAGAATAAAGAAGCCAAATTCAAAGCCAAACCAAACCAGACTGTTTATACTGATTATATAAGATAAAACCGGAGCTACTATAGCTACAATCGGAACAAGCTTATCTTTTACTTTTATGGATGTGAAAAGGCCAAGCGTGTATAGGCCAAGTAGTGGCCCGTAGGTGTAACCCGCAAATTCAAATAGTTTATTGATCACACTTTTATCGGCTATGGCGTATTTAAAAATTAACATAACGCCGATAAATAACAGTGAGATTACAATATGAATTTGCTTTCTTATCTTCATTTGTTTAGCCTCTTCATAGCGTTTTTCAATATTTAGAATATCGATACTAAATGAGGTGGTAAGCGCGGTTAAAGTGCCATCGGCACTGGAATAAGCTGCAGCAATTAAACCAAGGATAAAAAGAATGGCGACACCAATTCCCAGTTCGCCGCCTGTAGCTATGGCCGGGAAAAGTTCATCTTTAATGGCGTCTATTCCACTTAAATCGGCGTATTGACTAAGAAGCACTCCTAAAATAAGAAACATCATATTCACTATGGTAAGCACCAGGGTGAAAGAGAACATGTTTTTTTGGGCTTCTTTCAGGTTACGACAGGTAAGGTTTTTTTGCATCATGTCCTGGTCCAGTCCGGTCATTACAATTGCAATAAAAGCTCCACTTAAAAATTGTTTTACAAAATGGTCGCTACTTTTCCAATCTTCAAAAAAGAAGATTTTTGTGAGGCCACTTTCCGAAAGGTGATTAATCATGTTGCCTGCTGTAATTCCTAATTCATCTGAAACCACAATTAAAGTTGCACCAAGGGACAATAGCATAAAAAATGTTTGCAAGGTATCTGTCCAGACTACCGTTTTAATCCCGCTTCTAAAAGTGTATAACCAAATAAGCAATATGGTTGCAGATACAGTTGCGTAATAAGGCACCCCCAGTTCATCAAAAAGGATAAGTTGTAAAACGTTGGCTACCAGAAATAGTCTAAAGCTAGAGCCTACAATCCTGGATAATAAAAAAAATGAGGCCCCGGTTTTATAGGAGTATTTTCCAAAACGAGATTCCAGGTAGGAGTAAATAGAGGTAAGGTTTAATCTATAGTATAACGGTAGTAACACAAGGCCAATTACCGCATACCCTACAGTATAACCTAAAACCACTTGAAAATAACTAAAACTATCGGTTGCAACCGTACCGGGAAGAGAGATAAAAGTAACCCCGCTAAGCGAGGCACCAATCATTCCAAAAGCTACAATATACCAGGGAGACTGCCTGTTGGCCCTGAAAAATTCGGCATTACTACCGGCTCTACTCGAAAAGAAAGAGACCAAAAACAAAAGTCCGAAATAAACGGCTATTAAAATTAAAATCTGGTAAGGCTGCATAGCTTGTGATTTTAGAAAGGGACGAATTTACAAATTAAGCATAAACTTTTACCTACTTCCTTAAAATGGAACTTTAGCTCCCTTCAAGATGCTGCTTAAAGCGGCGAAAGCAAAAAATATCATTACAATTAGGCTAAGCCTCGGCATTTACATCTTTAATATCGCGTAAAAGTCATAAATTCGCAATATGGATTTTTCTTCGAAATTATTGGAACAGGCGGTAGATGAAATGTCTCAGCTACCGGGTATTGGTAAGCGTACTGCCTTAAGGTTGGTATTACACTTGCTTAAGCAACCCGAGTCGCAAACCAAGCAACTTACAGAGGCCCTTACCGGGCTTAGGTCTGGGATAAAACTTTGTAAAAACTGTTACAATATTAGTGATACAGATTTATGCGCTATTTGCGCCAATCCTGCCAGGAATTCAGAAATTATTTGTGTGGTAGAAGATATTCGCGATGTAATGGCTATTGAAAATACCAATCAATACCGGGGGCATTACCACGTTCTGGGAGGTAAGATAAGTCCGATGGACGGGATTGGCCCCTCACAATTAAGTATTAAGCCATTAATTGAAAAAGTGCAGGCCGGGAAAGTAGAAGAGCTAATTTTTGCGCTTAGCAGCACCCTGGAAGGTGATACCACCAATTTTTATATTTACAGACAATTGGAAGGTACAGAGCTAAGAACCTCTACTATAGCGCGCGGAATTTCAGTGGGAGACGAGCTGGAGTATGCAGATGAGGTTACTTTAGGGAGAAGTATTACCAACAGGGTTCCTTTTGAAAATTCTACCAAAAATTGATATCTTTAAGTGAGCTTCGCGCTAAAAAATAAACAGATGGAAATTTCAGTATTAAAAAAAGCGATTATTGAAAAATTAGAGGAGCTTGATGAAGCTCAATTGCTTTGAATTCAGGAGTTGATTGAGGTTTTTATCAACCTAAAGTATTGAGCAACCGCAAATCGATTATCACCTTGAAGGGTGAAATTTAATATCTGATTGGCAAAAGAAAGAATTTAAAATGCTGAAAAAAGTTTAATTAGGGTAGCAGGAGTTTTTCATAAGGAAGTTGCAAGACGAGTAAAAGTTAAATATGGCTTCTAAAAGGGAAGTTGTTTGGGCTGTTTCAGTAATAAAAAAGCTAGACAATATTCTTGATTATATTGAAAATAATTGTAGCAAGACAATTGGTGAAAATTTCTTTAATACCTTAAAGCATTCGATAGAGCTAATTAAATCCTTATCATTTTCCTGCACTTTCAAAAGAAAAGAGTTTTTATAAATGTGTGGTAACAAAGCATAAATCTATTTTTATAGTGTTCCGAATGAAGCTCTTATTAGGATTCTTAATGTTTTTGACACGCGACAGGATCCTCGAAAACTTCCACTTAATCGATAATATTTGTACTGAAAAATTTAGTTTCAGCTTTTGAAATTGTAATTTTACCCAGAAGCGGATCTTGTTTCTAGAACACGGAATATAGAATGAAAATTTATTTTATTGATTTTTTAATACTTTTAAACTTGAAATTTCATTAAATTCGCAAATATAAACCTTAAAATAAGCTTTCTAATAAAGATATGGCAAAGTTTGAACTTAAGCTACCAAAAATGGGCGAAAGTGTCGCCGAAGCAACTATTACCAACTGGTTAAAAGAGGTAGGAGATGCTATTGATGCCGACGAACCTGTATTGGAGATTGCAACCGATAAAGTAGATAGTGAAGTCCCTAGTGAAGTAGAAGGTACTTTGGTGGAGAAACTTTTTGAAGCCGACGATGTAGTGCAGGTAGGTCAAACTATAGCTATTATTGAAACTGAGGGGGAAGTTCCGTCAGGTAGCGATGATGATGAGATAGATCTTGACCTTGAAGATGAAGAAGAAAATGAATATGCTGAAGAAGTTGCTGAAAGTGTAGAAGCTGCAAAAGAAACCGCAGGAAGTAATGATTTTTCTGAATCTTCCAGGTTTTACTCTCCGCTAGTGAAGAATATTGCCAAAGAAGAGGGTATTAGTCTTGAGGAGTTGGAAACAGTAGAGGGAACCGGTAAAGATAATCGGGTGACTAAAGACGATATTCTTGCTTACGTTGAAAACAGGCAGAAAGGTACTTCAACTCAACAAAAGTCTGCAACAAAACAAGCACCGGCGGCAGATACTTCAAAAATGGCCAGTGCTACCGCCGAGTCCGAAAAGGTGGTTCGTTCGGGTGAAGACGAGATTATAGAAATGAGCCGTATGGGTAAAATGATTTCACACCATATGGTAGATAGTGTTCAAACTTCGGCACATGTTCAATCTTTTATAGAAGTAGATGTTACCAATATTTGGAACTGGAGAAATAAACACAAAAATGATTTTCAGAAAAAAGAAGGCGAAAAACTTACCTTCACCCCAATTTTTATGGAAGCCGTGGCGAAGGCTATTCGCGATTTCCCGCTGATTAATATTTCGGTTGATGGTGATAAAATCATTAAGAAGAAAAATATAAACCTGGGAATGGCAGCAGCCCTTCCAGATGGTAACTTAATTGTACCGGTAATTAAAAATGCCGATCAGCTTAACCTTGTAGGACTTGCTAAGAAGGTTAATGATTTGGCAAACCGTGCGAGACAAAATAAATTAAAGCCAGACGATATTCAGGGGGGGACTTATACGGTAACCAATGTAGGAACATTTGGTAGTATTATGGGAACACCTATAATTAACCAACCACAAGTTGGTATTCTTGCGTTGGGCGCTATTAGAAAAGTGCCGGCTGTGATAGAAACTCCGGAAGGCGATTTTATTGGAATTCGTTATAAAATGTTTTTATCGCATAGCTACGATCATAGGGTTGTAAACGGGGCACTTGGTGGCCAGTTCGTGCAACGCGTGGCTCAGTATCTGGAAGGATTTGATAAAAACCGTGAGATATAATTACTGGCAGACTTGTATTAAAGTTTTCTAAGTGATTAAGGAGAAAATCCTCAGGTTGAAATAGGTTCAGCCTGAGGATTTTTAGTTTACAGTTTTCTTCGCTTAAAGATTTTTTACAAAATTCTTTAATAAATTTAGCGCAGGTTGTTCATCTCGGTTTTTATTGGCACCGCCAAAGGGGGGAATACCCCGAGGCTTGCTTCGAAATTAAAAATTTGTTTCCAACGAATGTCTCGTGGACTTGCCCCGAGGTAGTTTGCTATTCTTAAAAAAATGGTCGGTCTCCAAATCTCTATAGCCTAGAATTGTAAAAGCTTCATTTTTCTTTAACTTTTAAAAGTCATAGGCCAGTTAGAAAAAGTCCGTTTCTCACTAAATCCAGAGTCTATTTCAATGACATTTTTGTGGCGTTTGTCTCTTGCTATTTTACTATACAAGCTATCTACCTGTTTTTCTTTTCCTTCAAAATATAGATAAAAATTCCCTGGAAGTAAATTAATAAGCCTGTAATTTCAATGCTACTATTATTATTACGAGATTTTTCAAGTAATTCTTTTAAGTCTTTATTCGGTAATTACGTGACTCTGTTTGCTAACCTAAGCCAAATATTTAAGCATCCTCAGTTTTTATATAAATTCAAAGATTAAAAATGAGTTTTGTTTTTGTTGAAAAGGAGGTAAATTAGGAACTTCTTAAAAAGTAAAGCTCATAAATTATAGTATCTTTACCCCCAAAACCAAGCCCATTCTATGGAATTAAACCTAACCAAACCCATTTGTTTTTTTGATTTGGAAACTACCGGAACAAATGTGGCTAAAGATCGTATTGTAGAGATTGCCATTCTTAAAGTTTTTCCTAACGGAAATAAGGAAAGTAAAACCTGGTTGGTAAACCCCGAAATGAAAATCCCAAAAGAAGTGGTGGCCATTCATGGTATTTCAGATGAAAAAGTAGCCAATGAGCCAACTTTTAAAGAACTTTCTTCCCAGGTTCACGAAATGATAAAAGGCTGTGACCTGGCCGGGTATAATTCAAATAGATTTGATATTCCCTTATTGGTAGAGGAACTTTTACGTGCCGGCGTAGATTTTGAAATGAAAAATGTTGTAGCAGTAGATGTGCAAACCATTTTTCATAAAAAAGAACAAAGAACACTGGCGGCTGCTTATCAGTTTTACTGCGGAAAAGATTTAATAGATGCCCACAGTGCTGAAGCCGATACCACTGCTACTTATGAAGTTTTAAAATCGCAGTTAGATCGTTACGACGACTTACAAAACGATATGAAGTATTTGGCCGATTATTCTGCCAGAAAACGTTTTGCCGATTTTGCCGGCTTTATAGCTTTCAATAAAAAAGGAGAAGAGATTTTTGCCTTTGGTAAATTTAAAGGGCAAAATGTAGAAAAGGTATTGGAAGACGAACCGGGTTATTATGGTTGGATTCAAAATGCCGACTTTCCTTTGTACACAAAAAAGGTACTTACTGCTATAAAACTAAGAAAGCTAAATAATAAATTGTCTTAATAAAAAATGAAGCAAACTTTTATCGTATTGCTTCTGCTTTGCTGTGATTTTTTAAGTGCTCAGCAAAACCATGTGGTGGGCCAGGTGGTAGATGCCGTTTCTTTAAAAGGTTTACCTTATGTGAATATTGTTTTAGAGGAGCAGCATAAAGGTATTTCTACAGATGCTCAGGGGAGGTTTGCTTTTGTCCTTAAAGGTGTTGATTCTTCTGCTAGCCTTAAATTTAGTTATGTAGGGTTTGAAACCAGAAAATTAAAACTGTCTGATCTGGATAGCAGGGTCGTAAAGTTGCAACCGGGCGTGGATGATCTTGAAACAGTATATTTATACAATATTACCGGGGAGAATTCTAAAAAGATTAATGATTTTCGTGGAAAAGAAAGCATTGGGCTGGGCAACTTTAGTGGCGGGCAGTTTCCAAGTATGGTGGCACGTTATTATGCCAGGCCTAAAAAGTTTACTGCAGCTTGTTTTGTAGAAGAGATAGAGGTTAGATTTTTTTCTAACGATATAAAGATGAATAGAAGGTCTAAATTCAGGTTAAGAATATTAAATGTAGGAGAAGATGGAAAGCCTTCAGGAGATTTGCTAACCGAAGACTTAATTATAAAACGAGAAGACCATAGGGCAAAGGCAAAAATTCCTTTGCTTAAATATAAGATTTCAATACCTAAAGAAGGTTTTTTCGTAGCTGTAGAGCATCTATTTATTGAAGAAAATAAGTATATTGAAAAGAAAGATTATCGGGTATATCGGGAAACAGATACACTTCACTATAAAGATTATAAGGTAGTTAAATATTTACCCGTATTTAAAGGTGTGTTGGAAGAAGGAGGTGAAGATTTCAAATCTTTCTTTAAGGATATTAATGGTTGGAAAAAAATGAATAATTTAGATAATTCTCATTCGGTTTTTAAAGGGGAGATTCCTGCTCCTGCTTTTAAAATTAAACTAACCGATTAATTATTGAAGCATGAAGATAATTTGTATAGGTAGAAATTATACCGATCATATTTCTGAATTGAAAAATGAAAAACCCGAAGCACCGGTAATTTTTTTAAAGCCCGATACTTCCATTTTATTAAAAAAACAGCCCTTTTTTATACCAGATTTTTCTGAAGAAGTGCATTACGAAGTAGAAGTTTTGATAAAGATCAAAAGAGTAGGAAAACATATTCAGGAAAAATTTGCGCATAAATATTATGATGAAGTTGGACTTGGTATAGATTTTACCGCCAGGGATCTTCAGCAGAAATTAAAGGAAAAAGGTTTGCCCTGGGAAAAGGCAAAAGCATTTGATGGGGCTGCGGTTGTAGGAGAAAAATGGTTGACTAAAGATTCGATAGCCGATATAAATATGCTTAACTTTAGTTTAGAAAAGAACGGGGAAACCGTACAAAAAGGGAATACAGCATTAATGCTTTGGAAAATTGATGAGCTAATCGCTTATATTTCCCAATTTTTTACTTTAAAAATAGGGGATATTATTTTTACAGGAACACCGGCCGGAGTAGGCAAGGTTGCAGTAAATGATAGATTAACCGGATTTATAGAAGAACAACAAATTTTTTCAATTCAAACAAAATAGTGATATGAGCAACTACAATTTAAGTGAAGTTAAAGAAATGGCCGGTGGTGACGATGATTTCATGAAGGTGGTGGTGCAGACTTTTTTAGAGGAGATTCCCCCAGACGTAGAGGCTATGAATGAGGCAATTTCAAACGATAACCCCACACTGGCCTATCAATATGCCCATAAAATGAAGCCTAATTTGCAACTTTTTGGCTTAGAGTTAATGGACGAAGTAAAAGTGATAGAATCATGGGCCAAAGCCGGAAAGAAAAAGGATGAAGTGCCGCAGGCAGCCAGTAAAATTACCAAAAAGGTAAATGTAGCCAGTATTGCACTTAAAAGAGATTTTGAGCTGGAATGAAGGCAGAAATAATTACTATTGGAGATGAAATCCTTATAGGCCAGATAGTAGATACCAACTCTGCTTTTATCGCAAAAGAATTAAATAAGATTGGTGTTTCCGTAAAACAAATTTCTACGGTAGAAGACGAGAGAAGTCATATTCTGGAAGCGCTGAGCGAAGCTAAAAATCGTGCCGATATTATAATTATTACAGGTGGCCTGGGGCCTACCAAAGATGATATCACCAAAGATTGTTTATGTGAATTTTTTGAAGATAAACTCGTTAATAACGACGAGGTTCTAAGGCATATAGAATTTCTGTTTGAGAAGTATATAGAAACTCCAATTTCAGATTTAAACAGAAAGCAGGCCATGTTGCCTTCAAAAGCTGCGGCATTAAAAAACCAGTTTGGAACTGCGCCCGGAATGTGGTTTGAAAGCGAGAACAAAGTTTACGTATCTCTACCCGGTGTTCCTTTTGAAATGAAAGCTTTAATAGAAGGTGAAGTAATCCCAAGGCTCCAGCAAAACTTTAAAAGGCCTGTTATTTTGCATAAAACCGTATTAACATACGGGATGGGAGAGAGTGCCATTGCTGAAAAAATTGAAGACTGGGAAGATAGCCTTCCGGCATATATTAAATTGGCTTATTTACCAAACCTGGGCAGAGTGCGGTTGCGCCTAACCGCTAAAGGAGATAATGAAGAGCACCTTAAAAATAGTATAGAGAGCCTGGTTAGTAAGCTTCACAGTATTATTGGTGATATAATTGTGGGCTACGAAGATGACGAGCCGGTTGAAATACAAATTTCCAGACTACTTTTAAAAAATAGAGCAACAATAGCCACCGCCGAAAGCTGCACAGGTGGAAAATTGGCGGCCTTATTTGCCACTCCTCCGGGAGCTTCTAATTACTATAAAGGCAGTGTAGTAAGTTACGCCACCAGTGCTAAAGAAGATGTTTTAAAAATAGATAAAAAGCTAATAGAAGAACATTCGGTGGTTAGCGAAGAAGTGGCTATGGCCATGGCTAAAAATGTTAAAGATCTTTTTAAAACCGATTATGCGATTTCTACAACCGGCAATGCAGGCCCAACAAAAGGTGATTCCGATGCAGAAATTGGAACTGTTTTTATAGGTATTGCAACCCCAAAACAGGTGTATGCAAAGAAATTTAACTTAGGAAATCATCGTGACAAAGTAATTAGGAAAGCGGTAAGCAAAAGTATAGAAATGATTAGAGCCGAGTTGTTTCAGCAGGTGAAAGCACAGAATTTGTAGATGATTTTGTATAATAAAACTTGTGAGTATTTTAGTTGAAATAATTGAAATTCAGTATTTTAAATGTTCGAGGTATTGATTCCTTTAAACTGGAAATCAATACCTAATCTAAGTTGGTTACAACCTAAAGTAAACACTGGCTTTTAGCTGAAGAAACCCAAAGAAAGAAGAAAAATTGTAAACCTGATATTTTTTTTCAAATTAATATTGTTTGTTAGGTGAAAAAATCGTTAATTTGCAGCCTGTTTTGAAATAACGAGAAAAGAATAGAGCAATGTCAAGAGTTTGTGAACTTACTGGTAAAAAAGCAATGGTTGGGAACAATGTTTCTCACGCTATGAATAAAACCAAGCGTAGATTTAATGCTAATTTAGTAAAGAAACGTTTTTTTATTCCTGAGGAAGATAAATGGGTCACTTTAAAAGTATCTACATCTGCACTTAAAGATATTAATAAAAAAGGTATCTCTGCTGTAATTAAAGAAGCGAGAGAAAAAGGATTTTTGAAAAAATAATCCTGATAAAAACACATTACAATGGCAAAGAAAGGAAACAGGGTACAGGTTATATTAGAATGTACAGAGCATAAAGCTACCGGGAAACCGGGAACTTCAAGGTACATTACTACCAAGAATAAAAAGAATACACCGGACAGGATGGAATTAAAGAAATTTAATCCAATCCTTAAGAAAATGACGGTTCATAAAGAGATAAAATAATAAGTTATGGCTAAGAAATCAGTAGCATCGATACAAACAGGGTCTAAGAGATTGACCAAAGCAATAAAAATGGTTAAATCTCCAAAGTCTGGTGCCTATACTTTTGTAGAACAAATTATGGCTCCGGAAGAAGTGAACGACTTTTTAAAGAAAAAGTAATTCGAGCAAACTACCTTGAAAACATTTATAAAGCCGTCTGGATAATCTCTGGACGGCTTTTTCTTTTTGTGTATATTTACCACTTGAAATTTCGGAAACAAACTTTCGGAATTTGTTGATTTTAAACCTTCCAAAAATGAGTTTATTTAAAAAGATATTTTCAAAAGATAAAAAAGAAAATCTGGATAAAGGTCTGGAAAAGACCAAAACCAGCTTTATGTCTAAAATGAGTAAGGCCGTTGCCGGAAAATCTAAAGTAGATGATGAGGTTTTAGACGATCTGGAAGACGTGCTGGTAAGTAGCGATGTTGGTGTTACCACTACCGTTAAAATTATTAATAGAATAGAAGATCGTGTGGCCAGGGATAAATACCTGGGCACCGACGAGTTAAATAGAATACTTCGCGAGGAAATTGCCGGTTTGCTATCAGAAACCGAAAATGGGGAGGCCGCCAATATTCAATTACCCGATGTAAAACCTTATGTTATTATGGTAGTTGGTGTAAATGGGGTGGGAAAAACAACCACCATCGGTAAGTTGGCGCATCAATTTAAAAGTGCCGGTAAAAAAGTGGTATTGGGTGCTGCCGATACCTTTAGGGCTGCCGCTATAGACCAGTTGCAAATTTGGGCAGATAGGACCGAGGTGCCTATCGTAAGACAAAAAATGGGAAGTGACCCCGCTTCTGTGGCTTTTGATACGGTGCAAAGTGCCGTAAAACAAGATGCCGATGTGGTACTTATAGATACCGCGGGGAGGTTGCACAATAAAGTGAATTTAATGAACGAGCTTACCAAAGTAAAGCGCGTAATGCAAAAGGTTGTTCCCGATGCTCCTCACGAGGTATTATTGGTCTTAGATGGTTCTACCGGACAAAACGCTTTTGAGCAGGCAAAACAATTTACAGCGGCTACAGAGGTGACCTCGCTTGCGGTTACTAAATTGGATGGTACAGCAAAAGGCGGTGTGGTAATAGGTATAAGCGATCAATTTCAAATTCCGGTAAAATATATTGGCGTTGGGGAAGGTATAGAAGACCTACAGGTTTTCAATAAATATGAATTTGTAGACTCTTTCTTTAAAAAATAAGAATCCTTGTGGCCAGACTCAAATAACTGATAAGTTTTGGTAGCTTAGAATTTTTGGAAAAGATGAAAAAACTTTTTCTCTGCTATATTTTCTGCTTTTATTTATTGCGGAAATGAGCAGGATGTTAGAAAGCCTTATGCTAACCTGAAACAAGCAAATGCCAATGAAGAGGAAAATTATGAGAATGAGAAGAAGTTTGAAATTTTAGTTAGCAGGAATATTTTTCAAAACGTTTTATGGGAACCTTTTACTAGTAATTTGACCCTTTTTTCTGTAGATGATTACAACCGGCTAAAAGCATTTATTTTAGATAAGGATATCACTCAAATCCAATCAGCTATCAAAAATGGGAAACTCACTTACAAAGGGCTTTCCCTATTTTATTTATACAGAATCGGGCAATGTGATGGGAAAAATAAATTGTCTTTAAATTCGGTTGTTTCTTTGAATCGTAATTTGCTGGAAGAAGCAAAAGAAAAGGATAAGAAGCTTAATAATTCTGAAAAAAATGGTCTTTTTGCGACATTCCGGTATTGATTAAAGATAATATCAATACAAAGAAAATGGCAACAACTGCCGGGGTTTTGGCTTTTGAAAAGGCTACCAAATACCGAAAATCTCCTAAAAAATACGAGTAAATGAAGCAAAGAAATTTAAAGGCACTTATAAGTAAAATCATTTTATTTTACAGTGTTTTTTATGGTGCGATGAAAATTATAGCTGTGTTATTTAATGATGCATGGCCCTTACCCAACCTTATAATGGCCATTCCTTTTGTGATTTTTGCCGTAGTAGGAGGGCTTATGTTAAAACGAGATAGCTATTCGTGGATATATGTAGCCGCCGGGGTAATAGTTATAAGTATTGTACGTTATTACGAAATACAATGGTTGCAGCAGTTGCATCAATATTTTAGTTAAATATGTCCGGTTTACTCATAAGATCAAAATCAAGAACAAATCGTCATGCTGAGTTATTTCAGACTTTATCCCGATTTTTTTCGGGAATCTAACATAATAGTACGATACACTCAATTTAGATCTCCGAATAAATTTAGGAGCAGGCTCTGAAACAAGCCCGTCTGCACTGTCGGGCAGGTTCAGGATGACGACCATTTTACATTATGATTTTTTACGGAGAACAAATTTATTACTATGAAACCTGAAAAACAGTATCCTAAAGAGGTTTATTTAAACGGAAAGTGGTTAAAGCCCGATGAAGCCTTTGTCCCGGTTTTTGACAGGGCATTTATGTTTGGTGATGGTGTTTATGAGGTGACCCCTTTCTATAAAGGAAAAGGTTTTAAACTAAAGGAGCATCTTAAGCGTTTACAATATTCTCTAGACCAAATACAAATAACTTTTAATGCTTTTAGTCTAGAAGAGTTAATGTTAGAAGCCATAGACCGGGCCGGCTTGAACAATGCCGATGCTGCGGTATATATCCAGGTAAGTAGGGGGGCGGGGCCCAGAAGTCATTTTGTTCCCGAAAAGATTGAAACCAGTATTTTATTGTATGCCTTTAAAGTAACTTTAGAAGGTTTTGAAAAAAAGACCTGGCATGTGATGGCAAGCGAAGATAAACGTTGGCATAGATGTGATATTAAGTCTACTGCCTTACTGGCGAATGTAATGGCAAATGAGGCGGCTATTTCAGCTGGATTTCATGAGAATTTACTGCTGCGTAACGGGTATTTTACCGAAGGTTCACATTCCAGCCTGTTTTTTGTAAAGTATGGTGTGGTGTATACGCATCCCGAAGGTCCTGAAATTTTATCGGGCATAACTCGCGCCGAAGTTATTAATATTTGCGCCAGTTTAAATATTAAAGTGATTGAAAAAGCTGTACATTTTGATGAATTGGTAGAAGTAGAAGAAGTTTTCGTTACCGGTACCACCACCCAAATTATTCCCGTAAGCTCTATTACCCGCCATAATAAAAAAGTTTATATAACCCGAAAAGACAGCCTTACCAAAAAACTACAGGAAGTTTTTATTAAGAGAACAAGGAGGTAGATTTTGTTTATATTTTTTGGTTGGCGGATGTTTTAGCTAGGTAGAAGCTTCTAAAACAGGATTGCCTTATTTTGATGAAAATTTTGCGGCAAAAATAAGATAATTTATCTGGAAGTTAGCTCAGTTCATTTTTGCCCTTTTTTTACTTCGATAGCTGATAATTATTCACAAGAACGGAAGCGGAAATATGTAAAACCCGTTCTAATTCTCTAATCATATCTACCGTCAATCTTTTCTTTTTATTGAGAATCTCTGAAACCCTGCTTTTTCCACCAATGATTCCTACTAAATCTTTTTGTTTAAGATTCATTTCTTCCATTCTTATTTTTATAGCTTCTATTGCATCTGGAGCTTCAATTGGGTAATGTTGGTTTTCGTAATTCTCGATTAAGAGTGATAAGATTTCCGCTTCATCTCCTTCTTTTGAAGATGAGTCGGCATCAAAAATCACTTCTAATCGTTGTAAAGCCTGTTCGTAATCTTTTTTTGTTTTTATAGGTTTTATTTTCATAGCCTTTTGTAGTAAATCGTGTACGCATTTATTTTGTCATACTCAGCGTGAGTTCCCACAAATCGTATAAACGCCCATTCTCTATCATAGTTGAATTTTACAATCAATCGATAGGAATTTCCTTTAACATTGAAAATTACTCTGTTATCCTTTAGAATGCTTGCATTTATGTACGTTTTCTTAATATCATTTGGTGATTTCCAGTTTGATGATTTTACTGTTTCATACCAGGTCTTTAAATATTGCTCGGAATCGGAATGTTTTTCCCAAAATTCACGTAAAGTTCTTTTGTGAAATTAAAGGCTAACGATTTTATGATACAAAGTTGTGTGTTCCCTCTATTCTTAGTTAGTTTGGAGAGTTAAGAGCCATCTTATTTCCTTCGGAATCAAGGAATATAGCAAAGTACCCACTTTCGTCTGCGTGAGCTGTTTTAGGTACCAGGATTTGTCCGCCATTTTTTTCTACTCTGTCAAGGACTACCTGGAGATTTTCTCCTGCGTTTAAATACATTGTAACTCCGCCTGCAGATGGCTCGTATCCGTCTGCCTGAATTATGATACCTGTTACCATTTGTTCTTCATAAGGTAATATTCCCATTTGCATTCCTTCAACATCCATTTTCTCTATTTTGATGTCTAACAATGTCTGGTAAAAATTAATTGCTCTTGAAATATCCGTTGCTGGAATTTCAAACATTGAAATGTAACTCTTCATATTTTTTGCTTTTAAATTTGTTAAAGTATCTTTTCCCATTGCTTGAGAATTTGTCTTGCCTGAATTGGTGTATAAAACAAAACAAATTGCAGAAACCAACGATGCTAAAATTATTCCTTTGGCTTCCATTGATGCGCTAATTTTAATTCAATTGTAAAGTTACAAGTAGGCAAAAAGTCAAAATAGTAGAAATGCGACACTACAAAATTTATTTGTAGAAAAGTGAAGATAGAGTCATGTTTTCATTGCCTAAAAACTGCTTTGGAGTTACTCCAACAAGTTCTTTAAAATCTTTTATGAAATGATTTTGGTCGAAATATTCATTTTCGTAAGCAATGTCTGTAAGTGTTTCTGATTTTTTGTTGAGCATCAAATTTAAAGTGGCTTGCAGTCGAATGGCTTTAGATAACTGTTTTGGGCTAATACCAATTTGTTTTTTGAAGTGCCTTTCAAGCTGTCTTCTTTTTGAAATGTCTTCTTTTAAAAGAACATTGATGGGAGTTGTTCCGTTCGTTTTGAGAAGAGTATCAACGGTTGATTTCACGATATTACTAATCGTATTTTTTTCATTTAGTTTTTTCAGAAGAAAGTTTTCAATAGTATCAATTCTTTCTTTAGTGTCAATAGCTTGAATTATTTGTTGCTCTAGTTCATAGGCTTCTGATTGCTCGAAAAGTTCTGAAATAGGTATTTCCTTGTCAACCAGGTTTTCAAGGGGTGTTTTTACGAAATTTGCAAATCCAATAGGATAGAAGCAGATTGCCAGAGAGTCAACATTGCCAACAGGTAGTATATTAAATGATTTTGTTCTTTGCCCCATTACCATAGCATTGGGATGAAGGATAAATTCTGTTTCCGAAGTGAACCTTTTAATCTTGTCGCCAAAATTGAAAGTCATTTCTATACATCCATCAGGCACGATTTTTTGTTTTTGATTTTTCGGGTCAAAAGGAACTTCCAATGTCCAATAAAATTTGACTATTGATTCTAAATCTTTATGAGGCTTATATGTCTGATAGTTCATTTAGAATGGGTGTTTCTTAGAGTGACGCACAAAGGCTGTGGTTACCGCCAGTGCAGAAACTAGTACGCGGAGTAGTCGGCTTTTTGTTTTGTGGTTTGGAGTTCTGATTTATTGATTTTCTTGAATACCGCATATTGGCCTTGTTAATCGCTGTTGTAAAACCTTATTCTTCTAGAATTTGTTTTAAATACTTTATGCCATTTAATTGATAAATTAAATTTTTTCCATCCTTATGCTTAATAAGGATTCCCTTTTTTTCTAATTGGGTCAAATCTCTACTTGCAGTTTGTCTTACTATATCATGTTTCTTAGAGTATTCGGGAATTGTAATTATTGAATTTGGTTTAGTGAAAAGATATCCAAGTAAATTTGATTGTCTTTTATTAAAACCTTTATCCATCATTTCATACATAACTTCTGAAGCTATGATTCTTTCCGCTCTCTTCTTATCTCTATATTTTACAAGGTTTTGAAAAGCAAGCCTGAGACTTTTCATTGAATATGTAATAAAATATGTAAGATCATTATCATCATTTTCTGTTTTTAGAAACGCTTTGTCATAGCTTGTTCTTGAGTCTAAAATTGCTCTAGATATTGATATATGTTTTAAAAGGGAATATCCTTTCTTTATTAAATACCAATAAAATAATGCTCTGGCAGTTCTACCATTTCCATCTCCAAAAGGATGGATATAACCTACTATAAAGTGTAATATAGAAGCTTTTATTATAGGGTGGATAAAATCTTCATCATTATTAATGAACTTGATTAGACTCTTTATTAGACCCTCTATTTCTTTGTAATGAGGTGCTGTAAATGCTATTTCTCTATCTACATGGTCCTTAACATATATTGGGTGATCTCTAAATTTTCCAGAATATTTACTCGCAGAAGTTTGAGTTGTCATTAACTCATGTATATCTAATATTAATTGGATAGACATTTCTTCCTCCAATCTATTTTCTATTTCTTGAATAGCTCGAAAGTTATTAATAATCATCTGTTCCGACTCATTACGAGGTCTTCTGCCGGTTTTGATCATATCTTTTGCTACATCAGTAGTTGTAGCTGCACCTTCTATTTGTGAGGAAGCAATAGCTTCTTCAAGTAAACTATTTTTGAAGTATTCCGCTTGATCTTGAGGAGTAATTGAGTTTTTATATAAACCTCCAATTAAGTTTAGGTCAAAATTGTGTAGATCTTCTTGAATAAACGACGTGATATTATAATAAAACTTATGGTTACCAAAGTCTACTCTCTTACTGGTTATAAGCCTATGAGCTTTAATCATTCTCCAAGCTTCTTCTGTACTATCAAAAGGAATATTTGGTCTATGCTTAATTTCTGACCAGTAGAAATATCTCTTGTCAGTTTCTTTGAAAAATGAGGTGAATTCTTCTTTTTCTAAAGTGTCAATATATGCTGAGAAATCAATTTTTCCGGTACTTGGTGGTGATTCTAATTTCATAATACATGTTACTACGTGTTAAAAATAGCAATAAATGTAACATAAAATAACATGTTATGGATAATTGTTATGTTATTACATGTTAATAATTACTATTAAAGTAACATATTGTAACATAAAAGTTAGAAGTCATTTTTCAAATGTTGCCTAACGCTTAGTATATGAAAAGTAGGCGATTACAAAGCACGCCACTTTCGATTAAGCAAAAAGTTTGATAGGAGCCGCAACCGTTCATTTTACTATGGCTTCGCCTATTTTTTATAAGATACATTGTTAGCCACTGGCTTTTCTTATTTAGTTTCAAATTCCCAAAGTAATCTGTTCTTTTACATTGTGATAAATCAAAGATGCTCTTATACATTCCTTTAATTCTAATTCAGGAATTTTTTCGTTTAATTTAAAGACGATTGCTCGTTTTCCTTCGAATTGAAATTTGTCGTCAAAGACTAACCTGAAAGTATTAACTAATCTACTCGTACATTGGAAATACATTGCATATTGGTCAGGTGTTTTTTCTTTCCAATCCATTCGCAAAGTGCTTCCGTTTTTGGTAACAAAACTGGGCTCTCCCCATTTCAAAGTTTCTTCCAAAACAGTTACACCTTCGGTTTCTTCTGCTGTTTCTATTACCAATTCCCGAAGATGTTGCAATTTATCCCGAACAAAGTCGGGATAATTCGCAAAAACATCATTTACTCTTGGGGCTGTCTTTAAGGTTAGTTTACCCATTCGTTTCTTGTATTATACCTACATAGAAATCTACTTCCGCATCAGAAGGATTTTGTGCTTTTTCCCCGAAAATTTCAAAATCGGCATCATAGGTTCTGTCCAATTCCATTTCAAATATTTTAGACCATTGGTTAACGACCAATCCTTGCATTAAGTCTCCTTTTGCAGTTGTCTTGGTGTATGTTCCTCCACTAAATGACTTACCGACCATCCCGCTGGGAATGTTGTCTAAATTTTCAACTTTGCAACCAAGTATTGCAGTATACGGTTTTGTATGGTCGCCTTCATAGTCCGTATAAAGTGAATAAATTTCATTGTCAATTTTGTTAGGGATTTTTGCTAAAACACTCTCGGACATAAACTTACCCCAAAGTTCAGCAATTTCTTTACTTGCCTGTCCGTTCTCGTTTGTCGTTCTAATCGAGATTCCGATAATGTTAAAAGGTTCAATTTTTACTGTTTGCATTTTTTAAACTTTATGATTTAATGCAAAAGTAGATTGACCTTGTGCCAAAGGTGTGTCAGGGGTGCCCTTATATTTTTCACTACATTTTTCAAGGTAATCTTGCAAAGTCATTTTATGTGGTTCAAAATGACCATCCAAGATTTCTATTTTTTGGATACAATCAAGACGAAACGCTCTAAAGTCATTTCTTAATTTACAGAAGGCGATAAGTATCCAATTGTCCTGTGTAGTGTAAAGTGCAAACGGTTCAATTTTTCTTTGACTTTGCTTGTTTTCCAATGACAGGTAAACAATTTTTATTGTTTGATAATTTGATATAGTCGATTGAAGTTGTATTAGATAATTGCTTGTTTTTTCATTCTCACGATTATTGCGTATCTGTATTCTGTTAGTCAGTAATTCTGATTTTTCTTTTTGGGCGTAGTTTAAGACTGACTTGATTTTTGTGACAGCACTTTCGTATTGTTCAGTTAAAGATTGGTCTTTATTTTTTCTGATTAGTTGTTCTGATGTTATTAAGGCGTTAGCCTCTTCTTGGGTAAACATAACTGGTGGAAGTTTATAACCTTCCATAATGGAATAGCCTTTTCCTTCTTCCGTCACGATTGGAATTCCTGATTTCTCAAGAGTTCGGATGTCCCGATAGACCGTTCTAACACTTACATTATGTTTTTCGGCAATATCCTTTGCGGTTACAATCCGTTTTGATTGTAACTGGGTTAGGATTGCTGTCAATCTCGCAAGTCTGGTTTTTTCTTTGTTCATCGTTTTTTCAGCTTGTGGCTAACGGTTTTTGTTATCGCAAGTTGGCGGAGTAAGGGACGCGTACTTGTTGGCTTAGTATTGGTTTGTTGGTCAAGTTAATTATTTTCTTTCTAACGGTGCCGCTTATTGGCGATGAACCGTTGTTATATACTGTGGCGACATTTACAATTTTAATCTGAACTCTTTTTTTAAAGCGTTTCGATTATGAACTTAAGAAGTTGATATAGTGCTATTCCTAAAATCCCTCCAATTATTATCGAGGGAAATAATTGTCTAAAGCTTAATTTTAATATCTTAGTATCTACAAGATCTCCATTTTTATAAACTTTAAGTTTTATTTCTTTCATATCAAATTGCTTGTAACTTGATATTATTGAAAAATCGTCTTCTTTTATTTTAAAGTTGTGATCTGTTCCAGAAAGAGAATATTTATTTGATTTTTCCTGTCCATTGACAATTATTTTTTCTCTTCCAAATATGGAATTGATAAATTTAATTTGGTTGGATTCAATTTTAAATATAGTGTTTATCATTATTTAATGAGGATTTTTCCACCCAACTATTTCAGCTTCAAGAGTGAATTCTAGAATACTAATACAATTATTAAAAATAGTTTAGTAACCAAAGAGGCCTGCTTTGAAATGCTCCCAATCTGAAAATATAGTACTGAATATTAAGAATGCAATTACGAATGTGATTAGAAAAATTAGGAGATGAGTGTTTTTTGATTTTAATATTCTAGCCATTTTCGTTTTAATTTAATGTCTTTGATTGTTTTCTAATTGTTTATATAAATTTATTTCAACTCTTATTTCTAAGTTATTAGTTGATTTTCTGGAAAAACGTTACATTTTAACCAAATTTTGAACCTTAAAAGGTTGATTTTCGTTTGGAGCCATTGTATACAACGTCTCCGGTTAACGCAAGTAGCGGATTAGGGGAGACGGATTTGTCGGCTTAACCTTTTCTTACTTGGTTTCTAAAATTACACTTTTTAATTCAAAAACCGTTATTTGCGATGAAGCGGTGTTATGAGCTGGCTTAAAACTATTCTCTAGTTTTAGCATTGATAATTTTAAGTTTTAACTCGTAGCTTAATTCTTGATCATAGATTATTGCTGTAATGATTTCTTTTAGCAGGTCTCTATCAATAATATTATCTGCTACGTCCACTGCAATATTTTCCATCATTTCCATGTATAAAGAAACGATGTGATCTAATCCATTTAATTCTAAGAAATAGGCGCTTAATACAATAGAAGAACGCTTATTACCATCGTTAAAAGCATGATTTTTATTGATTGAGTAGAACAAGTAAGAAACTTTGTCCTCTATTTCAGGATAATAATTGTCATCTTGTACAAATTCTAAAGTAGCTTGAAGTAGTCCTAAATCTTTTGCTCCATGTAAACCTCCAGAATGTTCTATTATATAATCGTGTTCTTTAACTGCATAATGAAAATCAAAATAAATGAATGCCATTTTATCTATTTTTCAGTCTTTTAAATACATCAATATTTTCCTCAATTCTTTCTTCAAGAGCTTTACTTTTCTCTCCTAAAAATCTTTCAAAATCGGATTGGGAAATAGTACTGATATAGTTTTTTAGATTTTCATGGAAAACTTTTCTAAATCCATAATCTCTACTGGCCATTTTAATTCTGGCATCTTCTATTAATGGTTTAAATAATGGATGAATCGAAAACTCATTTAGTAGTTCATCCATCTCATGTTTTTTTAATTTTCTTTCTAAAGATTCTGACCTTTTTTTCATTTCGTGTGCCAGACCATTCTCAAAAGAGGCAATCAATTTTAGAACTTCAGAATACATCGTATCCCTTGCATTATCCTTTTCACTTAAATTTAAGATTTTTTTATACTCGGTAGCATTCTCTTTGAAAATGCATTCATAGATTTTACTTGTGTAAACTGGATATTTGAAATTACCGAGATCTAAGTAGAGGTTGAGTGCGTTGGTAAATTCTTTTCTATAATGAGGTTCTTTTAAAATTGTGTTTAAAAAATCTTCATCTCTCTGATTTATATATTTTGTAGATCCTCCAGCCTTTTCATTTAAACTATCAATTACAATATCTAGAATTTTACTTCTTAAGGCTTTGGCAATTTCACTTTCAACTAATAACATTCCTAAATTTAAAAATGATCTGAAGTTGAAAACTCCCAAGTGAGCAGTATTACTTGATAAATTTAAAATATGTCCAAATTCCTTTTTGAACTCTTTTAAATTTTTTCCTTTTAATACTGTATAACCATTATGTTTAAGTTCATTCTCATTATTTTCAAGGTATCGTTCAATTGTGGCAACATCAATTTGATAAAATTCAGAAATTTGTTGTTTTGTATATTTATATTCCTCTTGAAAAAGCATTCCAGGTACTCCTAGATAGCTTCTAAGATTCTCAAGAACAGTTATATTATTTAATACGTTCTGTCTATCTATATTTGAAGAAGTTAAATCTTTCATTTTTCCAAATTTTGTTAATAACTTTTCGCTCACCAACCCGCACAGATGCGGGTTGGTTGTTGATAACTCCGGTTTTTTGTTGATAAACACAGTGCTTACCAAGTATTTCCGTGTAAAGTTAATATAGTTTTATGTGAAATTGATAGTTCGAAGCTTCTTTTTAAGCTTGCACACAACGTTTTTGTATATGAAAAGTAGCGTTGAAATTAGTGATTAATTTTCCGCCATAAAACAAGCCAAAACTTTTGCACTTTGATTTTATCTTTACTTTTCAAAAGGCAAATCAAAAGATTTGGCGACTTACCAAATATACCGAATTTTTCGATTTTGAAAAGACGTAGCTATTTTTTATATATGGTGTTGCCCACAGTTTTTACTCCGTCATCCATTTAATCAAATCTTTTTTATCTACGATTCTCCAAGAATGTGGATGTCTTTCTCCATTTGCGCGATAGCCTTTATTTTCTGTTTCTATAAGTTCGATATTTTTATTTTCGAATTCAAATTTTAATTTCCTTGATAGCTTTTTGAGATAAAAGGCATTTAAGTCTTCGTAGTCGTTTTTTCTGTTTTCTTTCCACCATTCTAAATCAGGTTCCGTATAAAATCTGACTTTAATATCTTTAAGATTTACTAGGTTATTTATATTTTGTGTTTCGAGAGTAAAAGGGGAGTACTTTTCATAATTGTCAATTCCGTTTTCAGGATTTCCAAACTCTTTGTCAAAATATTTTTTTATCCAATTAGCTTCTGTAAGCTTCCCTTAAAAACGAACTGTTTAAAAGTATAATATATTTTATAACTTTAAACAGTAATTATGAAGAAGAGTAGATATTCACCACAGCAAATCGCAAAGATTTTAAAGGAATTTGATAACGGAAAAACGGCCGCAGAGATCAGCCGTGAATATGGCATTAGTACAGCGGCATTTTACAAGTGGCGGGAACGCTATGGCGGTATGAACGGCAAAGAGCTGAAGCGCCTAAAAGATCTGGAAGAGGAAAATCGAAGACTGAAGCAGATGTATGCCAATCTATCCCTGGATCATCAAATGGCCAAAGAAATCATTGAAAAAAAGCTTTAAAGCCCTGCCGTAAAAGAGCCATAGCCAAAGAACTTGTTCATTACGGTATCAGCAGGGCATGCCGGGTTTTAAATATGAGCAAAAGCGTTTTTTATTACAAGCCAACCCCAAAGGACGATACTGCTATAGAGAAGGCCTTACGACAAAAAGCTAAAGAACATAGTGAGGAAGGCTTCTGGATGGCTTACGATCGATTAAGGAATGAAGGTAAGCCCTGGAACCACAAACGAGTGTACCGGGTTTATAAAAAGCTTGGCTTAAGTTTGAGAAGAAAGGTGAAAAAGCGTTTGCCTACCAGGGTTAAAGACCCCCTGGAGGCTCCTACGGCACCTAATCGTAGTTGGAGTATTGATTTTGTGACCGATGTTTTAGAAAACAAAAGGCGCTTCCGTGGCTTAACGGTAATCGATGATTACAACCGGGAAGCATTGCATATAGAAATTGATTTTTCACTGCCCAGCAAACGTGTCGTATGGGTACTAAACCATTTGATTAATCGCAGAGGGAAACCCAAAAAGATAAGAATGGATAATGGTCCTGAATTTATTGCTAAAATAGCTTCAGAGTGGAGCCAGATGCATGAAATCGACTTCCAGTACATCCAACCAGGGAAACCTACACAGAATGCTTTTATTGAACGATTCAATGGAACTTATCGAAGAGGCGTTCTCAATAAATACCTTTTTGAAGATCTCAATCAAGTAAGGGAACAAACTGAGACCTAGATGGAAGATTACAATAACGTAAGACCTCATAATGCACTGGGAAAAATGGCACCGGTAGCATTCGCTAAAATTCATTCTCCTGGCGGTACCGCCAGGAGAATGAAAAATAATATTTTTGGACAATCAAGCAGTTCTAATTAGGGGAAGCTTACA
>NZ_JAEHOK010000029.1 GCF_016236915.1 Salegentibacter maritimus
CTCCAGGTAATAACATAAGATCCTATTTCGTTGTATGTTAGCGGATCTGACGTTGTCGCAGTTAATTCTGAACAATTATCTTTAGCTGTTGGAGCGGTAATCCTACCTGGAAAAACTTCACATTTAACAATTATATCTTCAAGGTTTGCTATATTAGGAATAGGAGCGATAGTATCTTCTACCGTTACCTTTGCCGTGGCAGTCGTTTCATTTTGATTGTTGTCCACAACGGTCAGGGTCACTATGTTACCCCCAACATCTTCACAACTAAATTCGGTAATATCCAAACTTAGGCTGGAAATACCACAGGCATCATTAGAACCATTGTCAATATCAGCAGGAGCGATAGTAGCTGTACCATTGGCATCAAGTTGTACGGTGATGTTTTTGGTTAAAGCAACCGGCGCCACATTATCCTCTACCGTTACTGTTACAGTGGCAGTCGTTTCATTTTCATTGTTGTCTGTGACGGTAAGAGTTACCGTGTTTTTACCAACATCTTCACAACTAAATTCAGTGATATCCAAACTTAGGTCTGCAATACCACAGGCATCATTAGAGCCATTGTCAATATCAGCTGGAGCGATAGTAGCTGTACCATTTGCATCAAGTTGTACGGTGATGTTTTTGGTTAAAGCAACAGGCGCCACATTATCTTCTACCGTTACTGTTGCCGTACAAGTATCTTTAAGATCGTTAGAATCGGTTATTGTTAATTCTACCGTATTCTTTCCAATATTAGAACAATCAAAAGTTTCTTGACTTATTGATAAGACAAATCCTTCTTTATCATCACTAGATCCTCCATCTATATCGTTCGGAGAAATTGTTACATTTCCGGAAGCATCTAATTGAGCGGTAAATGATTTACATACTGCAACCGGTGCTTCATTTGTAGCTTTTAGCTTAGAATCTGTTACCTCCGCTCCTTCATTTAAGGAAGCATCGGTAAGGGTTACAGATAATGTAATATCACCATCCTCAAGATCACTAAGGTCTATCCCTGTAATTTGATCTGTAGCCGAAGCAATAGCACCTGAACCAGTCGCGTTAGTCCCTCCGTTATCACTGCTAAAGGTATAATTATAGGTAGTTCCTACTTCTGCATTGGCAAAGGTAAAACTAATACTTGTTTGATTATTTTCATTAATTTCAGCCTGGTCTATACTTACTGTATATCCCATAGGAGCTTCCACATCATTAACGGTAACATTAAAGCTACAGGTAGATTTATTTCCGCTTGCATCAGTTATCTCAAAAGTATTTTTGGTAATTCCTATAGGGAATTCACTACCGCTTGGAAGTCCGGCGGTTTGCGTAGCTTGATTAGTTTCCAAAATATACCTTCTGGTATAATTTGGAAAGTCATTCCATTTTCCATTTGAAATAATTAACTCGGTATAATCTTCATTATTACTGTTGTTTGGTTCATTTGTGTTCCAATTGGTATAAGAAACGGCCTCACCATTTCTCCAAACAAAATTACCTTCGCTTGCGATGTCTGTAAATCCTATCATTACTGTACCAAGTCCTGAAGTACTTAAAGATGAATTCACAAAATTGTTTTCTGAAGCATCGTTTATAGCCACCACATTTCCGCCATTAGACTCAGCGTCAGAGAATGCCCCTTCCGGGTCGAATGAATCATTGGAAAGATAATAGAACTTACCATTAAATCCTCCTAAGGAAGTGAAATTTGCTTTTGCCGGTTGTGGTATGTTACAATTATCTGTTGCTAAAGGACTGCTATAAGTAACAGTAGTTCCCGCATCATTATCAATTTCAATATCAGACGGACAAGTAATTGAAGGCGGAGTATTATCTTCTACATTTACTGTGATTGTAGCGCAGCTTCCTATAGTTTCATCTACACATCCTGTACCATCTTCTCCACGTACATAATAGGTAGTATTCCCGTTTGGTGGAGTTACTTCAAAAGAAGCACCTGTGGTTCTACCTATCTCGTTACCTCCGCAAGAATCTGTATAAATCACCCATTCTGCAGCATCGTTCAAATTACCACTTATATTGATTGTTGTTGAACTACCCGGGCAAATATTGTTTGCTGATAAAGATAAAACAGCATTTTCGGGAGCAATACAAGGCGCTGGTAATACAAATTCTATCCCAGGTTCTGCCGGGGGATTGTAAGATGTTGTATTGCTAAAATTCCAATTATCTAAATTATTAACTTTAGCTAGTATTTCTTCAAGACTTGCATAAGAATTACCACCGGCAGAAATAGCGCTGTATTGCCCATTATCATATTCAGTGGTAAAACGCATAGCATTTAAACCATTTTCTAATTGATCTGGTAAAGCCGAAGTTGAATTAGAAGTTGCAGCTCCATCCCAATTAGAGTCTGTTGAACCCGGCGTAACATTGGTATGGAGACCGGCAATAAAAACAGGTAATACATCTAACCCCTGATAAGCAAAAATTTGATCCCCAATTGTACTGTACGAGGCTGGGTATAAATTTGTTCCATCTAAAACTATAATATCTCCCACACTTCTCTCTATTCCAGAAGTCCAGGTAAATTGACTATCGCCCGGTGTATCGAAAAATCCGTTGGCATCATTCCAACCCCGATCCGTAAATTTTATTTGTGTGGCTGCGTCTATATCCTTTAGCAAAACGAATGCAAAGGTATCCTGATCGTAAGTAGCACCGTCAGAATTGGTACCTATAAAAGCCAGATCGCCCGGGCCTAAAACTGTTTGTGCTACCACACCCCAATAAGAGAGCAGCATCAGCACAAAAAAAGTAAAGTTTTTCATAAAAATTGGGTTAGATTGGAATTTAGAGGCAACTAGTTCCTGGAAGGAAAAATACCTGATAGTGCAATAATATAGTTCATTGCTATATAGGGCTGCCTATTATTTACAGGTAGTCCTCCACCAGTACTTCCGGTAGACCTTGACTTCGCATTATCTGTAGTTGAGAAAGAGTTGATTCCTGCCCCTGCAATAAAATTGTTGGTAGGTTCATCAGTATTACCTTCTGCAGCCGAGTTGATTTCATGCTGGTGTGGTGGTAAATTAGACTCTAAAATTGATATCTCTTCATCCCCTCCCTTTTCACCTAACCTATAATCACTTAAACCAGGCCCTCTTCCACAATGAACTGGTGTTCTACCCCTCAAGTCTGGTAACGCAAAAGTAGTTCTTCCATCTCCACCATAGGTGGTACCTAAAATTGAAAACAATGCTGTGTGTTGGGAAATTGCTAATAGTTGTCCTTCACAAAAGGCCCAACCTCTTGGGGCAAAAGTTCCTCCGAATAAAATAATTTGTCCTATAAGTGGCTCCATAATAATAGTTTTAAAAATTAAATAGCTAGATTAAATTGAATAGTAGATTGTTGTTTAAGAGGCTGCATCAAGTCTCCCAGGCATTTGTTCTGCTCCCAATGATCTCCTGTGATATAAGCGTTGTAAGTTCCAATTAATAATTCGGTAAAATAAGAGCGATTGGTCGTTGTTACCTTAAAATAAATTCTGGCTCCTTTTCCCACTTCTCTCTCCGGCATATCAGTTAAAAACTGATACTCTCCAAATTCATTTGATGTTAATTGAGCTTGATGTCTATACTTTTTTATCCCGGGAGAGAGATGCCATACCTCAAGTTTAACATTTGAAAGTTCCTGCAAACCCTCCCGGCCATAAACTTTCCCGGTTACCTTAATGTGGTCTCCTGGATTTAAAGATTTGCGCATATCTGTAACAGAATCGGCATAAGGATTATACCCAAGAAAAGGAGACGACTCATTGCCCACTGCATGAATACTTTCGGGTGTAACCAGCATAAAGCCAGCCGAAACAAGTCCTGCTGTTCGTATAAATTTTCTACGTGAGTTGGAAGGAACCATAATTCTATATTTTTAATACTATTAATTGTCAAATACTAAATTCAGTTTTACCTTAAACACGGCTAGTTTAAAGCAATAAAATATTCACTAATACTAAATGGAAACCTGTAATGGGACTTTACAGAAATTGGAAGAAGTCATAGGTTAACCAGGGGGCGTTAGCAAAAAAATGTAAAAAAAATTATTCTTTATAAAATTTTTAACAAATATACTGCATTTAAAATACTATTAACTTTTAAAATATTAGGGGATTTTTCCCCTTTATAGAGTGAAGCTATCCTCAACCCTTATAGTTCCTACAATTTTTAAGAAACTATATTTCAGAAAAGCAAGAAATTAATCGGCAAAAAGCAATTTAAATCGTTAAAATTCATGATATATCGCTCTTTTTAAGGATATTTTTAATTTACATAGGCATTTAAAATAGTTTGCCTATAAACAAGAAAAGCCCCACAAATTGTGGAGCTTTTCTATACATAAAATGCCAAATTATTATAGCGTTTTCGAAACTTTATCTACAGTCTCAATGGTCTTATCTAAATCATCATAAGAAAGGGCATCGCTTATAAACCAGGTTTCAAAGGCACTTGGGGCGATATAAACTCCGTTTTCCAACATTCCATGGAAGAATTTATTGAAAGTACCTAAATTGGCCGATTCAGCAGCCGAAGCAAAGTCGGTTACAGGTTCTTTTCCAAAATGTACCGAGATCATAGACCCCACTCTATTAATGCTGAAATCTATATTATTTTGCAACAGCACTTTTTCCATTCCTTCGTGAAGGTATGCGGTCTTTTTATCTATGCTTTCAAAAATTTCCCTATTACTATCCAGTTCTTTAAGCATAGCTAAACCTGCAGCCATCGCTAGTGGGTTTCCACTAAGGGTTCCCGCCTGATACACAGGGCCAATCGGTGCCAGGTAATCCATAATTTCGTTCCTGGCGGCAAAGGCTCCCACGGGCAAACCACCACCAATCACTTTCCCAAAGCAAACAATATCAGCATTTACTCCCATTCGCTCCTGAACTCCTCCCGGAGCAAGCCTAAATCCTGTCATTACCTCATCAAAAATAAGTAGAATCCCGGTTTCATCACAGATTTTTCGCAAGCCTTCCAGGAAACCTTCATTAGGGGGTATACAGCCCATATTTCCGGCAACCGGTTCCAGGATTATACAGGAAATCTCGCCTTTATTAGCTTCAACAAGTTTTTTTACATTATCAAGATCGTTGTATTTAGCAAGCAAGGTATCTTTTGCCGTTCCCTGGGTAACACCGGGACTATTTGGAGTACCAAAAGTAACAGCACCGCTCCCTGCCTGAATTAGAAAGGAATCACTATGGCCGTGATAACAACCGGCAAACTTGATAATCTTTTCTTTCCCGGTAAATCCGCGAGCAAGTCTCACTGCACTCATCGTAGCTTCGGTACCCGAATTTACCATTCTAATCTTATCGATATTAGGCACCATTTTCACCGCTAATTCTGCGATTTTAGTCTCAATTTCGGTAGGAGTTCCAAAAGAAGTTCCTTTTTTTGCAATCGCAATTACCGCATCTATTACTGGTTTGTGAGCGTGTCCTAAAATTAAGGGACCCCAGGAATTTATATAGTCTATTAATTTATTTCCGTCTTCATCATACAAATAAGGTCCCTCGGCTTTCTTAATAAAAATGGGATCTCCACCTACTGCTTTAAATGCCCTTACCGGAGAGTTCACTCCGCCGGGAATCACTTTTTGCGCCGAAGCGAACAACTCGCTACTTCTTTTATAAATCATTGTTTTTTTATTCTGGAGAGATAATTACCAACTTTTGTCCAACCTTAATATTGGTATCTCTTAAATTATTAAATCGTTGTAAGTCTTCTACCGTAGTATTGTGTTTTTTGGCAATTGCATATAAGGTATCTCCCTTTTTAACCCGGTATGTAACCGATTCTGGCTCTTCGGGAGTATAGGTATAACTTGGAGATGGCCTTTTTAATACATCTGCATCAAACTTATAAAGCTTATAGCGCTCTATCAAGCTTATCAATTTATCGGGATACTTTCTATCTGTGGCATAGCCCGCTTTTCTTAAGCCTCTGGCCCAACCTTTATAATCGTCTTTATCTAAATCAAACAAGGCGGCATAACGTTTTCTTTCAGTTAGAAAAAGAGAATGGTCCCTATACGAATAACGGGCATCTTTATATTTTCTAAAACATTCTCCCCGGGCATCATCATCGTGATATACCTGGGCTCCTTTCCAGTCGTGACATTTTATCCCAAAATGATTATTTGAACGCATGGTTAAATCTCCTTTACCTCCGCCAGACTCCAGTATTCCCTGCGCCAGGGTGATACTTGCCGGAATATTATAAAGTCGCATCTCTTCCATGGCAACCGCTGCAAAATCCCTAATATAATCTTCTACAGTGTATAAACGTGGGTTTACCGGTGGTAATTTGGGTGTACCTCCCAGTGGTTTCACCCCTTCAATCCTATTATTTTCGGAAGATTTAGTAATAACCCCTTCTTTTTTAGTGGTGATTACTTTTTTCTTGCTTCCACACGAAACCGCAAATAGTGCACAGAAAAACAAAATAAAAAACCGGTTAAATCTCATCTTAGTAATTGATTAAAGGCAAATTTTTCTTTTTTAAAAAGCTGTTCATTCCCATAATTCCCTGCAAACCTCCTGTATGTATTGCCAGAATTTTACTCCCGGAAGGAAAATATCCAGTTTTTACGAGGTCAAAAATACCAAAAACTAACTTTCCCGTATATACCGGATCTAACTGAATTTGATATTTTTCCCTGAATTTATTAATAAAATTGATTAATTGCGAATCTATCCTGGCATAACCACCAAAATGATAGTTTAGTATTAATTCCCAATTATTTTTAACGCCATTCTTTTTAATTTCTTCGGAAAGAAAATCACCTTTTAAAGCGGGAAAACCCAGGATTTTTTGATTTTCGGAAGATGCCCGTATCAAGCCCGAAAGTGTACCTCCCGTTCCTACTGAGGCGGCTATATAATTAAACTCTTTGTCTTTAGCACTCAAAATCTCTTCACAACCTTTTATCGCAAATGCATTGGTTCCTCCTTCAGGCACCAAATAAAAATTCCCAAATTTTTCGCTCAAATGCTGCCGGAACTCCAAATCAGCTTTTTTTCGATAATCACCCCGGGAAACAAAGTAAAATTGCATTCCACAGGAATGGGCAAAATTTAAAGTTGCATTTTGCTTAAGTGTTTTCCCTAAATTCTCACCTAATTCCTCCCCCCTAATAACTCCTATAGTCTTTAGGCCGGCAAGTTTACCTGCAGCCGCGGTAGCCGCAATATGATTGGAGTAAGCCCCGCCAAAAGTTAGTAAGGTATCTTTTCCCTGCTTGTCAGCTTCAAAAATGTTATATTTTAGTTTTCTAAATTTGTTCCCGGAAACTTCAGGATGCAGCAAGTCTTCTCGTTTTAGATAAAGGGAGGTTCCGTTTTTAAATTCGGTAATAAATTGATTTTCAGAAGAAACTTCAACATTAAAATTTAAAGGATTTGCCATAGCGCAAAGGTCTAAATTCTAAGACTAATCACCTATACAAATTTTAAAAATGCCCAGAATTTTCGCTCACTTAAATAGTTTTCCTTTACCTCCTGCGTGTAAGCTTCCCTCTCAAAACTAATGTTTTTATAGGCTAAAAAACGGTCTCTATATTGTAGTAATCGGAAAAGATATTCCAATAAATACCAGGCATAAAAAGGAATAATTAGTAATTCTATTTGTTGCCTAAGGTGAATTTTTTCGTGATTAATAAAAGTCTCATCTCTTTTAAGATCGTGATTCTTCAAAATCACAAAAGGCCATAAGCTTGCACCTTTAAAAGATTTTCCCAGTAGATATTTGTTAACAATTAGAATCACGCCCGGAAGTTAAGAAATTGTACTTTTGCAATATGAGTTTTTCCAGAAAAAGAATTCCCTTAGAAGAAGGAGATTACTACACAACTCCAGAAGGTTATCGTTGTTTTACCGAGCAATATCATTTAAAACGGGGTTATTGCTGCGAGAGTGGTTGCCGGCATTGCCCTTATGGCTTCGATAAAAAAACCGGCAAACAATTATAAGTTATTTATTTTAGTAAGCCGATACTTCATTGCAGAATCCCCCATAACTTTGGTTCCATCCTCAAAAAGCTGTAACAGGTAATTTTCACCTACCTGAAAGTAAAACTTTTGGTGCTTTCCCAAACTAATGGTATTCCCTTGTTTATCCCATTTAAACTCTCCGGTTTCGTTGATACTTACAGGTGTTTCTGATCTTTCAATATAATTTTGTGAAAGTTCATAGCCTAAATCCTGTTGTAAGAGAATTCTGGTTTCAATTCCCTCGCAATCTTCACAAGACAAAGTCCCTTTATATTCCCCGGCCCAATCCAACGAATTTTGCGAATTATGTGCATTATCAGGCTTAAAACCCACATCCTCTATGGTATGTTCCTCAACATTAGTTTCAGGTTCCTTTTCCTGATTCTTACAGGAAATAAAACAAAATAGACAGAGAATAATTGTAACATATTTCATAATATATTTCTTTAAAAGAGTGCTAAGTTTATAGAAAATGAAATTTAAAACTTATAAACTTAACATTTCTTATTAATATTGAATTTTATTGTAAATTATAATTTAATGGACTTTAAAGCTGAAATATTACAGGGAATCCCGGCTAAACTCCCTCCAAAAAAAGAATATAAAACCTTAGCCAATCACGCTCCAAAGCGCAAAGATATTCTAAATGCTGAGGAAAAGAAACTTGCGCTTCAAAATGCATTGCGTTATTTTAAACCAGAGCATCACCAGGAATTATTACCGGAATTTAAAGATGAACTGGAACAATATGGCCGAATTTACATGTATAGGCTAAAGCCAGACTATGCCGTGTATGCCCGTAGTATTGAGGAATATCCAGGGAAAAGTACCCAGGCAAAAGGAATTATGCTCATGATTCAAAACAATCTTGACCCCGAAGTTGCGCAACACCCCGAAGAATTGATTACTTACGGTGGTAATGGGGCGGTTTTCCAAAATTGGGCGCAATACCGGCTCACTATGCAGTATTTAGCCCAAATGGAAGACGACCAAACCCTGGTTATGTATTCGGGCCATCCCATGGGCTTATTCCCTTCTCACCAGAATGCTCCCAGAGTGGTGGTTACCAACGGAATGATGATCCCAAATTATTCAAAACCCGATGATTGGGAAAAATTTAATGCACTTGGCGTAACACAATACGGACAAATGACGGCCGGAAGCTACATGTACATTGGTCCACAAGGTATTGTACACGGCACCACTATTACGGTCTTAAATGCCGGAAGAAAAATATCAAAATCGGGAGAAGGCCTGGAAGGAAAATTATTTGTCACCTCTGGCCTTGGCGGCATGAGCGGTGCCCAGCCAAAAGCAGGAAATATTGCCGGCTGTATTACCGTATGCGCCGAAATTAACCCAAAAGCAATACAAACCCGCCATAGCCAGGGTTGGGTAGATGAGGTAATCTCTGATGTAGCCTTCCTTGCAAAACGGGTAAAACAGGCCAAAGAAAACAAAGAAGTTGTTTCTATAGCTTTCGAGGGAAACATTGTAGAAGTTTGGGAATATTTTGAAAAAGAAAATATTTATATCGATTTAGGTAGCGATCAGACTTCATTGCATAATCCATGGGCTGGTGGTTATTATCCGGCAGATTTGAGTTTAAACGAAGCCAATACCATGATGGCCGAAGCGCCCGCAAAATTTAAAGAGAAAGTACAGGAAAGTTTAAGAAGACAAACCGCGGCAATTAATAAACATACCTCCAAAGGCACTTATTTCTTTGATTACGGAAATGCCTTCTTACTGGAAGCTTCAAGGGCGGGAGCCGATATTCTTGCCGAAAATGGAAAAGATTTTAAATACCCCAGTTATGTACAGGACATTATGGGACCCATGTGTTTTGATTACGGTTTCGGCCCCTTTAGATGGGTTTGTGCTTCAGGAAAAGAAGAAGATCTTGACAAAACCGATAAAATTGCTACCGAAGTTTTAGAAGAACTGAAAAGAAATTCACCGGAAGAAATTCAGCAGCAAATGGCCGATAATATAAAATGGATAAAAGGGGCCAGAGAAAACAAACTGGTAGTGGGATCTAAAGCCAGGATTCTTTATGCAGATGCCGAAGGCCGAATGAAAATTGCCAAAGCTTTTAATGATGCTATTGGCAAGGGGGAAATTGCCCCCGTTATCTTAGGTCGTGATCATCATGATGTTTCGGGAACAGATTCCCCCTACCGGGAAACCTCTAATATATATGATGGCTCGCAGTTTACAGCCGATATGGCCATACAAAATGTAATTGGTGATAGTTTTAGAGGTGCCACCTGGGTTAGTATTCACAACGGCGGTGGTGTTGGCTGGGGCGAAGTGATTAATGGTGGCTTTGGTATGATTCTTGAAGGTAATACAGCGTCGGAAGAGCGTTTAAAATCTATGCTTTTCTGGGATGTTAACAATGGAATTGCACGCCGAAGTTGGGCCCGAAACAAAGAAGCAGTTTTTACTGCAAAAAGGGCTATGCAAATGGAGCCAAAACTAAAAGTAACTATCCCAAACCTGGTAGATCCGGCTCTCTTTGATATTAACACCTAAAACTATATTTTATGAAAGTCTTAAAAATTACTCCGGTTTTTTTACTGTTGGCTATCCTGCTAACCTCGTGCAGCAGCGTACAAGTTGCCTCAGATTACGACAGAGAGGTAAACTTTAACCAATACAAGAGTTTCGCATTCTTTAAGCCCGGAATAGACAAAGCTGAAATTTCAGATTTGGATAAAAAAAGAATTCTTAGAGCAATAGAATCAGAGATGCAGCGCAAAGGTTTTACAAAATCAGAGAACCCAGACCTTTTGGTTAGTATTTTTACAAAAACCAATGAAAATATAAACATCTACCAAAACAATATGGTAGGTTGGGGATATGGCTGGGGTTGGCACCCATGGTACTGGGGCTCTGGATTTAACACGGTAAACCGTACCAGTGAAGGCACTCTTTACATAGATCTTATTGATGCTGAGGAAAAAGAATTGGTTTGGCAGGGAATGGGAACAGCCGCTTTAGCAAGTGATGTAGATAAAAAACAGGAAAGAATAAACGAAATTGTTAGGGAGATACTGGAAAAGTATCCCCCGGAAATCAACAAATAACCCAACAGATTTTTCTCAACAAAACGTCCCTTTTTCAGGGACGTTTTTATTTTTAAGCATATTTCATTGACATTTTATAAATTTCAGCTTAATTTCTTATCTTTATATTGAATTTTAGTTAATGATAATTATGCTCGATAACGTTGAATCTAATGCGATTTTAGACCGCTTGCCGGCCCATCTTCAACAATATATAAAACCACAAAATTACGATGATTATTCTCCTATAAATCATGCGGTTTGGCGTTATGTAATGCGCAAAAATGTTGATTATCTAAGTAAAGTGGCTCACGAATCTTATTTAGAGGGCCTAAAACAAACGGGGATTTCTATAGATCATATTCCAAATATGTATGGAATGAACCGGATATTAAAGGAAATTGGCTGGGCAGCTGTAGCGGTAGATGGGTTTATTCCGCCCGCCGCTTTTATGGAATTTCAAGCATTTAATGTTTTGGTGATTGCCAGCGATATACGGCAGCTGGAACATATTGAATATACCCCGGCACCCGATATTATTCATGAAGGTGCAGGGCACGCGCCTATTATTGCCAATCCCGAATACGCCGAATACCTTAGGCGTTTTGGCGAAATTGGTTGCAAGGCCATTTCCAGTGCCAGGGATTATGAAATCTATGAAGCTATAAGACATCTCTCCATCATAAAAGAAGCCGAAGACACACCACAGGAAGAAATTGAAGCAGCCGAAAAAAAAGTAGATAAGCTTCAAAATGAAACTGCCGAACTTAGTGAAATGGCCCAAATAAGAAATCTGCATTGGTGGACGGTAGAGTACGGGTTAATTGGAAGTATTGAGAATCCTAAAATTTATGGCGCCGGCCTTTTATCCTCTATTGGAGAAAGCGCCTGGTGTATGACAGATAAAGTAAAGAAAATACCTTATTCTATAGAAGCCTGCAAACAGGAATTCGATATCACCAAACCTCAACCTCAACTATATATAACACCAGACTTTGCCCATTTAAGTTTGGTTTTGGAAGAGTTTGCCAATAAAATGGCGCTAAGAAGAGGTGGACTTGAAGGTATAAAAAAGCTGATTAATTCTAAAAATTTGGGTTCTATAGAATTAAGCACCGGTTTGCAAATTTCGGGAGATTTCTCGAAAGTTATTGAACATGAAGGCAAGCCAATTTATATCCAAACCTCGGGAAAAACCGCCCTTTCTCACCGCGAGAAAGAATTGGTTGGCCACGGCGTAAAGAACCATCCAAACGGATTCGGATCTCCTATTGGCACTTTAAAAGGAATCAATTTAGCCATAGAAGATATGAGCCCCAGAGATCTTAGTGCTTATGGAATCTATGAAGGAAAAAAAATAGAACTGGAATTTGAAGGAGGTATAAACGTAGCCGGAGAAATTATTACCGGTACCCGAAACCTCCAGGGAAAAATAATTCTAATAAGTCTTAAAAATTGTAAGGTCACTTACAACCAGGAGATTCTTTTTAAACCCGAATGGGGCAACTACGATATGGCTATTGGTAAAGAAGTCATTTCGGCATTTGCCGGCCCGGCAGATAATCTTTCCTTCGATTTAATTACACATAAAACATCGAGTACAACCATTAAAAGCAAGAGTACCCCAGAACGTGAGGAACTTGCTTCACTTTATGCTTCGGTTAGGAATATTAGGGAAGGAAAAAATGCAAAATTCTCGCTGGATGCTGGATTAGAGCTTCTACAAAAAGAGCATCCAAAAGACTGGCTACTCTCGGTTGAAATTTACGAACTGGCAGTAGGTAAAGACGAAAAACTCGCTAAAGAGGCTTTACAAAACTTAGAACTCGTAAAATCCCGAAGACCCGATATTGCGCACTTAATTGATGGAGGCGTCAATCTTATAAATAGCCAATTGGTCAAAAATTAATTTTGAATTTATTTAAACATGGTTTACAAGTTTTAAACCTCGGGTATTCGGTAGCATAATTTACAGTTTAATTTGTTCCAGCTCTTCTGAATTACTAAAATTTTTCTCTTTGTATTGTAGGGTCCATCCCATAGAATTAGTTAAGATATATATTTTTTGTAACTCGCTAATTAGCCTATTTTGGGCATTAGACCTTAAAGAAGATGCTTCTACTTTTTCTCGAATAGAGGTATCTATGCGGTTTCGGATTTTATTATGATCTGCCGCATCAAATTGGTTTAAATAATCCTGGGTCACATCATAATATTTAATCTCGGGATTTATACTAATTTCTTCCTTCGGAATCTCAGTAATACGCACAATCTTATTGTCTTCATCAATCTCTGTTTTCAGTTTACTAAGATCGTATGAAACTGTTACCGAGGCATTCACAATAATTAGAGCTTTTTTTCGAGCTGAAAATATATCGAGATAAAACTTTTTAGAATTCTTATAAGAATACACCTGGGAGAAAGTACCCTCGGTAACAACCAGCTTACCAACATTTTTTATTTGTTGCTGCAACAAGGCCGTACTTTCTTCTAATTCATCTCTTTCCTGATTTTTATTTTCGCAATAACGAACCCCAAAAACAACCAGTAATACCAGGAAAGCACCAAAAAGAAAATTTTTCATGTATCAATTTTTTCTAAAGGTACAAAGATTGCGAATTTTGAGATTTTGGAAGAATACTTTAGCCCTATAAAATACTTATGGACGGCCCCACCCGTCCATAAGTTTTAAAAATTTCTAAAATCTACCCCAACAAATTCTAGAAAAGAATCAAGATACCGATTAAAAAAAATGAACTTTTCAGCTCCTAATTTTCAATACTTTACACCTCAAATCTTAATTAAAAATACAAAATATTTCTATATAAAGTCAAGAAAGAAAAATTATTAAATATTATTTTTAATAGATTTTAATTAAAAATCCAAATGCGAATAGCGCTGTTTAAGCTTATAAATTTGTGTTTGTAATTTCTCCAGAAAACGGGAATGTGCTTTAGAATTAGGATTAAAGGGCCGATGCGCCAGACCATTCTGAACATTTTTCACCTCTTTTAAAACAGGCAAAGAAGTTTCCGAAAACCAGGCAATAATAAATTGCTCCCAAATATAATCTATAGCTACTCGTGAAGGGTGCAGCATATCTTCGGCATAAAACCTATAGTCCCTAAGCTCATCCATCATAAGCTCATACGAAGGAAAATAAGAATTTCCAACCCCAAATTCTTTATTTTCTATGATGCTATGAACGGCAGTAATTAAGTGTGCTTTGCTACGTTGATTTTCAACAAACCCGTCCTTACTATGCCGCACTGGAGAAACCGTGAAAATTACCGCAACCTCAGGATTAATTTCTTTTAAAATCATAAGGGTACTACGCAATGATGCTTCAATTTCGCCAACTGATTGCAATTCTTTTCTGAATTCTTTTTGTGGGATTTTATGACAATTCGCTACCCTTTGCTTGCTTTCTAAATGATAATAACTCCACGCCGTCCCCAATGTAATTATCACATGAGAACTTTGTTGAAGGAAATCACGGGCATTTTCTAATGCTGAATTTAGGTTTTCTAATAACACATCGGCATCAGGATGGCTTAAAGACGAATGCGCATCAAAACAATGCCAACGTTCCTGATATTCAAAAATATCGCTCTTAGTATATGCTTCAGCTCTGTGAAGTTTTTGAAAAAAATTTGCAATAGCTATAGGGTGAAACAGAATACCCAGCGGGTTCTGTAAATTCTGAAGCTTATAAAAATCCAGCTTTTTACCGATGTTTTCCACAAAACAGGAGCCCACAAGAAAAACCTTAGACTTATAGTCTATTTTAGGTTCTGCCCTTGCTATAGGTATTTTACTCCTGAATTCCATAGAATTATATAGAAGCTGTCTGAAAAGGCTTTAAACCTATTATCCTAAACCTACTCGCTCTATCAGGTAGTTTTTTAAACACCTAACCTACCAAACATATTAAAGGTTGGAACAGATTAAGATTGGGGAAAATAGACTTTTCAGACAGTCACATATTTTATTTTAAATAGGCTTGCGCTTCTTGCAACGCCTCTTTTATCCCCTCGGGCTTCTTACCGCCGGCAGTTGCAAAAAACGGCTGGCCACCGCCACCCCCCTGAATATATTTCCCAAGGTCTTTTACAATTTTCCCGGCATGTAGATCTTTTTCTTTCACCAGATCTTTAGAAATATAGCAACTTAAAAGCGCTTTCCCCTGTTGCTCGGTCCCGAATAAAAGAAATAGGTTTTCAAATTCGTTGCCAAGCTGGAAAGCCAGGTCTTTAATGCCCCCGGCATCTAAATCTACTTGTTTAGCAAGAAAATTCACCCCATTAATTTCTGAGATTTCAGATTTTAATTCGGTTTTTAGGTTTTTGGCTTTATCTTTTAACAAAGAATCTATCTGCTTTTTTAGAGCCACATTTTCGTGCTGCAAAGTACTTACCGCCTTAACCGGATCTTTAGCGTTTTTCAATTCGGCCTTTATTTGTTCCAAAACCTCATCCTGGTTAGCAAAATAATCTTTTACAGCTTCCCCGGTAATAGCCTCAATTCTACGTATACCGGAAGCCACAGCACCTTCAGCAGTAATTTTAAAATACCATATTTCTGAAGTGTTTTTTACATGGGTACCTCCGCAAAGCTCCATAGACTCGCCAAAACGAATAGCTCTAACCGCATCCCCATATTTTTCACCAAAAAGCGCCAAAGCCCCCTTATCTACTGCTTCTTTAAATGGGATATTCCTATGTTCTTCTAATGGCAATTGCTCGCTAATACGATTATTCACCAGTTTCTCTACCTGTTCAAGCTCCTCCTTATTTACCTTGCTGAAATGAGAAAAATCAAAACGCAAATAATCGCCTTTAACCAAAGAACCTTTTTGTTCTACGTGGGTTCCCAAAACTTCCCGAAGAGCCTGGTGCAATAAGTGTGTGGCAGTATGGTTGGCAGCAGTGGCTTCCCTATTTTTTGCGTTTACAACTGCTTTAAGTTTAACATTAGGGTTTTTAGGAAGAGATTTAGCAAAATGCACAATTAAATTGTTCTCTTTTTTAGTATCGGTAATGTTGATCTTGTTGTTTTTATCATCTACCAGGAAACCTTTATCTCCAACCTGGCCACCGCCTTCAGGGTAAAAAGGAGTTTGTGTAAGTACAATTTGAAACAATGTACCTTTTTTGCTTTCCACTTTTCGGTAGCGGGCAATTTGGGTTTCTGTTTCCAGATGGTCATAGCCCACAAATGCTTCAGCATTTACCGGGTTTAATTCCTCCCAATCTCCGGCTGTAACCTGGGTTGCCGCACGAGATCTATCTTTTTGTTTTTTAAGCTGAATTTCAAATTCTTTTTGATCAAGATCAAATCCGCGTTCTCGTAAAATAAGAGCGGTTAAATCTATAGGAAAGCCAAAAGTATCGTAAAGCTCAAATGCTTTTTCACCCGAAACAGTTTTTCCTTTTGTTTCTGAAATTATATGCTCCAGTAAAACCAAGCCCTGATCCAATGTTCTTAAAAAAGACTGTTCTTCTTCCCTAATAACATTTTCACATAAAGTTTTTTGAGATTTAAGTTCGGGGAAAGCCTCACCCATTTGCTTGCTTAAAACATCTACCAATTTATAAATAAATGGCTCTTTAGTTTCTAAAAACGTAAAACCATAACGAATAGCACGTCTTAGAATTCTTCTAATTACATAACCTGCACCTGTGTTTGAAGGTAGCTGCCCATCGGCAATAGAGAAAGCTACAGCTCTTACATGATCTGCAATTACCCTAATAGCGATATCTATTTTTTCTGATTTCCCATAGGCGGCTTTAGTAATTTTCTCGATTTTAGCAATTAGGGGGGTAAAAACATCGGTATCGTAATTAGATTGTTTTCCCTGTAATACCATGCACAGCCTTTCAAAGCCCATTCCGGTATCAATATGCTTCGCAGGCAATTCTACCAGGGAACCATCGGCTTTTCTATTGTACTGCATAAAAACCAGGTTCCAAATCTCTACTACCTGCGGGTGATCTTCGTTTACCAGCTCTTTTCCCGGTTTTTTAGCTTTTTCAGCTTCAGAACGAATATCTATATGAATTTCGGAACAAGGTCCGCACGGACCCTGCTCTCCCATTTCCCAGAAATTATCTTTTTTATCGCCATAGACAATTCGGTCTTCAGGAACAATTTCTTTCCAAAGATCAAGAGCCTCGGTATCCAGGCCTAATTTATCTTCTTTGCTTCCTTCAAAAACAGACACATATAGATTTTCGGGAGCAATTTTAAAAACTTCGGTCAATAACTCCCAGGACCAATGTATAGCTTCTTTCTTAAAATAATCGCCAAAGCTCCAATTACCAAGCATTTCGAACATGGTATGGTGGTAGGTATCCATGCCCACTTCCTCCAAATCGTTATGTTTACCACTTACCCGTAAACATTTTTGGCTATCGGTAATACGAGGACTGGCAGGCTCGCTATTTCCTAAAAAATATTCCTTAAACTGCACCATCCCTGCATTGGTAAACATAAGGGTAGGATCGTCCTTTAACACCATGGGTGCCGAAGGTACTATTTTGTGGGATTTGGACTTAAAAAATTGTAAAAACTGACTTCTTATTTCCTGAGATTTCATCTACTTAATCGAATCTAAAATTATTAATTGTGTTGGTGCTGCAACAATTTCTTATATTTGTTCGTTTACCAAACTTAACTTAGCATGGTAATTGCTTAGTATTGTTGGCAAAAATAGCATAAATTTGACTCATGTCGAAGGTTAAATATTATTACGATAGTGAGACGCAATCCTATAAAAAAATCGAGCGCCGAAAAGGCCGCCGCACAGGGATTGTATTGCTTAGTATTTTAGGGTCTTTCCTGGCCGGTTTTCTTTTACTGGTTATTTATTTAAACATTCCGCAAATTGAAACCCCAAAAGAAAAAGCTTTAAAACGCGAACTTCAAAACATGGAGCTTCAATATGGTTTGCTCAATAAAAAAATGACGCAAATCCAGAATGTACTCGCCAATATTGAGGATAGGGACAATAATATTTACCGGGTTTATTTTGAAGTCAACCCAATTCCCGAAGAGCAAAGACTTGCCGGTTTTGGTGGTATAAACCGCTATAAAGACCTGGAAGGTTTTGATAATTCTAAATTGATTATTGAAACCACAAAACGAATGGACATTCTAAGCAAGCAATTGGTGGTGCAATCTAAATCTTTAGATGAAATCGCCGAATTGGCAAAAGAAAAAGAGAGTTTATTATCTTCTATTCCTGCCATACAGCCTGTAAAGAATGAAGACCTGAGCAGAATTGCCTCAGGGTACGGCTGGAGAACCGACCCCTTTACCAAAGTAAGAAAATTTCATCATGGGATGGATTTTACCGCTCCTCGTGGCACTCCTATTTATGCTACCGGGAATGGCCGTATAACCAGGGCCGACAACAGGTCTACCGGGTATGGAAACCATATAAGAATAGATCATGGCTATGGCTACACAAGCCTTTATGCCCATTTATACAAATATAATGTAAGGGTTGGCCAGCGTGTAAAGCGGGGTGACATTATTGGTTATATAGGAAGTACCGGCAGGTCTCAGGCGCCACACTTACACTATGAAATCTTTAAGGATGATAGGCGCATTAATCCTATTAACTTTTATTACGGCCATCTATCGCCCGAAGAATTTGACAAAGTTCTGGAAAAAGCACAACAAGAAAACCAATCGCTAGATTAATGCACCTTAACTTACCCGATAAAAGATATTATGGCATTGGCGAGGTTGCTGAAGCCTTTAAGGTAAACACCTCCTTAATTCGCTTTTGGGAAAAGGAATTTGATGTAATTAAACCCAAAAAAAACGCCAAGGGCAATCGTAAGTTCACTCCCGAAGATATTAAGAATTTAGAACTTATATATCACCTGGTTAAAGAACGCGGATTTACGCTAGAAGGTGCAAAAACACATTTAAAAGAAGAAAAACAAAAAACCCTTAGTAACTTCGAGATAATTCGGAAACTGGAAGGGGTAAAAGCTAAACTAATCAATCTTAAAAATCAGTTATAAAATGAAAAAATGGTTAATTCCTGTAATAGTTATTGTAGTTCTGGGTATTATAGTTTATAGCCTTACGGCTGGCGTGAATAATACCGCGGTAGAATATGAAGAAAGCGTTTTAAAGAATTGGGCCGATGTAGAAAATGCCTATCAGCGTAGAAGTGATCTTATCCCAAATTTGGTGAGTACCGTAGAAGGTTCAGCCGATTTTGAACGAGGAACACTTACCGACGTTATTGAAGCCCGTGCCAAAGCCACTTCAGTAAATGTAGATGCGGGGAATTTAGATGCGCAGCAAATTCAGCAATTCCAACAGGCACAAGGCGGATTATCTTCAGCATTATCAAGGCTTTTAGTCTCGGTTGAAAGATATCCCGATATTAAATCGAATCAAAACTTCCTTCAATTACAATCGCAATTAGAAGGAACCGAAAACCGAATTAGCGTAGCCAGAAACCGGTACAACGAAGCGGTAAGACAATACAATACCTATATTAGAAAATTCCCGAATAATATTTTTGCCGGAATGTTCGGATTTGAAAGAAAAGCGACTTTTGAAGCTGAAGAAGGTGCAGAAAACGCACCCGATGTTGAATTTGATTTTTAAAAACAATGAGTAAAGTTGAAGATTTTTTAAGCAAAGAAGACGAAGAGGAGATCATTGAAGCCATTAGAAAAGCAGAGAGCCATACCTCTGGCGAGGTAAGGGTTCACCTGGAAAAAACTACCGGCGAAAAAGATATTTTTGAGCGCGCTATGGAGGTTTTTCACCTTCTAAAGATGGATAATACCAAACATGATAATGGCGTGCTTATTTACGTTGCCGTAGAAGATCATAACTTTGTGATCTATGGCGACAAAGGCATTAACGACGTAGTTCCCGATAATTTTTGGGAAAGCACTAAAGATGCCATTGTAGATAAATTTAAAAAAGGAGAATTTAAGCAAGGCCTGGTAAACGGAATTCTAACCGCAGGCCAGCAACTTAAAAAACACTTCCCGTGGAGTGAAGACACACGAGACGAACTCTCCAACGAAATTTCAAAAGGATAAATGCCACAATTCACCAAAAAATTCAAATTACTATTTCTGTTTTTCCTCGTTTTTTCGGGGTCCATCTATGCACAACGGGACATTCCGCCTAAACCGGCAGAAGAAACCAGTGTTTATGATGGAGCTGATATTTTATCTGTCTCAGAAGAAAATCAGTTGGAGCAGAAGTTAATTAACTATGCTGATACTACCTCTACCCAAATTGTAATTGCCACAATAAAATCTTTACAAGGAGAGTATGAAGGCGTATACGCTGCAGAGTGGGCTCAGGAATGGGGTATAGGACAAAGTGAAAAAGATAATGGCTTATTGATACTGGTTGCCGAAAACGATCGTAAAATTTGGATCACAACCGGTTACGGGCTTGAAGAGTATATGACCGATGCCCGTAGTAAACAAATAATTGAACAGGTAATTCTCCCTCAATTTAGAAACGGGAGCTATTACAATGGTCTTGATGCCGGAACTACCGCAATTTTCCAGGTATTATCGGGCACTTTTAAAGGCACACCGCAATCCCGAAATTCAGAAAGAGGCTTTCCGCTTCAGGGAATTGTTATGCTAATCATTTTTGTGATCATTATTATTTCGTTTTTTAAACGACGTGGCGGTGGCGGTAGAAATGGTGGCCGTAGAAGCGCAGGAGATACTTTTCTAGACGCTATTATCTTAAGCTCTCTTGGGCGTGGCACTTTTGGCGGAGGCAGCTCCGGTGGAGGTTTTGGCGGCGGAGGCGGCTTTGGTGGCGGTTTCGGCGGCGGAGGCTTCGGCGGCGGCGGTGCCGGTGGAAGCTGGTAATTTCCAGTTTGCAGTAATTAAGTAAGCAGTTAGCAGTAAAACGGTGTCAGTTTTCGATTTCCAGTTTAAATGATTTTTTGATCTAACCGAGTTTATTTTAAAAAGCATACGGGTCCTCCCCTTATTTTCAAGGGGAGGTGGCCACAGGCCGGAGGGGTTATTTTCCCAAAAAATCAATTAGAATGTGAAACCTCCCCTTTCTTCAGCGCTGCTGAATTCATCCCCTTCTTGCAAGGAGGGGAGCAAATATCAAGGTAAATTAATGCTACCTTCTTCCTCTCTTATTATTTGGATCTTTTCCGCCAAACTTGCTGATTTTATACGTAAAGCTAAGCATAAAGTATTGTTCCAAAACAAGCTGCTGGGTATCCTGAATAAAGTCGTCTCCAGTAAATCTACGTGTAGCTATATTTTGATCCAGCAAGTCAAAAACCTTTACTTTTAGTACACCGTCTTCCCCAAAAATCTCATAACCTAAACTGGCATTCCACAGGTAAAAAGAATTCTGAAATCCCGGCGAGGCATTACCAATAGTTTGGTAGGAGATATCGCTACCTATCACAAATTTTTCAGGCCAAAAGGAAGTCAGCGCCAGGGAAATATTTTGATTCTTATAATTCTCTTCCCTATTGTTAAAACTGTATTCAGCATCTACAAACTCGATACTGTAAAAAGGTTCTATAGTCACCAAATCCCTAAAGTTATACTCCAGGTTTAAACTTGGCGTAAAGCGTAAGCTCTTGGAAGAATAACGCTGTTCGTTTGTAAAGCCTATATTTTTATCGAAATTACCGTAAAGTCCGGTTTTGACTTTTATAGAACTTTCTTTCTGCAACTCAAATGTCTTGTCCAGGGTACCTCCTCCATAATAATTATAAGCACCATCTACATTTGTATAGGTAGTGGTTCTGACTAAATCCTGATCTATAGAGCTTCTACTAACCACTTTATTATTAATAAAATTCGCTCCCAAATAAACATAAAAGCCAGAGCGTGTTTTAAAATCGAAATTATTAAAATTAAGGTGTAACCTATTTCTTAAAGCGGGGCGTAGGTTTGGGTTACCGGTAATAATATTTAGAGGGTTTATGGTATTGGTTACCGGCTGCAATTGCGAAAGTGACGGAGTTTCCCAGGAGTTCCGGTAATTAAAATAAATAGATTTACCCTGTGATAAATTAAGTCTAAAATAAGCATTAGCAAATAGATTTTCGTAGGTATTATCTATGCTTGTTTCGGTAAAAAGGTCTTTATTTTTTAATCGAATACTTTGAAAACCACCCGAAACATGTGCCCTTAACTTATCGCTATTATAGGCAAGCCCCAAACTGGGACGATGCTCAAAAGATTCTGAAACAAAATCGTTACTCAATTCATCATCTAACAAGGTGTAACTTCCTTCATCATCCCCGTCATAAACCAGGCGCTCATTACGGCCATTTCTTTTATCGAAATTATAGCTTACATCCAATTTTAAGCCCTCGGTAATTGGTATACGGGTATTAACATTTATTCCATAATTATTATCGGTATTTTCTTCAGAAATTAATTGATCCTGCACATCGGTTCTTTCTAATTCTCCTTGCTGGTTATAAATCTCTCTTTCCGAAAAGAAATTATTATCCTGAGACCTGTTATTATTCTGATTATTAAAACCTAAACTGTAGTAACCTCCATTTTCACCGAATTTACGGGTAAAGTATAATCGATTAGAAAAATTCACACTATGCACTTCAGAATAATTATCGGTTAAAGCAGTGTTTATAGGCGTACCGTTTTCCTCTATCGATTCTGTAAAGGATTGATTGGAAGAGCGACCGTTATTAGTATTAATATTTGGTCTCACCGAAATCCTGGTAAGCGTGTCTGGTTGAATTTCAAACCCTAAACTAAACCTATGATTGTTATTAAGACGCTGCCCACTAGATTCTGAATTGTTAAAGAACCTTCTATCAGGTAAAATATTTTCTCTTTGAGTCTTACTTTCAGTAATATTATCGGCGCGGCTATAAAAATAATTGGAGGAAAGCTCGGTTTCTTGTGGCCACTCATTTACAAAGTTAAAGCCGGCATTATCAGACCTGGTAATACCGCTTCCGCTACCAAAACTATTACCGTTTACACTAAAACTACCCCCACGACTTCTGGAAATAGAATAAGCATTTCGCCCCATAGAGTCATAAATCTCATCAAAAGAAAAACCCGAAGAATTTATATTGTTGGAACTCGCTAAGAGACTTACCCGTAAATCATCTTTAAAATAATTACCTATTCCGCTTAATTCATAGCGTTCGTTGGTTCCGCCACCGGCGGTAAGCCTGGAGAAAAATCCACGGTTTTTATCTTCATCTATGGTTATATTGATAGTTTTATTTTCGGCATCCCCTTCTTTTCCGGTAAATTCCTCAGATTTGGTTTTACTATCTACCACCTGTAATTTATTAATCAATTCTTTCGGAAGGTTTTTAGTAGCAATTTTAGGGTCGTCCCCAAAAAACTCTTTTCCATTTACCTTAATTTGTGAAACTGAGGTTCCATTAACCGTGATACTACCATCGGTAGCTACTTCCACACCCGGAAGTTCTTTTAACAATTCTTCAAGATTTGCATCTTTACGAGTTTTAAAAGAGGCGGCGTTAAATTCAAGGGTATCTTTTTTAATCGTTACCGGAGCGCGAGAGGAAGTAATTGTTATTTCATCTAATGCATTATCGGCTATTTGCATCTTTATAGTACCCAAATTGAGTTTTTCACCAATTTCTACTGTTTGGCTATAAGTTTTAAAACCCGCATAAGAAACAAGTAGCTTGGCGGTTTCAAGCTTCTCATTACCGGCAAGTTGAAAAGTCCCCGAATTATCTGAAATTGTATAAGTAACTAAACTACTATCTACAGGTTTTTCCAGGTATACCGTTGCAGATTCTAACGGTTCCCCCTGCGGTCCTGTTACTTTACCATTAATTTCGAAATTTTGGGCCGTTAAGTTCCCTGCCAGAATAAGCAAGGCAAAAGAAAAGAAAAATCTCATGTAGAATTTGGGTGTTAAACTATGAATAAATTGAGGAAATAAATATCACCTCACTAACTATATTGATAGTTAGACTCCTAATTTATCACATAGTTTAACCGAAAACTTATTTTTTCCTAAAATACACCGAAATTGGCACTCCTGTTAGGTCAAACTCATTCCTTAATTTATTCTCTATAAATCGTTTATAAGGATCTCGAACATATTGAGGAAGATTACAGAAAAAAGCAAATTGTGGTTGTGGAGTAGGCAATTGCGTACAAAACTTAATTTTCACGTATTTACCTTTATAAGCCGGCGGCGGGTTTTGCTCAATTATTGGCAGCATCACATCGTTAAGCTCACGGGTTTTAATTTTTTTACTGCGATTCTCAAAAACTTTTACTGCAGTCTCTATGGCTTTAAAAATACGTTGTTTGGTTAGAACAGACATAAAGATTACAGGAACATCGGTAAAAGGTTCTATTTCACGCTTAATCATGGCTTCAAATTCTTTCATGGTATTGGTCTTTTTATCTTCAACCAAATCCCATTTATTAACCAAAATCACGATTCCTTTTCGGTTTCGTTGCGCCAGCCAGAAAATATTCTGAACCTGCCCATCAAAACCCCTTGTGGCATCTAAGATTAACAAACATACATCTGAATTTTCTATAGCCCTAACCGATCGCATTACCGAGTAAAACTCAAGGTCCTCTTTCACCTTTGACTTTCTTCTAATCCCGGCGGTATCTACCAGGTTAAACTCAAATCCAAACCTGTTATACCGTGTATCCATAGCATCTCGGGTAGTTCCCGCAATGTCTGTTACAATATAACGTTCTTCCCCAATTAATGCATTTATAAAAGACGATTTCCCTGCGTTGGGACGGCCCACCACGGCAAACCTTGGCAATTCTGTTTCTTCTTCGGCTTCGTTTACCGGTAAGGCTGCAATTAATGCATCCAATAAATCTCCTGTACCACTACCATTTGTACTGGCAATAGGAAAATACTCTCCCAAGCCTAAGGAATAAAATTCTACAGCATTTTCAAGCCTTTTGTTATTGTCTACCTTGTTAACGGCCAAAAGAACCGGCTTATCTACTTTTCTAAGTAATTGCGCCACATCTTCATCCATAGGAGTTACACCACTTTCTACATCTACCATAAAAATAATAGCATCAGCTTCTTCTATAGCCAGCTCAACCTGTCTGTCTATTTCGGCTTCAAAAATATCATCGCTTCCCACCACATAACCTCCGGTATCTATAAGGGAAAAATTTCGACCATTCCAATCTGATTTTCCATAATGGCGATCGCGAGTTACCCCACTAACCGAATCTACAATCGCCTCACGGCGTTGAATTAACCTATTGAAAAAGGTAGATTTCCCAACATTTGGTCTTCCTACAATGGCTACGATATTGCCCATAATATTTATCTTTAATACCTCCTGGAGGTTTTATTTCCTGAATATATTCAGAAAACAAATGATTCTAAAACTATAAGACTCATTCTACCAAGTACGCTATACATCGCCTTTAATTTATTTCAGAGTCTACCCCGATTTTTCATCGGGAATCTAATTTCTTAAAAATCAAAAAGATAATAGAATCTGAAACAAGTTTGGCTTGACGAAAACATGACTTTTCTGAAGGCCTTTTTTATTTGTTTGCAAAATTAGTGTAAAAATTCCGGTTTACCCGAAACTTAGAAAGCGGAAGTTATTTGAACTATTAAATTGAAGCTCTTAATCATTATACCCAAAGCGCTTTAACTGGCGCTGGTCGCTTCTCCAATTTTTATTTACTTTCACATAAAGCTCTAAATGCACCTGTTTTCCAAAAAATTTCTCAAGGTCTTTTCTGGCTTCTACTCCCACTCTTTTTAAAGCAGCACCTTTATGGCCTATAATGATTCCTTTTTGCGTATCGCGTTCTACCATAATTACGCTTCGCATTCTAATAATTTCATCTTCTTCAAAAAATTCCTGGGTATCAATTTCTACTGCATACGGAATTTCTTTTTTGTAGTGCATTAAAATCTTTTCCCTAATTATTTCATTTACAAAAAAACGTTCGGGTTTATCGGTAAGCGTATCTTTTGGATAAAAGGCAGGAGATTCAGGCAACAATTCAATAATTCTAGTAAAAACCTCCTTTACATTAAATCCCTCTAATGCAGAAACCGGGAAGATCTCGGCATTGGGCACTTTTTCTCTCCATAATTGCACCTGGCTCTCTAATTCTTCCTGGTTAGATTTATCAATTTTATTCAGCAACAAAAGAATAGGGATATCGGCAGCAATAATTTTATTAAAGAAAGCTTCATCTTTTAATTCCTTTTCGCCAATTTCAACCATATATATCAAAACATCGGCATCCTCAAAAGCCGATTTCACAAAATCCATCATAGATTCCTGTAATTGATAGGCCGGTTTAATAATTCCCGGGGTATCACTTAGAATCACTTGAAAATCTTCGCCATTTACAATTCCCAAGATACGGTGGCGCGTGGTTTGAGCTTTAGAAGTTATAATAGATAGCTTTTCACCTACAAAAGCATTCATAAGGGTAGATTTGCCCACATTTGGGTTCCCTATAATATTTACAAATCCTGCTTTATGTGCCATTTTAATAATTTTTATGATGCAAAGGTAAGACGATTAGATAATAGTTATCTTCTTTGTTTCAAATTATTTCCAAAAAAGTAATTCTCGCCGGCTGCAATAAAAATTAATTATCAATTTGATAATCAAGTTAAATCTTATTTATAAAGCGCTAAAAATTACCACTTAAGTGGCACGAAGCTTTTGTATTCAAAATAATTGGCTAATTTTGACGCCTCTTATGAAACAAGGAATTAGCAAATATTCGTCTCCACTTACTCCGCCCTAGGCAATTAAGGTTTTACTTTTATTATATTCCAACATTATTTTCTGCGGAAAATATTCCGCTCCCAATACTTATTAAAATTAAATTCTGATGCAAAAAATCTTCAACCTGTTTGATTTTTCACAAAAAGTTGATTATAAAAATGAAGTCCTTGCAGGACTTACCGTAGCGATGACTATGATTCCAGAATCCTTATCTTTTGCTATTCTTGCAGATTTCCCCCCACTGGTAGGTTTGTATGCAGCTTTTATTATGGGGATTATTACCGCCGTACTTGGAGGGCGCCCGGGCATGGTTTCTGGTGGTGCCGGCGCTACCGTGGTAGTTTTAATCGCTTTAATGAATTCCCACGGATTAGAATATGTATTCGCGGCAGTGGCCATGGCCGGAATTATTCAAATTGCAGTCGGGATCTTTAAGCTGGGTAAATTTATTCGGCTAGTACCGCAACCTGTAATGTTCGGGTTTGTTAATGGCTTGGCAGTAATTATATTCACTGCCCAATTAGAACAGTTTAAAGAAATAATTAATGGCCAGGTACAATGGCTAACCGGAGATGCTTTATTAATTATGATAGTACTGGTAGCGTTAACTATTGGCATCATTCTTATTCTCCCAAAAATAACCAAAACAGTACCACCATCTTTAGTAGCCATATTGGTTGTTTTCGCTATTGTTTATTTCTTCGGAATTGAAACAAGACAAGTAAAAGATATTGCTTCAGTTAGTGGTAGCTTACCACCTTTCCATATTCCACAGGTTCCCCTTACCTGGGAAATGTTACAGGTGATTTTTCCATATGGACTAATTATGGCTGCAGTAGGTTTAACTGAAGGTCTATTAACATTAAATCTCGTTGATGAAATCACAGGGACCCGTGGCCGTAGTAATAAAGAGTGTTTAGCCCAGGGAACTGCAAACATTGCCAATGGCTTCTTCTACGGAATGGGCGGCTGCCCTATGTTAGCCCAAACACTGGTAAATTTATCTTCTGGATCTCGCGCACGGCTTTCTGGAATTGTAGCTGCATTTACCATTCTAGTTATAATTCTCGTAGGTGCACCGGTAATAGAACTATTACCAATGGCCGCACTAACCGGGGTAATGATTATGGTTGCCGTGGGAACTTTTGAGTGGGCTAGTCTAAAAACCTTTAGAAGAATGCCCAAGTCTGATGTTCTGGTAATGGTTTTGGTAACTTTAGTAACCATAATTCTTCATAACCTTGCATTGGCAGTACTTGTGGGAGTAATTATCTCAGCCCTGGTTTTTGCCTGGGATAATGCCAAACGCATTCGTGCCAGAAAACGAGTAGACGAAGAAGGTATAAAACATTATGAAATTTATGGGCCACTTTTCTTCGGATCTGTACAGGCATTCAATGATAAATTTGATGTTTTAAACGACCCTGAAGAAGTGATTATAGATTTTTCTGAAAGTCGTGTAGTAGATATGTCGGGAATTGAGGCATTAAATAAACTTACAGAAAGGTATCAGAAACAAGGTAAGAAATTACACCTAAGACATTTAAGTGAAGATTGTAGGAGCCTATTAAGTAATGCAGATGCTATTATTGAAGTAAATATTCTGGAAGACCCTACGTATAAAGTTGCAGTAGAAAAGGCTTAAGTTTCTTAACTTTATACTTCAAACTAAAACGCATATCATGTCTATAATTTCGGAAGGAGAGAAAGAGTTTGAAGAAATAACCTCTGTGCAAAATAAGGCCATGCGCCTTAACCTCAATGAAAATATATACGGCACCTTTGCTGAAATTGGCGCCGGCCAGGAAACAGTGCGCCATTTTTTTAGGGCAGGGAGTGCTTCGGGCACGGTGGCAAAAACCCTTAGTGCCTATGATAAAGATTTTAGTGATGCCATATACGGGATTGAAGATGATGGGCGCTATGTTACAGAGCAGCGCTTAACCAGTATGATGCGTTACGAGACGGGACTTATAGAAGAACGCATTTCACGCTTAAAACATCCTAATAAACTTTTTTTCAGCTATGCAAATACAGTAGCTACCATAGACTGGGCAAAGAAATACAAAGGCCACGGATGGCTGGGAATTAGGTTTCAAACCACGCCTGGAGAAGACTATAGTGAAATTGTTTTACACGTACAATTTCATGAAAATAATGCGGTTCATCAGCAAATTAGTTTAGGTATCATGGGGGTAAACCTCATTTATGGCGCATTTTATCACCACGATGATCCCAAAAAACTACTCAAACACCTTTTTGACCATCTTACCACCGACAAAATTGAAATTGATGCTATTAATTTTACAGGGCCTGTTTTTAAAAATGTAGATAATCGTTTAATGAGTTTAGAGCTGGTTAAAAATGGAATCACCGAAGCCATTATGTTTGCTCCCGACGGTAATAATGTGTTACCGGCCAGTATTCTCTACAAAAGAAATATTTTAACGCTTCGCGGAAGTTTCAGGCCTGTTACGAAGGTAAATATGGCGATGTATGAAAAATCGCTTAAGCTTTTTTTAAATGAAAGAAAGGTAGATAAAGATAAGACGGTAGTTATTTTTGAAATTACTCTTTCCAATCTTAAAGGAGAAGGGGAAATAGACGAACGTGACTTTTTAGACAGAGCAGACTTATTAGGTTCTTTGGGGCAAACGGTAATGATTTCAAACTTTCAGGAATATTATAAGGTTGTAGAGTATTTTGGACAACATACCAAAGAAAGAATGGGACTTACCATGGGAGTAAGTACGCTAAAAGATATTTTTGACCAAAGATATTACAGGCATTTAAGCGGAGGAATTTTGGAGGCCTTTGGAAAGTTATTCTTTAAAAGCCTGAAGATTTATTTATACCCATTAAAAGACGAGGAAACGGGTGAAATTATTACTAGTGAAAACTTAAAAGTTCACCCCAGAATGCAGGAGCTATATCAATATTTTAAAGATAATGGCCGGGTAGTAGATATTAAAGATTATGATCCTGAAACTTTAGATATCCATTCAAGACAGGTTCATGAGATGATTATAGAAGGAAAAGCCGGTTGGGAAGCTATGCTTCCGGAAAGCACAACAAAAATGATTAAAGAAAAATCACTTTTTAAAGGAAAATAGAAAAATAAAAAAGCCGTTAGAATTAACTTCAAACGGCTTTTTCTTTGTTCAATATACTCTTAATCTTCGTAGAAAGTATTTGGCCAGGAATCATTACCTGAATTTACATCGGGCAGAATCTTATTTGGATCTAATTCCACCTTTTCAATCGCTTTATCGGTTCGGTGCAGATAGTTCCACGAATCTCCACGTTGCCATATCTCAACCGGAAGTGTAACTTCTTCAGAAGAACCATCACCATAAGTAATTTCCATTTTAACAGGCATAGGAATTTCTCCTTCATTTGAAAGAGAAACCACATAATTACCTTCATAGGCTCTTACCGCATCTATTCCCAGGTCTATATTTCCTGTACCATAAAACCATTTACTAAAAAACCAGGAAAGATTTTCCCCTGAAACGTTTTCCATATGGTTAAAGAAATCTGCTGGTTGTGGATGTTTATACGCCCATGTTTCAATATAAGATTTAAAAGCATTATCAAAACGCTCTTCGCCCAAAATATATTCTCTAAGCAATAATAAACCAATAGCGGGCTTATAATAAGCTATCATCCCAAGGTTTCTTAGGTTAGAAACATCTGGATAGGTATCTATGCCTTCACGCTGCTCACTGGTAAACCAGCCAGTCATATTCCTGGTTTTATTTAATCTTGCCGGATACTCTCCATTGTTAAATTCTACAGTACTGTAATAATTAATAAAAGTATTAAAACCTTCGTCCATCCAGGCATATCTTCTTTCGTTACTTCCTACAATCATAGGAAACCAATTATGCCCAAATTCGTGATCTGTAACTCCCCATAAAGAAGCACCTTCACTTTTCCAACTACAGAAATTTAATGCCGGATATTCCATTCCACCAATATCGGCTGCAACATTTATAGCTACAGGATAAGGATATTCAAACCATTTGTTTGAATAATGTTCTACAGAAGCTTTAGAATATTCGGTTGAACGGCCCCAGGCACCCTGCCCGTCACTTTCTTTAGGATAAGCCGATTGTGCCATGGCTTTCTTTCCGCTAGGCAAATCTATTTTGGCTGCATCCCAAATAAATGCTTTTGAAGAACCAAAAGCTATATCGCGGGTGTTTTCCATTTTAAAATGCCAGGTAAGCGTACCTTCTTGTTTTGCACGCAAAGACATATCGTTTACTTCCTCGGGCTTGATTAAATACACGGTAGAATCGCTTTTAGAAGCTTTTTCCATTCTTTCCCTTACGGTAGGAGATAAAACCTGCCTGGGGTTTTGCAATTCCCCTGATGCTACTACTATGTGACTTGCAGGTGCAGTAATTTTATAGTCGTAGTCGCCATAATCAAGGTAAAATTCGCCAGCGCCAAGATAAGGTTCAATATTCCATCCTTCTACATCATCATAAACCGCTGCTTTAGGAAACCATTGTGCTAAAGCATAAATAGTACCATCTTCAACAGCAAGTCTTCCCATACGATCCATACCTTCTACCGGAATCTTGTACTCAAAATTCATAGAAACGGTAGCTTCACCACCATTGGCAGGAATTGGGTCATCAAAAAATACCTGCATCCTGGTGTCCGATATTATATATTCTGAAGAAGAACTTCTTTTTACCTTAGCTTTAAGGTTGGTAATGGTATATCCTCCATCTATATCGCCATTATAACGATTTCCCTGAATTGGAGTGGTTAAATATCCGCGAGAATCTTCTTTAAAACGGTTTTGCTCTAAATGCATCCATATAAAATCTAAATCTTGAGGACTATTATTTGTATAGGTTAGCTCAATATGCCCTTGTATGGTATGATCTTCATCGTTTAAAGTCACTTCAATTTTATAATCGGTTTCGTTTTGCCAATATTCCGGCCCCGGTTTACCTGAAGCTGAGCGGTACATATTACCACTGCGATCCATAAATTCATTAAAATCTTTTTGGTTGTTCTCTACAACCTCCTGGGCATTGGTACCGGTAGAAAACAAACCGGCAACTGCCAGACCAAGCATAGCTCTGGATAGGTATCTCATTCCTTTAAAATTTTTATTATAACTGCCGCTAATTTAACCAAACTGTTCAAGAATCCCTGACAAAATGAAGTTTATAAAAAAAGCTTCGGAAAATTAGGTAGAAAAATGCGTTTTACTGCTTCTATCGTACATTATGATACTCCCAGCCACAGAAACATTTAAACTTAAGCTTGACTGGAATTTTACCAAAAAATGAGATTTTTCGATAGCTTCTTTAGATAGGCCATGATCTTCTGCTCCCAGTAGATAAACACAACGCCTGGGGTGCTTAAACGTTTCGAGTGCTTCGGCTTCATCGGTAAGTTCCACACCTACCAACATGGCTCCTTTTGGGAGATGTGCATAAAAATCTTCAAAGGTTTTGTAGTGGAAATAAGGCATGGCACCTACAGCTTTATGAGTGTCACAAGCCTGCTTTGCATAACGATTACCTATGGTATAAATGAAGCTTGCCCCCATATTTTGGGCCGAACGCCATAGTACTCCAAGATTTTCAGGAGTTTTCCCATTCTGTATTCCAATTCCAAAAAATCCCTGTTCCAAATTATTTATTCTCATAGTGCTTCAAAAATAGTAGAATTAATATTTCCAGGCTACGCCTGAGAGACTAAACCTGATATTCCTCATTTCTAATTATATTTATGTAGCTTAAATTTATTGAAAACCATTGTCATGAAATATATTTTAATACCAACTGATTTCTCTGAGTCTGCAAATAACGCCTCTGAGTTTGCACTTGCTCTTGCACATTCATTACAACTTCCCGTACGTTTTTTACATAGTGTACCCACACCGGTAGACTGGAGCAAACTACCGAAAGAAGATGAAAAAAAATATCCTGAAACTAAAGAAAGAATTAACAATGCCAAAAACGAATTAAAAAAATGGGAACAAAAAGCGAATAAAAATAATGTTGAAGCAGAATATAGTATAATCTATAATACAGGCATGGATGATTTGGTAAATTATGTTCATCCTAAATATTATGAATTAGTTGTTATGGGAACGCATGGCACTAAAGGCATTGAAAAAATATTAGGTTCTAACACCCAAAAACTAATTAGACAATCTCAGCTTCCGGTATTAGCAATAAAGAGTTACTTTGATTTTAACAGACTAAAGAAAATTCTTATAGCTACCGACTTACAGGAAAAATCATTAAAAGCCTTTGAAAAAATCTATAACATCCTAACAAAATTAAAAAGCCAAATTGAAATCGTTTACATAAATACTCCTTATAATTTTAAAGAAACAGATGAAATTGATAATATGGCTAATGAGTTTCTAGAAAAAATTGGAATTAAAGATTTAAAAGTTCGGTGTTTAAATGCCAATAATGAAGCTCGTGGGTTAGGAATGGCTCTTAACAAATTAAAACCCGACCTATTCACAAGTATAACACATCATCGCACAGGCTTCGATACTATTTTTAGCCCAAGCATTACCGAAGAAATAATTAACAACTACGATCTTCCTGTATTGAGTATTAACCGGGAAATTTAAATTGAAAATATAGGTATTTCCCCTATAAGTTGATTTCTGCCGATTTTATAAATTAAAGAAATATAAAATCGGCATTATGAAACTATTACAATCTATTTCCGGAAAGCCCTTATTAAAACTGTGTTTATTTAGTGTAAGTATACTAACTATAATCTTATTTGGTTCATGCAAAGAAGAAAAGAAAGAAAACTTCACAAAAGGAATTAGCCTAAATACAATTGAAGAAAAAAAATCAAGTACCACAGAATATGAAAATCGTGGTAAGTACCTTGTAGAAATAATTGGATGTCATGACTGTCATAGTCCTAAAAAACTAGGGGAAAGAGGACCAGAGATGATTACTGAACTAGCCTTTTCAGGATTTCAGGCAAATAACAATTTACCCTCATTGAATAAGCAAGCCTTAGAAGAGGGGTGGATGCTAATGAACCAGGATTTAACTGCTTTTGTGGGTCCCTGGGGAGTTTCATATGCGGCAAACTTAACTCCACACGACACGGGTATGGGCACCTGGACGTTTCAACAGTTTAAAAGGGCTATGGTGGAAGGA
>NZ_JAEHOK010000003.1 GCF_016236915.1 Salegentibacter maritimus
CTGATTTCTATGACACTTGCAAGTTATTATTATATATTTTTTGATTTTTTATGATGGCAAAAATTCTATGAATGATCTTATTTCTTACAGCATTTAAGACGCTCATTTTGTTTTTGCCTTCATTTACCTTTCGATGGTAATATTGTTTTAAATCAGAAGGCAATTGGATCGCCCTCATGGCTGCTAAATGCAGTATTTTCTTAATGCCTTTATCTGCATAGATAGAAACCGATGCCCTACCAAAAACAGAAGTTCCTGAACTTTTTGAAAATGGCGCCACTCCAGCATAACAGGCAAATTTACGAGGATTTGTGATCGATTTAAATGCATTTGTTTTAATCAACATATTCCACGATAAAATAGGACCTACTCCAGGAATAGCACGTATTAAATGGTATTGGTGCTTCAATACACTATTGTGCTCAATAACCTCAATTATTGATTTGTCGGTTTGTTTTATTTTTTCAGTTAGTAATTGAATAAGTTCAGCTCCGTGCTCTTCCAGTTGCGGCAAGTCAAGATCTGCAATCAGTAGGTTTTCTTTGTTTTTTGCTTTGAGTTGGGCTCTTTGCTTAATTAACAGGTTCCTATGGGATATAAGTGCTTTCAGCTTTTCTATTCCCGGTTCTGGTTTTTGATGTGGTTCGAGTTCTGTGTGGTTTTTTTCCAGGAATTTAGCAATACGGAAGGCATCTATAATATCATCTTTTCCTCTGGTGAGTCCAATACTTTTGTGTAAATGCAAAGGATTTACTTCGTAAAAAACGATATTTAAAGAGGTTAAGACTTCAATAATCTTACGGCCATATCGCCCCGTATTCTCAATACAGACTTTTAAACTTTGTGGCTTTGAGCCACTAAAAAAAACTTTTATAGCTTTTTTGTTGTTATCAATACGTTTGGCCAGTTTCTTCTCACCTTTTATAGAACAAATATCCAATGTGTTTTTACTGATATCAATACCTACAAAAGTCAATGAATTTTTCATAATTTTGGTTTTAGTTATGAATGGATTAAATTAAATAGGACTCAATTCCTTAATAATGGGCTTTTAATCCCGAATTTCTATTTGAGTTACTATTTAGGGAAAGAGTAGGTACTGAATCAGCATATAGCTCTTTTAACTGGAACTTGTTATAGTTAGCCTACTCTTTTTTAATCCTTAATTTACACAAATTTTACTCTTGCAAGTCTAAAGGAACTTGTTTTCAGCTTCTAAGGTGTTTTGATTATCAATTTTTTAGATCCCCGATAAAGAATCGGGGCAGGCTCTGAAATAAATCCAGGATGACAATTTTAAGAACTTTTCAGACAGCTTTTTTTTAATACATCAGTTTAATTTCTTTTAAATCGAAGGTTTTAAACTTTTCGTCTTCAACTTCGATATTTAGCCTTCCACTCTTTGTCACCCCTCGAATAATACCGGTAAGAAAGGAAGCATCAGGTAGCTGAAAAGTAGACACCCTATCCCTTCTAAATAAATGCTCTGTATACTCTTTTAAAATAGACGTTTCGGCAAATGCAGTAATTTCGGTAATCTTTTTTTCGAATTCATCCGTAATTTTTTTAAGCAATTCGTCCAGGTTAAATTGACTTCCGGTAACAAGTTTAAGGGAAGAAGCTTGTGGCAAACCGGGAAAATTTGTTTGATTTACATTAAGGCCTACCCCAATTACCGAAGCTGCAATTTCATTGTTTTTTAGAATATTTTCGATAAGAATTCCGCTTATTTTATAGCGTTCTGACAATATGTCGTTAGGCCATTTCACCTTTAAAGCGGGAACATTAAATTCCTGAAGCACTTTAAGAATGGCCAAAGAAACCGTAGCGCTCATCAAAAATTGATGGTTTACATGTACCTTAATTTTTGGGTATAGTACGCTAAAGGTTAGGTTTTCACCTGCATTAGAATGCCAACCAGCACCCCTTTGCCCCCGGCCTCTAGTTTGCTCGTAAGCTACTACACATACCGGCTTAAATGAAGTATTTCCGCGATAAAGTTCCCGGGCAAATTCGTTGGTAGAATTGGTGGCATTAACTTTGATTATACGCATAATAGTAAATAGAAATAAAACAGGCGTTAAATGTTATGTAAACAACACCCATTAACAGCCAAAAAGTAATAACTTTGCGAAAATAATTAATTTTAATGGCAAACAAAGCACCGAACAACGATCAACTTATTGCACATATAATTAAAGGAATTGAAGACGTAAAAGGTAACGATATTGATATTCTGGACCTTAGACAAATTGAAAACACCGTTTGTGATTATTTTATAATTTGTAATGGTACTTCCAACACACAGGTAAACGCCATAGTGAATTCCGTTCAAAAAACTGTAAGTAAAGCTCTTAAAGATAAACCCTGGCACATAGAAGGTGGAGAAAATGCCGAATGGGTACTTTTAGACTATGTGAACGTAGTTGTACACGTTTTCCAAAAACATATCAGAGAGTTTTACGATATTGAAAGCCTTTGGGGGGATGCAAAAATCACTTCCATAGAAACAAATTATTAATTATCTAATTTAGAATTACCGAGAATGGCGAAACAGCAACCCAAAAAAAACATTGATCCCAAAAAGCCTAAATTTAGTGCTTATTGGATCTATGCCGCTATAATAATCTTCTTTTTAGGACTTAACTTTTTTAGCGGAGGCGGTTTTAGTGAACCTGCTAAAACCAACCCGGCAGAATTTCTTAATTTCTTAAGGGAGGGAGACGTAAAGAAGGTAGAAATTGTAAACCGTAAACAAGCCAAAGTCTATCTCACTGAAGAAGCTTCCCAAAAAGAGATTCATAAAAATGCAAACGATCCGGAATTATTCAATACCGGCGGGGAAACCCCTGCCTATAGTTTTGAGTTTGGAGATCTGCAAAATCTTGAAAACGATATAAAAGAGATAAAAGCAGAGAACAATCTTGAAACGACGGTGGTTTACGATACACAAAGCAATGTTTTGGGAGAAGTATTCTGGGCATTGTTGCCATTTATTTTAATAATTGGTGTTTGGATTTTCATCATGCGCAAAATGAGTTCCGGTGCCGGTGGTGGTGCAGGAGGCCAAATTTTTAATATCGGAAAATCAAAAGCTAAATTATTCGACCAAAATACCGATGTAAAGACATCTTTTAAAGATGTGGCCGGCTTAGAAGGTGCAAAAGAAGAAGTTCAGGAAATTGTAGATTTTTTAAAACAACCAGACAAATACACCTCTCTAGGGGGTAAAATTCCAAAAGGAGCACTTTTGGTAGGACCTCCCGGAACCGGTAAAACCTTACTGGCAAAAGCCGTTGCCGGTGAAGCCAAAGTGCCTTTCTTTTCACTTTCCGGTTCAGACTTCGTAGAGATGTTTGTAGGGGTGGGTGCCTCAAGGGTACGCGACTTGTTTAAACAGGCGAAAGAAAAATCACCATCAATTATTTTTATAGATGAAATAGATGCCATTGGACGTGCCCGTGGAAAAAGCAATTTCTCAGGTTCTAATGATGAACGTGAAAACACCTTAAACCAGTTACTAACAGAAATGGATGGTTTTGGAACAAACACCAACGTAATTGTAGTAGCTGCCACTAACCGTGCCGATGTTTTAGATAAAGCCTTAATGCGTGCCGGAAGATTTGACCGTCAAATTTATGTAGACCTACCCGATCTAAACGAGCGAAAGGAAATTTTTGAAGTTCATTTAAAGCCGCTTAAAAAAGTAGCCGATGAACTGGATACTGAATTTTTAGCAAAACAAACACCGGGATTCTCTGGTGCAGATATTGCCAATGTTTGCAACGAAGCTGCCTTAATTGCCGCTCGTAAAGGTAACAAAGCTGTTGGTAAACAAGATTTTCTTGATGCTGTAGACCGAATTGTTGGCGGCCTGGAGAAAAAGAATAAAATTATTACGCCCGATGAAAAAAAGGCCATTGCCTATCACGAAGCCGGTCACGCGACTGTGAGCTGGATGTTAGAGCACGCAGCCCCACTTGTTAAAGTAACAATTGTGCCACGCGGGCAATCTTTAGGAGCTGCCTGGTATTTACCTGAAGAGCGACTAATTGTTAGACCAGAGCAGATGCTTGATGAAATGTGTGCTGCCCTTGGAGGAAGAGCTGCAGAGAAGGTAGTTTTTAATAAAATTTCAACAGGTGCTTTAAGCGATCTTGAGAAAGTTACCAAGCAGGCCAAAGCAATGGTCACCATTTACGGTCTAAATGATAAGATTGGAAATTTAACCTATTATGATTCTTCAGGACAGGGCGAATATAACTTTACCAAGCCTTATAGTGAAAGCACATCTGAGCTTATTGATAAAGAGATTTCTAACCTAATTGAAACTCAATATCAGCGTGCCATAGATTTGCTTACTGAGCATAAAGACAAACTGGGTCAATTGGCAGATATCCTTCTGGACAAGGAAGTGATTTTTAAGGATGATTTAGAGCGTATCTTCGGAAAAAGGCCTTACGACAAAGAGGAGGAAAAAACCGAAGTGCAAGGAAAAAAAGAAACGCCTAAAGTTGAAGAAAAAGCTTCGGAAACCGAAGAGCAGCATCCAGCTCCCGGAACCTCAGAAGATAAAGATACATTAACCGAAAACAATTCGGTTAATAAATAGTTCACAACCACGGTTTAAAAAATCTTAATTTGCCATAGTGTTAAATTAAGATTTTTTACCTTTGGTTAAAATGACGTCGAGAACCACACCCAAAATTCTATGAGTCTATTTAGAAGATTTCTTAACCCTAAATCTAAATCAGACAAGAAGCAGGAATCTCCTGAAAAAGCTGAGCGGGGAAAATACATGCCTGAGGTAAAATTACCTACCGATGAACGTTTCATGTTGAATTTCAAAAACAACGGAGGTAAATTCCTTTATTGTGAGAACGATAATGAAATGCTTGAGGCTTTTGACAATATTTTACTGGAAAACGACTGGTACGAAAAACAGTGCTTTTGTCTGGATCCAAATCTTCAAGATAAATTTAAAGGTTTCAACCTGGATTTCACAAAGTCTGGTTCTGCCCCTTTTTTTCTATCTACCTGCGAGTATTTGGTAGCCAATGATGGTTCTATACTCATCTCTTCAAATCAAATTAAAGAGTGCAAACTCAATGATTTACCCGATAATTTTGTTATTATCTCTTCTACAAGTCAGTTAATTGATACTATTGGCGAAGGTTTACGTGGCATCAAATTTAGGAACAAGCAAAGAATCCCTTCTAACATCACGACCATTAAAAATTTTGAAACTCAAAAAGAGGGTGACTTTATGAGCTATGGAAGTAGTACAAAAAACCTATATTTGCTCCTGCTGGAAGATTTATAAATATGAGGGAAGCCATTATTAGAACTATTTCAGGATTATTGTATGTATCCATATTGGTTGCTTCCATACTTTCTTCCGAATTTATCTTTATTAGTTTATTTTATTTGCTCGGACTTGTGTGCCTCATAGAAATGCAAAAATTATTGCATCTCAAAAGCTATGCGCTTTATGCTGTACAAGCTTTGCTTTTCTACCTCTTTAGCTATCTTAAGTTTAATCAGGACGCCACCATACTCTTACTTTTTATAACCATTTTTGTAAATCTATTTTTGGTTAAAGATTTGTTGGTGGTAAGAAAAATACCCGTTTTTGAAAAGAAGAAATATATTATAATTATTTTTTATCTCATTTCTTCTGTTATTTTCCTTACACTAATCCCAACTATAGAAGGTGTCTTTATCCCTAAATTGGTAGTTGGCATCTTTATACTTATTTGGACTAACGATACATTTGCTTATATTGTAGGTAAGAATTTTGGCAGCAAGAAGCTTTTTGAAAGAATTTCGCCTAACAAAACAGTAGAAGGTTTCCTGGGTGGTGTGGTTTTTAGTGGAATAGCAAGTTTTTTTATTTTCTATTACACACAATTTCTCACTTTCCCCATTTGGCTTGGCTTAGCCATTATACTGAGTGTTTTTGGGACTTTAGGAGATCTTATCCAATCAAAATTTAAACGTCAGGCCGGTGTAAAAGACAGCGGAAAACTAATGCCAGGCCACGGCGGATTATTTGACAGGTTAGATAGTATTATTTTTTCAAGTCCGTTTGTATATGCTTATCTCTATATTCTAGATTATGTTTCATAAAGAAGGTTATAAAATTATGGCGATAGCAGCTGTGCTGCTTATTGCAATAAACGTAGTATCATATTCGTTTATAAACACCTATTGGATAAAATTTGCTATCCTGGTGGTTACTATCGTTCTATTTTTGCTAATCATTCAGTTTTTTAGAAATCCTAAAAGAAAAACTGTTTTAAATGATACCAATGTAATTGCACCCGTAGATGGTAAAGTTGTAGCCATTGAAGAGGTTGAAGAAAAAGAATACTTTAAAGATAAGCGTATTCAGGTATCTATTTTCATGTCGCCAATTAATGTGCACGTAACAAGGCACCCTATTGGTGGTAAAGTGAAATACAGTAAATATCATCCGGGTAAATTTTTAGTAGCCTGGCATCCTAAATCTAGTGAAGAGAACGAAAGAACCACGGTTGTTGTGGAAAACCCTGTTGCCGGTGAGATATTATACAGGCAAATTGCCGGAGCATTAGCAAAAAGAATTGTAAACTATGCTAAAGTTGACGACAAAGTTATTCAGGGTAGCGATAGTGGATTCATAAAATTTGGATCCCGGGTAGACGTTTTCCTACCGCTAAACACCCCTATTTTGGTTGAATTAGATCAAAAAGTAAAAGGTGGCCTAAGCGTGATAGCCAATATTGAAGAATAAGCAAAACGTTATGTCTTATACAACAGAAGAAAAATTTTTAAAAGCATATGAAATGGCGAGCAAAACCACTCAAAAATTTGCGCCAGATATTATGTTGCATTTTTATGCTTATTACAAAAAAGCCACTCAGGTAAATGGTTTTTACGCCCCTCCCATGAGCGAAGGCGATATTAGGAATGCCTTTAAAGTAAACGCTTTATTACAGATAAAAAATATTAGCAAGCAGGAAGCCCGCGAAAAGTATATAGAGCTGGTAGAAGAACATATTGGCGAAGTAACATAATTGTAGTTACTCCGCCTTTATTTTTGTTTTAACTTAAACCTTTTAAGCTGGCTTTAATAGCTTTAATCTTCGCCTCAGCATCAGCTTTCTTTGCTTTTTCTATAGCTACAACTTTTTCGGGCGCATTATTTACAAATCGCTCGTTAGAGAGCTTCTTCTCTACAGATTTTAGGAAGCCTTCATTATATTTTAATTCTTCTTCCAGTTTTTCAATTTCAGCTTCAACATCAATAGCACCGGCAATAGGAATAAAGTACTCATTAGATTTCACTCGGAAGGAAAGCGCACCTTCCACCTGTGTATCTACGTAATTAAAAGCATTTATATTACCCATCTTTAAGATCACAGGATCAAAGAATTCTGAAGCATTTTCGTTGTTCATTACCATTAGGTCTATGGTATTTTTAAACGAGATATTTTTCTCTTTTCTTACCTTTCTTATCCCTGCAATGACTTCTGAAGCCAAAGCAAATTCGTTAATTATTCCTTCGTTATAATCCTTAATCTCCGGCCATTTCGCTACAATTAAGGCTTCAGAAGGTTTTCTTTCAGTAATTTCCTGCCAAATTTCCTCAGTAACAAACGGCATAAACGGATGAAGAATTTTTAAGTTATCTTCTAAAATTTCTATTACTGCTTTATATGTTTTGCCATCTATAGGCTCACCGTAAGCCGGTTTTACCATCTCAAGGAACCAGGAACAGTAATCGTCCCAAATCAACTTATAAGTGCTCATTAAAGCATCACTCATCCTATATTTAGCGTAGTGATCTTCAATTTCCACGAGGGTTTTTCTAAACCTGGCGGTGTACCAATTAATTGCAATTTTTGAGGTTTCGTCCTGCTCCTTTTCTTCAGAAACTTCCCAGCCCTTTACCAGCCTGAATGCGTTCCAAATTTTATTTGAAAATGCACTACCCTGTTTACAAAGATCTTCTTCAAACATCAAATCGTTTCCGGCCGGAGAACTTAAAAGCATTCCTACCCTAACACCATCGGCTCCATATTGCTCTATTAAACCTAGCGGATCGGGTGAATTCCCTAAGGACTTGGACATTTTTCTCCGCTGCTTATCACGAACAATCCCGGTAAGATAAACGTTTTTAAATGGTCGTTCTCCCCTGTATTCGTAACCGGCCATAATCATTCGTGCTACCCAGAAAAATAAAATTTCGGGAGCAGTCACAAGATCGTTAGTTGGATAATAATATTTAATTTCTTCATTCTCCGGTTCTAAAATCCCATTAAAGACACTCATGGGCCATAACCAGGAAGAAAACCAAGTATCCAGAGCATCTTTATCCTGAATTAATTCTTCTGCCTTTAAATGGGCATTTCCAGACTTTTCTCTCGCTTTCTCCAGGGCTTTCTCTGCAGTTTCGGCAACCACAAAGTCTTCTTTTCCGCTACCGTAAAAATAAGCCGGAATTTGATGTCCCCATAAAAGCTGACGGGAGATATTCCAGTCACGAACATTCTCCATCCAATGCTTATAGGTATTCAAAAATTTATCGGGCACCAGGTTAATTTCATCACCAACAACAGCATCTATTGCAGGTTTGGCCATTTCTTTCATCTTTAGAAACCACTGGTCACTAAGTTTGGGTTCTATAACAGCACCGGTGCGTTCACTGGTCCCTACTTTATTAATATGCTCTTCAATTTTGGTAAGCACGCCCATTTCTTTTAGTTCTTCTACGATCTCCTTTCTAACCTGGAACCTATCTTTCCCTTCATAATGCATTCCGTAAGCATTAAGACTGGCATCGTCGTTAAGGATATCTATCACTTCAAGATTATGCTTATCTCCAAGCATTTTATCATTTTCATCATGGGCCGGCGTCACTTTTAAGCAACCCGTACCAAACTCTACATCTACATATTCGTCTTCAATAATTGGGATTACCCTATTACAAATTGGAACAATCGCTTTTTTACCTTTTAAATGGGCAAAACGTTCATCGTTTGGATTGATACAAATTGCCGTATCCCCCAATATAGTTTCGGGACGTGTAGTAGCTATACTTAATACGTCATCACTACCTTCTACTTTATAATTAAGATAAAAAAGCTCGCCCTGTTTCTCTAAATGAATTACTTCCTCGTCAGAAAGGGTAGTTTTTGCCTGTGGGTCCCAATTTACCATTCGATACCCGCGGTAAATGAGTCCTTTTTCATATAAATCAACAAAAACCTTAATTACAGAAGCTGACATCTTTTCATCCATGGTAAACTTGGTGCGTTCCCAATCGCAGGAGGCCCCCAGCTTTTTTAGTTGCTCAAGGATAATCCCCCCATGTTTATGTGTCCACTCCCAGGCATGCTGTAGAAATTCCTCACGACTAAGATCGTTTTTATCAATTCCTTCTGCCTTTAATTTTGCCACTACTTTTGCCTCAGTTGCAATAGAAGCATGATCGGTACCCGGCACCCAACAGGCATTATAGCCTTTTAATCGAGCTCTTCTCACTAAAACATCCTGAATGGTATTGTTAAGCATATGCCCCATATGTAAAACACCGGTTACGTTTGGTGGTGGAATTACAATAGTGTATGGTTCTCTATCGTCTACCTCTGAATGAAAATAATTGTTTTCCATCCAGTAGTTATACCATTTATCTTCTACTTTTTTTGAATCGTATTGGGAAGCAATCGCCATATTGGTCTGGTTTTTGAAAAATAAGAGCAAAAGTAAATATAACTTAAGGATTATAAAAGAAGTTGATTTGATTATAATTTTGTGTACACAGCAATTCGGCTTATTTTTATCATTCGTTTTTAAATATTAATAATTATGAAGAAATTTATTGCTATCGCCATTTTTGTTGTTGCTGGTATAGGCACGGTTATGGCGCAGGAAAAAGCCAAGATAGAATTCAAAACTGAAACTATTGAATATGGCGAAATAGAAAAAGGAAGTGATGGTGTTCGCGTTTTTGAATTCACCAATACAGGCAATGCCCCATTGGTTATTGCCAATGTAACCTCTAGTTGTGGTTGCACCATTCCTAAAAAACCGGAAGAACCAATTAAGCCGGGAGAAACAGGAGAGATTCAGGTAAAGTACAACACAAATCTTGTAGGCCCAATTAGAAAAACAATCACTGTATATTCTAATGCCGAAGAATCAACAAAATCACTTAAAATTAAGGGGCGGGTTATTGAAAAAGATAATAATAGTCTTAACTATTAAAGCCTAAAAAGCCGTTTAAAAAGTCTTATGCACATTAAAATAAGCTTGTAAAGTTTTTAAAATTATAAATCTTGAATCAAGTTTAGATTAGCGTTATCTGGCATTTTAAACGGCTACTTCTATACTTTTAAGTTTCAAATTTAATTTTAAGGAACAATTTTTAGTTTTTGATAAATTATAACTAAAAACTAATCAGAAATCTTCTTAGATTTTTGCATGTTTGCAATGTATTAAAATAAATCTCATGCCAAATATATCGAACAAAGGGCGCAATATGCCCGAATCTCCAATAAGAAAACTAGTACCCTTTGCTGAAGCAGCTGTAAAAAAGGGAAAAAAAATCTATCAATTAAATATTGGCCAACCGGATATTGAAACCCCAAAAGCAGCTTTGGCAGCAGTTAAAAGCAATGATATAGATGTGCTTTCATACAGTCATTCTGCGGGTTTTGAATCTTATAGAACCAAACTAGCCCAATATTATAGAAAAAATGATATCCCGGTAGATGCACAGGATATTATTATTTCAACCGGGGGCTCTGAAGCTTTGATGTTTGCTATGGGAAGTATTACCGACCCGGGTGATGAGGTAATTATCCCAGAGCCTTTTTACGCAAATTACAATGGTTTTGCAACCGCATCTGGGGTGCAAATCGTTCCCATTAAAGGAAGCATAGAAAATAATTTTTCGCTTCCTGCAATTTCAGAATTTGAAAAATTAATCACCGACAAAACAAGGGCTATTCTTTTATGTAATCCCGGAAATCCTACCGGTTATTTATACACCCGTGAAGAAATACAGCAACTTGCAGATTTAGCCCTGAAACATGACCTTTTTATTGTTGCCGATGAAGTGTATCGTGAGTTTGCATACGATGGGGTTAAGCATCATTCCATTATGAGTATTCCCGGCCTGGAACAACACGCCATTATGGTAGATTCGGTTTCTAAACGCTACAGTATGTGCGGAGCAAGAATTGGCTGTCTTGTTTCAAAAAACCTGGAAGTAATGCGTGCTGCCATGAAATTTGCACAGGCAAGATTGAGCCCGCCTACCTTCGCTCAAATAGCCGCAGAAGCTGCATTAGACACTCCAGATGAATATTTTGATGAAGTAAACAAAGAATATACAGAGCGAAGAAATCTTTTAATTGAAGGTTTAGAGAGTATACCGGGTGTAAAAGTTGCCAAACCTAAGGGGGCCTTCTATTGCATTGCCGAGCTTCCTGTTGAAAATGCCGACAATTTTTCACAGTGGTTGTTAGAAAGTTTCGATTACAATAATGAAACGGTAATGATAGCTCCTGCAGCCGGCTTCTACTCTACCCCTAACACCGGTCTAAACCAGGTGAGAATTGCATATGTATTAAAGAAAGAAAATCTGGAGAGAGCCATTGAAATCCTAAAGATTGCTCTAAAAGAATATAATAAATAACACATCATCTATGCAGGTTGCTGAAAATTTCTCCCTGAAGCAATACAATACTTTTGGTGTAGATGTAAAAGCCAGAAAATTCATATCTGTAAGCAGTAAAAAAGAGTTACGTGATGTTTTACAGCAGGCTTATGCAACAGAGATATTTGTACTGGGAGGCGGTAGCAATATGCTGCTTACCCAGGATATAGATAAAACGGTTGTTCATATTAACATTAGTGGAATTGAACTTATTTCTGAAAACAACGAAGAAGTTATCTTAAAAGTTGGTGCCGGCGAAAACTGGCACCAATTTGTATTATATTGTATTGAAAAAGGCTATGGCGGACTCGAAAATCTTTCTTTAATACCCGGTAATGTAGGTACTGCTCCTGTTCAAAACATTGGTGCTTATGGGGTTGAACTTAAAGACAGCTTTAAATCTTGTGAAGCCCTGCGCATACAAACTTTGGAAGTTGAAACCTTCAATAACGAACAATGTGAATTTGGTTACCGAAACTCTGTTTTTAAAAACAAACTAAAAGGTCAATACATTATCACCTCGGTAAACTTTAAACTTAGTAAAAAAAATCATGAGTTAAGCACTTCTTACGGTGCGATCCAGGCCGAATTAGACAAGCATAATATCAAAAAACCTACTATTAAAAATATTTCTGATGCCGTTGTACATATTCGTCAACAGAAACTACCAGATCCGAGGGAGTTGGGCAATAGTGGGAGCTTTTTTAAAAACCCAATAGTTAGCGAGACTGAATTCAAGAAGTTACAACAGCAATTTCCTGAAATGCCCTTTTACGCTGTGCAGGCCAACCAAATTAAAATCCCTGCAGGCTGGCTTATAGACCAGGCAGGTTTAAAAGGATATCGCAAAGCTGATGCCGGTATACATAAAAACCAGGCTTTGGTTTTGGTAAATTACGGAAATGCCAGCGGGCAAGAAATTTTAGAATTATCTAAAGAAATTCAGGAAAAAATTTATCAGAAGTATAATATAAAACTAGAAGCTGAAGTGAACATTTTTTAGATAAAAAGTTTAAAATTGATTTTACAAAAAATATCCCCGCAACAGGATACTAAAAAAAGAGGCTGTTTATAAACAGCCTCTTTATATTTGTTAATCAATCAATATTTACGAAGCTTTTTTCATTACTACACCGTCAATAAGGTGCACCATTCCGTTAGAAGCTTCAATATCTGTAGCGATAATGGTAGCTGTGTTCCCATTTCCATCCTTAAGCACAATATTATCTCCATCTGCCATAGCTGTAAGTTCTGCCCCTTCCATAGTAGCAAAAGTTACTTCACCACCTCCATCTTCAATCATCTGACTTAAATCTGAAGCCGTAATTTCTTTATCTACTACGTGATATTTAAGAACACCTGCTAATTGATCTTTATTCTCACTCTTCATCAATTCATCTAAGGTAGCTTTATCAACTTTTTCGAAAGCACTGTTGGTAGGTGCAAAAACTGTATATGGACCTTCATCTTCGGTAAAGGTTGTTGCCAATTCGGCATTTTTCAATGCACTAACTAAGGTACTTAGAGAATCGGTTGCCATCGCTTTGGCAGCAATACTATTAGATTCCATTTCCATGCGTTCCTCTTCAGCTTTCATTTTAGCCTCTTGCTCTGCTGCTTCCTGCTCCATTTTTGCCTTTTCCTCTTCCTTCTTCTTGGTATCTTCGCAAGAAGTAAAGCTAAATGCAAAAACAGCTAACATTATTAATAAAATTTTAGATTTCATAATTTAGTTTTTAATGGTTTAGACCTCCTAATTTATCACCTAAACTTTACAATTACAGCGCATTACGATTAAATTTTAGTTAAAGTGTGTAAAGCTTATGCTAATATGCGTTTGAATTTTCCCAAAAGTCAATTTATTGCTATTTTTGCACTAAATTTCATCGTGTGACGGCCAGAGGGGTATTACATAGATTTTTTAAGGTTTAGATATAAAATCTATAGTCTTTAAATTTCGATTTTTGGCTAAATATCTAATGTCACATTCATATTGAAATTAATTAGAAGGGGGAGAAATTAGAAATATCACGTAGTTATGCAGTTACTTATAATAACAGTTTTGCTTTTAGGGTTGGCTTTCGCCGGAATAGCCATTAAAATATGGGGAAAAAAAGACGGTAAATTTGCCGGAACCTGTGCCAGCCAGAGCCCATTTTTGAATAAAGAAGGAGAAGCTTGCAGTTTTTGCGGAAAATTACCCGAAGAACAAGGCGATTGTTCTGGAGAAAAGAAGGCTAACTAAGTTTCATGGCAGCAATTCTACTGGGGCTTTTTTTTCTGTTTTCAATAATTATTTTAGGCTTTTACCTCGCTTTTTTTGCTTTTGCCAAAGATAAAAGTAAAAATCCCGAAGAGATAGACTTGCCTATATCGGTTATTGTTTGTGCCAAAAACGAAGCCGAAAATCTTAAAAACTTCCTTCCTCCCATTCTAGATCAGGACTACCCTAATTTTGAAGTAATTATTATAAATGATGCTTCTTTAGATAATACCTTAGAAGTTATAGAGCATTTTCAAAGCCTGGACGGCAGGGTTAAACTTGTAAATGTTAAAAACAATGAAGCATTTTGGGCAAATAAAAAATACGCACTTACCTTAGGTATAAAAAAGGCTCAAAACCCGTATTTAATATTTACCGATGCAGACTGTGCGCCACAAAGCCCAAATTGGATTAAACACATGGCTAACGGATTTCTGCAAGAAAAAAGCATTGTACTAGGCTATGGTGGGTATTTTAAAAACAGTAAGTCTTTACTAAACAAGCTAATTCGTTTTGAAACCTTACTTACCGCTATTCAATATTTCTCCTATGCAAAATTAGGAAACCCGTATATGGGTGTGGGAAGAAACCTGGCCTATACTTCCAAACAGTTTTACGACCAAAAAGGTTTTGCCAATCATTTACATTTAAGATCTGGAGATGATGACCTTTTTGTTAACGAAGCAGCAAACTTTAAAAACACCTTTATATGTCACCATCCGGAAGCAAGCACGAGAAGTGTTCCTAAAACAGATCTAAAATCCTGGTTTCACCAAAAAAGAAGACACGCATCAGTAGTAGGATTTTACAAAACAAAAGATAAAATATTATTGGGCTTGTTTTTTACTGCACGCTTCTTCTTTTGGATTTTACTTGCCATTTTGCTTATACTCCAGTTTCAGTGGCAACTGGTTGTAGGTTGCGCAGCAGTCGTGCTATTGGTACAGGGAATAGTGTACACACAATCGGCTAGAAAATTACAAGAAACAGATGTAATTTGGTTGTTTCCCTTTTTAGAAGTATTTTTAATTTTCACCCAATTTGGCATATTTATCGCGAACAGCATTTCAAAACCAAGGCATTGGAAATAGATCAGCAATTGCTCCTTACCCGAATTAAAGCGGCAAAAAATGGAAGCCAGTCGGCTTTTAATTATCTACTCGATACATTTTGGGACAGCGTATATGGATTTCAGCTTAAGAAAACGGGCAACGCGTACGAATCAGAAGATATCACTATTCAAACTTTTTCCAAAGCCTTTAAAAGGATTGAAACTTTTGATGAGGAATATTCTTTTAACACCTGGCTAATAGCCATTTCAAAGAATATTCATGTTGATATGATTAGGAAGCAAAAATCTTCTATTAGCTCTCAAACTACCTCAGACCAAAATGAAAAAGTATACCGCATAGCTGATGAAACACCTACAATTGAAGACAAATTAATTAGCGAACAACACTTAGCTCAACTACTTACCGACATTAAACAGTTAAAACCACACTACCAGGAAGTTATTAATCTTAGGTACTTTCAGGAAAAATCTTATAAAGAAATTGCTGAAACCCTGAATGAACCCATGAATAATGTAAAAGTAAAACTTTTAAGAGCCAGGAAGTTACTGGCAAAAATCATTGAAGAAAGAAAATCGGTGTAAGTTCTTTAGGACTTAACGATCTAATTTATGCAGTTCATTAGATTATTGTATCTTTGAAATCTAGATTTTTACTATGAGTACAGACACTATAAGCCCCGTAAAAGAAAAGCCTAAAGCTAAACCAAAATGGCTAAGGGTAAAACTTCCAACCGGTAAAAAATATACCGAACTTCGCAGCCTGGTAGACAAATATGATCTACATACAATTTGTACTTCCGGCAGCTGCCCAAATATGGGGGAATGCTGGAGTGAAGGTACTGCTACCTTTATGATTTTAGGAAATATTTGTACCCGTTCCTGCGGATTTTGTGGTGTAAAAACCGGCCGTCCGGAAACAGTAGATTGGGACGAACCTGAAAAAGTTGCCCGCTCTATAAAAATTATGGGGATTAAGCACGCCGTGGTAACCAGTGTAGACCGCGACGATCTTAAAGATATGGGATCTATAATTTGGGCGGAAACCGTGAAAGCCATTCGCCGAATGAACCCTGAAACCACCCTAGAAACTTTAATACCAGATTTTCAGGGAAATGAACGCAATATAGACCGTATAGTAGAAGTAATGCCAGAGGTGGTTTCCCACAATATGGAGACGGTTAGAAGACTTACCCGGGAGGTTAGAATTCAAGCCAAGTACGATCGTAGTCTTGAAGTTCTTCGCTATCTCAAGCAACAAGGTGTAAACAGAACCAAATCTGGAATTATGTTGGGACTTGGTGAACAGGAAAACGAAGTAATACAAACCCTGCATGATCTTAGAGCAGCAGACGTAGATGTGGTAACTATTGGGCAATACCTACAACCCAGTAAAAAACATTTACCGGTAAAGCAATTTATCACCCCAGATCAATTTAAAAAATATGAGGCAATTGGGCTGGACCTCGGATTTCGCCATGTAGAAAGTAGCGCCCTGGTTCGTTCTTCCTACAAAGCACATAAACATATAGATTAAGGTTTTTTTTTTCCGATTTAAATGAACAAAAGCATCAATATAGCCATAAACGGTTTTGGCCGTATTGGGCGAAGCCTATTTAGGCTTTTAATATCACATAAAAGCATCAATGTAGTTGCTATTAACGATGTGGCCGACGCCAAAACCCTGGCTCACCTTTTAAAATACGATAGTATCCACGGAATTTCGCCTGCTGAGATTTCTTCCGAAGAGGACAAGCTTATAGTAAATGGAATCTCTATCCCTCTATTAAACGAATCCCATCCCAAAGAGATTAACTGGGAGAAACATAGAGTTGATATTGTAGTAGAATCTACAGGAAGGTTCAAGACCAAAGAGGAACTTCAACATCACATTACCAATGGCGCGAAAAAGGTAATTTTATCTGTTCCACCTGAAGATAATGATATTAAAATGGTGGTATTGGGCGTCAATGAACATATCTTGGATGGTAGTGAAGAAATTATTTCAAATGCCAGCTGCACTACCAATAATGCCGCCCCCATGCTAAAATTGATTCATGAAAATTTTATAGTAGAACAAGCATATATTACAACCATACACTCATACACCTCAGACCAGAGCTTACACGACAAACCACATAGGGACCTTAGAAGAAGCCGTGCAGCAGCCCAATCTATAATTCCTACTACTACTGGAGCAGCAAAAGCATTAACCGGTATTTTCCCCGAGATTAGTGAAGTTATTGGAGGTTGTGGAATTAGGGTTCCCGTACCCAACGGTTCCCTAACAGATATGACCCTTAATGTTCGTAAAGAAACCAACATAACGGCCGTAAACAAACTCTTTAAAGATGCGGCTACAACTTCCTTAAAAGGAATTCTTAGTTACACCGAAGATCCCATTGTTTCTATAGACATTAACAATAATCCGCATTCTTGTATTTTTGATGCTCAAATGACATCGGTGATAAGTGGTAAGCTAGTCAAGATTATTGGATGGTATGATAATGAGATCGGTTATTCCAGTCGTCTTATCGATTTAATTTCAATGGTTAATGAGAAATAACTATCTTTATATCCATTAAGCGTATGCTGATTTTCCATAATGAAGAGATTCAACTTTATACTAATATTCGTATTTTATTGTAATTTTTCTTTTGCAATTCAGCAAGACGATTCCAAACATCTTCAATTGGCCAATGAAAGAATTCAGCAGTTAATCAACGATGCTGAAGTTTCAGTAAATACATTAGATTTTGACCGCGCCATTGAACAATTAAATTCTTCTTTAGAACTTTCAAAATCTATTGATGATAAGCGCTTTATTGCATTATCCAGTAGTATTCTTGCCAAACTTTATTATATAAGACACGAATACGATAAAGCGATAACCGAGTTAAACCGGGCAATTTCTATTCAACGTGAAGTGGGCGACGAAAAAGGATTGGCTTACAGCTATGTAAATTTTGCTAAAATTTTTATGGCTAAACATAACAAAACCCGGGCAAACCGTTATCTCAACCTGGCAGAAGAACTCTACTTAAAATTAGACAATCAGGAATACCTTGGAATAGTTTCTTTAAACCGGGCGATTATCATTCAAAAATCTGAAAAACAGATCAATGAAGCCTTAAAACTTCTGGAAAAGGCAAAAATACAACTCTCAGAGTCTGAAAACATGTACGAACTTTCAAGACTCTATTACTATACCGGTAGAGCTCATATAGCCCTCAAGAACTACGAACTGGCCGAAGAGAACTGCAACAAGGCATTAGCAATTGCCAAGGCTAACAATTTTGGCGGCATGATAATGAGCATCTATAAGCAACTGAGTATAATTTATGAGGAAACCGGTAATTACAAGACTTCCCTGGATTATCTTCAAAAAAGTTATGCACGTAATGACTCCATAATTGCAATGAATAAGGAGGTACTGGCCGAACAAGCAAATGCCAAATATGGAATAGATGCCTTGCAAAGTAGTTTAAATGAATTGAGCCTTCAGAATGCCGAACAGGAAAGCAAGTTAAAAGTTAATAAACTAACCACAATTCTTAGTGTGGCACTTATTACCATTCTCTCGCTTTTAACCCTGTCACTCTACAAAAACAATAACTTAAGGGCCCGTGCCAACGAATTGCTACAAAAGAAAAACACAGAGCTTACAAAAGCCAAAGAAAATGCAGAAAAAGCTTCCCTGGCCAAAGCTCAGTTTCTCTCTACAATTACTCACGAGTTAAGAACGCCCCTATATGCTGTAACCGGCCTTACACACCTATTGTTAGAAGAAAGCCCTACCGAAAACCAAAAAGAGCATCTTAATTCATTAAAATTTTCTGGTGAATATTTACTTTCACTTATCAACAACATTTTAGACCTTAACAAACTGGAAGCTAACAAGGTAGAAGTTATGGAGGCTTCTTTTGACCTTAAAAAGCGTATTTCAGATGTATTGGTTGCACTTCAAAACTCGGCAGACCAAAAAAATACTAAAATCCACCTTAACTACGACAATTCTATTCCCGAAGAGATAAAAGGCGACCCATTAAAAATATCACAAATCTTAATAAATTTAATTGGAAACTCTATAAAATTCACCGAAGACGGGGATATATGGATTAATGTCTCTAAAAACTCTCACGAAGGAAATATTATTTTACTTGATTTTGAAATTAAAGATAACGGCGAGGGAATTTCAAAGGAAAAACAAAAAGCAATTTTTGAAAACTTCACCCAGGGCTCCACACAGATTAATCGTAAATTTGGGGGAACCGGTTTAGGATTATCTATAGTAAAAAATCTTCTTAGTTTACTAGGCAGTGAAATTGAGCTGGAAAGTGATTTGGGCAAAGGTTCAACTTTTACTTTTCAGCTAAAGTTTGAAGCTAAAGAAATAGAAAATAATACAAATAAAACATCCCAGGATGCAGAAGCACCTGTTGAAGATAGATTAGAAGGCAAAAACATACTTATTGTGGAAGACAATAAGATAAACCAAATGATTACCCGTAAAATCCTGGAAAAACATCAGGTTATTTGCGAGGTGGCCGATAACGGTACTATTGCTGTAGAAAAAACCAAGGAAAATGAATACGATCTTATTCTTATGGATATCCATATGCCGGGAATAAGTGGGATAGAAGCCACTAAAGAAATTAGAAAATTTAATACTGAAATCCCCATCATTGCCTTAACCGCTGTTACTTTAGACGATAATCTTGATGAGTTCTACTTAAACGGATTTAGCGATATTATTCCAAAACCCTATAAAACGGAAGAATTTTTCCTGAAAATTAATAAGCAATTAGCCTTAAAACAGAGTACGGTTTAAAAAGCACCCTAGCCACTTTATTAAACCAATTACTCACTATTAAGTAAGTACAAATAAAGCCTATTGTCCTTTTACAAATTTTATTATTTCGGCCTTAAATTCTGCTTCGTTATTTAAAAAAGCAGTCTTTACCGGCAGGTAGTAGAGCTGCCTGGGTTTAAAATAAGTATATAAACGCACGTAATCTTTTTCGGTAGTTAAAATTAGTGCTTCTTTGGTTAGCTCTGCTATTTCTTTATCGGTAAAATTATGATGGTCTTTAAAAATACGATGCTTAAAGTTAAAACCTTTTGTCTTTAAATAATTTACAAGTGGTTTAGGGTTTGCAATCCCCGTAACCAAAGTAAAACATTTATCTTTTAAATCATCTAGTTTAATGCTGGCTTCTTCAGAGTTTATTTCTTCAGAATAATCAATAAAACTAAAATATAATTGCTGGTAGTTATGTAATCTAAGTTTAGTTCTAATGGCATCCATTTCTCTATGTGTAAGCTTTCGCGGGCATTTAGTAACCACAATTATTTTAGCACGTTCTGCTCCTACTGTTGGCTCTCTTAAATTCCCCGTTGGCAACATAACATCATCAACATATAAATCATTGTAAGCAGTGAGTAAAATATTCAGTCCAGCCTTTACTTTTCTATGTTGAAAAGCATCATCCAATAAAATAATTTCTGCATTTTGTTTTCTAAGATTTGAAATTCCATTTTGTCGGTTGGCGTCTACCGCAATCATAACTTTATTAAACTTTCTTTTAAATTGTAAAGGCTCATCTCCCACCTCTGTTGCCGGCTCTTCTCCACTTAACAACTTATAGCCAGAAGTACTTCTCCTATACCCCCTGCTTAAAGTAGCAACTTTATAGTTTGGCAAAAGAAACTTCAGTAAAAACTCTATCATTGGCGATTTGCCCGTGCCCCCCGCATTTAGGTTCCCTACACATATCACCGGAAAATCATAAGATCTAGAATCGAGTATTTTGGCGTTATAAAGCAAATTTCTACTCCAGGTTATAAAACCATATAATAACGCAAAAGGAATCAGCATTTTTCGTAAAATCTTCATACAGGGCAGACTATAATAATTATATTTGGACTTAGCTGAATTAAAAATTATCACGAAATTAATAAAAACCAACCTCCTAAGTTTATAAAAACTAAAAACAAATGCTTGTAAAAGAAGTTATAGCTATAATTGAAGAATTTGCCCCGCCAGCTTATGCCGAAGATTTTGATAATGTTGGCCTTTTGGTGGGTAATATTAACGCAAAAGTTACCGGAGCACTTATTACCTTAGACAGTCTGGAAAGTGTTGTAGATGAAGCTATCGATAAAAATTGCAATCTCATTATTAGTTTTCATCCCATAATTTTTTCGGGTATAAAAAAGCTAACCGGTAAAGACTATGTGCAAAAAACGATTATTAAAGCAATTAAAAACGATATAGCGATTTATGCAATTCATACCGCTCTAGACAATCAATACAAAGGGGTAAACGATATGATATGCGAAAAGATAGGGCTTAAAAATAGACAAATTTTAATTCCGCGTAAAAACAGTATAAAGAAACTAACCACCTTTGTTCCAAACCAACAAGCCGCAGAGGTAAGAAACGCCCTTTTTGACGCCGGTGGCGGAAGTGTAGGAAATTATGACCACTGCAGTTTTAATGTTAAAGGAGAAGGTAGTTTTAAACCCAACGAAGAGGCAAACCCGGTAATTGGTTCCCGCGGAAACCTACATTTAGAGGAGGAAACACAAATAGGCGTTACCTACCCGGCTCATTTGGAGAGCACCTTGATTACCGCCCTGTTTAAAAGCCATCCTTATGAAGAAGTAGCGTATGAAATAAATACAATTGATAACAAAAATCAACATTTAGGAATGGGAATGATAGGTGAACTGGAAAATCCGGAAAGCCCTACAAGCTTTTTAAAAAGAATTAAAAATCAATTTAACTGTGGTTGCATAAGGCACTCGGATTTTGGAGATACACAAATCAAGAAAGTGGCAGTTTTGGGTGGTAGTGGCAGCTTTGCCATTAATGAGGCAAAAGGTGCCGGAGCCGACATCTATCTTACTGCCGACTTAAAATACCATGATTTTTACAAAGGCGATAAAAACTTTATTTTAGCCGATATTGGCCATTATGAAAGTGAGCAATTCACAAAAGATTTATTACATTCTTATCTTACAAAAAAAATTAGTAATTTTGCACTTATTTTAGCAGAGACAAACACCAATCCAATCAAGTATATATAACTATGGCAAAAAAGAACGATGTTACTGTAGAAGACAAGTTAAGAGCGTTATACGACCTTCAGCTGGTTGATTCCAGAATTGATGAAATAAGGAACGTACGCGGTGAGCTTCCACTAGAGGTAGAAGATTTGGAGGATGAAGTAACAGGATTGAGCAAGCGTTTGGAAAAAATGGATGCCGATATTGAAGTGATCGAGAACGACATTAAGAGTAAGAAAAACCTTATTGATGAGTCTAAATCGACCATGAAGAAATATGCTGAGCAACAAAAAAACGTGCGTAATAACCGTGAATTTAATGCGCTTAGCAAAGAAGTTGAATTCCAGGAATTGGAAATAGAACTTGCCGAAAAACACATTAAAGAATACAGGGCTCAAATTGAACAGAAAAAAGAGTTAATTGAACAAGCCAAAGGACGTTTGGAAGAAAGAAAAAAACACCTTGAGCATAAAAAAGGTGAATTAAATGAAATTCTTGCCGAGACAGAAAAAGAAGAAGAGGCACTTATAAAGAAATCAGCTGAGCTCGAAAAGGATATCGAAGAACGCCTGGTAAAAGCTTATAAGAGAATAAGAGCTAATGTTAAAAACGGACTTGCTATTGTACCGGTTGAAAGAGGTGCTTCTGGAGGTTCTTATTTTACTATTCCGCCGCAGGTAATTATGGAGATTGCCGGTAGAAAAAAGATTATTACCGATGAACATAGTGGTAGAATCCTTGTAGATCAAGAGCTTGCCCAGGAAGAACAGGAAAAAATGCAAAATCTTTTTGCAAAATCTTAAGATTAAAGCAAGCAAAAGCTAAACATTAAGCCTCACCGGTTAAAACATAAAAACCGCCTAAAATATCAATTTTTAGGCGGTTTTATATTTTCATAAGTAAACTACCTCGGGGCAAGCCCATGAGGCCATTCGTTGGAAATATTTTTTTTAATTTCGAGACAACCCAGGTACTAATAAAAAAGCTGTCTGAAAAATCTATTCTCGTCAAGCTGAACTTGTTTCAGCTTCTAACATGTTTTTAATTACCAACACCTTAGATATTGAAATAAATTCAAGATGACGGTTTTAAAAGCTTTTCAGACAGCCTCTTTTTTTAAAATTCTATTTGGTTACTCTGCACACTCTACAGAACAGTCTTCAATACCACCAAACCAAGAGTCGCCATTGGTTAGGCTAATTGTAGAATTGTTCCCTTCTTCAGCACAAGGGTCTGTAGAACCACATTCACTTAAAGAAACTTGTTGAGAAAGCTCTATCATTGCCCCTATTACCGGCGAAGGCTCCTCTACTATAGGCCAGCCGTCATGCCACTTATTTGAAGAGTTATTAGCCTTTCCTGGTTTAAATAATACTGAAGTTAAAACCTGTCCCGTACTCAATTCAATATCGAATTGATCAAAACCGTTTTTCAAGGCTTCGAAATTGGAAAATATCATATATTCCCCTGTATTTGGGTTAGTTATAGTTAAACCTTCAATAGCATGTTTACTGGTAGTAGAAGTACTGTAAGGGAATTCCTCAATAAATTTAAAGTTAAAATCTCTATACTCATCATTAAATTTGGAAGTTTCGCCAGTTTCCTTAAAAATATAGGTAATAGCTTCAACCTTAAGAACTCCTTTGTTTTCTAGCGCGAGCTCTTCTTCGAGTTCACTGGCATTAGGTGTAGCTTCTTCTGACTCTGCAGTACATGACTGAAAACTAATCAATAATACTAAAATACCTGAAAATAATGTAAATCTATTTTTCATTTTGATTGGGGGGGTTAATTAATAATTATAAAATTTCTAAGCTTGCTGTTAAGTCCTATTTATAATGGCATTTCTATAGAAATACTTTTTGAGTTTCATTTGAAATCAATTCTCAAATCGCTTTTTAACATTAAAGCGATAAAATTAAACAAAATTATTAAATCCTGTTAAATTGTGACAAAATTATTTACATCTTTCAAATATTTCAAAATGAAAAATACCTTAACCACAATAAACATACTATGGATTAACAAGCTTTTCACATATATTTTCTTTTTTAAAACTACCTTTATTATCAACTAAACCTTTTTAGTCATGAAGTTTTATATTAGCATACTTTGCCTCGCCTTGATGCTGGTATCCTGCAAGAACAACAGTCAGAACAGTGATTCAGGTACCCAAACAGAAGAAAACAATATTACTAAGTTTGATTCTACAAACACAAGCGCCGGGGTTGATATTCAAAAAAAGGCGGAAGGTAATACTAAGAACAATTTAGGTTCTTTAAGTGCCGCTATTTCTGGTAATACATATTTAAAAAACAACGAAACTAATTGTAGTTGTTATTGCCTAAAATTTGAAACAGATAATCGCATAGAGTTATGTTTGGCCGAAGATAAATTCTATATCGAAGCTAAATACAATCAGGCTGGCGATGTTGTGAACTTTTATTACGTAAAAGCCTTAAATCAGGAAAACAATCAGGACATTCCCTGGGATAAATTTGACACTAATATTCCTATTGCCGTATTGAACCAGGGACAAAACGGTATGCTTACATTAGATTGGAAAGGTTTTTCTATAGATGGAGAACTGGCCCTAGATTATGCTATCTATGGCAAAAAAACATTAGAAGGAACTTATAAAAAAATAGAGCAATGAAGCGATTTTTCTTACCCACAATCATATTCTTATTAATCTCTTGCGGAAATAATGCGCAGGAAAAAACCGTCACCAAACCAGAAATTGCCAATGCAGATCCGGTAGAGGTTCCCGCAGAAAATGGCTATGAAAAAGCCTACTTTGCCAGTGGGTGCTTTTGGTGTGTTGAAGCTATTTATGAAAGTGTAGCAGGAGTAAAAGAAGCCATCTCGGGATATGCCGGTGGCCATACCAAAAACCCAACTTACGAGTCAAGCAACACCGGAAGAACCGGGCACGCTGAAGCTGTAGAAGTTATTTACAACCCAGATGTGGTTAGCTTTAAAACTTTAGTAGAAGTTTACTTTGCTTCACAGGATCCCACCCAGGTAAATGGGCAAGGCCCCGATATAGGTTCCCAATACAGATCTTTAATTTTTTTTCAAAACAAGGAACAAAAAGAGATTATTAATGAAGTAAAGAATGCAATAGCTAAAGATTACAAAAAACCAATTGCTGCAGAAATCTTACCATTTCAGAAATTTTGGGTAGCCGAAGATTATCATCAGAATTATGAAAAAAATAATCCTAACAATCCTTACATCCAAAAGGTTTCTATTCCGAGGTTAAATCGTTTTAAGGAAAAGTTTCCTGAAATCCTTAAAGAAGAATCACATTAAAATTTTAAGAATTTAATATTCATTATTCCTAAAATTCAGCTTTATTGAAAAAGATGAAATATTTACTTTTACGGCTGAAATCAAACCCGGCTTCTTAAAATTGTATAATATAAAAATTAGCGAGCGTACCTTAAAGTTTAAAACTATTCCAAGGTAGTGCATCAACCTATCTCATGAGCATCACTATAGAAAACATTCTCTTAATAGGTTCGCTTTTATTATTTATAAGCATTCTTGCAGGCAAAACTTCCTATCGTTTTGGTGTACCGACTCTGGTGCTTTTTCTTGCTGTTGGAATCCTTTCAGGATCTGAAGGTATTGGGGGCATTTACTTTAACGACCCTAAACTAGCCCAATTTATAGGTATTGTTTCCCTAAATTTCATCTTATTCTCCGGTGGCCTGGACACCAGTTGGAAAACTATAAAACCGGTAATGTGGCAGGGAATTTCCCTTTCTATTCTTGGTGTTTTATTTACAGCGGTAAGCGTAGGCGCGTTTGTATGGTTTATTACAGACTTTACTATTTATGAGGGCTTATTACTTGGCGCCATAGTATCTTCAACAGATGCTGCCGCCGTCTTTTCAATTTTAAGATCAAAAAACCTGGCCCTAAAATCTAATCTCAGACCTACGCTGGAGTTAGAAAGCGGTAGTAACGACCCCATGGCCTATTTTCTTACCATTGCATTTTTAGGCCTCGTAGTAAATCAGGATCAAAGTATTTATAGTATAATCCCATTATTCCTACAGCAAATTCTTATTGGCGCATTACTTGGTTTTATTTTTGGAAAACTAAGTAAAATAGTAATTAACAGGATTAAATTAGATTTTGAAGGACTTTATCCTGTACTGGCCATAGCCTTAATGTTTATAGTATTTTCTGCTACCGATGCCCTTGGTGGTAATGGCTTTCTAGCCGTTTATTTAAGTGGTGTGTACCTTGGGAATCACAACATTATTCATAAAAAGACCATTATGCGCATGTTTGATGGGCTTGCCTGGCTTATGCAAATTGTACTCTTCCTTACCTTAGGTTTATTGGTTTACCCATCGCATATAGTTCCTGTGATTGGCGTGGGAATTTTTATCTCGGTATTCCTTATTTTTATAGCAAGGCCTTTGGGGGTGTTTCTAAGCTTAATTTTCTTTAAAATGAAGATGCGCCGGCGTTGGTATATTTCCTGGGTGGGCCTACGTGGTGCTGTCCCTATTGTATTTGCTACCTATCCTTTACTTGCCGGGATTGAAAAAGCCGATATGATTTTTAACATTGTATTCTTCGTTTCCCTTACTTCGGTATTAATTCAGGGAACAACTCTATCTATAGTGGCAAAATGGCTTAATGTTGCGCTCCCAATGAAAGCCAAGCAAAAATCGCCGGTCGATGCTTTTATGGCCGATGATGCCAAATCTTTTTTACGGGAAATAAACATCCCGGAACATAGTCATTCGGTAGGAAAAAGGATTGTAGACCTTAAATTCCCGAAAAAAGCAATCATTGCTATGATTTCCAGAGACGACCAGTTTATTACCCCAAACGGAAACACGGTGGTTGAAGCCAATGATATGTTAGTGGTGTTAACCGAAGATGAAGAAACTATGCTTGGAGTCTATGACTGCCTGAATATTCTAGCTGATGTTCAGGAAGATTTAGACTAAGAAAGCCGATTTGTTTTCTAAAAGTTCCAGAATTTTAGTTTCAACTTCAGCAGAATTCCACTTTTTTTCGATGTCGGGAAGCTCCATAACGCAATCCATAATTTTTCGCTGATAATCCCCAATAGCCAAAGCTTCGGCATAGGGTTTATCAGAAAAAGTAACCCTGGAGTATAAGGGTACCCAGGAATCTGGGTGCTTACTAGAGAACCAGGTCTCAATTTTCTTCCGAAGTAAAAAATCGGGGTCGGCTGTTTTACTGCTCATTTCTATAAAATTTCTATAGCTCAATTCTGCAATAGCATCAGCATTGGGTTTTCTGGATTTTTGGTATTCTTCAAAAATACTTTCCCAATCATCGCCAAATTCCTTCATTTTTTCACTTAAAACCAAAATATCTTCGAATCCGGCATTCATCCCCTGCCCATAAAATGGAACAATGGCATGCGCCGAATCACCCACCAACGTGACTTTTTCCCAATAAGACCAGGGAAAACATTTAACGGTTACCATACTACTGGTGGGGTTTTTAAAGAAATCCCGTTTTAGGTTCTCAATCTCATTGTTAATATCAGGGAAATGCTTTTGAAAAAAGGAATCAGCATCTTGCTCTGTTTTTATACTTTCAAAAGAATTTTCACCCTCAAAAGGCATAAACAAGGTACAGGTAAAGCTACCATCTAAATTGGGCATGGCAATTAGCATAAATTCGCCACGAGGCCAAATATGAAAAGAGGCATTATCTAATTTATGGGTACCATCTTCGTTTGCTGCGATACTTAGCTCTTTATACCCTACATCTATAAAGTGTTGTGAATAGTTAAACCTGCTCTGTCTTTGCATTTTATGCCTCACCCTGGAAAAAGCGCCATCGGCACCAAAAATCAAGTCAAATTGATATTCTTTCCACTCTCCTTTTTCACTTTCCCCCGTATACAATTTAGCTTCAGCCATAGCTATATCCCACACTTTTTCTTCAAACCTAAACTTAGCCCCGGCTTCCTCGGCCAGGCTAATCATTTTTCGGTTTAAAACACCTCTGGAAATAGAGTAAATTGCTTCTTCCTCTTTGCCGTATTTTTGGTAATAAAGTGGCCTATCATTCACATGCATTGCCCTTTTATCTAATGCTAAAGCCAACTTTTTTATTTCATCTTCAATCCCCACTGCCCTTAAAGCCTTCCATCCACGATTAGACATGGCCAGGTTAATTGAACGGCCAGAAAATTCAACTTTCCTAACATCTTTTCTACGATCAAAAACCTGGACCTCGTGCCCGGCTTTTCTGAGATAAATAGCGAGTAAAGATCCAACCAGTCCCGAGCCTACAATGGCAATTTTTTTTGGTGTTTGCATAAAGTGCCTACTGTGCATCTCCTTTTTTAAATTTTATAGTTTTCGGAAAATGCGATTTAAACTACGAAAGTACTTATTTCTACCGACTTTAGGCAGGGGGAACCTTTTTAAGAAACTTCTATTTACCATTTAATTAACAGCACTTACGTGATGCTTACCTTACATTTATTATTAAAAACATGTAATTATGAATAAAGATCAAGCTTTACTGAAACCAATTAAAATTGGAGATCTGGAATTAAAAAATCGAGTAATTATGGCTCCAATGACGCGTAATCGCGCTGATAATAAGGAAAATGAACCTACCAATTTACACGTCAAATACTATTCACAACGGGCAGGTGCCGGGTTAATTATCACCGAAGGTTCACAGATTTCTGAAGCGGCAGTAGGATATATTAATACTCCCGGAATCTACACCGAGGGCCAGGTAGAGGCCTGGAAAAAAGTTACCACGGCAGTTCATGAAAATGACGGTAAAATTTTCTTACAGCTATGGCATTGCGGTAGAATTTCACATCCCAAATTTCACAATGGAGAAAAGCCTTTAGCTCCAAGCGCCGTAAACCCAAACACCCAGGCCTATACTCCAGATGGTTTTGAAGATACCGTAGAACCCCAGGCAATGAGCATTGCAGATATAAAACAAACAGTGCTGGATTTTAAACACGCAGCAGAAAATGCAAAAAATGCCGGGTTTGACGGGGTGGAAATCCATTCATCAAATGGGTATTTAATTCACCAGTTTTTTAATAAAAACGCCAACATTAGAACCGATGATTATGGCGGAAGTATTCAAAACAGAGCTCGTTTCTTTTTTGAAGTGCTGGAAGCAGTTGGTGAAATATGGCCCGAAAATAGAATTGGAGTACGGTTAAACCCTTCCCTACACAATGCTTTTGGTATTACAGCCACAGATGAAACCATTGCTACCTTTGATTATGTCATCGAAAAATTAAATGCCTACGATTTGGCCTATACACATTTGTCTGAACCTTTTACCGATGTAAGCGACATAAACTACCTGGAACCAAATATTGCCAAACACTACCGGCCTATTTATAAAGGTAATTTAATGATTAATGCCGGTTTTGATCAGGAATCGGGGAACAAGGTAATTGATGAAGGAAATGCCGATATGGTTTCATTTGCAAAATTGTTTATTTCCAACCCCGATTTGCCCCTACGTTTTGCTAAAAATGCACCTATTGCCGACTGGGACGAAGATACTTTTTACACTCCCGGCGCAAAAGGTTACACCGATTATCCTAAATACGAGGATTAATATGTAGCCCTAAAAATTCATAATTTTAGATTAAAAGTCCTTAAAACCAGGTTAATTGGTTAAAATTTCGTCTTATAAAAAGCTAATTTTAGTAATCAACTTATAAAACAAAAATTATGGATGAGTCGAAACTTGAACAAATGAGAGCCACCTTAAATAAACTGGAAGACATTAAAAATAGCCAGGAAAGTATTATTGACAAGATAAATCATGTGATCACAGATTTGTTTCAACACCCCGACGATGAATTGGAAAAAGCCATGAATGCAGCCCATCAAAAATCTTCAGATAATGTTGATGCCGTTCGGGAAGCGATGGAAGAATATGAAATGAGGATTAATAAACTGGAAAATCAAGGCTAATCAATTTATAAAGAAAAGCTAATCATTAAAGCCTTCAGGTGATTAAAACTTAAATTTGTTTGGAAGAAAAAATATTTCATACAGACATTTTAAGTTTTAGTCACCTTTTTATTTCAACTATATGGAACACATTACTTCAGAAGAAATTAGGCAAATGGAAAAAATATTTCGCTTAAATCTTATCAATAGCGTTACCGGTTATAAATCTGCCAATCTTATTGCAACAAAATCTAGCAAAAACATTGTGAATGTGGCTGTATTTAGTTCGGTTACGCACCTTGGCAGCGAACCTCCCTTACTGGGCTTTATTACCCGGCCAACTAAAGAAGTCCCTAGAAACACTTACAAGAACATTAAAGAAAGTCAGTATTTTACGGTGAATCATATTCAGAAAGATATGATAGAAAAAGCACACCAAACAGCCGCGAAATACGACGAGGAAATCTCTGAATTTCAAAAAACCGGCCTGGAAGAAGAGTACCTGGACGGTTTTTTCGCCCCTTATGTAAAACAATCTACCGTAAAACTAGGCTGTAAATTTATAAATGAATATTACATCAAAGAAAATGACACCATAATGCTTATTGGCAGCATAGAACATATTTATTTTGATGAAGGCATACAAGCTCCAGACGGCTGGTTGCGCTTAGATGATGCCGAAACGGTAACCATAAACGGTTTAGATGGCTATGCACTTCCCAACTTGTTAGACCGTTTTCATTATGCCAGGCCCGACCAGGAGATCAAATCCTTTTTTAGTAAAGAAGAATGATTTATGAAATCGGTAAAGAAATCTAACTTTCCGGAAAAAATATGTCCTGTTTGCAAAAAACCATTTAGGTGGCGTAAAAAGTGGGAGAAAAATTGGGCTTCAGTTAAATATTGTAGTGAAAAATGTAGAAGAAATAAGTAATGAGTACAGCACTGGTTTGGTTTCAAAATAATTTACGTGTTACAGATAATATAGCCTTAAGCAAGGCCTGCAAAGAAAATCAAGCTGTAATAGCCGTTTATTTTTTTGATCCCAGGCAATTTGATTTTACAGAATATGGATTCAAAAAAACCGGGAAATTCAGGGCGAAATTTTTGATAGAAACAATTAAGGAATTAAAGGAGAACCTGGCAGCAATTAATATCCCACTATTTGTTTACCGGGAAAAACCTGAAAAAGTTTTACCCTGTTTTTTTGAGAAATATGCAATTTCCAACATTTATTTGCAAAAAGAATGGACCAGTGAAGAGCAGGATATAATCAAGAAAGTAGAAAAAGAAGCCATAGAAGAATTAGAGTTTAAAGATTTTTACGACCAGTTTTTATTTCATCCCACAGATATCCCCTATACGAACTTCAATGAGATCCCAAAGGTTTTTACAGAATTCAGAAAAAAATGTGAAGCCCAAGTTACTGTTAGGGAATGCCTCCCAAAACCCAAAGCCTTAACAAAGGAAAATTTCGAACTCGAAAACCTTACAAAAATACCCGATTTAAACGAGCTGGGATTTGAGGAATTTGAGCTGGATCCCAGGACGGCTTTTCCGTTTCAAGGTGGCGAAGATCAAGCAAAAGAAAGAATACAACACTATTTTTGGGAAACTAAAAACCTGGCTAAATACAAACAAACCAGAAACGGTTTAATTGGTGAAGCTTATAGTTCAAAACTTTCGGCCTGGCTTGCAAATGGTAGTATTTCGCCCAAACAAATTTATTGGGCGGTAAAAAAATTCGAAAAAGATATCACTAAAAACCAGGATACCTACTGGCTTATTTTTGAGCTAATTTGGCGCGATTACTTTAAGTTTATTTCATTAAAACACGCGAATAAAATCTTCAAAATTGATGGGATTTTAGAAAAAGAATTAAGATGGAATAAAGATAAACAAACTCTACAGCGCTGGGTTTGTGGAGAAACTAAAGAAGCATTTATAAACGCGAATATGAAAGAACTGGCCGCTACAGGATTTATGAGCAATCGTGGTAGGCAAAATGTTGCCAGTTTTTGGGCAAAAGAACTAAAACAGGATTGGCGAATTGGCGCAGCATATTTTGAAAGCTTGCTTATAGATTACGATGTACACAGCAATTGGGGGAACTGGATGTACAACAGCGGAGTTGGCAACGATCCGCGGGATCGTAAATTTAATATAAAACGCCAGGCCGAACGTTATGACCCTGATAAAAAATTTCAAGAATTATGGCTGAAAAAATAACTAAACTAAGATTAATTTTAGGCGATCAGCTTAACCATAAACACACCTGGTTTAAAGAGCAAGAAAAAAACACACTCTATGTGCTTATGGAAATGCGCCAGGAAACCGACTATGTGATGCATCATATCCAAAAAGTAGTTGGTTTTTTTTGTGTCATGCGCAATTTCGCCAAGTATTTAAAGGAGCGTGGGCATAAGGTACTCTATTTAAAAATTAGCGATAAAAAGAACAAACAAACTTTACCCGAAAATCTAAAGCAGCTAATTTCAGAATATAAGATTGAAAAATTTGAATATCAGCTTCCCGATGAATATCGTCTTGACGTTCAATTAAAAGATTTTTGTAATGACTTACATATTGAAACCGAAGTCTACGACACCGAACACTTTTTAACCTCTAGAGAAGATCTTACTAATTTTTATAAAGGTAAAAAAGATATGGTCATGGAATATTTTTACCGCGATATGCGTAAAAAATACGATGTGCTCATGCTTACGGAAAAAGACCCGGAAGGCGGCAAATGGAATTTTGATAAATCTAATCGTAAAAAATGGACCGGCAAGCCCGAAATTCCCCACGAACGCGGATTTAGAAAAGATGTTTCAGGAATACTCAAAGAAATAGAGAAATCTGGTATTAAAACTTTTGGAAACATTGATGCCGAAAAATTCAATTGGCCGACAAGCCGGGAGGATTCACTTTCGGTTTTAAATTATTTCTGTAAAAATTTATTGGTTTATTTTGGCGATTTTCAGGATGCGCTACATAGTGAACAGGCATATTTATTTCACTCCAGGTTATCATTTTCGCTTAACACCAAAATGCTGCATCCCAAAGAAGTAATAGATGCAGTAATAGCGCATTGGAGAGAGCATAAAGACGAAATAGACATCTCACAGGTAGAAGGTTTTGTACGTCAAATTTTAGGTTGGCGCGAATATATGCGTGGCATATACTGGAAAGAAATGCCGGGATATAGACGTACCAACAAGTTAGACAATCAAAATAAACTACCGGAATTTTACTGGACCGGAAATACAAAAATGAATTGCCTAAAACACAGTATAAAGCATAGTTTAGACAATGCCTACGCGCATCACATTCAGCGCCTTATGATAACCGGTAATTATGCACTACTTACACAAACCCACCCTAACGAAGTAGATGCCTGGTACCTGGGTATTTATATAGATGCCATAGAATGGGTAGAAATAACCAATACCCGGGGTATGAGCCAGTTTGCCGATGGTGGAATTGTAGCTACCAAACCCTATGTTTCCAGTGGTTCTTATATTCATAAAATGAGCAACTATTGTAAAACCTGTGCTTATGATGTCAAAAAGAAAACCGGTGAGAATTCCTGCCCTTTTAATACTTTATACTGGAATTTTTTAGCTGAAAAACGTGAATTCTTCAAGGGAAACCGCAGAATGGCTATGATGCTTTCTATGCTTGATAAAAAGTCGGGAGATGAAATAATTACAATAAAAAACCGGGCAAACGATATAATAAATAATCCTGAAAAATTTTAACATTCAAGTTAAACACTAGTTAAAAAATATCGCTCCAAATAAGTTATTCTATAAATTCGTTAAAAACAATTAACCAATGTAGCTTAGCTACTAAAAACCAACCAATATGAGAGATTTAATTTGGCTTATTGTAGTATTACTAGTTATAGGATGGCTTGTTGGCTATTTTGCTTTTCCAGATTTAGGAAGCATCATCCATATACTAATTGTTCTGGCTGTAATTCTAATTTTATATAGATTATTAACAGGACGCCGACTTTAATTTAGTAATACAATCGAATCATAAGAGGATGCCTGAAAAGTTATTAACTCTCGTCCTGAACTCGTTTAAGACGAAGAACCACTTTTCAGACAGCCTCTTTTATTTTTATTTTTCCTCTAAAAACACAATAATTCTATATACAGACAGTAAAACAGGCTTTTTTCACCAAACTCTGTAATTTTTTTTTAATTCTCTATATTCTTCTGCTAAAACAAAAATATCCAGACTCATTTTATTTCAAATATCTTTTATAAAACTTGCGTAGAATGCCCATGACTCCTATTTTAAAAGCAGTTTTTGTACCTTTATGCGAAATAAATCATTATGAAAAAACTAATCTTTATTAGCTTTCTTGTTATTGGCTTAACTGCTTGCAAGAACAACAAAGAAACTAAAATTGGGCAGGAAACTACAGAAGAAGCCCAGAAAAGCATTGAAGAGCAAATTGCTGTGGCTCACGGATTAAATAATTTTGATGCTGTTGAAGAAATTCGTTTCACATTTAACGTAAAGGTTCAGGATTCCCTAAGAACCAGCCGTGCGTGGACCTGGAAGCCAAAAACCAATGAGATTAGACTAACCCAGGGTGATATAAGCCAAACTTATACCAAAACCAACAATATTTCTGAAGACGATAAGGATATAGATCAAAAGTTTATAAATGATTCTTACTGGTTATTATTCCCATATCAAATGGTATGGAGTGATGCTACTATTTCAGAAGAAAAAACCGGTACTGCTCCCATTAGCAAAAAAGAGATGAACTATTTAGAAGTTTCCTATAAGAATGAAGGCGGCTATACTCCGGGGGATACCTACGTGGTATATTATAACGACGATCTTCTTTTAGAGGAATGGATTTACAAATCGGCTGACGGAAAAAGAGAAATGCCTACGACCTGGGAAGATTTTGAAGATTTTCAGGGCTTAAAAATTGCTAAATCCCATAAATCTCCCGATGGAAGTTTTGAATTGTTCTTTACCGAAATTGAAGTAAGGTGATCGTAATTTACCTCGTAAAAAACCAACGAACGCGGCATTAAAGCTAGATTATCGGGTAAATTCCCAAAAAATTTAAAGCCACGAATTCAGTAAAAAATATTGAATTCGTGGCTTTTTATTGAAATCTAGCATTAATAATTTAAACCCCTAAGCAACTCCCGAGCCCCTTTGGCCGGTTTCCAATTAGAACCGGGCTCAAAATAATTCCAAAGCAAGGCTGAAACTTGCCTTTGTAATTCCCAGGCTTCATTCGTATCGCCCCAGGATTCGTCCTCATTATTTTTTGTGGCTATATAACATACATAATCTCCCGAAGGGGCATTTACCATAAAAAGCTCTGAACGTGATTTATTTACCATACCCTGTTTTGCCGCAGCCTGCACATAAGGTGGCACCTGGGACAAAGCATAATCCTGATAGAAAGAATTACCCAGCAGCCTATACATTTCGTCACTGGCTGCAGCACTTATTAATTTACGCTCTCTAATTTGTTCTAAAATAGAAGCCATTTCCCTGGGCGTGGTTTGTCCCCAACCATATTTTCCCCAATCTTTATCACGACCTTTTGTTCGTGAGTTTACGCGCGTATGTTCCAGGTTAAGCTCTTCCATTAATTCATTGATGGCTTTCCCGCCACCGGCAAGTTCCTGGTTCCATAAGGAAGTGACATTATCGCTATAGCTAATCATTAATGCCACCAGGGTCCTTAAGTCTGTTCGGGTACTATCTTTATAAAACTGCATTAACCCCGAACCTCCGTAAATACGGTCTTTCGAATACACCAGGCTATCGTTGTAATGTAAATCTCCTTTTTCAATTTTATCAAAAATCTTTATAAGAATAGGAACTTTCACGATACTTGCTGTTGGGAAAATAGTGTCGGCATTTATCCCAACTTCTTTTCCGGTTTTCAGGTTTTTCACATATACGCCTGCATCTCCATTGAAATTTTCGATAAGTGTTTCTAATTTCTTTTGAAGTTTTAGATCAGTTTCAGGATTTTGGGAAAATCCGAATACGGAAATTATCAAAAAACAAAATACAAGTATCTTTTTCATCTTAATTTATTTAGATTTCTCTAGAATTCCCTTTTTAAGAATTTGACCAAATTGGTACATATCTTCGAAAGAGCAATAGAAAGGTGCCGGGGCCAGACGAATTACATTGGGTTCCCGCCAGTCGGGAATTACGCCGTTTTTCATTAAATAATTGAATAATTCCCTGCCTTCTCCGTGTAAAAACACCGAAAGTTGTGTACCTCGCTCTTCCTGATTTGGAGGTGTAATAATTTCAAAAGTGCTCTCAACTTCTTTATCAATTTCGTGTAAAACAAACTCGAGGTAGGCCACAATCTTATTTCTTTTTTCTATTAATGCCGGCATTCCTACCTCATCAAACATTTCAAGCGAAGCTAAATAAGGCGCAAGGGCCAGGACAGGAGCATTAGAGATTTGCCAGGCATCTGCTCCGGGTTCGGGTTGAAATTCAGGCTCCATTAAGAATCTACGTTCTTTGCTATGGCCCCACCAACCTTCAAAACGAGGAATATCTTTTTGGTTATGATATTTTTCATTAATAAAACAACCGGAAGCATTCCCGGGACCGCTATTCATATATTTATAACTACACCAGGCGGCAAAATCCACCTCCCAATCGCTTAATTTTAATTCTATATTACCGGCAGCATGAGCAAGATCCCAGCCCACAAAAGCACCTACTTTATGTCCTGCTTTGGTTATGCTTTCCATTTCCAATACCTGCCCTGTATAATAGTTTACGCCTCCTATAAGCACCAAAGCACACTCCTCTCCTACTTCATTTATTTTGGAAAGAATATCTTCGGTTCTAAAGTTATTTTCCCCTTCACGCCTTTTAATTTCAACAATAGCATCCCTGGGATCATATCCATGAAAACGAACCTGACTGGAAATCATATATTGATCGCTGGGAAAAGCTTTTTCTTCACAAATAATCTTGTAACGTTTTCCTTTTGGCCTGTAAAAAGACACCATCAACAAATGTAAATTAACCGTAAGGGTGTTCATAACTGTAACCTCAGCAGGTTTCGCACCTACTACTTTAGCCAGCTTCTTTGAAAAACGCTCGTGATAATCCCACCAGGGTTTTTCGGCATAAAAATGACCTTCTACGGCGAGATTAGCCCAATCGGTCATAATCTCATCCACATATTTTTTAGCTGATTTAGGTTGAAGACCAAGCGAATTTCCGGTAAAATAAATCACATTTTTCCCTTCGTGCTGCGGAAAAATAAACTGGTCGCGATATGATGATAGTTTGTCCTGGGAATCCAGTTCCCGGGCATATTCTAGAGTATTTTGAAATTGCATGTGTGGTTTTAGTTTTAAGTAAAAATACAATTTCTTGGCAGAAATGCCTGAAGCAAATTACTTCCTGGCAAGCCTCATAGAGTTAAAAGTTAAATAAGGAGTAATAGCTAATTAGTATTTGTCCTGAAAGCTTTCATATTAAAAACATTAAATTCTCTAAATTTGAAAAAAATTAGAATTCCCATGCATTTTCTACCCGAAGCTATAGACGATTATATTTTAGAACATTCAGCTAAAGAACCTGATTTTTTAGCAAAACTAAACCGGGAAACCAATCAAAAAGTTTTACAACCCAGGATGTTAAGCGGAAATTACCAGGGTAGAATTCTAAGCTTAATTTCAAAAATAATAGCACCAAAAACTATTCTGGAAATAGGAACCTATACCGGCTACTCGGCCTTATGTTTAGCAGAAGGCCTGCGTAAAGATGGACTGTTACACACCATAGACATCAACGAGGAATTATACGATTTTCAGCAAAAATATTTTGAGGCTTCAAACTTCAAAAATAATATCAGGCAATATATAGGAGATGCCAGGGAAGTAATTCCTGAAATCAATTCAACATTCGACCTTGTTTTTATTGATGCCGACAAACCTAATTACCCTGCCTATTTCGACTTAATAATAGACAAAATGAATCCAGGGGGCGTTATTTTATCAGATAATGTATTGTGGAGTGGCAAAGTTGTAAAGCCGTTAAAAGCCGATGACGAATCTACCCGTGCACTTTTAAAGTACAATAAGATGCTTGCGGAAGATGAACGCATAGAAACAGTTATTTTACCGATTCGGGACGGGTTAACCTTAAGCCGACTTAAATAAAACGTTTTCCGGAGCGCTGGTAAAGCATAAAAAACACCAGGGCAAATATTACTCCTACCGCCGCACCAACAAGTACGTCTCCCGGGTAATGAACCCCTACATAAATTCGGCTTAACATAAACAATAGCGGCCAGATAAGCACTACCCAAATCCAGGGGTATTTATCTTTTAGTGCCAGTATTAGAAACAGGGCTGCAGCAGTAGAAACCGCAGAATGGCCGGAGAAAAAACTGTAATTATCCGGAGTTTGTAAAATTCTAATAATATCTGCAATTTCCGGCTCGTTGTTGGGCCGAAGCCTAAGAAAGAAATTTTTTACAAGATTGGTAAAACCATAAGTAGAAAGTGCTGTAGCCAACGTAAAAAGGCTGGTGAAAAGCGCTTTTTTCCAATGAAAAGCTACAAAATAAAGCACAAAAAAAGCAATATATAGTGGAATCCAGTTTTGGATTGTAGTAACGGTAATCCAAAAATTATCGTAAGATTCGATTCCAAGGCCGTTAAGGTAGATAAACAGCTCTCTATCCCATTGTTCTAGCTGCTCTAACATTAGTAATTAAAACCTACGTTTAACCGAACCGGTTATTTCATCTATATCTTCTTTCACCTTATCTATTTCACCTTTTACATCGTTAGTAATGTCGGTATTGATACCTTGCTTATCGGCACTTTTTTGAATTTCAGTTTTAATGTCGTTAGAGGCATTACGAAGCATTTTCATTCCTTTACCCATTCCCCGGGCTATATCAGGAATTTTATCGGCGCCAAATACCATTACCAAAATAAAAAGGATAAAAGCAATTTCGGCTCCACTAATAAAAAGAGGTATCATATTCATAGCTTAACAAATATAACGACAAATTTAAGCATAAAAAAAGCCGACTCGTTAAAGTCGGCCTAAAAATGTTTTAGTTTGTTAGATTCTCTTTGAATTTCTCGAACTTATTTGTGGTTTCTTCTTTTGGCCAGGTATTGTTACTTATGTCAACATCGGCCGTTTCAAGCTCGGGATCTACTACAATTTTAATAATTTCTTTATCGGCAGCAATGGCTTTTGTTGCTACCTCATCGTTCATTCTCCATAACTGAGCCGGATATTTTTTTAGCGTGGAAGAACTATCGGCATAGGTAAATTCAACAATTAATGGCATCGGAATTCCGCCCGGCTTTTCAAAAGTAACCTGGTAGAAATATTTTGGATTTTTTAAACCTGCTCTTTCCGACTCAGAGAAATTATCCATTACAAATTCATTTAGGGTTGGAGAATTCTCCAAAACAGATTTTCCTTTTAAATTTTCATCAAATTCCTCGCTATCCTCACTAACTACGTAAATGGCCTCTATCTCTTCGGGATCAGCTCCATACTGCTCCAAAAATTCTTTCCCTTCTTTAGTAGCCTTATCGGTTACATAAAGTTTTTGAACTTCCTTAATTCCCATATCTACATTATGCGTAGTATAGAACCAACCTCTCCAAAACCAATCTAAATCTACGGCTGAAGCATCTTCCATAGTTCTAAAAAAATCTTCGGGAGTTGGATGCTTAAACATCCATCGCTGGGCAAATGTTTTGTAGGCATAATCAAAAAGCTCGTGCCCCATCACCGTTTCCCTTAAAATATTTAAAGCAGTTGCCGGTTTTCCGTAGGCATTATTTCCTAACTGATATACATTTTCGGGGTTGCTCATAATGGGCGCAATATATTTCTGATTACCTCTCATATAAGGTACAATCTTAGAAGGGATTCCCCTTCTAGAGGGATACTGCTCTAGTGAACCAATAGCTTCAGGGTATTTTTTGCCAAACTCCTGTTCTGCCAAAAATTGGCTAAACGTATTTAAACCTTCGTCCATCCACCCCCATTGGCGCTCATCACTATTTACAATCATGGGAAAAAAGTTATGGCCAATTTCGTGAATTATTACACTTATCATCCCAAATTTAGTCCTATCAGAATAATTTCCATCTTCATTTGGGCGCCCATAATTCCAGCAAATCATAGGGTATTCCATTCCCTGGTTTTTTGCATGAACCGAAACAGCCTTATGGTAAGGATATTGAAATGTTTGTTTAGAATAAGAAGTAAGCGTACTTGCTACAACCCTGGTAGACCATTTTTCCCATAATGGATTGCCCTCTTTAGGGTATAAAGAAACGGCCATCACATCTTTGCCAAGTACATCGGTAGCCATCATATCCAGAATAAATTTTCTAGAGGTAGAAAATGCAAAATCCCTAACCATTTCGGCTTTATATTTCCAGGTTTTGGTTTTAGTGGAAAAAGATTTTTCGGCCTCTACAGCTTCTTCCTGAGTTCTAACAATCACAGGTTTGTCGTAAGATTTTTTTGCCTGCTTATAACGGCGCATCATCTCTTTGGTATATACTTCATCGCGGTTTTGAAGTTCTCCTGTAGCTTCCATAATATGATCTGCAGGAACTGTAATATTTACTTCGTAATCTCCAAAAGGAAGGGCAAACTCCCCATCTCCCCAAAACTGCATATTTTGCCAGCCTTCCACATCGTTATAAACCGCCATTCTTGGAAAGAATTGTGCAATTACATAAGCATTGTTTCCATCTTTAGGGAAATGTTCATACCCGCTTCTAGCACCATCTGTTGTATGTTTATTGATCTTATACCACCATTTTATATCAAATTCAAAAGATTCACCCGGTTTCAGGGGCTCTTCCAGGTTTATCCTCAACATGGTTTGATTGATGGTAAACTTCAATTTATCTCCATCCTGACTTAAGTCGGTGATGTTAAAACCACCGTCAAAAGACTCCTGCATATATTCACTTACAAAGCCCTGGGGTGTAGTCACAGGTCGCATTACACTGGGATTACGATCTAAACCCGGAGCGTCTTTTTTTCTTATATTTTGGTCTAATTGCACCCATAAATATTCTAATTTATCGGGTGAGTTGTTATAATATGTCACCTGAGCCTCTCCATCTAAACGCGTATTTTTATCGTCTAAAACAATCTCCATTTTATAGTCGGCCTGGTTTTGATAATAAGCCTCTCCGGGAGCACCCGCACCGGTCCTGTATTGATTGGGAGTTGCAAAAGTTTCATGCAGTTGTTTAAACTTGTTATTATTTTCGTGACCTTCCTGTTTGGCTTGTTGCTCTCTTTCTCCCGAGTCTTGAGCCTGTATACCGCTCACAAAAAGTATTATAAATGCGAAACTTAATAATCGTATATTATTCATTAATGCTTGGTTTGTTTTAAGGATTTTTAAAAGTAAAAATAATTTCTAGGCTTTTGCGGTAATTTAAGGAAAACTAAGTTTTTCAGTTTCTTGCTGTCGCATAAGCAGTAAACTTTTAGTTTTATCGTTCACTTTTACGTGTACTATATTTTTTTGATCATCAAATAAATCTGTTAATATGCTATTGGTTACTTCAATATTATTGAAAGGAGTAACATTTTCAACTTCAATATATAGTATCAATTGATCGGCATCGTATTCTTTTCCCAAATAATTTAGCTGAAGTTCTTCGCCATGTACCCGAAGCTTTAATTTTTGCTGAAGATATTTTGAAATATTCCCGGCAATTGCACCTTCTTCAGCTTCTTCTGAAAGCTGAAGCTTTGCGCCATAGCGTTGGTTTAAAACATTCTGGAAATCGTCTATAAAAACCCGGGTAATAATTTGAAGGCTTTGCTGTTGCCTATTATATTCAATCTCGGTAACGCTTAGATAAAACTCATGGGCTCCAGATTTGAAACCTGAAAGCAAAAAAAAGCTGGCCAAGATTAGGCTTATTTTTCTCATTATTTTTTCCAGTTAGGTGCAAATTTCAATCCAAAACCTTCAGTGCCTTATATTCTGCAGCTTTAGATTGAAAAAACTCGTATAGTTCTAGAGGATTATTTAGTAGAACCTTTAGATCATAATTCTCGGCACAATAATACGCAAAATTCATTATCTCCCTTTCCGGAATTTTAAAGTCTGTTATAAAGGTTTCTTCAGAAATAAGATACACTGCTTTTTCAACCACGGACCTGAATTCATATTTTTCTTTTCGCGCCTTTAGGTGAGCTGTTCTACCACTAATACCATTTATAATAGGGTCTAATGGAATTGTTCCGGTTAACACACCTAAAACACTAAGTCTAGATCCTCCCGCCCCAGTAGTAGCGGTGAATAATTGCCTATCTACCTGAGACGGCGGCGGCTTCCTCGCCATAGGCGCATTTAAATCGAACTTATTAAAGGTCTCGATTCCCTCAATATCTTTTGCCAGGTTCCCGGATAGCTTATGAAGTTTCACTTCCTCTAATTCCGTAAAATCTTCCACGAGTTTAATGGTGAAATTGTTTTGCTGAAGTTTTTCAAGACTTACTACAATCCTTTCCTTTTTATATTGAACCGAAGAAAAGACTAAAGTATCGCCTACACTGACTTCTACTGAAAAACGCCCTGAAAGTTCACTTACCCCTCCTTTTTTTCGACTAATATTTATGATGTGCACCGGTGAATTTAGAGGTTCTTCAGTAATAATTTGACCAGATAATACCTTTATTTCTTGAGAAAAGCCTTCACTGAAAATTAGCAGAACGGCCAATAGAATTATTAAATTAATCCTGGGTAAATTCATTATATTCAGCGATCATTCCTTTAACGAATTCCATTAAAATTAATGGATAATTTTTGTTGACTAATTCCTTAAAATTTGGTTTCTGGCTGCAGTAGTAGAGAAAATCCATGATTTTGTTTTCCTTTAATTTAAGGGTTTCAGTATAAAATTCATCTGGCATCAATTCCCTGGCTTTAGAAACAAGGGCGCTTAACTTAGAGTTTTTAATAGCTTTTTCATACATTTTCTTTTGGCCCGAAATAATTCCGTAGAGTGTTCCCACAGGATCATCAGGCCTGGTAATTGCAAAGAGTTTTCGCTCTTCTATAATTAGAGGTTCTTTATCTGAAAGTACAAAACCAATAATTCTTGGGTCAAAAGTTTCAATGCCTTCAATATCTTTAGAGAGATTTCCACTAAATTCATGTAACCTCACCTCCTCTAATTCGGTAAGCTCTTTTTTCAATTCGACTTCCAAAACTCCGGATTCTAAAATTTCTGGAGTAACCAATATTTCTTTTTTTTGAAATTGCACCGAAGAAAACAATAAAAGATCCTGCTCCTTCACCTCTATTGCAAACACAGCATTTGCATCGCTAACTGTTCCTTTTTCTGCTTTAACATTTATAATATGAATGGGCGCTTCAATAGAATCGGCCAGGATCTTTCCTTTTAGAATTATTCTTTCCTGAGAAAATAATTGAGAAGAAGCAAACAGTAGAGAAATAAGAAAAAAGCTTTTTCTCATTTAATCAGCAATAAATTTGCGATAAGCTTCGCTTTTATTCTCTAAAAACACTACCAGTTCCAGAGCGTGTTCTTCTTTTAGTAAGTTTTCCCGAAAACCATTATCAAAAACATAGGTGAGGAAAATCATGATATGTTCGGCATCAATTTTCAAATGATTGGTAAAAAAGTAATCATCAAACCTATAGCGTAAACTGTTCACTATTTCTCTTTCTCCCTTTTTTTGGGGAGCCACAGATTTGCCCAACGAACCAAAATTAGGCTTCCCAATAACCAAACCCACCAGGCCTAAAATATTAGCTCCACCCGGTGCCTGAGCTTGGCTGGCATTAAAAGCTGCATTTGGCGTTCCCCTGGGTGCCAGGCTGCGTGGGGCCGGCGGCACTTTAATAATAGGCATATCAATAACTTCAATATTGGCAATATCCTGTTTAAGATTTCCGCTTAAATTATGAAGCCTTACCTGTTCTAACTCGGTTAGTGCCGGTAATAGTTCAACTTTTAAAGTTTTTTGATTTAGTATTTGAGAAGTAATCACAACTTCTTTTTGCTGAAATTGTACTGAAGAAAAAAGCAGTAAATCCTTTTCTTTAGCTTCAATGGTAAAATTCCCTGATTTATCGCTTAGCGTTCCTTTTTCCAGGGTTACATTTATAATATGAATGGGTGCTTCAATACTATCGGCTTTAATTTTACCGGTAACAAGTGTGGTTTCCTGCGCACTTACGGTAAAAATGCAGCAAAAGCTTAAGATTGGTAAAAGATATTTCATTTGTTGATGTTGATGATAAGTTTTTATTGATTGATGCAGTTTTTAAAAGTTAGTCACGTGCGTGAAAAGCCTTATATTCTTCACTTTTTGTTATTAAAAATTCAATGAGGTTAAGTTCATTCCCATCCTCTAGTAATTCCTGGTCCAACCCATGATCTGTAACATAGTAGATAAAATCATTAATCCTGTCCCGTTCAATATTCAGATTGGCCTTAAAAAACTCATCATCATATAAATCACGTAATTTCTCATCTAACTCGCGTTTCGTAAACGGATTGTTCTCTACTTCGGCACCAACAAGCAATTTAAAAACATTCACAAAGTTAAGTCCGTTTACCAGTCGCGTATTACTGGCTGCCAGTGCATCGTTTCTTCCCGGCCCCATTAAGGAATCGGGCTGTCTTTTAACATTCATAGCTTCCAAATCGGCAGCAGAATACAGGGGTACATCGGGATCTTCGACTTCTATTCGGGCTACATCTACCCTAATATCTCCAGAGAGTTCGTTATTAGACAAGCGTATTTCGGGCAATTCGGTTATATTTTCAGTAAGAAACACATTCATTTCGCCCGAATTTATAACCCCTTCTTCTACCACTACTTTAAAACTTTTAAATTGTATGGCAGAAAACACAACAGTATCCTGTAAAGCTACCTGTAATTTAAACTCGCCATTAGAGTTTGCTATGGTTCCACGGGAGGTGCTTTGATTAAAAATAGTCATTCCCTCGGGAGAATCATTTTCAGGAACAATAATTTTCCCGTTAATCACAATTCTGTCCTGATCTTGCGCAAACAAGACACAGTTAAACAAAATAAAAGCAATATAAAACGCATTCTTTATCATAGTGGTAAATTTCCTGTTAATAAAGTAACAATTCTTACTTCTTAAAACCAGCAAACCTGCTTGTAAACTTTTGTTAAAAACCCTAATTAATCTAATTTTAAACCTTGTAAATCCTATACTAGCATCTAAAAACAGCTTAAACAATGAGTAAAGCATTATTAGCAAGTACCTCTACCTTACACAATGAGGAATACCTGGAATACCTAATTCCAGAAATAAAACTATTTTTTAAAGAAGTAGAAGAAGTAATTTTTATCCCATTTGCCAGGCCCGGGGGAGTATCTCATGACGAATACACCCAACTAGCGGCCAAAGCTTTTAAAAAAGCAGGAATTAAATTACGTGGAATTCATGAATTTACAAATATGCAGGAAACCATCCTTAATGCTAAAGGCATTTTTACTGGTGGCGGTAACACATTTTTACTGGTTTCAGAACTTTACCGCCACAAATTAATGCAGCCATTAAAAGAAAGTGTTCAAAATGGTGCCGCTTATATGGGAACCAGTGCGGGTACCAATATCGCCGGGCTAACAATGCAAACCACTAACGATATGCCTATAGTTTACCCACCAAGTTTTAAAACTTTGGGCATAGTACCTTTTAATATTAATCCGCACTACTTAGACCCAGATAAAAACTCTACACACAAAGGTGAAACACGTGAAACAAGAATTAAAGAGTTTCACAAGATAAATACACAGCCTGTAATTGGGTTAAGAGAAGGTAGTTGGTTACTGGTTTCAGATAATAAAATTGAGTTAAAAGGCAGGTTAAGTGCCCGTATTTTTAAGACAGAAAAAGTACCTTACGAAATAGAAACAAACAGCGACCTAAGCGAATTAAATTAGTTATGGATTATCCCAAAATATTAGAGACCATTAATAACGAATTAAGTTACCGTGATGTTTCCGGTAAAGTGGCGTCTTATATCCCGGAACTTGCCAAGATAGACCCAAGGAAATTTGGTATGCATGTGTATTGCGGAGATTGTCAACATTATAGTTTTGGAGATAGTGAAGAGCTTTTTTCCATTCAAAGTATCGCAAAGGTTTTTAGTCTTTCTATGGCTATGCGGCTTATGGGCGAAGATCTTTGGGACAGGGTAGATGTAGAACCTTCTGGAGATCCGTTTAATTCCCTTAGTCAGCTGGAATATGAAAGCGGTGTTCCCCGAAATCCGTTTATTAATGCCGGTGCGCTGGTAATTTCAGATATTTTAGTAGATCAACTGGAGGATCCCAAACAAGAATTACTAGATTTTGTTCGAAAGATTACAAATGACGACAGCATTAACTTTGACCATAATATTGCAGCATCAGAAAGATCTACCGGCTATAGGAATGTTGCCCTGGTAAATTATATGAAAGCACTTGGCAACATTAAATGTGAGGTAGAGCCCATAGTTGATTTTTATTTTCACCTATGTTCTTTGGCCATGTCTTGTAAACAGTTATCTCAGGCTTTTATGATTTTTGCCAACAAAGGAAAAATTTTAGGTACCCAAGAAAAAATTTTAACCCCTACTACAGTTAAAAGGATTAATTCTTTAATGCAAACCTGTGGCTTTTACGATGAAGCCGGAGAGTTTAGTTTTGAAGTTGGACTACCTGGAAAAAGTGGTGTTGGTGGTGGTATTGTAGCTATACACCCAGACCAGTATTCGGTTGCTGTTTGGAGCCCTATTCTAAATGAAAAAGGAAATTCTGAATTAGGAATGAAAGCTTTGGAACGCTTAACTACCTTAACCGGGCTTTCAGTATTTTAGGCAGTAAACTATCTCGGGTTATTATACCCTTTAGCGGTACCAATAAAAAAATGCTTCCTGAAAATTCAGAAAGCATTTTTTTATAATTGAACACTGTAATTCTTATTAAAGCGCGGCTACGTGCTTTGTAAGTTGCGATTTTAAGTTCGCAGCTTTATTGTCGTGTATAATATTTTTCTTCGCCAATTTATCTACCATCGAGATAACAGAAGGCAACAAAGCTTCAGCTTCTTCCTTTCCAGACTCCTTCAACTTCTTAATTGCATTTCTGGTAGTTTTATGCTGGTAGCGGTTTCTAAGACGCTTGGTCTCATTGCTACGAATCCTCTTCAATGCTGACTTATGATTTGCCATTACAAAATTGCTTTAATTATTTTTTTAAAGTAGTCCGTAGGGGAATCGAACCCCTGTTACCAGGATGAAAACCTGGCGTCCTAACCCCTAGACGAACGGACCATTAATTTATTTCAAATTGCCTTTTCAGGACTTTAAAAACACAAAACTAAAACTTGTGTTCTTTTGTAGTCCGTAGGGGAATCGAACCCCTGTTACCAGGATGAAAACCTGGCGTCCTAACCCCTAGACGAACGGACCATTTTTTGTTTCAATGCGGATGCAAAAATACAACTATTTTTCAATGCCACAAGTGTTGAACAAAAAAATTTTAAAAATTAATATGCTTTTGCAAAAAGCACTCTTTGTTCTGAAGGTTTACCAGTAAGCACGCAGTTTCCAGACTCTTTTACGGAACCAAATGGTATACAGCGAATTGTAGCTTTGGTAAGCCCCTTAATTTTGTTTTCTGTCTCTGTAGTTCCGTCCCAATGTGCCGAAATAAATCCGCCTTTATTTTTTAAAACTTTTTTAAATTCATCAAAAGAATTCACTTCTGTGATGTGCTCGTTTCTAAAATTATTTGCTTTTTCAAAAAGGGCTTCCTGCATTTCTACCATTAAATGCTTCACCTTCTCCACCACTTCAGTTTGATTTACAAACTCTTTGGTGAGTGTATCCCTTCTTGCCAGTTCTACACTTCCTTTCTCAATATCTTTGGGGCCAATTGCCAATCTAACCGGAACACCCTGTAATTCGTATTGCGCAAACTTCCAGCCCGGCTTTTGTGTATCCCTATCATCATATTTAACCGAAATTCCGGCCTCTTTAAGCTCATCGGCAAGTTTATTAGCCACTTTAGAAATTTCCTGCAGTTGTTCCTCTCCTTTATAAATAGGAACGATTACCACCTGAGTGGGTGCTAATTTTGGTGGAAGTACCAAACCATTATCATCACTATGTGTCATTATAAGTGCTCCCATTAAACGCGTAGAAACGCCCCAGGAAGTAGCCCATACATTTTCAAGCTTACCTTCTTTTGAAGTAAACTTTACATCAAAGGCTTTGGCAAAATTCTGTCCTAAAAAGTGAGAAGTACCTGCCTGCAGTGCTTTCCCATCCTGCATCATTGCTTCAATACAATAAGTATCTACCGCACCGGCAAAACGTTCCGCTTCGGTTTTAACACCCTTAATTACCGGCATTGCCATAAATTTTTCGGCAAATTCAGCATAAATATTATTCATTAATTCTGTCTCTTCCAAGGCTTCCTGTTTGGTTGCATGGGCAGTATGCCCTTCCTGCCAAAGAAACTCTGAAGTCCTTAAAAATAAACGCGTACGCATTTCCCAACGAACTACATTTGCCCATTGGTTAATTTTTATGGGTAAATCTCTATATGATTGAATCCAGTTTTTATAAGTATTCCATATAATGGCTTCAGAGGTTGGTCTCACTACCAGTTCTTCTTCCAGTTTAGCTTCGGGATCTACTATTAATTTAGTTTTATCTTCAGGATTGGTCTTTAACCTGTAATGCGTAACAACCGCACATTCTTTGGCAAAACCTTCAGCATTCTTTTCTTCTGCCTCAAAAAGATGTTTGGGGACAAATAGTGGAAAATATGCATTTTGATGACCGGTCTCTTTAAACATCTTATCAAGCTCTGCCTGCATCTTTTCCCAAATAGCAAAACCATAAGGTTTAATAACCATACAACCTCGTACTGCTGAATTCTCAGCTAAATCGGCTTTTACAACCAATTCATTATACCATTTTGAATAATCTTCGCTTCTTTTACTTAACTTTTTACTCATTCTATGGATTTGGCATAAATCTTGTATTTTACAAACACAAGATAAATGCAGTTTTAGTTAGCGCAAAACTAACTATTTTTGCAATGTTCAACAATAAAATACTTGGCTAATGATACGCAATTACAACTTACCTAGAAAAGCAATTCTTTTTATTGCTCCAGCATTCTTGCTATTGTTAGCATCTTGTGGTTCCTACCAATATTCTGGTTACGAAGACGGAATATATGGTGATTCTAACCAGCGGCAATCAACTTCTGATGAATCATCGCAATATGCTAATAATAATCAGGATCAGGGAAACACTTACTACAAAAACCTTTTTTCAGAAAAATCTGAATTTTATGGCCAAATGGCCGATGATATAGTTTTTACCGATGTAGATTCTTATTCTTCTACAGAAACCGGTGAAGACGAAATTTATTATGAAAACAATCAGGGGTATAATACAGGTCGTGCTCCCTGGGGCGAAGATCCAGACCAATACACCATAAATATATACAATAATGGTTTTTATGGTGGATTTTATAATCCCTGGAGATGGAACCGTTTTGGATACGGTTATGGTTTTGGAGGATACTGGAACAACCCATATTATTGGGATCCTTTCTATGGTCCCGGTTATTGGGGTGCAGGCTTTGGCCCGCACTGGAGATGGGGACACTCCTTTGGGTTTAGATATGGTTATAGTTGGTTTTACACAGGCTACTGGGGCCCGGGTTACATACATAACCCTTATTATAGCCATCATAATCATTATAGGGATGTAGCTTACAATAGCGGCAGAAGAGCCAGCTATTCAGACTATAGTTCTAATAGAAGGAGTAATATATCTAATGTAAGAAGCAATGAATCTTCTTATTCCAGAAGCATAAGGAATATAAGAAGCAATCAAAATTCTGATAGAAGCTTTACAAGAAGTAGCTCTAACAATTCCAGGGTTTACACACGTTCTAACAGAAGAAGCGAACCGGCAAGAGTTAACTCTTCCTCTACCAGGAGAAGCTCATCTATAAATAGATCAAGCCGAAGCTCAAGGCCCAGTACTTACAATAGATCATCTTCACGATCGTCCAGGAGTAGTGGTACAGTGAGAAGTAGCTCAAGCAGCTCAAGAAGTTCAGGTACCAGAAGTTCTGGCGGAGGTCGCTCATCATCTTCCAGAGGTGGTGGTAGAGGATAATTAGAACTTGTTTAAAATATTTGTAGAAAGCCAGAAAGCTTACAATATAAAGTTTTTAAATTAGAGATAAACTAAAGCGCAATTAAAATTCGATTATCGAGTTATAAACAATTAAAATTAACCTTACGGCTTCTGGTTGTAAGGTTTTTTAAGAAACTGTTTTCCAAAAAGTATCGAATTAATTTAAGCAAACACCCCTTAAATTAGGGATTAAAAGACATTTATGAAAAAGATATTCTTAACGCTGGGCGTATTGTTCATTGCAGGAATTGCCAGCGCTCAAAACATTACCGATGCATACAGGTATAGCTCTGAAGAATTAAATGGAACCGCCAGATTTAGGGCTATGAGTGGTGCTTTTGGTGCTCTTGGCGGTGATCTATCAGCTATTTCGGTAAACCCGGCCGGTTCTGCTGTGTTTTTAAATTCTTTTGGAACCATAACGTTAGCACACCAAAATTCTGATAAAAAAGTAGATTATTTTGGTACTACTACCTCGAATGAAAATTCAGACATCAATTTTAACCAGGCTGGTGGTGTACTTATTTTTGACACTCGAACTAACAGCCCCTGGAAAAAATTTAGTCTAAGTGTAAATTATGAGCAAACAAATAATTTTGATGATGCCTATATAGCCACCGGAGTTAGTCAAAATTCTATAGATAGTTACTTTTTAAGTCATGCAGAAGGAGTTCCTCTAGATTTGCTTCAAACCAGAGAAGACGAAAGCATTTCAGACCTATACGCCTACCTTGGAGAAAACTACGATTTTAGTGCCCAACAAGCTTTTTTAGGATACCAGGGCTATGTTATTGACCATGCTAATAATTCTCCCGAAAACACTTCTTATGATTCTTTTATAAGCCCGGGAAATTTTAACCAGGAATATCGAAACGTGGCTACCGGGTTAAATGGAAAATTCTCTTTTAATGTTGCAACGCAATTTCAAGACTTTCTTTACTTGGGCGCAAACCTTAATACCCATTTTTTAAATTACGATCGCTCTACCAGGTTTAGGGAAAGCAATGATAATGCCGGAAGCGCTACAAATGAGGTACGATTTAATAATAATTTAAGTACAATTGGAGATGGTTTTTCTTTTCAATTGGGTGCCATTGCTAAACTTAGCCAAAGATTTAGAATTGGAGCTTCTTACCATTCCCCTACCTGGTTTAATATTACTGAAGAAGCCACACAGTACCTTGAAACCAACAATAATGCAAATGAACGTGTAATTGTAGATCCAAACGTTTTAAACATATACCCGGATTACACCTTAAAAACTCCTGGAAAATTAACCGGAAGCCTTGCCGTAATATTTGGTGCCAGAGGATTAATTAGTTTTGATTATTCATATAGAGATTATTCAGCAACTGAATTTAGACCTACCAGCGACCCCGAATTCGAATTTCAAAACGACCTTATTTCAGAAGAGCTTCAGGCAACTTCTACTTTTAGGTTGGGTGGAGAATACAGAATTAATAATTGGAGCTTAAGAGGCGGTTACCGCTTTGAGCAAAGCCCTTATTCAAATGAAACTACTATGGGCGACCTTACCGGATATTCAGGAGGACTTGGGTATGATTTTGGAAATATGAAAATAGACCTGGCCTACACCAACACCCAATACGAAGAAAACCCAAGACTTTATGAAAGAGGCCTAACAAACACAGCAAAAATAGATAGAGATTTCACTAATGTGATTCTATCTTTAAGTTTCGGGTTATAAATACAAGAACGAAAATTGAAATTTAAAAACGTCCTTTTGGGCGTTTTTTTATACTTGCAAATTAAAAAAACAAAAAAGCACCACACATATTAAACTATTTTTCAGTAACTTAGAGAACCTATTTATAGTTGCCTCCTCTATCATAGCTGCATTATTAACACTTAATTAAACAGCTTATGAAATCAATTTTTTACTGGATGATGCTAATTCCTTTTTTAGTAATCTCCCAAAATCAGGACAGTAACAATGAGGAATACCTTATTGTAGGAACTACAATTTTTTCAGCCAAAAGCGATAAAGCAAAAGAGTTTTCAGAAGGGATGAAAAACCACAACGAGCAATTTCATGCCGAAGGTGCTATGGGGGTACGAATTTTCAATATTATGAACGGCCAAAACGCCTATGATTACATGGCGGTAATAGGCCCCATGACCTGGAGTGATTTAGACAAACCTAACCCCAACCAGGATGCACACGATGAAGATTGGAACACGAACGTAGTTCCTTATATGGAAAACGAAGATGAGGTGACTTACTGGAGGTTTCATAGCAATTTCTCCAATTTTCCTACAAACTTTGAAATGAGTAAACTTAGAGTTACCATTTGGGATATTGAAAGAGGAAAATATGACGCTATGTTATCTAAATTAGAAGAAGTAACAAAAGTATTAAAAGAAAAATCTCCTGAAACCCCTTTTGGAATTTATACCAATGAATTCTCTTCAACCCAATCTGGTCAGGATTTATCGGTGGTCTATTTTTTTGATGATTTTGCCTGGCTGGGAAAAGACCAAAGGCTAAAAGAAAAATTCAATGAAGTTCACGGTTCAGGTTCCTTTGATTCTTTCGTGCAGGAATGGATGGATATTAGCAAGGGAGCCTTACAGGAAGTATGGATATACAACCAAAGTCTTAGCGGCATTGGACCTCAGGTTACCACCTCTACACAAGATTAGAAATTCGGGTAAATACCCTGGCTATAGGCCCACAAGAGATTATACAACAAAGTATTAAAGTTCGAGAGATATCTTAGAGTGTGAGATCTTATTTTTCGACTAAATCCTAATTAAAGTCTGTCTTGCAAAATTGCAGGCCAGACTTTGTAATTTTTCAGAAGTTTTGTTTCAAATATCCCTTCTATTTCTCTGTTTTAATCACGAAAAGAATTAGAAATTCTTATCTTGTAAAAAATTAATAGCCTATCATGTTTGAGTTTGACCAGGAAACCTGGATTTACTTCGCGCTTATAGCGGTATTTCTTGTTTATTTTATCTGGAATTCCCGCCGAGCCAAAAAGAACCGAAAAGCACGTAAAAACCGAAATTTCAGAAAGCGGTATTTCGCTCGTAGAAATGAGGAGAAATCAGAAACCAACACCTAAAGCTATATTTTGCTTAATTCTTCATTTTGTACCTTTGGCAATCAACTAAGTATTAGCAAAGAATTATATGAAGATTTATACAAAAACCGGTGATAAAGGTACTACCGCATTGTTTGGAGGCACAAGAGTTCCAAAACATCATATTCGCATAGAAAGTTATGGCACAGTAGACGAGCTAAACTCTCACATTGGTCTTATTCGCGACCAGGATACTGGAGCGCATACGGCGAACATATTAAGCAGAATTCAGGATAGACTTTTTACCATTGGCTCTACTTTAGCCACCGATCCCGAAAAACAAAAATTAAAGAATGGAAAAGATCGTTTAAACATTCCAAAAATTTCTAACGAAGACATTGAGCTTTTGGAAAAGGAAATGGATAAAATGAATGAAGACCTTCCGGAAATGACCCACTTCATCCTTCCAGGAGGCCACCAAAGCGTGTCATTCTGTCACATAGCACGTTGTGTTTGCCGTCGCGCCGAGCGTCTTGCCACTGCTTTATACGAAATTGAAGCTTTTGACGAAGCCGTATTACAATATCTAAATAGACTTTCTGACTACCTATTTGTACTGGCACGAATGTTGTCTAAAAGATTACAGGCCGAAGAGGTAAAATGGATTCCAGAAAAATCATAATACCCAACCCAGGCTCTTGCAATAATTATATAAACTATCTGATAAAATGCCCTATTATAGCTTTTCAGGAAATAAATTTTCAATTTCACTACAGGTTTTAGAGCATTTAAATTCCAATCATCTAGAAAATTTTATAATTTTTGCGTAAGTTCTTAATATTATTGATTAAATAATAGATTTTTTTCTTGGCTATTACCACAAAAAATTTATTTTTGCAAAAATAATAAACCTGATCAACCCATGTATTGGACATTAGAATTAGCATCCTATTTAAGTGACGCACCCTGGCCAGCAACTAAAGACGAGTTAATTGATTATGCGATTAGAACAGGTGCTCCCCTGGAAGTAGTTGAAAACCTGCAGGCAATTGAAGATGAAGGCGACTCGTATGATTCTATTGAGGAAATTTGGCCTGATTATCCTACCGATGATGATTATCTTTGGAATGAGGATGAATATTAAATAACAACACGCAAAAAATAGAAAAAAGTCTCCAAAGTGAGGCTTTTTTTTTGCGTACATTTGAACCCCGTATTAAACAAAAACTATTATGAGTTTTTTAAATTCTGTATTAAAAGTATTTGTTGGCGATAAATCAAAAAAAGACGTCAAAGAAATACAACCCATAGTCAACAAGATAAAAGCGCTTGAAGGAGACTTTGAAGCTTTATCGATAGACGAACTTAGAGCAAAAACTACCGGTTTTAAAGCAAAAATCGCTGAAGCTTTAAAAGATACCAAAAAACAAATTGAAGAACTGGAGGCCGAGGCTGATGCCAGTGAAGATATTACCAGGAAAGAAGATATTTATGCTGAGATAGATGCCCTTAAAGCAAAGTCTCATGAAATATCAGAAGGGGTTCTAAACGAAATACTTCCTGAAGCTTTTGCTACTGTAAAAGAAACGGCTAAACGTTTTTTCCATAACAAACAAATCAAGGTTGTAGCATCTGAATATGATCGTGAAATCTCTGCCGAAAAAGATTATGTAAATCTTGAGGGAGATCATGCAATTTGGAACAATTCCTGGGATGCTGCCGGTAAACCGGTAACCTGGGATATGATTCATTATGATGTACAGCTAATTGGTGGTGTAGCCATGCACCAGGGTAAAATTGCCGAAATGCAAACCGGTGAAGGTAAAACCCTTGTAGCAACATTACCAATGTACCTTAATGCCTTAACCGGAAACGGAGTGCACCTTGTTACTGTTAACGATTACCTGGCAAAAAGGGATAGCGCCTGGATGGCCCCTATTTTTCAATTTCATGGGTTAAGTGTAGATTGTATAGATTATCACAGACCAAACTCTGCAGCTAGAAGAAAAGCCTATAATGCCGATATTACTTACGGTACTAACAACGAATTTGGTTTTGATTACCTACGCGATAATATGTCTCACGCTCCAGACGATTTGGTACAGCGCCCACATAACTTCGCTATTGTAGATGAGGTAGATTCTGTATTAATTGATGATGCCCGTACCCCACTTATTATTTCCGGACCTATTCCAAAAGGAGATGTTCACGAATTTAACGAGTTGAAACCTGCAATTTCCAATATTGTAGAATTACAACGTAAACACCTTACCAAAGTCTTTGCCGAAGCTAAAAAGCTTATAAAAGAAGGCAATACTAAAGATGGTGCTTTTCTACTGCTACGGGTTTACCGCGGACTTCCAAAGAACAAGGCTCTTATTAAATTCCTTAGTGAAGAAGGTATTAAGCAACTGCTGCAAAAGACCGAAAATCACTATATGCAGGATAACAACCGCGAAATGCCTAAAGTAGATGCCGATCTTTATTTTACCATTGAAGAGAAAAACAATCAAATAGACCTTACCGATAAAGGAATAGAGTTTCTTTCTGCAGACGGAGATGCCGATTTCTTTGTATTGCCCGAAATGGGAATGGAGATTGCCAAAATTGAAAAAGAAGGACTTTCAAAAGAAGAAGAGGCCCAGAAAAAAGAAGAATTATTTAGAGATTATAGCGTAAAGAGTGAACGCATTCATACCTTAAGACAATTGCTTAAAGCTTACACCCTATTCGAAAAAGATGACGAATATGTGGTGATAGACAACAAAGTAAAAATTGTAGACGAGCAAACCGGTCGTATTATGGACGGGCGTCGTTATAGCGATGGCTTACACCAGGCAATTGAAGCAAAGGAAAATGTAAAGATTGAAGATGCCACCCAAACTTTTGCAACCGTAACCCTTCAGAATTATTTTAGAATGTACAGTAAGTTATCGGGGATGACCGGTACTGCTGTAACGGAAGCTGGAGAGTTCTGGGAAATTTATAAGTTGGATGTGGTAGAAATTCCAACCAACCGCCCCATTGCAAGAAATGATAAAGACGATTTAGTTTATAAAACCAAACGTGAAAAATACAACGCGGTTATAGACCATGTTACCGATCTTTCTAATGCGGGAAGACCTGTGCTTATTGGTACCACTTCGGTTGAGATTTCAGAATTACTATCAAGAATGCTGAAATTGAGAAATGTACCGCACAATGTACTTAACGCAAAACTACACAAACGAGAAGCCGATATTGTTGCTGAAGCCGGTAAATCTGGGATTGTAACTATCGCTACAAATATGGCCGGTCGTGGTACCGATATTAAACTTAGCAAAGAAGTAAAAGAAGCCGGTGGTTTGGCTATTGTAGGTACCGAACGACACGATTCACGTCGTGTAGACCGCCAGTTAAGAGGTCGTGCCGGTAGGCAGGGAGACCCTGGAAGCTCTCAGTTTTATGTGTCTCTGGAAGATAACCTAATGCGTCTATTTGGTTCAGAAAGGATTGCCAAATTAATGGATAAAATGGGACTGGAAGAAGGAGAAGTAATTCAACATTCCATGATCTCCAAATCTATTGAACGCGCGCAGAAAAAAGTAGAAGAAAATAACTTCGGAATAAGAAAGCGTTTGCTTGAATATGACGATGTGATGAATGCGCAACGTGAGGTGATTTACAAACGTAGATACCACGCACTATTTGGCGACAGGCTTAAGGTAGATATAGCTAATATGATCTTTGATACTTCTGAAGCTATTACCGAAAACAACAAAGTAGCCCAGGATTACAAGAATTTTGAATTCGAACTAATTCGCTACTTTTCTATGAGTGCCCCGATTTCGGAAGAAGAATTCGAAAAAATGGGCGTTCAAAAAATTGCCGGAATTGTTTATAAAGAAGCATATAAGCATTACGAAGAGAAAATGAAGCACAGTGCCTCCAGGGCATTCCCGGTAATTAAGCAGGTTTATGAAGATGAAAGTAACAACTTTGAAAGAATTTCGGTTCCATTTTCAGATGGGCAAAAAACCTTACAGGTAGTTACTAATCTTGAAAAAGCATATGAAACCGAAGGTATTCAATTAGTAAAAGATTTTGAAAAGAATATAAGTCTTGCCATAATTGATGATGCCTGGAAAACACACCTTCGCAAAATGGACGAATTGAAACAAAGTGTTCAATTGGCCGTTCACGAACAAAAAGATCCTTTACTAATCTATAAGTTTGAAGCTTTTGAATTGTTTAAAGCGATGCTGGATCAGGTAAATAGGGATGTGATTTCATTCCTCTTTAAAGGTGAAATTCCAGAAGGAAATGTTTCTAACATTCACGAAGCAAGACAACGAAAAAAAGAGAAAGTAGAAACCCAAAAGGAAGAAATTCCTAATATGGATGAAAGGGCCGCTCAAAGCAGGGCTGCAGGAAATACCCAACAACCCAGACCGCAGGTAACCGAGACCATTACAAGAAACCAACCTAAAATTGGCCGTAATGACAAGGTAACTATCAAAAATGTTATGAGTGGTGAGAATAAAACCTTAAAATATAAGCAGGCCATTCCGCTTATAGAAAAAGGAGATTGGGTGCTTGTAAATCAATAAGCTTATTTCAACAAAATAAAAGAGCTGTCTATAACTTCTAAATCATGAAGGCATATAGACGGCTCTTTCTTTTTTACACGTTTTTTTTGAATAAATTAGCTTTCTAAACCATTCATCAAATAGAAAAATGAAAAACTACCAAATAGAAATAAAGTGGGGCATAATCTTCTTTTTAATTTCTTTAGTCTGGATGTATTTTGAAAAACTAATGGGATGGCACGATGTGCTAATTTCCAAACACCCTATTTATACCAATTTCTTCGGTTTAATTGCAATCGCAATTTACTTTTTCGCCATGTACGATAAAAGAAAGAATTTTTTCCGCGGAAAGATGAGTTGGCAACAAGGTTTTGTTTCGGGCGTTATTTTAAGTATTGTTATCGCCCTGCTCTCTCCTATTGGCCAGCTTATTACCCACTACCTTATTTCTCCAGATTTCTTTAAAAATGCTATAGAGAATAGCGTAGCAAGAAATGCTATGCAAGCTGAAGATGCTGCCGCCTATTTTAATTTAAGCTCTTATATAGTGCAATCTATTGCAGGAGCCTTAATGTTTGGCGTGGTAACGGCGGCCATTGTTGCTCTTTTTGTAAAAAGAAAATAATTAAGCCTTTCTTAATTTAAGCAGGTAATTTGGGTCTGGACAATTTTGCAAATAAAAATCCAGGTCTTTTCTTGAAGTTACCCCCGGAAAATCACCTATTTTTTCATCCAAATCTTCAATAATCTGGAAATGTAAATGTGGGGCATAATCGCCATTTTCTTCGGCAGTTCCCAACTCCCCTATTTTCTCACCCTTTTTAATAGGCATTTCGGATTTTAGGTTCTCTAACGAGGCCCTACTTAAATGCCCGTAAAGTGAATAGAATTTCTTTTCCTGAAAACTATGTTCTATAATTATTGTGGGGCCATAATCGCCAAAGTTGTTATTATCGTTAAAACTATGAATTTTACCATCCAAAACCGCTAATACATCGGTATGGGCATCGGCCCAAAAGTCTAAACCTAAATGAATATTCCTATTAGAATCTTCATCCTCTGAAGCGGTAAAAAGTTCACTCCTTCTATAAAGCTTCCTAACCTCAGAATAACCACCAAAAGCCACTTTTTTCCCGAAGCTATTTAAGTACTCGGTTATATAATTAGAGAAAGCCCGGGAAGAAGAAACATCTACTTTCCCGAGCTCTATATTATTTTCAGATAAATCAATAACTATATAATCTTCTTCTTTTAAATTCACATCCAAAACCTGGGTAAACCCTGAAGTGAGCTGCGACAAAAATTCAGAAAAATTAAGCCTTTCCATAAGCGATTTTTCAAACCAGTTTTCTCGATAATAGAGAGCTACTTTTTAGAATCGCTAAAATTAAACTTTGCAATCTAATTTAACAAGACTTCGCTAAAATTAGCTTTAATACTAATATTCCCGCCTGAATCCTTAGCCTTATGATAACCGCTTAGTTTCTTATTATCATAAGACTCACTGCTGGTTAAATTTAATGCATTTGGGTGCTTAATATCGCTTTGTGTACCACTGTATATAAAATTGAAAGCCGAACCGGGCAAACCTAATGCCAAATCACTATTCTCTAAATTTATATCGAGGTTTTTAAAATTGGTATCAAGACGTAAGATATTTAACTCTCCAAAATTACCCGATAAAATACCAGTATCTTCCAATTCATCAATATTCACATTACTTGAATTTGAAGTGAGTTTAATGCTTTTAACTTTTTTAATAGTAAAGTTCTTTACATACTTAGCATCCATAATTCCATAAGACCAGTAATTGATATTAACCGGAGTATAAGCTGCTTCTACGCGGGTGCTTTTTCCTCCTATCCTATTTGCATTAAGTCTACTATGGGAAAGTTTAGCTCGTAAATTATTGCTGGTTCCTGAAAGTTTAACCCCGCCGTGTCGCACATCAAGCTTAAGCCTGGCATTCTTTGGAATATGCAGCTTCAGGGTCTTTTTAGCTTTAGAATCATGTAATGCAATTACCTTAGGTTCTCCTTTTGCAGATTCCCCAAAGCGGGCTTCCATTTGTGCTCCAAATGCCTCGCCCCAGGCTTCCATATCTTTCCCAAAACTTTCTGCCCATTCTTCCATCGACTTTTCAAGCTCCTTCTCGTTTATGTTCATTTTCATTTCAAAATTCTTTTCCCACTTTTCAGCGTTTTTCTCAAACTGGCTGGCCCACTTTTCCATAGATTTCTCAAAGTCCCCGTCAAGATTTGCTTCCATTTCTTTTTCAAATTTCGCAAGATATTTATCTCCATCTTTTTGGTAAGCTTCATAATCAAACTTAATTTCACCCATTTTCTCGCTAAATTCTGGAGGTAGGGGTGCGCCAAAACTTTCACCCATACTCTCCATTAACGGAGTCACCAAATTGTTTAATAGCGGCTCCAACATCTGCGGAAGGCTGGACAAAGGTTTTTCCAAACCGCTAAGATCTATATCCCCGTTCCAGAGCATCCCACCTCCCGATGAAATAGTAATTACCGAATTATTCCCTGAAGTATTCAAATCCCAGGAAGCGAGAAGCTCTTTTGTTTTTTCTTTTGTAGTATCATCGACTTCCAAAATGGCTTGTATTTGAACTTCATCTCTATCCCAGTATCCCACTTCTATATTGGTGTGACTGGCATCTATTTTCACCTCTACATCGTTAGAAGTTTTATAGATTTTATCCAATTTATTTAATTGGGCACTAAGCGTTAGCGGAAGGCAAAGTGCTAGTGCGAACATTAAATTATACCTCGTAGTTTTCATATTCTTTATCTTTTAATTCCTTGATTTCTTTTAATTTATTCTTCAATTTATACAGCAGGTCTAATCTTAATTGAAGATTTGCAATCATTGCTTCTAAAGTTTCTTCGTTTGGCCCGGTTTCTTTTATTTCAATATTTAAACGTTGATATTCTTTGTCCAGCTCGGCCATTTGCTTCATAAAAGAATCTATAAGCGCTTTATTCTCTGGGGTAATATTAATTTTAGAAAGCTCAATATTGAGGCTTGCCATATAGTAATCTTCTATTTTCTTGAATTCCGGGGAAACTTCACTTAGTTGAAAACTATTTTCATCGGGCTCTAATCTTGTTTCCTTTTCTCTAGAAGTTTCTTCTTCGGGAGTATCTACCACCGCCGGATTATCTGTAAAATTATCTCCATTAGAATTCAAGAAAAAGAATCCAACCCCCAGCGCGACAATAAGTATCGCAGCTATTTTTAGAAAAAAGAAAGATTTGTACTCCTTCTTCTTTGGAAACGCACTTCCCAAGCGGTCTTCAAAGCGTTTCTGATGCCCTTTGGGTAAAGTATTGGGTTTGGGCTCCTTATCGTTCTTAAACATTTCCCTAATATCCTGTGCCATTTTTTATAGTCTTTAATTCTTCTTTCAATTTTTTCTTACCTCTGTGTACGAGGGTCCGCGAGGCTACCGGACTAATATTTAAAATCTCCGAGATTTCTTCATGATCATACCCCTCCATTAAAAACAACATCAAAGGGTACTTATATTTCTCGGGAAGATTTTCCATACTTTGTTTTATCTCTTCCATTCCAATCCCGTCTGCTACTTGCCAATTATCCTCTTCCTCGGCGGTGGTAAGCACCTGTTCATTTATGGCTACTAATTCCATTTTCTTCGCCTTCAACTTGTCTATACATTTGTTAATTACAATGCGCTTAAGCCAGGCACCAAATGTAACTTCTCCCGTAAACTGCTGTAGTTTGGCAAAGGCTTTTATAAAAGCTTCCTGCATAGCATCTTCTGCTTCAAACGGGTCTTTCAAAAAACGTAAAGCCACATAATGCATCCCCTGACAATATTGATTATAGAGCTTTAGCTGCGCTCTACGATCATTATTTTTACAGGCTTCAATTAGTTTATGCTGTATCATTTTTGATGGTTGGTTTTCCCCCTTTAATAAGGGTTTTAATATGCTGGATACAAGCAGCTAAACATTTTGGTTGGTCATCAAAACACCCGACTTTTACCAGCTTGGTTTCATTATAAAGACGAAGCTATTTTTCTAATGTTGCAAACTTATCTTCAATTTTATTTTAAATTACACTTTTTATTATAGTTAGCTCTTAAAGAAGTTTGCACGTTTTTTGAATGGGTTATTGTAAATTGTATAAAAATGAATAAAAAAGTGAAATCTTTTTTAAAAATAGCAGGTGCAATTCTATTGTTGGCTACCCTTACCATACTTATTATGCGCTATAGTACTAAAGCCCATAGCCCTGAAGATACGGTATCTTATACCGATAAAGATTTAAAAATTGAAGTGTTTTATAACCGACCATACAAAAAAGAAAGGGTGATTTTTGGAAATCTTGTTCCCTATAATAAGGTTTGGCGTACCGGTGCCAATGAAGCTACTACTTTTGAAACCAATAAAGACATTTGGGTGGACGGTTCTCTTTTAAAAGCGGGAAAATATACCTTATGGACAATCCCCATGGAAAATTCCTGGAAAGTGATTTTTAACAACAAAATGTACCCCTGGGGTATAAACCTGGAAGAACAGGCCTATCGCAACCCTGAGTTTGATGCTTTAGTTCTGGAAGTTCCCACAAAAAATCTAAAAGAAACTGTGCATCAATTTAGTATTATTCTCGACGAGGAAAATGAATTGATTTTTCTAAAATTAGCCTGGGACAAGACCCTGGTTAGGGTCCCAATTAAACCGGAAAAGACATAAAAAAGACTGTTTGCAGTTTTAATTAAGATCTCGTCATTCTGAATTTATTTCAGAATCTAATATTTGTTTTGAACGTATTAGAACCTGAAACCAGTTCAGGTTGACGAAGAAATAAAACTTCAAACAGTCATTAAATTTTTAAATAAAAATGCTACTAATCTTCGTCTACCAAAAGGTTAAGTGTTACATCTATATTATCTCTAGTACCTCTGGAGTAAGGACAAACCACGTGAGCCTCATTTACTATTTTTTCCCCTGTTTCCACATCTACCCCCGGTAAATAGCAGTCTAAGACTACTGCAAGTTGTAGATTTCCCTCTTCAGTTTGCCCCAGTTCTACAACTGCGCTTACACTAAGATCTTCCCCCAGCTCAATATCATGTTGGTTTTTAGCTACCAACTGCAGCGCACTTCCAAAACAGGCAGAATATCCCGCACCGAATAACTGCTCTGGGTTGGTGTAATTTCCGCCATCACCGCCCATAGATTTAGGCATACTAAGCTGTATATCGAGTATTCCATCATCACTTTTCGCGTGACCTTTTCTTGCTCCTTTGGTTGTTACTGTTGTTTTATACAAGTTTTTCATGATTATTTGAGTTATATTAATTAAGGCTGAATATACCAAGCAAAAACAAGGCTTACAAAGAACGAATTCATAAATTTGTCATAAATAACCTTATTTTGAATAAAAAAAAGCACCCATCTGCACTTCATGAGTCTGGAAGTAAACCTACTTCAGCAAATGTAAACCCAAAATCTGTTGAAAGGATTAGAGCTTCAAGAAAACAAAAGTTTTCAGAAGAAAATCTTCTTCAGCAATTATTGGGTGGTAACAAAACGGCTTTAGGACGTGCGATTACCTTAGTAGAAAGTAATCAATTTTCTCATAGGGAAAAAGCGCAGAAACTTTTGGAAGCTGCTTTACCTTATTCTCAAAAATCTATTAGGATAGGCATTACCGGCGTTCCAGGGGTGGGAAAAAGTACTTTTATAGAAAGCTTTGGTTCTTATTTAATTCAACAAGGAAAAAAAGTAGCCGTACTGGCGGTAGACCCAAGCAGCAGCGTTTCCCACGGAAGTATTTTAGGAGACAAAACCCGTATGGAAAATCTGGTAAAGGAAGATCATGCTTTTATAAGGCCATCGGCCTCGGGAACTTCCCTTGGTGGTGTAGCCAAGAAAACACGGGAAAGTATCATATTATGCGAAGCAGCAGGATTTGATGTGATTTTAATTGAAACCGTTGGTGTAGGCCAAAGCGAAACTACCGTACACAGTATGACCGATTTCTTCTTACTGTTGAAACTCGCCGGCGCCGGAGATGAACTACAGGGTATTAAACGCGGAATTATAGAAATGGCCGATGCTATTGTAATTAACAAAGCCGATGGAGATAATATAAAGCAAGCACGTGAGGCAAAATTAGAGTTTAATAGAGCGCTACAACTATACCCGGCAAAAGAAAGTGGCTGGAAGCCTAAAGTAAACCTAAGCAGCGCACTGGAGCAAACCGGAATAGATAATGTTTGGGAACTTATTAAAGAATTTGAAAAGCAAGGAAAAGAAAATGGCTTCTTTCTAAAAAACAGAAAAGAACAGAACAAATTCTGGCTTTTACAAACTATAAACGAACATTTAAAAAACCGTTTTTATCAAAATCCGGTAATGAAAAAAGAACTCGAAACCCAGTTAAAAGCCATTGAGGAAAATAAAGTTACCGCCTTTGCCGCCGCCCGTCTTTTACTTAAAAAATTTGAGAATATATCCTAGGATTTTTTAAATGCCTGCGACTGTACCCATTGATGAAGCTTATAAAACAGGAAACCTAAAAGTGCTCCAATTAACATGCCTACAATGATATCTCCGGGATAATGGACTCCAAGATAAACCCTGCTATAAGCTACAAGTAGCGCCCAGGCCACAAGCCAAAAACCTATTTTTGGGATATGTTTTTTAAATAATAAGCTAAGAAAAACTGCTACTCCCATAGAATTTGCCGCGTGGGCAGAAAAGAAGCCGTAAGACCCACAACGTACCGCTACAAAACGTGCATATTCCATAATCCCTTCCTGTCGGCAAGGCCTAAGCCTTTCAAAACCGTCCTTAAACACGTTCCCCAATTGGTCTGTCGCTGTGATTAAAAGCGTAATAAAAACGACAGTAATTAGACTGGGTTTCCATCCAAAATTCTTAAAAATTAAAAATAAAAGAAGTGCATAAAGCGGTATGGCAGTCCATTTATCGGTAATAAGCAACCATAGCCAATCCCAGGATTCGTTGCCAAGGTTATTAAGCCAAAGAAATACCTCGTGGTCTAATTCAATTAATCTCTCCATTAATCTTCTTCGTATCTTGCTATTTCCCTATCATAAAATGCTGATGCCTCTTTGATAAGGTTTTCAGTTTCGTTCTCTAATTCCTTTTCGTCGTGTTGGTCAAACTCTTCTAACCATTCTACCTCATCGTTTTCAAGGTTGATAATAAATCGCGGAAATTCGGTATGTATCACGAAAATGGCCGTAGGATAATCAGTATTATCACCGAGTAAAAATTTAGGGAAATCCATAGTTATAATTTTGATTGTGCAAGTTCAGACTCTTGCAAAATAAGTTTTTTTGATAAATAGTTGAATCGAATGTACAACATTAATGCCGAAGCCGAGAGTCCCGCCAGGAGTCCCAACCAAATCCCCATACTTCCAAGATTTTCTGCCTTTCCATAATACCATGAGATTGGAAAGCCAATAATCCAATAAGAAATAAAACAAATAAAAGTTGGAATCTTTACATCCTGAAGCCCTCTTAAGGCTCCTAAAATAACAACCTGCAAACCATCACTTAGCTGGAATAAGGCCGCTATAATCAATAATTGAGCTGCCAAAATAATAACTTCTACATCATCTATATAAAACATAGGAAGCCAATCTTTTAGTAAAATAAATCCAAGGGCAAAAACAGCTTCAATTAAAAATACCAATAAAAAAATAGACATCGCTATTCTCCTTAAATCTTTAAAATTGGCCAATCCCTTTTGGTTACCTACCCTTATTGTAGCAGTTACACCAAGACCAACGGCTATCATAAAGGTCATAGACGAAAGGTTTAGGGCTATTTGGTTTGCAGCCTGTGGGTTTGTACCAAGTAAACCGGCTAAAAACACCGTAGCCGTAAATATCCCCACTTCAAAAAGCATTTGAAGGGCCGTTGGCAAACCTAGATCTAATATTTTTCTAAATATTTCAGAGTTTATAGATTCCTTCTTTCCCCATTTAAAATATTCAGAAAATTTCTTTTTTCGCCTCAAAATCTCCCATACAAACCAAAGCATAAAAAAGCGAGATATTAAAGTACCAATAGCGGCACCTTCCAACTCTAATCTAGGAAAGATCCAAATTCCATAAATAAGAAGGTAATTGAATAATACGTTCACCAGGTTAGCGATTATAGTCGCATACATGGCATATTTAGTTTGGGAAAGCCCATCTGCAAATTGCTTAAATGCCTGAAAAATCATTAAAGGAATCATTGAAAAAGCAACTATATTCAGATAGGGAATAGCCAAAGCCACTACCTCTGGCGGCTGATCTAAATAATGCAACACCGGCTTTGCTATTAACAAAGCAACAAACAATAAAACACCATTAATGGTACATAAAATTACGCCATGATGAAAATAACTACGTCCTTTTTGAATATCCTGAGCACCATCTGCTTCGGCAATTAAGGGTGTGATGGCGAAAGAAAAGCCAATACCAAGGGAAAGGGCTATAAATATCATGGAATTTCCCAATGAAACTGCGGCGAGTGGCGCAGCTCCCAACTGCCCTATCATTAAATTATCTACCAGGCCTACCAAAACATGACCCAACTGGCCAAGCATTATTGGAAAAGCAATGTGTAGATTTTTACCGAATTCTTTAGTGTAGGCGCTTAATTGCAAAACATAAATTTTGGCCGCAAAGATAGCAGGATTTTATGGTCGCAGAATGTAAAATGACATAAAGAATAAATTAAATTTATTATCTAGAGCTTTTTATCTGTTTGAAGGTTTATATGCCGCATTCCATACTTATCTACCAAGTAAATAAGAGAGGTCATAGTAGCTGCACCTAGCTCCAGTTCCCTTTTATTTACGTGTTCAAAAGTGTCTGTAGCAGCATGGTGATGGTCGAAATATCTTTGGGAGTCTGGCCTTAATCCTGCCAGCACAATATCTCCTTTTTTTAATGGACCAATATCGGCACCGCTTCCACCTCTTTCAAAATAATGAATCAAATATGGTTTAAAAAGCGGTTTCCAACTTTCAATTTGAGCAAATTGAGCATCATCGGCTTCAAAGGAAAATCCGCGTGGGGTAAAGCCCCCTGCATCACTTTCAAGAGCAAAAATATGATTCTCATTTTTGCTGTGTGCTATTTCGGCATATTTGTTCCCTCCACGTAAACCGTTTTCTTCATTCATAAAAAGCACCACTCGTATGCTCCTTTTAGGTTTATAACCGGTTTCTTTAAACAAACGTAAAACCTCCATAGATTGTACAACCCCGGCACCATCATCGTGAGAACCATCTCCAAGATCCCAGGAATCCAGGTGACCACCTACTACTATAAATTCTTCAGGAAACTCACTTCCGGTAATTTCGCCTATAACATTGTAAGATTGTACCTCTCCATGGTTTTCTGAACTTAATTTGTAATAAAATTCAAGGTCTTTTTTAAGCTTTAAGATACCCGAAAGATATTCGGCATCCTTGGTGCTTATGGCAGCAGCCGGAATTCTTTGGTCATTGGGTAAATCTCCGTAACTCATAGAACCGGTATGCGGATATTCATCTATCTTATGACTTAACGAACGGACAATCACTCCTACTGCACCATATTTTGCCGCCGCCTCGGCTCCGGAATAACGCTGATCTACACAACCACCATAAGCTTCAAAAGTCTGAATAAGCTCGGGTTTCATTGGGCGGTTATAAAAAACTATTTTACCCTTTATATCGTCTTTATAATTCTCCAGGTCTTCAATCCCATTTACTTCTAGTACCCTGGCTTTTAAACCTCCGGGACTTGTTGCGACCGATCCTCCAAGTGCCGTAATATTAACTTCAGTAGTCATTCCCGGACCGGTTTGAATATAAGCATGTTCTCGTGCACCACGTGTCCATTTGGGAACCATAACGGGTTGCAACCAAACTTTATCGAGACCAAGATCCTCTAATTCGGCTTTGGTAAACTCTACCGCTCTTTGTGCGCTTAAGGAACCAGATAACCTTCCTCCAATATTATTAGAAAGATGATCTAACCATTTATAGGCCTGCCCTTTTACCAAAGCCGAATTATAAAATTGCCGAATTTTAATGGAATCTTCTTTAACTTCATGGTTTTGGGCAATCAAACTTACACTAAATAGAATGCTGAAGGCGGTTATAATGTATCTTCTCATATTAGTTTCTTTAATTTACTAGGTAATCGAGATTTTAATGCGTTGAAATTTATTTTGTTTACTTAATGGCCCATTGCAGCGAAGAAAATTAATAAAATAAATCTTCCTTTGGAAGTTATTGTTGAAGCCTATATTTTTTGTTTGATTACTTCACTACATTATCGCAAAAGGATAAACAAAGAATATGCCCAAAATTTAAGAAACTACAATACATTTATACCTGCAGTTTATAAGCTTCAAAAAATATAAATTTTATATCTTCGCCGCTAAATTCTAGAGGTTTGAATAAAGCAGAAAAAGAGGAAATTATCACCAAAGTCACCCAGCTTTTAAAAGAAATCCCATCTTCCATGGATATCGTAAAAAAAGGTGGAGACCGGCATAAACGTTTTGAATATCTGGCAACTCATATGGTAGAAAAGGCCATTGAGAAAGATGCTCTTATTATTTCTAAAAACCGCATGGGAATTGCCATTTTATTTAAAACCAGCAAAAATGATGATAATTTCTTAAAGGATATCTGGACGCAAATCAAGCTTGTTTTAAATGTAACAGGAGTTAAAAATGCCTACCGCATTGTTAAAAACCAGAATTATATAAAAAAGCAACGCCCACAAAAAGGGGAATATCTTTATTGCTGGTTCTGGGGGATTCTGGCCGAGTCTCGTGGAGCTGATACCCAGGTAGGCAAAGAGATGAAAGATGAGTTTTACAGGCAGGCAAAAGAATATCAAATCCCTCTTTATGCCGAAACAAGAATGCGTAAAAATGCACTGGTTTATCAGCGCTTCGGTTTTGAGTTGTTTCACGAATGGGAACACCCAAGTGGGGATACTATGTATTTTTTAAGATACACCCCACCTGCAAAAGACTAACGTTTTTTTTAAAACTTACTTCCAAATAATTTTACATCTTCTTCGGTTATTTTATCTCCTCCAAGGATAATTAGGCGTTCTACTACATTGCGCAATTCCCGTATGTTACCTCGCCAATCATAAGCTTTAAGGGTTTTTAAAGCATTTTCCGTAAACTCTTTTTTAGTAGTACCATGCTCTGTAGAGATTTTTTCGCTAAAATAATCTATAAGTAAAGGAATGTCTCCGCGACGTTCGTTTAAGGAGGGTACTTCAATTAAAATTACAGCTAAGCGGTGATAAAGGTCTTCCCTAAATTTCTTTTCTTCAATTTCCTTTTTAAGGTCTTTATTGGTAGCTGCTACTACACGAACATCTACTTTAATATCTTTACCGCTGCCTACTCGCGAAATTTTGTTTTCCTGAAGTGCTCGCAATACTTTGGCCTGAGCCGAAAGACTCATATCGCCAATTTCGTCAAGAAAAATTGTACCACCGTTGGCCACTTCAAATTTCCCTGCACGATCTTTATTAGCCGATGTAAAAGCTCCCTTTACATGACCAAAAAGTTCACTTTCTATTAATTCTGAAGGGATAGCAGCACAATTTACTTCTACCATGGGTCCCTTGGCCCTATCGCTTTTTTGGTGCAACCAATGGGCTACCAACTCTTTACCGGTACCATTTTGCCCTGTAATTAATACACGGGCATCGGTAGGAGCCACCTTTTCTATTACCTCCTTAATACGTTGAATTTCTTCTGATTCGCCTATCATTTGAAAATTCTTGCCAACCTTTTTCTTTAGGCGGGTATTCTCTACTACCAGCTCTTTGCGGTCTAGAGCATTTCTTACTGTATTTAATAAGCGATTAAGGTCTGGTGGTTTCGATATATAATCAAAAGCGCCCATTTTCATGGTATTTACTGCGGTTTCCAGGTCTCCGTGACCAGAGATCATCACCACTGGAACTTCGGGCTTAATTTTCATGATTGCCTCCAGCACTTCTACTCCATCCATTTTTGGCATTTTGATATCACAAAGTACCAGATCAAAATCCTGATCTTTTATTTTTTCAATTCCTTCAAGGCCATCTACAGCTTCTTCTACTTTATAGTCCTGATTTTCTTCAGTAAGAATTTTCACTAAAACCCTTCGTATTGCTGCTTCGTCCTCAATTAATAAAATATGTGCCATATTATAAAATACTAAATTTTAAACCACTACGGGCATAGAATGTATTGGTATCGTCTATTGTATATAAATCTTCCCGGTCTTTATCCCGCAATCGAATATCGTTCATTACAGTATAACCGGTATATAGATAAAATGAAATATTATCGGTAAAATTATATTGGTATCCCAACCCACTTAATACTATGGTCATAGACATACTCTCTGCAAGCCGGTTGGAGTTAGGCTTTGTTTGCGGATATGGGTTAAAGTTTTTTTGAAGGTTGGAGAAAAAACCGTCTAGAGTAACAAAGCCCTGCATCTGGTGCTTATCATTAAAATAATGTATTAAGTTGGTTTTTGGAATACCAAGGGCATAAGACCATTTTTCATCAAAGCGTTTATAGTAATTTACTACAGGCAAAGGGAAAGGATATCCTGTGGTGGTAGAATAACTTAGTCCCAAAATTAAACGCCAGGGTTCTATATAACGTTCATCTTCTTTTATTTTAATAAAATATACAGAGCCTGTATAAATAAAATCGTCTCTAACCATCTCATTGGTTGTAAAGTTGGATGCAACTTTCACCCCAGTCTCAACGCCAAAACGCCATATGTTGTTCATTTTAAAAGTATAGCCTATTTTACCGGTAAAAGATTGAAAGCGATCCAGGTTATTTGTTGAAAAAGCTTCATTGTTTTTATACTTAAAGTTTACATTTCTATATTCTACCCCCGGTACCAAATAAGCATCGTTTTCATTAAGTTTTATCGGAAAATTCACAAATGTCCTAAACCTCCTAAATGAATTATCTGAATCAGATTGAGGGAAATAAGTGTATTCTATCCTGGCTAAATCTGTAGTTTGTGAAAAAGCCGGAAGAGTTACCGCCCCCAGTAAAAAAAAAGCTGTAAGGATAAAAAATTTATTCATTCTTTGCTAAGTTTTGGGTATAAGCTTTATTAGGGTAGAAATGTACATCTCGCTGTGGAAAAGGAATGCTAATATTATTCCTCCTAAATTCTTCATCTATTTTAAACCTTAGCAGGCTCTTTATTTTAGGGTCTACAAAGCTATCTTTTACATAGAAATGTAGGGAAAAATTAAGGGACGAATCTCCGAAAGCATCAAAAAGCACAAAAGGCTCAGGACTTCCCATAACATCTTTATTTTCCAGCGCACACTTCAATAAAATATTTTCAACTTTTTTTGTATCGCTTCCGTAGGCAACCCTCACATTAACAGACTCCCGGGTAGTTTTATGATTTTGTGTATAATTAAAAATCACATCACTCATAAATTTATGATTTGGTACAATCATCACCTTATCGTCTCGCGTTAAAGCCCGGGTGGTTCTAAGCTTTATTTCAAAAACCCGACCTACTCTTCCTTCCATTTCAATAACATCGCCTACTAAAAGAGATTTATCTAAAATAATAAAAACTCCTCCAATAACATCCTGAAACAATTCCTGTAAAGCTAAACCTATACCTACAAAAAGTGCAGCCGATGCTGTTAAGATTATGGTAATATTTATACCGGCTGAACTTAACGTAACAAGTATCACTACCAGGTAGACAATGTATTTAATAAATTTAAAAATGCTTATAAACTTAAGCTTATCTGTCTCTTGAAGCTTATTGGTAATAAAAGACCTTATTAACCTTAGCACAATACTGGTAATTACAAAAGCGAAGATTACCAATAGGATATTTCCTATAGTAATATTCACCGCATTTTCACCGGTTTTTATAGGAAAAAGCACAAAATCCCAAAACTCTATAAGGTTACCCCATATATCTTTTTCAACAACTTCTTTTATAACTTCTGTAGCTTCCGGGTTTTCCTGGTTCTGCATCTTTTAGTATTTAAGCCATTTAAATAATTCTTTGTAACTCGCTTTTTTACCATACATAAGAATTCCCACCCTATATATTTTGGCAGCCAACCAAACCACCGCAAAATTAGTTACGATTAAGATTGCAATTGAAATTGCTAATTCCCACCAGGGAACCCCAAATGGGATACGCATTAACATTACGATGGGCGAAGTGAGCGGAATCATAGAAAAAATAGTAGAAATGCTGCCATGCGGATTTTCTATTACCGAAAAGAAGCCCACATAAATCCCTAGCATTAATGGCAAAATAACCGGGAACATAAATTGCTGGGTATCGGTCTCACTATCTACCGCCGCTCCAATTGCAGCATAAATTGCACTATATAAAAAATAGCCGCCAATAAAATAAATAAGAAAAAATATTACCAGACTTAAAATTGGTAAATTAAGAATATCTACCATTAACTGAGCTATCTCGGGTTGCGCTATTTGTTCAACCGTCCCTAATTGGGATTTCTGAACTGTAAAGACATCTATTCCCAAAATGTAAAATGACAGGCTTGCCAACACACCAGCCAAAAGCACCCAAATACTAAATTGGGTAATTCCTGCCAGGGAAGTCCCCAGTACTTTGCCCAGCATAAGCTGTATTGGTTTTACCGAAGAAACTATAATCTCAATAATTCTATTGGTCTTTTCTTCAATAACACTACGCATCACCATATTTCCATAAATGATAATAAACATCATCAATAAATAACCTGCAGCACCCCCAAAGAACATTTTAATATAATTAGACATTTTAGAAGTTTGTTCTCCCGAAAAATTCTGGATTTCAATTCTAACCTCTGTCCTGGCATTGTTCAACTGGTCTACATCAATACCTCTCTCTATAAGTTCTTTTCGGGTTAACCTATCGGCAATGGTTTTCTCTATAGCCTGTATAGTCCCTAAACCGGGCGATTCATTCCCAAAAAACTGAATACCTTCAAGATCTTTCCCAATATTTGAAGGAATATAAATGAGGCCGTAATACTCCTGCTCATTCACCATTTTTTTTGCCTCTTCTAAAGATTTACCCGATAAATCTAAATATTGAACCTCCTTTTGGTCTTTAAATTCTGAAGTAAACATTTGGGTCTCATCGTACAATCCAATAATGCGCTGTTCACTACTATTAAGCATACTCAAATAAGCTATTAATGCAAACATCCCTATCAATATAAGCGGGCTCAGAAAAGTCATAATTATAAAGGTCTTATTCCTTACCCTTGCCAGGTATTCGCGCTGAATTATTAGCTTTAGGTTACGCATTTTGAGTGACCGTTTTAATGAATATATCGTTTACTGAAGGAATAACTTCTACAAAATGATTTACACGGGCCTTTTCTATAAGGTACTCCAATAACTGGTTTGGTGTTTCCCGGTTATTTAACTGAATTGTTACTTTAAGATCGTCGTTTATGCTCTTAAAGTTTGTATTTCCGACTACAAATTTCTCTTTCAAATCATTTAAAAGCACCATATTATTTTCAGACTCCAGGCCTACTTCGTAAGTATTGGACTTATAGGCTCGTTTAATCTCTGAAACCTTACCATCTAACAATTTATTTGATTGATGAATTAAAGCCATATAATCGCACAACTCTTCTACACTATCCATACGATGTGTGGAAAAAAGTATTGTTGCACCCTCCTCTTTTAACTGAAGGATTTCATTTTTAATTAAACCGGCATTTACAGGATCGAAGCCACTGAATGGTTCATCAAAAATCAACAATTTAGGTTGATGTAAAACCGTGATAATAAACTGTATTTTTTGTGCCATCCCTTTAGAAAGCTCCTGAATTTTTTTGTTCCACCAGCCTTCAATTTGCAATCTATCAAACCAATACTTTAGACGCTCTTCGGCTTCCGTTTTAGAAAGTCCCTTTAACCGGGCAAGATAAAGTGCCTGCTCCCCAACTCTCATAGATTTGTAAAGTCCGCGTTCTTCGGGCAGGTAACCTATATGCGCTACATCCCCGGGTTGCAAAGGTTTACCGTCTAAATAAACCTGCCCTCTATCTGGCATGGTAATTTGGTTAATTATTCTAAGAAGTGTGGTTTTTCCTGCGCCATTTGGGCCTAAAAGACCAAATATACTACCGCGTGGAATAGCTATTGAAACATTATTTAGTGCAGTAAAATTGCCAAATTGCTTATAGATATTTTCTGCGACTAAGAGGTTTTCCATATAGAAAATTGATATAAATAAATTGCTCGTTACAAGACTTATAGAAGGCTAAGGTTAAGAAACCCCAACCATAGCTTTGAATTAAAGGTTTTACACTTGTTTATGGGGTGAACCAGCCAAGAGCATGCTCACGAGATATTCTTTCGAAAAATTGTTTAATCTTCGAGACAAGCCTCAGGGCGTTTTAAGCTCGATTATCGAGTAAATATATTGAAATAGCTTGAGAGATGTTTTAGATTAAGAAAAAATTTGCTTTTCTAACTGCCCAAAAACAGAAAACCCACCCTTAAATAATTAAGGATGGGAAAAAAATTGCTATGAAAAAGAAAAATTATCACTAAAAGACTTAGTGATAATCAAATATATAAATTTTTTCTTAAAAGCGAGGTTCTAAGAAAACATATCTTTTACTTTCTCAAAAAATGATTTATCACTTTTCTCTGGGTTAGGCCTAAAATTATCATCTTCTGCCATTCTTTCAAAGAAATCGCGCTGTTCTTTATTAATGTTTTTAGGTGTCCATACATTTACATGTACCAGTAAATCTCCTTTTCCGTAACCATTAAGACTTCCTATACCTTTTCCTCTAAGCCTAAGAATTTTTCCAGATTGTACACCTTCTTCAATCTTTATTCTCACTTTTCCTGTCACGGTATCTATTTCTCTTGAAGATCCGAGCACAGCTTCCGATAAGCTAATGTATAAATCGTAATGAAGGTTATCGCCTTCCCTTTTTAGACTATGATGCTCTTTCTCTTCTATGGCCACAAGTAAATCGCCGGCAATTCCATTTCCGGGCGCCTCATTTCCTTTTCCGGAAACTTTTAGCTGCATACCATCTTCAACTCCTGAAGGAATTTTAATAGATACTGTTTCTTCTTTTTGTACCAAACCATGCGCATCTGCTTCAGGTGGCCTCTTATCTATTATTTGTCCAGAACCACTACAAGCGGTACAAGGAGAAGCTGTTTGCATTCTACCCAAAATAGTATTGGTAACACGTGTTACCTGCCCGGTACCTTTACAGGTAGTACAGGTTTTATAAGTAGTACCGGGAGCCTGAACCTTCCGTTTTACTTTTATCTTTTTCTCGGCACCTTTCGCTATTTCTTCCAGTGTAAGGCTTACCCTTATTCTTAGGTTACTTCCTTTTGCACGCCTTTGGCCACCACCAAAGCCGCCACCAAAACCAGAAAAGCCACCGCCTCCGCTAAAGCCGCCACCAAAGATATCTCCAAACTGGCTGAATATATCGTCCATATCCATACCGCCAAAGCCACCGCCACCACCGGCGCCACCTTCAAATGCCTGATGACCAAACCTGTCGTAACGGGCACGTTTATCTTCGTTGCTTAGTACTTCGTATGCTTCAGCCGATTTTTTAAATTTCTCTTCAGCCTCACTATCTCCCGGATTTTTATCTGGGTGATATTTAATGGCCATCTTTCGGTATGCCTTTTTAATTTCGGCAGTAGAAGCTCCTTTACTTATGCCTAATATGTCGTAATAATCTTCTTTCATGGTCTCGTTTTGCGAATTCTAAAAAAGCTGATTTATTTCCCGGTTACTACCTTAGGATATCTAATAATACGTTCCCCAAGTTTATAACCTCTTTCTACTACATCAACTATCTTGCCTTTAAGTTTATCTTTAGGCGCAGGTATTTGGGTAATGGCCTCGTGAAGCTCAGAGTCAAAAGTATCTCCCTCTTTCACCAGCATAGGCTCAAGACCTTTACTCTTAAGGGTTTCTTTTAGTTTGTTATGAATAAGTTCTACCCCATGGACCAAATTTTCATCTCCCTGTTTACGAAGCTCATTTAAAGCCCTGTCAAAATCATCCAGGACTGGCAACATGGCGGTCATTACTTCCTGATTGGCAGTTTTAAATAACTCTAATCGCTCTTTTGAAGTTCTTCTTTTATAGTTTTCAAATTCAGCAAAAAGCCTTAAAAACTTATCTTTTTCCTTTTTAAGATCTTCTTTTAATTTTTCTTCCTCAGTAAGTTCAGGCGTTTCCTCTTTCGCTTCCTTCTTTCCTTCTTCATTTTCAACTTCTTCTATAGCCTCATCTATAACGTCTTCTACTTGATCTTTTACAGGTTTATCCTGTAGTTCTTCATTTTTATTCTTGCTCATTTTTTCTTGCATTTTAATATATGCACAACGGGTCAAAATCATTGCCAATAATGATTCGGTGTCAAAATGTCATTATTACTATTTAATATTTTTTTAGCATTAAGCTTTTTCTAGTTTATGTAATTTCGCAACCTAAATAAAAACCAAATTTCTAACACAATGAAAAAATCAATTTTAAGCACTTTAATGATTGCAGCTTTTTTAACTGTAGTTGTAGGGTGTAAAAACGATAAAAATAAAGCAGAAACTTCTGATGCTAAAGATGCCGCCACTGCGCAGGCAGAAGCTATGGAGTTTAAAGTAGACACCGCAGCCTCTATCATTGAATGGAAAGGAAGCAAGCCAACCAATACCCATACCGGGACTATAAAATTTACCGAAGGTACTTTTAGTGCTAATGATAGTATTATTGAAAGTGGAAGTTTTGTCATTGATATGCTATCTATTAACGTTACCGATCTTGAAGGAAAAGATAAAAAGGATCTTGAAGCTCACTTAATGGGAACAGTAGAAGGGAAAGAAGGTGATTTTTTTAATGCTCCTAAATACCCGGAAGCTACCTTTGAAGTAACCGGAATTACTGAAAAAGAAGGTGAAAAACTTTTATCTGGCAATCTTACCATTAAGGATAAAACCAAAAATATTACTTTTCCGGTTAGCATAAGCCAGTCTAAAAATAGTATCGAAATTAGCAGTGAAGAGTTTAGTATAGATAGAACCAACTGGAATGTAAACTTTGGATCTAAATCTGTTTTTGACGGATTAGGAGATAATTTTGTAAGTGATGATATCATTTTAAAAATTAACCTAAAAGCTAATAAAGCTTAATAAGGTTCACATCTATTGAAATAGAAAAAAGGCTGTCGATTTTTTTTTGACAGCTTTTTTTTATTCCTAATTCCATAAGCTTTCTATTAAGCCAATAAATCTTCCAACGCTTTGGCAAGGTTTACATATTTAAAATTATACCCCTCCTGCTCTATCTTGTCACTGCTCACCAACTGGCTGGATAACACAAGGTGAGACATTTCTCCTAAAACAAGTTTAAGGGCTACTTTTGGAACATTTGGCAACCAAACCGGTTTCCCCATTTTTGAAGCTACCTCGTTCACTAATTCTTTATTAGTTACAGGATTGGGGGCCACAGCATTATAAACTCCGTTTAATTGATTTTCTAAAGCAAACATAAAAATACCGCTAATATCGTCTATATGAATCCAGGACTGCCATTGTTTCCCACTACCAAGTGGTGAACCTACATTAAAATTCACAGGCTCTTTGAGTTTTTGTAACATTCCACCATTTTGCGCAAGTACAAGGCCAACTCTAATCTTGGCAACCTCCAGCCCCAAATCCTTAAAATTATCTACAACCTCTTCCCATTTTACTACAACCTCACCTACAAAAGAGTTATCTACACCTTTATCTTCTTCGGCATATAATTTTTCTAAAGAACTGGGGTAAATCCCAATGGCACTTGCAGAAACCAGGTATTTCACCTGGTGCTTGTTTTCCTGTAAGCATTTGTAGAGTAAGTTTGCTGTTTCGGTTCGGCTTTTTAGAATAGTTTTTTTTTGTTTCGGTGTCCAGCGTTCAGCAATACTGGCACCTACCAAATTAATAATAGCATCAACACCTTTTATGGCATCACTATCAATTTCATTATTATTTGGATTCCAGTAAAACCCCTTATAATTTTCTTTACTTTCTAACTTTTCTTTGCTGGTAGAAAGATAGCAAACCTCTATTCCCTTGTCTAGACATAACTGACTAATTTTAGATCCAATTAAGCCAGTAGCCCCTGTAATTAATACGCGCATTTTTCCTTACAAGATAACAACAAGAATAAACCTTAGCTAAATATTACCACCTATTTAACAGGAATATTCGCTAGTTTTTTAAAGCTCTTAACATTTCACGTTTACCTGGCGGGCCTGGAAGCCTTTCTACTATAAATCCTGCCGTTTGCATAGCCCTTCTCACGCTTCCCTTTGCCGAATAAGTTACCAAAACACTATTTTTTTTCATAGCGGCAAACATTTTTTCGAAAATTTCTTCAGTCCAAAGCTCTGGTTGAACCCTGGCTCCAAAAGCATCAAAAAACACTAAATCATACTTATCACGATCTTCAATATCCTCAAATCGCTTTTGCTGTTTTTCAAGCTGAAAAGATTCGGAAATAGTCGCTACCTCATTCCACAATATTTCATGCATTTTATGAAATGAATGCAACTGGTTTTCTGCGGAAAGCATTTCAGCGTAATTCAAGGCATCTATTTCATTCTTAGCTACAGGATAGGCTTCTACTCCTGTATAATTTATATTTAGCTTAAGCTTTTTAGCTTCCAAAAAAGTGATAAATGCATTAAGGCCGGTACCAAAACCTATTTCTAATATAGAAAGTTTATTCTCCTTATTTAAGCCAACCCAATATTGCAATCCCATTTTTATAAAAACGTGTTGTGCTTCCTGTATGGCACCATGTTTAGAGTGGTATTGCTCATCCCACTCGCTTAAATGTATGGTAACCGACCCATCGCCGGTTTTTATTATTTTTCTTTCCACTTTATTGTTTTAGAAGTACCGCATTAGCTACAAAAGCCCTGGAGCTTTTTGGTGAAGTAATCGCAGCTATTTCTGCTTCAGACTTTCCCTCATCTTCTGCATAATGCTTTTGATCTTCAACCGACATTTCATTTAAAAAAGCTTTCCCTTTAACGATTACCTCAGTGTTTTCAATATTTTTTGGAACAAAAAAGCCGTAATCTTTAAAAGTTACCCTTACATCATTTTGTTCGGGGAGCTCTACCACCATCCAACAGCCCTTCTTTTTACAAACGCTCTTTATTTTTGATGCAAATTTAATCTCCAGAGTGTCACCGGGTTTTAATGAAGTATACCTTTCAAGGGCCTCAGCATTCGTTAGGCTATTTTCAGGTGAAATCTTTTCTCCATAAGAATTGTAAGAAACAGGAGTTGATTGGTCTATTACCTCAACCTCTGTTTTAGATTTTTCTCCTTTACAGGCTACAAAAATTAACGATAAACCAAGGAGGAACACAATTTTTCTCATATTATTATATTTAGTTAAAACACTGTAAGCAAACAAATTTACCAAAACTTTAGATTTTGATTCTGTTTTAATTTAGGTAAATTTGTGTGCTAAATTAATGATAATGAAATACGATACTAACCAGCTTGAAATAAACAAAGTCCAAAAGTCTAAAATTGAAGAAGTAAATTTTGACAATCTGGTTTTTGGCGAAATTTTCACAGACCACATGTTTGAATGTGATTATGATAATGGCCAATGGCAAACCCCTAAAATTAGACCTTATGGTTCCATAGAAATGGATCCATCGGCAAAAGTATTTCATTATGGACAGGCTGTTTTTGAAGGAATGAAGGCTTATAAGGATGAAGACGATCAAATTTGGCTTTTTAGACCGGAAGAAAATTTTAAAAGGATCAACAAATCCAGCGCAAGGTTAGCTATTCCGGAGTTTCCGAAAGAATTTTTCTTTAGCGGGCTGGAAGAATTGTTAAAATTAGATAAAGCCTGGATTAAAAAAGGATTTGGAAACTCATTGTACATTCGCCCGTTTGTTATTGCTACCGAGGAGGGCGTTTCTGCAAACCCGTCAACCAAATATAAGTTTATGATTATTTGTTCCCCGGCACAAGCCTATTACAGTGGCGAAGTAAGGGTTCAATTTTCAGAGAAATATAGTCGTGCTGCCAATGGTGGGGTCGGTGCCGCAAAAGCTGCCGGAAATTATGCCGCGCAATTTTACCCAACCAATCTTGCTAAAGAGGCCGGTTTTCAACAAATAATTTGGACCGATGCCAATACCCACGAATTCCTGGAAGAAGCAGGAACAATGAATATTTTCTTTAGAATTGGCGACAAACTAATTACCGCGCCTACAAGCGATAGGATTTTAGATGGAGTTACCCGAAAAAGTGTCATAGACCTGGCTAAAGATCTTAATATTGAAGTAGAAATAAGAAAAGTAAAAGTTTCTGAAATTGTAGAGGCGGCAAGAAATGGCGAGTTAAAGGAAATTTTTGGTTCTGGTACCGCAACGGTAATCAATCCTATTTCTGGCTTTGGATATAAAGACGAAAAGTTTGAACTTCCTGAGCTGGAAGATTCTTACGGAAAGTCATTTAAAGATCAGCTAATGAAAATTCAATACAACCAGGCCGAAGACAGACATGGTTGGAGATATTTGATAAAGTAAAATACCGGTATTTTCACAAAAAACAAAGAAGCTGTCTGAGAAGGCTTTAAAACCGTCACTTGAATTTATTTCAAAATCTAAGGTGGTGGTAATTAAAAGCAAGTTAGAAGTTGAAAAAAGTTCAGCTTGACGAGAATAGACTTTTCAGACAGCCTCTTTTTAATGGAATTAAAATTATCTTAATCTTTAAGTACTTTGGCTATATTAGGCTTTACATAGCCCGGCCCTTTAATTACTTTCCCGCTTTCATTATATAAGGGTTTTCCGTCTTTATCAAGCTTGCTCATATTACTTGCCTGTATTTCATTAAAAATTGCTTCAATTTTGTGTTCTAAACCGTGTTCTATAATAGTTCCGTACAAAACATATAACATATCACCCAGGGCATCGGCCACTTCCGTAAGGTCTCCCCTATTCACAGCCTCAAGGTATTCTTCGTTTTCCTCTTTCATTAACTCGTAACGTAAACGGTTCTTGCCTTTACCCAGGGAGGCTCTCGGTTCTTCAGAAATGCCTAATTTAAAGACCTTGTGAAATTGCTTTACTGCAGAGAGTCCTTTCTTCATTTTAATAAATTTTAAATCGATTATAGATTAAGCCTAAAACCTTAACTTTGCATAAAAGTATATAAAAATGTTTAGCACCGGCCAACTCGTTTTCGCAGGCTTATTTATAGTTGTTTTTGTAATTGTTATTACACTTAGTTACAAAAAAGATACTTTATTACACAAAAAGCAATATAAAGGAAGTATGTGGGTACTTGTAGCTTTTCTTGCTTTTATAGGTTTACTGTTTATACTCAAAACATTTTTGAATCCCTAAATACCTTATTTACAAAATATTGTTAAAATAAGTATCTTCGTTACCAAACCAACTCCTATGAAAATTTTAAAATACCTTTTCTTTCTCCTATTGATAGTAATTATTGCAGGGTCCATTTATATAGCCACAAAAGATGGAAATTATCAAATTGAAGAAACTAAAGTAATTACCGCTCCGGTAGAAATGGTTTTCCAGGAAGTAAATGAACTTAAAAACTGGGAAAATTGGGAACCATGGTCTACTGAAAACGATGATATGATTATTGAATATGGAGCAAAAACCAGTGGTGACAGCGCAAGTTATTCCTGGAAAAGTGAAGCTGCCGGCGATGGTGAGATAAAAACCATTTCTGCTAAGCCCTATGCTGAAATTGAACAGGAACTTGTTTTAAAAACACCTTTCGGAGAATCTACAAGCCAGGTATACTGGGAGTTCAATGAAATTAAAGATGGAACTGAAATTATTTGGGGAATAAAAGGACAACAAAGTTTTATGGAAAAACTGGCCTTTGTTTTTCAGGAACAAAGTATAACCGAAATGATGCGCCCAAAATTTCAGGAGGGACTTAACAATATAGAAAATGTAATCTTAAATAAAATGGACACTTATACCATTAATGTAGATGGCGTTATTCAGCATGGTGGTGGTTATTATATGTATACCACTACGGCAAGTAAAATTAGTCAAATAGACAAAAAGATGGCATCTATGTTTAGTGAAGTTTCTGGCTATATGGATAAAAATGAAATTGAGAAAAGCGGCAATCCTTTTATACTTTATAATCAATGGAACGAAACGGCAGGAACAGCCATTTTTTCGGCGGGAATATTTACCCCCAGTGAAGTTATCACTCCGGCCAATAGTGAAATTCTAACAGGGCTAATGCCTAATCAAAAGGTTCTAAAAACCACCTTAAAAGGGGATTATAAGAATCTTAAAGAAGCCTGGAACACTGCCTATAATTATATACAGGCCAATGAACTTGAAGTAGCCGAAGATGCCAATAATTTTGAGGTTTACTTAACTTCGCCCGAAGAGGTTGCAAATCCGGCTAAATGGATTACCCATCTTTATATTCCAATAAAATAAACCTCTATGTTTAAACAGCTATTATTGATTTTTGTAGGTGGTGGCCTGGGTAGTACATTTCGATATCTAATCAGTAAAAGTTTAAATTCTGAGCGTTTTTTTATACCCTATGGTACTTTTACCGCAAATATCCTTGGTAGTTTATTACTTGGTTTAGTGCTGGGCTATGCCGCAAAACATAATTTCCTTAATTCGAATACCGTTCTATTTCTTGCCGTGGGTTTTTGCGGGGGCTTCACTACCTTCTCTACCTTTGTCTTTGAAAATCAATCGCTCTTGCGGTCGGGAGATTATCTAAATTTCTTTTTTTATGCCTTTGGAAGTATAATTATTGGAATTTTAGCTGTTGTTCTAGGTCTTTTCCTTGGGAAACTCTCTTAACATACTCAAAAATTTTACAAACTACATAATTTTACCACTTTTCAAAAAACAACCCCTAATTTTATAGGGGTTGTTTTTAAATATTCAATATAAATTAACCAATACCCCCTATTTTTCTACAATAAAACCGATATTTTTATACTTTTATACAAACTAAAAGTAGATTTGTATGAAGAAAATAGAGGCAATAATTAGAAAGTCTAAATTTGATGAAGTTAAGAAAGCTCTCCACGAAACCGAAGTAAATTTTTTTACATATTGGGATGTTACCGGGGTAGGTAACGAAAAGCAAGGTCACGTTTATCGCGGCGTATCTTACAGCACCAGTGATATTCAACGACGCAAAATCTCTTTAGTAGTATCAAATCATAATTTAGAAAGAACGGTAGAAACCATCTTAAAAGTTGCATACACCGGCTCTGTGGGAGATGGGAAGATTTTTGTAAGCCCGGTAGAAGAAGCCTACCGTATAAGAACTAAAGAAAAAGGAACCGATTCGCTTTCCTAAATATCAACTCATTAAAAAATTTATCCTTATGGAATTACTTACTACTAACAATGTTTGGATGATGGTATGCACCGTCCTGGTATTTTTTATGCATTTAGGCTTTTCTCTTCTTGAGGTAGGACTAACCAGGCAAAAAAATGCCATTAACATCCTATTTAAAAATGTTTTTATTATTTGCGCGGGCTTATTAACTTATGCTATACTTGGATTTAACCTTATGTATCCAGGCTCATTTTTAGCAGGTATTATTCCCGATCATTTCTTTGACCTATTTGGGTTAAACGCCCCGATAACAGATGGTGCTTTAGATCTCACCTATAACAATGGGTATACCTACTGGACAGACTTCCTTTTCCAGGGCATGTTCGCTGCAACGGCAGCAACTATAGTTTCCGGGGCAGTGGCTGAAAGAATTAAGCTGGGAAGTTTTATGCTTTTCTCTATAATCTATATTGCCATTATTTATCCTATTATAGGTTCCTGGAAATGGGGTGGCGGATTTTTAGACGAAATTGGTTTTTACGATTTCGCCGGTTCCAGTCTGGTACATTCTGTAGGTGGATGGGGGGCCTTAATAGCTATTTACCTATTGGGTGCTCGTTTAGGTAAGTTTGGAAAAGATGGCCGGTCTCACGCCATTCCCGGACATAATATTCCTTTGGCAACGGCAGGTGTATTCATTCTATGGTTAGGTTGGTTTGGGTTTAATGGAGGCTCTGTCCTTTCAGCCGATCCTTCCCTAACCTCTATTACCCTTGTAACCACTTGTCTTGCTGCTGCATCTGGTGGGCTTGCTGCTTTTTTAGTTTCTACCATAGCTTATAAAAACTACGACCTAACCATGTTCCTAAACGGAATTTTAGGTGGGTTGGTTGCTATAACTGCCGGTGCAGATCTTATGTCTCCGCTAGAAGCTGTACTTATTGGCTTGATAGCCGGAGGAGTTATTGTATTTGGAGTTTCCTTAATCGATAAACTTAAACTGGATGATCCTGTTGGTGCGGTAGCCGTTCACCTTGCGTGCGGAATTTGGGGTACGCTTGCCGTAGGAATCTTCGGAACCCTGGCCGGTTTTGACCAGTTTCTTACCCAGCTAACAGGTGTGGGCATTATTGGTGCTTTTTCCTGTATTTCTGCTTATGTAATTCTCTCGGTTATTAAATCTACAATGGGACTAAGAATGGAAGAAAAAGAAGAAACCGAAGGTCTTGATACTCATGAACATGGCATGAATGCCTATGCTGAATTTGGAACAGCGCATAACAGATAAATAAACTACCTCAGTGCAAGCGCACGAGGCATTCGTTAAAAACAAATTTTTAATTTCGAGGCAAGCCTGATGGTATTAAGCCTTTATTATAGAGTAAATAAGTAACCGATTGAGATTATCGGGGGCACTTATTTAAACTTTTACACACCTGCCTTTATAGCTATTTCCCAATAGTTTTGAGTAGGCACTATAGGAACAAGAAAGTCTAAAGGCTTTATTAGAATTCACATAAATGAAATCACCCTCCGGTATCCTTAAATCAAGGTGTCGTCCGCCGGAGTAGGTGGTTTCTCTATTGGTAAGATTTGTAAACGGCAGAAACAGCTAATCATAGGATTCCGAATCTGAAATTAAATCCTAATAAAAAAACATTCAAATTAAACCCCCTTCCATTAGTGCTAAAGTATAATTCTTCATATTTCACTTAAACCGGTGTTCTTAGTACCTTATTTTTCAGTTTAAAAGAAACTTCAGACGCAGTTCTTAAAAAATGAACTATCACATTAAAAGTTGAATCAATTTTAAAAATACAGGTCTTTAAATTCAACTAAATCTTCTTTTGAAAACAGAATACGTTCAGGATACTTAAATCTCATCTTCATATCCCGCTGAAACTTGACTGTAATCTTTGGTTGTTAATTGAAGTATGGAGCAGCATTAAGAAATAAAAGCTTAATGATTTCATGTTAACTACCTGCCTTGTAATACTTTGCTGTACCCAGATACTCCCTAATTTTATCATTATATGCTTTACTTAGTTTTAGATCTAAAATACCTTCAATATTATATAGGGCATCCATATCCTTATAACCGGTTTTAAGTAAATCCTCAAGGTAAAGTAAAGCCGTTTCGTGATCTCCATCATGTCCCGCAATTTTAATAATAGTAAGATAAGCTGCAGGATCGTCTTTAGCGAAAATAGTGCGAAGCACACTCACAAAGATTTTGGATTTTGCTTTTGCCTGGGAGTTTATATATGCATTATAATAGGTTTCACTATAATTATCTAAAAACCCAAGAAGCCTACTAGCCATTTTTTGTTTGGGACCGGTTAATTTCTCTGATTGTTGCTTTAATTCTTCAACCTGGGCCACCCACCAACCTATATTTTCAAAATTGGAAATCGCCACATCGGCATCTAAATAATAAACATACTCCTCCTGCTTCTCATTTTCTGTATTGATAGCGTTACGATAATCACGTCTTTGTTGCTTAAAAGCTTTATTGCGCCTAATATTCTTTATTTGGTCACCCAAATCTACTTCAAGGCCAAAACCGTCATACTTGTCTTCAATTTGCTTTAATTTTTCAAAGGATTGATAATAATTGCGAGTACGCCTTAAAACCTGGGCATACTCAACTTCGGCATTATAGAGGGCTGTAATTAAATCTAAATCTGCAGGCCTTTTCCCATTTTTTATAGCTTGCAATGTAAAGCCTGCAACAGCGTTTTCTATCACATCCATGTTAGGCCATTCGGTTTTACCGTTACACGAATAAAAATTAATTTCTGTAGGAAAATTCTCTTTATCCAAAATATCTTTTATTTCAGTCAAAACATTCTTAGTATACTTATCATCACAGGCCACCGCGCTAAAAAAGAACTCTTTTCCAGTATTCAAATAATCAGTATTCAACCAGGAATTTTCTACCGCTAATACTCCTGCTATATTATTATAAATAAAAGGCAGTGCACTAGCTAATTGCCCACCTTCTGCCAGCCCTGCTAAAAAAACCTGCTCCCTATCTATAGCAAACATGCCATCTACCCGGTTAATGAGTGGTGCTATTTTAGTAATGTTGTTTTTTAAAGAATCTTGTTTAAGGTTTATATTAGACGCTGCAATTATATAAGATTGCTTTTCGGCTATGGTTCTAAAAAATTGGGCAGTTGACCGCCCCCTACCCTGAGGATCGAAAACAAAAATTACAGGCCATTCTTTCTTTTCATCAAAATTTCGAGGAAGATAAATTGCAAAATCGTCTTCTAAGGTATCGCTAACCGGAATTGAATCTACAATAGTACCGAAAGGAATTTTAAACTCCTGACTATTTCCCAATTGAGGAATAAAGATTAAAAGTAAAATTAGAAAAGGAATCTTTTTTATCATAATATGGTATAATTAGTATAAATATAAGCATAGATATCAAAGATCGTGCATAAAAAAACCCTCATCATTAGATGAGGGCTTATAAATGTTATATAGGATATCTTTTATTTTTTAACGCGTTGTAACCTTAAGTTGTCGTTTTTAAAAAAGAGGCGTGCAACTAGAGACACTACCAGTAAGTCTGCAAAGACTAGAAATAATACTCTTACTACTTCAATCCCTTCAAAGTTTAAACCTGAAAATCCTATTGCACCGGTTAAGGCTGCCATAATTAGAAATAACGTACTATACTTTCTCATAATGCAATTTCTTTTAAACAAAAATAGCCAGAGTATAGTCGTGGTAATATTAATAAAATTACAATTTGCTATTATTTAACTAAAGACAATACAAGCTTCAAAATATAGTTAAAATAGACTCAAAAATTCAAACAATTTAACTGAAGTATATAAAACAGAACAAAAATATTCTTCTATAGCCTTAATAACTAAGACAAAATCATCCCTAATTTTTAAGGGAATTTGGCATTATTCTTATTTATAGGAGCAAAGGCTACCACTTGAGAAAGAACGATATGTGTTTTGGTCTCACCATAAGTAATTAGTTTATCTATTAATTCTTCTAAATGAGACTGGTCTCTTAAAATAACTTCCATTATAATATTTTCGTTCCCGGTAATACGATAACAATTAATCACTTCCGGAAACTCCTTTACCTTTTCTAAAAAAGGTTTTAACCTCCCCATAAAAGCACGAAGAGTGATCACGGCTTTTAACTGATGCCCTGTTTTATTGTAAGATATTTCAGTTTTATAGCCTTTTATGATCCCCGCATCCTCCATTTTCTTCACTCTTTCTGCTACTGCCGGGGAACTTAAACCTATTTCCCTCCCAATTTCCGCAAAAGAATATCGGGCGTTTTCCTGTAGGCGAGTTAGAATAGCCCAATTAAGCTCATCAATTTGCATATTAAAGTTTTATTTAAGTAATACCATCTAATCAAAGGTAAAATATAATTCTAAGTTTAAAACATTAAGTCAGGCTATTTAATTTCTCGCTAATTTTATACTGAAATTAATATTTTATGGCGCAGGTATTTCCCAACAATACAACTCAAACCCCGGTTTATCGTAAAGCATTGGAAATCTTTAGGCTTTCCAGGGCAATGGCTGTACATTTTACGCAAGACAAACACATATTGGAAATGAGTATTTCCAATTGCCCCAAAAACAGGTATGCCGGAGACCTTATAAATGAATCCCTTCAACTGGCTCCGGGTGTTGCCTCTATAGCTACGGCTAAAAACTATAGCTCTAGATTAGAACGTGTTAGAAATATTAGAAAAGCAAGTAAAAGCCTAAAACTACTTTGTAAAAACCTGGAATTTTCTGGTGTAAGGGAAAGTGAGTTTTTAGTTTTATTGAAAAAAGAAATTCATCTTTTTGATAAAATGATTGCTGAGTGGATTCAACAACTTAGAAAAATTTAGTATATCTAAGCTTGTTATTCATAAAAAGCAATTTTAATACCTTCTATAAGCATATTAGTTCCAATAATAGCTATAATTAAGCCCATTATTTTTTCGATCACAACAATTTTATTCTGACCTATAAATCGTACTAAATACTCACTGGAAATAAAAGCGAGGTGATTTAAAAACATAATTAAAGCAAACATGGCCACCACAATTCCCATATCCATATAACTGGCAGTTGTAGTATAGTTTACTGCAGTTACAATAGTTCCTGGCCCGGCCAGAATTGGAATTGCCAGTGGAGAGATAGAAATGCCTTCGTTAAAATCTACTTCTGTCTGGTTATCAATACTTGACTGTTGTGCCCTTATCATTTCAAAACCTACAAAGAATACCAAAATCCCACCCGTAATTTTAAAGGCGGGAATAGTTAATCCAAAAAGCTGAAAAATATATTTCCCCAACAATACAAAGCCTGTTACAATCACAAAAGCCGTAAAAGTTGCCTTCTTTGAGATAAACCGCTTTCTTTTACCATCGGCCTGCTTTGTTAGGCTTAAAAAAATAGGAATATTCCCTACCGGATTATTAATTGCAAAAAATGCGGTAAACGCGCCTATGGCATATAACCAGATATTTTCCATAGCAATATGTTTTTGAAACTTACGCAGTTACAGGTTAAAATTAATAATTTGCAAAACTAATCTGAAATTTTAGCTCTACCCAATAAAAAGGATAAAAGTTTTAAGTACTATGCAATTAGATAATTATAGAAAACTACCATTATTTCAAAAAGCAGAAGAAATCTGCAGCATGGTTTTCCCGAATTGTAGACTTCATCCAGGAAGAAAATGAAATACTAAAAAGCACCGGCGATTTTATGATGGCAAATGCTTTAAAACTGCCGGCTAAAATTGCAGATACCGAAACAAATTCACAAACATTTTGCCAGTAAAGATCCCTATTTCGCTGCGATCTTCGGGATAAGCGATTCGCACACTTTTCCAAAGCTATGGCTTTGGAAAAGTGGCTCTCTGCTTACATATTTCTTCTATACTGCCCGCCAACCTCGAACATTGCCTGGGTTATTTGGCCCAGGGAGCAAACCTTGGTGGCTTCCATTAATTCTTTAAAAATATTCTTGTTTTTAATAGCTGCCTCTTTAATTTTCTCTAAAGCTTCTTCGGCCGAATCCTCCTTGGCTTTATGCAGGGTATTCAAAGTTTTAAGTTGATGCTGCTTTTCTTCTTCTGTTGCTCTAATTACTTCTCCCGGGGTTACAGTGGGAGAACCGGTAGAACTTAAAAAAGTATTTACACCAATAATTGGGTAATCGCCATTATGTTTTAAAGTTTCATAATGCAAACTTTCCTCCTGAATTTTACCGCGTTGGTACATAGTCTCCATAGCACCAAGCACACCTCCCCTTTCGGTAATTCGGTCAAACTCGGTTAAAACGGCTTCTTCCACAAGATCGGTTAATTCTTCAATAATAAAAGAGCCCTGAATTGGATTTTCATTCTTGGCAAGTCCTAATTCCTTATTAATAATCAACTGAATCGCCATTGCCCTTCTTACCGAAGCTTCTGTAGGTGTTGTAATAGCCTCATCGTAAGCGTTGGTGTGAAGCGAATTACAGTTATCGTAAATAGCATAAAGCGCCTGGAGGGTTGTTCTAATATCGTTAAAATCTATCTCCTGGGCGTGTAATGACCTACCAGAAGTTTGAATATGATATTTTAGCATTTGTGCTCTGGGGTTTGCCCCATATTTATGCTTAAGTGCTTTAGACCAAATTTTACGTGCCACCCTTCCTATTACCGCATATTCGGGGTCAATTCCGTTAGAAAAGAAGAACGAAAGGTTTGGACCAAATTTATTGATATCCATTCCCCTGCTTAGGTAATATTCAACATAGGTAAACCCATTGGCCAAAGTAAATGCCAACTGGGTAATTGGATTGGCTCCGGCTTCAGCAATATGGTATCCTGAAATTGAAACCGAGTAGAAGTTTCTTACTTTTTCTTTTATAAAATACTCCTGTACATCTCCCATTAGCCTTAAAGCAAATTCTGTGGAGAAAATACAGGTATTTTGTGCCTGGTCTTCTTTTAAAATATCGGCCTGTACAGTACCGCGAACCACATTCATGGTTTTCTCCTTTATCTCCCGGTAGACCTCTGCCGGTAGTACCTGGTCTCCGGTAATTCCCAATAGCATTAAACCAAGTCCATTGTTACCTTCGGGCAACTCACCGCGATAAGCAGGACGATCCAGATTTCGATCGTCATAAAGCTCTTTATATTGTTCTTCAACCTTATTTTCCAATCCATGCTCCTTAATATACTTCTCGCATTGCTGATCTATGGCTGCATTCATAAAGAAACCAAGCAACATAGGTGCCGGCCCGTTTATGGTCATACTTACCGAAGTCATCGCATCGGCCAAATCGAAGCCTGAATAGAGTTTTTTAGCATCATCCAAACAACAAATAGAAACCCCTGAATTACCAATTTTCCCATAAATATCGGGACGTTTATCCGGATCATTTCCATAAAGCGTAACCGAATCGAAAGCGGTTGAAAGCCTTTTTGCAGGCAAGCCCATACTCACGTAATGAAACCGCCTATTGGTTCTTTCGGGGCCACCTTCACCGGCAAACATACGGGTAGGATCTTCTCCCTGTCTTTTAAAAGGGTAAAGACCGGCGGTATAAGGAAATTCTCCCGGAACATTTTCCTGAAGGCACCATTTTAAAATATCACCCCAGGCTTTATATTTTGGAAGGGCAACTTTTGGAATTTGAGTATGCGAAAGCGATTCGGTATGCGTATCTATTTTTATCTCTTTGTCGCGAACCTTAAATGAATAAATGGGCTCTACATATTTATTTACCTTTTCCTGCCAGCTCTGAATCACTTCCCAGTTATAAGGATCTAAATCCATTTTCACACGATCAAACTCTGCAAAAAGCAATTTTAGAAAATCCTTTTGAGAGTCCTGAGAAAACACCATAATCTCTTCCTGATCAAGACCGTGCTTTTCTAAGTATTTAGATTGATTACCTGTCATTTCCAAACCGGAAACCGACTCGATTGTTTTAAAAACTCCGTATAGTTTTTGCGCTACTTCTGCCTGGTTAGCGGCTTTTTCGTCGTAACTCCTGTTATTTTCAGCAATTTCTGAAAGGTAACGGGTTCTTTTGGGCGGAATCACAAAGATTTTCTCACTCATTTCAGCTGAAATCTCAAAAGTAGAATCAAGATCGGCTTTTGTTTTTTCGACAAGCTTATCCATAATTTGGCGATACAGGGTATTCATACCCGGGTCGTTAAATTGGGAAGCTATGGTTCCAAAAACCGGTAATTTCTCAGCATCTTCATGCCATAATTGATGATTTCGCTGATATTGTTTTTTTACATCCCGCAAGGCATCCTGTGCACCGCGTTTATCAAACTTATTAATAGCTACCAAATCAGCAAAATCAAGCATATCAATCTTCTCCAGCTGGGTAGCGGCACCAAACTCAGGGGTCATCACGTATAAAGCCACATTAGAATGATCCATAATTTCGGTATCACTTTGACCGATTCCTGAGGTTTCCAGGATTATCAAATCAAATTCGGCTGCCTTCAGTACTTCAACAGCCTCTGCCACATATTTTGAAAGTGCCAGGTTAGATTGGCGGGTAGCCAAAGAACGCATATAAACGTGTTTATTGTTTATAGCATTCATTCGTATTCTATCGCCCAGCAAAGCCCCACCGGTTTTACGTTTAGAAGGGTCTACTGAAATAATCCCAATATTTTTCTCCGGAAAATCGCTTAAAAACCTACGTACCAGTTCGTCTACTAAACTGGATTTTCCCGAACCACCGGTTCCGGTAATTCCAAGTACAGGAATTTCGCTGCTTTTATTATTATCTCTTATAGGCTGAAAATGTTCTATAAAGGTATCGTGCCTGTTTTCGGCCAAAGAAATAAGTCTGGCAATTGTATTTACATTTTTATTTTTTAAATCTGAAGCAACAGAGGTTTCTTCAACTAAATTGGGCGTTTCAGAATCTACGCGCTTCACCATATCATTAATCATTCCCTGCAACCCCATTTCACGGCCATCATCCGGGGAGTAAATACGGGTAATTCCGTAGTCCATCAACTCCTTAATTTCTTCAGGAAGGATTACGCCTCCGCCACCACCAAAAATAGCGATATGACCGGCATTTTTCTCCTGAAGCAAATCGTACATATATTTAAAATATTCGGTATGGCCACCCTGGTACGAGGTCATGGCAATAGCCTGTGCATCTTCCTGTATAGCGCAGTTAACCACTTCATCTACACTACGGTCATGACCAAGATGAATCACCTCAACCCCGGTAGATTGAATAATACGACGCATGATATTTATAGCCGCATCGTGCCCATCAAAGAGCGAAGCCGCGGTTACAATTCTTATTTTATTTTTAGGTGTATATGGCTTTTGTTGTTCCATTGCTAATTATCTCTGAAATTTTGAGCTGCAATTTACGAAAATTGTAATTCTAAAGCGGCTGCTATGATATTAATATAATTCTGAATACTACTATTCTGAAACATTCGGAAATGTGTAATTTTAAAACCTTAAAGCCTAATCATGTCTAAAATCACCCTTTTAATTCACTGCCCCGATACTTCTGGAATTATCGCCCATGTTACTTCCTTCTTTTATAAAAGACAGGGAAATATTTTTTATATAGACCAATATGTAGACCGGGAGAATACGGTTTTCTTTATGCGTTTAGAATGTGAATTTACCAAGCAAACCAATATTAGGAATATTAAAAATGAGTTTAGGGAAACTGTAGTAGAAAAATACAAAATGTCATGGGAAATATACTCAGACCATACTAAACCTAGAATGGCAGTTTTTGTTTCTAAATACGACCATTGCCTTTACGACATTTTAAGCCGGTATAAATCGGGCGAACTCGAAGTAAGTATTCCTTTAATTATTAGCAATCACAAAGATCTTGAGCAGGTAGCCAAAAATTTTGGGATTCCGTATTATCATATTCCGGCAACCGCAAATACAAGGGAGGAGGCCGCTAAAACCCAGCTTGAATTACTTCAAAAGGAAAACATAGATTTTATTGTTTTGGCCCGGTATATGCAAATAGTACCCAAATCTTTAATAGCGGCCTTTCAGAATAAAATAATCAACATTCATCATTCTTTTCTACCTGCATTTGCCGGAGCCAAACCCTATCACCTGGCCTATAAAAGAGGGGTGAAAATAATTGGAGCTACCAGCCATTATGTAACCGAAGAATTGGATGCAGGCCCTATAATTGAGCAAGACATTACACGAATTTCGCATAGTCACTCAATTAAAGATCTTATTTTAAAAGGTAGGGACCTGGAAAAAATTGTCCTGGCCAGGGGTATAAAATATCATATTGAAAGAAAAACCCTTGTTTACAATAATAAGACTATAGTTTTTATCTAGACGATACTTTCCCGGACAGTCTTTGATCTAAAAAATGATACATTTGCAAATTAGCTCGAAAAAAATCTACCGGGCATTACAATAAAAAAATGGAATTAGAGGCAAGCCCCAGTGCATAAAGTCTCGATTATCAAGAAAAAAATCGTTATGAAAAAACTAACTCTTATCTTTTGTGTTTTATTGTTTTCATCCTGTGCCGAGCTTCAGCAAATCGCCAGTCAATACCCGCAGGTTGGTGTTAGTAATACAGAAATAGCTTCCGGGTTACGCCAGGCGCTGGATATGGGTATAGAGAAGCAGGTGAGCAAACTTACCAAAGAAAATGGCTTTTATAACAATGAATTAGTTAGAATAACTTTACCTCCAGAATTACAAAAAGTAGATAAAACACTTCGTGATGTAGGTTTAGATGCTTTGGCCGATGAAGGCCTAAAAGTACTAAACAGAGCTGCCGAAGAAGCCGTTAAAGAAGCGACCCCAATTTTCGTGAATGCTGTAAAGGAAATAAGCTTTAATGATGCCAGGAATATTTTATTGGGACAAAATAACGCAGCCACCTTGTATCTTACCAATAAAACTGAAAAACCACTTTACAATAAATTTAATCCGGTTGTAACCAATTCACTCGAAAAAGTTGGAGCCACCAGGGTTTGGAACAATATTATTACTCGATATAACAACTTACCCCTAACTAATAAGGTTAATCCAGACCTTGCAGATTATGTTACCAACAGAGCCCTTGATGGTGTTTATACAATGATTGCGGTAGAAGAAAAGGAAATAAGGGAAAAAGTAGCTGCAAGGAGTACCCAGCTTTTACAACGTGTTTTTGCATTACAGGATAGTCAATATTAAACCTCAACATGGTGCCCTAAAAAAACAACCAATCTCACAGTGAAGGGAATTATATAATATTTTAACATTTAAAAAGCTAAGTATAAATATTTTAGAGGAAGATTAACGCATACTTAGTAATGCTTTGTGGTTGTGCAGCTTAACTTTGCAACCAAGACAAAAGCAGTATTATGTTTAAAATCTTTGAGACAAAATCTAAGGAAGAATGCCTTTGTGATAAGTATAAGAGCCTTATGCACAAATCTTATAAGGTGGCTCTTACCGATAAAGAAGAGAGCGACCGATTAAATGCAAGAGCAAAAAAAATTTTAAAAGAGCTTAAAAGAATGCGGTACGATAAAATAGACCGCTAAAAATTAAGTGCTTTAAAATAATCCATCGCTTTTACTAGCCGGGAACCGTACCAACTAAAATATTCACCATCTACCAATTTTATTTCAATATTTAATTCTGAAAAGTAAGGTTTATGCTTCTCTGCGAATGGAAAGGGCTCAGACGAAAGCAACAATAAATCGGGTTTTTTAGCTTTTATTTCCTGTAAAGAAGTTTCGGGATATCTAGAAGTGTTAAAAACATTTTCCAGTTTATTCAATTTCAAAAGTTCATCTACAAAAGTATCTTTCCCCGCCACCATTAAAGGTTCTTTCCAAATAAAATAAGCAATCCGTTTAGCGGGTTTATGCTTTAGTTGTTCCTGAAGTTTCCCCATTTTTTCCCTAATGGAACCAATTATGACTTTCACCGGGGCTTCTTTATCAAAAATCCTGGCATACTGTTGCATTAACTCGAAAGAATCTTCAATCTTAATAATATCTGAAACATGTACAGGAGCTATTTCCTGAAGCTCTTCTACCATTTTCTTTGTGTTCTCTTCTTTATTACACAAAATGATATCGGGTTTTAAAGCTTTTATCCTTTCCAGTTTTACTTCTTTTGTACCCCCAACAATGGTTTTGGTTTTTCGAAGATGTACAGGGTGTACACAAAATTTGGTAATTCCTACCAAATTTTCTTCTAAACCAAGGTCTACCAAAAGTTCGGTTTGGCTGGGAACTAGAGAAATAATTCGTTTAGGGACTTCCTGTAGGCTAAGTGTTCTATGTAACTGATCTATGAGCTCCATTAGAACTTAAAGCTGACTTAACTCTTCGGCCATTTGTTGCTGTAACACTTCGGCTTTGGCTCCGGCGATTTCAGCAAAATTTGAAGATTCGGAAGCATAGATAATTTTTCGGGAAGAATTTACCAGGAGACCTACATTTTTTGTCATTCCGTATTTACAAACATCTTCAAGTTTGCCTCCCTGAGCACCTACCCCGGGTACCAAAAGAAAGTTTTCGGGAATAATTTGCCTTATTTCCTTTAAGAATTCGGCTTTGGTAGCTCCCACTACGTACATTAAATTTTCTGAATTCTTCCAGGTTTTTGAAGTTTTAAGTACTTTTTTATACAGTTCTTCCCCGTTAACCTGTTGTGTCTGGAAATCGAACGCCCCTTCGTTAGAGGTTAACGCCAATAAAATGGCCTGCCTGTTTTTAAACTCCAGAAAAGGCTCTACCGAGTCTTTCCCCATATAAGGTGCCACGGTTACCGAATCGAAACCAAGATCCTGAAGAAAAGTTTTAGCATACATTCTCGAGGTATTTCCAATATCGCCACGCTTGGCATCGGCAATAGTATAAATTTCAGGATATTGGTGATGAAGGTAGTTTATTGTTTTTTCCAGCGCCTGCCAACCTTCAACCCCATTGGCCTCATAAAAAGCAATATTAGGTTTGTAGGCTACACAAAATTTATGGGTAGCATCTATAATGGCCTTATTGAATTCGAAAATAGGATCGTCTTCCGATAGCAGATAGGTAGGAATCCTATCTATATCTACATCAAGCCCCACACATAAAAATGATTTTTTCTTAAAGATTTGTTCAGTTAATTCTTGTGGAGACATAGGTAATGATTTGTAGTTAGTATAATTTAAAATATAAAAGAAAATTCCGCTTTCGCGGAAAGGTTTCTTGAAATAAAAATTCTTTTCAATAAGAAAACAGGCCTCCGCCTTTGCGGAGGTGATTGTTGTTAGAATATATCTGAGTTTTCCTTTAGTTTTTCGGTATTTTCTACCAATCGCAATTCATCAATTATTTTTTGAATATCCCCATTTATGATATTTGAAAGATCATAAAGCGTAAGGTTTATACGGTGATCTGTAACCCTTCCCTGGGAATAATTATAGGTTCTAATTTTAGCACTACGGTCCCCGCTGGAAACCATAGAATTTCTTTTAGCGGCATCGGCTTCCTGCTTTTTGGCAAGTTCCATTTCGTATAAACGAGAACGCAATACCCTAAAGGCTTTTTCTTTGTTTTTATGTTGCGATTTTTGATCCTGGCATTGTGCTACCAAACCGGTTGGTTCGTGGGTTAAACGCACCGCAGAATAAGTGGTGTTTACAGATTGCCCACCGGGACCGGAAGAACAGAAATAATCTATTCTTACTTCTTTTGGGTCTATCTCCACATCAAACTCTTCAGCCTCCGGAAGCACCATTACCGTAGCCGCCGAAGTATGTACACGCCCCTGGGTTTCGGTTTGCGGAACACGCTGTACACGGTGCACACCAGCCTCAAACTTCATAGTTCCATAAACATCTTCGCCTGAGACTTCAAAAATCATCTCTTTAAAACCACCACTGGTACCTTCGCTGTAGTCTACAATAGTATGCTTCCAGCCTTTACTTTCAACATATTTAGTATACATTCGGTAAAGATCTCCAGCAAAAATACTGGCTTCGTCCCCACCGGTACCGGCCCTAATCTCTATCACCACGTTTTTGGCATCTTCCGGATCTTTAGGCACCAGCATCATCCTAATCTTTTCTTCCAACTGCGGAAGTTCCTTTTCGGCCTCTTCCAATTGCATCTTGGCCATTTCGGTCATCTCGGCATCACTACCGTCGGCAATAATCTCTTTGGCTTCCTCTATATTATTGGTGAGCTCTATATATTTTTCACGCTCATCCATTAAGGCCCTAAGGTCCTTATATTCTTTGTTTAATTCTATATATCGTTTTTGATCTGCTATCACATCGGGTTGAATAATCAAATCATTCACCTCATCAAAACGCTGCTTTACTATATTAAGCTTCTCGATCATATAATCACTCTGATTTTAGGAGAACAAATTTACGATAATTTGATCGATTTATTAGATTGAAAAAAGAATTGTAATTTGAAAGTCTAAAAGACACTAAATAATGACCAAAATCAGGGCGGTTTTCTATTTCTATCGGCAATTTATTTTAATCTCTGTTTCCCTGAATTTTCTTTTTCTGCTCTTCGAAAACCCTGTAATATTTATCTTGCTTATTAAACTTTTTTTAAGTGTAGCCCTCTATTACATTTATAAAAGCTCTCTCAATCATTTGTTCCTATTTTACCAAAACCTTTCCTTAAGCAGCTTTCAGCTATTTTCTTTTGGATTTCTAATCGAAGTTATTTTGCTACTTATTTCTGCGGAAATTTATTTGAAATTGATAATATTGAACTCTACTTTGGCAATAGGCAAATCTTACACGGAGTTTACCTAAAAGCTGAAACGGGAAAAATAACCGGGGTTCTTGGCACAAACGGTTCCGGAAAAAGCAGTTTACTAAAGCTTTTCTTTGGTAGCCTGAATTCCAGGCATAAACTAGTAAGAATAGATAATAACCCCTATTTAAATCTGGATTAGCGAAGTATTTAGCACAACAAAGTTTTATTCCACCTGAGATGATGAAGCTAAAAACCGGTTTTCATTTTTTTAAAGTAAGCCTTAAGAAATTTACACATATTTTCCCCGAATTTAAAACACAGAAAAACAGCGGATAAAAGAATTTTCTAGCGGGCAACGCCGACTTATAGAAATTTATATTTGCATAAATAGCCGGGCTAAACTCATTCTTTTAGACGAACCTTTTTCACATCTTTCGCCATCGCATATTGAAAAAATTAAGGAATTGCTCCAAAAACTAAAGAAAGAAAAAGCGATAGTTATCACAGACCATATGTATAAGCATATGCTAGATGCAAGTGAGGAGCTCTATCTAATAAAAAACGGCTGTTCTAAATTAATTAAGAAAAAAGCGATTTAGAAGATTATCGTTACTTAAACCCCAAAACTTTGCAATAAAATACAAATCATAGCTTTAAATCCTGCTGTTCTATATTATTATATGCAGAACCTTCTAAAGGTGTTACCCCGAAAAGAAGAATTAGCCCCAAGGCTAGAATATGAAAAAACCTATCGGGATAATAAAATGAAGGTACTTCCAGGTAAAAAGCGATAAAAAAATTAACATCAGACAGGGCTAAAAAAAGTGTTCCTAGCAAAAAGTAAAAGCTTCTTCTACTACTAAACCTATTATTATAGGTAAATGCAAGGCCTATTAATAATATTGTTAAGGCCGTAAGCATTAAATAAGCCGGGGAAAACGAATTGTATAAATAAGCTTCAGGCACCATACCCAACAACTCAAATGACAAGTAAATATTAATAGCTATTACGACAATGCCCAGGATCAATTCGAAAAAATTAAATTTCACCGATCGAATCTTAGGAAAAACAATAAAGATCAATAAGAAAAAAATAAGTGACCTGGCTAGAAATGTTATAAAATTAAAAACAGCAATTTCATAATAAACCAGGGCTATATCGCAAATTAAATAAGCTATTAAAACATAGTTTATTTTTGGTTTTAAAACTCCTAAAGAGCAACTCCAAATTAAAAAATAAAGTGAATTTGCCACTCTAAACCACCTACTATCTTCTTCAGCTAAAAAACAAATACTAACTAGATTAATAATCACCCAGAATAGTGTAGAAGCAATTATAAATTTAGGGCTATAAAGGTTCTGTGTATTCGACAAGTGGATACGTTTTAAAGTAATTAAAAAGATGCTTAAAAAAATTACAGTCGTTACAAAAGTTTGTTTGCATCCCAAACTTTTTTATAAACTAATGTTTCGGTTCAAATAAAATGGAGTCTCTATTTAAATCAACCTCTATTAAGTTAATCTTTTTATTTAGGGTTTTAAAATAAACTATAAAAACTTTAATAGTGAAACTCCCCCAGCTCACTCTTTATAGTAAGTTTTTTCTCTTCCGAAGCCTCTACCCTTCCAATAACCTGTGCCCCTACGTTAAAAGATTTTGATATTGCAATAATCTCATCGGCTATTTTAGGATCTACATAAAGCTCCATACGGTGCCCCATATTAAACACCTGGTACATTTCTTTCCAATCGGTTTTACTTTCCTGTTGAATAAGTTTAAAAAGTGGCGGCACTTCAAACATATTATCTTTAACGATATGCAAATTATCTATAAAGTGAAGAATTTTGGTTTGTGCCCCCCCACTGCAATGTACCATTCCATGAATTTCCTTGTTACTAAATTTAGTAAGTATTTTTTTTATGATAGGCGCATAGGTTCTGGTTGGGGAAAGCACTAGTTTCCCGGCATCTACAGGTGCGTCTTCAACTAAATCTGTTAAGTTTTTGGTTCCTGAATAGATTAAATCTTCAGGAATATCGTTATCAAAACTTTCAGGATACTTTTCGGCTAAAACCTTAGAAAAAACATCGTGCCGCGCAGAGGTAAGTCCGTTACTTCCCATCCCTCCATTATATTCTTTTTCGTAAGAAGCCTGCCCAAAAGAAGCAAGGCCAACAATTACATTTCCCGGTTTAATATTGGCGTTATCAATAACCCCGGCTCTCTCCATTCTGGCAGTAACCGTAGAATCTACAATAATAGTACGTACCAGATCTCCTACATCGGCAGTTTCACCACCGGTAGAATGAATGTCTACACCAAATTCTTTTAATTCGGCAATCAATTCTTCGGTACCATTAATTATTGCTGAAATCACCTCTCCCGGAATTTTATTTTTATTCCTACCAATAGTAGAAGAAAGCATAATATTATCTGTGGCACCCACGCAAAGCAAATCATCAATATTCATTATCAGGGCGTCTTGCGCTATTCCTTTCCAAACCGAAAGATCTCCGGTTTCTTTCCAATACATATATGCCAGAGAAGATTTTGTTCCAGCACCATCGGCGTGCATAATTAAACAATGCTCATTGCTACCGGTAAGATAATCGGGCACAATTTTACAAAATGCCTTCGGGTACAAACCTTTATCTACATTTTTAATTGCATTGTGTACATCTTCTTTACCTGCTGAAACTCCGCGTTGCGCGTATCTTTTACTTACTTCCTGACTCATAATTCTTGTATTGAGGCCTCAAAGATAAACAGATTAGATTAGCCACTGAAGTAATCTAAAGTAAAAAAAACGCTAACAAATAAATTACTATGATAATTAAAGGGAAAAGTTTATTGAACTACCTCCCGGCAAAGCCTAGAGCCAATATTTATGTTTTTTTAATTCGCAGCAATATTTAGAAGCATTTAAATACTGGTTTTAGGCAAATCAAGTTTCTATTTCTACAAAAAAACCACGTGCATTAACACGTGGTTTTCAATTTAATTTTAACAACTTACCCGGTAAATTACCTGCAGTAAGCTAACAAAATATTAACTCTAGATTATCGAGTAAAAAGCAACTCTCTATATTTGGTTAGTGGCCAAAGCTCGTCGTCTACAAGCAGTTCCAGCTTATCGCAGTGATATCTTATTTCATCAAAATAAGGTTTTACCTCATCGCAATAAGCGAAAGCACGTTTTTCTGCATCATCAATTTTATTGGCCACTTTTCTGGCTTCTATCATCGCTTTCACACCGCTGTTAATTTTAGCAATATGTGCAGAAATTTGTTCAATAAGATCTAATTGTTCGTTAGAATGTTTTTTAAAGTCTTCGTTGTAAATATGCTTTAAACCTTCTACGTTTTCAATTAGAATATTCTGGTAACGCACCGCGGTAGGAATTACGTGGTTTCGGGCTATATCGCCCAAAATTCTACCTTCAATTTGAATACGCATTGCATAATCTTCAAGCTGAATTTCATGGCGGGCTTCCAATTCAATTTTATTCATCACCTTTAAATCGCTAAAAAGGGATATGGTTTTCTCAGAGATAAGAGCCTTCAACGCCTGAGGGGTTGTTTTGTTATTGCTTAAACCACGTCTTTTTGCCTCTTTTTGCCATTCCTCACCATAGCCGTCTCCTTCAAATCTAATATTCTTAGATTGCTTGATATATTCTCTAAGAACATTAAAAATAGCATCATCTTTCTTCATTTTCTTGCCTTTTATCAAGGCATCAACTTCTTTCTTAAATTCGTTGAGCTGCTTTGCCAGGATGGTATTTAAGATAGTCATTGGGTTTCCGCAGTTAGCGGTAGAACCTACTGCCCTAAACTCAAATTTATTACCGGTAAAAGCAAAAGAAGAAGTACGGTTACGATCGGTATTATCAAGTAAAATTTCAGGAATTTTACCTACAACATTTAGTTTTAATTCGGTTTTCTCTTTTGGAGACAATTTACCATCGGTAACCTTTTCCAATTCATCAAGGACTTCGGTTAATTGCGACCCGATAAACGCTGAAATAATTGCCGGTGGTGCTTCTTGCGCCCCCAATCTATGATCGTTAGATGCACTGGCAATTCCCGCTCTTAAAAGCTCTTCATTATCATGTACCGCTTTAAGAATGTTGATAAAGAAAGTAAGGAATTGAAGGTTCTTCATAGGAGTTGAACCCGGAGCCAATAAATTAGTACCGGTATCTGTAGCCAAAGACCAGTTATTGTGTTTACCACTACCATTTATTCCTGCAAATGGCTTCTCATGTAAAACCACCTTAAAGCTATGTTTTTCGGCAATTTTACTCATAATATCCATAAGCAAGGAGTTATGGTCTACGGCAAGGTTTCCTTCTTCAAATATTGGGGCTAGCTCAAACTGATTTGGAGCTACCTCGTTATGTCGCGTTTTCACCGGAATACCAAGTTTCATACACTCAATTTCCAGATCGCGCATATAGGCTAACACCCTGGAAGGAATAGAACCAAAGTAATGATCGTCTAACTGCTGCCCCTTTGCCGGCGAATGCCCAAGCAAGGTACGTCCTGCCAGGCTAAGGTCTGGACGTGTAGCGGCCAAAGCCGAGTCTATAAGAAAGTACTCTTGTTCCCAACCTAAAGTAGCGGTAACCTTGGTAACATTCTTATCAAAATATTTTGCCACAGCCGTTGCTGCGTGATCTACAGATTGTAATGCCCTTAAAAGCGGTGTCTTATAATCCAGGGCTTCACCGGTATAGGACACAAAAATTGTAGGAATACAAAGTGTTGTTCCCCAAATAAAAGCGGGAGAAGTAGGATCCCAGGCTGTATAGCCACGAGCTTCAAAGGTATTTCTTATACCTCCACTGGGGAAACTTGAGGCATCTGGTTCTTGTTGCACTAAAGCACCGCCACCAAACTTCTCTATCGCACCTGTATCGCCCTGTGTTTCAAAAAAAGCATCGTGTTTTTCGGCGGTTGTTCCGGTTAAAGGTTGAAACCAGTGGGTATAGTGGGTTGCCCCCTTAGAAATAGCCCATTCTTTCATTCCGGTAGAAATATGATCAGAAATTCTTCGGTCAATCTTCTTACCGGTTTTAATAGCTTCCATTACATTTTCGTAAGCTTCCTTGGTTAGGTATTGCCTCATAGAGGTTTCGTTGAACACATTTGTTCCAAAAAGTTCCGACCTTCGGGCCGGTTCTTCTATCTTAACCGGCTTTCGGTTAAAAATTTCTTTTAAAGCTTCAAATCTTAAAGTTGACATGACTGTGTTGTTTGGTAATTTTAAATTTCAGCAAACAAATGTAGATATTTTTCACTACACCCCACCAAACAACCACCCATTGATTGAAATTTTTATGATTTTATTAATACACCCCCCTAAATTTAACCCAAAAATGCAAGACCCGTAAAAATTACATAGCTTACAAATAAAATTATTCCCTTGTAGCGGCTAAAAAGAAACTTTTTTGGAAGAAAAGCCAGGGGAGCAACTACAAAAGCAACTCCTATCATCCAAAAAATATCGCTGGTAAGTATTTGATCTGATTGAATATAGATTGGTTGAATCATGGCCGTAATACCCAAAACTGATGCAATATTAAAAATATTTGAACCTATAAGGTTTCCTAAAGAAAGTGCTTTTTCCTTTTTTAAGGCAGCAATTACAGAAGCAGCAAGCTCGGGAACACTAGTTCCAATCGCAATCATAGTAACCGAAATAACCCTTTCACTCACACCAAGCATCGTGGCCAGGTCTACGGCACCATCTACCAAAAGCTCAGATCCGCCCCAAAGCGCAACCCCTCCAATTAATAACCATATTATCATTTTAAAGTTAGAAGTTTGCTTTAAGGAATCATCTATACCTTCTACCGCTATTTCAGTTTTTCTACGAGACCTTTTTATAAGTAAAAATAAAAAGACCACGAGTCCCAAAAATAAAATTAAACCTTCTAAACGAGATATATTCTCTCCGCTACTTAAAAAGTAATAAAGCACAATTGAAAACAGCATCATTGCAGGCCAGTTAAACCTAAAAAACTCCCTATCTACCGCAATAGAGGATATTATGGCCGTAATACCAAGTACTAAACCTAGATTAGCAATATTCGATCCTATTACATTTCCCAGAGATATATCTGAAAAGCCCGAAAGTGCAGCCTGCAGGCTCACCAAAAGTTCGGGGGCCGAGGTTGCAAAGGAAACCACCGTTAACCCAATAACCATTCTGGAAACGTTCAATTTAAAAGATAAGGCCACCGAAGCCCTAACCAGAAATTCCCCACCTACTACCAACAAAACAAGCCCAACAAGAATAAAAATAATACTCATCTATATTTTTTTTGCGAAGATAAAATAATCCTGTTAGCTACACTTAAAAGCATCATAAATCAAAAAATAAACTATTATTTTAGTAGACTAACTACTTTTTTCGTTATATTTGAAATAAGTAAAATCAATAGCATGATAAAACTAACCAACAAAGAAGAAGAGGTAATGCGTATTCTCTGGCAATTAGAGAAAGCTTTTGTAAAAGAAATATTACCCAAAATTAAAGATCAAAAATTACACTATAACACTGTCTCAACCATTGTAAGACATTTAGAAGACAAAGGTTTTGTATCACATAAGGCCTATGGCAATACCCACCAATACTACCCTGTAATTTCAAAAGAAGAATATAGAAAACATATTATGAGTTTAACCTCTAAGCGATTTTTTGATAACTCCTATAAAAGTATGGTATCATTTTTTGCTCAGGAGGAAAAAATTAGTGCAAAAGAACTTCGGGAAATACTTGAAATTATAGAAAAAGAAAAAGAGCAATAGGTATGGAAGCATTAATAACCTATACCTTAAAAAGTGCCGGGATTTTAAGTATTTTTTACCTGGTATATATAGCTTTACTTAAAAGAGACACATGCTTTACAACCCATCGAAGGTTTTTAATAGCCGGGATTTTGGCATCGGTCATTTTACCTTCTATTTATTTTACCAGAAAAGTAATTGCGGGAGCTAATAATTTCCCTGTTAACGAAAACATTTTAAGTACTCAAAAAGTTTCAAAAGAACTAACAGCCTGGTTCGGTATCTGGGAAGTGCTTGGCAGCATTTACCTATTGGTAGCTGCCTGTTTATGTGCAAAAATAATTGTACAGCTATACGGCGTTTTTAGGGTAATTTCAAATAGTAATCATTATAAAAGCAAAGGTTTTAAATTTATTGAAACCGAAGCCGCGATAAGTCCGTTTTCATTTTTCAAATACATTGTATACAATCCGGCATCACATTCAAAAAAAGATCTTGAAATAATCTTGCTGCACGAAAAAATTCATGCGTCCCAACTGCATTCTTTAGACACCATGGTCGCCAACCTTATTACTGCTTTACTTTGGTTTACCCCTGTTAGCTGGTTATATAAGAAAAGCATTGTACAAAATTTAGAATATATAGCCGACAAGGAAACGGTAGCAGTTTCGGGAGAAAAGAAATCATATCAACTGGCACTTTTACATATTTCCAATACTCATTTACAACCAGCCATTACTAATCATTTTTATCAATCATTTATCAAAAAACGAATTCTTATGTTAAACAAAAAATCACCACAACAACCAACTGTATGGAAAGTAGGACTTGTATTTCCATTAATCCTTGCTTTTATGCTCACATTCAACGTAAAAATTGAAGCAAAAACTGATAAAGAAGCCCCCGTTGAAGTGAAAACCGGTAAAGAAATCCAGGGCGACCCAATTTATATTTTAAACGGCGAGAAAACCAAAAAAGGAATCATAGACCTTATTGATCCAAAGTTTATACTGAGTATGAAAGTACTAAAAGATGAAAGTGCAATTTCGCTTTATGGCGAAGAAGCCAAAGATGGCGTGGTAATTATCACAACAAAGGTTTTAAACAAATCTAAAGAGAAAGCTCCTGGAACTAAGAAGAAACATTCTCTGGGATTTCAGCGATTCGAGAAAAAAAGTAATTCTACAAACAATTTTCAGATAAATAAAAACGAAAAAGTTTCTCCTTTAGTAATTATTGATGGCAAAACAAAAGACAAGCGTTTTATGGAAGATGAATTACAACCAAAAGATATTGAGAACGTAAAAGTCTTAAAAGGAAAGGCAGCCATTGCAAAATATGGCAAAAAGGCTAAAAATGGTGCAATTGAAATCACTAAAAAGAAAGACAAAACACCTACAGAATAGCTCTAATTTTAATATGAAAAATGAGTAAACTACCTCGGGGCAAGCCCACGAGGCATTCGTTGGAAACAAATTTTTAATTTCGAGGCAAGCCTCGGGGTATTTCACCCTTTGGCGATGCCAATAAAAAGGCAGGTTCATTCCCTGCCTTTTTCTTTTAACCGATTTTCAATATATTTGAAGTAAAGCCTTCTTTAAAAGCTGCTAAATCCAGGATTAAAATATTTTTTGAGTCTGGTCTTTAGGCAATGAATCTCGATTATCGAGTAAACCAACCAATTATGAAAAAGAAATTTTTTAAAGTTCTTTCTAAACTCAATAAAAAGATATTGCCCAGTTATACCAAAAAGCAATTAGACCTTAGAAAGGCCAGTAAAGTGCAAATGGCGATAATTGGCTGGAAATCCTGGGTAACAAGAAATTCATTAGATTAAAATAAACTTAATTCTAAACTCATTTAAAATCTAAATCCGTAGTTTCGGTATAAGCTTTTGGGCTTTATTAAAAGTAAGCATGTAAAAAGGCCTAAATATATCGACCTAAAACCCAATAAGTTTTAATTATATATTGATGGTTAAATTTAAGCTCTAAAGGAAATTATCAAGGGAAAGACAACGAGACATTAAATAGGAATATTTTTTGATTTTAAGGCAAACCCCAGGGCATTAAGTATTGATTATCGAATAATTTGAGAAATACAATTCTAATTTTAGATCAGTTCACCTTATATCTAGTATAAACCCTTTAAGATGAAAAAAAACCTGCTGCTTAGCCTTTTTTGCTTTTCGGTTATTAGTCTATATTCCCAATCCTGGAAAAAACTTCCTACCAATGCCAATGCCCATAAACGCCATGAGAATGCTTTTGTACAAACAGGGAAACATTTTATTCTAATTGGTGGTCGCGGCAATAAGGCAATAGATGTTTATAATAGCGAAAACCAAACCTGGAAAAAAGCTGCACAACCACCTATAGAGATGCACCATATGCAAGCTGTAGACGTAGACGGACTTGTTTATATTTTAGGAGCATTTACCGGAAGTTGGCCTAACGAAAAGCCAATTCCCAATATTTATATTTATGATCCCCTGGAAGATCTTTGGATAAAAGGCCCCGAAATACCCAAAGAGCGTAGACGTGGCTCGGCGGGAGTAGCTGTAAAAGATAAAAAAATCTATCTGATAAATGGTATTACAAACGGGCATACCTCTGGTTGGGTAAACTGGTTTGATGAATACGATTTATATAAAAACCAGTGGAACAGGCTTCCAGATTCGCCCAACGAAAGAGATCATTTTCAAGCTGCAATTATTGATAACATGCTGTTTGTTGCCGGCGGAAGAAAATCGGGAAGTGTAGCCGGTAACGGCTTTGCAGGAACCGTAAAGCCCACTGATATTTATGATTTTTCAACAAAAAAGTGGACCTCTACTACACCTATTCCTACCCCAAGGGCAGGCACTTCCATTGGAGTGATAGATAATAAGCCTGTAATTATAGGAGGAGAAAGCGACACACAGGAAACTGCGCATACTGAAGCTGAGGTTTTTAATCTATCTAAAGCAAGCTGGAGCAGTTTGCCTCATTTAAACGAGGGAAGGCACGGAACCCAGGCCATAAGTCTTAACCAACAAATTATAATTGGTGCCGGCAGTGGAAGTCGGGGTGGCGGCCCTGAGTTGAACAGCTTCGAAATATTTTCGTCAGATAACAAGCTTAATTTTAGTACGCAAGCCATATTGGCTGGAAATCTAAAAGCCTCTGATCTAGAACTTGATTTTTCAAAAGAAAAAACTAAGAGCTTACAAATTTCCAATAAGGGAGGTAACCAGGCTATAGTGATTACAGAAATTAAAATAAGTGATAGTTTTAAAATTTTAAATCCAAAGAAATTACCATTTGTATTAGCGCCCCGCTCAACATTTGAATTAAAAATACAGCAGACTAATCAAAACCAAGGAAAGCTTAACATTTTAAGAGCTGGTAGAAAAGAAGCTACTGTTATTAATTTAAGCATTAAAAACTAAAGTGATTTTTAACCCGGCTAACCCGAGCTCTTTTTTTTTCATCTGCAAACAAGTCTTAAAATAATCGTTAAAATTTAACCTGGGTTACAATAAACTTTTTTTTGTAATTTATTTTTGCAATTAAAATACATATAATTTATAGATCTCTATAGTATTACTTAATGAATAAAACCAAACCAGGCACAAGCGTAAAACGACTTTGGAACCTACTTAAATTAGATAAACGTGATGTAAAACATATACTATTTTATGCTCTTCTCGCCGGTTTAATAAACCTGGCCGTTCCTTTAGGAATACAAGCTATTGTAAACCTTATCCAGGGAGGTAGGGTAAGCACCAGCTGGGTTATTTTGGTTATCCTCGTTACCCTTGCCGTAGGAATGGTTGGTGTTTTTGAACTTCTACAGCTTAGATTGGCAGAAAATATTCAGCAAAAGATTTTTACAAGGTCTAGCTTTGAATTTGCTTATCGTTTTCCGAAAATTAAAAGTGAAGCATTGCAAAATATTTATCCTCCCGAGTTAGCAAATCGCTTTTTTGAAACCATTACTGTACAAAAAGGTGTAAGTAAAATTTTATTAGACCTCCCCGCAGCAACAGTTCAAATTATACTGGGCGTAGCTTTGCTTTCCCTATACCACCCATTCTTTATCTTATATGGATTATTGCTTGTTTTACTACTTTACCTTGTTTTTAAATTTACGGCAGCAAAAGGTTTAAAAACAAGCCTGGACGAATCTAAAAACAAGTACCAGGTTGCCTATTGGATACAGGAAATAGCCAGAAACCTAAAAAGCTTTAAAATTTCAGGAAGGAGCAAATTGGCAATAGAAAAAAACGACCGATTAACTGCAGAGTACCTGAAAGAAAGGGAAGACCATTTTGGGGTGTTAAAAATGCAGTATGTTAAACTAATTGTCTTCAAAATCCTTGTGGCAGGCGGATTATTGGCTATTGGAGGACTTTTGGTGCTAAATCAACAAATGAATATTGGACAATTTGTAGCCGCCGAAATCATTATTTTATTGATAATTTCTTCGGTAGAAAAATTAATTAGGGGCTTAGAAGATATTTATGATACCCTAACTTCACTTGAAAAGATTGGGCAGGTAGTAGACAAACCACTGGAAGCTTTTGAAAATCAAAACTCTGTAGACATCTCCAATGGAATTAAGTTAGAATTAAAAGACGTAGCCTTTGAACCTGATGGATATTCGGTTCTTAAAGGAATTAATTTCACCCTGGAAGCGCAAAAAACTTTATTAATTACTGGGCCTGCTGGTAATGGACGTACCAGTCTTTTAAAACTTATTTCAGGTATTTTCACCCCTACCAACGGAAAAATTTACATTAATGACACTGCAAGGCACACACTGGTTTTAAATGAATACAGGCAACATTTGGGTACCGTTCTACCCGATGAAATTCCCTTTGAAGGCAGCCTTTGGGAAAATATAACCTTTGGAGATACCTCTATCTCAGATCAGGATATAGACTGGGCACTGGAACATTCGGGACTAAAAGATTTTGTAAAAGACCAACCCGATGGAATCTTTTCCCAAATCCATCCGGAAGGTAGGTATCTTTCTACCTTAATAGCCAAAAGAATCATTTTGGCCCGTGCCATTGTTAGGAAGCCTTCAATTATAATCCTAAAAGAACCTTTGGAAAAATTTGAACCCCGGGAACAGAAAAGAATATTTAAGTTTTTAACTGAGCCTACAAATAAATGGAGCCTTATAGTAGCCAGTAACGATGAGATTTGGACAGAGGTTTCCGATACACGCATAGAATTGCGGGAAGGTAGAATCGTTAAATCCCTGTAGTTATGCTGAATATTTCTGAAGAAAAATTAAATGAACGAATAGACATCACTGATTCCAAATCGGGGAAATTTGTATTTTTTAGAAAACATTACACAATATTCAATAAAGTACTTATTGGTCTTTTTGTTGTATTTGTTATTATTCTCTTTTTACCCTGGACACAAAATATTAGAGCTACCGGAAATGTTACTACCTTAAGCCCAGAGCACAGACCGCAAACCATACAATCTCCAATTCCGGGGCGTATTGAAAAATGGTATATAAACGAGGGGGACTTTGTAAATAAAGGAGATACCATTCTACAAATTTCGGAAGTTAGTAGTGACTATTTTGACCCTAATCTTATAAGCAGAACTTCCGGCCAGATTGCTGCTAAAAACCAATCGGCTTCAACTTACGATGAAAAGATTGCTGCGTTAGGAGAGCAATTGGCCGCCCAGCAAAACGAAAGGGAATTAAAGCGTAATCAGGCTATTAATAAAATGGAGCAATCCCGTTTAAAGGTAGTTAGCGACAGTATAAAACTTGAAGCGGCAGAGACACAGGTAGAAATTGCCCAAACGCAATTTGAGCGCACACAAACCCTTCAGCAAGAGGGCTTAAAATCGTTAACCGAATTAGAAGCCAAACGTTTAAAACTTCAAGAAGCGCAAGCTAAATTAATTGCCCAGCAAAATCAGCTATTATCCAGTAGAAATGAAGTGATAAATGCCGAAATTGAGATCAATAGGATTAAGGCCGAATACGCCGATAAAATTTCAAAAACCCGGCAGGAAATTTTCACTTCCAAAGGCAATCAGTTTAGCACCAGGGCCGAAGTAGACAAACTTGAAATTCAACTTTCCAATTACGAGCAGCGCAGTAAATTATATTATATCCTTGCTCCGCAAGATGGTTATGTTAATAAAGCTTTGCGCGCAGGTTTAGGCGAAACTTTTTCCCAGGGCGAACAATTAGTAGGTATTATGCCTTCAAATTACCAAATGGCAGTAGAAACTTTTGTAAGACCTTTAGATTTACCTTTAATTCACGTTGGCGAAGAAGTTCAGGTTCAATTTGACGGCTGGCCTGCAATTATATTTAGTGGTTGGCCAAACCTCTCCTATGGTACTTACAGTGCAAAAGTAGTAGCAGTAGAAAACTATATTTCTCCCAACGGTAAATACCGCGTATTACTAGCCCCCAATCCAAATGATAACCCGTGGCCAAAACAAATAGGTATTGGAAGTGGAGCCCAAACTATTGCTCTGTTAGAAAACGTACCTATTTGGTACGAAATATGGCGAAACTTAAATGGTTTCCCCCCAAATTATTATGCGCCAAATGATAGCCCACAAGAGAAACCGGTAAAGAGCAAAACTAAAAAATAGAATAAAAAATGCGTTTAGCACACTATTTATTAATGTTGTTTTTTGTTTGCTCCCAGGCATGGGCACAAACAGAGCACTTAAGCTATACCGAGTTTTTAGAAAAGGTAATTAGTGAGCATCCTGTGGTGAAACAGGCAAATCTTGTAAGCGAAATTGGCGATGCCAGGGTTCAAACTTCCAGAGGTGGTTTCGATCCGCGTTTTGTGGTAGATTATAAAGAAAAACAATACAAAGGCACCGAATACTACAAACTTTTAGATGCTCAATTGCAAGTACCTATGTGGTATGGCCTAAAATTAAAGGGCAATTTTGAGCAAAACCAGGGTACTTATATAAATCCGCAAAACAAAGTCCCTGAGGCCGGACTTTTTCAAGCAGGAGTAATTTTATCCCTTGGTGAAGGCTTATGGATAAACTCCCGAATGGCAGGTTTACGCAAAGCCCAGGCATATAACGCACAAAGCAAAGCTGAACAACAACTCTTAGTAAATGATATTCTTCTAAAGGCATCTTTTAGTTATTTTGAATGGCTACAAGCCCACGAAAAACTGGCAATTTTTGAAGATTTCCTAAGCAATGCAAACCAACGCTACCGTGGGGTTAAACGAAGTGCAGAAACCGGCGATATTGCAGGAATAGATACTGTTGAAGCGAGGCTTAACATACAAGAGCGCAAACTGCAGATGAACCAGGCGGCAGTAGAGCTAAGGAAAGCGAGGCTAAAACTCTCTACCTATTTATGGAGCCAGGATCAACCCCTACTTTTACAAAATGGTGTGGCACCGGTAAATACAGATGTCATTTTAGGAGACCTACTTGCGGAAATTCCTGAATTAAATTTTGAAACCCACCCACAATTGGCCTTTTATCGTCAAAAAATAAAAGCGCTACAAATAGAAAAACGCTATCGCTTTAATAAGTTATTACCGAAGGTAGATGTTGAGTATAATTTTCTATCGGAAGAACCCGAAAATTTTGAAACATTTAATGCCGATGCCTATAAGGCCGGTTTAAAAGTTTCTATGCCTTTATTTTTAAGAAAAGAACGTGGAGATCTTAAAATTGCGGAATACGAGTTACAGGATGCCAGGCTGGAACTTAATCTTAAAAATAATCAGCTAGAGGCTAAAGTTAATGCTTTGCAGCAGCAGCTTCAGGCTTTTTTACAGCAAATAGACATGAGCAAGCAAATGGTAGCTGATACGCAAACCTTATTAGATGCCGAAGTACGAAAATTTAATTTTGGCGAAAGCTCAATCTTTCTTATAAACACTCGCGAAAATAAATTTATAGAATCCAGGCTGAAGCAATTAGATATTCAAATAAAGTTTTTAAAAACCCAGGCCGAATACCTACAAGCACTTGGTAGCAATGCCCTACCCTAGAATTCAAAATTTTTAAAGTTACCAAAAAGCCTAATGAATTCAATACTTATCCCAAAAACGGGATTTGATGTTCCCAGGCTTGCCAAGAGGTAATTTACTTCTGCTATTATTTAAGGTATTTAAAAATATGTAGATAAGCCAGGCTATTAGCCTAGAATATACAGCAACAAGCCTTACTGTATCTCATCCCTTAATATTTGTGATCTAAGGGTTTTAAACTAACACCACAACCGGGTTGCCTATTTTTATTACTTCCCATAGCATACTTCAAAAGATTGTACTCAATTCAATTTAAAAAACTTCCTTGTTGTAAGGTTTTAGGGAACTCATTTTATTGTTTTGGTTGCTGGCTCCCGAATATCCAACTTTTCAGTAAGAACCTGATGAGTATCATAGCACCACAAAATATTTATAAGTATAGGCCTCTATCTTACAGAATTTTATGTAACAAAAGTAACTGTAATACACGGGCTTTAAGCTTAGTTTTGCAACTGAAAATCAAGAAATTATTTATTTAAAAATAATGATGATGAGCACAAAAGAAGAATTAAGCAAAAGTACCGGCGGTAGCATTGTAGATGTTCGTACGCACCAGGAATTTATGGGCGGAAGTGTTTCCGGCTCGGTTAATATTCCGCTTCATGAAATTCCACACCGAGTAGATGAACTAAAACAAATGCAAGCACCCTTAATTTTATGCTGTGCCTCGGGAAACCGAAGCGGACAGGCAGCGAATTATTTGAGCAGGCAGGGCATAGATTGTATTAATGGCGGCTCTTGGCTGGAAGTAAATTACCTAACTCAGCAAGAAGTATAAATATGATTGCAAAACTTAAACAACTATTAGGCATTAAACCTGCACCCAATTATAATGAGCTTTTGGAAGAAGGCGGACTAATAATAGATGTAAGAACCAAAGCAGAATTTGTAGGTGGGCATATTAAAGGATCTAAAAACATGCCTTTACAAAATTTAGGTACAAGCCTTACTAGTTTAAAAGACAAAGATAAACCCATTATAACCTGTTGCGCATCGGGAATGCGCAGTGCTTCTGCGAAAAATCTCTTAAAGTCTAACGGCTTTACCCGGGTATACAACGGCGGCAGTTGGGCTCGGCTTCAAGAAAAAATTTCTTAAGCTTATGAAAACAAGAATCACGAGCGGCTGGACCTGGATTCGGGCTGCCTACTTATTTATTGGCATTTTGGTAATGATACAAAGTGCTTTAGAAGGCCAATGGATTGGTATAGCCCTTGGTGCCTGGCCGGCTGCAATGGGTCTTTTTGGACTTGCCTGTGCAGCAGGAAATTGTTCTACGGGAAATTGTGAAGTTCCTCATAAAGAAAAACACATTAGTAAATAACTTTAGAACAAGCTCACAAAGCATGAATATTTGAAAATATGATTTGCTTACGAGGCAGGTCTCAGAGGATTAAATCTGGATTATAGAGTCAAAATAATTGCTCGCCACCAGGCGGGCTTAATGCTTTTACGCTTTTAGAAAACCAGGTATACCAAATTTCTTTCTCCTACAAGCCCCCCAAAATACTATAAAAAAGCTTCCTGTATCTACGCTAGCCTTATAATTCAATATAAGAGGAACTTTAAAAGCAATAAATCTTTTCTGGTTACAAAAACCTGGCTTCCACATACCAGCTAAGGGTTTTCCCCTATTTTTTATAGGTTTTTATACTTATTTTTAGTAATTATGTTATACACATTTAGGTCACCCTACTTTCCTAAGAGTAAAACCAACACTAAAAATTAATTTACAATAAAAAAGAAAAATCCCACGGAGTACGCAGGATTTAAGATTTTTCTTCGGCTTATAGCCTTATTATGAATTGCTTTCAGATTACTAATATAAAAATAAAATAATTCATGAGCAACTTAACTTTAGGAATTGACCTTGGCACAAATTCAATTGGATGGGCAATTAGAGATATTTCAGCATTCGAAAATCAAATTATAAAAAATGGGATTCTTATTTTTGACAAAGGTGTTGGTGAAGAAAAAGGAATTGAATTTCCTAAAGTTAGAAAACGTACCGAAAGCCGTGGTAAGCGTCGAAATTATCAGGCTGAAAAATATAGAAAATGGGAATTACTGGAATTCTTGATTGAAAATAAAATGTGTCCGCTTACTATTGATGAGCTAAATGAATGGCGAAAATACTCCAGAAAAGACAAACGCAAATATCCTCAAACAGAAGAATTTATTAATTGGCTGAGATTTGACTTTAATGGCGACGGAAAACCCGATTTTCATTTATTGGGTGGTGACAAACACGAGAGTTATTATTTATTCAGGGCAAAAGTAATTAGTGAAAATACTACAGACAAAAAAGTATTTCAAGAAAACCCAGAGATTTTAGGACGTGTTTTTTATCAACTAGTTCAACGACGTGGTTTTAAAGGGCGTGATGAGGAAGAAGCCAAAACAATGCTTAAAGGCTCAAAAGATGGTACTGTAAAAGGCAGGGATGCTATTGCTGAATATATCGAAGAATATAAAAGTTTAGGTGCGGCACTTTATTACTACCAAAGAGACCACTCTACAGATTACGAAAAGATAAGGATTCGTCAACGGTACAATTTGCGAAAAGATTATGAAAATGAACTAAAAGAAATTTGCCGTGTTCAGAATTTAAGCGAAAGTGATTATAAAAAGTTGCACAAAGCCATTATTTGGCAACGCCCATTACGAACTCAAAAAGGTTTGATTGGCTTATGCACTTATGAAAAAAGTAAACGAAGAGCACCTATAAGTCATCCGCTTTATGAAGAATATCGTACATGGGTATTCATTAATAACCTTAAAATTGAAGCTCCAGAAGGAGAATCCATTGAAAATTATCTCAATGAGAAAATTTATCCATTGTTCTTAAAAAGCAGTAACGATTTTAAGTTAAAAACCATTCTCGATAGAATTAATAGAGATGGTGCAAAAATTCATTCTAAATTCAGTGAAAGACCAGACACTAAAGCTCTATCGGCAAAACTGCTGAAAAAACTACAAGATGTTTTGGGCGAAAATTGGAAAGAAGATTATAATTGGAAGACTTCTTTTGAGCGCCAAGCTCAACCCAAGAAAAAACAAAACAATAATTATTCAGTTGAAGATATTTGGCACGTTTTATTCACTTTTGATAATGAAGAAAAACTTAAAGATTTTGGTACACAAAAACTACGACTTACTGAAGAAAAAGCTGAGAAATTTTCAAAAATAAAATTACAACAGGGTTATGCAACGCTTAGTCTTTCAGCAGTAAAGAAAATCATTCCTTACCTTCAAAAAGGCTTTATTTACCCTAAAGCAGTTTATATGGCCAACCTTCAAAAGGTTTTGGGAACCCCCGAAATATCCAAAAATTTTATTAATCATTTTGCCAATGAAATTGATGGTATTTATGAAAATGCTTCCACAGCTAAAAAACTAAACAATGTGCTTAACAGTCTTTTTAGGACAGAATTAATTGCTGAAGGCGATTATCACCTTTCGGAAAATGAAGATTTGGATGCCTCTGATTTAAATTTAATTCAGCAGAAAATCATCGATAATTTAGGCGAAAAAACCTGGAAAGAAACAGATGAAGCTACTCAAAATAAATATAAAGATTATGTAAAAAAGCACTTTAAAGATTTTTTACAAAAACCACTGCAAGCCAAAAAAAGTGGATTTATGGAGCAGCCCAGAATTCATGACCAGATTTTTTCTTATCTCCAGGAGCATTATCCAGAGCAGGTTCCTGATGAAAACATCAAGTTTTTATGGCATCCATCTGAACAAGAAAAATACCCCAATGCTTCAGAATATCAAGAAGTCAGCTTAAAGAATAAAACTTTTTACATTAAAGAAAGTGAGCTTGATCGCTTTTTACATAAAAATCCCACTGCCGAAACCGAAGGGATTTCTTTAAAATTATTGGGAGATCCTGAGCCTATAAGCAAAGGTTTTAAAAACCCAATGGCTCTAAAAAGTTTACATAAGCTTAAACAGTTATTGAATTTTTTGTTGCAAACCCAACAAATTGACGCACACACACGCATTGTGGTTGAAATTGCCCGAGAATTGAACAACGCCAATTACCGGAAAGCTCTTGAGAAATGGCAAAATGAACGTGAACGAGAAAATGAGACTTTCAAAAAGCGTATTGAAGAAATCAATAAAGAATGTAAAACTAGTTTTGATGTTAACGATAAATCACTATTGCGGAAAATTCGCCTTTGGGAAGAACAAGATAAAAAATGCCTTTACACAGGTGAAACCATTAATATGTGCGATGTGCTTAATGGCGAATATTACGATATTGAACATACCATTCCTGCAAGTATAAGTTTTGATAGTGAGTTGAAAAATTTAAGTCTGGCTAATAAAGATTTTAATAATCGCATTAAAGGAAAAAAATATCCTTCACAACTCGATAATTATAAAGAAGCTTCAACCTTTAATGGAAAACACATGGAGCCTGTTATAAAAAACATCGAAAGTATTTTTGGGAAACGTACTTTTTACAAAAAGAAAGTTAAAAAAAGAGGTGTAGAAAAAGAAATCACCGTTGAAAAATGGGCAAAAATAGCTGATTTAGAAAAACAGTTGGATGGTTTAAAAAACCTGAGTTATATAGATAACAAAGACGCTAAAGATTATAAAATTCAGCAACGACACCTGTTAAAATTCAAATTAGATTATTTAAAACAAAAACTGCAAACCTTTACCGTAGAAGAATATAAAGCCAGTTGGAGAAACAGTCAGTTACGGGATACTCAAATTATGACTAAATATGCTGTTCCATATTTACGAACGGTCTTTAATCGCGTAGAAGTACAAAAAGGAAATGTAGTAAATGATTTTAAAGAGATTTACAATGTAAAATTATTTGGTGAGAAAAAAGACCGAACCAAACACAGTCATCATTCTGTAGATGCAGCCATTTTAACGCTTATTCCAAAACCTGTTCACCGAGAGCGGATTTTAAAAGAATATCATCTAGCAAAAGATAATCATACTGCTAAAACTTATCATGAACAACCTATAGATTGGGATGATTTTAAACCCTATTACATTAAGCAAATTGAAGAAGAAACCCTTATCAATAATTTAACCGAGCAACGCACCTTAACCCCAACTTTTAAAAAGGTAAGAAAACGTGGTAAAATTGATAAAAAAGAAAACGGCAAACCAAAATGGGCAAAAGGTGACACTATTCGCGGACAATTACACGAGGAATCATTTTATGGTGCTATAAAACAAGCCAAACGTAATGAAGATAATACCATCGTGTTTGATGAGAAAAAGAAAATGATTTTAGAAGATGAAATTAAACTTGTCATTAGAAAACCTTTGGTTTATGCAAAAGATAACAATACACCTGGTTTTAAAAAATTAGCTGATATTAAAAAAGTAATTGTTGACAAAGCCTTGTTTCAAATGATAGCAAAACAAGTTGAAGAGGCAGGAAGTTTTAAAGATGCTTTAGCAAAAGGCATCTATATGTTAGATAAAAAAGGCGAAAAAGTCAATAAAATTAGACATATTCGTTGTTTCTTTAAGGGGCTAAGTTATAATAGTTCAGTTAAGCCACATATACACGATTTTTCTTCCGATAAAGATTATAAACAATCAACCATAGCTAAAAGAGGAGATAATATATTCTGCTTATTTTACAAAGGCGAAATCAAAGGAAAAGAAGAACGAGCTATTAATATTGTGGGCATTTTTGATTTAGCAAAACTAGACATTAATGATGAAAAAGAATTTTTCGAAATCCCACATTTCAATTCCATTCAGAAGAAAAAAGCCGAACTGCCTTTATATGCTATCTTAACATCAGGACAAAAAGCTATCTTTTATAAAGAAAGCTTGGAGGAACTAAAAGAGCTTAACGAAAAAGAACTTTCTGAACGAATGTATAAAATGTATCAATTTGAGGCCGATTCAAATAAAATAAAATTCAAACATCATTTGATTTCAGGAGCTAATACAGATATTACAAAAAACTTACCAAAAGGTTATAAAGAGGCTTCGGCATATGGAAGCTTTGAGAAACAACCCTTAATGCGGTTAACGGCTGGTAACTGGAATTTTGCAATTGAGAAAAAAGATTTTGAAATGAATTTGGATGGTTCAATAAAATTTAAATTTTAAAAGGTGATGAAAATTTTCTTTGGTAAGAACCAGCCCAGCCCTGGCAGGTTTAGAAAACCTGCCAGGGCTCAATTCGACAAATAAAAGTTGATAATATGCAAGACAAAAAAGCAATATTAAATCCCGAAAGCTCCTATCATATTTATAATAGAGCAAATGGGAGTGAGCAATTATTTGTATCAAACGAAAACTATAGGTACTTCCTCAAAAAGTATGATACATATATAAATCCCATAGCAGATACGTTTTGCTATTGTTTGATGCCTAATCATTTTCATTTTTTGTTAAGAATAAAAACAGAAGAAGAGTTATCATCAACTTTTCCAAAGTTTGAAACTTTGGAAAAGTTAAGCCTCCTCCTAAGCAAACAATTTTCAAACTTCTTTAGTTCCTATACACAAGCTTTCAACAAACAACAAAGTAGAAAAGGGAGCCTGTTTATGAAAAATTTTAAACGAAAGCTCATAACTAATGAAGGTTATTTTAGAAAAGTTATGCATTATATCCACTACAATCCTGTAAAAGCCGGTTTGGCAACATCTCCAAAAGATTGGAAATATTCTTCATATCGAACAATTATTTCCAATAGGGAAACAAAACTACAAAGAGAAGAAGCCATAAGCTATTTTAATGACCTCAATAATTTTAAATATTGCCATAATATACCACCCGAAATTACCGGCATTAATTAAGTCGTGAAAATTTCAGACCCTTTCCAAGATTGAAAAAACCCAACAACTATGATAAAACGCAGCCTCTTTTTTGCCAATCCTGCTTACTTAAGTACCAAAAACGAGCAGTTAGTAGTTTCCTTCCCGGAAGGGGAAAAAGAAGATAAAACAGTTCCCATTGAGGATATTGGGATGTTGGTTCTGGAAAATCCTCAAATTACCTTGACCAACGGACTTATCACAAAGCTTATTCAAAATAAAGCGGCCGTGGTGAATTGTGATAAACAACACCTTCCCTGCTCTATTTTACAACCCCTGGTAGGCCACACCGAACAAACCGAACGTTTTTCAGCTCAACTCAGTGCAAGTTTACCATTAAAGAAAAATTTGTGGCAGCAAACCATAAGCGCTAAAATTAGCAATCAGGCACAGCATCTTTTTAGGAGAGGTAAAAACCATAAAAAACTAGTGCGTTGGGCTAGAGAAGTGAAAAGTGGCGATACCGAAAATCACGAAGCTATCGCAGCCGCTTTTTATTGGCAAAACCTTTTTGAGCTAGAAGGTTTTACCAGGTATAGACACGGAGATCCGCCAAACAGTTTGCTTAATTACGGTTATGCAATTTTAAGGGCTGTTACCGCCAGGGCACTTATAAGTTCAGGTCTATTGCCGGGAGTGGGAATCTTTCATCATAATAAATACAATGCCTTTGCGCTAGCCGATGATATTATGGAACCCTATCGCATTTATGTAGATGATTTGGTATATGATATAGTTCTTGCAGAAGAAAATATAGAGGAGTTAAGCACAAACCTGAAATCGCAACTGCTAAAAATACCGGCTTTAGATGTTTTTATTGACAGTAAATGGAGCCCGCTAATGATAGCCCTTAGTAGAACCACCAATTCTCTGTATGAATGTTTTGCCAATCTAAGTCGGAAGATTCTTTACCCGGTTTATCAATAGCAAGCGGTTTTTAGCATGAGATTTCAACATTAAATATATGGATCAAAAATTTTCACGTTTAAATCAATATCGAAGTATGTGGGTATTAGTGTTCTTTGATTTGCCAACTGAAACCAAAGTAGAAAGAAAAGCGGCAGCTCGTTTTAGAAAAAACCTGCTTGATGATGGATTTGGAATGTTTCAGTTTTCAATTTATACCAGGTTTTGTGCAAGCCGTGAAAATGCCGATGTGCATACCAAACGCACTAAAAGAAATCTCCCAAAAAAAGGAAAGGTGTGTATTATGCAAATAACCGACAAGCAATTTGGAATGATAGAACTTTTTCACGGTAGAAAAGAAACCGCTCCCGAACCCCCTACTCAACAACTTGAGCTATTTTAGGATTTTAAAATTCCTTTTAGACTGATTTTAAATGTCTTAAAACTTAGAAAATTTTAAATCCTACAAAACCATCTAAGAAACAGGAAACCAGCTTTTTATAGCGGGTATCCTGTGAATCCTAGATAAAAATACAATTCTGAAAGCAATTCACAACTTTTGAAGTTATAGAAGGCACACCGGCAGCCCTGTGAATCCTAGATAAAAATACAATTCTGAAAGCAATTCACAACTCTAAGCGGCCATTTAAAACCGCAGAAAACCTGTGAATCCTAGATAAAAATACAATTCTGAAAGCAATTCACAACTTTTAGCGGTGTCCGCTTCACCTAAAAATCCTGTGAATCCTAGATAAAAATACAATTCTGAAAGCAATTCACAACCCACGCAGTATGCGCCTATAATCTTATTACCCTGTGAATCCTAGATAAAAATACAATTCTGAAAGCAATTCACAACTTGCTCCGCTAACAAAACGGAAGTAAACAGCCTGTGAATCCTAGATAAAAATACAATTCTGAAAGCAATTCACAACTAACAGTTTGCATCCCTTCAAAGCCTTCAACCTGTGAATCCTAGATAAAAATACAATTCTGAAAGCAATTCACAACCTAAAAAATCATTTATGTATAATCGAATTCCTGTGAATCCTAGATAAAAATACAATTCTGAAAGCAATTCACAACTACTCATTCTCCTGGTAAATGGTTTCCTGGCCTGTGAATCCTAGATAAAAATACAATTCTGAAAGCAATTCACAACACTGGAAAGGGAAAGGGAAATAAAATATTTCCTGTGAATCCTAGATAAAAATACAATTCTGAAAGCAATTCACAACTGTTATTGTTCCGCAAAGTTATGCCGATAACCTGTGAATCCTAGATAAAAATACAATTCTGAAAGCAATTCACAACTACGGGTAAAAACACCTTTGCCGCAACCCCCTGTGAATCCTAGATAAAAATACAATTCTGAAAGCAATTCACAACTTCCAAAATCAACCACACTCCATTCACGAACCTGTGAATCCTAGATAAAAATACAATTCTGAAAGCAATTCACAACTAAATGCAAAAGCAAAAGGCCCCAAAACAGCCTGTGAATCCTAGATAAAAATACAATTCTGAAAGCAATTCACAACTCCCTTACCGAAGATTTAAGTAAAATGCTTCCTGTGAATCCTAGATAAAAATACAATTCTGAAAGCAATTCACAACTCTTTTTTCTTTTTTTCCTTATCGGTTTCCCCTGTGAATCCTAGATAAAAATACAATTCTGAAAGCAATTCACAACTGTAACTCAATTCTTTAATGGTATTCAGAACCTGTGAATCCTAGATAAAAACACAATTCTGAAAGCAATTCACAACTCGAAGCTCTTTATCCAGCGCTTTATACTGCCTGTGAATCCTAGATAAAAATACAATTCTGAAAGCAATTCACAACTAATAATATTAGAGCTATTCTATTTATACGCCTGTGAATCCTAGATAAAAATACAATTCTGAATTCTTAAGCCAAAACAACATTATTTTATACTAACCTAAGATCGTAGAAAACAACAACCCGAAGTCCAAAAGATCACCTCGAGAATCAGCGAAGCTAAAGCAAATAACTGTTCTCTTTTTGGTTCAAGTACCTAAATGCATAAGCATACTCTCGTTTCACTTCTCGATAGATAAAAATACAATTCTAAAGCCAAAAACAACATTATTTTAAACAAACCTAAGATCGTAGAAAACAATAACCCGAAGTCCAGAAGATCACCACGAGAATCAGCGAAGCTAAAGCAAATAACTGTACTCTTCTTGGTTCAAATACCTAAATGCATAAGCATCCTCTCGTTTCACTTCTCGATGACCAAAACTAAAAATACAATTCTGAATTCTAAAGCCAAAAACAACATTATTTTACAGCAACCTAAGATCGTAGAAAACAACAACCTGAAGTCCAGAAGATCACCACGAGAATCAGCGAAGCTAAAGCAAATAACTGTACTCTAATTTCTGTGATATACTTAAAATCATAAGAACATCCTCTTGTTTCACTTGTCGAATTCCGAAGCCAGAGCAAGCATTATTTTACGCATTATCAACTACCCCACCTCCACTCTCCTAAAATATTGCTGAAGAATATCTGAAACCTTTTTTAAGGAAGTAATTTCAGGACTTTCTACGTGCTCCAATTCATATTTCCACCCCAGGGCTTCCCATTTATGTACTCCCAATTTATGATAAGGGAGAATTTCTATCTTTTCAATGCTTTTATAATTTTTGAAATGATCTCCCAGCTGATGTAAGTACTCTTCCTGATCTGAATAACCAGGCACCAGCACATAGCGTAACCACATAGGTTTACCGGTAGACTCCCTATATTCGGCGAATTTCAGGGTATTTACATTAGACAGTCTGGTAATTTTATGATGCCAATCGTTATTTATATGTTTAATATCTAACATCACAAGATCTGTGGTTTCCAGTAAGTCTTTAGTTTGCTTATCTATCACTTTTCCATTGGTATCTAAAGTAGTGTGAATGCCCTCTTTATGAAGTTTGTTGAATAACTCTTTTAGCATAGCACGCTGCAAGAGTGGTTCGCCTCCAGAAATAGTGACGCCTCCATTCTTTCCGAAAAATGGTTTTTGTTTTTTGGCTTTGGCTACAATTTGATCCAGACTCATTAAAGTACCACCGTCTATACTAATGGTATCGGGATTGGCACAATACAGGCAATGAAACTGGCATCCCTGAACAAATATTACCAATCTAATGCCCGGCCCGTCATGTGTTCCAAAAGTTTCAATAGAATGTACCCGTAAAGCTTCCGCCTTCTGTAAATTGGCAATTAAATTACCTGAACCTGTTGTACTTGTGTTTTTCATAAGCTTTTAGAATCAAGCTCCCTAGACCGGGAGCTATGTATGAGCAAAAATTTAAATTAAAAGATGAGAGAACCTGCCAGGTTTAACTAACAGGATCTCTCACCAACTAACACAAAAACTAAAAAAACCAATTTTATAAACTTTCGTGGAAGGTTCTGGTAATCACTTCCAGTTGATGGGCTTTGGAAAGTCTTGTAAAGTTTACGGCATAACCAGAAACCCTTATAGTTAATTGAGGATAGTTCTCCGGATTTTTATAAGCATCCATTAAAGTATCCCTATCCAGAACATTTACGTTTAGGTGATGTGCCCCCAGTTCAAAATACCCGTCTAACAGCCTACTAAGGTTTTCTATTTGATCTTCCCTGCTACTTCCCAAAGATTTTGGAATAATAGAAAAGGTATTGGAAATTCCGTCCAGGGCATCTCTATAATCTAATTTTGCTACAGAGCTAAGTGCTGCTACCGCACCATCGGTATCTCTCCCATGCATTGGGTTAGCTCCCGGAGCAAAAGCTTCTCCTTCTTTTCTGCCATCTGGGGTTGTTCCTGTTTTTTTACCATACATTACATTAGAGGTAATGGTAAGTAAAGAAAGGGTAGGCCGTGCATTTTTATAGCAGGCGTGCTTTGCCAGTTCTTCAGAGAAAAACTTTGTTATATATGCGGCAATTTCATCTACCTTATCATTATCATTTCCAAATTTAGGATAATCGCCCTCTACAATAAAGTCTACCGTTAAACCATCTTCATTTCTTACAGGTTTTACTTTTGCGTATTTAATGGCAGAGAGGGAATCGGCTATAATTGATATTCCTGCGGCCCCATAGGCCATATCAATACCAGGATCTGAATCTATTAAAGCCATTTGAGCTTTTTCATAATAATGCCTATCGTGCATATAATGAATTATGTTCATGGCCCTGGAGTAAACTTCTGCAATTTGGCTCATTGATTTTTTAAAGTTCTCCATCACAGCTTCGTATTCTAAATACTCCCCTTCTAGTACCGAAATATCCTGAAGCACTTTCTTTCCTGAAATTTCTTCGCGACCTTCATTTAATGCCATCAATAAGGTTTTTGGTAGGTTTGTTCTGGCACCAAAAAACTGAATTCTTTTCCCTAATTCCTGGTAAGAAACGCAGCAAGCGATCCCATAATCGTCAGAGCCACGTGTTTTCCGCATAAGATCGTCATTTTCATATTGTATAGAAGAAGTATCTATAGAAACTTTTCCGCAGAACTTTTTAAATCCTTCCGGTAAATCTTTAGACCAAAGCACGGTAAGGTTAGGTTCTGGCGATGCGCCCAGATTATAAAGGGTTTGCAAAAATCTAAAGGATGTTTTGGTTACTTTGGTCCTTCCATCGTTAAATTGGCCTCCAATAGCCTCGGTAACCCAGGTGGGATCACCACCAAAAATTTCGTCGTATGCGCCGGGCCTTAAGTGGCGAACCATACGTAGTTTCATCACAAACTGGTCTACCAATTCCTGTGCTTCAGACTCGGTGATAAGGCCTTTTTCTAAATCTTTTTCAATATAGATGTCTATAAAATTAGACACATTACCTAGCGACATAGCAGCACCATCCTGTTCTTTAACCGCCGCTAAATAGGCCATATACAGCCACTGAATAGCTTCTTTTGCAGAGGTTGCAGGCCTATTTAACTCCAAGCCGTAAGAATTGCCAAGAACGATCATGTCTTTTAAGGCTTTTATCTGCGAAGTAATCTCTTCGCGCAAACGTATTTTATGCTCATTCAACACGCCATTTACCGCTTTTAAATCGTTTTTCTTGGCTCTAATAAGTTCATCGGCACCATATAAAGCCAGGCGACGGTAATCTCCAATAATTCTTCCCCTGGCATAGTTATCGGGAAGGCCGGTAAGTATCCCAAGAGATCTGTACTGTTTTATTTCATCGTCATAAGCCGAAAAAACACCATTATTATGGTCGCTGGTATGTTTAAACACGTTTTTAACCTCCTCAGCAACTTCCAAACCTCGTTCTGCAACGGCTCCTTCCACCACGCGTATTCCTCCAAAAGGCTTCATAGCCCTCTTTAATAACTCATCGGTTTGTAAGCCAACAATAAGTTCTAAATCTTTATTAATATATCCGGGTTTATGACTTGTAATACTTGAAATAGTTTCAGTATCAATGGCCAGGCAACCACCTTTATATCTTTCTTCCAGCATAGCTTCTAAGCAAATCTGCCAAAGCGTAGTGGTTCTTTGTGTGGGACCTTCCAAAAAGGAATCGTCTCCATAATATGGGATTACATTTTTTTCAACAAAAGCTTTTACATCTATTAAGGGAAGATTTAAAAGTTTTTTTTCAATAAGATCTTTTGTTTCTGCAGTTTGACTTTTCATAATACAGCATTTTGAATGAAAGAAATTTGGGTATTTTTTTAACCTTAGCGGGTCCTTTTATTAATATGCATATAAAATAACTGCTCTTTGATACCATAATTACTGATTGAAATCATATTTAGACATAAGCATTTGAGAAGAAGGCAACTACAACGATTTTGTTAATAAGTTTTAAACAGCTTAAAAGGCAAGCTATTTTTGGTAAGTTCTGAAAGAAACCGGGGCTATTAAAAAAACCGCCTAAAAACTTAGATATCATTAAACCAAATAACGATTCAAAAGTTTTTAGGCGGTTCCTTCTATATATAAAAAGCCTACTCAGATTTTAGCTTAAGATTGCTTTAGTTTGTTTTTTGGCATGAATAGCTACTTTTCTTTTTTTCAATTTTCGAATCTCCAATATGGTTAGCACCGATAAAAACAAGGCGATTACCAAAAGGGCAGCAAAGAAATATAAGGTACCATTATAACTATTTGAAATAGACCTGGCCCAGGCAGCAAACAAGGGCCCTGCCATACCTGCTGCAGCCCAGGCGGTTAAAATATAGCCATGTATGGCCCCGAGTTCTTTAGTTCCAAACATATCGCCTATATAAGCGGGAACAGTAGAAAAACCACCTCCGTAACAAGATAAAATTAAGAAAATAAGCACTTGAAATATCAAAGCATTGCCGGCAGAAGGCAATAAAAAGAACGCGATAATCTGAATACTAAAAAACAAGGCAAACATGAGGGGCCTTCCTATAAAATCAGACAAAGTTGCCCAGCCTATCCTACCCGCACCATTAAATAAGCCCATAAATCCTACCATAGTAGCAGCAGCTACCACGCCCATCCCGGCATATTCCTGGGCCATAGGCGAAGCTACCGAGATAATTGCAATCCCACAGGAAATATTTATAAAAAGCATCAACCATAAATACCAGAACCTTTTTGTCTTTACCGCTTCATTGGCAGTAAGCTGCGAAAGATCGGATTTCAGCACTTTCTTTCCGGTTTTTGTAATTTCTTTAAAGCCTTCAGGCAGCCAATCTTTAGGAGGTGGGGCAAGATATAGAGAAGAAATCAATATTAATATAAAGTAGATACTGCCCATTATAAAAAAGGCATTTGCAATACCCACTGCCGCAATAAGATAAACAATTACAGGGCTACTAATTAGCGCCGCAAATCCGAAACCCATAATAGCCAGGCCGGTTGCCAGCCCACGTTTATCGGGAAACCATTTTACCAGGGTAGAAACAGGGGTTATATACCCTAAACCCAGTCCTACGCCCCCAAAAACACCATAGAATAAGTATAAAAGATAAAGGGATTCTAAATGAATTGCAACTCCCGAGCCTATAATTCCAGCTCCGAAGAAAATGGCGGCAAGAAGCCCCGATTTCCTGGGACCTTTTTTTTCGAGATAATGGCCCAAAAAGGCTGCCGATATTCCCAGAAAAAATATTGCCAAACTAAAGGTAAACTGGGTATCTGCCAGTTCCCATCCAAATTTTTCAATAAGTGGTTTTGTATAAACGCTCCAGGCATAAACCGAACCAATCGAAATATGGATTCCTACTGCTGAGGCTGCAATAAGCCATCTATTTTTAACTTTTTCCATATCTAAAATGTTTTTAGGATTTACAAAGTAAAAATATGGGCGTGCAAAAAAACCTGACCAACATCAGGATATAGAATAATAAGCATATTTCTATAAAAAGTTAAAAAAGTATAGTCGGAGTAGTTTTTTAGGAAGCGGTGGAATAACCGGGCTATATCATTAGGGCAGTAAAAAGTGTACCAGCTCTATAACCCGGTTTTATGGCTATTAAAATTTCTTCTTTTGTAACCTAACGGCATTTAATATGGCCAATAGTGCCACTCCTACATCAGCAAAAACGGCTTCCCACATCCCGGCGCTTCCCATGGCTCCAAGTAATAGAACCAAAGCTTTTACACCAAATGCCATCCCAATATTTTGCCATACAATATATCTAGTACTTTTTCCAATTTGTATTCCCTGTAAAATTTTAGATAATTGATCGGTTTGTATAACCACGTCGGCTGTATCTATGGCTACATCGCTACCAAGTGCCCCCATAGCAATCCCCACATCGCTGCCTGCCAATACCGGGGAATCATTAATGCCATCTCCCACAAAAGCAATTGTTCTTTTGGCGTCTTTTTTAAGTTCTGTAAGTTCACGTAGCTTATCCTGCGGTAACATTTCCCCTTTTGCATTGTCTATATCCAGTTTGGCAGCAACTTCCCGAACAATTGCCCGGGTATCTCCCGAAAGCATAATTATTTCTTTTATTCCATAGTTTTTCAATGCCTCAAGACTGGCTTTGGCATCCTCTTTTAATTCATCTGCCAGGGTGATATAACCAACATATTTATGGTCTATGGCCAGTCCTACAACAGATGCTGCCATTGTCTCCAATTCTTTTGGAAAACTAATATGGTACTGTTCCATAAGTTTAGGGTTGCCGGCCAGTACCTGCTTCCCGTTAATCACTCCTACCAGGCCTTTTCCAGAAATCTCTTTAAGATCTTTTACTTCATAATGTTTTGTTGCCTCTATTTCGGCAAGAATTGCTTTGGCAATAGGATGGGTAGACTTTCTTTCTAATGCCAGCAAATAATCAAAAAATTTTGATTGGTCTATTCCTACTGTTTCTACCTTTTGAATTTTAAAAACCCCTTTGGTAAGTGTTCCCGTTTTGTCTACCACCAGGGTATTTATTTTAGTTATTTTATCTAAAAAGGAAGCTCCTTTAAATAGAATTCCATTTGCCGATGCTGCGCCCAATCCGCCAAAATAGCCTAAAGGAATAGAAACAACCAATGCACAAGGGCAGGAAATTACCAGGAAAACCAGTGCACGGTACAACCAGTCATTAAAAATGTAATCTTCTATAAAAAAATAGGGTAAAAAAGTAAGTGCTAAGGCGGCAAACACAACAATAGGTGTATAGATGCGGGCAAATTTCCGAATAAACAATTCGGTTTTAGACTTTCTGGCACTGGCATTTTGAACTAGATCAATGATCCTGGCTACCGCACTATCTTTAAAAACTTTTGTGGTCTCTATTTCAATAAGCCCCTCCAAATTGATCGCCCCGCTTAATACCTGCTCATTCTTTCTTATAAGTCTTGGTTTACTTTCACCGGTTAATGCAGCGGTATTTAGCCGGGCTTTATCAGAAAGAAGTTTTCCGTCTAGCGGAATCTTTTCGCCGGGCTTTACCTGTATTTTCTCGCCAATCTTCACTTTCTCCGGATGCAGGCTTTCAAACCTATTATCTCTCCAAACCGAAGCGATATTGGGGCGAACATCTAATAAAGATTTTATACTGCTTTTAGCCCGCTTTACGGCCTTTTCCTGAAACAACTCACCTACAGTATAGAATAACATTACCGCTACGCCTTCTGGATATTCTTTAATAGCAAAAGCTCCAATAGTAGCTATAGACATTAAAAAAAATTCGGTAAAAAAATCTCCTGCCCAGATATTTTTAATTCCATTTTTAAGCACCGGAAAGCCTACAGGGATATAGGCCAGGATGTACCAACTTAACCTTATAAAACCTTCAAAAAAAGAAACCTCAAAAAGGTCTAAAAGAAGTCCTGTTACAAGAAGAAAAAAACTAAGAGCGGCAGGAAAATATGTCCTAAAAATTTCTTTCTTGTTTTTCTTAATGTGCTTTTTTCCTTTTAAATGCTCATCCCGGTATTTTATATTGTTCCTTTTCATAATTCTGAATACTTGTTTATTTAATTTAGAACTTCAAATTACGAGCAAGATGTAGTGCCACAGAAGTGCATTTATTCCTATAATAAAATAGGGCTGCTTGAAAATATATTTTTCAAACAGCCCTATTAACAAGCTTGTTTTCTTAAGGCCTGCACACTAGACCTATAAGGAGTTAGCCCTCACATTGATCGCAAATACCCTTTACCACTAAATTGGCATCTTTTACCACAAAACCTTTAGGCAAATTAATATGCGGTATTTTCCTATCGGTTAAACACTGTGTTTCATTACATTTTACGCAGTGAAAATGAAGATGGAGGTCTTGCGGATCACACATACAATCTTCTTCACAAAGCGCATATTTTTGAACGCCCGTACCATCATCAATTTGGTGAACCACTCCTTTCTCTTCAAAAGTTTTTAAGGTGCGGTATAAGGTTGTTCGGTCAGATTGCCCCATAAAGTCTTCAATATCGCTAAGGCTGCTGGCAATGTTTTTCTTTGCCAGGTAATCATAAACCAGAATCCTTACCGCAGTGGGCCTAATACTTCTTTCGCTTAATTTTATCTGAATCTCTTCCATAACATCATTTTAGTGAGAATGCCCGCCTTCATCCTTATTCATTTGAGCATCTAAATAATACGCATTATTTTGAACAAAACGGGTTGCTTTTGGAAGGTCTTCCATTATTTTTACAGATACCCAACCATTAACAACTTCACCCTTAATAATTTCTACAGGCCGCATACTCCAGTTTTCTCCTTCTTCCTGGGCGGTAAAAGCATAGTAGCTTTCCCCATCTCTAAAAATAGCTTCTTCGGGAAGGGCCAAACTTTGTCTATTTTCTATATGTATCCTGCCTTTTACGTACATCCCCGGGATTAAACCTTGTGGTTTATCCTTTATTTCAGCATGTACATGTACAGCTTTTGGATCCTGTTCAAAAGTTTTACTTATAGAAATAATATAGGCTTCAATCTCTTCTCCCGGCTTAGACGCCACAGAAAATGTTACATTCTGCCCAACTTCAACTTTTGCCACATCCTTTTCAAACACCATTAAATCGGCGTGAACATGATCTGTATTTACAATTTCGAACATAGAAGTTTGAGAAGCCACATACTGACCGGTTTTAACATTCACCTGCTCTATAGCTCCTTCAATAGGGCTTCTCACCGGAATTTGCTGGATGATATTTCCCTCTTCTATAGTTTTGGGGTTAAGGTGTAAAAGTCGCAATTTGGAACGTAAACCTTTTACACGGCTTCTGGAACTCTCTAAGGCAGCCTCTGCTCTTTGAAAAGTTTCTCCCGAACCTACACCCTCGTTATATAAAAGCTCCTGGCGCGCAAATTCTTTTTCCTGTAACCTCTTGTCGGTAAACGCATCCAGGTATTTGGTTTGTATCTCAATAATATCGGGATGACTTACATACGCAATTACTTCTCCTTTGCTAACCTCGTCTCCTTCTATCACCAATATTTTAACCACATTTGCCCCCATTACCGTGGTTACCGTGGCCTCGCTTTGCGGCGGGACTTCCAATTGCCCGTTGGCCGATACAAAACCACTTATATTCCTTTTGCTTAAGGTATCTATTTTTATCCCCAGGCTTTCAAACTGATTTTTTGTAAGCATTGCCTCTTTAACATGTGTCGTCTCTTTATTTTCTTTAGAGGTTTCAGTTTCTTCGGCTTTGCTTGTATTCTCGTTACAGGAGAAAAAGCTGAATATTATTAAAATCAGGAAACTATATTTTGTATATCTACTTAAGTGTATCATTCTTCTAATTGTTTAGGTAAAATCACCTCGTGGCAAGCCTACGAGGCATTAACTGAAAATATTTTTATTTCGAGGCAAACCTCCCGGCATTAATTCTCGATTATCAAGTAAAACTCTAATTCGGCAATTGCCTCTAAATATTGTTGCAATGCTTCCAAAGCTTTTAACTCGGTTTCAATAACCTCATCAAGAATTTGAAGAAAACCTACATATTCTAAGGCTCCCTCTTTAAAGGCCAGCAAAGCAGCTTTTTGTTGCTCTTTTGAAACCTCTAAAGCTTCTTCTTTATAAAACTCCCACGAAGCTTTCCACTTCTTATAATTTTCTTTGGCTTGCTGAAATTCTGCTTTTAATTTTTGCTCCTCCAGTTGCGCATTTTCTATAGCCATCTGGGAGGTAATTTTAGCGGCACTGGCATCTCCATAAGCTTTTCCTGAAAGCACAGGTATTGAAATCCCGGCCTGATAACTGTAAAAACCATCTTTCCCATTAATCTCCTGTGCCCCATATTGAACATTAAACTTTGGAAGGAAATTAGCCTGTAACCGCTTATGTTCCTGCCGGGCTACTTCAAGCCTACTTTTTGCAAGGCTCAAACCAGGGTGATCGCTAACAGAATCTTTGGCAGCCAGTAACTGTATCTCTGAAGGCTCATCAAAATTTAAACTTACTGAATAAAAATGGGCTTCCCCTAACCAAATATTTAGCTTTTGAAGCGCTATACTATAATCGTTTTGAGATTGATTAAAGCGATTATGAATTTGATTTACCTTATTAGCTGCGGTGATAGCCTCTAATTTTGAAATCGCTTCTACTTTAAATCGAAGGTCTATTGCTCGCTTAAATTGAGTATATACAGAATCCAGCTCTTTAAACGACTTATACCTGTGCCGTGCAATATAGGCTTCGGCCCAGGCCTTTTTCACCTCTCTTTCAACTTGCAATGTAGTTAAGTTAAAAGCATTTTTAGCAAGGCTTATTTTGCTCTTTTGAAGTTTAAGTTTAGGGGCTATGCCAAAAAGATCGATATTTTGCTGTTGTACCCCAATCCTGGTATAGACGCCACGGCCGTCGTCAATTTCCTCGCCCCCGATAAAAACCTGGGTTTCCCCCAGGCCCCAGGCCGATTTCTTTAAAGCTTCCTCCCTATCGATTTCTAAAGCTTTACTTTTTAAACCGGGATAATTTTCTAGTGCTAATTTTACGGCCTCAGCTTGCGATAATTGCTTATCTAAAGGCGCTTCCTGTGCATTTGAACTGAATGGAACAAGAAAGAACATACCTGTAATAAGAGCAAAAGCAGGAACAGCTTTTTTACCTATAGATGGCCCTTCTGCCTGTTCTACCCATTTATATAAAATAGGAAGCACCAAAAGCGTTAATAAAGTAGCCGAGATCATGCCACCAATTACCACAGTTGCCAAAGGTCTTTGTACTTCGGCACCTGCCGATGCTGATACCGCCATGGGCAAAAATCCAAGAACATCGGTAAGGGCAGTTAATAAAATAGGACGTATTCTGCGTTTTGTTCCCAGGCGTATTCGCTTATTTAAATTAGTTACGCCTTCTTCTTTAAGTTCGTTCAGGCTGCTTATTAGTACCAGGCCATTTAAAACGGCAACTCCAAAAAGCACAATAAAACCAACACCGGCCGAAATACTAAAAGGCATATCCCTTAACCATAACGCGTAAACCCCGCCTATGGCTGCCATGGGTATGGCCATATAAATCATAATAGTTTGTTTAAAAGATTTTAATGCAAAATAAATAAGGATAAAAATGAGCAATAGCGCAATAGGAACCACAATTTGCAACCTCCCGGTAGCACGCTCCAGGTTTTCAAAAGCACCTCCATACCTAATATAGTACCCGGGTGGAAGCTCAAAATCTGATTCCAGTTTTTCCTGAATATCGGCCACTACCGATTTTACATCCCTATTACGAATATTAATTCCTACATAGGTACGCCTGTTGGTGTTATCCCTACTAATTTGCATAGGCCCTGACTGGTAACTGATTTCTGCCACTTCTTTTAACGGGATTTGTGAGCCTGAAGGCAAACTTACATACAGGTTTTTAAGGCTTTCAATATTTTCACGCTCTGAATCGTCTAAACGCACCACAAGATCAAACCTTTTTTCCCCTTCAAAAATCACCCCTGCTTTACCTCCGGCAAAAGCAGTTTCCACTAAGCCATTTAACTGTGAAATAGTAAGTCCGTACTGTGCGAGTTTTTCCCGGTTATAAGCTACAGTAATTTGGGGTAAACCAGAGATGGCTTCTACTTTCATATCGCCCACACCATCTACTGTAGCAATAATACTACCCATTTCCTGTGCTTTATCGGCAAGAACATCCAGGTTTTCGCCATATAATTTTACGGCTACATCCTCACGCACCCCGGTTAGCAGCTCATTAAAGCGCATTTCAACCGGTTGACTAAATTCGAAAGAGACCCCGGGGACAACACTTATAGTTTCTTTTATTTTAGAGATCAACTCGTCTTTGGAAGATGCACTAACCCATTCACTTTTTGGCTTTAGGATAATAAAACTATCCCCTATATCCATAGGCATAGGATCTGTAGGAACATCGGAAACACCGAACTTAGATACCACCTGTTCAATTTCGGGGTATTCTTCTAACAATAATTTTTCAAGTTTAGTAGAAGTAGCAATTCCTTCAGTTAAAGAGCTGCCGGGTTTTAAAATAATATGAAAAGCAATATCTCCTTCATCTAACTGGGGTACAAACTCACCGCCCATTCGGGTAAACAATAAAACGGCCAAACCAAACAACAGGATTGCCACACCAATTACCAGCTTCGATTTCTTTAATGCCCCGGCCAATAAAGGCTCGTACATACTTTGTAGCCAGATTACAAGTTTATCGCCCTTAGATTCTTTTATTTTCTTAGTGGGTTTTAAGAACAATGCCGACACCATAGGAACATAGGTAAGGCATAATATCATAGCACCCAGCATTGCAAAGATAAAGGTAAGGGCCATGGGCTTAAACATTTTCCCTTCAACGCCCTCCAGGGCCAGGATTGGAAGAAATACAATTAAGATGATAAATTGTCCAAAAAAGGCTGAATTCATCATTTTTTTAGCTGAAGAAGCTGCAATTTCGTCCATACTCTTTGCATGAAATTGTTGCTTCTTTTTTATTCTCTCATGAATTAAGAAAACCGTACTTTCTACAATAATAACTGCACCATCTACGATGATACCAAAATCTATAGCCCCAAGGCTCATAAGGTTAGCCCAAACCCCAAAAGCATCCATTAAAATAAAAGCAAACAACAGCGAAAGTGGAATTGTAGAAGCTACAATAAGGCCGCCCCTCCAGTTTCCGAGGAGGATCACTAAAACAAAAATAACAATTAGCCCGCCCAACATTAGGTTTTCGGCTATTGTTCCTGTTGTTTCTCCAATTAATTTGCTTCGATCTAAGAAGGGTTTTATAGAAATCCCTGGCGGTAAAGACTTTTGAATTTCGGCTACGCGTTCTTTTACATTATCTATAACCTCATTAGAATTTGCTCCTTTTAACATCATTACCATACCGCCTACGGCTTCCCCTTCACCATTTTTGGTAAGGGCGCCGTATCTAACCGCACTTCCCACCTGTACTTTGGCTATATCTTTAATCGTAATTGGAACATTATTACTGGTTTTCACCACAATATTTTCCAAATCTTTCTTATTCCTGGCCAGTCCTTCTCCCCTAATAAAATTAGCCTGATGATCTTTTTCAATATACGCCCCTCCGGTATTCTGATTGTTTTCCTGAAGGGCTGTAAACACTTCGCTTATACTAATTCCCATTGCCCGTAATTCATCGGGAATTACCGCAATTTCAAATTGTTTAATATTACCTCCAACACCATTTATCTCTACCACTCCCGGCACCATGGCCATTTGGCGTTTTACAATCCAATCCTGGATGGTTCTAAGTTCTGTAAGATCATATTCGTCCTTAAACTCGTCTTCTACCTCTAAAGTGTACTGGTAAATTTCACCTAAACCGGTAGAAATGGGCCCCATAGAAGGCTCTCCAAAGCCCTGTGGGATTTCCTCCTTAACCTGGGAAAGTTTTTCAGAAACCAATTGCCGGGGAAGATAGGTTCCCTGGGCGTCATTAAAAACAATGGTTACTACCGATAGTCCAAAACGAGAAACCGAACGTATCTCCTGAACTCCCGGTAAATTACTCATAGCTACCTCTACAGGGTAGGTCACAAATTGCTCTATATCGGCAGTACTTAAATTGGGTGCCTGGGTAATAACCTGCACCTGGTTGTTGGTTATATCGGGTTGGGCATCTAAGGGTACTTCGCGCATACTCCAAATTCCCAATCCTACAAGGACTACGGTAAATAGCCCCACTATAAATTTATTATTGATTGAAAAATCAATGATTTTATCTAGCATAAAAAATAATGTAAATATTAGTATTAACCCTGCCCGCGGCAGCGCCCGGAGCAAGTTTTTGATTCTCGGTTAACCTATAGATACGAGCATATACCCCGAAATTGCGGGATTAGATAAATTGTAAGCTAATAATGATGATGCCCGTATTTAACCGAGCCTGGGAGGCTGAAAAACCGATAGAGAGATACCGGAATCCTTATTAAAACGATAAAAATCGGGGGAAGTATTATTTTCTATCTCCAAAAATATCTGATAAGAAACTTCAGAGGTATTATAAACAAGTACATGTACATGGCAGCAGGAATGATTTTGCTGAAAAGGAAGTTCCCCATCGTAACCATCATTATGGTAGGTTTTATCTTTGCCATAATGATCTGCTATAAATTCGAAAAAAGAAATTTGGCTTTCCTGCTTAAGCTCTGTGTAATGTTTTATGAAATTATCTACTTTAGGAAGTTCGCAACACCAATCCATTCCGGGTCCCAGTGACTGAAACAGGAAAATTAAGGATAAAGATATGCTAACAAATAATTTCATTCTGAAGCAAAATTAAACAAAATAAGATGCAATGGTAGTGCAAAATTATTTAAATGCTTTTTTTTACGATCTATAAAAAAAGGATCAGACTTAAAAAAGTCTAATCCTTTTATTTTAATCTTATACGCTTTGTGGGATAGTTCCAGAACCCTAAATGTAACTATTGTTGAGTAGCTTTAAATAAATCCATTTTCCCATCTCCATTAAAATCGGCAGTAAAAATAGAATTAATTGTTTCATTATTAGATTCAGCTAAGGTATCCCAGGCAGTTGCCCCTTGATAAGATACCTTATAATTGCCCGCAGACTCAATAAGAATATCTGTTTTATCGTCGCCGTTGATATCTGCGAATTTCATATCAGCAATTTCGTGATTTGAAGTAGCCCATTCAGTCCAGGTTCCACTTGTTGCTAATGAAACATACCATTTCCCACCGGAAGTCCTAAAAGCATCTGTAATACCATCACCATTAAAGTCACCAAATTTTATAGATGATAAACTTATTGGCGATGACGCCCACTCTACCCAACTGGTATTTCCGCCAAGTGAAACATACCATTTTCCACCAGAAGCTGTAAAAACATCTGTAGTTCCATCTCCATTAAAATCTCCAAGCTTAAAATCATTAATGCTTAAGCCAGAGGTTGTCCATTCTGTCCATGCACCAGATCCTCCAAGAGACACATACCATTTTCCTCCAGAGGCTCTTATAACATCTGTGGTATTATCTCCATTAAAATCTGCAAATTTAAGCGTAGAGATATCATAACCCGTACTGTTCCATTCAGCCCAATCAGAAGTTCCGCTTAAAGAAACATAGGCTTTTCCGTCGGTAGAAGTTCTATAAATATCTGTACTTCCATCTCCGTTAAAATCTCCATAAGCCAAATCACTTAGTGGTGAGTTAGACACCCTTATTTGAGTCCATGGTGTATTACCAGAATAGGAAACCATCCAGGCATCGTCTGTTTTATTACTGTCAGAATAATAAGTAAAATCAAAATTACCATTATCAGTTCTAATCCCAGAAGCTCCTGAAATATCCTGAGGAAGGTTATAAATTGCTTTTCTCCAAACCTCATAACCATCTACACATACAACTAATTGAAAATCATCTCCTATAGAGCCATTTGGATCACTATCAGCTATTGGAATTAATTGTGCTCCTAATTCGTGAAACTCACCATCACTCATAGAAGAAACAGGAGGAAAAGAATTCGCTGAAGTGTCTGCATAAAGAGAAGTATACCCACCATCTACACACTGACTGTGGTACACCATACCAGGATTTGATTTTATAGAAACGGCTATATTTTCATACGGTTCTAACCACCACATTACATACAAAACATTACAGGTATTCTTTGACCTTAGTTTCAATCCTATTTGCCGTCTCATAGTTCCATCAGTTAAAGGAATGTCTGCATCAGAGGGCCCATTATATCTAAAATTAATTTTCGAATAAAAAGATTGCACCCTATCATTATCTATTTCTGCTCTTGTAACAGGGGTAGAGGTAGATAGTAAATTATTATTTCCTTCAGTAACCGTACCACTTGTAACATTTAAACCTGTTCCTGTTATTTGTTTTAAGTTACTAAAGTTACAAACCGGTTCGTCACCAAAAATAATACCTTCCGATTCTGAAGATAAATCATGATATTCGTTTGTTGAAGAACTAATAATTTCTTCCTGCTCTTTTTTACAAGAAGACAACAAAGTTGGTATAAGACATAAAATTGCTATATAGAAGATATTTTTTTTCATAATATAATAGTTGAAATTTTAAAATTATTTGTTTAATACATCCCATGACTACCCCTTGAAACGCTATAACTTTTATAGCAAACTTCTTTTGCCAATTTTCTAAAATATTCAGCGTTTAGCTCAAGAAATTCTTTTACTAAGTAGAATGGAAATTTTGTTTACTTTGCTCCTTATTTCTTTACAAGAAACTTTGTAAAAAAGATTCCCTCTTTGATCTTGAAACCGCTCCCTTTAACAACTTCTTCTTTTTACCCTCAACAGGTTGGTTAAACAATGGTTTTGGTTATAAACCTGTAGTCATTAAGAAGCATTTAGTTCATTTAAGGCTTAATAATCATGGGGCTTAAGAAACATTCTGGTATTTCTTAATTTAAGTGAAATCAAGATTTATAAAACCATCTATTTATAAGATTCTTTGAAACGTAGAAAGAATCAGGCAGACGAAATCTACTTGAAAACACTTTAAATATTTCGAGTGTATAAGTTGGATATGAATACCAATCTCATATAAGAGACACCCCCTAAAGCTAATTCACTGTTAATTCTGTAGTCCTATAAGTACTAATCCCGTTTCTAGTAACTGTAAAAGTTAGGGTATACACTCCTGGTGTTTCTGTTACGATATAATTTAGGTCTTTTTCCTCTGAAATGATTTGTGATTCTAAAGTCCATTCATAAATAGCACCATCATTTGGAGATACAACAGGAGAGTGTATCAAGGTACCATTGGCATTTATACTTTGAGATGCGGACCAGTTTACAAAAAATATTTTAGGCAATTCATCATCAGCAAATACAGATTTGGAATCTTCATCGGGAGTACAGGATACCATAAAGACAATGAAAGATAACAATAGTAGTATGTGTTTATTTATATATGTTTTCATAGATTCTATTTTAATTGATTTTTAAATTACTGCTTATCCCACCAAACTCTTTTAGTCCAGTTGTCTTCTCCAATCCTTGAAACCGCTTCATTATAATTATCCGTATTTTTAGTTTGTTCCTCTACAGGATATATCATCCTACGAGGAGCCACCCCGTTTGATTGGTTTACAGAAGGTTGGTAATTGTAAAATTCAATTTCCGGCAAACCAGATCTTCTAAAGTTTGCCCAGGCTTCTAATGGATCAATAAAATGAAGTACCCATAATTGTGTATTAATTTCATTTAATTCGTCTCCTATGGTCAATGGATTGGAAGCACTAAATGCAGTAACTTCATTTTCATTTACAGGTGCCCCAAATAAGGTCCATTGCCTAACCGATGCTTCAAGCCCGTTTTTATAATGTTCTGCAGCAGTACCATTCACATTCCATCCTCTTGCGGCAGCCTCAGCCATTAAGAACTCAACTTCAGCATAACTAATATAGATATAGGGAGCATCATACTCCATTAAGTATTTTGATGGCCTCATCATGTAGGTATATTGATTAATAGTTAATGGAGAGCCATTATTTTCTATAGTTACAGACCAAGGTGAATTATATTTCGTATTAGGATCCCATCTAAAACGTTGGGCTTGACAGGTCATAGCTGCGTAAGAACCTCTTTCTTGCAAAACCAAATCTGTAATATCTGTCCGATCAACATCATTTAAAGCAGACATACAATAATATTGATTCAATAATCTAGGATCATCCATCTCTTCTAAAACCTCTACCAATTCAGTAGAAATATAGGTATCACTACCAACTGCATCATTAGAGCCTCTTAAATATGTAGCTACTCCGTTACCTTTTCCGGTACCAGAAACAGGACTTCTAACATTCTCATATTTTACATAAGAAATATCTTCATTAGAAGTAAACACCCCCGCCGCAATTGCATCTTCTGCTTCTTGTTGTGCTTTTGTAGGATTTATCTTTATTAAACGCATTGCTATTCTTAATCGTAAAGAATTTGCATATTTTTTCCATTTAGCAATATCTCCATTATAAATAAGATCATATTTAGCCGAAGGCTTTGACTCATCTAAAGCATTCTCAGCTTCCTTTAATTCTTTAAAAAAATCATTGTAGATATCCTCTTGTTTGTCGTATTTTGGAGTTAATTTATCATCGTAGAAACCTCTACCTGCATCAAAGTATGGTATATCTCCATAATAATCTGTAAGTTTTAAAAAGTTTTGAACCTTTAATATTCTTGCCATGGAATTTACATTTACATAAGACTCATCGTCTTTTGTACTTTCTATAAGAGCCACTACTTTGTTTATTACATTGGGATAATAGGTAATCCAAAGTCTTTCTTGATAATTAGAGTGTTGTTGTCCAAAACCGCCATATTCAGTTACAGCATATTTCCCAGTCCAGTGATTCATAAACCCTCCAGGATAGATCCAATAACGATATTGTTCCTGCCAGTTAGAACCTGGTAGATACTGTACAGTCGTCAACATTAAATCGGGATCCATTTCAGAAGCACTGTTAGGGTCTGTATTTAATTCATCAAAATCAGTACAGCTAATACCTAAAAACAGTGATAAGAGCACTATTGAATAAACTTTTATTTTTTTAATATATAATTTCATATTTTAAAATTTTGCATTAATACTAAACCCTAAGTTCCTTCTTGATGGTAATGACCCATATTCTAATCCTTGACCATTTGATGTATTATAATTGGATTCAGGATCGAAGTTTTTAACTTTTTTAAACAAGAAAGCTAAATTGCTTCCATATATAGAAAAAGTGATTGACTGCAGAGGCATTCTCAACAGGGTCTTTTTTGGTAATGAATAAGACAGGTTTACCTCTCTTAGTTTTATATAAGAACCATCGTAAATAAAAGGTTCTGGAGTATTAGCACCTACATTTGTCCAATAATCTTGTGGATTTACATATACATCATTCGGAACATATTGCGGAGCATCATCGGTACCTATATTTTTAACTCCTTCACCAACATATCCTCCTGTTGGGGTCCAATTAGCTTCATCTACATTCGCTGCTCTTCTTTGTTCTTCAGAATTATACCATTCTGCCCGTCCTTCAAGAGTGTTTGTTGAAGTTCCATTTGCATGAGCTTGAAAAGCACTCATTGAATAGATATCCAACTTCCATTTCATATCAAACAGCACCTTTAAACTAAATCTTTTATACCTAAAAGATTGAAGGAGACCTAATGTAAAATCAGGCACCCCATTTCCTAATGTTTTTAAATCAGATTCATAAGTAGGCAATCCATTTTTAAAAATAATATTTCCATTATCATCGCGTCTAAATCCTTTACCAACAATATTCCCATAGGCTTCACCTTCACTCGCATAAATAAAGGCACCTGCCCATCTTGCTGCAGCTAATTCATAATTTTTAACATTGGGATGAAGTTTCACTACTTCATTAATATTTTTAGCATAATTTAATGATGTATTCCATTCAAAATTTTTGGTCTTAAAAGGAGTTGCAGATAAAGCAATTTCAATTCCTTGATTTACAATTTCTCCTGAGTTAATAGTAGCACTTTTATATCCGGTAGTAGAGCTTGTAGATAAATTTAAAATTTGGTTGGTGGTTGATTTTCTATAATAACCGGCATCTAAATTAAGCCTACCATTAAAAAAACGTAAATCGGTCCCAAATTCATAAGAAGTTGTTTCGGTAGGTTTTAAATTTTTATTTGGAATAACCCCCGTACTAATATTTCCTAAAGCATTCCCTTGAAAAGTATAGGGATATAACCCGTAAGTTAAATTCAATCTATAAGGACTTGTATCACCACCAACCTGTGCCCAAGAAGCCCTTACTTTACCAAATGATAAGATTTCTTTATCTAAATTGAAAAAAGTTGAAAAGACAAAACTACCTGAGACAGAAGGGTAAAAATAAGATCTATTGTCAGCTGATAATGTAGATGATATATCATTCCTCAAAGAAAAATCAATATAAGCGTATTTGTTATACCCTAAATTGACAGAACCATAAACAGAATTCACCTGTTTTCTATAGTTAGTTGGATTTAAGGTCATTTCACGATAATTTAAAATAGACTGAATTCCTGATTGTACCTCATCAAATCCTTGATTAATGTATGCTTCTCTTTGATATAAGCGAATATTGCCTCCAACAAAAGCAGAAACGTGTAATTTGTTAAATTGCTTATTAAATCTAAACAAGCCTTCAAAATTACTTTCATTCACATTTATCTGTGATAATTTAAAACTTCCTGTAGAAGCTGTAGGAGTATCATATGGACTGTATTCTTCTGCTTTAAAATTATAAAAATCTGTACCTCCTCTTATTTGAGCAGTTAAGTATGGAGCAATTTTATAATTTAACATTAAGTAACCCATAACCCTATTTTTAAGAGACTCGTTACTCATTTCATTAATTGCCCAATAGGGGTTAATTCTATAAATATTACCCCCATTCCAATCTATATACCTACCAAACTCATCTTTATAGTTTTCTCCTAACCATTTTTGGTTAAAGTTTGGTGCCAAACCAATGATAGCATTTCCAATATTATTGGGATTATCTGACAAAGCAGGCCTGTTATTTACGCTCTCACGGGTATAGTTTACTTTCCCCTCAACTTTTAGTTTTTCTCCAAGAGTTGCCCCGCCTTTAATCATAAAAGTATTACGTCTCATATCAGAATTAGGAACAATATCTTTATAGCTCATATCTGAAATAGATGCTCTAAAACCATTAGAACTTGATAAAGAAACGGAGTTGTTAACACTTAATCCCCTTCTAAAAAATGACAAGATATTATTAGGGACATTCTCATAAGGTTTAAGTTCTCCATTATATATATAACTATCGATAGAAGGATCTAATTTGGCTCCCCACGAAGATTGTGTTGTTCCCTGCCCTGTTGAAACATCCATTGGCAGAATACCACTTCTACCCTGGCCATATTCTCTTTGATAATCATCAAAATGAGATAAAATTTCTACAACGCTTACATTAGAAGAATACTCCACACCAATACCAGGTTTTTTCTGACCGGATTTGGTTGTAATTAAAATCACACCATGCGTAGCCCTCGAACCATATAAAGCTGCCGCCGAAGCGCCTTTCAAAACAGAAATAGACTCAATATCTTCCGGTAGTATAGACGATAAGCCATCTCCGTAATCGTATCCTCCCCATTTACCGGCTTCTCCTAATTGAGAATTGTCCATAGGAACACCATCTATAACATAAAGTGGATTGTTATTGCCTGAAAGTTCAGAATTACCGCGAATAACTACTCTTGTACTTCCCGAAGGCCCGGCAGTTGTACCCGAAATATCAACTCCAGCAACTTTACCGGCTAAAGCTTGTACTGCATTTGTTTGTCTACCAGAATTTAAGTCATCTCCAGTAACATTAGAAACCGCATAACCAAGAGCTCTACTTTCTCTTTTAATCCCTAAAGCAGTAACTACAACTTCGTCTAAGTTACTTAATTCCTTATCTAGTACCACATCTAAAATAGTATCATCCCCTACCTTGATCTCTTTGGTTCTATAACCAATAAAACTAAAGACAATAGTGTCACCCTTCGTTATATTGTCCAAAACATAATTTCCATCAAAATCAGTTTGCGTACCATTTATAGAGCCTTTTAAGAATACGTTTACTCCTAGCAGTGGCCCATCGGTGTTAGAAACGGTACCGGAAATAGATTGTTGAACGTTATCCCTGTTATTTATTAAGGCCTGGTTCTTATTATTTACCAAAGGTGGTTTTTTGATATTGCCCAACTTTAATATAATCTGCTTCTTTTCAATTGTATAGTAAATAAAGGTTCCATCAAAGATCTTATCCAATACTTCAGATACTGGTTTGTTTACAACCTCTACCGAGACCATTTTTTCTACATCAATCTTTTTGTGATTGTAGAAGAACTTTAGATCGGTAAGAGATTCTATTGATTCTAGTACCTTTTTTATTTCCACATTTTCAAGGTTTAAGGAAACCTTATCTTTTTGGGAATATATATTGGCCTGGACAGAAAAAATCGAAACTAGTAAAAGAAAAGTTGTTAGTTTCATTTTCAAATTGAATTTTAAGCGATTGGGATTGAAAAAACCTTTTTGATCACTTTTTTTCATATATTTATGGTGTTTTTTAGTTGACTACTTAACAGTCGATTACTATAGATCGGAAAATGCTCCAACATTTTCCGATTTTTTTTAACCAACAGTTTTTATGTTTTAATAAATACTATATTCTTTTTCTCATTGGCGTAATAATATTTTAGTTTTCAGGTTTATAAATAATTATATCGTCTCCTTTTATTTCGTATTGAAAAGGTGTTTCTATAGCGAATATTTTCAATGTTTCTTCTATAGTCTCAATATCGAAAGTTGCGGTAAAGACTTCGTTGTTTAGATCTTCATATTTGTTTTCTATATTTACTTTATAATGGCGCTGTAATTTTTGAATTATATTCTTAAAAGGCATTTCTTTAATTATCAATTTACCCTCTGTCCAACCCGTATAGATATCAGTATCAACTTGCTCAACAGCTTTAGTTCCTCCATAAAGTCGATCCCAATCGGCCTTATATCCAGGTTTTAGCTTTAAGGCTCTTTTTGGATCATACTTATTCTTGGTATTATAAAGGCTTACAGCTCCCTCTACCAAAACAGTTTTGATGTGTTCATCTTCTGGATAGGACGAAACATTAAATTTTGTACCCAGTACTCTTACATCCAAATTGCCACTGGTTACCACAAAAGGTTTTGCTTTGTTCTTGGTCACATCAAAATATGCCTCTCCTTTCAAAAAAACCTGTCGATTCTGATTCTCTATAAATTTTATTGGATATTTTAGTGAAGACCCGGCGTTTAAATGAACAACCGTACTATCAGACAGAACAACACTAAATCGTATACCGTTGGGAACTGTCAAGGTATTATAAACTAATTTCCTGACTTCTGTAGTTTTAGAATAATCAATTAGCTCTCCTTTTTGTTCACTTAAAATCTTCCCCTGAACATCAGTTATCGTTTGTTGAGCTTCGGGAGATATTTGAAGCGTTTTACCGTTTCCTAATGTTAAAGTAATTGAATCTCCAGATTCAAAGTTAGACTGGTTATTAAAATTATAATTCCAATATCCATACCCCAGACCAATAAGACCTATAAATACTGCGGCATATTTCAATAAGCTACTAATATTAAAGGTTTTATTCTCCTTTATCTTCTTATTCCTATACTTTTCCAGAACTTTCTGCCACTCTTCATTATCATCAAGCTTAGCGATGACAGAAATATTTTCTGCATTTTCTGAATCCTGTAATCGGTTGAATAAATCTTGTTTTTCCTCTGATTCTTGTATCCAGGATGTGAAGAATCTCTCTTCTTCATCTGAGAGTTTCCCTTTCAATTTTTTCGCTATTATCCGAGCAATATCCATGACAATTTTTATAACTTAAGTGGTCATTTAGAATAACCTCTTTAAGTATAAGTGTCAAAAAAGTAAAATAGGGTGATGTAAAAGAAGAAAATTATTGTAAATAATGATAAATAATGCCTAAAAGTGATATTTTATTAGACCTATCACTCAAATGAACCCTTAGTATTTTATAAGCTTTTTTCATCTGTGTTTTAACAGTGTTTACCGAAATACCTAAAGAATCAGCAGCATTTTGGTATTTCTGTCCATCTAAAGCACATAGCTCAAATACATTTTTACACTGCTCTGGTAATTTATCGATACCGGAACGAAGTTTGGGTCCTAAATCTACATCCTGTCTAACTTCCTCACCAAAAATTTCTTGAACCAGGGTATTCCCATTAATAGGGACTAGCTTCTTAGTATCTTTTATCTTTCTAAGGCTTGCATACTTGACAGACTTCCAAATATAGCCTTTAAGATTAGATATGTTGGCACTTTTTTCATCGTTCATTAAAATTTCAACAAATACATCTTGAACAATATCTTTTGCAAGACTGGGAGAAGACACATAACTAATAGATAACAAGCAAAATTCTCGATAATGTTTTTTGTAAACACTTTCTAACCTATTATGGAATGCTTTCATTTATATTAGTTGGTTTAAAACAATGGCAGCTTTTAAATATCAAGCCACAACAATCTCGGAAATAAGCTTAACACTTAAAACAATGTTTCAATTACGGTATTAATATTATTATTTCAAAATAATTAATGTAATCCAACACAAAACGAATTAGTTTACAAGAATACCCTAAATTTTAAGACAGCTAATTTATTGTCTTAAAAATTTATTCCGGAATAACTCTATACATTCTTCTTCTATTCCTGGAATGTTTTCACCTATTCTGTTATTTTGTTTTACTAACACTTAAATAAAAAATTCTAGCGTAATCAGAATTAGACGACTTTTAAAAAAACTTCGACTTCCTAAGACGTATTATTTACCGTGGATAATTTATAACTTTAGGTAGTACCTGAAAGCTCTATTTATTGGGCTTGATCTATAAACTTCTCGCCTCTCCGTCCATTTTTCCATTCAATTTATTCCATAAAAAAAGCCCCTCATTGCTGAAGAGCTTTTATTTTAGGCCTGCACTGAGCTTGCCGAAGTGTGCGGGCGGAGATAAACTTCTAGCCCCCCACCTATTTTTTCCATTCAGTTTATTCCATAAAAAAAGCCCTTCATTGCTGAAGAGCTTTTATTTTTTGCCTACACTGAGCTTGCCGAAGTGTGCGGGCGGAGATAAACATCTCTTCTCTCCGCCTATTTTTTTTCAATTTACTCCATAAAAAAAGCTCCCCATTTCTGAGAAGCTTTTTGTGCGGGCGGAGAGACTCGAACTCTCACACCTCGCGGCACTAGATCCTAAGTCTAGCGTGTCTACCAATTCCACCACGCCCGCATTTCAATATGTGTTGCTTTAACTAAGCGGATGCAAATATACACAAATGTTTCAATTCACAAATAGTCTGGAAATATTTTTTTTACCTTTATCTCAGTTAAAATTTTAAGTATGACAGATATTAAAAAATATATTGAGGAAAATAAGGATAGATTCCTTAGCGAACTCATTGATTTACTGAAAATTCCATCTATAAGTGCCGATTCTAATTATAAAGAGTCTATGCTAAAAACCGCCGAAGCGGTGAAAAAAAATTTATTGGAAGCCGGGTGCGATTCGGCCGAAATTTGTGAAACTCCGGGTCATCCTGTTGTTTATGCAGAAAAAATAATAGACAAAAACCTGCCTACGGTTTTGGTTTACGGCCATTACGATGTGCAACCGCCAGATCCTTTAGACCTTTGGAACTCCCCTCCTTTTGAGCCGGTAATCAAGGAAACCGAAATTCATCCCGAAGGTGCCATTTATGCACGAGGTGCCTGTGACGATAAAGGCCAGATGTTTATGCACGTAAAAGCACTGGAGTTTATGACCAAGAACAATGAGCTTCCCTGTAACGTGAAGTTTATGATTGAAGGCGAAGAAGAAGTGGGTAGCGAACATTTAGGCTGGTTTATAGAAAACAACAAAGAGAAACTTGCTAACGACGTGATCCTTATTTCAGATACAGGAATGATAGCTAAAGACACGCCGTCTATCACCACGGGACTTCGCGGACTCTCTTATGTGGAAGTGGAAGTTACCGGGCCTAACAGGGATTTACATTCTGGTTTATACGGTGGTGCCGTGGCAAACCCTATTAATATCCTTAGCCAAATGATTGCTTCTTTAACCGATGAAAACAACCATATTACCATTCCCGGGTTTTATGATAAGGTTGAGGAGCTAAGCACAGAGGAACGCGAAAAAATGGCAGAAGCCCCTTATGATGAAGAAGCCTACAAGCAAAAAATTGCTATTAAAGATGTTCACGGCGAAGCGGGTTATTCTACGCTAGAAAGAGCTTCTATTAGGCCCACTTTAGATGTAAACGGAATATGGGGAGGTTATATTGGCGAAGGTGCCAAAACCGTGCTGCCGTCCAAAGCTTTTGCAAAAATCTCTATGCGTTTGGTTCCCAACCAGGACTGGAAGGAGATCACCCAACTCTTTAAAAAACATTTTGAAAGTATTGCCCCCAATTCGGTTACTGTTGAGGTAAAACCTCATCACGGTGGCCAGGGATATGTCACGCCTATAGATAATATTGGTTATAAGGCAGCCAGTAAGGCTTATGAAGCCTCTTTTGGAAAAACCCCAATTCCGCAGCGTAGTGGTGGCAGTATTCCAATAGTTTCGCTATTTGAAAAAGAACTAAAAAGCAAGATTATTTTAATGGGCTTCGGATTTGATACTGATGCCATCCACTCCCCCAACGAACATTTTGGGGTTTGGAATTATTTAAAAGGTATAGAAACCATTCCGTGGTTTTACAAGTATTTTACCGAGATGAGCCGGGAATAAATTGCTTGGGTGATTTACTTGTATAAATGAGTAAAAACCTTAATAGTTAGGTTCTCTAAGAAATCACGTCATTCTGAATTTATTTCAGAATCTAATATGTTTTTAATTATCTACATGTTAGATCTCCGAATAAATTTCGGAGCAGGCTCTGAAATAAATTCAGGATGACGTCTATTTTCAGGATAGCTTGACGAAACTGAACTTTTCAACCACCTCATTTTCTTTAAAACTGCTTTCAGAAAAAAATCAAAATTTCGGGAAATTAGTTTTAGTATATTTACAGGGATCGCTTATCAAATTCATCATTATTTATGGAGAAAAAAATTCTTATTCCTTCCAACTTCACCAAACACGCCTGGAATACGCTGGTATACGCTTTAAATCTTTATAAAGATATTCCCTGTACTTTTTATATTCTGAATACCTATAAGGTTTCTTCCAGGATCTCACTTGGCAGAAACCAGACTGCCGATTTGGAGGCGGCAAAAACTGAATCTGAAAAAGGCCTGCAGAAAATTATGCAGGGAATAAATTTCAGAAAGGAAAATCAAAAGCATCAATTTGAGACCATCTCCCGAAATAAAGAACTTGCTGAGGCCATTCAGGAAGTGGTAGATGCCCATAAAATAGATTTAATTTTAATGGTTTCCCGGGGCGAAAATGTCTCAATAAATACTGCTTTTGAAAGTGAGATTTCAGAAGTAATTCAAAAGGTAGAAGATTGCCCTTTCCTGGTACTACCCGAGCAAATGCAAAGTTTGCCCGAAACAAACCGGGAAATAGTTTTTCCTACCAATTATAAATTTGCCTTTAAAAATAAAGAGCTTTCCGCACTTATTGAGATGGCCATTAATTTAAATGCAAGCATTAGGGTCTTGTATATTGACAGTCTTGGAAAACCACTTACCAAAGAACAGGAAGAAAACAAAGAGAGCCTAAAGTCTTATTTTACCAAAGTAGACTTTAGTTTTCACAAACTCACACAAACCAGTGTTACCACCGGTATTCATTTGTTTATTGAAAGTAGGGAAAGCAACTTTTTAGCCCTTTATAAACGTAGGCAGGGCTTTTTTAGCAAACTTTTCTCTCAAAAATTTAAAGAAGACATAGACTTTAACCCTAAGGTACCGGTATTGATTTTAAAGGAGTTGGAGTAAACTATCTTACGGAAAATCCCATAGTGTTATATCTCAATTACCAATAACCTCTTTCCATAAAACCTTCCTTAATACTGCCTTCGCAGTAAGCTTAGAATATATAATACTTCGTAAATCGCTATAGGTGTTTTTTAGAATAGCGAATACCCAAATATTATAGATATAGATGTATTAAATTCTGCACTCCAGTTTAAATCATAGTTACCTAAAAGCTGCCTGGTCGTTTGGTACCTGGCCTCTACACTATATTTATTATTTAGCTTATAACCTAAGCCAAACGCCAGGTTGGAGCCCGAATTAATTTCAAAGGTTTTCACCATTGAGCCATCATTTCTAGTATATTCGATAAAAGAGTTTGAATCAAAATCAATAACATAGGTAGCATCGACAAAAAATTTAGAATGGTTATTTAAAAAAAGATAATATCGTAATCCAATAGGGAGTTCTATAGAACTATAATCAACGTTTGCAACCAATTCACCCCCCGTAAGATTATTTACAGGTTTCACCCTCTCTGCCTTAAAAGCCCGATAGGTAGGTTCTAACATAATGGCCCACTTATTTTTATTAAACGGAAGTATAAACTCGGCTTCCACTCCTATACCCGTGCCAAATTTGTTTTCAAAATTTACACTTCTGGCTTCCGATTTAGAGTTTTGAATTTGTAATGAAGAATTATTTAAACGAGGTCTGATTGTAAGATTAAAAAAATCCTTTTTAGTCTTTTTTGAGTAGTTGGCGAATTCCTGATTATGACACCGGTTATAATCTATAAAAAAACTGACTAACTCATTTTTTTCGTAATCTAAAGCCTCAAGTTTATTTGAGTTGAAATCTGGGCATTTTAAATCTAGCCAAAGCTGTTGTCTAAACCTATTGTTTTCCCCAATTTTAGCACTGGAAGTTTTATATTTTTTATAGATAAGTTGTTCAATATTAGAATTTTCTTTCTTGTAAAAATACCTTTTTAGATTATTCTCCACATATTCATAAAGCGTAGACCTTCCCTCAACCAAAACCTTTAGAAAAAGGGTTTCTTTCTGAAAAACAGGGTTTTTCTCTGTACTTAATTTATTAATATTCTTACTGGACCTGTCAATTTCTACCTCACTCCTTACATATTTAGATACACCCTTAATTGCAAATTCCTTTACTGAATTGAGGGATGCAGTTTTTATTTCAGCTTCTTCTGAAAGTTTATATTCAAATTTATTAGGGTTATTTCTCCAATCAACATTCCTAATTAGGCAATTAAGCCTTTGGTTCGTTTCATCTATATAATAGCCTTTTTCAAAAGTGATTTGTGAGAAACAGTTGAGACTCAAAATTGTAAACAATAGAAATAAGGCCTGTTTTTTCATTTTGAAAGCTTTATTGAATCTTTAATTTCAATGCGTCAAAAGCCTCCGTTTTAATTCCGATTAGGCCATACCTGGTTGCACCGTCTTCTATAAGCGTTCCGTTCACGTTATATTCCAGTAGCTCTTCTTTAAATTTCTTATTGGCCGAACTTGCTGCAATCATATTTCCGCCCGCTAAACCCGGTCCCAAGATCAAACCTATAGGCGTAGAACTGGTTTGCTCCTGTACCCCATTAGAATTTGTCTTGCTTGTATAAAAGTTTACGGGGGTTAAGAGTAAGTACCATAGATAGGATGCCGGACTTTGTTTTAGTGTTTTAAAAGCCTTTTCATTCTCCATCACATAAATCTCTGTTCCGTTTTCGTAGGCTAGTTTTGCATCACGCCCAAACACTAAATCCTTCCCGGAGTTGTTAGTTACTTTTACCGCTACTAATTTTACGCCTTTTTTCAACTCTTTCTTCTCGTACTTCTTATCGAGTAAATCATATTTGTATTCCAGTATTACTCCGTCATTTTCGTTGGCAGAAATATAATTAATGGCTTTAGGTTCAATCATTTTATAGCCAGACGCACAGTTTGTAAGACTTAATGCCACTACCAACAGGAGAGTAATTTTAATAATCTTCATTTCTAAATTTTAAAGTTCTTGATTGTTTAAATGGTTTTCAATTAATGGCTAGAGTCTATTTATTTATTCTATTAATAACAATTCCCCTGGAAGAATAACCACCGGGCAACTGCAGGAAATTGCTCCTAAAAAATAAGAAATGCGCGACTCCAGTAAATAAAAACAGCCTGTAGGGATGGCAGTTTTAATAGATAGATATATCAAAAAAACCTATCTATGTTAATTTTTTACTAATATATAAATAATATTAAATTTATATAGGAATTCACCTTATAAAATATCAAAAATTAAAAGATTAAGTATTTAACGTGAATTATTATCAAAAGAAGGCTTAGAAATTATGGGGGCGCTTAAGGCTAGTTTTTTCGGCAATACAGATCACTGGCGATCAACCGATATTTAGCGAAGACCGTTTACTAAAGAATTGTTGATTGATTGATTTATTTTCTATCATCTTTATTTTTTTACTATTCCAATTTAGAATAATGCGGTAATTTTTAAAAAAATCTGAACCGAAAGCCTTATCTAAATATTGTTCTGAGTACACTTTTACATTTTCTAGTGTTGAATTCCCAAATTCAATTTCATCAATAATTCCGATAAAAGATTCCCGGGTTGTATTTGGTGCACCATAAATTCCTGTAACCCCTTTAGTATTAGATTTTTTAAAATCTAAAATTTCACCATTTTCTGTTTGCTTTTTAAATTCAGAAAAGGGTACGACAATACCTCCATTATAGCCTAAATCAACAGTGAAATTCCAGACTTTTTCTCCATTTATTTTACAAGCAATAGCAGGTATTCCTGCCACACCAATAAACAATTTGTTTTCAATTACATCTTCAGGTATATCTAATGTTGATTCGTTATCAGTTATAGTAATTTGTTTTTTTCTAAAATCGATATCCCAAATAGCATGTTGCATTAAATTAGCTCCTATAAACCCATGAATATCTAAAGAAGACCATACTGATACTGAGTTAAAATCATTTATTAAAGCTATTGTTCCGGTAAAATCTATATTTCCAATTTTAACGTTTTCCAGTCTTGTATATTTATTTTGTAGTTTATTATTATAAACATCCCCTGCTTTTGCAGAATCAATAGCTTTTAAATTTAAACTTGCAGCAAGTTCTTTCGATACCAGCGTAGGAGAACCTGTGTCTAAAAGAAAGTTATAATTCTTATTTTCTATTTCTACAGGTATAATTATAAACCCATTTTTAATCTCGAAAGGCAACGTAACCTTGTAGTTTTCCTGTTCTGTTTCTCCTTCTTTAAGATGTTTAGCAGCTTTGCTTAGGGAACAGCTATTTATTAAAACAAGGCTTAGTAGATAAACACATACTTTGGCTAATTTCATTTTTTATTTTTTTATTAAAGTTTCTTACATATCGTACCACAACCTCTTTTTTAATTATTTGATAGAAAAAGGATGAAAACTTACCGGAACTGAGTTGTAGCCTAAAAATTCTTTAAATAGTCGACGATTTTTCTCCTTTTTCTGCTATCTTTTTTGACTATTCCCCCATATCATTTCTTCTTTATTAAATAGCTGTTTAAAATTTTGCCAACGGCTCTGGCTTTGGCAAGTGCGGGGTGCTAAAGCCGCTTTGTTGTCCGTCTACCGTAAATGTATTTGGTTTTAATATCTTCATTATGAAGTAGTCATTCCGCATTTGCTATAGCGGATATTGGCCATAGTTTTTTTCTTAAAACGGCAAATCATCATCTTCTTCTTTTTCTACAACCTCATGGGAAACAAATTCCTCCTTCCAATCGGATTTTCTAACAAATCTCAATCTTCCATCTTCTTCAAAAACTTCTTTTGATATAGTTAACTTGTAGTCCTTCCTATTGTGGTTTTTAGACCATTCATGAAAAGGTTCGGGATCACCAAATGGTAATTCCTCATCATATGAATATCCTCTTGCTTTTAATAGTTGTTTTACATCATCAAGACCTTCAAAATAGAAGTTATAAGGTACGTCCAATTTAGCTTTTAATTCCTCTACCAAAGGATGGCTAATCATAAGGATTTTATTAATCTCATCTGTTTGATCTTTATTTTCATCACTAAGAAAGTTTACTAATTTATTTAGTGTACTTGCTGTTTTCTCTAGCCCTTTAATTAAACTAACCTCTTTAACTCTTGTCTGTTCCTCCAAAAATCGTTGAAATAAACCTGCCATCTGTTCTCTGAGATATTTGACAATATCAGAAGCAGTTTCAAACCCCTTAATTATGTTATTGGCTTTAAGTGATTTAATTTCTTCGATAAATTCATACACACGCTTATCATCGACATACCTATATTTAGTTTCCCCTTCTTTGTTGATTAAATATGTCTCGTATTCTGAAAGCACATTGGCATCTATAAACGTGTACACTTGCTTTCCCTCACTGAGTGCTGCTTTTAGCTCCATCTGGGTAATTGAAGACCTGTTGTTGCTTTTTGACTCGCTCCCAAAACGTCCACCTATAATGCAGACTAGAATATCAATGTTTTTAATTTCTTTATAGCAATACTCTTCTAGTGCCTCATCCTTTCCGTAAGGAATATCTCCTTCCTCATTTCTCACTGGATCATACCCCATTTGTTCAATGAAAAAATCTAAGTCTGCTCTGACTTGCCTTAAATCGTAGAATGTAGAACTTATAAATACTCTTGGTTTTGCCATTTTATTTCATTCAAATTATCGCAAACGATTAAGGCTATAAGTAGTTGCATGGTTTAACACTTAACTTTGTAAGTACACCCAAACGGAAAATCCACAAAGATTTTCGAAAGTAGGCTAGAACAAGCAATTACTTATAACCATTGTTTTGCCTCATTATTTTTTTAGTATTTCTTTAATTTCATTTACCATTGGTTCAAAATTTTCAAACAATTCTTTTGTTGCATTATTTAGAATGTATTCCTCAAATTTTGGTTTGTCAAGACTTGATTGAACCCCTCCATCATCTTTATCTTTTAATGGATAAAACTCTTCTCTGAAATGTTCTTCTGCAAAAAGGTTTTCTATTCCTTTTTTTACTTTTTCATTTGCTGAATTTTTTTCAAATGTAAATGCATAAGTTTCATTTATTGAGTCATATTCTGTTTTTACATCACAATCGTAAATGAATAAGACTTTATTATCGTGAGGCATTTTAGTAAAAAAGTCAAATAACGTTTTCAGTTGATTTTTTCCAGTTCGGTCTTTTAGGTTTTTCACGATATCAATTGAACCTGATAATTCAGGGTCAAATATTTCTATTGCTTTTTCAATAAAATTTATGTTGTTGCCTTCTGTAAATATTGTAAGCTCTTTTTTACTGAATTGGTCAAAAATCTGTAGCCCCTCATCTAATGTTATAAAACCTTCTGATAAGATTTTTAATGCTTCTTGTTTTGTTTGCTTTTCTATTCTGTTTTGGCCATCTCTATTTACAACGTAAATATTTTTTTCTTCAGCCAATGCAATAGTTGTAGGTGAATGAGTTGCAATTATCACTTTTACATTATTTTGATTGATGAATACTTCGTTTACAACATTCAGTAGATTCTGAATTTGTGAAGGATGAAGAGAAGCATCAATCTCGTCTAATAATAATGCAGATGGAAATATTTTATCACCAACAGATTTATAAATCGAAAGAACTAATGAGAAAAGTATTTTTTCTCCGGATGATAAGTTTGCAAAAGGGATGGAAATACCTTTTGTTTTATGCTTTAAAGTTAATGAGAATGTTCTGGTTCTATAAGGTTCTATTAATATGTCTTCGGGATTATTTATTGAATAATGAAATGAATTAAAATTCTTTAATATCTCTGTAATCAAAACCCAAGGTCTTGGTCCGTGAATTTTCTCAAATTCTACTCTAAATTTCTCACTGTCATATTTTTTATTTTCTCGTGTTCTCTTATATTCAAACATTTGGTATTTGTACCAATAGTCCAAGAATAGTTTGCCTATTTGAGAAGGTAAAAAATCATTTTTTAAAACTACAGGTGTAAAGTAATCAAAAAAATCATCTTCAGTTAATTCATCCAAAGTATTTGTTATTCTGTAGGCTAATGACTTAAGGCCTTTAGACTCTACCGTGTTTTTAATTCTATCATTACTGAATAAATTATGCATTCTTTGCTTATATGATTTATACATTTGAAAAAGAGATTCGTCTATAAAATCACCTTTTCTTAATGACAAAAAAGGTCTACCATCAGCAATTTTGATAATCTTATCATAATTATCAGCACCTAATTGACTTTTATTTGAAACAAAATTGGCTTTAATGTGCGGATTAGAATTATGAGTAAATTTTTGCCAAGCATTTTGTTTTTCTTGGTTAAGTTGTTGGTTATTAAATGCTGCCTCATTTTCTAAAAAAAATGTTTTATAATCAAAAAGTACTATTTCGGAATATTGAATGTTGTCTAATATGCTGCTTCCAGCTTTTATGCTTTCTAATAAATGACTTTTACCACTTCCATTATAACCTGTCAGAATAGTTAAATCGGATAATTTTACATCATTAAATCGGGATATGGATTTGTGTACTTGTTTGAATTTTAATATCATTTTCAGATTTTCTTTTTAATGTTTGCCAACGGTCTCCTTTACTTCGCTTATTAATAAATATACCTTTGAAATGAAGAAGGAGGAGAACTAAAGCGGAATTTTCAGATAAGCCTAAAATAGCAATTGCTTATAGCCATCGTTGCGGGTAGTTTTTCACGGTAATAACCAATCTCTATCTGGTCTTGCTAATTGTCGAGCATTGTTGTAAGCCATATCCAAAGTCAGACAGGTTGAAGCTCGATAGAATGTTTCGTGTTTCTCAACTACTAATGCTAAATCAGCTGTATTCGGATTGCTCAAACACAAAGGCAATAATAATTGTACTCTACCTCGATGAAAATGCGGTATTGCTGTTTTGTAACTTCTTCGTACCCTTTCTTTTGCATTGTCAACCGCTCCTTTTATTAGCGTTTGAACTCCATAATCATCCATTGATTTATAAGGTTTGGGAAATCGGTCTTTGTTATGGCTAACGATATGCTCAATATTAGTTCTTAATTCTAATCTTGCGTCCATAACTAAAAGCGATGGGTCGTCAAAGTAATGAGCCATTAGAGGTAATTCAGGAAACTTTGTCATATCGTATTCGCCTTTTCTTTTCCATCCTTGGAAATACCAAGGTTGTTCAGCTTCTTCGTTTCTATTCGTATTTGCAAAGGCAAAAATCGGTTCTTGATTCGCTGTCACCAATCCAGTATTGAAGGTCAGATATTGTCCATTTTCAGAAACCAGTAATTTCCCTTCTTCTGCAATCCGTTTGTAGGTGTATTGAATATAATTAAATAAAATAGGCAAATGATGCTCGTCCTCTGTGTTAATATAGTTCCAGTTTTCCTCCTCAGCAAGTTCTGATAATTCGTCCATTTTAGAGTTCATATCTGGTATGAACATCAAATCAAATAATCTTTCAGGCCAGTTTTCCATTTATTCTCGATTGTTTTTTCGTATTACCGCCAACTCGTTATAAAACCAATCCCCCATTTCCCTAAAAGCAATTCTTACCAGGTAACCATTATAGGAGACCCCAAAAAATTTGCATTTAAAAGTTTCCGGAATAAATATTGTTACTCCAAAAAAATTCAGAAATATGAGTTTTTGATAAAAAACAGCCTGTAGGGATGGCTGTTCTGGTAGCTACTATTAATAAATATCTACCGCTGTTAAATTTTCAACAATATAAGAAGAAGATTAAATTTTTGTAGGAATTACTGATATTTTTTTTCGACTGCAAAAAAGTTTATAGAAGAACTTAGATCCTGAAATAAATTCAGGATGACCACTTAAAAAACTGAAACATCCAGAAGCTTCGGGACAGCTTGACGTAGGCTGCATAGGAATAAATCCAATATTTAGTATTTTTTCCTTGTAATAATTCCTAATTGTTGTTAATTTGGCGGTATGAAAGATGTCAAATTTGCGATAACCGATATTGAAACTACCGGCGGTGGGATAAAAGGCAATAAAATCACCGAAATTTGTGTGTTGGTAGTACAAAATGGGGAAGTGATAGACGAGTATCATTCCCTGGTAAACCCCGGAACTGAGATCCCGTTATATATTGAGACCCTTACCAATATTAACGATGCCATGCTTAGCGATGCTCCAAAATTTACTGAGATAGCCCACGAAATTGAAGAAATTACCAAAGATTGTGTATTTGTGGCCCATAATGTGAATTTTGATTATAACATTATTAAAGCCGAGTTTGAGAATCTAGATAAGACGTTTCAGCGTAAACGCCTGTGTACGGTAAGACTTACCAAAAAGTTGATTCCGGGGCTTTTTTCATATAGCCTGGGAAATATTTGTACCTCTATTAATATTCCGCATTACGACAGGCACCGGGCAAAAGGCGATTGTGAAGCTACGGTAGCGTTATTTCAACGTTGTTTAGCGCTAGATCCCGAATATGAAGTTCTTAATGGCCTGCTAAATCAACGTACCGCCGCTTCCTACCTGCCCCCTAATTTTAAAAATTCAGATTTTGAAAAACTACCAACTTCAACCGGGGTATATTTCTTTAAAGACAAAGACGGTATTCCTATTTATATTGGCAAGGCAAAAAATATTAAGAGCAGGATAAAATCGCATTTTCAGGAAAAATCTAACCGAAAATACAAACTCATGCAAGCCACCTATAGCATAGATTATGAGCTTACGGGTAGCGAATTGCTTGCCTTATTAAGGGAATCGACTTTAATTTTAAAGTATTTTCCAAAATTCAATAAGGCACAAAAGAAAGTTAATAGGCCTTATACCCTTACCTCCTATCACAACCAAAAGGGAATTGAACAGTTTGTAATACATAAAAACAAAGTTTCGCCGGTAAGCTGGATGAAGTTCTACACCCGGGAAGAAGCCATAAATTTCCTGGAATTTATTTGCACTGAATTTGAACTATGTCCGCGCTATTGCGGCCTGCAAACCGGGGTTGAGCATTGCAGCCATTATAAAATTAAAAGCTGCAGCGGGATGTGCAAAGGAGAAATAGATGCCACCGGGTATAACCAAAGAGTTGCCAGGGCGATAGATTATATTCAGGAATACGAAAATTCCTGCCTGCTGGTGGAAAAAGGAAGGTCTAAAGAAGAAAAATCATTTATCTACCTTAAAAAAGGCCGCTATGCCGGCTATGGGTATGTAGAGAATTCGGAAGATTTTAGGCCCGAGCAATTTGAAGATTACTTAATTCCGCAGGAGAATTCCAGTTATTCCGATAGGATTATAAACAGGTACTTAAATACTAAAAAGCAACTAAACCGCTTAAACCTGGACCGGGAGGAAGAAGTAGAGGAATTGGAAACCGAGGTTTGTTTTGAGGCTATGGCTTCCTAATTTTTTTGAAAGTTGAAAAAACATTCCTGAAACTACAAATTTTAGCCTTATGACCTGACTCATAAATTAGCAGGTGAACAAGACGGATATTTGTATTGAAATATTGTTCAACTTAATGCTATTATTATGAATACCGGAACCGCTAAAACCGTAGCAGACTATGTTACCGAAAATATTAAAAACGCCCATTTATTTAAAAAACACGGCATAGATTTTTGTTGTGGGGGCAATATCAGCTTAGCCGAGGCCGCCACAAAAGCGCAAGTAAATCTGGAGTTATTGGAAAAAGAGCTACAGCAAACAGACGCAAATATTAGCGCAGCTTATGATTATAGGAACTGGAAACTGGATTTTTTAATCGATCATATTATAAATGTACATCATCAATATGTTGAAGAAAATATTCCATTGTTAATTCAATATGCTGCAAAAGTGGCGAAAGTGCATGGGGGCGAAAGAAAAGAACTCTTAAAGATTCAGCAATTATTTACCGAGGTTGCCCAGGAATTAAGTGCACACCTAAAGAAAGAAGAATTAATACTGTTTCCGTTTATAAAGAAACTGGTAAAAGCAGAAAAGGAAGGTACGCCGGCACCAGAACCAAACTTTGGAAAGATTGACAACCCCATTGAAATGATGGAAGCAGAACATGATGAGGCCGGGGCAATTTTTAAAGAAATTTCCCACTTAAGTGATAATTACACCTACCCCGACTGGGCTTGTAATACTTATAGGGCATTTTACTCCAAACTGGAAGAGTTTGAAAACGACCTACATCAACACGTTCATTTAGAAAACAACATTCTATTTCCTAAAGCAATTGAACTTGAGCGCAGTTTAAACAATTAGTATGATTTCAATTTTCGGCTTTTCCCAGAAGCCTAAGAGAAATTTAGTTTTATTTTAGAGATTTGTTTATAATTGTGTTGAAGCTACCCCGAGTTAGAAATTTCTTGGGGTATTTGCTTTTACCCGATTATTTGGGCTCCCAGAGTTGTTTGGCAGTAAACTACCTCGCAACAAGCCCACGAGGCATTTGTTGGAAACAAATTTTTAGTTTAGAGGCAAGACTCCGGGGCATTACACCCTTTGGAGATACCAATAAAAAAATCTTTTCATTTAATGCATTGTTCGCCTACCACGAGGTAATTTACTATATTCAAAAATGTTTCGCTTAAATATAAAGAACCATACTTATATTGCTCTTGCCTATTTCTTTATGGCAGCCGCCCTGGGGATATTACTCCGGCTTTTTTATATAACCCCCATTGCGGCCAATTATAAATATATTATTCATACTCATTCCCATATAGCTTTATTAGGCTGGGTATATCTTGCACTAACCGCAATTATTTATCGATTGTTTTTTCATGGCACAAAGCTTTCAAAAAAATACCGGTATATTTTCCTGACCACTAATATTAGTTTGCTGGGAATGCTGTTTAGCTTTCCTTTTCAAGGTTATGCGGTAGTTTCTATTATTTTCTCTACGCTGTTTTTATTTTGCTCTTATTTTTTTACCGCTTATATTCTAAAAAACACACCTAAAAAACATCGCAATACTCACTATTATAAGCTAATAAAAGCCGCCTTATGGTATATGGTTTTCTCCAGTATTGGCCCCTGGGCTTTGGGCGCCATTATGAGTAGCCTTGGAAAAACCTCTATTTGGTATAAACTTTCTATTTATTTCTACCTACATTTTCAATACAATGCCTGGTTTTTACTAGCCATTCTGGGAATTGCCTTTTACCTATTCTATCAATTAAAATTTACATTTAATCCCAGCGAGTTTAAGCGATTTTTCTACTTACTAAATTCGGGAGTTATTTTAAGCTTCTTTCTTTCTACCTATTGGACAAATCCGCCTCTAATTTTTTATTTAGTAGGTGGTCTTGGTAGCCTTTTCCTGGTACTTGCCTTCTACAAGCTTTTTGCACTTATACTGCGGAATAAAATGAAATTAAAGCAAGGCCTTAGTCCTTTTATCTATAGAATTTTCCAACTTACCAGTGTATTATTGATTGGAAAAATAGTGATGCAAAGCCTTACGGCCATTCCCTTTTTTGCCGATTTAGCTTTTAAGAACCTGGACTTTGTTATTGGCTATTTGCACTGGGTTTTTCTTGGTTTTGTTTCAATCGCCTTATTCGGATTTTTAAACTGGTTGAAATTAATTAAGCTTCCCAAAAAAGCTTTCTATTTGTATTTGAGTGGCTTTTTAATTTCTGAAATGCTTATTTTTTACAAAGGATTGGTACTTTGGCTGGGCCTGCCTTTTTTTTAGCGATTACTTTCTAATATTGGTTTTGGTAAGTGCGCTGATTCCTGTGGCTACCGGATGGATTTTAGGCCTCAACTTAAAATCCAAATAAACCACTCATTATCAGAAGATATGACCTTTCTCATTTTTAATTACAGTAATTTTTAGCAGGTTTGTTTCACTTTAAAAGTTTAAGATGATTAAAGAAAGTATTTTGTTGGATTTTGGTGCTTCAAAAGAGACTTACCATAAAGGAGACCAGCTCTTTGGAGAGGGAGAAATTGCTCTTAATTTTTTTCAGATTATAAAAGGTGAAATTAAGATGAATAACTACAATGCTGATGGAAAAGAATTTATTCAGGGGCTGTTTGTAGATGGCGAAAGTTTTGGGGAGCCGCCGTTATTGGCAGATGTAAAATACCCTGCAAATGCCGAAGCTATTAAAACTTCAGAAGTCTTAAAATTACCTAAACGTAACTTTTTAGAATTACTCACAAAACATCCTGAAACCCATTTAAAGCTAACCCGAACCCTGGCAAAAAGATTATTCTATAAGGCAATTATGGTTTCTGAAATCTCGAGCCAGGATCCCGAACATAGAATTATAAGAATACTGGATTACCTTAAAAAATATGTACACCATATTGAAGGACCTTTTAAATTTAAAGTAAATCTAACCCGCCAGCAAATAGCCGATCTAACGGGGCTACGGGTAGAAACGGTGATAAGGGCCATGAAAGGACTGGAAAAGAAAGGCGAAATAAAAATTAAAAGCGGAAAAGTATATCGTTAAGCCCTCAATGAGGGCATTTAATTATTCCTGGCTTGACCCAGGGTTTTGATGATTTAAAAATCTTTTTTTGCTGAAATATATTTAATTCTCCAAACCGGAAGTAAAACCCATAAAATTAATACTCCAATTGAGGTAAATGCTCCTAAACCGGTTCCAAAAAATTGTTTAAATACCGCTCCCGTATACCCAAGCAAGGCAGAAATATCAAGTTTCAACAAAATAAGTATCCTCGAAAGGTCTATAGGGTTAAGCATACTGGCCACCAAAGAGAACTTATCTAAGGGATAATCCTGAAAATATACCAGGGAAAGCAAAAAGAGTCCGTCGTAAACCACGGCCAGGAAAAGCCAAAGTAAGATGGCCAGGCCAAAGCCTTTTATCTTGTTCTCGTAAGATAAGGCGATATTAAACGCCAGGGCAGTAAAAATAAAGCTTAGGAATACCCCCGAAACCAACAGGGAAACAAAATCCCAAATTGCCCCCGACTGGAATAAGCCGTAAATAATAAATGGCAAACCCAGGCCCAGAATAAGGCTGGCCGACAATGAGATGGCTACCCCAAGATATTGCCCGAGAAAAATAGAACTTCTTCTTACCGGCTGTGCCAGAAGCAGCTCTGTAAACTCCCGGGAATTATAAAAATACATCACTCCAAAAATGGTCCCAATAAGCGGTACCAAAACAATAATTACATTCATTAGGGTAATTACAGCATTGGAAAGGTCGTTATTTAAAAACAACAAAACCACTCCTAAAAGAAGGTAAAAGAAAAAGTATACGTAACTCCAGAGGCTACGCGAAAGGTCGTAAAAACTATATTTTAATATTTTAAGCATGGTTCCCGGTTAAGATGTTGGCAATAGCGTGTTCAAAATCTTTCTCTCCTGTAGATGTTTTAAGCTCTTCTACCGTTCCGTTAAAATAAATTTTACCTTCCAGTAGAAATACAATTCTATCTGATATTTCTTCTACAAAATTCATAATATGCGAAGTAATAAGAATGGTCTTGCCATTTTCTTTTTCCTGTTGGATAAGCTTTCGCAAACGAATAAGTGAAACGGGATCCAGCCCCGAGGTGGGCTCATCGAGAATAATTAGAGGGCTATTAAACATAAAGCATAAAACCAGGTTTACTTTTTGCTTGCTTCCTCCAGATAGATTGTTAAGTTTCTTTTGCAGAAATGGTTCCAACTTAAAAAGTTCTATTAGCTCCCAGTCACGAGCTTCCTTTCCGCGTAAATCTTTAATCATATCAATAAGCTCCTTTACTTTTAAATTTCCCGGAAAATTGGCTATTTGCGGTAAATAATCTATGTTTTCCCGGTAATTCCAGTGTTTTTTCACCCTTTGCCCATTTACTTCAATTTCTCCCTTTTGGGGTACTACCATCCCCAGGATACTTTTTATGAGTGTAGTTTTCCCCGAACCATTTGGCCCCAATACAGCTATAATTCCGCTTTCGGGAGTTTTAAGTTCAAGTCCGTTTAGCACCACCATGGAACCAAATTTTTTATGGAGGTTTGTTATGTTTACCATTGAATTCTTTTCATTAAGGGTTGATCATCAATGAGGTTGGCCGGGGTAAAAATAGGAGACACTTTCTCTGAAAAATCCAGTAAATCTATAAACGTACTTCTTAGCAGCACGATAGCCTCAGGGGTTTTGTTCACCAGGTAAGAAAAGAGGCTCACAGGCCTAAAAGGCACGTCCCCAATTCCATTTTTATCCAGGTCATAACCGGAATATCCACTCCAATAATTATTACTAAACTTATTGTTATTAAGTTTTCCGGTATAGGCAATATCAAAAGAATTATATAAAAAATTATTTCGCTGAAAATTGTTATCATATACCGCTCCCCGTATTCTTACTGCATACCCATTGTTCCTAAAATTGTTTTCAATATAATTTATACGGTTGGTATTATCGGCACTAATAGCGATGGTGTTATCTTCAAAAATATTATTTCTTAATTCTGAATCGTTTATTTCCTTTAAAAGAAGTCCGTAGGAAGCACTACCCCAGTTCTTTCTAAATTTATTATTGTGCATATCAATAAATTTAGAATACATAACCGCTACTCCGGCTCCGTTATTCTCAAAAACATTGCCCTTATACAAATCGTGGTCTGAAAACATAAAATGCAAACCATAGCGCAAGTTATCTTTACATAAATTATCAATAACCTCTGAGTTATTTACAAACTCTAAATAAATACCATCCCTAAGCCCAATTACCTGATTGTTTTTTACTGTTATTTTCTCTGATTTCCAGATATGCACGCCGTTTCCGGAAGTTGATTGACTTTTGGCATTACTGGTAATTTTGTTTCCCAAAATAATCCCTTCGGAAGCTCTTTCTAAGAGAATCCCGAAAAACACCTTATCAAGCCGATTGTTCTTTAGCTCAAAATTTTTGGAGTTGGAGACCAAAATACCCGCAAAATCACTGGTATGGCTTCTTCCAACATTAATAATCTTTAATCCTTCAACAGAAAAGTTTTCGGCTCTTATGCTTAAGGCAGTACCTTTCATTTGGGCGTCTATTACCGGAAGGCCTTCTCCAATAATGCTAATGGATTTATCGATAATACTTATATCATGCTCTTTATAAATTCCGCTTTTTATTTTGAGGATATCTCCATCCCTTGCCATATCTACGGCTGCCTGAATAGTCTTCACCTCACAGGTTTTACAGACTTCTATCTCCTGCGCCCGTGAAACCACTGAAGCAAAAACAAAAATTATAAAAAGAAAAAACCTGCACATAATATTAGTAACTGGTTATTACCGGTTCATTATTTAGAAAATTACTTTGTAATTCTTCCCAACTAAAAATCCCTTCGCCTCCTTTGTTAACTACATCACTCTCTTTTTTAAAAGCAGCCAAATTGCCGCCCATGGGAGATTTAATACTATCGTTTATCACAAAACCGGCCGTTTTCACATCTATCATCACTCCGGGCTGTTCAAAATTGGCCACAAGATAAACCGCCATATTATAGTCTTGCTGAAGCTGGTGGTTCACCATACATTCTATCGCATCATATTTATACTGCTTGCCTTTTTGGCTTACAGCCTGGGCAGCAAAAGCCTTGCTCACAATTGTCATTTCACAAAAATCACAATTGTCATTTCCGTAATTAATGGGTTGGGGTTTATTGCTGCAAGCCATTAATATCCCAAGCATAAAAAGGTAGATTATCTTTTTCATAGCTTTAATTTTTATTTAGCTCCATTGTTTTTGACTTCCTCCCAAGAAGCCATGCAACTAAAGTCAGCAACATTCCTATAAACATTAAATAGGCACCGGCCCTAGGGTAGGAATGTGCAGTGAAATTTAAAATTTTCTGAGACCCAAAGAGGGGTGGTTTGTAACTCAAAGGATTGCCTTCAGAATCGGTTAGCTTCATAATTGCCCTGGGATCCAGGTCTGTTCCATAATCGGTTAACCAATTATTAAAATCTATCATCCCTAAAACTCCCAAAACCGTCATTAAGATAAGCCATCCTAAAAACCATTTTGGCCCTATAATTTTAAAGAACCCTAGAATTCCCAGTAAGGCACCAAGTGTGGCCATCCCTCCAATTACAAGTGGAAAAGTATTGAATTCCCACATTTCTGCCGGGGTAGGAATCTTTTTCATTCCAATATAATGGTTAATCCCATCTATATTTTGAATATCAAATTCTTCTTCGCCCTCAATTCCACTTATATAAATATTCATCCCCAGAGGGTCAGGATATTGTGGAGCTTCCAACTGAATATTCCAAAGTGGGAAGATAAACAGGCCTAGCAGTAAAGCTGAACCGATTATCATTAAAGTTCCTGATTTTTTCATTTGTAATTGGGATTTTTAAAAGAAAGCGGGCAAACATACCATCCACCCGCCTTTCTCAATCTAAAAACAACCAGTTTTCAACTAAATAAACTAATTAATCTCTTCGTCATCCAAAGTCCATTTTAATGGCACATTTGAATTTTTACCGGAAACTCTTACATATCCCTGCATTTCCTGGTGTAAGGCCGAACAGAAATCTGTACAATAGAATGGCCATACGCCTTCTTTTTCAGGTTCCCAGGTAATTGTCTTTGTTTGTCCCGGCATTATTAAAAGCTCTGAAGTATTTGCACCAATCATAGCAAAGCCGTGGGGTACATCAAAATCCTGCTCAAGGTTGGTAACATGGAAGAATACTTTATCTCCTACTTTAATACCTTCCAGGTTATCTGGTGAGAAGTGACTTCTCACGGTAGTCATATACACATGAACTTCATTCCCTTCACGAACCATTTTAGTTTCAGATTCACTAATAGCGGCATATTCATGCTTGTTTTCATCCAAACGATAAATTTTCTTAGATTTCGATTTGATTTTCTCGGCAGGAATACCTGCAGCATAGTGGGGCTCTCCATGCGTTGGAAAATCTAAAAGAAGTTCCATTTTTTCTCCTGAAATATCATACAGTTGCGCAGAGTGTTCTAACTCGGGCCCGGTGGGCAAGTAACGATCTTTGGTTATTTTGTTCATAGAGATCATATACTTACCGTATGGCTCTCTAGAATTTCCTCCGGGAATCATAAGGTGACCAACAGAATAGTAACTTGGCTGCCTGTCTAAAACTTCCCAGGTTCCTAATTTCCATTTTACAACTTCAGAAGAGATAAAGAAAGTAGTATAGGCATTTCCTTTACCATCAAACTCGGTATGTAGTGGGCCTAAACCTCCTTCTTTAACTGTACCTGCCAAGGTAGAGTCGAAATTTAGCACCGGGATACCATACGCATCTCCATCAAAATCTTCATTCTCGATAGCCTTCAGCATTTTTGAAAAAGAATGAACGGTTAGATCTGTTGAAAGTTTTCCGTTACCTACAATATACTCTCCCGATGGGTCTACATCGCAACCATGAGGAGATTTTGGGGTTGGCATAAAGTAAACCGCTCCTTCCACTTCTCTCGGGTCTACGGTTAAAACTTTCTTTTCCATAGTAGTGGTAGCCGTTTGTGTGCTATGATCAAAAACATTATGCGCATATTCGGCATCTATTTCTTCCCCTCCTCCATTTTTTACATATTCCTGAATTTTCTTCCAGTTTACGGCAGCGATAAAATCTTTATCATTTTGTGAAGCGTTTACTTCCTGCATAGTATGGGCTTCTTCGGTATTATAAGTAGTAAAGAAGAACCATCCGTGGGAATCTCCGCGCCCGGGATGCGAAAGGTCGTAGTTAAAGCCCGGCATTTTTAGCTGAAAATCGATATTCATTCTACCGTTATCATCAATAGCAATAAAGGTAAGAGGGCCTTTAAAGTTTCCTTTCATTTGGTCTATAGCCATATCCTCTTGTGGATAAGGCACAGAAAAACGGGTACCTGCCACTACATATTCGGTATTTTCGGTAATGAACGAAGAAGAGTGGTTCCCGGCACTGTGGGGGATCTCAATAATTTCTTCGGTTTCAAAAGTTTCAAGACTAATACGCGCTATCCTTGGCGTATTATTTTCATTGATAAAAATCCAACGTCCGTCAAGTTCCCCTTCTGTTTGAGAAATATCGGGATGGTGGGCATCTCCCCAAGGCACAAAACCGAACGAAGTATTTAACATAGGCACTGTTTCTTCAGAATACCCATAACCATTGGTTGGGAATTGGGAAAAAACAGGAATCTCTTTTAGCAACCTTCCCGATGGTAAACCATAAACGGTTAGGTTACCGCTATAACCACCTGAGAGAAATGCATAATACTCGTCGTGCTCCCCCGGTGCTACATATACGCGCTCGGCTGCGTTGGAAGTAATGGCCCCCGATTTACTGCCCGAAGATCCATCATTACCACAAGACTGTAAAAAAAGGCCCAGGATTCCGAGGACGGTAATTTTAATTATATTTTTCATTAGATTAGGTTTTAATTTATTACTAGTTACTTGAAAATTAAATTGATTACTCTTTTGGTAAAATAACGTCTTCTACAACGTGTACCCAGCCATTGCTCACCTTAACAGTCCCTACAATCTTAGCTCCGCCTACCATAATATCTTCTCCTTCTTTACTAAGCTCTACATTCTCCCCCGATGCCATGTATAGGGAACGGCCTTTCTTTATATTCTTTTCAAGCATATCTATGGGATAGTTACTGGGGGCCACGTGGTTTGTAAGTATATAAGCAAGTTTAGACTTATTTTCAGTTTTTAATAGATTTTCAACCGTCCCATCGGGCAATTTATCGAAAGCAGTATTTGTGGGGGCAAAAACAGTAAGCGGCCCTACATTTACCAGCGCATTTTCAACACTGGCAGCTTCAACTGCAGCTACTAAAGTGGTATGATCTTTAGATTGCATTGCCAGGCGTAAGGCATTTGGTGTTTCACTATTGTCATCAATAAAGGCCTGGCCTTTATTGGCACTTGTAGTTTCTTCTGTGGTAGCAGCCTCTACTTTATCGCCTTTATTATTCTTACAGCCAATAAGAATAGTGACACTTAAGAGTAGAATACAGCTTAAGAAAAGGACATTTTTTTTCATGATTGGTTGGTTTAATTAAGTGTTGAGTTTTATTTCAATGGAGTTTATAATTCACTTAAACACCTAGTTTTCCTTATCATATTGTCTAAAATACTCTACAATAGCCCTGGCTTCATCTTCTTCAAGCCCCTGATTGGCCATAACGGCCATATTCGATTCTATAAGCAGCTTCTTGGCGATAGGATCTTTTTTAATCATTTCTTCAGGGTTAAGAATCATATTCATGATCCATTCTGGCGAGCGTCTTTCGGTTACCCCGGCAATTTCAGGACCTACAAACTTCTTATCCATTTTATGACAGGCAGAGCACATTTTTTTGAATATATCTGCTCCCCTGTTAGCCATTTCTGCATCTATGCTTTCGGGTAAAGCCATAGATTTAATTGGGCCAATGCCTTTATTTGACAGGTCGTTGCCCCCGGAAGCCTTTCCAGTTTCAACGTTTTCTTTTTTAGCTTTTGAACTGTAGCCCTCTAAACGAATATCTTCATCTTTATCCTTTTCAGAATTTCCGCAGGCTGCGAAAGAAAATATAAAGGCAATTGCCAATCCTATTTTTAAAGTAAATTTCATAATGATTGTTTTGAATTTCTGAAGTAAAATTACCAGCTATATTCATCCTTTTTTATGACTCCAATCATAAGAGAAATTAAATCAAATATGGGATTTGTCGTTTTAAACAATTCAAAACAAATCACTTACATTAATACAGGCATAAAAAGACTGTCTTAAATTTTAATACTTTAACCTTAAAGAAGGCGATGAAGATTAGCAAAAATGAATAAGACAGAAGTAAGTAAATTAGCTTTTGGTATTATATTTTTTAGCTTGCGTAAACCGATAAATTAAGTAGAAAATTGAAGTAGGAAAATTTAAAAATGACCAATATAAAGAATATCTACAGTCATTAATTTCATTAAATAAAAGGTTTTGGAGCTTATGTTCATTATTTATGTAAGCTCTCGGAGAAAGATAGATTTTTTAAGCTTACAAAAGCAACAAGGGAGCTATAATGCCCACCCTCACTTCATTTCTATTATAGTTTGCGGCTCCCAGTTCTTTTACAGCATAGTTTGAATAATCATAATACCTACCAATATAGGCCAGAAAAAACCTGATATCAATTTTCTTAAACGGACTATAGTATAAGGTAGGAACCATCCCGTAGCTTCTTCTCATGTGTTTACGATCGCTTGTAACATTAGAATAGGCGCTACTGGTCATTAAACTTAATAAGCCTTTAAATTTTGAATTAAATTGATATTCGGCCCTAAACCAGTTTTCAATATACAGTACGTCTTCTGCAATAGATTCATCTGCAAAAATTTCGGTTACAATACCTTTGGTATCTACTTCTTCGAAACTGTAATTAAAATCATACATTAAGCTGAAGTTTCGGTTTTGATATTTATTCCCTAAAGTAAAAAAGTAGGTTCCTCTGTTTTTTACCTGGTTAGAATAGCTAAGGCTGTAAATAGTTTGAAATTTACCATCAAAAAAACTTCCGCGCCAGTTTCCAACCACCGCTACCGGCCAATCGGGTTCCTGGATATTTTCAGCAACAACATCGCCATAAATATCTTCGTAATGCATTGTACGGGAATTTAGCACCTGAAAACCAAACTTATGCCCTCCTAAAGGTTTATAGGTAATACCGGCACCGGTTACAAAGGCTAAAGCATTGCTTTGAATATCGTTATACTCCAACACCTCAAGAGCTTTAAATTCATATTCATAACCTCCGTAAAAAGCATAGGTTTTTCCCAATATAATATCTACAGTAGGACTAAGCTTAATATCCAGATAAGCCAACTCTATATTACTTCCCAACTGGTCCAGGCTTTGTACATCACTACCTTTATTAAAACGATTCCTAAAGCTAAAATCAATCCTATCGTGTAATTTTGCTGAAAATCCCATTGCTGTGAATCCATTCTCAAACTGTATCCCATTATAATAGCGGTCGCCGCCCCTAAAAGTATACGCCTGAAACTCGGTACGCATATCAAAAGTTATATTCAAATTTTCTAAAAGGCTTTTCTTTTCCAAAGAGATAAGAGGTTCTTTCAAACTATCTTTTACCTGTGAAAACCCAAAAAAGGGAGTTAATAATAGCACAGTTATCAGAAAAGACTTTAGCATACAGATTAGAGATTTAAAATTTTAAGCTTTAGGGTTGAACATTTTTTTCTCAATAGGTTTATTTAAAAACAAAAAACTATCAGAAAATTACCTCGGAACAAGTCCACGAGGCATTCGTTGGAAACAACTTTTTAATTTCGAAGCAAGCTTCAGGGTATTATAGCCTTTGGCAATGCTACTAAAGCATCTTTATTAAATCTACTAAAATTTTATGGAAATATTACTCTTATCCACATATTTCACAAATTCTGTTGCATTTGTATTTTCAGACATTCCTTAATCAAAAAAAGGGTTCAGAATTCTCTCAAATCCTAAACCCTTCTTATTTATTTTGAAATATCGCAGCCTAAAATTAAAAATTAACAGGCAAATTTCTATTCCTTTTGATTAAGAAGATTTCCTTAAAAATTATAAATCTATTTAGTTAGTCTTTCAAAATAAGGCAGTTCATCTAAATCAGCCTGGACCACTTTTTTTGTAGGCCCTTTAATTATTTTACCCGAAGAATCTTCCCATTTTCCCTTTGGGAAATGGACTATTCGTTCTCTTTTCCCCTTTTCTAAAACCGGCGCTACCAAAACCTTATCACCTAACATAAACTGATCTTTTACCAGTTCAAACCCCTTGTTTGGAAAGCTATATTCCATGGTACGAACAATTGGCTCCCCCGTTTTAGAAGATTCTTTGGCTAGTTGCATAATATAAGGTGTAAACTCTTTTCGTAAAGCTACACTCTCTTGTACGGCCTGTAAGTGTTCCTTATCTAAAATACGCCAGGGAGCCACTGAAAACTGCATCATAGGCATTAAGGCATGTACCTGTGCCGAACGCACAATAAGCTCCTGGTCTATAGTTTCGGCATTAAGAAATGAAGAAAACTCACCACCTCCTATCATATCGGGTGCACTGTAGGCATATCCCATTAACCCCTGTACGGTAATATTGGGAATTAAAGTAGAAAGATCTCCCCACCTATGTCCTTTATCACTAAGGCGTTGTGCCAGAGGTTGTCCTCCCATTTTCCACATCGCACGATATTCATTTAAAGGAAAATCGAGACCTATTTCCCCAAAAAGTTTAGCATGCTCATTCGGGCTGGTATTTGGCTTGTGGGAAACAAGTACATCGGGATAAAAATTAAAATCGCCAGCATCAAGTTTAAAACCGTCTACGCCATAATTTTCCTGGAGGTATTCTAACTCCCCCTTAAACCATTTTTTGGCGGCAGGGTTAGAAAAGTCTAATAAAGCACTCACCCCATTCCACCAATAGATCATAGCAGGTTCGTTTGGTGGAAGCAGCCTTGTTTCTGTGTTTTTTTCTTTCCCGGGATTTGTTAAAAACAATTCTTTTTTTGCTAAATCTCTGTAAACGTCACTATCGGGACTTACAAAAGGACATACCCATAACATTACTTTAAAACCAAGATCATGCAGTTCATCTATCATAGCTTTAGGGTTTGGAAATCTACCTTCGTGAAAATTCCACTTCCCATAATCTTCCTGCCAGTTATCGTCTATCATTAGCACTCCCGGAGGCAACCCATTATCTATGATTGAGTGGGCGTATTCTAAAATATCTTCTTGATTTTGATTATACATGAGCTCTATCCAGGTATTATACTGCGGAGCTTTAAAAAGCAATTCGTCAGGTAATTCCCCGGTAGAAGGGAAGAAATTTTCAGAAGCATACTTATAAGCCTCTTTTAAGTTCTTGCCAGCATTAATAACCTTAATATCTCTTCTCGCATCCAGTTCTATGATGTCTTCAGAAACACTAAATTTAAAAGGTTCTTCAGACCATATTACCCGACCCTTACTGGAAACCAATAAAGGTTGTACCTGATTGTATTTGTTGATTCCATACATATTAAAAGAATAACCGGAAGAAAAAGGCATGCGATGTCCGTCGCTAACCGCCCCACCCCACCAGGATTCATTTTTAAGGATTTTTACTTCTTTACTATTTTGAGCCTGGGCTGAAAAACTAAAAAAGCTGAGTAAAACAAGACATAGAATAGTTGTTCTATAAAGCTTTTGAGATTGTTTTTGATTCATACTTATTTCTCTTAATAATTTGTTTGACTGGGTCTTTAATTTAAATTTTAGAATTTTTGCTTATATTTTATTTGCTAAAGTATGCTTCCATTTAATTATCCTTATTGGGTAATGCTTCTTTAATAGGTGCAAAATAGATTCCTTTATCTGTCCATGTTTCCAAAAGCGCAGGAAGCCGGCTCATAAACCTATTAAAATCTTTCTGCTTAGGTTGGGTCCAACCTACTTCTGCATAGGCCGCAATACGAGGAAAAACCATATAATCCATATAACCACTGGTAGGGATCCACTCTCCCCACATTTGGGCACCTGTACCTATAACATTATTGTGATATTGTGTTTCTAAACTTTCAGGAATCGGGTTAAAATTATAAGCTCTTTCCAAAGAAATATTGCTATAAGAATAATCGAGGTAGGTTTCGGTATGTAAAGAATTAACAATTTCATATCCTTCAGCAGCTGCCTCTGTCATTAACTTGATATCGCCACGCCAAAAGTGTACTACAGAACTTTTAGACAATTCCTCTTCTGCTGCTTTATCCTTTTTGGCCTGATATTCGTGAATGTTCTGCCCTAAAATCTCGTTCCAGCCCATCATCTTACGCCCTTTACTTTCTAAATATTGGGAAATTCTATTGGTAAAAGCTACTTGTAAATCGGCAAAAGTATTTAGATTATTTTCCTTCATATAATTTTTAATCATCGCCGATTGTTCCCAATGCTCATACTTGGCTTCATCGCCACCAATATGGATTACTTTTGAAGGAAACAGCGCCATTACCTCATCCAATACATCGGTAAGAAACTCGTAAACCTTTGGATCGGCTACATTAAAAATATCTTCGCTAACCCCAAAATTAATCGGCACCTCTATTTCCTCTCCCGAAGAGCCCAACCAGGGATATGCAGCGATTGCTGCAGAAGCGTGCCCGGGCATTTCAATTTCAGGAACCACCGTGATATACCGATCTTCGGCATATTTTATAATCTCTTTAATTTCTTCCTGGGTATAAAAACCTTCATGGGGTTCTCCAGATTGTATGGGGCTATTCCATTTTCGGGGACCAACCTGTGTACTTGCCCTCTTAGATCCAATTTCGGTAAGTAAAGGATATTTTTTAATTTCAATACGCCAGCCCTGGTCATCTACCAAATGCCAGTGAAAAACGTTCATTTTTAACCTTGCCATCTCGTCTAGCAACTTCTTCACCTGTGTTATACCTTTAAAATACCTGGCTTCATCCAGCATAAATGCCCTCCATTCAAAACGCGGGGCGTCGGTAATTTCAACATAGCTCAAAACATGATCTTTATTGGTTTTTAGCATTTGAAGTAGCGTTTGTAGCCCATAAAAAAGGCCCTGTTCGCTTGCTGCGGAAATTTTCACCCCTTTTTTGTCTATGAGTAAATTGTAGCCTCCTTTAGATTTAGTCTCTATTTTATTATCTAAAATAAAATGTACGTTGGCTGAAGACTTACTTTTGGCGAGTGTAATATTTCCTTCAAAATTATCCTGTAATGCTTCTGAAGCATATTCCAATAATGGGTTTAGGGTTTCTTTATTTATCCTTAAGCTCAATTTATTTTTGTGCGCAAAGTTTCCTTCAGTTTTAATCATTTTATTGGGCTGCGGAATTACCTGAAAAGCATCATCTTGTGCTATCGATACAAATGGTAACATAAGCAACAGGGAGTAGCCCAGGAATCTGAGGGATTTAATCATATCTTAGGGTTTTACTAATTTTATTCTGCGTTAGCCATTAATCTTCGGTTACTTTACTATCCCACCAATTTTTATTAGGGCTAAAGTCTTTAGAAAGCACTTTTTTTCGTTCTGCTTCCAGATTTGGCAACAGATTATTTACTTTCTTTTCGTACAACTCTTCGGCTAATTCAGGGTCGTGCATTGGATCTTTTTCTGGTTTCTTTGCGGCAACTTCTTTTAGAAATTCTTCTAACTCCTTCCGCATTTTTGAAGTAATCTCCGGGCTTTCTGATGCAACATCATTTTGTTCTCCGGGATCGATATTTAAGTTATATAACTCATCTCTATCATCTTCGTAATAATGGATTAATTTCCAATCTTTTTTCCGAATAATGGAAGAAGGCTCGCCCCCCTGATTTCCGTAATGCGGATAATGCCAATAAAGGTTCCTATCGGCAATCTTTTTACCTTCCAATAATGGTTTTAGGCTTTTCCCATCTTTATGCTGATTTGGCAATAGATCGGTATTCGCAAAATCAAGCAGTGTTGGGTAAAAGTCGGTGCCTGTTACAGGCTCCTCTATCTTTTTGGGAGCATCTTTCATCCAGGGAACTTTAATAAAGAAAGGTTCTCTTATACCTCCTTCCCATTGGTAGCCTTTCCCCCCACGTAATGGCAAATTTGAAGTAGAAAAGGAATCTCCGGAAGCCACACCACCATTATCTGAAGTAAAAACAACAATTGTATTATCGGCTATTCCCAATTCCTGTAATTTATCTAAAACCAGGCCTACAGCATCGTCCATTTGTTCTACAAGCCCCGCATAGATAGGATTATCCTGAACAGTACGAATAGGAAGTACGCGCTCCATTTCGTACCCACTTTCTTTGATTCCTAATTTTTCTGCTTTATTACGGTATTTTTCCCATTTTTTTTCGGTAGTCTGAATGGGGCCGTGAACAGCATAAAACGAAAGAAAAGCGAAAAAAGGCTCGTCTTTATTTGCTGTCATAAAATCTGAAGTTTCCCTGGCCAGGCGCATAGAGAGATTTTCGGCTTTTTCCCGGTTTGGAAGTTTAGGATTTTCCCAAGGAGAAAAATAACCACCTATTGGTGTCCCAACATCCCAGCCTCCTTTATTAATTTCAAATCCGTGATCTTCAGGATAAGAGCCTTCGTCTCCTAAATGCCACTTCCCGGCAAAAAAAGTTTTATAACCGGCATCACGCATAGCTTCTGCCAAACTTGTATCTTTTTTGGGTAATTGATGAACATAATCTGCGGGCAGCAGTTTACTATTCCTACCAAGTCTACGCCAATCTTTACCTGTAGCCTCACCAATCCAATTTGTAACCCCATGACGGGCTGTAAATTTACCGGTCATAATACTGGCACGGGCAGGACTACAAACCCTACTGGCAGAATACCCCTGAGTAAAGATAGTACCTTCATGAGCTATACGATCTATATTAGGTGTTTCATAAAAATCACTTCCGGTAACACTAAGATCGTGAAGCCCCATATCATCTACAAGAATAAAGACTATGTTGGGATTTTTATTATTTTCTTTGTTAGAATCATCTGAAGCTTTGTCATTATAATTTTTACAGCTTAGAATAACTAAACTTAGCAAAAGCCCACTTAATAAAACTTTCGTTTTGTTAGATTTTAGGAGAGAAATCATGCGTTTGTATTTAGTTTGATATTTTAACTCGTAAAAATATCATAATATAGTTATACCTCCTAACATGGTTTCCTATAAAATCACAAAAGCGGAGAATTGATTCTTCCCTCCCTTATTCTTTCACTAAAAGATCAACACCTACCGGGTAGTGGTCTGATAAATATTCGGTTTCCCCTTCATTAAATATAAATGCATCCACTACTTTATCCAGCATCCCGGATGGCAAAAAAATGTAGTCAATTCTTTCTTCAATTTTTGAGCGCACACTCTTATGTTTTGAAACATTCATTAAAATTGGGCTAGGGAATGTAGCACGCTTATTTGCCGCTATATACTCACGACATATATCAACTAATGGGTATGATAAAAACATAGAAATTGTTGAATAATCAAATCTTCCTTCTATTAAGTTTTCACTATTATTTCCTCCATAATTCTGTAGTAATTTAGTTGCATTTCCCTCCATATAATCGGCATCCATAGGTGAATGCGCATTCATATCGCCCATTAATAAAAAGTTGTCCAAACCTTTATCCTGGATATAGTTTACGATAAAATTGGCTTCCTGCAACCTTTCTTTTGTGTTAGATGGATTTAAGTGTGTCACTAAAAAATCGAAGCCATAGGTTTCAACATGTAAAAGACCGTGACCAACATTTGCAACGATTTTGTTCTTTATATTTATTGGTTTTTTTGAAGTTATTCCCACAGGATAACCATCTTCTTTAACAATTGCTGCGTAGGAATGCCCCCATTTCTTAGCCAATGCAATTAAACTTTCCTGAGTAAAATTATTAAGTTCCTGCATTGCCAATACTTCGGGATCCTGACTCTTAACCCAGGCTATGAAACGACCTTGTCGTTCTACATCTTTCCCCCAATTAAAACCATTAAAGATATTATAAGATATAATTCGAATCTTCTTTACATCAGGTTTCCAATACCTTTCTAAAGAATCAGTATTAACCTGAGCTTGAGATTGGTTAAAACACACCGAAAATATCAGAAAAATCAATGTAGAAAATAAAGGCTTTATCATTGAACTGTTTTTTGCTTTTGTTAAAATCTATTTTGAAATCATTGTGCTCTCTTATTCCTTCTCAAAAATCTTTATTTGTTCCCATTCCTGAGCATTCAATGGTGCATCATTTTGTTGCTTAGTTCCTGAAGTACTTCTACCATTCTCAATTATTGAAGTCATGAGCGCTTTCAATTCTTTGCTTTTTTCCGGTTTCTTTTCATATAAATTATGCTCCTCCCCAGGGTCTGATTCTATATTATACAATTGAAATACGGGTAGGTCTTTTACCTCTTTAGATCCTGGTACAGGATCGCTCCAGCCTCCCGAACCAGGGGCAAAAATCATTTTCCAGTTTCCTTTTCTAATCGCAAAAGTTCCGTTTACCGAGTGGTGAACCGTAGCTTTCCTTTTATAATTAGATGTGGTTTCTTTAGAGAACAGCGGTAGCATTGAAAAGCTATCTTCCCCTTCATTATCCTTTAAATCAACCTCCAGGATATCTGCTGCTGTGGCTAAAAAATCTGTTGAGCTTATAGTGATATCTGAAGTAGACTTTTGTTCTATATGAGCAGGCCATTTTACAATAAACGGAACACGATGTCCTCCATCAAAAATATCTGCTTTATGCCCCCGGTACAGATAACTGGATTGGTGCTTTTTCTCCCTAAGTACTTCTAAATTTGCACTTGGAGCCGGACCATTGTCACTGGTAAAAACTATTAGGGTATTGTCTTCTATTCCAGCCTCTTTCACTGCTTGAGAGAGTTGCCCCATATAGAAATCAATCTCCATAACAAAATCACCGTATGGATTTAAACCACTCTTCCCTCTCCACTCACCGGTGGGCAGAATTGGCGTATGTGGCGAAGGCAGTGCCAAATACAAATAGAAAGGACTTTTCTTTTTAGAACTTTGTTTTACATATTTAATTGCTCTTTCAAAGAAATTGGGCGTAACATCTTCGTGTTCAAAATCGGCTCCAGTAGGGCCCGACCTCCAAAACTCATAAGAGTCTTTGTTTTCGGTAATGGTATCGGGCAATGCCGTAATGATATCGTTTTCAACATATACATAAGGTGCCATATCCAGAGAAGCGGCATGTGCATAGTAATAGTTAAACCCCAAATCTTTTGGTGAATTTTTTATTGGTTTTGAGAAGTCAATATTATCAAAATCCCGCAAATCCCAACCTGCACCCAGAGAATCTCCAGTTTTTAAGGCCCAATTCCAACCCAAATGCCATTTACCTATAAAAGCAGTATTATAGCCCTGTTTTGTAAGCAAGGATGCGATTGTTGTTCTATCGTTAGGAATTAGTGGCTCGGAAGCGCCCGTGAGGACCCCGCTTTTTAAAGGACTTCTCCAGTTATACCTCCCGGTTAGGATACCATAACGAGTGGGAGTACAAACTGAGGAAGAGGTATGTGCATCGGTAAACTTTATACCCTCAGCTGCCAACTTATCTATATGGGGAGTCTTTATCTTAGACTGGGGATTAAATACCTGAATATCTCCATACCCTAAATCATCGGCTAGCACATAAATAATATTTGGAGCTTTTTGCTGAACTTGATTTTCCTTTTTATCGGACTTACAACCAAAAACAAGAAGGCTAAAAAACCCAACCAGGCTTATTTTTAAAATACTTTTTTTCATTGTTATTATTATAATTCGAAATTAGCTTCCCACCTTACAACACGTGGGATGCAACCATGTAGTTACCCGCTTTAAGTCCATTTTTTAGCTAAAAGATACAACCGGGCAGTTGCTAAACTTTATTTCTTATTTTACTCTGTATAAAACTTTTCTTGATGTTGGGTAGCTAATTTCAGTAGCTCTTTTGCTTTTTCGGGATAACTATCAATCACATTGCCTTTCTCATAAGGATCATGAAGCAGGTCGTATAAAGTTGTATCTAAATCTTCCTGATAATAAGATCCCGGCGCGCCACCAACCCCGGCTTTAGACAAAGTGCGGTAAGGGTGCCTTAAATGTAGTTTCCACCTTCCATCACTACTCATTACACCTTGTAAGTTTGCATCATTGGAAAAAGGATAATATTGATGAGGGTTTTGGGCTCCGGGCTTATCTACTATTAAATCCCATACATCCTTCCCGTCTATTTCATTTTCGGGAAGTGGCGTGTTAGTAAGTTTACAGATGGTAGGTAAAATATCGATAGAGCTAAAGGTTTTTCGGGTAATAGTTCCAGCTTTTATTTCTTCGGGATATTTGATAATAAGGGGATTGCGAACTCCACCTTCAAAAATAGTTCCTTTACCTTCACGAAAACGCGTTATTCCAGCGTGATCCCCATAGGCCAGCCAGGGGCCATTATCTGAAGCGATAAAAACAAAAAGGGTATTAGCTTCTAATCCATTTTTTTTGATGGCATCGTTAACCTGCCCTACAGACCAATCTAACTCCATCATCACATCGCCATAAACCCCGGTTCCCGATTTGCCCTGAAATTTTTCACCGGCAAAAACAGGTACATGCGGCATAGAATGCGGGAGATAGAGGAAAAATGGTTCATCTTTATTCTTTTCTATAAAACTTACAGCATCCTGGGTATACCATTTGGTAAGCTCTGTTTGGTGCTGGGCGGTAACACTATCAATTACAACCTCGCCATTCTTCCAATACTGAAGTGGCCATTTACCCCAATATTCAGGATTTTCGGGATGACCAGACCACATATCGTTAGAATACATTAAGCCAGAAGATTCCTCAAATCCCCTATCGTGCGACCTATGGCCCGGTTTATCGCCCAGGTGCCATTTACCAAAAATCCCGGTTTTATAACCATTTTTCTGTAGCACTTCTCCCATAGTTGCAAATTGCGGATCAAGACCCGGTTCACCAGGCCCGTGAGCCCCAAAAACCTTTGTACGCCCCGGGTAACTTCCAGTTAGCAACGCAGCGCGGGAAGCCGAACAAACCGCTTGCGGAACATAAAAATTATAAAAACTACGCCCTTCTTCTGCCAAAGTTTCAACATTGGGAGTTGGATATTGTGGGTTTCCAAAAGGTGCAAAATCATCGAAGGCCCCATCGTCTAAAAAGATTAAAACTACATTGGGTTTAGAAGCTTTGCTATCATTAGCTGTATCGGTTTTGCATCCTAAAACCGCAAAAGGAATAAGAGCCAATATCAGATAGGTAAAGTTGCATCTAAATTTTTTCAGCTTTATTTTTTTTGTTCCCATTTTAAAAAAAATCATTCTTTAATTGTTTTATCACATTAAAAGGCAGTTAAGTAATTATTTTACGACCAAATGCCATCTTTTATTATTAATCTCCTGTTTATAGGTATGTAAACGCTTTAATTAAAACAAGGTAAAACTACCTCCTTAATTAAGAAACCTAAGCAAGGATAGAAAGCTACTTTCTTTATTAAGCACTCCATCTTATTGATTTTAGATAATTAGCTACGACCAGATAATATCACTCCAACTTAAGCCTAGTCTACTTTTTAAAATATTTTGATTTGAAACTGTATTCTTTCCAGGCGAAATTTAAAACTTTTGATTCATAATTAGATGTTCCTGGGCTTATATATTTTCTTTGAAACACACTGCCTTGTGAGTACATGGCTTATATTTTCACCAAATAACTTCCGTATATTAGTTTAACATCCCAAAGTTTTTAATATTCAAATACATGGTAATAGCATTAGAACCTACTAGCCAAAAAACAAGTAAAATAATTGCATAATTCTATTCAAACAAACCCGGTAACCACAGGCTAATAGCAGGAATAAAAGTAATTAGAAGTAACACTAGAAACATTACCACATAGAGTGGTAGTAAGGGTTTTATTACCTTTTGAATACTGGTTTTTGCCACACCAACTCCTACAAAAAGAACAGAACCCACCGGTGGTGTACATAATCCTACGCATAGGTTCATTACCATAACAATTCCAAAATGGATTGGATCTACTCCCAGGTTTTCCATAACTGGTAAAAATATAGGTGTAAAGATTAGTACAGCCGGGGTGACGTCCATAAAAATTCCTACAAAAAGCAACAATAAGTTAATAATCAATAAAATCACAAACTTGTTATCGCTAAGAGAAAGTAAGGTATCGCTAACGGCCTGAGGTATATTTTCATAAGACATTACCCAAGACATACTCATAGATGCAGCAATTAACAACATAACAATAGCGGTGGTACCTACCGAATCCAGAAATACTTTAAAAAGAATTTTTCTATCCAGTTCCCGGTATATAATAGCTAAGACCAGGCAATATATAACTGCAATTCCAGAAGCCTCGGTGGCGGTGAATACTCCAGACACAATTCCACCAATTACTACTACTAATAGCAAAAGGCTGGGAAATGCGTTAAAAAAGGTAGAGAGTATTTTTTTAAAGCTTGTTGAATTCCCGGCTGGATATTTTTTCTTTTTAATCCATACACTGGCTGCAAGCATAAGGGCCAACCCCATTAAAATTCCGGGGATATAACCGGCTAAAAATAAAGACGCAATAGAAACCCCTCCACTGGCCAAAGAATATACAATAAGCACATTAGAAGGTGGAATTACCATTCCTGTGGTAGAAGAAGTAATATTAATTGCCGCCCCAAACTCTTTAGAGTAATTTTCCTTCTCCATAGGTGGCCCCAGAATACCTCCAATGGCTGAAGCAGCCGCTACGGCAGAACCGGAAATAGCACCAAATAATATTGCTGCTATTACATTTACATACACCAATCCGCCGGGCATAGAGCCAATTAAGGCCTTCGCAAAATCAATAAGTCGCCGGGCAATTCCTCCCTGGTTCATTATTTGTCCCGCTAAAATAAAAAATGGAATTGCAAGCAACGAAAAGCTGTCTAATCCTGTTCCCATTCTTTGCGCTATGGTGGTAAAAGCTACCAGTGAATCGAGTGAAGCCAGCATAGTAAATAAACAAGACAACCCAATAGACCAGGCTACCGGCACCCCAATGGCCAGTAATACTACAAATGAAATTACAAGGATTAATATTTCTGAAATCATGTTAGGTACTTTTCGGAATTTAAAATTTCATTTACTTTATAAGCTATTACCAATACACCACTTAGAGGAAGTACAGTATAAATAATGTATAAGGGAACCCCTAAGGCAGCCGAGTTTTGCCCCAGGTCAAAATTCACATAAACAAGGTTGCCCCCACCAATAATTAAAACCGTTATACAGAAAAATATTATTAAGACATTAATGCTGATTTTCAGTCTTTTTTTGTGCAGTGGGTTTAATTTGCTTTCCAACAAATCTATTGCTAAATGATTTTGCTGTCCTGATGCATAAGCCGCTCCTAAAAGCCCAATCCAAATGAGTAGAAAACGGGACAACTCTTCGGTTATAGAACTTGGGGCTTGCATTACATATCTTGAAAAGACCTGCCAGGTTACTGCCATAACCATAATAGCCATAAGTAGTACTAAAAAATGACTTAAAACTTTATCTATATTTTCTTTCATCTGTATATAGTTTTATAGCATATGCAGAGATTCTACTACATAGAAATAACCGTATCTCTGCATGGTTAATTTTCTCATCTGGGATTTTACCGGTTTAAATAATACTAGCCTGTTTTCTGGATTTTATCTATCAGGGTTTTAAGCTGAGGATTTTTGGCAAATTCCTCGTACATAGGTTTTACCTTAGCCCTAAACTTATCTTTATCTACCCTAAAGATCTCCACGCCGGCTTTTTTAACTTCTTCCAGTGCTTCCAATTCGGCCTCTCTCCAAATCTCCTTCTGATATTTGGTAGACTCTACAGCGGCTTCTTTAAGCCATTTTTGCTCCTCATTACTTAACTTATTCCAAACCGGCGTACCAATTACTAATTCATCGGGGAGGGAAGTATGTTCATCTAGTGTATAATACTTGCATATTTCATAATCTCGGGTTAAATGGAATGTTGGCGGATTATTCTCTGCGCCATCTACGATTCCCTGTTGTAAGGCTGTATATAACTCACTGGGAGAAATTGGGGTTGGGGACCCTCCCAATAACTTAACCATGCGTATGGCTGCCTGGTTTTGCATTACCCGTATTTTTAGACCTTCAAGATCTGCAGGTTTTCGAATTGGCTTTTTACTGTAAAAACTTCTACTCCCGGCATCGTAAAAAGTAAGCCCTTTTAACCGTTGTCCAGTACTTGCATTAAGCAGCTCTTTTCCTATTTCACCTTCTAGCACCTTAAAACGATGTTCCCGATCTCTAAAGAGGAATGGCAAACCAAATACTTCTAATTCAGGGGCAAAATTTGCCATTACTCCTGAAGAAATCTTAGTCATGCCCAAACTACCAATTTGCAATAACTCCAAAGATTCCCGTTCTGAACCTAGTTGTGCGTTCGGGTAAATTGCAAGCTTCATCCTACCATTAGATTTTTCCTGAAGTCTTTTGTTCATAAAAACCATTGCCTTATGAACCGGATGGCTAACATCTAAATGGTGACCAAGTTTTATAATCTTTACATCACTATGTTCCTCACAGGAAATGAAAATACCAATTAGCAAAATCAACAGAAGCTTTTTGCCTATCCTTTTTTGAAATTTCACTAGTCTTTTGTTTTAGCTCGTTGTACGTATTTCAGGGCTCCTTCTAATTTTTCTTTTAAAGTATCGAGGTTATAAGAGCCATCTTTATTTTTAATAAAAACTTTAGACCCCACACCTACACAATGTACTCCTGCAGCAAACCATTGCTTTAGACTTTCTTCAGTAGTATCTACCCCACCGGTAGGCATAATACTGCTCCAGGGCATAGGCCCTTTTACTGCTTTTATAAAAGATGGACCTCCTACCGTGCCACCCGGAAATATTTTAACTACCTCTGCCCCTAATTCCTCGGCATACGATATCTCGGTCACCGAACCGCAACCCGGCATCCAGGCTACTTTACGACGATTACAGGTTTTGGCCATTTCTGGATTAACAATAGGAGAAACAATAAAGTTTGCACCTAATTGGAGGTATAACGAAGCAGTACCGGCGTCTATAACCGAGCCTACTCCCATTATCATTCCGTCCAGGTTTTTTAAAGCATATTTATTCAGCTCGCCAAAAATCTCGTGCGCATAATCCCCGCGGTTAGTGAATTCAAACACCCGGGCTCCCGCCTCATAGCAAGTTTTTAAAACTTCTTTACATACTTCCAGGTTATTACTATAAAAAACCGGAACGATACCCGTCTTTTTCATAGTTTCTACTACCATTATTCTCGTATAATTCGCCATATACTTCTTTTTATTGCTATGTTTTACTTAATCATATAATACCTTACAAATCTCACAGAATGTATTATCGTTTTATTCTCCCCCCTGTATTTCCATTCATGACATCCAATACTTCCTCCAAACTCACCAGGCTATTATCACCCAAGATAGTATGTTTTAAAACACAAGATGCGGTTGCGAATTCTAAGGTATATTGATCATCATAATTTTCAAGCCCATAGATAATTCCTGCAGCAAATGCATCGCCGGTACCAATACGATCTATCACACTAGATATTTCTAATTCTACCGTGTTGATGTATTCTGTACCAGTCCAGGCCTGTCCGTAAATTTTTTGCCAGGAAGCACTAACACCTGTCCTTACTTTATCGAAAACCTTTTCGATACTGGGAATAGTAAAAATAAGCTCTTTGCTGGCTTCAATAAATCCTTCCCTACTAAGTTCAAAATCGGTTTTGAGTATTTCGTTAATTTCATTTACTCCGCCAATAAAGATATTGGAAAGTCCTGTAAGCTCGGCCAATACTTCGCCCCCTTCTTTTCCGTATTTCCATAAATTGTTACGATAAGAGGGGTCCGCAGTAACTGTTATTCCTTTTTTTTGGGCGACTTCCAACCCATTTTTTAAAGTTTTATATGCTGCTTCTGAAATTCCCGGCGTAATACCGGTCCAATGAAAGTAGCTACAATCATCCAATATTTCCTCCCAATTAATTGTATCTGGGATGATATTGGCAAAAGCACCATGAAGCCGATTGTAGGAAATCTGGCTAGGTCTCATTCCTGCACCTATTTCCAGGAAATAAAGTCCTAACGGATGATCTACCCTGGTTACAGCAGGCACTTCAATACCCAGATGGCGCATAGAAGCAATTGCAGCTTCTCCTACAAAATCTTTAGATACCGCACTAACCTGCTCTACACGCATTCCAAAATTAGCCAAAGATGCGGCCACATTCAATTCGGTGCCCCCAAAAAAGAACTCCAATTGATGGGACTGCCGCATCTTTCGGTGATTAGATGGAGATAAACGCATTAAGACTTCTCCAAAAGTAACTATCTTACTCATTGGCCGGTTTTCCTATAGTAGCTAAAATTCCACCGTCAACATAAACCACCTGACCATTTACAAATTTACTGGCTTCAGACGCTAGAAATATTGCGGCTCCCTGTAAATCTTCCGGGTCTCCCCATCTTGCAGTTGGTGTTCTACTAATTATAAATTCATTAAAAGGGTGTCCATCTTTACGAATAGGTTCGGTTTGGCTAGTGGCAAAATAGCCGGGGCCAATACCATTAACCTGAATGTTATGTCTTGCCCACTCGGTAGCTAAGTTTCTGGTAAGCATTTTTAATCCTCCTTTGGCTGCTGCATAGGCACTAACATTATCCCTGCCCAATTCACTCATCATACTACACATATTGATGATTTTCCCCGACTTTCTCTTAATCATATCGGTTGCAACCAATTTAGACATGATAAATGGACCTACAAGATCTACATCTATCACTTTTCTAAAGTCTGCCACCTTCATATCTACAGCCATCTCACGCTTTATAATCCCTGCATTATTTACAAGGATGTCTATCTTGCCATGGGCTTCCAAAATCTTATTTACATATTCTTCGGCCTCATTTTCATCGGTTACATCAAAAAGATAAGGAGTGGCTTTGTAGCCTTCATTTTTATATTCTTCAATCGATTGTTCTAATTTGTCTTTAAAAATATCAGTAATAACCAATTCTGCTCCAGACTCGGCAAGCCCCTTAGCTATAGCCATTCCCAGGCCGTGAGTACCACCGGTTACCAATGCTACTTTTCCACTTAAATCAAATAACTTCATTGTCTTTCTACTTTTATAATTATTGTTTTATTTCAATTCGTTTACCGCAACCTTATCCATATCACTATAATCCAGGTTTTCTCCGGCCATTCCCCAAATAAAAGTATAGCTAGATGTTCCTGCGCCAGCGTGTATAGACCATTCCGGGGAAATTATTGCCTGGTGGTTTTTCATAAAAATATGACGGGTTTCATGGGGTTGCCCCATAAAATGACTTATGGTTTGCCCTTCTTCCAAATCAAAATAAAAATACACTTCCATTCTGCGTGAATGGGTATGTGGTGGCATGGTGTTCCAAATATTTCCTTCTGCCAATTCGGTCATTCCCATTTGTAATTGACAGGTATCTATTACCGAATTTACAAGGAGTTTATTGATTGTTCTTTTATTTGAATATTTATCATCTCCAAGATGCACAATTTCAGCTTCATTCTTAGTTACTTTTTTTGTTGGGTAAGCTTTATGTGCCGGGGCAGAATTTAAGTAAAAATAAGGCTGCTCTCCATCAACTGCCTCAAAGCTTACTTCTTTATTTCCGCGACCTACATATAGGGCTTCTTTATGGCCAAGCTCATACTCTTTGCCATCTACAGTAACCTTACCGCTTCCACCTACATTAATAATTCCCAATTCTCTTCTCTCCAGAAAAAAGTCGGCTTTTAATTCATCTATAGGCTCAAGCATTACTTTTTGATCTACCGGAAATGCTCCTCCCGCAATGTACCTATCGTACATGGTGTAGGTTAGGTTAATTTCATTTTTCTTAAAAAGTTCCGGAAGCAAAAAATGATCCCTTAAATCCTGGGTTGTATATCTCTTGGCATCTTCTGGATGATGTGCGTACCTAAAATCTGAATTTGTCATAATTTTTTGTTTTTTACTTACTACTTAACTTATATTAAACACTAAAAAGCATTTATTACACTTTATTTTAAACTAACCTCTAAAGGTTTATCTATAATCTTTTCCTGTTTTAGCAACATTCTTTTCCATTCTTCCATAGAAGAAACCTGGCCACTTCGTTCCCAGGCAAAACCAGCATAATAAACCAATTTTTCTTTTGGCTGCATTGTTATTAAAAGATTGCTTTGGTCGGGAGTCTTTGAGACACGGGCAAAGATTGAATCTACTTGTTTGGGGTCTACAATTATACCTTCCCCTACATGGGATCCGTCTATAGTTTCCCAATGTAAAAGCCAGGCATTCTCTTCATCCATTTCAAAATCTCCTTCATTTTTATGAAGCGTAATCCCCGCAGCATAATTGGGCACTTCTTTATCTGAAGAAAACGTACTTTCAAACTTTGAAAAGTTAGTACCCAAATCAAGGCTTATACGTTTAGTTTCCTTGACATTGTATGGACTCCAGGGTGCATAGCTTAATTCGAATACTGTTCGCAAGGGTCCCTGTGCTATAATATTAAAATCCACAAAATTTTCTGAAACATATAAGCTATCATTTTCATAAATACCAATTCCACCGGTGCCGCGACTACTGCCTACGTGATAAGGATCATAGCCATCTCCCCTATCGGTATGGTAATAGCCTTCTTCTTCGGTATTTCTTTTATACCATTCGTCTATAATAGATCTATTGGTACTTTTTAACCACAAGTCAATTCCACTGGAAACCACACCTCCGGGAACACCATCTAAAGCCGCTTGTTTGGCTGCAGGACCATAAGTTCTAAAAGCAACTTTGTCGTTTTCCCAGGTATAATCGTCAATACGCTCGGGAACAAAACGAGAATATGCTACGACATTGCTTTTAGGAGCAGTTTTACTACTATCTTCTACTATGATGTATTTCACAGAAGAATTTGCACCTACTTTCACCTGAAAAAGAATTTCATCGTTGATGCCATCCTGGTTATAATCTATCCATTGGGTTCGCAGGTACTCTTCTTTTCCCTCCTTTTTAATTCGAAGATTCTCTTCAGATTTATCTTCCAAAAAACTTTGTAAATCCTGCTTTTTAATTCCAACCACTTCATTTCTGTTAAAATCCAGTTCGTTTTGAACCTCAACAGTTAGCGACTCCTCTGCTTTCTCTTTAGTATTAGATTTACAACTAGCAAATAATAAAAGTACGCTTAGAAAAGTTAAAACGTACCCTAATCCTTTGGTCTTTATTTTCATATTTCTGGTATAAATTTTAAAACTCTTTAATTAGTCAATTACCTATTATATTAATCCCTCTAATCCTGGTAAGGAATTAAGTTTTTGTATTTTTTATCTTGAAACCAGGGGTCGTTTGCCTTCTTAAGCTTTTGGGCTAAAACTTTCAAAAGCTTTCCAGATAAACCTGGTTTTTCCTCCAATGGAATTTTATAATATTGATAAGGATCTTTTGTATTATCAAAAATATAGGCTTCCCCTATTTTAGCTCCTTCCAAATTGCCCTGTTGTTCTTTAACTTCTGTTAAAACCAATGTATACCTATTGGTTTGCAGGCCACGGGAATTTTTCAACATTAGCAATATACTTCCAGGTTTAGCATCGACTCTCCCCGGATTTTTTATAAAGGCAGAAAGGTCTTTACCTTCAACGGCTTCTGGCGTTTCTTCTTTTAAACCTGCCAAGCTTGCAATGGTAGGATAAATGTCTGGGCTTCCCAATAAGACATCTGTTTTACCAGGCTTTATTCTTCCTGGCCAGTGCACAATAAAAGGGACCGCCGTAGATTCAGTATAAAAAACATTTTTAGCGGTAAGCCCATGACTTCCCATCATTTCACCATGGTCTGCAGTAAAAACCACTATGGTGTTATCCAAAACTTTCAATTTTTTTAGTTGCTCTAAAACCCTACCTATATACTTATCTATACTTGTTACATTGGCAAAATAGTTACGCACATAACTGGCCACTTTAAGATCTGCATTGAGCCTTACCACCAGGGCACTATCAATGTTAGGGTATTTATCGGTATCATAATGTTTACGATACTCTACCATATCTGTATTGGCATTATCCCAGGGATTGTGCGGCGGATTAATAGACCAGATCATAAAAAATGGCTTATCTGCATTTCTTTGATTTCTTTTATTCTTAAGATATTCAATAATGGTTTCAGATTCTATTTTAGTGGAAAACTCACGAGGTTGATATAACTCCCCATCTTTATTCCCACCTACTACTGCAGGATCGTTAGAAAACACAAACGGATTTGCATGCTCATCTTTCAACACCTGATAATAATAATCTATATCGTGCCTATCTACTCCAGGCGGGATATAAGTGTCAAAATCATTTATATAATTACCTCCCGGGGCATCTTCGGTTCCTACATAATCTCCCGCATTATTAAATTTTGGCACCGGCTTTATATAATGTGCTTTTCCGAAATAGGAAATATCATAGCCTTCCTCGTGAAATAAATTGGTAATAGTGATAATGTTTTCTTTTAACGACTCCTCTCTTCCAACCCTGGCATTGTTCCAAATCCCATTCTGCTCAGGATACATACCCGATAAAAGCATACCGCGGGAAGGACTACAAAGTGGATAATTAGCAAAGGCCTGGGTAAAAACCACAGCGTTTTTGGCCAAATTATCTATTGTGGGCGTAATTACCGGGTCTGGCTTCCCTACTACCGCATCCCGATATCCAGGTTCTGACCAAAAGCCTGCACTATATCGCCTAAGTTGATCGGGATAAATAATCAATACATTCGGCCTTTCCTTACTATCCCGAATTTCTACAGTTTTATTTACAGAGTTACACCCCAATAAACTTAGTACTGCTATATATAAAAATCCAAAACAAGGTTTTGACATGTTCATCCCAGTTATCTTTCACAAATATTGAATTGTATCCCAAAAATTGTTCGTTGAACAAAACAGAAGAAACAATTACCTATCATCGATTATCTTATTTCCCAGAAGCCTCGCGGTAGCGCAATAAGGCTTCTACGTAATAATAATCGGCATAATTTAATGGTACATTAATTTCATTTTTGTGAGGAATACTCCCAACACTATGCTTTAAAATAAAATGATTGTTTTCTCCTATATTGGCGGTGTATTCGCTTGAAGCAAGTGACTTTAGGATCTTGTTGGCTGCCTCCATATACTTTTCATCATCATAGCCTGCAAGTTCAATAAGCGCTGAAGCCGTGATAGCTGCAGCCGAGACATCTCTAGGTTCATTAGGAATATTTGGCGCATCATAATCCCAATATGGAATCATATCCTCTGGTGTGCTTTCATTGCTCAGTATAAAATCGGCTATTTTTGTTGCCTGTTCCAAATAGGCTTCATCTTTGGTATACCTATAGCTAAGGGTGAAACCGTATAGACCCCAGGCCTGCCCCCTGGCCCAGGAACTCTCGTGATTAAACCCCTGTGCAGTTTGTTTACTTCTTACTTTGCCGGTCTTAGGGGCATAATCTATCACGTGGTAAGAGCTGTTGTTATCCCTAAAATGATTTTTCAATGTGGTATTGGCATGTGTAATTGCTATTTGCTTATATTTTTCATCCCCAGTCATTTTACTAACCTCAAAAAGCAACTCCAGGTTCATCATATTGTCTATTATTACCGGAAATTTCCAACCTCTTTCAGATTGCCAGCCTCCATCTACATTCCAACTCTTAATAGACCCTACCTTAGGGTTAAAACGCTCAATTAGTGAATTGGCAGCGGTAATAAGAACATCTTTATAGCTTTCATTTTTGGTGTTTTTGTAACCATTTCCATAAGAACATTGGAAGACAAAACCCAGATCATGATTACTCTTAATATTTTTGAAATTTTCAAATTTTGATTGAAAATAATCAGCGGCATCTTTCCATTTTTCATCATTAGTATCTTCAAAAAGGTACCAGCAAGTTCCGGGAAAAAAACCTATGGTCCAATCAAACCCCTGGTTTGCCCAATGTATCCCCCCTTGCTTATTTACAGTACGAGGAACCCTATCTGCTTCCCGGGCATCTTTCAACAATAAATCATATTGCTTAGCCGCCAACGCCAATTCCTTATCAGGAAAGTTTTCTGCGGCAACTTTAGGTGTAGCTACTTTTGTTTCTTTCTTTTCACCGTTCTCTTTACAGGAAAAAAGAACTACCAAAATACAAACTAAAAAGCCGATTTTTGATTTTTTCATTTATACTAGTTTAAGCTTATTATCTTTTGATATGCAACTCTTTAGCAACCCAACAAGCACGTATAAGTCCACAGCAATCTTCCATTACTATTCTTTAATACACACCAGGATCACCTGATTAATGAACAATGTTACAAATTTTAATCCATAAAAACAATCGATTGTATAATGAATTATTTTTTTAATAAATAAGTACAATTGCATTCAGAAACCAGTTGGTTCACTTTTGTCACAAAACTATTCTTGATAATAAGAGTTTAGAAGGCCAGGCAGCTAACTGTGATAAAAATCACTCCATAGAAACCGGGCAAACCCCAAATTTATTTGGTCTATAGTTTTTTTAATACTCCTTAATAGAATCAATTTTAAAGGAATAGTAGCTCAATTGATTAGAAATCATTACAATCGATTGTGATAATATTTGTATATTTGTAATCTTTCCCAAAAAAGAAACGTTTAAGGCAAAAAACCTATGCTAAAAGGAATAAAATTTTTAGCTTACTGATTATTAGCATTAATATCTCCTAAATAAAAGTTTTAGTAAGCATATTTAGATGAAATACTCAGTATTTTTTGCTCAATTATCAATTTAAGTGCAATTAACATATGAAAAATCACCGCACAACCATACACGATATTGCCCGAGAGCTAAAAATAGATAGCTCTACGGTTTCACGAGCTTTGAACAATAATAGTAAAGTTACTGCAAAAACCAAAGCAAAAGTGATTGCCAAAGCAAAAGAGTTAGGCTACCAACGCAATCTTTTAGCTTCTAATTTAAGACAAAGCAAAAGTAATACTATAGGTGTTGTAGTTCCGCGGATATCAAGATATTTCTTTTCTACGGTAATTGCGGGGATTGAAGAAAGTGCTTTTAAAACAGGGTTTAACGTGGTAATTTGTCAATCTCAGGAAAGCCTGGAGAAAGAACAGGCCATTATAAAAAACCTTATTTCAAATCGTGTAGATGGCGTAATTATCTCTATTGCCATGGAAACACAAAATGGAGAACATCTAAAACAACTTAAAAATAACGGAATTCCATTGGTATTTTTTGACCGGTTTTGCCCCGAGGTACAGGAAAGCAGCCAGGTTCTTATAGACGACCAACAAGCTGCATACGACGCTGTAAATCACCTTATTTCGCAAGGCTGTTCTAAAATTGTGCATTTCTCCGGCCCTCAAACACTGGAAATTTACAAAAACCGATTAAGAGGTTATAAATTGGCTTTACTGGAAAACAATCTACCTTTTAAAGAAGAGCTTGTGATTAATTCACCTTTAATGGAAGCGAATGGTTATGAAGAAACTCAAAAACTTTTAGATGCCAAAATAGATTTTGATGGAATATTTTCTGCCAACGATATTGCTGCTATTGGTGCCTTAAAGCACCTAAAAGAGAAAGGAAAGAGAATTCCTGAAGATATAGCTGTTATAGGCTTTAGTAATGAACCTTCTTCAAAAGTTATAGAGCCTCCACTCTCTACTATTGATCAATCTGCTTTTGAAATTGGTAAAAATGCATACGATCTTCTCATAGATAATATTAAGAGAGGGGAAAAAGAGGTTTTACATAAAACCATTACGCTTAAATCTACCCTACTAGCCAGAGGCTCTTCTCTTAGGAAAAAATAAACTAAAGATCTAATATCTATAAAATATTAATGCCAGACATCTATTTTTCTTTACACTACCTATTTACCTGGTAGACCAAATTTGCTTTTGGCTCCAGTCCTCGGCCGGGTCTGACCAAAAGGGGGTTTCCGGCTCAAGTCCTAAGATTAGAAAGACTTCAGTACAAAGATAAAGGCTACCTGTAGAGATGTAAGCTTCAGCCATTTCTGGCTGATGCCCATAAAAACCAAGGGTTAACCAGCCATTCTCGTCAAACATATCTTTAGCGGTCATTTGTTTTTCAATCACCGCTTGCAGTCCTGAACGTACCTGGGCAGGTGTAATGGCTTTAGGTAGTTTTTGAAAAAGCGCTATTTGTGACAATGCCTGGAAGGCGCCAAACCTGTAGGTTGAAGACCTCCCCAAAGGAGGATAAGTGCCGGATGGAGAAATTAAACGCTCCTGAATAAGAGCGTATTTTTGCGCCCTCTTCACTATTTCATTATACTCCTCATCAATATCCTTATATCTCCAGCCTAAATCATTCTTTCTGTCCACCAGTACTTTGTAAATATCCAATAACATAGGCTGAATTACATAACCGTTATAGTAGTCCCAGTGAAAATTAGGGCCATCTCCATACGTACCATCCCCCAGGTACCATTCATCATGTTTCTTTATGGCATACTGAATACGAACCATATCTGCTTCTCCTTCAAATTTAAGGATAGCGGCTTCTACCATGGCCGTAAACAACAACCAGTTGTTATAAACAGGTTCAATTTTTCGGGTTTTCTTCAGAGAAATAAGAATATTTTCCCTGGCCTCTTCATCTAATCTTCCCCATAGCTCTTTTGGTGCTCGCAATAAACCCTGAGCGAGAAAAGCAGCATCCACTAAAGGTTGATTCCCCTCGCTAAAATTCATATAGTCTTTAGCCCTGGGATTTGTAGCATTCTCCAAACCTTTTAGGCTAAGTTGTATGTACTTTTCCCTTAACCTGCCTTCTTCTGTTTCATCTGGCCCCAGTTCCAACCAGGGAGCAATTCCAGACAGAGTTCTTCCAAAAGCCTCGAGATAAGTATAATTAGATCTCTTTGCATTATGAACAACTTCAACGGGCATCGTCTCTTTAAGCTTGTTATTTGCTAAAGCCGATAGAACAGGATCTGATATTTTCACTAAGGCGTTTACAAAATATTCCCGTGACTCTATTTTTGCTTTATCCTGTGCAAATGTTGAAAAGGACATTAAAAAAATGCATGTTAAAAGAACTAATTGAATTCTATATTTTTGATTTATCATTTCTTACATTAAAATTAAAGGTATGAATAACCTAATTATTTTAAGATATAAATCTCTTTTTCGTTATTTTTTATTTCTATAAGCGCGACTTCCCCCATTATTGCCTGGCCTTCTACATAAAAAAATGTGGTAAGTACAGGAGCTTTTTTATGAGCGACTACTAGAATATATTCTTTAGAGTTAAATCTTAATTTCACTGCCTCCACTTCTTCGTCAGGGCGCAACGTATTCATTACATCATAAACCGGTACCTTCTCAAATTTCACTTTAGTATTTTCAGGGAAATAGAGTAACGTAATAAAAGAATTGAAGCCTGTCTTTTCGATAGAGAATTCAGCCTTTAGACTCTCCTCTTTCAAATTATATTCAGGAGATATCCAGGCCTCTTCCAGACTAATATCAACCGGATTTATGGGTTGAATCATTAAATTATTATCGGGGTAAGTTGTAGAAACCGAGTTTCCATTTAGGCTTATTCTTTTATTGGGAAAATTAAAAAACTGCGAATAAGTATGTGTTTCTTTCCCTTTAAAGCTATCTATTAACAGCCAAACATCGGGTTTTAAATACAACATTCTTCTTTTTACGTCTACCGGATCATCAAGACGTTGATATGCTGTATTAATCGCTTCGGCGTAGTCAAATTCTTTTTCAGTTATAGCTAAAACACCTTCCTGTTTGGCATCAAATTTATTCCCCCAGGAAGTTCCATAAACACTATTTGGCTTTCCATCTACCGCTAAAGTATTGTGAGAACGACTGTCTTTAAAATACTCTCGCCATTTGTTATTTACATACGTAAATCGCCCTGGATCTACCAGATAATCGCGCCCAAAAGCAAAAAGACTAAAATGCAACAAATTATCGTGGGAATGTCCTCCCCCCAACCTTTTTAAATGAAAACTGCTATAAAAAGCATCTTCCTGCCAGGAAGACCTGGAATACAAATCGCCCGAACTTTCCTGAAAAATTGAAAGGAATTCAGGCACTTGTTTATTTAATTCTTTATAAGCCTTTTTGCTTTCTATATCAAATAAAAACTCATTTTCATAATCTGCAATAGAAAAAGCACGGCTCTTTATAACCGGATCCATAAAAATAATTCCGGCAGTAGTAAGAAGGTCTCGTAAATCGGTGTCGTCACTATCTCCTAGTAAAGGTTGGTGATAATTAGGCTTTTGCCACTCCAGGTTAGCATAAGCCATATCCTTTGTTTTCTTAACAATAGTTTTAGGCAGACTTGTATTTGTGCGCTGTGATAACAAAACCACGTTCATAAAACTATGAAAAACCTCATTATGATACATTGGCGATTGCTCCCATTGTGTGCCATCTCTTAAGATTTGATTTCTTGCGGTTACCAGAAGGTTTTGGACAGCATCCTCCTTCCATTTATCTGCTTTGCTAAATTCGGGCATAAATAAGGCTATATGATAAAGCCCTTGAAATTCCAGCACCCCCCAGTTACTGGTTTGAGAAAATTTGCTAAAACCCTCATTTAAATACTCGGCGTGTTGAACCAGGGAATTCATAAATTTCCAAAAAAAGCCTGGAGTAATACTTTTTGATCCTTTAAAATATTCGAAACTTTTTATCCAGTTTTCTGCCCTTATTCCCGTATCTATACGCCGCCAGGATGTAGCTTTGGTTTCCTTAGAAAGAGGATTAGAGTCTATCCAATCGCTTACCTGCTGCACAAAGGTTTTAGCGTATTTCTCTTTTCCCGTTAGCAGGTACGCTTTACCTAAATCCTGCCAATATCTTCCACGATTAAGCATAAAAGTCCACTCGGGATCACCAAAAGGATTGGCCTGCCAGTCTATTTCGTTCTCAAACTGATAAGGAATATTGGTTTTTTCCATATCCCACGGATAACGAAACAGAAAATATTTTTCTCGAACCTCTTCTGCCGTAGCAATTGAGCGTTCTACCTCCTTTGGGAATTCTTGCCTAATCCTATCAGCATCATTTGATGATAACTTTAAGTATAAATTATCTTTTTGTTTAAAATAATCCAGGAGTGCTTTTTTGGCTTTATTTTTATCTTCTACAATTACTTCTTTCACCTGATCCATCCCCGGATAGCTTAAATTAAAGTTATTTAATAGAAAGGAATCTTCTTGTGCCTGAGTAGCTAACACAGAGCAAATAAATAGGTAGGATAAAATAATATTTTTTTTCATACTAAATCTTCTGTTTTATTACTCCTCAAGAATCCGAAAACTGGATACCTCTTTTAATTTATCTATGTTTCTGGAGGTTAAAACTAAACGATATAGCTTTTCCTGCTGCCAGTCTTTCAATAATTTTTCATCATTCAAAACAATCTCCTCTACATCGAACTTGAATTTAGCCGAGGGATAATAAAAATGGACTTTTGTGTCATCTGTCTGTCTTAGAAGTATTTTTCCCTTTTTCACCAATTTAGGAGGGGCTGCCAGCATAAAATTATGGATAGTAGGACTTTCAATTTTATTATACTCAACACTATCTTCTATTATCAATTCAGGCTGTTCCCTTTTTAATTCAAAATTTCTTATCCATTTTTTACTATATGCTTCTTTTGGGTAAGCTTCGCTAATATCTAACCTAAACTTCAAACCTAGATTAGTCTCTTTTACAGATTCATCCTTAGCAGAAAACTCTTTGCCAAAAGCCTGAGAATTATTATTGATTTTTGGTAAGTTATGATAGTCTGATTGCATAGTCCAGATTTCATAACGATCTTTGCTAAAGGTTTTTGCTGTATAGGTTTCTACTCCTACGTCTACTATAAGTGGTTCTCCCTGGTGATACAGAACAAAAGAACCCACATCGTTATGATTGTGACTTTCGTTATTATGCCCTCCTTTAGCTGCAAAGAAGAAACCTTTCTTTCCATTGCTACTTGTTCTTCCTATTACTACACCGGTCTCGTCAAATCGTGAAACCAATTTATTCTCCTTAAGGGGAGCAGTATTCTCTAATTGTTTATATATATAAAGATTGTTTAAGGAATAATCTAAAGAACCAATAATGGGGTGCTCCAAAAAATTAGTGTTTTGTGACACAAAAGCCCCAAACTGCATTAATTCTGGCTTATTGATGTACAAACCGTATCTATATATTAAAGCAGGGTTAGGTTTAACTCGTACCGAAGAGTCTGCAAAATTCACATAGAACTTATTTACAATATGCACATCCATGATATAAGTACCAATATTTTGAATGATTTTTTCCTGACCAAGGTCTATATGACCTTTTGAAACATTTTTTAACAACTCTAAATATTCCAATAATTTACCTCCAGCATGACTCCAATAATTAGGCCCCTCATCAGCAGCCCCGTCTTGTTTATAATAGTTTATAAAGTTGTCTACAGACCTCATACTTTTTTTTACAACTTTTTTCCTTAAATCATTATTTACGGCATCTCCCAGTAAAATTGTACTTAATACTACATTATAATTCACCCATGGATTCCAATTGTTTACAAACTCATTTTCTTTAAATGCCATCCACCAAAAGTCATTGCGCTGAACATACGGCTGAATAATTTTTTCATCTATTTCTAAAAATATTCGTTTTTTAAGTAATGGTGAGATTTTATCAAGCTCAGTACCAAAAAGGTGATATACCCACCCCAGGTTCACTGAAGTTTCGCCTGCGCCCAAGTCTAATATAGGTTCCTGTATATCAGGGACACCGGCTCCAGCTTTTTGTGAAGGCAAATGTGCAGAAAGAACCCAGGAAGATTGCTCACAAAGAGCCCAACTTGCATTAACAATGGCATCAATATATTTTTTTTCACCTTCCAACAATTCGGCAAGCACCAGATTTTTTAATGTCTTATTTCGCTGGCGGTAATACCTTTGCATAATTTCCCTATCTCCAGACCTCACGAATTCTAAATAAGCCGTTACGGGAATAACAGGCCAATTATAAGCTAAAGCAGCTTCTCCTTTCCTTCTTATTTCTTGTTTAGAGCGCTCAGGCAATTCTTGTAACTTTTCACTTATAGATGCTGCAGTAAAACCTGTTAATTCTATATTTTGCCAGCTTGAAAGGCTATGTTCCTGTAGTTCTTTCTGCAATAAATTTCTTTGCTCTTGCGCATTTGCTAAAAGGGGTAAAAAAACAAGAATGAAAAAAAGCAAATTTATAATAGAAGTCCTTTTCCTATAAAGCATTAAATGCAAGTTTCTTAAAATCATACTAACTAAAGTTTTTATTATATCTCGCGCTTCCCTTCCTTTTGAGAGCCCGCCTTACAAATCAATTATTTAAAATTTATTAATCATCTATATAAAGCACTAAGGCTCTTTTTTCATTATAATCTTTGCCAGTAACAGTTAAGCCAACCCAACTGCTTCTTCAAAGCCTTCCTTTAGTTTATCAATGGGAAATAATAAAAGAAAATTAAAGGTAATAGTTTCCGGGTGGCTACATTTAAGCTGATTTCCTTCGGATTATAACTTCAGAAAAAGAGGATAGACTTTAAGATTAGTTTGCAGTTAATTCAATATTTCACATGATAATCTTTCTTGAAAGCAGCTTTATTCCAGGCTTTTTTGGAAGTCCATTCTTCTTTAGCACCACTCCAAAAAACACTTTCCTTTGGAAGACCCAACGGTAAAAAACTTAAAGAGGCCATGTATAGGCTGCCGGTAGAAGTATAATAATCTGCTATCTCGGGGTGATGCCCTGTAAAGCCGAGTACCAACCAATTATTGTCATCAAAAACACTCTCGTTTAACAAGTTTTTAGTGACTTGGGTAAGGGCACACCTTACCTGTGCCGGGTTTATATCTTCCGGCAGCTTTTCCTCAAGTGCTACTTGAGCCAATGCTTGCATAGCCCCGGTACGATAGGTTATAGAGCGACCAATAGGCGGAAAAGTGCCTTCTGGAGAGATCACTCTTTCCAGTTGCCAGGAATAGCGTACCATTCGTTTTAGTGCCAATTCATATCTTCCCTGCATCCCTTTATCATGTTGAGCTAAAATCTTAAGGGTATCCACGAGCATAGGATGAATCACATAAGAGTTGTAATAATCAAAGGCAAATGTTTTCCCATCACTATACCAACCGTCGCCTACATACCATTCATCAAATTTCACTAAAGCGTGATCTACTGCTTTCTTATTCCAATCTTCACCAATAGACAATAGAAAGGCCTCAGTTATCGCTGTAAAAAGTAACCAATTGCTCTCAAAAGGTTTTCGTGTTCGTAAAGCCTTAAATTCAGTAATAAGCCTTTGTTTTGTTACATCATCCAAAGGATCCCATAAAGTATTACGTGCTCTTATGAAACCATGTGCAAGGTAAGCCCCATCTACAATAGGTTGGTACTCTTTTCTAAAGTTTAGGTAATCGGGGTTAGCCGGGTCTACAGCATTAGAAATACCTTTAATAACATTTTCCTTAAGTGCTTTTCTTAATTTGCCTTCTTCCGAATCATCATCGGGTAAAGCCAACCAGGGTGCCACACCGGCCATACACCGACCTACCGCTTCCAGGTAAGTAACATCCTTTCGGGAATCGTAAGATGGTGATTTCTCTACTGGCATATTTTTTCTAAGTGTAGACTTTGCCAGGTTAGAAAATATAGGTTGAGCCATTTTATATAACGTATTAACCCAGACCTGTCGGTCATTACTTCCAAAAGATTCTAAACTAGCTTGTTTCTGGTTAGCAGCAGCTATTCTAAAAGGATCTAAGGCAGAAAGTGCCATTACTCCTGAAGCAGATACCAGAAATTCCTTTCTTTTCATAATAGTTTACATTTACTGAAGTTGTTATGTAAATATTGCAAGAGGCTCTTTGTATTTGCTAGTTTTAAGCAATAGGTAATTAAAATCACCTATTGCTTAAATAACCTAAATAAGATTCTAAGGGTGTTATTAAGAACCAATATAACTTAAAGGTCTTAACATCTTTCTTAAGAGCCTGGCAATATTATTAAATCTCTTACCAACCCGGATTTTGCTCCAGAGAAGGGTTTAATGCAATTTGATTTACTGGAAATGGCCAGAGATAATCCCGAGCAGGGTCAAAGTGCCTATTTTCTGCTTTTTGTAGAATAATTAAGTTATCTGAAGTTACCTCGGGAACTACCTCAGTTCCGAATTCATCAAAAAAGTAATTTCCCAATATAGTTTTTGGTAATTCTATTTCTGCAGTTTTCCATCTAATCAAGTCCCAATATCTAAAGCCTTCAAGTGCCAATTCAACTCTTCGCTCCCTTCTTATTTCTTCACGCATTTCAAGGCCATTGTTATCTACAAGGGAATTGGTGAGGTGAGGCATGGAAACACTTTCCCGGTCGCGTAATATATTTACCGAAATATTGAGATCTTCATCACTAATGCTCTCATCTAATTCATAGGTTGCTTCGGCATAATTCAGTAAAACCTCAGCATAACGAATAAGCGTTCTGTCAATATAAGATCGGGAAACTTGCCAATCGTTCAAATTGGCATATCTCCTATTGGCAAACCCAGTTTTCTGAAAACTTATCGCCGGAATATTAAATACAGGCTGGGTACCAATATACTCATCACCCTCTTTAAAGAAGGTAGCCCCCATACGAGGATCTCTATTATTAAAAACTTCTACGGTATTGGTAGGTTTTTCATATAAAGGAGACTTACTAATTGGCAGTCCATCAGTCATTAAATAAGAAGTGGCTAAGCCCCTGGTAGGATTGGCAGCCCCAGTTTCTAAATTTCTTTGCGCCACATGATAAGAAATAGATTCTTCTAAGTTTTTACCATATTGCCTCACTAATATATTCTCCTTGTTCTGCCTACCTTCTCCCTCATATTGAAAGAGATTGAAATAATTTGGAAAAATATCATGTTCTCCAGAATCCATAACTTCTTTCGCTGCTGTCTTCGCAATCATCAAATGTTTTTGAGCATCGCCATAACCGTGAAATTTGCTTCGTGTTCCTTCAAATAAAGCTACTCTAGATTTAAAAGCTAAAGCAGCAGTTTTGGATATCCTTCCATAATCCTCGGCTTTAATTGTACCTGGAGATTTAAGGTCTAATACTGCCGAATCTAAATCACTATATATTTGGGCTACAACCTCTTCTCTTGAAGCCTGTCCCATATTGAGCTCTTCATCTTCTATGTTTAGGGGCTTTAAAATTAAAGGAACCCCACCATAGCGGCGAAACAAATTAAAGTAGCCCCAGGCTCTAAAAAACTTGGCTTCAGCAACATATATGTTTATTTGGTTAATATCTCCACCTCTATCAGCTACTAAATCTGCTTTTTCAATTATATTATTGGCTGCTCTAATAAGTCTATATTGAGCTCTATAGTATCCATCGGAAGATGGAGTAATTCTAGTACCATCACTTATAGAGTTAGCACTGGTACCAAAAGCATCATCAGACCATACATCACCGGTTTCTGGCAAACCTGGTAAAAAGGTATATAAATAATTGGCGGCAGACTTAAGGTCGTTTTCATTTTGCCAAAATGCAGGATCACTAATAGAGGTTTCCGGTAAGCGATCTACATTACAGGACAGCACACCAAAAACCATTATTAAACTAAATAATATTCTAAATTCTTTTTTCATACTGATAAATTTCAAAATTGTTTAAAATGATAAATTGATACCTAAAGCAACTTTACCCGTAAACGGATAATTTGCTCTTTGCTCATTGCGTTGCTCAGGATCAAAAACGCCATCAAAGACTCCCAATTTGTTAAACAGAAGTAAATCTTCTCCCGTAACGTAAATCCTGAACCTTGATATAGGTAATTGACTTATTACTTTTTGGGAGAGAGAGTAACCAAGTTGAATATTCTTTAAACGAACATAACTACCGTCTTGCACCCATCTATCTGAAGTTGCATAATTATGAGTTCCTTTAAGAAAAGGCCTGGGAAAAGCGGCATCGGGGTTATTTGGTGTCCAAAAATCTCTATGAAATGCCATAGGTTGGAACCAGGTTTGATTAAAAGGCATTACAACCGCTGTTGGTGCTAAAAAGGATCGTTTTCCAACTCCCTGAAAGAAAATACTAAAATCAATATTTTTATAATTTGCCCCGGCATTTATTCCGAATAGGTATCTGGATTGGTCAGTACCAAGTTTCACTAAATCTCCGTGATTTTCAACTGTTCCTCCGCCATTATTAATTAAGCCGTCACCATTTTGATCTACATATTCTATGTCTCCGATTCCTGTTCGGTTATCATAAAAAGGAGCATTTTCTAATTGACTTTCGCTTTCTATATAGCCGGGCACAGTTTCATAGCCCCAAATTGTATTTAATGGAAAACCTTCTATTAATCTATTGGTTCTAGAACCTACAGTGTTTCTATTACCACCATAACTAATTAACTCATTCTGGTTGTCTGATAGATTAAAGCCTATATTATAGCTAAAATCATCACCTATTTTATCCCTAAAATTTAAATTAGTCTCCCATCCCCAACTTTTTAATTCACCGCGATTAACCCTGGGTGTATTTATACCTATGGTAGCTGGTAAATTAGTAGGTATCAACATATTCCTGTTATGCTTAATATAATAATCAAAAGATCCCTGTAGCTTATTCTTAAATAAAGAAACATCTACGCCATAGTTAACAGTTTCTACGGTTTCCCAGGCTAAATTAGGAGAAGGAAGTCCTCCCTGATAAAAATAAGTAGTACGGTCTTCGGTAGCTCCCATAACCAAAGCATTACCATAGTTTAATCCAGGGATATAATCGTAATAGCCAATAATATCGGCATTTGCATTCCCTAATTGCCCCCAGGAAGCTCTTGGCTTAAATTCACTAAAAAAGGGTAAAGCAGTTTCAAACCATTTTTCTTTATGCATATTCCAGCCTATAGAACCTGATGGAAACCATTTTAGCCTGGATCCGGGCGCTAAGCGGGAAGTCTCATCTCCCCTTATCGTGGCCTCTAATAAATATTTATCCTTAAAACTATAATTGAAACGGCCAAAATATGATTGGTTAGCAAAAGTTGTTACCCCTTCACTATTTCTTTTACTATTGGCATCACCAAGGTTTAAAGATGGTAAATCATTACTAACTAAGGAACTGGCAGAGCTTGTTACAGAATGTCCTCTATAATCTTCCCATTGATAGCCCCCTAAAAGATGAATTTTATGGTTGTTAAAAAGGGTAATATCATAGTTCGTTAGGAACTGAAAGTTATCTCTTGCATAATTTGCTCCCAACACAGTATAGGAGTTAGGATTATTTAAATAGTAAACAGGAGAAAATCTATCCCATAACTCTACTGTTCTATTAAATCTGTCATAATCCCGTCTATTTTCCTGCCGGCCATAGATCATTTTAAGCTCCAAACCATCTATAAAGTTTGAAGCGGTTAGGGTAAATGTTCCATTTAACTCTGCCCTCTTATCGTTAGCATAACCTCCTTCTGTTAGGTAGGCATAAGTGTTATTTCCTGATGTTCCAGCACCACCAAAGAGTTTCCCTTCTGGTGTAAAGATTGGGAAACGTTGTCTTGCCTGCCAAACTTGCTGTAAAAGACCATAACCATTTACTCCTGCTGAAGGTGATTCTCTATCATTAACATTATACGCCAATCTAGAATCTAATGATAGGTGTTTTGACAGCTCGGCACTCATATTTAGACGAGTATTAAGACGTTTATTCCCATCTGGACCAACTTTGAACATACCTTCCTGATCCAAATATCCCACAGAAAAAAAGTAGTTAACCTTATCACTCCCGCCTCTGGCACTAACATTATGACTTTGCATTAAATATAAATCTCTAGCTACCTGATCTTTAATACTTTTTTGGTTATAAGTAAGATACCTAGTAGAATCGGTTGGTGAAACAACAAACTCTACTCCATTTCTAATATTATCTAAATCAAAATCACTATACTCGGGCCCAACACCGGCATTTTTCCTTGCCAAGTTTGAAAATTCAGCCTCTTCTAAAAGAGACAATCTATCAGGAATATTTAAGGGCCATTGAACGGTAAGTAGACTTGAATAGTCTACAACAGTTTTTCCCGATTTCCCTTCTTTTGTAGTAACCAATATAACTCCACCGGCCGCTCGAGACCCATAAATAGCTGCCGCAGCAGCATCTTTTAGCACCGTAACGGTTTTCACATCGGTGGGGTTAATGGTATTTAGATCATTTAAAGACATTGTTACCCCATCTACAATTAGCAAAGGATCCACATTTCCATTTGCTGATGTAGCACCCCGAATTTGTATATTCAAGCCCTCATCACCGGGCTGCCCGGTTGTTCGAGAAATATTTAACCCGGAGGTAGTTCCCTGTAAAGCATTTCCTAAATTAGTTACAGGTCTATCTTCGATAGTTTCGGCATTAATAGTTGAAACAGCTCCAGTAAGATTTGCTCTTTCTTGCTTACCATAACCAACAACCACCACTTCATTTAAGGCTGCTACATCTTCTTTAAGAACTACGTTAATTACATCACGTCCGGCGGGCTCAATATCCTGGGAAAGAAATCCGACATAACGAAAACTGAGAACCGTATTAGAATCAGGCAAGATAATCTCATAATTTCCATCAAAGTCAGTCACGACTCCATTATTGGTGTTTTTTTCCATTACGGTAACACCCGGTAATGGCATTCCAGCCTCATCGGTAACCGTTCCAGATACACTAATCTCACCCTGCGCATATGCTGTAAAGCTTAATAGAAAAGATAAAAAGAATAGGAACGAGGCTATATTACATAGCTTTTTCTGAGGTTTATTTTTTTCAATTAATGTTTTTTTCATAATGATTTTTGGTTTCGTTAATTAATTCAATACACATAAAACAATCGATTGTCTAAATGAGTCAAAAAATTAGTAATCCTATTTACTAATTTGCTTTTGCCTCAAAAGTGCTTCTAGGTAATAATAGTCAGCATAATTTAGTGGGACATCCAGCTCATCATTATGAGGTTTACTACCTACAGAGCGCTTTAATAAAAAACCTCCATTAGTTGTAGTTTCAGCTAAATAGGTACTGGAGCTTAAGTTATCTAAAATCTCGTTCCCCCACTTTAAATACTCCTCACTACTTGCATCTGTATCGTAAGTACTTAGTTCTAAAAGAGCCGAAGCTGTAATTGCTGCCGCAGAAGCATCGCGAAGCGTATTCTCTCCTGGAGCCACATCGAAATCCCAGTAAGGAATCTGATCATTTGGTAAATTAGGGTGGGTTTTAATAAAATCAGCAATTTTTTCGGCCTGCTTCAAATACTTAGGATCCTGTGTTTCCCGATAAACCAATACATAGCCATACAACGCCCAAGCTTGTCCTCTAGACCAAGCAGATTCATCACTATAGCCTTGATGCGTAACTTTTTCATTAATATCTCCTGTTAAAGGATCATAATCTACTACGTGAAAAGAACTTCCATCCTCCCTAAAATGGTTTTTCATGGTAGTATCGGCATGACTAACCGCTATATCATAAAATGTAGAATCTCCAGAAATTTTAGTTGCGTGAAACAATAGCTCTAAATTCATCATATTATCGATAATTACGGGACAATCCCATTTTTTATTCCAATCCCATGACTGGAGAACGCCCGCATTGGGCTTGAAGCGAGTTGAAAGAGATTTCGCAGTTTGCACTATAATATCTTCATAAGCCTTTGAGTCCTGATACTTTAAACCATTACCATAACTACATTCTATTATAAAGCCTACATCATGATTTCCCTCCCAATATTGTATGGTATCCAATTTTTCAGTATATGCCATAGCACGTTCCTTCCAAACATCATTCCCGGTTAGACCATAAAGCTGCCATAAAGACCCGGGATAAAAACCACTTGTCCAATCATAAGGGCCAACATTTACCAATTTGTCATTTTTCGTAGTACGAGGCATTGGTTTAGGACTTTCCTTTACGTCCTTAATGCTTTTATACAAATACTCATATTGCTCTTCCAACTGCCCCACATCAGCTGCTTCCAAATTTGATTTCTTACTAACGCAGCTAGCCGAAACAATATATACCATTAATAAAATTAATCTACAAGTTGATTTCATTTTCTATAATTTAACAATTCAAGACAATATTAATAAAATTATTCCCTAATAACAATCGATTGCAATAAAATAAATTAACTTTTTTTTTACATAGAACCAATTATGGTAAATAAGGGCTATTCAATTTTTAGAAGTTTAGCATTTACAGAAGCCTACCAACAAATTTTATGTAGTAAATATCAAAATTGCTAAAATCATTAAATATTAATAGCGGAAGCACTGACTTAATAAAATCTATTAAAGGAATATGAAATTAAACCATTTATCCCAGATGGCGTGAAGCGACTGGCAATACATAGCTGGATTCTTTTCTTTATTTAGAAGCAGTTACTTATCGCAAATCCGGATATGTCTAGCGCCTAAAGCTGAAATACAGGATTCCCTTGATATGGTATAGACTTGATACCTAATTCTTATCAAAAGCTAGCGAAATAAGATTTATAAGACTTTATAGAAAGTTATGGTGAAGATCCAAAAGCTTAGCAAAGCTTTCTTAATAATTTTGGTTATTAATTATTCATTGTGAAAGAATTGCAAAGAGCATAAGTACATTTGAGAACAAACTTCAAAAAATGGAGGACTAAATTTTCTTCTAAATGGAAATATAATTTTTTAAAATTATTAGTAAACTACCCCGAGCAAACCACTAGATATTCGTTGGATACATATTTTTAATTTTGAGGTAAGCCCAGGATTACAGCCTTTGGCGGTGCCGATGCAAGGGGATTGAGGTAAGACAACGGGTCTGTAAATTAAACTCTGTCTGATGTTTCAATTCCTCTGGGGCTAGCCCCAGAGGAATTGGCGTTTATGTCCAGCGGTATCCGGTCTCCAAATTTAATATAAAATTGCTGAATCGTAAGGCTCCAATTATGCAAAGGAGCGGTCCATTTCTTCTCAATGTTTCGTGTGGCCAGGTAGACTAGCTTTAGCAGCGACATATCAGTGGTGAAAGCACCCTTGGTTTTGGTAACTTTCCGGATTTGCCGATGGAAGCCCTCTACGGCATTAGTGGTGTAAATAATCTTCCTAATGGGTTCTGTATACTCAAAATACTGGGATAGCTGTTCCCAGTTACGCTGCCAACTTTCAATAACTACAGGATATTTATTACCCCATTTCCCTTCCAGGTTCAATAGCTCATCTTCGGCTACATCTTTAGTGACAGCCCTATAGACCTTTTTCAGGTCTTTCATAAACTCTTTTTGATCTTTAGAGGCAATATACTTCAATGAATTACGGATTTGGTGTACAATACAAAGCTGAACCTGAGCCTTTGGATAAACGCTTAAGATGGCTTGTGTAAAGCCTTTGAGATTATCTGTACAGGCTATTAAGATATCCTGTAATCCACGGTTATGAAGGTCGGTTAAAACCTGTAGCCAGAAATTAGCACCTTCGCTCTCAGAGATATACATCCCCAGGATTTCCTTTTTCCCTTCTTTGGTAATACCCAGGATGTTATAAAGTGCTTTGTGGGCAATCTTTCCATCCACTTTAACTTTATAATGCATGGCATCAAGCCAAACAATACAGTAAAGGGGTTCTAAAGGACGACTTTGCCAGGCTTTGATATCAGGAATGATCTGATCGGTGATCTGGCTTAAAACCGTATGGGAAATATCGGTATCGTACATTTCTTTGATATGACCCGAGATGTCACGGTAGCTCATTCCAAGTCCATAAAGACCGATAATTTTTTCTGAAAGATTATCAGCCAGAATCGTCTGTCGCTTTTTAACCAGTTCCGGTTGGAAGCTACTTTGACGGTCTTCAGGGGTTTCAATGTCAAAAGAGCCAAAGCCACTTTTAAGCTTTTTCTTTCCCTTGCCATTGCGTTTATTCCCTTTGGAGCGTTCATCACTACTTAGATGAGAGTCCATCTCTGCCTGAAGGGCCTTCTCAATAACGTTCTTGAGCATCGGTGCAAAAGCACCGTCTGCACCAAAAAGGCTTTTGCCTGACATGAACTGGTCAAGCACCTTTTTCTCGAATTCTTGTTGTTCTTTTGTTGCCATAATTCTGTATGAATGAAATTAATAAATAATTCAATTCAGACAGAGTTTATTTTACACTCTC
>NZ_JAEHOK010000030.1 GCF_016236915.1 Salegentibacter maritimus
CTAATTTCATTTTTTCCGGATCCCAGTTTATAAATTCATTCTTTTTATAGCTTTCATTACATAATAAAGCCGGTGCGGCTGCACGGAACCCAAAAGCAGGATCTTGGGCTACCGAGCCATTTTCACGAATTGCCATAAAGAAATTGGCAAAATGGTCATAATGCGCTCCTTTGTAGCCATCTTCTGCCCGGTAAACGGTTTCTAAAGGTGGAACCAGTTTTTTACGATCTGGCCTGCCTGAATTTTCTTTTGCTTTTTCTGCCAGGAAAGGATCATCACTTCCTCCACCGGCATTACGCCTTAAGATAAGGTTATCCCAACCTATGTCCATAGAACCCTTACTTCCTACCAGTTTTAAGAAAGTACTTCCGCTGGTACCGTCAACAAAATTACAACGCAAGGAAAGGTTAAATGCCGGGTGTTGTTTTGTATCGGGGTAATCAAACATTCCTAAAAGTACATCCGGTACTTCACGCCCGTCATCCCAGTGGCGCAATCCACCGGTTGCCGCAATTTTATTGGGGCCATACGAATTGGTAATAAAATGAAGACTGGAGAATAAATGCACAAATAGGTCGCCGGCCATACCCGTACCGTAGTCAAGGTAATTTCTCCATCTAAAGAACCTTAAAGGGTCAAAAGGCATGTCTTTGCTTATAGAAGTATACTTCTCCCAATCTACGGTTTGGGTAGAGGCATCTTTGGGGATTGGATACTGCCAGGCACCCAAGGCCGAATTCCTGGCCCAAAAGCCTTCAGCATAATTAAGCGTTCCTATAGCACCAGCTGCCAATAGTTCTCTGGCCTTTTCATTACCCAAAGAAGACATTCCCTGGCTACCTACCATGTAGATTTTTCCAGATTTCTTCCAGGCTTTTATGATATCGTTTCCTTCTTCTACACTATGTACCATTGGTTTTTCACAGTACACGTGTTTACCTGCATTAAGCGCATCAACACTCATTTTTTTGTGCCAAAAATCGGGGGTGCCAATTATTACCGCGTCAATATCACTGCGGTTTAGCACTTCTTTATAATCTTTGGTAAGGAACAAACTGCTGCCCCAACGTTTTTTAGCATCTTCTAAACGCCCATCGTATAAATCACATACGGCCACAAGTTCTATATTCTCGTGTTTTAATGCCGTATTGGTATCGGCAACACCCATTCCCCCGGCGCCAATTAAAGCGATTTTAAGAACTTTGTTTGTTGAAGTTTTTGCAGCTCTATTCAATAAATTTACTTCTTTCGCTTCTGCAGCAAAACTGGACGGGATTACGGCCGCAGTTGCGCCCACTATTCCTAAATTCTTAATAAAGGAACGTCTGTTATTTTTCATACTATATAAATTTTAAAACTATAAAACACTTAAAAAAGTAGACCGTTATACGTATAGAATATATAACGGCCTATTTTAAGTCATATAAACTCTTTTAGTGATTACTTCAAGTTTAGTAACCTGGGTTCTGTTCAAGATTCGGGTTTAAAGAAAGTTCACTATCAGGAAGAGGAAGATATTGATCTCCTTCTAGATTATAACCATCTTCAAATTTAACTTCAATTAGTTCATTAGAACCTCCCCTTACTTCTATGGGATAAACTTTATTTCCAATTTCCCACCTCTTTATGTCAGACCAATACAATCCTTCCAATGCAAATTCAATCCTTCTTTCGTGTCTTAACAATTCTCTAGCTTCCGTAAAATCTAAATTCGCATTAATTGAATACATATTGACATCATTTCTTTCAGTTCTTATTCTATTGATCAATTCTATAGCCTTAGGGATATTTTTTTCTTCGCCTTCAATCAATGCTTCGGCTTTTGAAAGTAGTATATCAGCATACCGTAAGACTATAAAATTCAGTGGAGATTGGGTAGGTACTATTTGTTTATCCTCAATGGTATACTTTCTAATACCATAACCTACCTTTTGCCCTGTATGATTCTGAATTTCATCTGGATATAGTTGATCCTGAAAATATGCTCCTGGTCTTAAAATTGTAAAGTCAAGTCGTGGATCTCGGTTTTCAAATGGTTTATCTGGATTTATATTTGTACCATCAATCATCTCATATGCATCAACTAAATCCTGAATGGGTGCTACAGAATTAGAACCGGAAACACCGTTTTCTAAATTCTGAGGTTGCCAGTATCTATCAAAAATACTGCCCTGGGAAAATGGGCCATCCATAAACTGTACATCAAAAATAACTTCTACGTTATTTTCATTATCCAGATGAAATAACCCCTCATAACTTGGAAATAAATCATATTCTCCTAAGGCAATTACTTTATCGGCATATTCAATAACCTGCTCCCATTCACTCTGATATAAAAAAGCACGCATTTTCATACCTAAAGCTGCTCCTAAAGTGGCCCTGCCTTTAACTTCTGCATTAGTTGGAAGTAAGGATATTGCCATATCATAGTCTGAATGAACCTGATTCCAACTTTCTTCTTTAGTTGATCTACTAAGTGTCCTTGCTTCCTCAACCGATATTGGCTCTAAAATTAACGGCACCCCTCCATAAGTATTTACCAATAATGAATAAAAAACACCTCTAAGAAAGTATGCTTCACCTTTCATGGTTTCCTTATCCTTTACATCCATATCTACCCTATCTATATTGGCTAGAAATGAATTTACACGGTTAATCCCCCTATATGCATCAGTCCATCTTCCAGCAACTATGCCTCCATCACTTGGCTGTATAGTACCGTTTCCAACCTGCATATGCTTACCTTCCCAATGAGCCCATTGGAATGCATTGGGACTCATGGCATCTTCTCCTCCTCCATATCCATAAATATACCTATCCTGTAATACATTATAAATACCATATAGGGCCATCACCGCATCATCTTCATTTTGCCAAAAATTTTCCTGTACTATTCTATCATCTGGCAGTACACTAACAAAATCATCTGTACAAGAACTCATTACACTCAAGAATAGTAAAATTTGAATATATTTAAACTTCAAGATTTTCATCTGTAATATTTTAAAAGTTAATATTTAGTCCAATTGTCATAATTCGGGGGGCTGGATAAACATAGCCTCCAGAGTCAAAGGTGCTCCTTTCCGGATCAAAACCTTCATAATCATTATTAACAAAAGTATATACGTTAGACATATTCATATATGCCGTTGCCGATTTCAAGCCTAAATCATCCATAATAGATTTAGATACATCATAACTAAGTTGTATATTCTTAATCTTTAAATAAGAAAGATCACTCACCCAAAAAGATGACTGTCTTCTATTCCAGGTATCATTTACTTTAATACTAGGCAGCGAAGAACTGGGACTATCTTCAGTCCACGCATTTCTCCATCTTTTAGTAATTGAACCACCTGAGATTCCAAGTGGTTCCGTCCAGGCATTTTGAGTATAAGACGAAACATCAGCGATACCTTGCGCTACCATATTAATATTCCAGTTTTTGTAGGAAGTTCCTAAACTTAAACCATAAGTAATCTTAGGGACCGTATTTCCCATTACTTTCTTATCACGATAATCTATCTTTTGATCTCCATTTAAATCATCATATTTCAAATCTCCCGGTTTAGGTTGATAACTGTTTTGAGGGATATGTTCGGCAATTTCCTGTTCAGATTGATAAACCCCTATTGCATTTAAGCCATATAAAGTGTTATACGAAAAACCTTCTCTAATTAGGTATAATTGATCAGGAGAATCATCTAAGAATCTTTCTACCTTATTCTCTATAAATGAAATATTACCACCAATATTATAAGTCCAATCTTTCTCATAGGTATGAGACTGATAGTTCAACAGGAGCTCTACTCCTTCATTTCTCATTTCCCCAATATTTTGGATGGGAGAAGAAACACCACCAAGAATTAATGGAACAGGAAGGCGCACTAAAATATCTTCTGTCAATTTGTTAAAGTAATCGGCTTCAAAGCTAATTCTATTGTCAAGGAAGGTCGCTTCTAAACCAATGTCTATTGATTTAGTAGTTTCCCATGAAATATCCCTATCCACTAATTCAGTAATAGCGGTACCTGGTACAAATTGATTTTGAAAATTATAACTGGTTCCATTACTCTGTGTAACTGTAGTCAAATAAGGGTAATTACCAGCAATTAAGTTAATATTTTGATTCCCCAGCTCTCCCCAGGATGCTCTAAGCTTCAACCTATCAATACTAGTAATATTAAAAAAGTCCTCCTTACTGATATTCCATCCCGCTGAAAACGAAGGGAACACGCCCCATTTATTTCCTTTTCTAAATCGTGAAGAAGCATCGGCCCTTAAATTGGCCTCAAACAAATATTTCTGATCAAAATTATAATTAATTCTACCAAAGTAAGAAAGCATTTTCCATTCTGTTCGATTACCATTGGCGATCGCATTTGAAGTAGCGGCATCAACTTGATGTATTCCTTCTTTAGGAGGGTCAGATTTTTGCGCACCTGTAGTTTTAATCTCATTTGATTCTACTTGCATTCCCAAAATGGACGAAAAATTATGAACCTCATTATATGTCTTGTCAAAATTAATTGTATTAAAATTCACCCAATAGAACTCATTACTATTATTTCTTTGATTTGTAATAGTTTGTTCGTAATCCAGAGGTAAAGTTCTAAATCCATCTTCAGTATAGGCATAGTTCAACTCATTATATCTGTCAGTTATCCCATTTGTGACTTGACCATTAATCGTAGAGTTAAATTTTAAATATGGAGACAAGCTCACCTCCACTTTACCACTAACGTTCAGATAGTTAACCACATTCAAGGTTTTACCATTAAATAAGTCCGGAAATGGGTTTCGGGTATCGACTATTGGTTTTCCAGCATTCTCACCTTGCTCATAAATAGCTTGAGTAGCTCCAAATTCACCATTACTGTTATAAGGTGAACTAAAAGGATGACCATTCATCGTTAAATATAACGCACGTGAAATTTCATCATAAGGACTTTCGTACTTTTTTCTACTTGCCTGAACATTACCCTCTACTTTTAACCAATCCTTAACTTGATTGGAAAGTGACAGGTTTATGCCGTATTTTTCTGAATTCGTATTTCTAACTATACCTTCCTGATCTCTAAAATTAAAGGATAAATAGTAATTACTTTTTTCAGATCCTCCACGAATTGATACATTATGCTCTGTGATAGGTGATGTTCTAAAAATCTCTTCCAGATAATTTGTATTTGGGTATCTATATTGATCATCACCGGTACGAAACCCCTCGATAACATCTTGTGGAAATAAGGGATCTCCTCCAGAATTGGTGACAGCAATATTCCATATGTCCATATATTCAGCACTGTTAGTAATTAAATCATATTTTCTTCCTATCTGCTGTAAACCGAAATATCCGTTATAACTAATTTGAGCCTCTCCCCCAGTGCCTTGCTTTGTTTTAACCAAAACAACTCCATTAGCAGCTCTACTTCCATAAATTGCAGCAGAGGCTGCATCTTTTAATACTGTTATTGATTCAATATCATTTGGATTAATTTCAGAGAGTTTTCCTTCTACCCCATTAATAAGCACTAGAGGACTGGAATTATTTAAAGTACCTATCCCCCTAATTCTTATAGTTGAAGCATCTTCCCCGGGTAATCCCGAATTTTGACTCACCCATACACCTGACATTTTCCCCGAAAGGGCTTGAGATGCATCTGTTACTGGCCGGTTCTCAATGGTTTCGTCAAAATCCATTGAAGATAGTGCCCCAGTAAGATTTTCTCTCTTCTGAGTTCCATACCCAACTACTACCACTTCATCTAATGCCGCAGCGTCCTCTTCTAATACGATATCGATTTCGCTACGGTTGTTTACCTGAATTTCCTTTGGGGCATAACCTATATAGCTAACTTTTAAAACAGCATCTTTAGGTACATCTATAGAATAATTCCCATCAAAATCTGTCATTACGCCATTAGAAGTTCCTATTTCCAAAATATTCGCAGCCGGAACAGGCATTCCGGTTTTAGCCTCCGTAACAGTACCGGTAACTGTAAGGGTTTCTTGTTGATTTTCGCTATTTATACTGGGTAACCTATTAGATTTTTGTGCTAGTTTTTTTACAACCACTTGTTTATCTGAGATTTTATAATCAAGACTGGTATTGCTAAAAGCACTTTTTAAAATGTTCTCCAGGGAAGCCTTTTTTAAGCTCACAGAAATCCGTAAATTCTCTTGTAAGATATCATCTTTGTAAAAAAACACAAATTCGGTGTTAGCCTGAATTTCTTCAAAAAATTCAATTAGGTTTGCATCCGTAAGGGCAATATCTATTTTAGTCTGGCTGTAGGAAGAATTAGCATAAGAGGAACCAAGCCCCAATCCTATTAGGATTAATAGTACACGCATAATTTTTACTAAGTTTCGTGTAAAGTTATTTAAATCAAAACATGACCTAAATCTTTCATTTTTATTCATAATTTTGTTTTTCGTTAGTTTATTTTATTCTACATAAGTAAGTTAACTGACCGGCCATAAGATGTTGGCGCATCTTATGGCTTTCTTTGTTATTTTCATTCCATATTTTCCAGTTTATTAATTGTTATTAATCCGTTTTCTTTAATCTTATAATTAAAGTTGGTTGCATTCTGCAAGGTTTTTAATACTCCTTCTACCGAATCTTTTAAATCTAAGTAGCCCGAGAAAGTTTCGCTTTCCATATACTGCTCCTGAAATTCAATATCCACATTATAGTACCTTCCTAATTTTCCCATGATATGTTTCAGGCTATTATTCTTAAATATTAAAACACCTTCTCTCCAGGAAAAATAATTTTCTACCTCTACATTTTTGGTATTCACCTTTGGGCTGGCTTTATTATACACAGCCATGGTACCCGGTGTAATTTTTGTTCTTTCCTCTGATTTAAAAAAGGAATTTGATTTATAGCTAATTTCTACACTTCCACTTTTAAGTACCGTTTTAATATCTTTATCCTCAGGATAATTACTAACATTAAAAACGGTACCTAGCACTTCAATGGTATGCCCTTTAGATAGTACTTTAAAAGGATGTTTTGCATTATGTGCAACATCAAAAATTGCTTCTCCTATTAAGAACACCTCTCTGTTCTTAGCTTTAAAAGTAGCGGGGTAAGTCAGTTTCGAGCCAGAATTTAACCAAACCATTGTTCCATCTGATAATTTTATATTAGATCGTTTACCATAGGGAACTATTAGTGTATTAAACTCATTGGAATTATCTAAAGTAACTTCCTGTCTCTTCCCCAAAGAGTCAGCTATATTTATTTCCCCTCCTCCAGTTTGATAAGCAATACTTGAATTATTACTTTGTATTACCACCTTTTTATTTCCACTTAAAAATAACTGTACATCTTGTGTGCTTTCACTTTCTATACTTATGTCTCCTGAAGATTCCGCAAATTTTGCAATAGAGGATTCTGAGAGATTGTATTTATAAAAACCTAAAGTAACTATTAGCAATATAGACGCTGCTATTGATATGCTATAAAAAAATCTTTTCCTTCTTGTTTTATAGGCATAAGCAGATGTAATAATTCTGGCTCTTAATTCTTTTTTTTCTTTCTCGTTCATTAAAATGAAATTAATCTGACTTTCAATTAATAAGGTTTTAGCCAGAATATTAGACAGTATTCTTTCCTATAAGAAAAGTAAATAGAGGCCTATATATACATAAGCACCATACTTATAATATATAGACAAAATTTTTAAGTTTTTTTTAAATAAATATACCTGAGACAGTTAAAAAAAGTGAAATGCAATGCTTTTTAAGCACTAATATTGCACGGTAGACCAATGTTCTGGAGGTTGCAATACTAATATTCATAGTATTGGCAATTTCATTATATGGCTTGTTTTCAGTAAATCTTAAATGTAATGCTTTTTGTTGCCTCTTTGTAAGAAATGTTAAGGCCAATTTTAATTTATCTTTTTTTTCTTTTGAATACTCCCCTTCAATGATTTTCTCTTCATAAGATAATTCAGTTGCCACTGTTTTTTTCTCAAAAAAGGAGTCTTGTAAATTTATACACTTTTTGGAAGACTGTTTTCTATATACTTTTCGCTTCAGCGATCTCAACAAATAATACTTAACATTAGAAGGAGAGGCTATACTGTTACGATATTTATATAAATCGACAAAAAGATCATGAATAGCGTCCATAACGCGAATTTTGTCTTGAACCTTTTCCATTCCATACAGAAATAACTCATCTACATAAAGGTCGTACAACTGCCCTAAAGCGTCCATATCTCCTCTCTTGATCTTTTCCCAGAATAAAAAAGCTAAGTCTTCTACCTTTTCTGGGTTAACGCTCGAGCTTACCCCTGAAGAGTGTTTACAGTCTATAACACGGCGAGATTTTTTCTTCTCTCTACTATTAAAATCATTTAAATACACACTGAAGTGCTCATCAACTTCATCCTTAAATATCCTCTTTCCTTCAATGTATTCCATTTTTAATTTAATCCTTTAATTATTAAAAATCTTAAGAATAGTATAATCTGTCCAACAAAGAATATTTAATGATTTCAAGTAGTAACTAATTCTGGTCTCAACTTTAAAAAAAACAATAAAATTAATTACAGAAAACAAAAAATTGAACCGACCGAAATTAACAATTATTTCTATATTACCAAATTATCAATCGTAACCATATTTTTATATAATGTAAATTATTTTCAAGATAAATTAACATTTTTTCACAACAATAACCCCGAAACCACAAGAAATAAGCTAACGTGAATATATTTAGAAATAGCTATTAAGGATACAGTGTTCTTAAAGAAAAATGATAGATTCTAAAAATAAAAAAACTTAATAATTTCAGAATCTTATGATCTGAAATTATTAAGTTTACTCAAAACAATCTTTTAATATTTATTATTTTTTATCAGAAACAACTTTATATTCGTGGGTCTCAGTAAATATTCTTCCAAACATATCTTCAACTCTTACTTCTATGGTATGTACTCCCTCGGCCAATTTTGTTGGTATCTTACCACGCCAAAGATGTTTGCTCTTTACAGGATTTGAAGGACGTCTACCTGAAAAAAGCTCTTCGGTTAAATCCCATTCGTAAACCATAGCTACATACGTGGGATCATATTCTTCCACATACTTCATCCTAGACCATTTTCCATCATCAACCCGGTATTCTACTTTGTCATTTTCGCTTCCCATAAAATAATTAACAAAAATTCCCGCTTTGGTATTTTTATCTTTGGCCACCACTTTGGGAGAAAATATTTGCATTCTATAATCTTCCGACTCTCCTGCCACTTGATAATCTATAGTATATTTATTCTCCTCAAAATTTATAATCGCATAACCTTTGGGTGTACCATCACGCATAGTTGAAATTGGAACACCTTTATCGTTTAATTTTCCAGAATACCAGTCTCCACTGGTTGTTCCTACATTAAAATGATGGTGAGGCTTTTCTCCTAACCAACCATCTTCTTTTTTAAAATAATCCTGTCTTTGAATGTGGGTGTGGGCCGAGAGAGAAAGGGTATTTGTAAAATCTTTAAGTATTTCAAAAAGCCGCTGCCTATCTTCATCTCTAAAAACATCGCCTTTGGGCTCACTAAAAGGTATGTGTACCGAAATAACAATTAAATGATCTTTAGGGACGTGTTTTAAATCATTTTCAATAAAATTAAGCTGATCTTCCCTAAAGCCACCCCAATATCCTTTATTATCTCGTGGATCTGGATACAGTATATCGTCTAATACAATAAAATGAACCTTTCCATAATTAAAAGCATAATTAGGAGGTCCAAAATACTTTTCAAAGGTTTCATCACTATCCTCATCCCTGTCTACATCAAAGTTTAAGTCATGATTACCTATAACATTATACCAGGGCAAATCCAGCTTACTTACAGCATTGATGTAAGGATCAAATAAATCTAAATCATCTCCTACAAGGTCACCCAATGAAATACCAAATACTATATTTTTATTTCTCTTCACCTCCGAGATTAATCCCTTTTCAAAATAAGCCACCTGAGCTTCATTGTACATTTGCGGATCACCAAATATCAATGCCGAAAAATTTTCCTTTTCTTTTTCATTCTTAATCAAAGGGAAATTCAACTCTTGTGGCAAATCACCTGTAACTTCCACTCCGGCATATCGCAAATTAGGCGAGCCTTTAGGTTTATGGTTGTAGTAAAATAGTGGTAAGTTATTTTCATCTACCGGATAATTATATCCAGAAGGTTTTATCACAGAGATAATAAAATCGTTAGATGCGGGTAACTTATATTCACCTTTTTCGTTGGTTAGCACCACATCCTCCCCATTGGTTACAGACACATTTGGAATTCCTGATTCATTTGAATCTAACTTTCCATTCCGGTTTTTATCCTCAAAGATCTTTCCGGTAGCATTTTGAGCAGCCAGAAATCCCGGAATGGTTAATAGTAAACAAGTAATAAGTTTTATTTTTTTCATATTAAAATATTTTGGAGGTGTAAATTTCAGTTTTAAACTTATTCCTATTGTTTATAGAACGTGATTAAAAGGTTATATCTTCCAAAGCCACTTCCGGTCACTCAATAGAAAAGGTAACTTTCGGGATCCCTGAAACAATTTCAAAAAGCCTTTTCAACCATTCTTTTTTCAACCACTTTTACTTTAACGCTAAAACAAATGAAAAAAATAACCTCAAAGCTTCCGTAGAATATCTTTTCAGATTAATATCTATTATCAACCTTAACTTTCATCAAATAAACAAACAAAATAATTTAAAATCAAAAATAAGCATAAAAAATTACTTTTTGTTTGTTTTAGTTTCTTTTTGATAATATATTTGAAACAGAATTTTAGTCAAACAAAGAATGAAAAAGACAAATACCTGTGAGAATTCAGAGAATAATTCTTTTAAAAGAGACCATATACTTTCTAAACTAAGCCCTTCTACAATCTGGGATGTTATAATTATTGGTGGCGGGGCTACAGGTCTTGGCACTGCTCTCGACGCAAGTTCCAGAGGTTTAAAAACATTACTTTTAGAGCAAGCAGACTTTGCAAACGGAACTTCCAGCAGAAGCACCAAACTGGTACATGGCGGTGTAAGATATCTTGCACAAGGAAATTTGGGTTTGGTTATGGACGCATTAAAAGAAAGGGGCCTTATGATTAAAAATGCTCCTCATCTAGTAAAAATGCTTCCATTTATAATTCCAAGCTATAAAGCCTGGGATAAGTATTACTATGGAATTGGACTAAAAATTTATGATTGGATGGCAAAAAGCCTAAGGTTTCAGAAAACCAAGTTCCTAAGTAGAGAGGAAACTTTACTTCATTTACCAAATTTAAATACAGAAAGCCTTAATGGAGGGGTGCTTTATTTCGACGGCCAGTTTGATGACACACGCCTAGCTATAAATTTAGCGCAAAGCGCCGCAGAGCAGGGAGCAGACCTTCTGAATTATTTTGAAGTAACCGCACTATCTAAGGATGAAGATAAAAAAATTACCGGTGTAAAAGCAAAAGATATCGAAACCGGTAATTCATATAATCTCAAATCGAAAGTTGTTGTCAATGCAACGGGAGTTTTTGTGGATAATATTCTTAAAATGAACGATTCTTCAAAAACCCCATTAGTTAAAGCAAGCCAGGGAATTCACCTTGTTCTTGATAAATCTTTTATGAAGAGTGATCACGCCCTTATGATCCCCTCCACTTCAGATGGCAGGGTATTATTTGCTCTTCCCTGGCATGAACATCTTCTTGTAGGAACTACTGATACCCCGGTAGAGCACCATCTTCTTGAACCTAGTGCTCTTGATAGCGAAATAGATTTTATTCTAAACAACCTTGAAGAATATCTTGCAAAAAAACCATCAAAGAAAGATATTTTAAGTGTCTTTGCAGGTCTTAGACCATTGGTACAGCCCAGTAAAGACAAAGGCACAAAAGAAATCTCCCGAGATCATAAATTAACCGTTTCCAGATCTAAGCTTGTTACCATTACAGGTGGCAAATGGACTACTTATCGTAAAATGGCTGAAGATACCGTAGATTTAGCCATTGAAACTGGAAATTTAAAAAACACACCCAGCAAAACAGATCATTTAAAAATACATGGTGCTACCCGGAAGGTAACTGGAAATTATTTAGACATTTACGGAAGTGATGCAGAATTAATAATGAAATTAGCCAAAGATGAACCAAAATTACAAGAACGACTTCACCCGGAATTTCCAGTTATAAAAGCAGAGGTAGTTTGGGCTGCCAGAAAAGAAATGGCAAGGACTATCGAAGATTTTTTAGCCAGAAGAACTCGATTATTATTTTTGAATGCCAGGGCGGCTATTGATGCTGCAGAAGAAACAGCTAAAATCATGGCTGATGTTTTAGGGAGAGATACATCCTGGATAGATCATCAAACAAAAAACTTCATTAAAATGGCACAAAAATACCTGCCCGAACCCTATAATCCAGTAAAACCAAAATCTAAAGAAATAGAAACCAAGTAAATATGAAAAAACATATATTATCATTTGACCAGGGTACCACGAGCTCCAGGGCAATAGTATTTAACGAACATGGGAATCCAATTTCCGTTGCGCAAAAAGAGTTTAAACAAATCTTTCCCAAACCAGGCTGGGTAGAACATGATCCCGATGAGATTTGGTCATCACAAATTAGTGTTGCAGCCGAAGTTGTTTCTAAGGCTAAATTGAAATCAGATGATATTCATGCAATAGGGATAACCAACCAAAGGGAAACCACCGTAGTTTGGGATCGTGAAACCGGAGCCCCCATATATAATGCTATTGTATGGCAAGATAGAAGAACTTCAGATTACTGCGATGCTTTAAAAATTGAAGGGCACGAAGCAATGGTACAACAAAAAACAGGCTTGGTATTAGATGCTTACTTCCTGGCAACCAAAGTTAGGTGGATACTCGAAAACGTTGTAGATGCGAAAGAAAAAGCAAAAGCCGGCAAATTGGCATTGGGTACTGTTGATTCGTGGCTTGTTTGGAATTTAACCAATGGTAAAGATCACCTAACCGATGTAACCAATGCATCAAGAACCTTACTTTTTAATATTCACACTTTAGACTGGGATGAAGAGTTATTGGAGTTATTTGAAATCCCAAAAAGCATGCTTCCTAAAGTTTGTGATTCCAGTGGTAAACTTTCTGAGACCTCCGGAGAAATTTTTTCAAAAAAAATTCCTATCACCGGTATTGCCGGAGATCAACACGCCGCCCTATTTGGCCAAATGTGTACCGAGAAAGGAATGGCAAAAAATACGTATGGTACCGGATGTTTTTTATTAATGAATATTGGTGACCAGCCCATAATTTCAAAAAATAAATTAATAACTACCATCGCCTGGAAAATAGGTGATAAAGTAAATTACGCTTTTGAGGGAAGTATTTTTATTGCGGGAGCGGTTGTACAATGGTTACGTGATGGCATGGGATTGATTTCTTCGGCTGCAGATATTGAAGCATTGGCTGAACAGGTAGAAACTACAGACGGGCTTTATCTTGTACCTGCTTTTGCAGGTTTGGGTGCACCACACTGGAATCAACACGCACGTGGCACTATTGTAGGAATTACCAGAGGAAGCAACCAAAGCCATATTGCAAGAGCCTCATTAGAAAGCATAGCTTATCAAACTTATGATGTTGTAAAAGCTATGGAAGCCGATAGCGAAATTAAAATTAAAGAATTAAGAGTAGATGGAGGAGCCACTGTAAATTCACTTTTAATGCAAATTCAAGCTGATATTTTGAGTACTCGCATTTTACGACCTGAAACTACAGAAACTACTGCATTGGGTGCTGCGTATTTAGCAGGTTTAGGAGCTGGAATATGGAAGGATATTGAAGAGATTAAATCTAAGTGGAAAGTTATGGAGAGTTTTAATCCGAATGATAAAATTCCTGTTCAGGAAATGCTTAATGGTTGGCAACGAGCTGTAAAAACTACTAATTGTTGGTCTAAAAATTAAAGTATTATGAATGAATTTACGGCTGAATTTATTGGCACCATGTTCTTAATATTAATGGGAAATGGCGTGGTAGCCAACGTGGTTTTAAAAGGAACCAAAGGAAATGATAGCGGCTGGATAGTTATTACTACCGGTTGGGCACTGGCCGTCTTTACGGGCGTTGTAATTGCTGCGCCCTATAGTGGGGCGCATATTAATCCGGCAGTTACACTAGGCTTAGCTATAGCCGGCGAGTTTCCCTGGGAGAAAGCCCCAATATTTATTGGAGCCCAAATGCTGGGAGCAATGGCCGGGAGCTTTTTGGTGTGGGCTATTTATAGGCAACACTTTAATTGTACCACCAATTCCAACCTTCACCTGGCAGCATTTAGTACAGCCCCGGCAATACGGAATAAGTTTTCAAATCTACTGAGTGAAATCATTGGAACTTTCACTCTAATATTTGTAATATTCTATGTCACAAATCCTGTAATGGGAAATGAAAGTGAGACCCCAATAGGTATGGGGTCACTGGGAGCAATCCCGGTAGCCTTTTTGGTGTGGGCTATTGGCCTTTCTTTAGGCGGCACCACGGGCTATGCTATTAATCCAGCAAGAGATTTAGGACCGAGAATAGTTCATTCTCTGGTACCTATAAAAAATAAATGCAAAAGTGACTGGAACTACTCCTGGATTCCCATTATTGGGCCTGTAATTGGTGCCTCCATAGCAGCAATAGCATACCTTTTCTTAAATAATTAAATAAAACCGCTCTAGATGAAAGCTAAGTATCTTTTAATTTTTTGCCTCCTATTTATAACAAAAAATTATGCCCAACAACAAAATAACATCCAAAAACCTAAACTGGTGGTAGGAATCGTAGTAGACCAAATGCGATACGATTACCTTACGAGGTTTTGGGAACGATTTGAAGAAAACGGCTTTAAGCGACTAGTTAGCGAAGGCTATAATTTTAAAAATCACCATTTTAATTACGTTCCCACCTATACAGGACCGGGGCATGCTTCTGTGTGGACCGGAACTACCCCTATGAACCATGGTATTATTGGCAATAATTGGTTCGACAAAGTAAAAGGTGAATCTGTATACTGTACCGATGATGCCTCGGTTACTCCTATTGGAACTAATTCTGATGCAGGAAAAATGTCTCCGGTCTTACTTAAAACTACCACAATAGCCGATCAAAACAGGCTGCATACCCAAATGAAGGGAAAAACAATTGGGGTAGCCTTAAAAGATCGTGGCTCTATTTTGCCCGCCGGCCACACTGCAAATGCTGCTTATTGGTTTTCTGGAGGAAAGGAAGGGCGTTTCATTACAAGTTCTTTCTATAGAGATGATTTGCCAAAATGGGTTCGTGATTTCAATGATTCAGGGAAAGTTAAATCTTACCTAAAAGAATGGAATACACTTTATGATATAGAAACTTATACTGAAAGTGGAATAGACGAAAACAATTTTGAAGCCGGGTTTAAAGGCAAAGAAAAAGCGACCTTTCCATATAATTTAAAAGCCTTAAGTAGCAAGAATGGAAACTTTGGTATTATAAGCGCTACTCCTTTTGGTAACGATCTAACCACCGATTTTGCACTGGCTGCAATAAAAGGAGAAAAACTTGGCGAAGACGAAATTACTGATTTTTTAACCTTAAGCTTTTCCAGTACAGACTATGTTGGCCATAATTTTGGGGTAAACTCTAAAGAAATTGAAGACACTTATCTACGCCTGGATAAAAACATAGCAGAGATATTGAATTTTCTGGACAAGAATATAGGCAAAGGAGCATACACTATATTCCTTACTGCCGACCACGGCGCGGTGAATGTACCTTCCTATTTACAATCGGTTAAAATTCCTGGGGGATATTTTAATGATTTAAAATTCACACAAGCTCTAAAAAAACATGTGTTTAGTGAATTTGGCAAAGACAATTTAATTCAGGATGTCTCTAATGGACAGGTATTTTTTAATTATAAAAAACTTAAAGAAGCCAATATTAGCAGTGAAGAATTACAAAATTCTATAGCCTTGTTTTGTATTCAGCAAGAGCAAATTGATAAAGTTATAACACGCAAACAGCTTTTAGGTGCAAACTTTAGCAGTGGTATTAGGGGGTTAATTCAAAATGGTTTTAATCAGAAACGCAGCGGGGATGTGGTTTTTGTTTTGAATCCTGCGACTATTGTATACCCCAAAACCGGTTCTACTCATGGTAGCGGTCTTACTTACGATACCCACGCCCCTCTTATCTTTTTTGGTGCAGGTGTAAAACAAGGAAGTACCACAGAACGTTCTGAAATCCCAGACATTGCACCAACGGTAGCTAGTATTTTAGGTATTGCCTTTCCCAACGGAACTAGCGGTAGACCTTTGCACAAAATGCTAGATCAATAAATACACATTAACTGGCATCTTTAAAAAATATTAGATTAGCAAAGTCCCAGGCATAGGTTATAGACTAAAATAAGTATGTAAATTTTAAAATATAGAAAATGAAATTTAGAAATTTTTCACTTGCAATCCTTCTACTTACAACCACGGCAATGGTTTCCCAAAATATTAGTATTGATAGTTTACACAGACCCAGAAATTACCATATTCAGGTAAATCAATTTGAAAGCTACCCAAATTCTAAAGAAGATATAATATTTTTAGGCAACAGCATTACTGCCGGAACCAGTTGGAGTGAACTGTTAGGACTACCCAATGCGAAAAATCGTGGCATCTCGGGTGATACTACCTTTGGTATTTTGGAAAGATTGGATGAAGTTATAGAAGGAGAACCTGCAAAGGTTTTTATCCTTATTGGCATAAATGATATTGCAAGAAATTATCCTGATGAGATAATTGTTTCCAACTATGAAAAAATAATAGATAGAATAAAAAATGGAAGCCCCGAAACAGAGGTATTTATTCAAAGTATTTTACCTGTAAATAATACATTTACACGATATAAGAACCATTACAACAAAGATGAACATATACTGGCTATTAACAAGGAGTTAGAAAAATTAGCGCAAACTTATAATGTTAACTTTATTGATCTTCATCCTCACTTTCTGGATGAAGAAGACCGCTTAAGCAAAAAATTTACTGAAGAAGGTTTACACTTAAACGCCACCGCTTATAAAACCTGGGCAAAAATTCTTCAAGACTACTTGAATTAAGAATATAATCCAACGGTATTTCAAATTAAAAAGAGAGGACTATATCCTCTCTTTTTTAATTTCACCGGGTAATTTGGCTAAAACTATATTTTATTTAATACCCTTTCAGGGTAATCTGTAATAATACCATCAACCTCTAACTCCAACATTCTTTTTATATCTTTTTCTTCATTTACGGTCCAGGGAATCAATTCCATATTTTGCTCTTTAATAGAATCTACCACCAAATTACTTTTAAGCAGCTTATGGCTAGGACTGTAGATATCTGGAGTAAAACCCAGTTTCTTTAAATTCTTATCTACCCCTTCTTTAGACACTAAATAAGCAAGTTCAACATCTGGATACTTCTCATTTAAAATTTTTAGAACATTTACATCAAACGATTGTAGATTAACCTTATTCTTTATATTTTTTTCTTCCAGTAAATTCATTACCAGGTCTACAAATTCATTTGGATTAGGCTGATAAATCCCGTAATTCTTTTTAGAAGATTTAATTTCAATATTATATTTAACCTCATCAAGATTATTAACTTTAATATAATTTTCTACTGTATCTATCACCTCACTTAATAAAGGTTTATAGGTCTTTTGAAGCTTTTGATCTGGAAATAAGCGGTTTTTTCTGGAGCCGCTATCAAACTTTTTAATACTATCATAATCCATTTTATAAAGATTATAATCCTTCTCATCTTCTTTAGCTATACTATCTCCTTCTGGAGTCAACATATATAAAGCTAACATAATAGGTTCGTGAGAAACAACAATCTTCTTATCCTTAGAAACCACAACATCCAATTCCAGAACATCAGCACCTTTTTTCACCGCACTTAGAAAAGCGGGAATAGAATTTTCAGGGAAATTTCCTCGGTCTCCCCTATGTCCTTGAACTTCTACATCTAATTGGGAAATTTCATCTTTAGAACGCTCATTTTTATTAGTTTCATTTTTGTTCTTACAACTCAAGGAAGATATAAGAAATAAGCATAACAGCAATTTAGTAATTTTCATTTTTTATTGAAATTTTGATTAATATTCATCAGCTAAATCAATTAGCCGGTTAATAAGATTAATACATTAATATGGCCACATTAAGAGAAGTTTAAAAGCAATCTTTTTAATTATAATAATTGGTGATTTCTGGAGCTATTGCCACTTTAGCCTAGAAATAAAAAACATCTGTTAAGACCTAACAAATTAAACCTGCCGTAGTAATTACGGCAGGTTTTGCTAATCAATCCTTAGACCAATCACCTATTCAAATATTTTATTGGTACCGCCAAAGGGTATAATACCCCGAAGCTTGCCACTAAATTAAAAATTTGTTTCCAACCAAGGCTTCGTGAGCTTGCCTCAGTTTACTCTTTTTTAACCTTCTCAATTACCAGCCGGGATTTTGCTCTAAATTATCATTAAGCTCCAAATCTTCAAGTGGCAGCGGGTAGAAATAATCCCTATTTTCGTCAAAATTACCACCTTCAAATAAAAGCATGTTCCCGTAGTCACCTTCGGTTAAGGGCCTTTCATTGATATTCACCATAGTGCTCACTTCATCTGGTGCACCAGAAGTGTCCCCATCGTGTACATATACATCAAACTTACCATCATTATTAAAATCATGGGCACCTAATTCTGCGAAGTAAATCCCTTCTATTGGAGCTTCAATTTTTTGGCCTTCTTTCCACCTCATAAGGTCGTCCCAACGAAGTCCTTCATTTACCATTTCCACTCTTCGTTCGCGACGTATTTCCAGGATTACTCCTTTATTAGGTCCTTCAATATTTTCATAAAGGCTTTCCTGGTATGAATCTGGATTTGCATTGGCTTCAGCCATATTCAAATGAGGTAAACCTACGCGATCCCTTAACTTGTTTATGGAAATATCTAGATCTCCCTGTGTCAATGTTCCCAGTTCTGCTCTAGCTTCAGCATAGATTAGCAAAGCTTCGGCGTAACGAAATAGTATCACGTCGTTAAATGATCCGCCAGATCCCCATTGCGGTCCTTTTGGTGGTAATGCTTTTATTATACGATAACCCGTTCTGGTAATATCTAAATTTACAGGCTCACGTTCTTCTGAACCATAGGTAGCAAAGTTAGGACCTGCAGTGGTTTGTGTCAATCTAGGGTCACGATTCTGCATTTCTTCATAAAACTCCATTGTTTCATAACCTGGTTGATCTGTAAATGAAGAACCATCGGTCATCAAATAACTATTCACTAAATCTTTTGCCAAGCCCCATCTTCCCTGGGTTGGTGCCGTCATTCTATAAGCCAGGTCATGAGTTCTTAATCCAAACTCATAATCTACTGCCAAAATGGTTTCAGTCGTATTCTGATCTTCCATAGCGAAAAGATCTAGATATGCCCTATCTGTACCACCGCTGGTATAAAGCTCATAGGCTCCTGAATCCATTAGCTCTTTAGCTGCTGAAGCTGCACCTTCCAGGAATCTTTCATAGTCGTCTATCCCATGATATTTTCTAAATGTACCTTCATAAAGTCCAATCCTGGCCTTTAAAATAAGTGCAGTATATTTAGTTATACGATTTAGTTCCTTTTCTGCCGGAATATTTTCAATAGCATAATCAATATCAGCTATAATAGAATCCATTACCAACTGTCGTGAATCCCTGCCTTTGGTCAATAGCTCTTCGTCGTCCTGATTTATAACTTCACCGTACCATGGCACTGCTCCAAATCGTTGTACTTTTTCGAAGTAAAAGTAAGCTCTAAAAAACTTTGCTATTCCCGAATATTTTGCCGTAGCCTGTGCATCGTCTACCCTATTATAATTCTCCAGGAAATAATTAATTCTTCTTAGGTGCCCCCAGGACCAGCCTCCGCTCCCCCTATCGGTTGGCACCCTTCGTGTTCCTCTTAACCTATCTCCGGCACTTACACCTAAAATATTATCGGAATCTGAATCGTCCATATACACCGATTTTGTTGGCAAAACACCATATAAATCATTGGTGTAAGCTTCAAGATCAGCACCTGTATTAAAAAACTCATCTGAAGTTATGGCATCCCCAGGTGGCTGGTCCAATATATCAGCATCACAGCTTATCAATAGAAGAGAAAAAGCCAATAATGACGATACACGAATCATTTTTTTCTGTATATCTTTTGTTTTCATTTTGAATATTGTTGATTTATATATTTTGATAACCTTTTATTATTAAAAAAGCTTATAGGTTTACTTGCAAGCCCGCCGAAAATGTTTTGCCCATAGGGTACAATTGCGTGTTCGTTGCCGATCTTCCGCTAACACTATTTGGGTTTGAATAACTTACATGGCTTCCTACCTCTTCAGGATCAAGATATTTTGTTAAACCTCCAAAACTCCAGGTAAAGATATTCTCTCCACTAAGAAAAACTCTTAACCTTTTTATATTCACCTTTTTGGTTAAAGTAGGAGGAATAGTATACCCAAGGGTAAGGTTTTTAATTCTTAAGTACCCAATATTGGTTAAAAAGTGATCATTATAATTATACGACATACGTCCAGAACTTAAAGCACTATAGGCTCTTTGTCTCTGAGGAAATATTCTATTAGGATCGTTAGGGTGCGCCGGATCCCAAACTTTATTTAAAAGATCTTTTCTAATAAATGATGTATATGGCCTGTGGAAAGTTGCCCAATACAATGGGCCGTTGGGGTACCAATCTTGTTTTGCAACCCCCTGCCCAATAACAGTAAGATCAAAATTTTTCCAGGAAGCATTTATATTAAACCCAAAAGGAAATTGTGGCATAGAATTTCCAATTGGCACTAAGTCTCCGTGATCTTCAAGCGTATTATTACCGTTATCTATACTACCATCTCCATCAACATCTACATATTTAAGATCTCCTCCCCTTAATAGGTTCCAGTCACTATTTGAGCCATAATCAAGTATTCCCCTATACACCCTAAAAAGGTTGTCTCTTCCATATTCACTTTGAAAAGCTGCAGCTTCCTCATCTGATTGGAATTGACCGTCTATGCGATACCCCCATATTTCACCCACTTCCTGACCTTCATAAAAAGTACTCAGCAAGCCGTTTGGATTATCAAATTTTGTTATTTCTGCCCGGTTATTTGATACATTCGCACTCGCACTAAGGGATAACTCTGAACCTAAAACAGTAAATTCATCATTATACCCTACAGTCACCTCAAAACCTCTGTTTCGCATTGCTGCATAATTCCTTCTTGGTTCTGATGCACCAAATACCGCAGGCAAGGGTTGACCGGGCAAGTACATATCTTCTGTATTACGCTCGTACACTTCAAGAGAGGTTGTTAATTTATCCTTTAAAAAGCCCATATTAAGACCAACATTTGTTGAAGTTATCTTCTCCCATCCAATATTGGCCGGCAGTGGTGATGGCACCCTTGCATAGTTGTTTTGTTCACCATTAAATAACCAGGAAGTTCTACCCATTCCTATGAGTTGTCTAAAGGTATTCACACCAACACTCTGGTTTCCAAGCTTACCATAAGAGGCCTTTAATTTTAAAGAAGAAATTACACTTTCTATTGAAGGTGTCCAGAAGTCTTCCTTGTCAATTATCCAACCTCCAGCAATAGATGGAAATAGTCCCCACCTGTTTTCCTCAGGAAAACGTGAAGATCCATCATAACGAGCATTAAGCTCCAAAAGGTATTTACCATCGTAATCATAATTAAATCGTCCAAAATATCCCTGAACGGCCCATTCTAATGTAGAGCCTTCCATATCTAACATTTCAGTACCAAAAGTAATATTAGCTTTATCTCTGGTAAGTAAATCCTCAATTCTCATCCCTACTCTATCCCTATCAAACTCTTCCTGATTAAAACCAAGCATTACTTTAAAGTTGTGCTTATCTGCAACTCTTTTGGTATAAGTACCATAAATATTTATCGCAGTGTAATAGTCTTTCCATCGATATTCATTTAGACGGTTTAAGCCTTCATCCTCTAACAACTCAAGTTTATCTCCAGACAGGTAACTAAATGGTTTATAAGAAAACGTCCTGTCTGTTCTGTCAATACTATAGTTATAATTCATATTAAGCACCAAACCTTCAAGAGGTTTAATTTCAGCACCCAGGGTGTTTGTTTGATTTTCATACGTCCATTGTCGATGCGCTGCACCTTCCTTTAAGGCTCCTAAACGGCCTACATAACCATTTCTGGTACGGCCAACACTAACACCATAACCATCTACAAATGCCGGATGATTAGGAAAAAGGTCACGCCATTTACTAACTCCAAATTCATCTCCCCAACCATTTTTTGTTCCTGCATATTGCTCGTCATACCTACTACTAAACCTACTCAATGCCGTTAACTCCAACCATTCATAAGGATTCGCACTTAATTTAAGCTGCAGGTTATATCGTTTCATTTCGGCATCTTGAATGTTTTGAATTTTCTCCCTTTCATAAGTTCTACCCGAAATCACTCCTCTTAGCTTTTTAGACCCACCGGAAACCGAAATATTATTTATCTGGTGCGCTCTTCGATCTTTAAATAAAATATCATAGAAATCGGTATTTCCGAAGAATTTATAAGTCCCGTCAGGCTGTTGTTCATAGAATGGTTCTCGCTCCCCATTCCCTACCTGTTGTGCAATCTCCCAATCTTCATCTTCATAACAAACGTAACATCCACTATGATAAGAACCTATAGCTTCATCTGCCCATTTTGCATAAGTATATGGATTGGTAACAAAATCTGTTCTACTGGTATTTGTAGTAAATCCGAAGTTATTGGAATATTCTACATTAAACTCCCCTTCTTTTCCTGATTTAGTGGTTATTAAAACAACCCCAAAAGAGCCCCTGGCCCCATATATGGCGGCTGCACCGGCATCTTTTAATACCGTAACGCTTGCAATATCATTTGGGTTTATGTTTGCAAGGTCTCCTTCTATACCGTCAATTATAACAAGCGGAGATCCTCCATTGATAGAATTAAAACCACGAATATTGATACTGGGTGTTGATGAAGGATCACCACCTGCACCCGAGCGAACATTTAATCCCGGAACTGCTCCCTGTAAAGAACTGGCTATATCGGCAGAAGGTCGTGTTTCTATATTCCCCAGGTTTGCGGTACTTACCGAACCAACCAGGTTTTCTTCCTTTTGCGTACCATAACCTACAACTACCACCTCATCTAAGCTTTCTGAATCCTCTTCCAGAGTAATATTAAAATTGGTTTTAGCCCCAATGCTTACTTCTTTAGATTTATAACCTAAAAAAGAAAAAACCAAAACAGTATTATTGCTGTCTGAAACTGAAAGGGAAAATTCCCCATCAAAATCGGTAACCGCTCCTTTAGAGGTTCCCTTTTCCTGAACAGTAACCCCAGGTATTGGTATCCCTGTTTCGTCAGATACCAGACCTGAAATTGGTCTTTCCTGAGCTTGTATTAACCCAGACCCCAGAACTAAGGTTAATAACATAAACCCTTGTAAAATTTGTTTCATAATTTTTTAAATTAAATTTCATAATTAGGTTTGCAAATATTTTATTTAGTTTTCAATTCTTCTGCACCTTAAAATTGTCTTTCTATTAACTTTAGGTTAACTAATTCTTGTGTAACCCCTCGAATAAAGCGCGAAATCGATATAGTGACTAAAAAATATTTACAAACAAATCATTTATTCACATTAGATTAACAAAATCAAATGTAAAAAATAAAAACAAAAAACAACAATTTAAAACCTAAAAAAATATTTCATTTATTTTTATTTGTTATTTTTAATAGTGTTTTCGTATAAAAGTTATTAAAAAAATAGCAAGAAAAATCCTGAAATCCCTTAGAGATGGTACTTCTGTAGTGCAGATTATTAAATACAAAACGAAACTAACTCCTTATAGTAGGGACCTTAAAGAGGAGGTATATTTTAAAGCTGACTGTTCTAATAGGTTATATTAGCTTTTGTTTTAAAAACTTAAATAGTGTTATAACCTTTATCTGTAAAGATGCTTTCAGAATTATATGAGAAAGCTTTTTAAAAATGGAAAGCTTTTAAATCATTATAAAGTTCATTAAACTAAACCAACAGAAAACACAAAAAGATACTTTCCAACAACTTAAAGCTAACCTTTATGTATAGTAGGGGTAAAAAACAGGTATAGTAGTAACCATATCGCTCATTCCAACCCCGAAGAAATTGCTTTATGGAGAAAAATAAAATTTTGCGTAAACTAAATTAGGTTAAAGCAAGTGCTTTAGTTATTTATTGGAGCTTTTGTTTAAATCTCAAGAAAAAACCGAACCATCTTAGCTCGATAATGTCGTGCAGTAGTAATAATTATACGATGGTAATTTTTATTCCATGTTCCTCCAGTGCTTCCCTGGTAAATTTTGAAATTCCTGAATCTGTTATAATTTCATCTATACTATCGAAACCGCAAATTCTACCAAAACCACGTTTACCGAATTTAGTGGAATCAGCCAGTACAATAGTCTTTTGAGACACTTTAATCATTTCCCTATTAAGCCTGGCTTCCATCATATTGGCCGTGGTAAGACCAAATTCAAGATCAATACCATCTACCCCCAAAAACAATTTAGAGCAAGAAAAATCTGAAAGGTTATTTTCTGCATATAAACCGGTTACAGAAGAAGAACGTTTACGAAGAATTCCCCCTAATTGAATAACCTCTATTTCGATATGCTGATTTAATTCAAGAGCTACATTTAAAGCTGAAGTAATAACGGTAAGGTTTTCCAGGGGCTTTATATTCTTGGCTAAGGATAATACGGTAGTACCTGAAGCAATTAATATAGAGTCGTTGGCAGTAACCATTTTTGCAGCAACTTCACCAATGCCCATTTTTTCAGAAAGATGAATTTTCTCCTTTTCATTCACATGTCTATCGGTTGTATATGGATTGGTATGGGTCGCACCACCATGCATTCTATACAACAAACCCTTCTCTTCCAAAAACTTAAGATCTTTTCGAACCGTTACCGAAGAAACATCAAATTCATCACATAAATCCTGAACCTTGACTTGCCCGTCTTTAGTAATTTTTTCTATTATTATTTGATGTCTTTCTAATGTTCCCATGAAGTTTTATTATATAGCAGGATTAATAAAAGCAAAATACGATATTTTCATTGGACTCTCAAAACTGAAAAAAAATAATTATTCTTTTTTATCATCTGCTTACTCCCGCCCAGCCTAAGATTGCATTGATCACTCCTAATTCTTAATAAGAATATTTGGCTTAATTTACTTGGTAAGTTTCTTTAGGCTACTAATTATTATCCATTTAAAATTTTACAATAGCTCTTAATTGGTTTTACTCGAAAATACGTAAGTCTGTAAAGTTTTATATAATATATAGTTTGGCAGACGTTCTTATTGGTAAATAACTCGCTATAAAAACTTTAAATGATAAATTAGGAACCTTATTTTCGCTATTTTCTATTAACTTTAGCTTAAACAAAAGTTTGTAACATCCAGTATGCCATCAAAAGAACTACCTAAGAAAGATGAAAGCCTGCTTCATTCGCGGGGAAAAGCATTATTTATCAATAAAGAATATATTGGTGAATTTGTGTACGGTGGAATTGATGGTGCCATTACAACATTTGCGGTAGTAGCCGGAGCCGAAGGTGCCAGCCTGGGAATTTCGGTAGTAGTAATACTGGGATTAGCCAATTTAATTGCCGATGGCTTCTCCATGTCTGTAGGTAATTTTTTCTCTACAAAAGCAGAAAAAGACAACTTCGATAAACACCGGCAGGTAGAATACTGGGAGATTGAAAATCTTAGGGAAAAAGAAGTACAGGAAATTAGGGATATCTATAAAGAAAAGGGCTTTAAAGGAGAGCTATTAGAACAAGTGGTAGAAGTAATTACCTCTAATAAAGATATATGGGTAGATACTATGATGAAAGAAGAACTTGAAATGGTTCGAGGCGAAAAAACACCTTATAAAACAGCAGGAGTAACCTTTGCAAGTTTTCTAGCAGTAGGATCGGTTCCCCTACTTTCATATCTATTCATGAACACTAACTCTTCAAGCCTGGACTCTCAACTTTTCTTATACTCCTGCATTCTTACCGCTATTGCACTTTCTATTGTAGGTGCCCTTAAGAGTTTGGTGACTGAAAAGAATATGATTGTTGGTATTCTGGAAACCCTTTTACTTGGAGGAATTGCAGCATTTATTGCATATTATGTAGGAGACGTACTGGAAAAAATACTTTCATGATCTTTTAGAAGTAAATAAATTTTTCTAAGTATAAAAGGTGAGTACCATTTTCTGAGAAATCATTATAGTCAAACCTGATTCGTTTCTAAGATTGGACATATTTACAGCTTACTTTTAAAATCACTTCATTTCCACTCCAAACCAACCAACTTAAAACTATAACAAATTACATATCAAATCTTTATACTCCTGTATATTTCTTTCGTATTTTTTCTGCAATCTAAGCCATAAGAATACACCAATTGCTAAAGTAATAATTGCCAATACGTACATAGCAATATCATTACTCCCTAAAAAAATAGCTATTACAAAACTTAAAGCTAAAAGCAGGTGTACAAATATTACAAACTTCCACAATAAGTGCTGGCTAAAAGAGATATTTACATTGGTTCCCCCTTTTCCTTCTGCATTAGATAAGCTTCCTTTTACAACCACGTTATTATGATAAAGAATATACCAGGCATAAAGAAGCCGTTTACGAATTTTAAAAGATACTAAGTCATTTTGGTTGTTTTTAATAGTAAACACAAACCCATTGGCAGCACCAAGAGAAGCTTCCAAATTCTTACTTATTTCGCTAGGCTTACACTTTACTTTAAAACTCCAGTTTTTCATATTTTATATTTGAAGGGATATTACATTCCGCAACAAAATCTGCTAATGTATAGCTAAATGTAGTACTTTTTTCCGATGTTACCTGGTTTCACCTACTAATTTTAAAATGGGCTATTTAGCATGCTCGTTTTACTCGATAATCGAGATTTATCCCCATAGTTATCGAAATTCCGAAACTTACTGCAAACCAGAAACATCTTTCCATTTATTATCGCATTTGTTTGCAACCGGGTAATTTATTTTAAATTAAGAAACCTGTTAGATCTCCGGTGTTTTTTTCAGGTATTAATTGTATTTAAATACTATTTGAAATGACTAGCCCGTAACATTCAATTAATTTTTCGCTAATTCCAAAAGCTTTAATACCGTTTTCCAATTTCTGGTTGTGGCCCCTACCCTCAATTGCTTTTCGAAAAAACTGTTTGATAATTTTGATTTGTGATACTTACCCTCACATAATATAAATACATCTTTATCTTTTATTTTGAATTTATCAGGTTCGTGGTCAAGGCTTGATACTTTGTCTATATGTTGCTTAGCAGGTTTTTCTTTTAAAAATGTTAAATGCAACTGACTAATATCAACATCTTTATCATAAAAAGAATTGTTGTTTATTGAAGTTTCAAGCTCTTTTTCTGTTCTAACTATTACAGGTACATCAAACCCGAACTCCTGGGCAATACCTTTCTCCAGTGCGTTTTCTAATTCAAAACCTTGTTTATCTGAATTAAAAATAAGGTTCCCGCTTTGAATATAGGTTTTTACGTTTTCCATGCCCAATTTTTCACAAAGTAACTTTAAATCGGCCATCAGGATTTTTCGTTTTCCTCCTACATTTATTCCTCTTAAAATTCCTATTTTTTTGTTCATTAGATACACTTTGGTTTATTTGCTGCCAGAGTTCTGAAACGGTCTATTTATGAAAAGCATGGTAGATTCGAAGCACTTCATTCTTCCTTTATCTCTAAGCTTTAACAAACGTTTTCACTTTTAATTTACTTATTGGTTAAACATCAAAACTTTGTTTTGGCTTTGTCTGCTCAAAGAGCAGAACTCTTGTAATCTATCTGATTTGCTATTAGCTATAGAGCTTGTTGATATTTCGAATTTTATTTTTTTCGTTTATAATGTCTCTGCGATATTTGATTTAGAAATGTTTTTGTTTCAATTAACTCAAATTTCAATTCGTTAGGTAATTCTCCAAAAAGTGAAGAACCGCCGCCTAGTAAAATTGGAATAGTTGTTAATAGCATTTCATCAATTAAATCTGCTTTTAAAAAATTTCTAATTGTTTTTCCTCCATCAATATATAATCTTTCATATCCTTTTTTATGAATTTGCCCTAAAATTTCGGTTAAAGTTCCATGGACTAAAAAAGCCTTGTCTTTATGAGATTCAGGTATTTCTTTCAATTTGTTACTTAACACAAAAACAGGTTTGTTATATGGCCATGGAACATTAAATCCAATTACAGTTTCAAATGTATTTCGCCCCATAATAAGTGCGTCAATCCCATTCGTAAATTGCAAATATCCCATATCGTCATTGTTGGGATTTGGAACGGAATGCAACCAATCAATTCCTCCATTTTTATCAGCTATATAACCGTCTAAACTTGTTGCGATAAATATGCTATTTTTCTTGCTCATTAAGTCTTTCGCATTGCTGGATTAAATGTTCTAACGCAACAAAGTCTTATTAAAAGTTGCGTGGTCAAATATAATTTTTTCCTTCAAGACATATCATTTCTTGCGGTGTATTGTACCCCAATGTTTCTCTAGCCCTGTTCTTGAGTTTATTCTGAATAATTTTCAATATTTTATTTACTTTATAAACTGCCTTTTGATTATTCAGCTTGTGGCTTACTAAAAACAAAGTCCCTAAGAGGCATAAATTCCCTATAGTCTTGAATTCAGTAATTATTTTAAACCTGCCCCCAATAAAGATATTTTTTCTAAGTATTTCTTCCGAAAATCGGGACTGGAATTTTTAACCGGGGAGATGTAAGTTACTTTTACAGGAGTAATTCCGCAAAACTGCAAAGTACCCTTTTTAAACTGATTTATGGCCGGGCTTTTCATAAATAGAGAATCGTACCATTTTGGCGTATCGGCAGTAATAATTAAACGTGCCGATTTTCCTTTTAAGAGCTTTTCGGGAAAAGCTTTACCCTTAACCGGTTGATAAGTGATTCCCGGAAGAAATGTTCTATCAATAAAGCCTTTCATTATAGCCGGATACCCATACCACCACATTGGAAATATCCATACAATATGATCAGCTTTTTTTATCTTGTCAATTGCCTTAAGCAAATCGGGTTCCAGGTCCATTCTCTTGCGGTAACCAAATTTTAAATTAGGTTCAAAGTCTAATTCAGAAATATTAATTTGGCTCAAGACTGCATCTGTGTTACCTACACCTTTTGAATAAGCCTTTGATAATGCGTAATTAAAACTCTCTTTATCGGGATGCCCATTAATTATAAGTATTTGTTTCATCTATGTTCTATGTTTTTTTACAAAGAACCACACAACTAAGCTCCTTTAAAAGGACATTTGTCTAATTTGAAATTGACTTTCTTATTCGGCTTAGATGTCTTTGGGTAATGCCTAAATAAGATGCGAGAAAGTTAAGGGGAATAAACTGTAAATATTCTGGTTGGTTTTTAAGTAAGTCGCTATAACGCTTTTCGGCCGTTTCCTTTTGTAACAGGAAAATTCTTTTTTCCATTTTTATATATTCCTGTTCTGCAATAAGTTTAAAAAACCGCAACCAATTGGTACTTGATTGCTCTAGTTTTAAAATCTCATTTCGAGATATTGTTAATATTTCAACATCGGTTAAAGCCTGAATATTTTCAACAGTTTTATTTTGAGATAAAAAAGAAGAATAAGCAGTTACAAACGAATTGGAAAATGTAAAACAATAGGTTACTTCTTCTTCTAAAGATGAATAGTAAAAAGATCTAAATAGCCCTGAAGCTACAAAGGCTACTTCTTTGCAAGTTTGCCCTTCCCGGATAAAAAAATCTCCTTTTTTAAACTTTTTATAGACTAGTTTATTTTCAAATACATCTATTTCATCTTTGGTTAGTACACCAAATTCTTCTAAATAATTCCTCATTTTTTATTACTTCCAAAGGATTATAGCGAAGGAAAAACTAACCTATTGCTACACCGTCTTTCTTTTAGGCTTCTAAAGTATAGAATCCAAACCAAACCCAAGCTATTTTTTTAGTATACTATTTTGGAGTTGCTCTTTTAGTTTGGCGAATGAAAATCTGATTTTGTTTCCCTCTGATTCGTGAAAAATAGCAAAATATAAACTCAGGACAATTCGTTGTTTTTGAGGTTCTATTTGCAAAGGCACCTACAGGGTTCAAAAACAACTAACAAGTAAACTTAAGTCATTATAAGATCGGATCTTTGATAGTTAATTTTATTCCTTCTAAGTTTGCTTTTTTCAGCTCTATTCAGATTCAATTTTCAAGGAAGTCATAGATAAAGAACCCCCAACAGGCTTGTCGTTGAATAAGCTTACTTTTTCATTTTCTTCTTTCAATGCTAATGTATAAAGTAAGGGTAAATAATGTTCTGGTGTTGGAATGGCCAAATCAAAAGCTCTTCCTTGTGACTTGAAATTGATAAGTTTTTGATGGTCTCCGCTTAAAATGTGTTCTTTCATCATTTCGTTAGCCTCTATTGCCCAATCGAAAGCATATTCTTCGTTTAGTTTGTTCCAGGCCACCCTACGCAAGTTGTGCACCATATTACCGCTTCCAATAATTAAAACGCCTTTATGGCGAAGGCTATTTAGCTCTTGAGCCAATTCGTAATGATACTTTGCCGGTTTCGAATAATCAATGCTCATTTGTATTACTGGAATATCGGCATTTGGATATAAATGTTTGATTACGCTCCAAGCACCGTGGTCAAGTCCCCATTTATCATCTAATCCAACTTCTGTTTTAGTAATAATACTTTTGGTTTCTTGTGCAAGTTCTGGGCTTCCTTTTGCTGGATATTGAACGTCAAACAATGCTTGAGGAAAACCACCAAAATCGTGAATTGTCGGCGGATTTTCCATCGCAGTCACAAAGGTGCCTTTAGTTTCCCAATGTGCCGAAATACAAAGAATAGCATTTGGTCGTACCAATTCTTTTCCCAATTTCTTAAATGCTGAAACAAATTCGTTTTCTTCAATGGCATTCATAGGGCTGCCATGACCTAAGAAAAGTACAGGCATTTTGCCTGTGTTACTCATTGATGAAGTTATTTTGCTTAAATCTTTTAAGTTCATATTTAAATTTTATTAAAAGGTAAAACCTTTTAATTCAAAAATAAGCCTCATTTATTTTTTGCTCTGAATCATTTCTCTTTTCTGTTCTAAAAATCTGGAATATAGGTGTTTCCTTACTAAATTACTAATTGGCTCAGAAACAAAATTAGTAAACCCATACGGATAAAATCGCACAGAAAAAACTTTCACTATAAAGTACCCCCATTTGTTAGGACAGCTTTGCTGCTAAATTAAGTTCTATTTTTCATTTATCAAGCAGCCTTTCTTTTTTGGTTTAAATATCGGTTATAAGGTATTTCATTTTCTATTCCCTGGTGCCTTCTTTGGTGGTTGTAAAATTTAAAATAGGTATTGAGTTGTTGGTACAGATCTACTCCAGATTCTGGAGGATTTAAATAAATACTTTCGTACTTCACACTTCTCCAAAGCCTTTCTATAAATACATTATCGATAGCTCTTCCTTTTCCATCCATACTGAGTTTAATATTTTTAGATAGTACCCTGTGGGTAAAGATCTCTGAAGTAAACTGGCTTCCCTGATCGGTATTAATGATCTCAGGAGTCCCATGGATTTCAATAGCTTCTTCTAAAGTTTCTTTACACCACTGGGCATCCATTGAATTGGACACAGACCAGTTAAGAACATAGCGACTATGCAGGTCTATGATGGCTACCAGATACATAAAACCTTTTCGCATAGGAATGTAAGTAATATCGATCGCCCAGACCTGATTGGGACGGTCTACTGTAAGATTCCGCAATAAATAAGGATACACCTTATGTTCTTTGTTTCGCCTGGAGGTATGTTTCCCGGGCATAATAGCTCTGAGTCCCATAATCCGGGAATAGAGACGTTCAATACGCTTTTTATTGACTTTATACCCTTTATCCAGGGTAAGCCAGGTATGCATTCTCCTGGCACCTTTAAAAGGATGATGGGTATAATGTTCATCCATCAGGCGCATCAGTTCTAAATTAAGTTTACTTTCTCCACGAGGTCTATAATAGATTCCACTGCGGTGGATGTGCAATAGCTTGCATTGCTGCTGGAGGCTGAGCTTGGAATGACCCTTGCATATCATTGTTCGACGCTCTTCTAAAGGTTTTATCGCAAGGCGTTTTTTAAAAAATCATTCTCCACTTTAAGCTCCCCAATCACCTTAAGAAGTTGGTCTTTCTTTTCCTCTTCTTCTGATTTTTTTGATTTTTCCCCTTTTGAAAAAACAGTATCGGCCTCATTTAGGAAATTGCGTTTCCAGGTATTGATCTGTTGTGGAGTAATCTCAAATTTTTGTGCTAGTTCCTTGACCGTTTGACGCTCTTTCAAGGCTTCAAGAACTACTTTCGTTTTAAACTTTGAGGTAAATTTTCTTCGTGTCATAATACAGTAAAATTAAGGTTATTTTTGAACTTAACTTACTGTCCTAATTTTTGGGGGATGATCA
>NZ_JAEHOK010000031.1 GCF_016236915.1 Salegentibacter maritimus
TACCTGCGTTTAATCCGCTGAATTCACCGTTTGCAATCGAATTGCTTACCGGGTTTTGGTTTTCATCTAAAAGAGTATAAGTAATTCCCTGTACCATAGTTACCGAAATAGTCCCGGTGGTATCCTCACACGTTGGTTGTTGTGAAATACTTGCTTGTGGTTGATTAGGAGTTCCTAAATTTTCTATGATTATAAGTTCTTCAGAAACTGACTCACAATCGCCATTGTTTGCCTGTACAAAATAAGTACCAGCACCTAATCCGCTGAATTCACCATTTGCAATCGAATTGCTTACCGGGTTTTGATTTTCATCTAAAAGGCTATAGGTAATTCCCTGTACCGTAGTTACCGAAATGGTCCCGGTAGTATCTTCACAACTTGGTTGCTGCGCAATACTTGCTTGCGGTTGCGCCGGAGTTCCTAAATTTTCTATGATTACAAGTTCTTCAGAAACTGACTCACAATCACCATTGTCTGCCTGTACAAAATAAGTACCTGCACCTAATCCGCTGAATTCACCATTTGCAATCGAATTGCTTACTGGGTTTTGGTTTTCATCTAAAAGAGTATAAGTAATTCCCTGTACCGTGGTTACCGAAATAGTCCCGGTGGTATCTTCACAACCTGGTTGTTGCGAAATACTTGCCTGTGGCTGAGCCGGAGTCTCAGGTTTGCTTAAAGTTATTATCTCGGTTATAGAACAGGAGTTGTTGCTATTATCTGTGATGGTCACTTCATAACTGCCTTCATTTAAACCTGAAATATTTTGACTGGATGAGCTAAAATTAGGTCCTGTCCAGGAATAAGTATAACTTCCTGAGCCTCCACTAGGAGTAATGTTAATTGACCCTGTATTTTCTTCGTTGCAATTCAGGTCTTGCTTTGAGATAGATACCTGTATTTGATCGTTAATAACCATAGACTTGGTAATCGAGCTACTGGAAGTCCCGTCACTAACCTGAAGACTCACCTGGTATTGACCGGCCTGATTAAAGTTGAAGCTAGGATCACTTGCATTGCTGGATCCTAGTTGATCAAAATCCCAGGTGTATGTATAGGCCGTGTTATCGCCACCGGTTGTTAGGTTTGTAAAATCTACAATAAAGTTTTCACAGCTTGTGGTATAATCAAAGTTTGCAATAAGAGGGGTTCTAACTATAAATCCATTAGGATTACTGTAACATTGAGAGTTTCTATCTTTTTTCTCACAAGTACCATTGGAATTCGTATTCCAATTCATGTAAAAGTTTCTTAACTCAAATTTATCGCCCCAATTCCACTGGTAATCATCAATAACAGCGGTTGTACCCCTTGGTATCTGTTGACCATCAAAAAGACATAAGATTACCTTCTCTTTAAATACGTCATTGATGTATACATCATACTCTACATATAATGAATATCCGTTACCCGAAGATCCACCAAAATCAGCATATATAAATCCATTTACGGGGTCTCCTATTTGGTTGTTATCGTTTGATGCTATGGGATCTCCATTCGCATCACCAAAGTAGAAATTGGTAACAGTTACATTGTTACTATTACACTGTGCACTAACTTCCGAGAAAGCCATCAACAAAAATAGAAGAGATGCTAAAAAGAAGCTGTTTTTTAGATTAGTGCTAATGTTCATTTTAAAAGTATTTTTCCAAATCATATTAAAAATGTTTAGAATTAAATGTTATAATTCTTTTGTAGATTCTTTAATAAGAAACTACGCGTATAAATTGGGTTATATCACTAGGTTATTAAGCCATTGTGATTTGTTTTTTGGGGAAAAACAGTTAAATATTCATGAAAAAAATCGATTAATATTAGGTAAAATTAGGGGTATTACCTTATAGGAAAGTTGGGGGTGACCTATCGTTAAATATTAAATCTTAAGGTAAAATTATGCTAAAAATCCCCATTAGAAAGTTTTGTAGGTTTTTTTAGACATAAGCTTATATATTTTCGTTAAAAGGTAAATTTTAAACGAAAAATAAGGGAAATCAGGGCTATGAAAATATGATTTTAATTTATATTCTATTTTAAAAGTTGATAGGTATGTAGATGAAAAATAGAGCTATTTATTTTGAAAAGTAAGTTTTGGGTTTAATTTTTTTACTGAAAAAAGCTACCTTAAATCTACTTAGATTCATTTTCGGAAATACGGTTTTTTATTGTTGGTGAAAGGAGGTGTTTAGTTTTTTATATTTTAAAATATAGATGAAACTTTGAAAATATTTCTCAGTTTATGTAGGCTTCAAGTTTATGTGCTATATAATCGAGAATTAATTTCTGAAACTTAACCTGGAAATACTAAAAATGAATTGTTTCTATATAATTCGCAGGCGACCAATTGGCTTGTTCAATTTTTTCATCTTTATATAGTGTAATCTTATTTAAAAAACTTTCCGGCTTCAGCCTAAATCTTGTAAATTGCAGCAAAGCAAAATACAATGCAAAAAAGTCTTGAAAATTATCGACAGAGCTACGGAAAAGGTGAACTTTTAGAAGAGAACATTCCGTCTTTTCCTTTGGCCTTATTTACTTCCTGGTTTAATGAAGCTGAGGCTCATCCCGACATAGCAGAAGTAAATGCTATGAGCCTGGCCACTTGTGGGATTGAGGGATTTCCCAAAACCAGAATTGTATTATTAAAATCTTTTGGAGAAAAGGGTTTTAGTTTTTATACCAATTACAATTCAGAAAAAGCTAGGGATATAGAAGAGAACCCAAGAGTTTGCCTTTCATTTTTTTGGCCGGCATTAGAACGGCAGGTAATTATAAAAGGTATTGCCATGAAAACCTCAGAAGAAGAATCGTCTTCTTATTTTGCCTCAAGACCCCGTGGAAGCCAATTAGGAGCCTGGGCTTCTAAACAAAGTGATGTATTAACTTCCAGAAAGCAACTTGAGTTAGAGTTAAAAGAGGTTGAAGAACGGTATAAGGATAAAGAGGTGGAGCGGCCACAACATTGGGGAGGTTATGTTGTAAGCCCTAGAAGTTTTGAATTTTGGCAGGGCAGAAATGACCGTTTACACGACAGAATATTATATGAGTTTTTAGAAGAGAATACCTGGGAAAGAAACCGCCTGTCGCCTTAAACCTTTATTATGAAGCAACTAATTTTAGTAAGACATGGTAAATCCTCCTGGGAGAATAATTTGCCGGATGAAAAGAGGCCGCTTAAAAAAAGAGCTTATCATGATGCAGCCCTGGTCCTAAAAGTTTTTAAGGAATTTAAAAGTGGAGATGTTATGTTATGGACCAGCCCTGCAGTTAGGGCACATACTACAGCAAAGCTTTTTAAAGAGGAACTTCAAATACCCGATCGGGAATTTATGGTAAAAGATGCCTTGTATACTTTTGATGAAGACCAATTATTATTTGTTATAAAGTCCTGCTCAAATGAGGTGGAGAAACTAATGGTTTTTGCTCACAATCCTGCATTAACTGGTTTGGTAAACAGTTTAGGAGATAAGCCTATAGACAATTTACCTACCACCGGGCTTTGTGTTATAGATTTCGAGGTGGAAAATTGGCACGATCTTAAAACCGGTAAAACTTTACTTCAATTATTCCCTAAAAATTTACGCTAATTTATGCAGCAAAAAAAATACCTAAACAGAGAACTTAGTTGGCTACAATTTAATGAGCGTGTATTACAGGAAGCCGAGGATGAGACCGTACCCCTCATTGAACGCCTTCGGTTTTTAGGGATATTTTCTAATAATCTTGATGAGTTTTTCAAGGTTAGATATGCAACCGTAAAACGAATTGATTTGGCCGGAAAGGCAGGCAAGAGTGTTTTAGGGGGTATTAAAGCCAGTAAACTTCTGGAGGAAATCACTCAAATTGTGATAGAGCATCAGTCAAAAAGTTTAAAGGTTTTACATGATATTCAGCATCAATTAAAGGATCATAATATTCATATTATTAACGAGAAACAGGTTTCTGTTTCCCAGCAAAAGTTTATTAAAAACTTTTTTCTATCAAAAGTAAGTCCGGCGCTGGTAACTATTATTCTTAACGATCTACACGAGCTTCCCAGTTTAAAAGATAGTGCCGCTTATCTTGCGGTTAAAATGGTAATGAAAGAGGAAAAACCTCAAAAAGGTATTTCAAAAATATTAGATAAGACTCAAAACGAAAAGAAATACGTTCTTATAGAGATTCCAAGAAGCATTGAGCGTTTTGTAGTTTTACCGGAGAAAAATGGAAAACAATATATCATTCTGCTCGATGATTTAATTAGATACAACTTGGGCACCATTTTTAATATTTTTGAGTACGAAAGTATTTCTGCACATATGATTAAGATTACCAGGGATGCCGAACTGGATATTGATAGCGACCTGAGTAAGAGTTTTATAGAGAAAATTTCCAGTAGTGTAAAAGATCGTATTAAAGGAGAGCCCGTGAGATTTGTGTACGATATGAATATTGCCGATGATACTTTATCTTATTTAATGAATAAGATGGGAATTGAATCTACCGATAGTATTATTCCCGGAGGGCGTTATCATAATCGCCGTGATTACATGAATTTTCCAAGTCTTGGGCGTGAAGATTTACTTTATAAACCTATAGAGCCCTTAGCTATTCCGGGGCTTATTTTGCAAAGTAGCTTGTTTGGTAGCATTGCCAAAAAAGATTTTCTTCTATATACGCCTTACCAAAGTTTTGCTTATACCGTTAAATTTTTAAGAGAAGCCGCATTGGATCCTAAGGTGAAGACCATAAAAATTACAATTTATAGGCTGGCTAAAATATCTCATATTGCCAGCTCCTTGATTAATGCGGTAAAAAACGGAAAAAAAGTAATTGTTCAAATTGAATTGAGGGCACGCTTTGATGAAGTAGCTAATATTAGATATGCAGAACAGATGCAGGCCGAAGGGGTGCAATTAATTTTCGGGGTACCCGGTCTAAAAGTGCATAGTAAAGCTTGTGTAATAGAGCGCGAAGAAGAAGGTAAAACAAAGCGATATGGTTTTATAAGTACAGGTAACCTTAACGAATCAACTTCACGTATTTATACCGATTATACCTTATTTACGGCACACTCTGAAATATTAAAAGAGGTAAATAAGGTTTTTGATTTTTTTGAGATTAATTACAAAGTAAATAAATACAAACACTTAATAGTTTCTCCACATTATAGTAGAAATGCTTTTGTAAGTTTAATTCAAAAGGAAATAGAGAATGCCAGGGAAGGCAAGCCATCGGGCATCGCTTTAAAATTGAATAGCCTCTCAGATTACCCAATGATAGACAAGCTATACCAGGCAAGCCAGGCAGGGGTGAAAATTAAGCTTATTGTTCGTGGGGTTTGTTGTTTAATTCCCGGTATAGAGAAATTAAGCGAAAATATTGAGGTAATTAGTATTGTAGATAAGTTTTTGGAACATCCCCGGGTATTTATCTTTGAGAATGGCGGAAACCCTAAAGTCTATATCTCTTCGGCAGATTGGATGACAAGGAACCTGGATCTCCGTGTTGAAATTTCCTGCCCAATTTATGATGAAGATATTAAAAAGGAAATCATAGAAACTTTTGACATTAGTTGGAACGACAATGTAAAAGCTAGAATGATTACCTCAAAGCAGGATAATGCCTATAGAAATAGTGGTGAAAAGAAGTTACGATCACAATTTGAACTATATAACTACTACTCAAATAAATTACCGAAAAAGGTGAAAAATTAGGCTTAGCCTGCTATAAAATATTTTATTTTAAACCATTAAAATACTCAGTTATAGAGTATAAATTGAAAATTATAACTCGTGATTACACAAGAAAACTACGCAGCAATAGATATAGGTTCCAATGCCGTTAGGCTTTTAGTTTCAACAATTACAGAACAAAAAGGTAGAGAAGAAACCGATTTTAGAAAAACTTCCCTGGTTAGGGTGCCAATTAGGCTTGGGGAAGACGTATTTGAAAAAAGTGTGATTTCAGAAAAAAATATAGAGCGCATGGTAGATACAATGCAGGCTTTTAAACTTTTAATGAAATCTCACGGAATTAAAAAGTACAAAGCCTGCGCTACTTCAGCTATGCGAGAGGCCACTAATGGAGCAGAAGTGGCTAAGAGAATAAAAGAAAAAACAGGAGTAGAAATTGAAATAATAGACGGCAACCATGAAGCTGCTATTATTGCAGCTACAGATTTGCACGAACTTATTAAAAACGACTGCAACTATCTTTATGTAGATGTTGGCGGTGGTAGTACCGAATATACGCTTTATAGTAGCGGTAAAACAGTAGCCTCTAAATCTTTTAAAGTTGGAACCGTTCGTTTATTAAATGACCTGGTAGAAGAGAAGACCTGGGAAGAGATGGAAAAATGGGTGAGAGAAACTACTAAACCTTATAAAAAGATAGATCTAATTGGTTCTGGTGGAAACATTAATAATATTTTTAAAACCAGTGGTAAAAAAGAAGGAAAACCCCTAAGCTTAGCCTACCTTAAAAAATATAGCGATTTGCTAAACTCCTTAAGTTACGAGGAGAGGATTATGGATTTAAATTTAAAAAGCGATCGTGCCGATGTGATTATTCCGGCTTCTAAAATTTATTTAAGCTCTATGAGATGGGCCAGGGCCGATAATATTTTTGTTCCCAAAATAGGTCTGGCCGATGGAATTATTAAATCTCTTTATAACGGAAAAAATAAGTAGATAGTTTAAAGTTAAGAGGCTGTCTGAAAAGTCTACTTTCGTCAAGCTGAATTTGTTTTCAGTTTCTAATATGTTTTTAATTATCAACATGTTATATTTTGAAATAAATTCAAGATGATGGTTTTAAAACCTTTTCAGACAGCTTCTTTTTATTTTTCAATTAACCGTGAATAGTTTTGTCTTTACCGAGGTCTTTCATGATATTTGCTTCAAAATCAAGTAAATCATTCCACTTTTTGTCTACCTCACTGCGTTCCCCATATTTTCTGGCAAACTTTAAGAACATTGTATAATGATTGGCTTCGCTTATCATTAATCTATGATAAAAATCAGCCAATTCTTTGTCCTGTAACTCCTCCGATAATAATCTGAAACGTTCACAACTTCTGGCTTCAATTAAGCCTGCAATTAATAACCTATGCACTAACTGTGTAGTTCTGCTGCCTCCTTTTGGGAAAAAACTTAATAATTTAACTACATATTCATCTTTTCTATCCCTTCCTAAAACATATCCGCGTTTTAATAATTGTTCGTGCACCATTTTAAAATGACCCATTTCCTCTCTGGATAAAGCAATCATTTCATCTACCAATTCAGTATATTCAGGGAAAGATACAATGAGTGAGATGGCAGTTGAAGCGGCTTTTTGCTCACAATAAGCATGATCTATAAGAATTTCCTCAATATTCTTTTCGGCTATATTTGCCCAACGTGGGTCTGTGGGAAGTTTTAATCCTAGCATATCTATACGTCTAAATCGAATGTACTTCGAAGTTTTTCCAACAAAGGATTCTTTTCCTTTAATTTATTATATTTTTCAATAGGAGTGAAGGCATACTTTTTAGCAGACTGCTCATTCACATTAATTACCAACCTAATTTCAGTATTTTTAAGCTTTTGTTTTAGATAAGACATTAGCTTATTCTGTTCCCGCTCCAAATTTATTTTCATGGTCTCATTGGGCAGTTCTATCACAATGCGATTCTTATCTTCAAGTTTGGGTAAATCGGTTTCCAAAATAGAAGCTAAGATCTTAGATCCTTGCTTCTTTATACGTTTAACATAGTCATCCCAGTTTGCCTGAAGTTGGGTTTCGGTAAACTCGCCATTAAGGACCACATCTTTAGTTGGAGCTGCTTCTTGTTGGCGTGCCTCTATTTCCCGTTTTTTCTTAATGCTTTTTAATGAAAGGCCCGAAACTTTCTCCTTTTTAGCTTCAGCATCTATTTCCGGTTTTGGGGCAGGAGGTGGGCTTGAAACTGGTGGAGCTGTTTTATTAGGAGGCTCAGGACTTATTGTTGCTTCTGAATGATAAGTATCCTTCTTATCATCTACACAATTGCTTTTTGATGTTTTATTTTCTTCTGAAGGTAGCTGACTTTCGGTGGGGGCTTCAGCAGAAGTTCCTCCGTGTTCATTATCCCTAACAATTTTTTTTTCTTCTGAAGAAAGTGTTGCGGGTTGTTTCTCAAATTCTGAAGCCGCAATTATTGGCTGTTCAAACTTTTTTTTTTCTTCACCAAAGGTGATAGAAGCTAACTGCATTAGCGTTAACTCTACCAATAATCGCTGATTTTGACTGGTTTTATATTTTAAATCACATTCATTTGCCAGTTCTATTGCCCTAATCAAAAATTGATGATTAGTTTTTGATGCCTGTTCAAAATAGCGAGCTTTTGTTTGTTCCCCAACTTCTAAAAGCTGAATGGTCTTTTGATCTTTACAAACCAAAAGATCTCTAAAATGTGAGGCAAGACCACTAACAAAATGATGACCATCAAATCCGCTGGAAAGAATATCATTATAACTCAATAAGAGCTGTGGGATATTATTTGTTAAAATAAGTTCGGTAACTTTAATGTATGTATCATAATCCAGTACATTAAGGTTTTCGGTTACTGCCTGTCTTGTGAGTTCTTTTCCACTAAAGCTTACCACCCTGTCGTATATAGAAAGAGCATCCCGCATAGCACCATCGGCTTTTTGCGCAATGATATTCAATGCATCTTCTTCTGCGTTTACGCCTTCTTGTTGGGCTATATAGCCAAGATAGTTTTTAGCATCACTTACCGTAATTCTTTTAAAATCGAATATTTGGCATCGAGAAAGTATGGTAGGTATTATTTTATGCTTTTCTGTAGTAGCTAAAATAAATATGGCGTGCTGTGGTGGTTCTTCCAGCGTTTTTAAAAAGGCATTAAATGCCGACTGGGAGAGCATGTGCACCTCATCTATAATATATACCTTGTATTTCCCTACTTGTGGAGGGATTCTTACCTGATCTATTAAGTTCCTGATATCGTCTACCGAGTTATTAGACGCGGCATCTAATTCAAAAATATTAAATGCAAAGTCTTCATCGGGACTTTGGGTACCATCATGATTAATCATCTTGGCCAGAATACGGGCGCATGTGGTTTTACCCACACCACGTGGTCCTGTAAAAAGAAGTGCCTGTGCCAGGTGATTATGTTCAATGGCGTTTTTTAAGGTATTGGTAATGGCTTGTTGCCCAACCACATCTTTAAAGGTTTGCGGACGGTACTTACGAGCTGATACTATAAAATGTTCCATTGAATTTTATTGAAATACAAATATAAAAATAGCCAACATAAGTTCTAAGGCAAATGCATATATTTTTAAACAATTAGTAAGTAATAAATCAACATTTTTTTAGTTAGGTTATTTTGTAAAAACTACCTTTGTAAACAGCAGGTCGCCTTATCGCCAACGATTTTTTCGATGGAGGAAATTCCGGACACCAAAGAGCGGCATAGTGGGTAACGCCCACCTATTTTATTTGGAGTAATTTAGATAAAATACGGACTAGTGCAACAGAAAGAATGTACAGATAATGCTGTAGTGAAATCAGGTAAACTCTATGCGGTGCAATGCCATGTAAACCAATGTTTGTAAGTTGCTCGCTTACTGTTGGAGGGTAGGCAGCTAAAAGTTTTTGGCAACAAAAACCTGAGATAAATGATAAGGGGAATCCCGGTTTTGCCGGGAGGAACAGAATCCGGATTACAGACCTGCTTTTTTTAATAATGTTTTAGCCCAGGCATGGGCTTCTTTCATGCTAAAGAAAATATTGTAAGGAACCGGGGAAAATTGCTTTTCAAAATTAGCAATTTTTAATGCTTCATAGCTTTCACTTACAATACCAATCCCTAATAATTGTTTCACATCTTTTAATTCAAAATAAACGGTGGGAATTACATTGTAATTGTTTTTTCTATTAGAGATGTAGACATACTTTTTTCCTCCAAATACCTCATTGCATATTTTTAGCATTTGTTTTACGTGTTTTATTTCAAGTATTACATCTTCTTTTACTTCAGAAATTACTATCTCTTCGTAAAATTCCAGATTAATATCAATAAGTTCTATCTTCTTAATCCGTTTCGTCATTACAGATTGTTATTTATGAGCCTTTTTCAGGCTTTTTCCTTCAAGATACGAATAATGCTATTAAACTGTGTTTTCGAAGAAACTAAATACCGAACCTCCATATCGTCTTGCTTCCTTAAAATTAGGATATTTTGAGAGGTCGGTATGCTTTGAATGCTCAATTATTAATTGACCGTTCTGATTTAGTAGATTTTTTTCAAAGACAATTTGCGGTATTTTGAGAAATTTTTCTTCATCGAAATCATAGGGAGGGTCAGCAAAAATAATATCTGCTTTTACATATGCTTTCTCAAGGAACTTAAAGACGTCGCTTTTAATGGTTGTAATGCTAAAGTCTAGTTCCTGAGCTGTTTTTTTTATGAATTTTACACAATCGTAATTTAAATCTACTGCGGTGATTTCTTTACAGCCACGTGAAGCAAATTCATAGGTTATATTTCCGCTTCCGGCAAATAAATCCAGAACACTTAATTGTGAAAACTGAAAGTTGTTATTGAGGATGTTAAAAAGGGCTTCCTTTGCCATATCGGTAGTAGGGCGAATGGGGAGTTTTTTAGGAGCAATTAATCTTTTTCCTTTATAAGTACCTGAAATTATTCTCATAGAAATGATTTTAATAAAATATATTCTTCCAATTCGTATAAGCCTTTAAGTTTTTCATTTTTCTGTAAGTCGAAATTGATTTCTAAAAGTTCAACATACTTAATGTATTCAAATGCGATTTTAAATAATGGGGAAGCCTTACTGATAGCACCCAATAAATATAACCTTACTTCATCGGGCTTTAGATTAAGTTGCTCTGCCGTAAAAAGTATGTAGTATAAAAAGTCTTCCTTTTCGGTAAAGCTAAAAGAATTGCAAAGCAACAGTTGACCATTTTCTATCACCACCAAATCAAATTGCTTGTTTTTAACGTGGGCAAAGATTTGTGGCCTATCTACTTTTGGTAACTTCAATAAGTTTTCTACTAAAATAGTATTGAGGTGCTGATATTCGAATTCACCAAACTTTTCAAAGAAGAAATTAATAATATTGGTATAGGGTATATAGACATTTACAATCCCTGTATTCCCAATTTCTTCGTGTGAAATAAAATCGGTTTTAAGAATTTTGGTATTGAATTTCAGATAGTCTGAAGCATTTTCTTCTTTAAATAGGTTGGCAGGAACTAGGCTATAGAGTGCATTGTCAAAAATAAGCTTTACCTGCTTAACTTCGTCTAAGCTTTTATTGGTTTCAAATATCTCTTCAATTTCCGCTAAAAGCTTTATAGGATCCAGTTGTTGCTGAAATCGTACTTTGTTATAAAAAACAACTTCCTTCTCTACAGTATTTAGGGTACAAAAAGAAAGTCCATCCAGGCTAACCTGAATGGACATTTCTAGATTTAATGTTTCTTTATCTTTATTCGTCGCCATATTGGGTTGGCCAGTTTCCTTTTGTGTTAACCTCTTCTAGAGAACCAACGTTTATGTAACGCCCGTTTATATCGTCTACAGATTGTACCTGGTTTTGTTGTAAAATTAACTCTTTATCTAAACCTTGTAGTACAACGCTTTTGGCAACTCTAGCTCTAAACACAGGAATATCGGTTTGTCCTTTTTTAATACTTCCTGCATCAAGTTCAAATTTAGCATCTACACCTTCAACTGGTACATTAATCATATTTACATAACGATCTCTATCTCCTTTAAAAAGAGAATCTTTTACTGGTACAAAACCAAGTGTATCTACAATAACTTTCTCTATGTACTCATCTACACCGTATTGCCTTTTGTACTCTTCATCTAAAACCGTAGTGTCACGACGTTGAGTAATTGCAAATTCAGCAGTATCAAGGAATTTTACGAGTTTGTTAAAATCAGCTTCAAAAGTTCCAACAACCTCTTTATGCGCTAGTTCGGCATCACGAATATCCTTTAAGTTCTCAACTACTTTGGCGTAACGCTTTTCCTTAATTTTGTTAAACTGAATTGGTTCGTAAACAGCATTAAATGTAAGGTAGGCTAATCCTATAATAACTACCCAAAGAAGTAATTGAATTGCAAGTCTCATGCGTTCTAAATTTTGTTTTAAAAATTACTAGTGTTCACGACAAATCTACAATTTTTTTTTATTCGTAAAAGTTTCTTCCGTAAAAATCCATTCCTACCTTTGATTTTTGATAATTTTTTTATGGAAAATTTTGATGCTTCTAAATTTTATAGGCTTTTACTAAACGATCTTGGCTTCACGGCCAAAGCTGGCCAGGATATTGCATTGCAGCAATTATCTGAGTTTGTTTTAAACAAAAATAAGGATGAGATTTTTGTTTTAAAAGGCTATGCCGGTACCGGTAAAACAACGATAATCAGTACTTTGGTGAAGAATCTTTGGAAAATAAGAAAATCGGGGGTTTTATTGGCACCAACGGGAAGAGCCGCTAAAGTGATTTCTAATTATGCCAAAAAAGAAGCTTTTACCATCCATAAAAAGATTTATTTTCCTAAAAAAAGTGGAGGAAGTGGAGTGCAATTTGTACTACAACCCAACAAGCATAAAAATAGTATTTTTATTGTAGATGAAGCTTCCATGATTTCTGATACGCCCACAAACTCCAAATTAATGGAGAATGGAAGCTTACTAGACGATCTTATTCAATATGTTTATTCGGGGCAAAATTGTAAACTTATTTTAATTGGTGATACCGCACAGCTTCCCCCGGTAAAAATGGAAATTAGTCCCGCCCTGGAACCCGAAAAACTACAATTTTCTTATAACAAAGAAGTAAAGCATATAGAGCTGGATGAAGTAGTTCGCCAGGCCGAAGAGAGCGATATTTTATTAAACGCCACAAAAATAAGACAAAGCTTGCAAGACGAATTTTATGAGAGCTTTCAGTTTGATCTTGGCCCCAAAGCCGATGTGGTTAGATTGCAAGACGGTTATGAAATAATGAATGCAATTGAGGAGTGCTATAATCAACTGGGAAATGAAGAAACAAGTTTTATTGTAAGATCTAACAAAAGAGCCAATTTGTACAATCAACAAATACGCTCTCGAATTTTGTTTCAGGAAGAAGAACTTTCGGCCGGAGATTATTTAATGGTAGTAAAGAATAATTATTTTTGGATAAAACCCAGTTCTGAAGCCGGTTTTATTGCAAACGGCGATATTATAAAAGTCCTTGAGATTTTTGCTATAAAAGAACTTTATGGCTTTAGATTCGCCGAAGTTCAGGTACAAATGGTAGATTATCCTAATATGCACCCTTTTGAGACGGTGGTAATGTTAGATACATTAACCAGCAACACCCCCTCACTTTCTTACGAAGAGTCTAACCAACTTTACCAGGAAGTAATGAAAGACTATGAAAACGAAACTTCCAAATACAAGAAATTTATGAAGGTTAAAAACAATAAATTTTTTAATGCCTTACAGATTAAATTTTCTTATGCGATGACCTGCCATAAATCTCAGGGTGGGCAATGGAACAGTGTTTTTATAGAACAACCGTACTTGCCCGAAGGTGTTGGAAAAGAATATTTAAGATGGTTGTACACTGCCGTAACAAGGGCAACCAATAAGCTCTATCTTATAGGTTTTAAAGATGATTTTTTCGTAAACAAATAGTTTTTTAAGTTGCGTTAATTTAAATTTTAAAACCTAAATTTAACCTCCAAATATTAATAAGTCCCAATGAATAATTCGCTTAAAATAATCGCAATGATTCCTGCTCGTTACGAGGCATCTCGTTTTCTGGGGAAACTTTTAAAAGATTTAAATGGAAAAACCGTAATTACCCGAACTTACGAAGCCGCTAAAAGTACAGGTTTGTTCGATGAAGTCTATGTGGTTACCGATAGTGATGAAATTTTTGCTGAAATAAATAAGAATGGGGGTAAGGCCATAAAAAGTAAAAAGGAACATGAATGCGGTAGCGATCGTATCGCAGAAGCGGTACAGGATATGGATGTGGATATCGTAGTAAATGTACAGGGCGATGAGCCATTTATAGATAAAGAAAGTTTGGAGAAACTTTTGCTTGTTTTTAGAGAAGATGATGCTTCTTCTATAGATTTAGCTTCTCTAAAAAGTGCATTGTCTGAAAGTGAAGAGATAACCAATCCGAACAATGTAAAGGTTATTACCAATAAGAATGATTTTGCGATGTATTTTTCAAGATTTCCTATTCCATACCCAAGAAATACCAATGCAGCAGTAACTTACTTTAAGCATATTGGAATTTATGCATTTAGAAAGCAGGCACTTGTAGATTTTTATAACCTACCTATGCTTTCTTTAGAATCTGCTGAAAAAATTGAAGCAATTCGATTTCTTGAATATGGAAAAAACATTAAAATGGTTGAAACCCAAATGCAAACTATAGGCATAGATACACCCGAAGATTTAGAAAAAGCAAAGCAAGTTTTGAATAATTAGCTTACTGCTTCTTTATAAACCTCAAGAGCACGTTCGCGAGCTTCTTTATGATCTACCATTTTTTCAGGGTAATCATCGGTGCCAAATTCTTCAACCCATTCTTTGATATACTTTTTATCTTTATCAAATTTATCTATTTGAGTGGTTGGGTTAAAAATCCTGAAATACGGAGCAGCGTCAACGCCACTGCCGGCAACCCATTGCCAGTTACCAACATTAGAGGACATTTCGTAATCCAATAATTTTTCGGCAAAATAGGCTTCGCCCCAACGCCAGTCTATAAGCAAATGTTTACATAGAAAACTTCCCACCAACATTCTAACCCGATTATGCATAAAACCGGTTTTATTCAATTGGCGCATTCCGGCATCAACGAGTGGATAACCTGTTTTTCCCGCTTTCCATTTCTCAAATTCTTCCTTATTATTCCGCCAGTTAATGCGGTCGTATTTCTTTTTAAAAGATTCGGTAATAGTATCGGGGTTATGATATAATACCTGCATAAAAAACTCTCTCCAAATAAGTTCGTTAAGAAAGGTTTTATTGTTTTCGGTATTGGCTTTTTTTACCATTTTTCTTGGGCTAACAGTCCCAAAACGCAAATGCGGGCCTAGGCGCGAAGTACTGTCTTTAGCAGGTATATTACGTGTGTTTTCGTATTTCTGAATTAGCGTTGGGGTAACATCATATTCCGGGACTTTAATTTTGGATGTTTTAAAACCAATATCACTTAAACTTAAATTTGGTAGTCTGGTGTTTTGAATAAGATTACCTAAGTACTGACTGGTATAATGAATTTTAAGGTTCTGTGTCTTAAATAGCTCTTTCCATGCTTTCATATAAGGAGTATACACCACATAAGGATCTCCATCTTTCTTTACAACTTCATCTTTTTCAAAAATAACCTGGTCTTTAAAAGTGTGAAATTCAATATTACTTTTAGAAAGTAAATTGGCTATTTCCTTATCCCTTTTGGTTGCGTAAGGTTCGTAATCGTGATTCGTGAATACTTTTTCAATTTGATATTCTTTAATTAGTTGCTGAAAAATTTTCGTTGGTTCTCCGTGATACATAGCAACTGAACTGCTATAATTATCCTGAAGCTCTTTTCGCATTTGCTGGAGTTGCTCGTGTATAAAGGTAACACGGGCATCATCTTCGGGTAACCTTTCCAGTATTTCTGTGTCAAAAATAAAAATTGGTACTACCGGTCTACCAGACTTCAGGGCCTCAAGAAAGCCAACATTGTCATCTAATCTTAAATCACGTCTAAACCAAAATACATTTACTCCTTTGCTCATTTATGAAATATTTAAGGTTGAAAGTCCGCCGTCTATGCCAATAATTTGCCCGGTAATCCAGCTGTTTTGCTCACTTAGTAAAAAGATGGCTGCATTAGCAATATCTTTAGTATTCCCTATTCTTTTAAGCGGATGTCTTTCACTCATTTTTTCTTTTTTGGAATCGTTGGATAATAGTTTTCCAGCAAGTGGGGTATCGGTTAAAGAGGGTGCAATTACATTTACACGTAGCGTAGGTGCATATTCAGCTGCCAGGGCTTTTGCAAAACCTTCAATCGCGCCTTTTGCAGCTGCTACACTTGTATGAAAAGGCATTCCAACCTTAACCGCCACGGTACTAAAAAATACCAAACTTGCATTTTCAGCCTTTTTTAGTTTCGGCATTACTGCCTGAACTACCTTTACCAAACCTAAAAAATTAAGGTTTATTTCTTCCTCAAAATCTTTGTGCTTTAGCATTTTAAACGGTTTCAGGTTTATACTGCCTGGACAGTAAACCAGTCCGTGAATTTCATCAGGCAATTCCAGATCTTCAATGTTATCTTCTAAAACATCAAATTCTAAATGTTTGATTTCCTTTTTTAAATCGCCTTTATTTCTTGAAGCAACAATTACATTATTTTCTTTAACCAATTGATTGGCAATTTCAAGTCCAATACCAGTTGAACCGCCAATAAGTAAAATATTCCTTTCCATAATTATATTTTTTAGTTGAGTATGTCTTGCTTTAGGGTAGCATTTTTGGTATTTGCTTCATCAAATTCGCCAAAAAGCTCGGTAAGTTTCTCTCTTCTATAATCAAAAATTTCTTTCAATTTAGGAGCCACTAGTATTGGATGTACCAATTCACCTAATTTCCCAAAAGGTAATTTATAATCTATAATATCCTCCATTTCAACACCACCGGGTATTTTCTTTAGGAAATGCTTATGATGCCAAAGTGCATAGGGTCCAAAACGTTGTTCGTCTACAAAGTATTCTTTGTCTTTAACGTGGGTTATTTCAGTAACCCATTTGGTTTTAATGCCTGCTATAGGTGTAACTATATATTGAATAATTTGGCCGGGAAACATAGGCCTGTCGGCTCCCGAAAGAATATGAAAACCCATATAATCTGGAGTAATTGTTTTTAAATTTCCGGGACTTGAGAGGAATTCCCAGGCTTTTTCCAGACTAATTGGTAGCTTCTGTACCGATTTCTTGGTGTATATCTTCATTTTAGCAGTATTTGAATGTAAAATTAGAGCTTGTTTTGTTTAAAATAAAATTATTATAGTTAAACAAAGTATAAATCAAGTTTTTGTTTTTCTTAATTTATAATCATTTTCTAGGTATATTTGATTGAACTAAAACAAACTAAACAATGAAAAAACTATTTCTATTTTTATGTACAGCAGGCATTATGAGTGCAACACAAGCCCAGGTACAGGCACCACAGCCCAGTCCGTTTACTAAAATTGAACAAAAGGTTGGTCTTACCGATGTTAGCCTGGAATATTCGCGGCCCGGTATGCGAGATCGTGAGATTTTTGGAAACTTAGTGCCTTACGGAAAAGTATGGCGTACGGGAGCTAATGAAAATACCAAAATAACATTTAGTGATAATATAACTATCCAGGGAGAAGAATTAAAGGCGGGAACTTACGCGATTTACACAATTCCAAAGGAAGACCAATGGGAAGTAATGTTTTACAGCGATGCCAATAACTGGGGAAATCCAGCAGAATGGGATAAGGATAAAGTAGCCTTAAAAGCAATGGCTGAAGTGATGGAACTGCCATTTGAAATGGAAACTTTTACAATCATGATAGATGATCTTAAAAATGATTCGGCTACACTTAATTTTGTTTGGGCAAACACAGTAGCAAGCCTAAGCTTTAAAGTGCCTACCGAGGAAAAAACCATGGCAAGTATTGAAAAAACAATGAATGGTCCCGGTGCTAACGATTATTTTGCAGCGGCAACCTATTACCACGATAGCAATAAAGATTTAGAGCAGGCTTATAAATGGATTAATAAATCTTTGGAATTAGGAAATCCTGATGCTTTTTGGATTCTAAGAAAAAAATCACTTATTGCGGCCGATCTTGGTAAAAAAGAAGAAGCAATTGCAGCAGCTAAAAAATCTCTAGCCGAAGCTGAAAAAGCAGGAAACCAGGATTATGTAAAAATGAACAAAGATTCCCTGAAAGAGTGGGGAGCTATGTAAGTTGAATTTTAAGAATAATAAAAAGGCTGTTTGAAGTCTTGTTAAAAACGTCATCCTGAATTTATTTCAGGATCTAAAATGTTAGAAGCTGGAACAAGCCTGCCTGAACGGACCGGCAGGTTCAGCTTGACGTCACAAAAAACTTTCAGACAGCCTTTTTATATAGATATTTAAGCCTCACAACTGGCACAATTTACCATATTGGCTATAAATTCTTTAGAAACACTTTGGCTACGCTGGTAGTAAAGGGTTTTTACACCAAGTTGCCAGGCTTCTATCATTAATTTATTTACCTCTCTTACCGGAAGGTCTGAGGGGATATTTAAATTTAAACTCTGTGCCTGGTCAATAAATTTTTGCCTAACCGAAGCTTGTTGAATAATCTCTAACTGACTTATCTCTTTAAAGGTTTTAAAAACCATACGTTCTTCGTCACTCAACTCTTTTAAGTGTTGCACACTTCCGTGATTTAGCATAATACTACGCCAGGTTTCTTCGGTATCCAATCCCTTTTCCTGAAGTAATTTTTTTAAATATTTATTCTTCCGCATAAAATTTCCTTTGGCCAGACCTGCTTTATAATAATTGCTGCTAAAAGGTTCAATTCCAGGTGATGCCTGTCCTAAAATAGCAGAAGAAGAGGTAGTTGGCGCAATGGCCATAAGGGTTGTATTCCTTAAACCATAGTCTTTGAGAACTTCCGGTTCTCCATAGATATTTGCCAGTTCCTTACTCGCTTTGGTTGCTTTTTCACTAATATCTTTAAAAATATTATTGGTTAAACCTTTAGCTTTTAAACCTTCAAAAGGAATTCTGTTTTTTTGCAGGTATGAATGCCAACCCATTACACCAAGCCCCAGGGCCCTATGTCTTTTGGCAAACCTGTTGGCCGATGCCAGGTAATGGTTTCCTTCAGTTTTTGCAATGAACTCCTGTAAAACAGCATCTAAGAAATAGATGGCTAATTTTACAGCTTCGGTATCTTTCCATTCGTCGTAAAGCTCCAGGTTCATAGAAGAAAGGCAGCAAATAAAAGACTCGTCTTTGGTAGAAGGCAAAGCAATTTCTGAACAAAGGTTGCTGGAATGGATGGTGTAATTTTTATCTTTATACACCTCTGGTTTGAATCGGTTAATATTGTCTTTAAAGAAGATATAAGGCAAACCTTTTTGCTGCCTACTTTCCAAAACTTTTGCCCAAATCTCTCTTTTATCCCTGTCGCCGTCTATCATTTCCTGCATCCAGTAATCGGGAACACTAACGCCGTAGAATAGGTTCTGAATAGGATTTCCTATATTTTTTATTTCTAAAAACTCTTTAATATCGGGGTGATCTATATCAAGATAAGCTGCAAAAGCTCCACGACGCACACCGCCCTGTGAAATAGTATCCATAGCTGTGTCGAAAAGCTTCATAAAACTGGTAGCACCACTACTTTTGCCGTTATCTGTTACTGCACTTCCCCTTCCTCTTAATTCTCCGAAATAACCGGAAGTTCCGCCACCAATTTTGGTTTGCATAATTACTTCGCCCAATTTATGGGTAATCCCTTCAATATTATCTGGTACGTATACATTAAAGCAAGAAATAGGTAATCCGCGCTCTGTACCCATATTTGCCCAAATGGGTGAGCTTAAACTCATCCAGCCGCGTTCTATCATTTCTATAAAAGCTTCGGCCAGTTCGGGCTTATAAAGTCTTTTTGCAGCTGCATTTGCAACGCGTTCTATAGCCGATTTTGCGGTTTCTCCTTTTAATAAATAACCGCGATTTAATATTTGCTGGCTCTCTTCGTTAAGCCACCATAGGCGCTCCTGTTTTGTTTCTTTAAGTATTGCTTCGGGCATTTTACTGGATTTTTAAGTTGAATTATTTTTGTGGAAAACCTTTAAAAAAGATCATCTGCGGTAATACTTTTATCGTGTTTGGTATAATCTACCGGGCGTTTGGCAAAAAAATCGTCCAAACTGTTGGCAAAAACTTCCTCCTCAAACCATAGCATCGCTTTATAATCATATTCTGAAACGAAATAAAGCTTCTCTAAACCTATTTTTTCAAGGCTATCGTCTACTCGGTATTTCATAAAATTAAGTAGGTCTTCCTTTTTGCACTGTTCTAAAGAACCATCCTCGAAGATCCAATCCAGAATCTCAGATTCTACCTCCATAGAATGGGATATAATTTCCCTTATTTGGGTTTTGGTTTCTTCATTAAAGAATTCAGGGAACTCTTTTTTAATTTGGTTTACAATGTAAATTCCGGCATTGGCATGAATTTGTTCATCTACCGAGGTCCATGCAATTATATTGCTCACGTTTTTCATCACTCCTTTAAACCTGCTAAAGGAAAGAATAATGGCAAACTGACTAAAAAGGGATACATTTTCAATTAAAATGGAGAATAAAATAAGGGAAAACACATACTTTTTTTCGTCTGAAGATTTTGTGTTTGCTAAGGCTTCAGAGAGATAAGCTACACGTTTTTTAATAACAGGAGTTTCAATTAATTTCTCAAACTCATTATTATATCCAAGTACTTCAAGCAAGCGGGAATATGCTTCAGAATGTCTAAATTCGCATTCGGCAAATGTACTTCCCAGGCCGTTAAACTCCGGTTTTGGTAGGTGTTGATACAAGTCTCCCCAAAAGGATTTTACAGCTACTTCAATTTGCGCAATAGCTAAAAGGCTTCTTTTAATAACCTGTTTTTCATTTTCACTAAGATGCGAATGAAAATCCTGGACATCGGCTGTAAAGTCTACTTCAGAATGTACCCAAAATGATTTATTTATAGCTTCGGTAAACTGAAGAATCTCGGGATATTCGAAAGGTTTGTAATTCACCCGCTTTTGAAAAATATTCATATCACTTTTGTTTTGGTTTTTAAATCAAAAGCATAAAAGTAATAGTTGTCTTAAGGGAAGTTTACTTGTGATTAATACACAATTTCCTGGACATTTACTTTTTATGCGAAAGCAAAAGTCAACCCGGTCGGAAAGGTAATCTGGCTTGTAGTTGAACCTACTTTACAGTTGCGCAACAGCTCATGAATTTCACATGATTCCCCTTATTTATTGAAAAAGGCAATAACCACCGGTATGATTTTACAAAAGTAAAGTTATAAGTAATAAGCGACCCTTTTATAGAAAAACTACGGAGTTATAAACATAGTTTTTCACAAGTTTATTTACTCGATAATCGAGATTTAATATTCACAAGTTTACTTCCAAACTTAAAATGACTATCCATAACATGTCTCGTTGGCTTTAGAGGTAATTTGTTGACTATTAAAATTTTGGGATTCGTAATCCTTATTATCTGGTGTCGTTATTATAAAAAAGCTATTTAAAAACTATCTTTTTTATAATTTTTAAATCTAAAAGCTTAATTAGCCAATTAATTTTCTGCTTTTATGGAGAAATCATCCATTCTATTGAACTTGTAATAAAACTTGAACTGGAAGAATGTTAAACAAACATTTGAATGTTTAGTTTTATTGGATTTTTATAAATTGCAGGAAAGATATTTTATATTTTTCATTATTAATCTACGTAACCATCAACATATTTATTTAAGTTATGAGTAATTATCATATTAAGAATTTAGAAGAGTATTTTCAAGTGTATAGAAAATCGGTTAGAGAGCCTGAAAATTTTTGGGAAGAAGTTGCCGAAGAACATTTCACCTGGCGAAAAAAATGGGACAATGTATTAAGCTGGGACTTTAATAAACCTGAAGTAAAGTGGTTTGAAAATGCAAAACTTAATATTACAGAGAACTGTATAGATCGTTACCTTTTTACCAATGCAGATAGAACCGCCATTATTTGGGAGCCAAACGGTACCGAAGAGGAGGCTCAACATATTTCTTATAAAGAACTTCATAAAAAAGTAAATAAATTTGCAAATGTTTTAAAGTCTAAAGGAATAGAAAAAGGCGATAGGGTTTGTATTTACCTGCCTATGATTCCAGAACTTGCAGTAGCTATGTTGGCTTGTGCTCGTATTGGAGCTATACACTCTGTTGTTTTTGCAGGCTTTTCTTCAAAAGCCCTGGCTACCAGAACAAATGATGCCGATTGTAAAATGCTTATAACCTCAGATGGTTCTTACCGCGGAAATAAGACTATAGACTTAAAAGGGATTGTAGATAAAGCTCTGGAAGAATGCCCAGGAGTAGAAAGTGTTTTGGTTGCAAAACGTATAAATTCTGATATTAATATGAAAGAAGGACGCGACCAATGGTTGCAGCCTTTGTTAGATGAAGCTTCAGACCAATGTGAAGCAACCACTATGGATGCCGAAGACCCATTGTTTATTTTGTATACTTCGGGCTCTACCGGAAAACCTAAGGGAATGTTGCATACAACTGCGGGTTATATGGTTTATAGTGCTTATACTTTTAAAAATGTATTTCAATATAAAGAAGGAGATGTATACTGGTGTACAGCTGATATTGGTTGGATAACCGGCCATTCTTATATATTATATGGTCCTCTGGCCAATGGTGCAACTACCGTGATGTTTGAAGGGGTGCCTTCGTATCCAGACGCAGGTAGATTTTGGGATGTAGTGGAGAAGCACAAAGTTAATCAGTTCTATACTGCTCCAACAGCCATTAGATCGCTAGCTAAACGAAATATAGAATTTGTTGAAAAACACGATTTGTCTTCCTTAAAAGTATTGGGAACAGTTGGGGAGCCTATTAACGAGGAGGCCTGGCATTGGTATAACGATAATGTAGGAAAAAATAAAAGTCCTATTGTAGATACCTGGTGGCAAACAGAAACAGGAGGAATCATGATTTCGCCATTGCCGTATGTAACTCCGGTTAAACCTACTTATGCAACATTACCATTTCCTGGAATTCAACCTGCTATTATGGATGAAAATGGGGAAGAGCTAAGTGGAAACCAGGTAGATGGCCGTTTGTGTATTAAATATCCCTGGCCGTCTATGGCAAGAACGGTTTGGAGAGATCATGAGCGTTATAAGACAACTTACTTCTCTACCTTTAAAAATATGTATTTTACCGGGGATGGAGCCCTTAGGGATGAGGTAGGTTACTACCGAATAACAGGACGGGTAGATGACGTGATTATTGTATCGGGTCACAACTTAGGAACAGCACCAATTGAAGATGCTATAGATGAACACCCTGCAGTGGCAGAATCTGCCGTAGTGGGCTTCCCTCATGAAGTAAAAGGAAATGCACTTTATGCATTTGTGATTTTAAAAGAAGTTGGGGAATCAAGAAATCACGACAATTTAAGAAATGAAATTCACCAACAAATTAAAGATAAGGTAGGGCCTATTGCTAAACCTGAAAAAATTCAATTTGTTGCCGGACTTCCAAAAACACGTAGTGGAAAAATTATGCGTAGAATTTTAAGAAAAATCGCATCAAAACAAACCGAAAACCTAGGCGATACATCTACCTTATTAAACCCTGAAATTGTAGATGAAATTATAAAAAAGGCACTTTAAAAGTATACTGCTTTATACTTAAGGCCTCATAGTTTTCTAAAATCTGTGAGGCCTTTTTTTTTGCGAAAGTCTTGATAAATAGGGGAAAGTAAATTAATACCTAAACAGTTTTTTAAGTTTCAACTTATTATCGGTATTTAATTTTCCAAGAATTGTAATAAACGCAACAGCAGTAATAAAGGCATCTCCTGCTGCCGTGTGGCGATCTTTAATATCTATATGATAAGTTTCAGCAATTTCATCTAGTGAATAATTTCTTTCCCTATTAATAAGATTTGAGATTATTCTTGTACCCCGGTAGAGTTTTACGGTATCCAACACTTTGTTTTTTAATTTTGGAAGTCCCATTCTGGCAAGTGCCTGGTTTAGCATTCCAATATCAAAACCTGCGTGATGGGCTACCAGAACTGAATTTCCTATATATTTTAAAAATGCTTTTACCGCTTCTTCCTCTTGCAGGGTTTCTATACGCTCGTTTTGTATAATCCCATGAATTTTAACCGTTTTAGGGTTAAATGTTTCCTGGGAAATATACTCTTCAAATCCGTCTGCTACATCAATAGACTTATTGGTAATACCTACCGCACCAATGCATAGCATTCTGTCTTTAATGAGATCAAAGCCTGTGGTTTCGGTATCAAAAACGACAAAACGGGTATGTTCAATTTCTTTAGAAGGTTTCTCCTGAAATTTTGCTTCATACTTTTTCCAGAAATCCGGAAAATCTTCACGCTTATTTTTAAATATGTTTAGCATTATGTATAAGGAGTTACTTCGAATCTAAATTTTATTAATTCCTGTACCTGTCTAATACTTTTAAAACAACGCTTTAATTTTATCTTTTCTTCTTTACTTAAGTTCTCCAGGTCTATATACCTGCCACTATTTCTATTCTTTAAACCTTGCTTGGTTCTAAATTTAATTAAGACTTTGGAAGCGTAAGCACAGGCCAGGAATAAATCTTTATTATTCGGCTCTAATTGTGCTAATTTTTCAAAGCGTTCTGCAGTATTGCTAATATTTCTTACCTGATGCTGCAAAATTAGTAGTCTGGCAGCATCGGTTATGGGAGTGATTGCACGTTTTTTTATGTCAAAGAAATCTTTGTTTTCTCCATTCTGTTCTACTAAAAATTGCCGGAAAAAACCTAGAGGGGAAGGGTTTCTTAAAGTTGTGGCCCCCATAACACTATAGAATTTTTTATTGTTTTGTGTTAAACTAAAAATATGGTTAGCCAGCTCATTTGAGAGTTTGATGTTACCGTAAGAAATATCAAAATCAAAGAAGATTGAACATAGTAATATTTCGTCGTTACCGGGGTCTACAATCCAGTTCGTGAATTGCTGTTTCCATTCTTGAAGACTTAAACAATAGTTAGGGTTTTTAGCCATCATCTCTGCAGGGCAGTATTCATAACCAATTATGTTTAGTCGTTTGTTTACTTTTCTAGATAATTCCAGAAAGTAGGCTCTGGTTTCTTCCAGTTTCTCTTGCGGTACTTCTTCAAAAATCAAGGCATTATCCTGGTCGGTTTGTAAAAGTTGTTCTTTTCTTGCCTGACTTCCCAGGGCGATCCAGGTAAAATCACAGGGTGGGGGAGTGGGGAGTTTTTTTATACATCGCTCTATTATCCTTTTAATGGTAGCATCATTTAATTCAAAAATAATTTTTGAAATATGATTTAAAGGGATATTTGAAGCTAAAAAACCTTTCAATAATAATGTTATTTTATGTCTGATTTTCTTTAATTCGTTTGTGCTGCTACTTCGCTGAATAGCTTTCATTAATACCGATGGATTATGCCCTTCAGAAACCATAATGTCATGTTCTGATACCACTCCAACTACCTTAGTGTTTGGAGTGCCATCTTCTGTTATACAAACATGGTTTATATGATGCTTCATCATAGTGAGCTGGGCTTGTGCAATTGTAATACCTCTTGGGTAACAAATTACCGGCGAAGACATTATTTTTGAAATTGGTGTTTCGATAGAAAATACTCCGGTGGCCACCATATTTCTAAAATCTTCGTCGGTTACAATTCCTTTTGGCGTATTTTCTTCCACTATTAAAACAGAGCCTACTTTTTTTCTCCTCATTAATTGAGCTGCTTTTTTTATAGTGGTTTCAGGAGAGGCCATTATTACTTTTCTGGTAACCGGGGCGGGTTGAAGCTCAAATAAATTATTATTGGGTTGAAATTGATTTTCCTCCGGCTCCTTTTCTGAAATTAACTTTCCTTTATGTGCTTCAGCATAAGGATTTCTGGTGTTTGAAGCGAAACTTTGTATAAGAAAACTCCCTACCTCTTTATTTTTTTCAGATAAAGGTTTAAATTTTTTAATTGGAATGGCGTAAAGAACGGTCTCTTCGTCTGCAATAGCATTGATGAGGTAATTTTCTTTAGCGAATAAAGGTCTTAAACCAAAGATATCACCTTCATCACATTTATCTATGGTTTCTCTTTTATCGTTATTTATACGCTCCAGGGAAACTGCTCCTTTATTTACTACATAAAAACGTTTATGACCGGTATCGCCTTCGGCAAATAAGGTTTTTCCTTTTTCAAGATATTTTACTTTTACATTTTTAGAGATGCTAAGTAAATCTTCTTTTTGTAGAAGGTTGAAAGGAGGGTAATTCTTTAGAAAATCGGCTATTCTAGAGGCAATGGTATTCTTCATACGGCTAATTTAAATAAAAAGAAGCACAGCCGTTTCATTCAATTTTAAATATTGATCTTATAATTTTTAATCATATTTAAAATTACTTTTTCGGTTTCAGAAAGAGAAATATAGTCTTGTTTTTCTTCCGATTTAATTTTTTTGAAATAGGGGGGTATCTCACCGGTTTCATAAGAATTTATTATTTCTGGGTGTACGTAATAGCTCCTGCAAACGGCTCGTGTATTCCCCAATCCTTCAGCGGTGGTATCGAAGGCTTTTAAGATACGTTGTTTATTTTCCTTTTCATTATCTGTATAGCCTAACTCCAACAGGGTTTCAAAAAATATTTTGGTAGCACTCCAGGTTCTAAAATCCTTTGCCGAGAAAAGGTCACCACTTATTTCATGAATATAATCGTTAATCATGCCACTATCTATAGCCTGCTTGTTGCTGTTTTCATCATAAAATTTAAAAAGCTCCCAACCTGGAATTTCTTCACACTGATTGATAAGTTTTATTAATTTTTTATTTTTTACGCTTACAGAGTGTTCCTTTCCTTTTTTGCCTATAAACTCGAATTTGATACTGTTTTTAAATGTCTTAACGTGTCGGGTTCTAAAAGTTGAAAGTCCGTAGGTCTTATTTTTCTTCGCATAATAATGATTTCCTATTCTAATATGGGTTTCTTCCATAAGTCTTAGGATTAATGCGAGGACTTTCTTTTTAGTCATTTTAGGTAAATCAAGATCTTTATCTACTTGCTTTCTTATTTTGGGTAAATTTTCGCCAAAGGCGGCCATTTTAAAAAACTTAGATTCATTTCTTAACTTAATCCAGGTAGGGTGGTAAATATATTGTTTACGATTTTTTTCATCACGTCCCACCACTTGTAAATGTCCGTTTTTTAAATGAGTAATTTTCACTTCCTGCCAGGCGGGTGGAATTGCCAGGTTTTTTATCCGTTTAATGGTTTCGTGGTCTTGTATGCGCTTTCCTTTATTTATGTATGAGAAGCCTCTTCCCATTTTCTTACGATTAATAGAAAGTTTTTCTTCAGATACATAGGTAAGATTGGCAAAATCTACCGTTTCACAAGGGTTGGAAATTAAGCTGTTTATTTCCTCAGGAGAAAGAGTCATTAATTGATCTTTTTTAATAAATATAATTGGAAAAATTCCCGGGGTATAATAAAGTAATGTGAAAGTATGCTTAAGAAAATAAAAAAGTCCTTCTTAGCATAGGCTAAAAAGGACTTTTCCATAGTATGACTTATAGTTTGTTAACTAAAATAGCTAAAACTTTCTCCTTCTTTAATTTTTAGAACGCTTTCATAAATTAATTTAATTACATTTTCTACATCATCTTTATGTACCATCTCTACCGTAGTATGCATATATCTTAAAGGAAGGGAAATTAAAGCAGATGGAACACCACCATTACTATAGGCAAAAGCATCGGTATCTGTTCCCGTAAATCTTGAATTAGCCATTCTTTGGAAAGGAATTTCTTTTTCCTGGGCAGTTTCAATAAGTAGCTCTCTTAGTTTATTTTGTACGGCAGGGGCGTGAGCAATCACCGGGCCGTGTCCAATTTTTGTATCACCGGTCTTCTTTTTATTGATCATAGGGGTATTGGTGTCGTGTGTTACATCGGTCACTATAGCCACATTGGGTTTAATACGCTGGGTAATCATTTCGGCTCCGCGAAGTCCAATTTCCTCCTGTACAGCATTGGTAATATATAATCCAAACGGAAGTTCTTTTTTATTTTCTTTTAAAAGCTTTGCAACCTGTGCAATCATAAAGCCTCCCATACGGTTGTCTAAGGCACGGCATACATATTTGTTTTCATTAAGAATAAAGAACTCATCGGGGTAGGTAATTACACATCCTACATGAACCCCAAGTTCTTCAACTTCATCCTTACTGGTGCAACCAACATCTATACATATATTGTCTATTTTGGGAGATTGCTCACTGTCTTTATCACGAGTATGAATTGCCGGCCATCCAAAGACCCCTTTTACAATCCCTTTTTTTGTATGAATGTTAACCCGTTTCGAGGCTGCAATTTGGTGATCACTTCCGCCATTTCTTACCACATAAATAAAACCATCATCGGTTATATAGTTTACGTACCACGATATTTCGTCGGCATGTCCTTCTATTACTACTTTATATTCGGCTTTTGGGTTTATTACCCCAACTGCTGTACCATAACTATCGGTAATAAATTCGTCTACATAAGGTTTTAAATAATCCATCCATAGTTTCTGTCCCTCAGATTCATAACCCGTTGGAGAAGCGTTATTAAGATATTTTTCCAGAAACTCTATAGATTGCTTGTCAAGAATACTGTCTTTGCTCATAGTTTTGATTTTTTACGAATTTAATAAGAATTAAATGTATGGCAACTCATTATTCATTAATTTTGGAATGATTTTAGTGCGCTAACAAGCTAAATAAATTGGGGAATGCTTAGAACACTTTCTATAATATTATTTTTTAGTTTTTCCGGTCTTTTTGCCCAGGATAGTGTTCCTGTTCAAGATACTTTACAAAAACGATATATGATTATTGCTGGAGATACGGTGCCAAGGGAAAGTATAAATCTTAATGAGGTAGTGATTTTAAAAAAACTTCATTTTGATAATTTAGCCGACAGAAAAAGATACCTAATATTAAGGAGGAAAACCAGGAAGGTTTATCCTTATGCTAAACTGGCATCGGAACGCTTAATAGCACTAAATGCCAGACTTGATGAAATAGATTCGAGATCGGCTCAAAGAAAATACACTAGAATTGTTCAAAATTATATAGAAGAGGAGTTTTCTGCCGAATTAAAAAAACTTACACATACAGAAGGGCAAATCCTTGTAAAATTGGTGCATCGCCAAACAGGCACTACAGCTTTTAATCTAATTAAAAATTTAAAAAGTGGTTGGCGGGCATTCTGGTATAATACAACTGCCAGTTTGTTCGAGATTTCTTTAAAAGAAGAATTTGATCCTATTAATAATGAGGAAGACTTTTTGATCGAAGATATTTTGCAGCGCTCTTTTGTTCATGATATACTGGAACCACAAGCTACAGCACTGGATTTTGAGTATGTTGAACTTACCGATAAATGGAGTAAGAATAAGAGTCGGTTAAATTAACTTTTCAATTCTAAAATTTTCTTTAAAATTTTTTATCTTACAAGTTCCTTTTTTAGAGGCTGTTATAATTTTGTTTTAAGTTTTCTTTAAAAAAATGTGAAGTTGAGCTTGTGGGAGTAAAAAACAGCAGTATATTTGCACCCGCTTTGCGCCACAAGAGGTTTGTGGTTCTAAGTTAAGAAGTTCATTACATACTGGGATTGCGATGTTTTTAGGGCTAAGAAAGCTCAAAAAAATAAAAGTAAAAAAACTTTATTTTTTGCTTGTCAGATTCAAAAGAGGTTGTATATTTGCAGCCGCAAAAACAGCGAATGATTTTGATAAAAATTGTAGTTGTTTTTAAGTTCTTTTAATCGGGTAAAGCTTTCAAAAAAACTTAAAATTTTTCTAAAAAATATTTGGTTGATAAAGAAAA
>NZ_JAEHOK010000032.1 GCF_016236915.1 Salegentibacter maritimus
TAAACTAAACAACTCTGCACTAAAAGTGCAGAGGTTTATTAATACTGGGGACTGAAAGTCCCCTTTTACTATTCCAATATAAAATTGGAATTATCACTCGAATCTCGACGGTGATGTTCCAAATATTCATTGACCATTTTATCCGTAATATTCCCAGTACTCCAAACTCCATAACCGCTTGCCCAAAAATGTTGCCCCCAATAACGCTCTTTCAGTTTTGGAAACTCTTGTTGAAGTTTCCTTGAAGTTCGTCCTTTGAGTTTTTTCAATATGCTACTTACATTCAATTTTGGAGTATATTCAATGTGCATATGAACGTGATCCGAACTCACTACTCCTTTCAGTATCTCTATACCTTCAGCTTCACATATTTGGATTAAAAGTTCACGACAACGAGTTTGAACATCTCCTCGAAGTACCTTGTACCGATATTTTGTAACCCAAACAATATGGCACGTTAAATAACTTACCGTATGAGAGCCTTTTCTTTGATAACTCATAGTACCAAAATATAGATTTTTTCGCACTACTAAAGTACTGCAATAAAATTGCAGGGTTTAAATCCCTTTTTTGAGACCAATAAATTATCAAATTTCTCTATTGAGAAATTAAACTATTTAACAAATTAAGCCATTGCTTTACCTCCATACCACTTAAAAACGTTTTCCTTATTTCTAATGGATTATTTTCTACTAAATATTTCACGTCATTATCAAGCAACTCTTCCAGCTTTATTTTCAGATTATTAAAGCTTTCCACTTCGAATAACTTAATATTATTTCTTTGAAAAAAACCATATGGTAACCAGGAACCTGAAACAACCATACCCTTTGCATATAATACTTCTGTAACTGCTGCGCTTAGTGCATCACTAATAGGCATTTGTATTAATATATCTGTAATTAATCTTAATAAGGCAATTTCGCTTTTATCCAAATATTCCTCAACAACTACAATCTTAATATTTGTTTGACAAGATAAATTCTTTAATTGATTTTTATAACTTTCATTCCCTCCATAACTAAGGTGCAGTAAAACAACAACATCTTCAAGGTATTTAGAAGGTAGTTTTTCAATAATACCAATAATCTTTAAATGATTGTTTTCTCGAAATGCATTATGCCCAACAGCAATAATTTTTTTGTCAAGAGGAATCGTATATTTAATTTTAAAATCTCTTAATTTTTTATAGTCATTTCTATTTGCATCTATTTCATCAAAAATCTTTGGTTCCAAGGGAAATCTTATATATTCAAGTTTATTTTGTAAGCCTCTTCCATATTTAGTAAGTAGGGTTTCGCCAAGTTCGGGAGATTGGATAGTTATTTTTGAAGTCCTCTCCAATGCATTTTGCAAGTAAAAAACATTAGAAACTCCTGTCATTCTCAAAAGATCTGAACCCCAAAAAGAACAAATGCACTTAATTTCAGGGCTCAAAAAGTACAACTCCCTTATATTTTGAGGTATACAAAAGTGGAAATGAACTATTTCAGGGTGCAACGGCTCTATTAATTTTTTAACACGAAAACGAGCTTGAGCCATTTCTCCAAGTATATTCTTAATATCTTTCAAACTTTTCCTCTGACTTATTTCGAAAAATAAAATCTTCCAAAAAAAACGGTCAAAAGAAAATTGTATAAAATGATAGTAAAGATTTCTCTTAGATATTTTTATTCTTCTGAAATTGAAAAAATCTGAATATATTTTATTCTCTTTACCTACTTTTCCTTTAGATAAATCGAAATAGTCGTTAATATAAAAATTATATTTTCCCGTTTCTACTAGTAATTGGGAATACAATTGATTTAAAAAATTAGATTGCCCAATACCCAATATTAAAACCTTATGTTTTTCTTTATTCATAGATAAGGATAAAACTTTTTTTTGTTAGATAAATGATTACAACCAACTTCTTACTAGTAATTTCAGTATTTATGAAAACAATCTAAAAATAATAGAGTGTAATTTCCGTGATATCCCCTTTTTATCAGTTTGTTCAAATTTCTGGTAACGATGAGAATTAAACTTTTCTACTAATCGCTTAAGTTGTAAATAATCTAAAACAATTGGTAAAGGAACCGTTTTATTTATAACTAACTTTCTTTCTTGATTCCTCAATTTTAAATTTCTATTGCTAATTCCTGTCATATCAAAATATGATATTGGTAAATCAATGTACGATACCCCAGAATTGTTTAACCCTAAACTTATCAGAAAAAATTTCCAATCGGAAACAATTTCTAAACCTTCATCATATAGTCCGTACTTCATAAATAAACTCTTTTTTATAAAGCTTGCTGAATGATTAAGAGTTCTTTCCATGAATGTTTTTAACGAAATTTTCTCGCCTTTTTCACCTCTGTCCAAAATCTCCCTCCCATCAGGAAACACTTTTATCATATTACCGTACAACACATCGCAGGTTCCCAGTTTATCAAACACGTTTTCTAAGACTTTTTCGTTACAAAACCAGTCTCCGGAATTCAAAAACAGTAAATATTCTCCATTAGCAGCTTTTATTCCTTTATTCATAGCATTATAAATCCCTTTATCGGGTTCACTCACCCAATAGTCGGTTTTATCCTTCTTAGCTTCTATAAACTCACTGCTTCCATCAGAAGAGCCACCATCAATTATAATATATTCAAATTCCTGCCAGCTTTGTTCAAAAACACTTTTCATGGTTTTTCTTAAACCTTCCAGGTTATTAAGGTTTACGGTAATAATTGATATTAAAGGCGATTTTGACATAGTTAAGATTAACGTACAAATTAAGGAGTAATAATTTAAAATTAAATCTTTAAAATTTCGTTGAATAATTCTATATACTTCTTTGCCTGAACTTTTTTATCATATTTCTCTTTAGCTGCTCTTCTAATTTCCTTTCTATCAAACATTTCAGGGTTATCTATAACGTCCTTTAAAGCTTTAACCAGAGAACTTACACTAACTCCCTCGGTTAACAAACCATTTTTATTATGGTTTATCATCTCGGAAATTCCTCCTACAGGAAAGCCAACTACCGGGGTCCCACACATAAGAGATTCAAGTACGGTATTAGGAAGGTTATCGATTAATGAGGGGATCACAAAAACGTCAGCGGCTGAATACACTACACTCATTAGTCGTTCATCTTTAATCTCGCCTAATTCTATTAAATTATCATTAGACGGCAATTTTATGTTCCTTCCAACCGCGCATAGCAAAGTTTCCTCTGTTTGGAATTCTTTTAAGGCTTTTACCAGGTAACTAAACCCCTTCCTGTGATTTGCAACAGAATCAGCAACGAACAGTATGATTTTTTTATCTAAAGGAAGATTTAAAATTTCCCTGGATGTTTTTTGATCTCTGGGAGCAAATACCTTATCGTCTAATCCATAAGGAATTACTTTTACATTTCTACCCTTGAAAACTTCGCTTTTAGATGCTTCTGCAGCCAGCCATCTTGAGGGGGTAATAACGGTAAGGTTTTCAATTTGCTCGATACAATCTTTTTTAAAATCTACGAAATCTCTGTTTATCTTAGACTCTTCCTTAGAAACACTTCTTGATATCGGCTCTCCATGCCTATCTATTCCAATGTACTTTTCAGTATAATGATCTATTCCAAGAAAAGGATTCATATCATGGAGCGTCCAGACTACCGGTTTAGTGTTTTTTAGAAAAAAAGATTTGTAATCGAGAAAATTAGCTACCCAGTGAAGATTGATAATATCAGCTTGTTGATATAAAGGAGATTCAGTAATATCATAATTTGAATAAGGAAAGCTATATATCTCAAGTTTTTCCGATCGGTTTGGCAGAAAAGGAGTTTCTGGCTTTTGCTTTTTTGGAGGAGAATAGAGTTTTAGTTCTTTTAAAATCCGAATAGATTTTGTTCTCAGTTTTTCTGGTAAAGAAGGAGTACTCCTCTTAGGAGGCAATAGAAAAGATTGAGACCAGTTATTCTGCTTATTCTTCAGTAGCACTTTAGATTCTACTTCTGCTTCTAACAAGCCAATATGCAATCTTTTACAAGCATTAGCAGCGCCGCCTCTATCAAACGTATTTACAATTAAAACTTTCATATTACTCCTCTTTAAAGCCATAAATATTCAACTGCATATCCATATTATTATAGGTATTCAGTTTAACAAAAGGGGATTGACTAGATAATCCCGGAGCATTTATATGAAGCCTAAATCCAGCCTCAATTAAAATTCTTAATATTTCATCTATACTTTGAGTTTGATTGACAAACGAATGATACTCTACAAATATCCGCTTGATCTTATCTAAATTAGCCTGGATATCTTTTAATACTACTGTTTCAGCTCCTTCTATATCTAGTTTTAAAAAATCTACCTGGCAGGTTAAATAGTCATTCAAGGAGGTTGTTTTTATCTTAGTCGTTACCTTTTTGGAGTTTTCCTTTTCTATTATCAAACCTGCATCTGCCCCCTCGGACCAAAAATTTAATTCTTTCTTTGCATTCCATAGACCCTTATTAACTAACTCTATATTCTGAAAATTAAATTTTCCAATATTTTTCTTAAGTATTTTAAAAATGTTCGGGTCGGGTTCAAACCCCACTATATTAGCATCAGGAAATAGTTTTTTAAAATAAATAATTGAAAGACCAATATTAGCACCTCCATCTATGATGTAGGGCGAATGTGTTGTAGTTTGAAAATTATAGATTTTTTTAATAAATATCTCTTCGTGCATAAACAAAAAAGAGGCATTGTCAGGAATTGTAATTTTATGACCGTATAATACTTGATCCGTTTTTGTATATCTAGATAACTTTTTTAAATAAGTATAATCATCAATTTTATCAGGAGAATTCTTTCTCAAAAACCTTTTCTTAATTTTTTTTATTTGGTTGAAAAGTTTCATCGTATTCCACAAGGTTTGAAAATTTTATTTTTGAAAGAACAAATACGTCCTATTAAGTCCATCTTTGGTATCAATTTCAGAAAATGTACAATGGGGAAATTTCGGCTTCATAAACTCCTTAATTTTATCAATCGAGTAATCTTTAGGCACCTCTTTTTTCCAGCACGCAACATGAATATCCTCAGGATCTACAAATTCCAAAATAATTCCATCTTCTGCATAATTCATACAAGTTTTGCAGAATAAGAAAACCGGGGTTGCCTGACTAATGCAAATATGATGAATTAGACCTAAGGCCAAAACAATATCTGAATTAAATCGTTTAAACGAGTTCTCCCAAAACAAACCTGCCCCAAGAGCACTTGTTGGTTTATTAAAGTCCATGTGCGCAGGGGTTATCATATTTCCTGGATTGCCTGATGAAATAAAGGTGTTTACAACCTCCTCCTCATAGTCAAATGCCATTACCTCAGCTCCATGAGCAGCAGCCATTTTTGCAAAATAACCTTTGTTCGAAGCCAAATCTAACACTTTGGATGGTTTATTTTCTTGTAATATTTTATTTACAAACCTTTGCTTAATGTTCTCAGGCCTTGTATAATCCAGACCTGAATTCTTATAATATTCAGACCAGTATTCAGGTTTAACCTTCAAAGGTTCATGTGCATGCAACCATTTTAGTAACTCTTTAAAAAGTCTTTCAGGATTGTTTCTGAATTTATAAAAAGACCTAATTTTTCGAAATAGGGTCTTCTTCAATTTAGTAGAATTGAAAAGCTCCAATGCGAAACCTTTTGCATGTTCCCGTCGATATTCTTTTGAAAACTTAAAAGTTTTATGGGAGTAGCTTGACAACCAAATTGGAACTAAAAAACCAGCATAAAATTCATTTAACCACGCGTCGCTTACTACATTAGTTTTCTTTATAGATCCAAAGTCATAAAAAACCGGCTTGGACCCATCATAACTTATATTCCAGGGGTGAGAATCATGAGTTAGAAATCCCTCAGACCACAGCAGCGAATTCACTTTTACAAACATACAAGCAGCTTGCCAGAACATTTGATTAGTGTATTCAGAAGGGTGTAAAATAAAAGGAATTCTTTTGTGTTCCAGTATAAGAATCCTTTTTTCCAATAATTCTTCTTTAATCCAGGTTTCGATTAGACCACAGGAAAAAAGTTTATCGATGTTAGGTGATTTTAATAAGTGTTTGTAATTTTCAATACTTTCTTTATCCTCAATTATACGATAAACATTATTGCCATTTATCCAAATACGCCCAGAGGTATCATATAAATAAGGGACTTTATCAATTTCTAAGTTTATATCAGGCATTAAAGATTTTCTTCAGTTTCACTATTTAATTTCCAGGAATGTTTATATAAGACTTTCGCAAGACTATTATCATCTAATGTCTTAGTTCCACCTAAATAATTATCATTCACAATATCAAACATAACTTTACCGGCAATATGGTCTTGTAAAACACCATCGTTAAAAATTGCAATATTTATAGAATAATGACCGGGCATAATATTTAGATGGTCTTCCATTATACAGGAAATGCTCCCTCTTTTTATTTTTTCATCAACATGTAAACTTGCTGTTGCGTCACTATCAAACCTTATAATTCCTTCATCCTTTTCATTATAAATACCTATTAAAATCCTTATTTTAGACGTAAGAAGCCTCTTCCTTAAGAAAAATTCAAAGTGAAAACCTATCTTTTCGCCAATGCGAAATGTATTAGTATTAGAATAAGGATTTCCAAGAACTAATTTACTGAACAGTATTTTTCCCTGCCCAGCCCTATCTTCTAACGAAATTAAATCGGTTAAGGATTCCTTATTACCCTTCAGGTATTCAGAAATAACTCTATGAGTTTGCCCTTCAAATGTAATTCTTCCATTTTCTAGTAAAATAGCTCTATTACAGAGACTTTGCACACTACTCATATTATGACTTACAAAAATAACGGTCCTCCCATCTCCGGTAGAAAGATCCTGCATTTTCCCGATGGCTTTTTTTTGGAATTCAGCATCCCCAACGGCCAGCACCTCATCTACTACCAGGATCTCGGGTTCAAGATGTGCGGCTACGGCAAAGCCCAGTCTTACGGTCATCCCGCTACTATAGCGTTTTACAGGAGTATCTATATACATCTCACAGCCCGAGAAAGCGATAATTTCGTCGAGTTTGGTTTTAATTTCTGCTTTGGTCATCCCCAATACAGCACCATTCATAAAAATGTTTTCCCGCCCGGTAAGTTCCGGATGAAAACCGGTACCTATTTCCAAAAGGCTCGCAATACGCCCTTTAGTTTTAATACTACCGGTAGTGGGAGCGGTTACTCTAGATAATAACTTAAGTAAAGTAGATTTTCCTGCGCCATTTTTACCAATAATTCCTAAAACTTCTCCCTGCTTTACTTCAAAATTAATATCCCGCAAGGCCCAAATATAATCTTCGGTAGCTTTGGCACTTCTATCGTTTACCCCACCTACCTTTAAAAAAGGATCTTCTTTTCCTCGAAGATGATACCACCAGCGTTTTAGATCGTCACCCAAAGTACCCGTACCAACTTTTCCCAGTCGGTATTGCTTCGAGATATTTTCAGCTTTTAAAATGGTACTCATGGCTTAGTTTACAGTATTGGAGTAAGCAGTTTGCAGTCCTGAAAATATTAACTAGATTAATCTCAATGCTTCACAGCGACTAAGTTTTCCCTTATAATTCATGGACCATGGCGATTATGCCGGAAAAGTAATAAAAATTTATGGGATTTTCGGTTAGGGGTTATCAGTTATCAGTTATCAGTTGTCGGTTGTCGGTTTGACCTTGCCTGAATATGCTTGCCTTTTTTAGAGTTGTTTATTTTGATTGTTCAATTCCAAACTGGTCTGTTCGTTACTTTACCAGGGAGATTGCATCTATCTTCCTCCAGCACAGCGACCAGAGCTTTAAATCGCTACATACTGCCACTGCCAACTGAGACCGCTTACTGCATACTAAAAAACTGCCTGCCGGAAACTGTGTTTTTAGACCGTATCGATAAAATTCTTTTCGGTTCTGTTAAACACGATAAGTCCGATTAAAAAAAGTAGCACAGAAAATACAAGGGTATAGAAAAATCCGCTCCAGCTAAACATCCCTGTATCCAGGAGCATATACCTAAAGCCTTCAATAATTTGTGCCAGGGGATTGTAATTCACCAACCAGGCCAACTCCGGTATTTTTTCTGACACCTCGCTTAAAGGGTATGGTACGGCCGAGATATACATAAGTAAAGAAGTTGCGAAGCCTACCAGCACGCTAAGATCGCGATATTTTGTAGTAAACGAAGAGATTATCATTCCTGCTCCCAGTCCCAATAATGCCATCATTAATACATAAACCGGCAGGAGAAGCAAATTTATATTCGGTTGTAAATGATAACCTTTCAATAAAAAATACCCATAAAAAACCACAAAAATACTTAACTGGATGCCGAATTTAAACAATCCGGAAATCACAGTTTTTAAAGGCATAATCACCCTGGGGAAATAAACCTTTCCAAAAATCCCGGCATTAGACCTAAAGGTGCCGGAGGTTTGTGTAAGGCTTTGATTAAAATAATTCCAGGCTGTTATCCCGGCAAGGTTAAACAAAAAAGGTGGAACATTACCGGTAGGGATATTGGCAATATTATTAAATACCAGGGTAAAGATAATCGAGGTAAATAGGGGTTGAATAAAATACCACAACGGCCCCAGGATAGTTTGTTTATAAACAGTGACTATATCGCGCTTTACAAAAAGGATCAACAAGTCCCTATACTCCCAAATCTCTTTAAAGTTCAGGTCTATAATCTTACGTTTGGGGCTTATCTCGTAGAGCCAATCGTCTTCCGGTTGTTGCAAAGCTTGGAGAAATTTGTGGTGAAATTAATAAAAATTTTAGTGTTAGGGCTTTTATTGAAAAATATGCTGAATCTATTTCATTATAAAATTGTTTTCAAAAAAATTTATCTTTGGGTAAACTTACCTGTGGAAAGTCCACGAGGTAATGCACGGATATTTTTAAATTTCGGGGCAAAATTTAGAGCTTTTAAATTTAGATTTTAAGCTAAACTTAATCAACTACTTGAAAAAACTATCCATTATTATTCCGGCTTACAATGAGGAAAAAACCATTATTCCCATTTTAGAAGAGCTGGAAAAACTGGCCCTGGATTTTCCACTGGAAAAAGAACTCATTATTATAGATGATCATTCTACCGATGGCACAGCCGAATTAGTGAATAATTTTATCAATTCAAGCCCAAATTCAGCCATTGTTTATCACCGCCAGGAAGTGAACCTGGGAAAAGGAGCCGCATTACATAAAGGAATTGAACTTGCCGGTGGAGATTATATCATTATCCAGGATGCCGATCTTGAATATGATCCTCAAGAATATAAACATTTACTTAGACCGGTACTTAGTGGTAAGGCCGATGTTGTTTATGGTTCTCGTTTTATGGGCGGAAATCCGCATCGTATTCTATTTTTCTGGCATTCTATAGGCAATAAATTTCTTACTTTTCTAAGCAATGCTTTTACCAATCTCAATTTAACCGATATGGAAACCTGCTATAAACTTTTTAGGGCCGATGTGCTAAAATCACTGGAGCTAAAAGAAAAAAGGTTCGGCTTTGAACCCGAGGTAACGGCTAAAATTAGCAGAATTCCGGGTATACGAATCTACGAAGTTGGCATCTCTTATTACGGGCGTACCTATGCTGAAGGAAAAAAAATAAATTGGAAAGATGCGATGAGGGCGATGTACTGCATTTTTAAATACAATATTTTCAGATGAAAATTGAAGCTATTTCCGATAAAAAAGGTAAAGAAACACTTGATATTATTGGTGAAGCTGATAATTTCAACCAATGGATGTTTGAAACTATTTTTCCTTTTACAACAGGTAAGACTCTGGAAATTGGCAGCGGACTGGGAAATATCTCTAATTTCTTTCTTAAAGAAGGATCTGAAATTATGTTAACCGATTTTCGAAGTGAATATTGTTCAGTTTTAAGGGAGAAATTTGAAATGTACCCTAATTTATTAGGGGTAGATACAATTGATTTAGTGCATCCTGATTTCGATAATGAGTATAAACAGTATTTAAATTATTTTGATTCTGTTTTTGCTCTTAACGTTATTGAGCATATAGAGAACGACCGCCTTGCAATTGAAAATTGTAAAAAACTATTAAAGCAAGGTGGTAAATTAATTATTTTGGTTCCTTCTTATAACAGCCTTTATAATAAATTTGATGAAGAACTGGGGCATTTTCGTAGGTACACTAAACAGTCTTTATCTAAATTGTTCAAGGATAACAACCTTGAAATTTCACATTCACGATATTTTAATTTAATTGGCATTACAGGTTGGTTTTTTAGTGGAAAGATTTTAAAAAAAGATATGATTCCAGCTTCACAAATGAAGGTTTACAACAAATTGGTTCCTCTCTGGAAGATTCTGGATAAACTAAGCCTGAACCTGTTTGGCTTATCTACTATAATAATAGGACGAAAATAAACCGGCTTGACGTTTCAACCCATTCATATAAGAAATTTTAAAATCATATGCGGAATTCTCCTCTTTGTTATTCTAATATATAATTTCAAAATTTCAAACTCTTTAAAATATGAAGCAAATGGTGATGCTTTTGATTACATTCACCTGGCAACAAGCCTTGGAAAAACGGGAGTATATGGGCATACTTCATTTAACCGGGGGGAGCTTTTAGAGTTGTTTAAAACAAATAAAATAGAACACCTTAAAGTAAATGAAGCCAAACCCACAGCCTTTCGACCTCCTGTTTGGCCTTTTTTAATAGCCGGCATATTTATTTTATTCGGTTACAATCTCACCTATATTCTTATTTTTAAATTCCTACTTCATTTATTGGGGATTTTTATCTTCTATAAAACGCTAAAACTTTTAAAGTTAAAGGAGGTTCTTATCCTTTTTGGTTGCTTCCTATATGCCATTCATCCTTCCTGGCAATTATATTCACGGGTCTTCCTCTCTGAACCCATAACCTTCTTTTTTATGAGTTTATGGGTTTATTTGCTGGTAAGGTATATACAGCAAAAAGAAGGTTTTTTCTTCCAATCTTTGGTTGCGGGAATTATGATTCTTTCGCATCCCTATTATTTATTTTTACCCTTTTCAATTTGGTTCGTCCTCTTTATTTACAAGCAATTCAGTTTTAAAAAATTATTTATAAGTGCAATTATTTGCATTTCTGTAGTATCTGTATGGTTTATTAGAAATTATATGGTACTGGACGCAAACCAGGTTGTGCTTACTACCTCTTCGGGAGCTGTAATGGCTAAAGGCTGGAATAAAGATGTTCCTCGTCTACATACCAATACAAAAGGTGATCTTGCCGATGAGACTCTCGTACTAAAAAACTATAGTTTTAATAAAAAGAAATCTCGCAATGAAATAGCAAGAATGAATTTATACAAAGATGCTACCTTAGAGTTTATCAAAAACAACCCCGATCTTATTTTACCAATTATCGGAAAAAAATTAATGAGTGCTTTTAATCCATTTCCCGAAACGGCCAGGCCCGGTTTTTTGGAAACAGGTCGTGTTATTTTCCAGATTTTAGCACTTTTTACGCTAATCTTTTATGCATTCTTTTCAAAAAATAAATACTTGCGTTCTTTTGCCATAGCCCTGGTATTCTCTACCATTGCAATTAGCGTGGTCACCTATTCCGGTTTTCGGTTTCGAATGCCACAAGCAAGTTTAGAGCTTTTATTGATGCTTGCCATGTTGGGAGAGATCCTTCCTGAATTAAAAACTAAGCTACAGAAAAGTGGGTAACTCTAGTAGCTTACTATCAAACACTTCGACTTCCGACTCCAAAGTCGTCGGCTCAGTGTGACAAACCGTTTTAATAATTAGTTTTTTTTACAAACCAGGAATGGCATCAAAAGATTTGAAAAATGGTGGTATTGACTTTTCAAAGCAGCGCTTTGGAATCTTTTTCCGCAGTATAAGTTTTGTTTGGCGTTAAAAAATCTTGAAGCCCTGGAAAGATTTTAGCAAAACAAAACTGGTTTTCAGCTTTGCTGAAAAATACCTTGGAAAAAGCGCCTTTTCTTTTGTTTCGTTTTCATTTGTATCCGACGAACGAAGTGAGAGGAATACACAGCAAAGAAAATGAAAATTATGTTGTTTGTAATACATAAGTAGTATTATGTTACTCAGGTAATTAATAAATTCCGTCAATGATATCCTGAATAAACGAACGGGAGGACGACTATTCAGAAAGTCGAAGCCGGCTTTTTTAAAAACTACAAGAACGTATCTTTATAAACCTGCTCAATCCCTTTTTGAAGCGAAATTTTAGCTTCCCAACCCAACTTATTAATTTCAGATACATCAAGAAGCTTTCTGGGGGTACCGTCGGGCTTGCTAAGATCATGTACAATCTTCCCTTTATAACCCGTAAGTTTTTTAATGAGCTCGGCAAGTTCTAAAATACTAATATCCTTCCCGGTTCCTATATTCAGAGCAGTTTTAACAGACGCTCGCTGCATTAAAAAAAAGCAGGCTTCAGCAAGGTCATCTACATGCAAAAATTCCCGTTTGGGTGTACCGCTACCCCATAATTGAACAGGTTCATTACTACCTGTTCTCTCACTTTTTATTTTAGCTTCATGAAACTTACGAAGTAATGCAGGTAGAACGTGCGAGTTTTCAGGATCATAATTATCTCCGGGACCATATAAATTTGTAGGCATCACCGAAATAAAATCACAGCCATACTCTTTAGTATAAGCCTCACATAGTTTTAGACCCGCTATTTTCGCCAGGGCATATGCCTCATTGGTAGGCTCTAAAGCCCCGGTCAACAAATATTCTTCCTTAATGGGTTGCGGTGCATGCTTTGGATAAATGCAAGAAGAACCTAAAAACAATAATTTTTTCACTCCCGAAAGATAGCTCTGATGGATTATATTATTCTGAATCATCAGGTTCTCATACATAAAACCTGCAGGATGATTTTGATTGGCAACAATACCACCTACCCTGGCAGCAGCAAGAAAAACATATTCCGGTTTTTCCCTTTCAAAGAATTCGGCTACGCTTTGTTGTTGTGTAAGGTCCAGGTCCTTACGCCTGGCAAACAATAGATTTTTAAAACCTTCTGCCTCAAGTTTTCGCACCAAAGCCGAACCTACCATTCCACGGTGCCCGGCAATATAAATTTTTGAATCTTTCTGCATCATTCGTGGTAATTTAATCCCTTAAATCCATTAGCATCAAGAAGTTTTTCCTTTTTAAAAAACTCAAGATCGGCAAGTACCATTTCTTTCACTAGCATTTTAATATCATATTCCGGTTTCCAACCCAATTTAGTTTTAGCTTTTTCGGCATTCCCACATAATAAATCTACCTCTGTAGGCCTATGATAATCGGGGTCAATTCTTATTAATGTTTTGCCTATTTCCAATTGAAAATCAGGGTTTTCACATGCAGTAACTTTTCCTACTTCTTCTGTACCTTTTCCCGAAAAGCCTATTTCAATACCGGCTTCTGCAAAAGCCATTTTTGCAAACTCCCTTACACTAGTAGTAATTCCCGTTGCCAGTACATAATCATCGGGTTCATCCTGTTGCAACATCAGCCACATGGCCCGCACATAATCCCTGGCGTGGCCCCAATCTCTTTTGGCATCTAAATTTCCGAGGTATAGGCAATCCTGAAGTCCCAGTGCCATTCGGGCCACGGCCCTGGTAATTTTTCGGGTAACAAAAGTTTCTCCTCTTCGTGGAGATTCGTGGTTAAAAAGGATTCCGTTACAGGCAAAAATATTATAGGCTTCCCGGTAATTCACTGTAATCCAATAGGCATAAAGTTTGGCCACCCCATAAGGGCTACGCGGATAAAACACCGTTTTCTCATCTTGGGGTGTTTCCACTACTTTGCCATATAATTCTGAGGTTGAAGCCTGATAAATGCGGGTTTTTTCACTAAGTCCTAAAACCCGTACCGCTTCTAAAAGTCGTAAAGTTCCCGTCCCATCTACATTTGCGGTATACTCTGGAGTGTCAAAACTTACCTTAACATGAGACATTGCTCCAAGATTGTAAATCTCATCGGGCTGTACTTCCTGGATTATTCGAGTAAGATTCATGGAGTCACTAAGATCTCCAAAATGTAGTTTAAACTTAATATTTTTCTCGTGCGGATCCTGATATAGATGATCTATACGCTCGGTATTAAAGAGGGAAGACCTTCTCTTTATACCATGAACTTCATAGCCTTTTTCCAGCAACAATTCGGCGAGGTAAGCTCCGTCCTGGCCGGTAATACCTGTTATTAATGCTTTTTTCATCAAATTCTTTAAGAGACCAAGATATAAAAGTTTAGATTATTATTAGATATTCCCCAAAATAGAAGAGCACTTATTCTGAAACAAAATAAGGTAGATGTCCAGAATAATTATAGTTTTATCAATTTTTGGATTCTAAAACACACCGTTACAAAAAATCCTATATTTGAATCCAAGCTAAGCATCAACTACCCTGAATTCAAAAAAGAAAATATTAATTCTCCTGCCCGATGGGGTTGGCCTGCGAAATTTTGCTTTTACCTCCTTTGTGAAAATCGGAGAGCAAATGGGTTGGGAAGTGATTTTTTGGAATCATACTCCTTTTAATTTAGAAAAACTGGGTTATAAAGAGATAAAACTGGAGGGCAGGGCAAATACAAAAACCGACCTGCTAAAAAGAGCAAAAATTGAGGCTGAACTCAATTATTTTAGTCGAAAATTGAAAGACCCGGTCTATCAAACCTATAAGTTCGCAAATTCCCATCAAAATCTTAAAGCAAAAATAAAAACCGGAATAGTTCAGGGATTAGTAGCCACGCATAAAGATGAAAAGGGACTACAGAGGCTAAGAACTAAGATGAAATCTTCCGAACGTAAAGGAGCTTACTACCAAAAGTGTAAAGAAATACTGCAGGAGGAAAAGCCAGACCTGGTATTTTGCACCAATCAGCGGCCGGTTAATGCTATCGCTCCACTTACCGTCGCCCAGGACCTTAAAATCCCTACTTCTACTTTTATTTTTTCCTGGGACAATTTACCAAAAGCCACTATGGTAGTGGAAACCGATTATTATTTTGTTTGGAGCGAATATATGAAGGCTGAATTATTAAAATATTACCCGCAGATAAAGGAATCGCAAGTACATATAACCGGAACACCACAGTTTGAGCCTCATTATAACGGCGATTTGAGACAAAGCCGGGAAGATTTTTTTAAAGAATATGGACTCGATTATACAAAAAAGTATATCTGTTTTAGTGGCGACGATATTACCACCTCACCAGATGATCCGGCATATTTAAATGACCTGGCATATGCTATAAAGCTATTAAATGCAAAAGGCCATAACTTAGAAATCATATTTAGACGCTGTCCTGTAGATTTTTCAAACCGCTACGATGGAGTTTTAAAAAAACATAGAGAAATTATTACATCCATAGCCCCCATTTGGAAAAAAACCGGGGATAATTGGAATTCTGTATTGCCCAGAAAGGAAGATCTTAAACTTCAAATAAATACAATTTTGCACTCAGAACTGGTAGTAAATTTAGGTTCTTCTATGGTTTTTGATTTTGCTATTTTCAAAAAGCCTTGTTTGTACCTTAATTATGAGGTAAAAGCTAAAACAAAGGCTTCCTGGAGCCATAAAAAGGTCTATGATTTTGTGCACTTCAGGTCTATGCCCACCGACAAAGAAGTATTTTGGTTAAATTCAAAAGAAGAAATCCCGGCAAAACTGGAAAAAGCTTTAAAAAATCCAATGCAGAAAGCTGAAAAAGCCCTTGAATGGTATAAAAGAATAAATACTTTTCCGGCAGATAAAGCTTCGGAAAGGATTTGGAGAAAATTAGAGATTATTCTGGATCAAAACACACTGAAAACTGAGAACCGATAACTAAAAACTAAATATGTACATCGCCTTCCTTACACCAGAATACCCGCACCCGAAATCAACCCCATCGGGCGGATTGGGTACCAGTATTAAAACTAACTTATTATTTATTTACAAGATTAGTAGGTTACGTTTTCCGGCTTTTTACCAAGTAAAATCAAAACTTTAAAATGGAAACATATATCCAAAGATTTTATAAACTATCGTATATACTTCTTTTTTTCATTCTAACTGTCTATACTATCTATTTATTTCAGGATATATTTTTAAAATTCAATTATTCTGGAGATGAAAATAAATTTCTTAAAGACCTAACGACAGCAAATAAATACGGACTTGGCCAAGCCATTTTAGATGGTACTTCCGTACCTTATTTAATACTCAGTTATTCTTTTAATCTGATAATAAACAATTCTATTTTTTCCCTAAAACTAATAAGTCTTATTTCTGGGCTTATACTGTTTCTAGTTCTCTTATTATTCGACAAAAAATATTTAAACCTTGGTTCTAATTTAAAAATCACAGTGTATTTATGGCTCGCGTATTTAATTATAACTCAAGCAACTATTTTCCTGGCAATGAATGATATACTATTAGCCTTATTCGGTAATCTATTTTTTATATCGTATTTCTCATTATCATCTAAAAGTTCTAAAGGTATTTTTATAACAAGTATCCTATTAGCTTTGATGCTGTTTACCAGAAAAATGGCTGCTACTTATATAATATCATTTTTCAGTCTATACTTTTTTCTTTCATTTTTTTTAAATCACAAAGACCATCTTAATTATAAACATGGTTTACAATTAATATCTACATCCTTTATTGTATTTATAATATTGAATTCCTATTCTTTAATTTCACAACAAAAATTCTCTTTCGATGATAAAACCCTCACGGGACCAGTTAACTGGGCACAATGGGATTACTATAACGCATTATTAATAGATTCAGGAAATCAGGAAAGATTTAAGCATGTTACTTTGAAAGAAACTGAGAATTACTTAGTTGAAAACGGTAAAAGCTCTTTACCGTCAACTTTTTTTGAAATGATATTTTTTAATCCTAGACTAACAATTAAAGAGTTTTTCATAGATAGTGCAATAGGAATTAAATATTTAGTGAGGCAAACGGGCTTATTCATTTTTCCATTTTCTATTTTCCTTATAACCCGAATAAAAAAAGTCTATTTTACAAAATCAATAAGTAAAACTGATTTCATATACTTCTATTCCTTTATTTACTTTTTAATGATTTGTTTCATTGTAATAACGAATATTCAACCAAGATGGTTTTTAGTGTTTCTTCCTATTACTTTATTATTGATCTCAAAAGACTTAAACAAACTCTCTAAAAAAAACCAACAAGTTTTTTCAATCTTAAATAATTTAACTTTAATTATTATGTGCCTTCCTTATATTTTCAATAAATTTTTTAATTAAAAACACATTAAATTTAAATATTCAACCAAAGATTGTCTAGTTTAAGTACCAAGAAATTAATAAACGAACATGACTATTTTGAAATAATTAAAAACAACCCACTATCTCTTTCTTTATCAAATTAATAATATGCACATCGCCTTCCTTACACCAGAATACCCGCACCCGAAATCAACCCCATCGGGCGGATTGGGTACCAGTATAAAAAACCTGGCGGAAGAATTGGTTAAAAAACAACTTCGTATTAGTCTTATCGTGTATGGGCAGGAGACAAATGAAGTATTTGAAGAAGCGGGCATTAAATTTCATTTTCTTAAACAAAGGAATTATAATTTTTTAGGATGGTACCGTTACCGGAAATATTTAGAATCTTACCTCAACAAACTTATTCGGGAAGAAAAAATCGATGTCATTGAAGCTCCTGACTGGACTGGGATTACAGCTTTTATAAATCTGACCTGTCCGTTAGTATTAAGAATGCACGGCAGCGATTCCTATTTCTGTAAACTTGAAGGACGGCCTCAAAAGAAAAAAAATTTCTGGTTCGAAAAACTAGCCTTAAGAAATGCCGATCACCTACTTTCTGTAAGCAGGTTTACAGCTCATAAAACCCGAGAGCTTTTTAAGCTAAAAAAGAACATTAAAATTATCCCGAATTCTATAGACACCAATACTTTTAAGCCCAACATCAAGGAAGCTGCACCCGGCAACCTTCTGTATTTTGGTAGTATTATCAGAAAGAAAGGAGTATTGGAACTCGCTCATATTTTCAATTTAGTTCATAAAAACAATACCGACGCCCGTTTAGTTATGGTAGGAAAAGACGTTAGGGATATACATACCGGAAAGTCTACAAAAGAGCTGTTTGAAGAAATCCTGACTAAAGAAAGTCGGGACAAAGTGGTTTGGAAAGGAAGCCTGTCTTATGAGCAGGTAAAGCTTGAAATAGAGCGATCTGCAGTGATCACCCTACCTAGTTTTGCCGAGGCCCTCCCCATGACCTGGCTGGAAGGGATGGCTATGGAAAAAGCTGTAGTCACCTCAGATATCGGCTGGGCGAAAGAGGTTGTGATAGATGGTAAAACTGGATTCACTGTAAATCCTAAAAACCACGCCTATTATGCCGATAAAGTCCTTGTATTGCTTAACAATAAGGAACTGGCAGGGAAAATGGGCAAAGCAGCGAGACAGCGGATTATGGAGAAGTTTTCTACAAAAGTGATTGTGGAGGAGAATATTAGGTTTTATAAATCGGTAATTGACTGATTGGAAATTCGTTAATCCGGAACTGTTCAGCCGGGCAGTGAAAATAAAGGTTTAATTTTTTGAAATTCTTATCCGGAAATAAGATTCAAATATGTCCATGTTTTTATACAAAACCATTAAAAACCAATTAACTTACTGATATTGAGAATATAAAGAACAAATAAAAAACAAAAAGCAAAAACAATTTTTGTACTTTTGAAATAAAGCAATAAGATGGATACATTAGAGATTAAAGACCGGATCCGAAAATATATTGAACGTGCTGATGATCGTATGTTGATGATAATTAATGCTATTATAGAAGCTGATGAAGGTGAATTATTGCCTAAACCTTATAGAGAAGTTCTTGACAAGCGTTTAAAATATCATCAGGAAAATCCAAAAGAGGGAAAGAGTTGGGAAGAAATACAGGATGCTTTGAAAAAAGAATATGAGCTATAAAATTATTGTAAAACCATTAGCAGAACAGGACATATCTGAAACTGTTAAATGGTTCTACTCTCATGCTACTCATCTTACCGAACTTTTTTTGAAGGAAATTAGTAAATCCATGGAAATACTAAAGGAAAATCCCGAACATTACCAAAAGAGATACAATAGTATTAGGGTTTGTTTCACGGAAAAATTTCCGTTTGGAATTTATTATACAATAGAAAACAATATTGTATTTGTTCATGCTGTTTTACATACCAAAAGAGATCCAAAAGTAGGAACTGATAGAGCTTGAAATGTAACATCCCCAAACGAATAATCCACTTTAAATATCGAAAGAGTTCGGTTTTCGATAAATTATTAACTGACTTCGGGTAAGAGGTTTATTTATGATTTTTGGAAGTATTGTTTCAGCTTTTAAAAAACACTATCCCGTAAAGTGTGTAAAATTAAAACAACAGAGGTTGGGCTTTTTAAAGTCTCACCCTTTTTTCACAGATCGTAAGAAATTGATTTAAAATTTTGTGAACTGTGAGTTTTAGGTTTCTCAAGCTTTGACTTTGTTGCTATTTTATTACGAATATTTTTGTGGTAAGTCTGCACATTAACTTAAATAAAGGGACAACTTTCCAGTAAACCTTCCTGTATTTCTTCCAGCTTTTTATCTTCCGGTAACAGCGGTTTATCCTGCATTAATTTCAGTAATTCTTCAACCGATTTTCCAGTTTCTATAAAGTCGGCTCCATAATACGGAATCTTTACAGATTCAAAATAATCCCGGTATTTTATGCCATTTCCGAAGATTTTATCTGAAAATTCTACCCAAAGCGCCGGGATTTTATACGCGTGCGCCACGATAAGCCCGTGCAAAGAAGAAGAAATAATATTTTCACAGCTTACTATCTCCCTTGTTGTTTTCTCTACATCTAAAGTAAGTAAGTCTATGACTTTTATGGCCGGATTATTTTGAAAGAGCTCCAAAGCTTTTTTATAATCGTGGTAATGCGGAACAATCCCAATTTTATGCTCTTTTTTAACCTCTGCATTATAATATTTAGGCAGCAAAAGTGCCGGATCGCCGTATATTTGGGGACACTTATAACCGAGTTTCAGTAAAAAATCCCTGGTTTGTGGCCCCCGAACAGCCCTGAAATCAGCTTTTGCAATTTCCTGTTCATGATCTATAATTCCGCTGCCCCAAACAATACTATGTTTATCGGCATGATGTAAAATGCTTCCAACCGCCAGAAAATTTGTTTTATTCCGTTTATACCACGGCTGTTTCTTAGGCTGAACAAATTTTACTGGTTTACCACTAATTTTTTCTACCAGGTATTTTGATAGTAAATCTCCATAATTCTCTTTATCCCTAAAAATAAATTTGATCTCACTCCAAAAGAATAAAGGAATTTCTTTTCCCTGGAAAGAAGTTTGTTGGTGATTTTTCAAAATATAAAACTGTAAATTTTAAGTAGTAATTCCGGGACCGGAACTTCAAATATATCGAAAATATGTTTAGTGGGGAGTTGTTGGTATTTAGACTTTAGTCGGTAGTCTCTAGACTTTAGTCGGTAGTCGGTAGGCTCTAGTCGGTAGTTTTATTTTTCACATTTAAAAATTTCAGTAAAAGATTACCGCGCTCGTTTAGTCTGTTGACTTTAGTCTTTAGGCGATAGATTTTATAGTTCTAACAACTAATGACTAAAGACTGAATTAATTCGTGTATTTGTGGCCGCTTAGTTTTACCTTCAAAAATCCCTGGGTAAAAACAAAAAACAATAAAAGGCATTTCGAAAGAGATTTGCTACTTTAGCGATACCAGCCTTTCAGCCAAATGGAAGACTTCAGGAAATTAACCGATAATTCATAACTAACAACCGAAAATGCCCAAAAGAAAAATATGCGTTGTTGTTACCGCCCGGCCTTCATATAGCAGGATAAAAACTGCTCTTACGGCCATACAAGAGCATCCAAAGTTAGAGCTTCAATTGGTAATTGCAGGTTCAGCTTTATTAGATCGCTACGGAAATGCCATAGATTTTATCGCAAAAGATGGTTTTGAGATCGCTGCAAAAGTATTTATGGTGCTGGAAGGCGAAAATCCCACTACCATGGCTAAAACTACCGGGCTTGGGGTTATGGAACTTACCAATGTTTTTTATAATCTAAAACCCGATGCCGTACTTAGCATTGCCGATAGATTTGAAACCATTGCAACTTCTATCGCTGCCGCTTATCAAAATATTCCATTGGTACATATACAGGGCGGGGAGGTTACCGGAAGCATTGATGAAAAAGTAAGACATGCCAATACAAAACTGGCCGATCTTCACCTGGTAGCTTCAGAAGATGCACGAAAAAGAGTTATAAAATTGGGAGAAAACCCTGAGAAAGTGATCAACACCGGCTGCCCTTCTATAGATTTGGCTAAGGAAATATTGGAAAGTCCCCAACTGGATTTTGATCCTATTGAAAAATATGGAGGCGTAGGTTCTGCATTAAACTGGAAGAACGCTTATATAGTGGTTATGCAACACCCGGTTACTACCGAATATCAGCAAGCCAAAGCACATATAACCGAAACTTTAAAAGCCGTTAAAAAATTAGATATGCCTGCTTTTTGGTTTTGGCCTAATGTAGATGCAGGATCTGATGGTACTTCTAATGGAATTAGAGCTTTTAGAGAACTTGAAAAACCTAAAAACATCCATTTTTTTAAGAATATGCAACCAAAAGACTTTCTAAGACTTTTAAAGAATTCAAAAGCTTTAATTGGAAATTCCAGTGTAGGCTTAAGGGAATGTGCCTATTTGGGTGTTCCTGTGGTGAATATTGGTAACAGGCAATTTAGACGTTTGCGCACAAAAAATGTAATGGATGTGAATTATGATTTAAATGAAATTTTAAAAGCAACCGAAAAAGCGATTGGCACCCATCATTTTAAAACTTCAAATATCTATGGGAATGGAGATTCAGGAAAGAAGATCGCTGAGATATTAGCCACTTCTGAGCTTACCTATGCTAAAACTATTACCTATTAACTTAAAAAAACCTGCTTTATTATGAATATTTTAGGTCTTATTCCCGCCCGTGGATGCAGTAAAGGTATTCCGGGTAAAAACAGTAAAATCCTGGGCGGAAAACCATTATTGCAATACACCTATGAAGCAGCAAAACAAGCCAAACTTCTAAATAAGCTAATCCTAAGCTCAGATTCTGAAGAAATTATTCAGCTTGCAACTCAACTTGACCTGGAAGTTCCATTTAAACGCCCCGCTAGCCTGGCACAGGATTCCAGTTCCAGTATAGAGGTTGCCAGGCACGCCCTAAATTACTACCTGGATCAGGGAATAAAATTTGATGCGATTTGTTTATTACAACCTACAACGCCTTTTAGAAAAACCGGACTTATAGATGAAGCCATTCAAAAATTTAAAGATGGAGGTTTTGATTCGTTGATTTCAGTGAGAGAAGTACCCAAAGCGTATAATCCGCATTGGGTGTTTGAAGAAAACCAGGGAGCTCTTCGTATAGCTACCGGGGAAAAAGAAATTATAAGTCGAAGGCAGGATTTACCAAAAGCCTATCATAGAGATGGAGCCGTTTACCTAACTAAAACCGATATACTTTTAAACGAAAACTCTCTTTTCGGAAAAAACATTGGCTTTGTAAATACAAGCGCATACCCTTATATAAATATTGACACACAAGAAGATTGGAAAAGAGCTGAAGAGATTTTGGGTAATAAAAGTTGAAGGAGAGGCTGACGAAATTAGACCTCAAAAAATATCAAAATACATAAAAGCAATGTGCGGGATCGCAGGAATAATTTCAGCAAAATATAACATCGAAGATCTTCAGGAAATGATGAAACTTCAGAAGCATCGTGGCCCTGAGCATACAGGAGAATATACAGATCCAGGTTTTTGCAGGCTTGGCCATAACCGACTTTCCATCATAGATCTTTCTTCAGAAGCCAATCAGCCTTTTACCGATATTTCGGGACGTTATCACCTTACATTCAATGGCGAAATCTATAATTACATCGAGTTAAAACAGCAGCTAAAAGGGCACTATAATTTCAAAACAAACTCTGACACTGAAGTTCTACTGGCTGCGTATAGCGTTTGGGGAAAAACCTGTCTCAATAGGCTAAATGGTATGTTTTCTTTTGCCATTTGGGATAGTCTTGAAAAAAGACTTTTTGCCGCCCGCGATAGGTTTGGCGTAAAACCATTTTTTTATGTAAAAAACGATAATGAGTTCTATTTCAGCAGTGAGATTAAAGCCCTAAACAGCATTTTAAAGCATAGTGATCCTAATGAAAGAGTATGGGCCAATTATTTTGCTTATGGCTCTTACGGAATGCCCGGTGATACTTTTTATCAGGCTATACAGCAACTGCCGGGAGGATATTTTTTGGAATTTAAGGATGAAAATTTAAAGCTTGAAAAGTGGTACAGCTTTGAAAATAGACTTAAAGATTACTCCGGCACTTTATCATTTAAGGAGGCAAAGCAATCTTATACTGAAATTTTAAAGGATAGTATTTCCCTAAGGTTTAGAGCCGATGTGCCCGTAGGTTTTAATATTAGTGGCGGAGTGGATAGCTCGCTATTATTGGCTTTGGTCAACAAGAGCCAGGAAAATAATAAAATTAGAGCTTATACTTTTTATACCGGCCATAAGAATTATGATGAATTAGCCTGGGTTGAGGAAATGATTAAAACTACTCAAAACCCCCTCGAAAAAGTAAAAATACAGCCTACCGATGTTATCGAAAAAGCGCGATTTCTTAGTGATATCCAGGATGAGCCTTATGCCGGCATACCCACTTTAGCCTATGCTACCTTATTTGAAGCTGCGAAAAAAGAGGGTATAAAGGTGCTATTAGATGGGCAGGGAATGGACGAGCAATGGGCGGGCTACGACTATTATCAAAATTCTAACAACACTAATATTATACAGGGATTAGGAAAAACGAGTCCTTTTAAATTGCAGGTGCTGAATCCAGAATTTCAAAAATTAGCTAAAAAACCGGTATATCCGAAGCCATTTAATAACAACCTGCAAAACTTGCAATACAGGGATCTCTTTTATACTAAAATTCCACGTGCCTTAAGGTTCAATGACCGCATTTCTATGGCTTATAGCACCGAATTAAGGGAACCTTTCCTGGATTACAGACTGGTAGAATTTGCTTTTTCGCAGCCTGAAGCACATAAAATTTTTAATGGGATTCAAAAATTTCTAGTTAGAAAAATACTTGAAGAAATTGCTCCAAAAAATTTAAGCTATGCCCCTAAAAGGCCTCTGCAAACTCCACAAAGAGAATGGCTGGCTAAAGAGTTAAAAAACTTTACCGATGATAATTTAGAGAAGCTTAGATACTCGAAAGCCCCAAATTGGTTCAATTTTAAAGAAATAGAAAAAGAATGGAAAATTTACCAGGCGGGAGACAACCAAAGCAGTTTTCATATTTGGCAGTGGATTAACACAGCTTTGTTAATGGGAGATTAGTTGAGAGTCGGGAGTTTTTTAGCCGGTAGTCGGGAGACGGTAGTTTCCACATAGTCGATAGACTTTAGTCTTTAGTCGGTAGGTTTTTTTATTCTAACGACTACAGCCTATCGACTACAGATTAACAACTAACAACCATTTACTTCTTCAAATACTTTTTCAAGCTGGAAATCATTTTGGAGAGCTCGGCTAGTTTTATTCGCTTCGCTCATTATTGTATTATTAGTGAGGAGTGAAGAGTGAGGAGACAAAAATATATTCACTCCTTTTTATTTAAATAATTTCTGAAACCCAGTAATAATTTACGAACTTCTGCGGCTGACTCAAAGATGGTGTTATCTCCCTTTATGTATTTTAACCTTACCGCAATTAGTAATTGAGTTTCTATTTCAGAAACGGAACCAATTGCAACATTGATAAAATAAAGCAGTTCTTTATCGCCTTTTCGTGCTGCTCCTTCAGCAATATTTGAAGGAATTGAAACCGAAGCCCGCCTAAGCTGATTTGTCAAGCCATATATTTCTGAAGATGGAAAACTAGAAGTCACCTTATAGATCTCCTCCGAGAGTGTAAAATAAACTCTGTCTGAATTGAATTATTTATTAATTTCATTCATACAGAATTATGGCAACAAAAGAACAACAAGAATTCGAGAAAAAGGTGCTTGACCAGTTCATGTCAGGCAAAAGCCTTTTTGGTGCAGACGGTGCTTTTGCACCGATGCTCAAGAACGTTATTGAGAAGGCCCTTCAGGCAGAGATGGACTCTCATCTAAGTAGTGATGAACGCTCCAAAGGGAATAAACGCAATGGCAAGGGAAAGAAAAAGCTTAAAAGTGGCTTTGGCTCTTTTGACATTGAAACCCCTGAAGACCGTCAAAGTAGCTTCCAACCGGAACTGGTTAAAAAGCGACAGACGATTCTGGCTGATAATCTTTCAGAAAAAATTATCGGTCTTTATGGACTTGGAATGAGCTACCGTGACATCTCGGGTCATATCAAAGAAATGTACGATACCGATATTTCCCATACGGTTTTAAGCCAGATCACCGATCAGATCATTCCTGATATCAAAGCCTGGCAAAGTCGTCCTTTAGAACCCCTTTACTGTATTGTTTGGCTTGATGCCATGCATTATAAAGTTAAAGTGGATGGAAAGATTGCCCACAAAGCACTTTATAACATCCTGGGTATTACCAAAGAAGGGAAAAAGGAAATCCTGGGGATGTATATCTCTGAGAGCGAAGGTGCTAATTTCTGGCTACAGGTTTTAACCGACCTTCATAACCGTGGATTACAGGATATCTTAATAGCCTGTACAGATAATCTCAAAGGCTTTACACAAGCCATCTTAAGCGTTTATCCAAAGGCTCAGGTTCAGCTTTGTATTGTACACCAAATCCGTAATTCATTGAAGTATATTGCCTCTAAAGATCAAAAAGAGTTTATGAAAGACCTGAAAAAGGTCTATAGGGCTGTCACTAAAGATGTAGCCGAAGATGAGCTATTGAACCTGGAAGGGAAATGGGGTAATAAATATCCTGTAGTTATTGAAAGTTGGCAGCGTAACTGGGAACAGCTATCCCAGTATTTTGAGTATACAGAACCCATTAGGAAGATTATTTACACCACTAATGCCGTAGAGGGCTTCCATCGGCAAATCCGGAAAGTTACCAAAACCAAGGGTGCTTTCACCACTGATATGTCGCTGCTAAAGCTAGTCTACCTGGCCACACGAAACATTGAGAAGAAATGGACCGCTCCTTTGCATAATTGGAGCCTTACGATTCAGCAATTTTATATTAAATTTGGAGACCGGATACCGCTGGACATAAACGCCAATTCCTCTGGGGCTAGCCCCAGAGGAATTGAAACATCAGACAGAGTTTAATTTACAGACCC